>NZ_JAVIWL010000001.1:2689474-4034211 GCF_034314045.1 Glaciimonas sp. CA11.2 | reverse complement strand
GTCGCGCACACCACCACTATCGCCAGCGGTATCGCGAGTATTGGATTAAGGTGCCAGTTATTCTCTGCCATATAGGCGATGTAAGCTGCCAAAAGGACCAGTTCGCCATGCGCCAGATTAATGATCTTCATGGTACCGAACACCAGCGCCAAACCCAGCGCAATCAGCGCATACGCGCCACCAGCCAGCACCCCGGAATAGAGAGACTGTACAATCAATTCAAACATTTTTACCTCCTTGGTATGGCCTCACACCTTGTGTGAGGTTGGCAAAAAATGCGTCGTGCATGAGGATCACGTCAAATTTCGGTTTGCTTACGCTCACCATGAAACCTTCGGAAAGACCATTTTCCCAGTGGCATACTGGCTCGGCCATACGATGGCGATATCACCATTTTGCTGAAATTGCCCCATATGGGCGCTGTAGCTTGGATTGTCGCCTTTGGCATCGAAGGCGACCGGACCAAGGAGGCTGTCGGCGGTCTTGGTTTTGCGCAGTTCATCAGCGAGGCCGCCCTTTGCCAGCATACCGGTATTGTGCGAACGCAAGATTGCCTCGAATAACAATTGTGCATACACAAACGAGGTTTGCGAATGATAGGTTGATGGCGTGTGGAACAACCGCTGGAACGTCTCAGCAAATTCTTTACTGCTAGGCGTGTCGAATTTGGGTGGCGAGGACAGCACTGTCGCGCCGTACACGTAAGGCATCAGATCAGGAAAGGACGCCGCCATTTTTGGCGTTGCCAGACTCCACGGACCGACGATCGCCTTGAGGTTCGGGCGGATGATGCGCGCTGCACGCAGGATGCCGACGTAATCGGTTTCATAGCCGACCATCGCAATCGCTTCTGATTTGTCCTGCAACTTGACTTTATTCAGGATTGGTTTGAAATCGGTGATTGCTGCGTCGAACGGATGCATGGTCAGCTTTACACCTTTTAACTCAAGCGCTTTTTTTAACTTGTTTGCGAGGTCGGTTGTCGCATCGCGGGTTGAATAAAGTACCGATACGGATTTAATTCCCATGTCGGTGTATAGCCCGACCATTCCAGATGCGTAGCCGCTGGTGTTACTCACGCGGAAAAACTTCTTCAGGCCGCGATTGACCATCTCGTCGCTGGTTCCGCCAGAGGTGATATATACCAGGTCAGCCTTATTGGCCGCATCGGAGGCTGGACCCGCATTGTTGGAATTGGCGCTGCCGGCGATGGCGACTACGCCTTGCGAGGCTAGTTTTTCTACCGCGGCTACTGCTTTGGCTGGAGTTGACTCGTCGTCTACTACTATCAGCTTGATCTTGTTCTTGGGATTTTGGCGGTTGAATACGTCGGCTGCGACTTGTATGCCTTCTGACATTTCGTTGCCAGCTAGGGCTAGCGGACCGGTTAGGGGTAGTTGGACGCCGACCTTAAATTCTTCGGCTTGGGCGTTTGCATGCATGGTGGCGATGCAAATAACTAGGGCCAATGTGGATTTGAATTGCTGCTTCATACTGCTATCTCCAATCTGGTTTTTTTATGTCGGGACTTATGCAGAACCGCTCCACCGGCGTTTGGCTCTCCTTGCTACCTGTGCGTTCAGGGATTGGGGCGGCTTATTCGCTTGATTCTTTGGTCTGGTGGAACACTTAGAGATTGCCTAATCTTGGGGGAAATCGCAATTCATGTTTGGAAAAGGTGGGGTTTAGAAAACACTAAGCGGTTCGGTTCGGTTCGGTTCGGTTCGGTTCGGTTTGTCGATAATTAGAACGGTTGGTGCTCCGTGGATGCTGGTCGGGGGTGGCCCGACAGCCAGTTACTTTTTCTTGCTCCGCCAAGAAAAAGTAACCAAAAAGAAGGCGGCCGCAACTGACGCTGCCCTGCGGGTTCCCAAGCATTTCAGCCGCCAGTCGGGTTGAAAGACCAACTCGCTTCGCTCAAACATGTCTTCCAACAATTCCCGACTGACAGCTGAAATACTTGGCAGCGTCCATGACGGAGTACGTCAAATTCAAATTCAAGAACAACCGCAACGTCAACTGTGGCTGCGCCTGCAAGGTCAAGAGCAACGTCAACTGTGGCTGCGCCTGCAAGGTCAAAGGCAACGTCAACTGTGGCTACGCCTGCAAGGTCAAAAGCAACGTCAACTGTGGCTGCGCCTGCAAGGTCAAGAGCAACGTCAACTGTGGCTGCGCCTGCAAGTTCAAAGGCAACGTCAACTGTGGCTGCGCCTGCAAGGTCAAAAGCAACGTCAACTGTGGCTGAGCCTGCAAGGTCAAGAGCAACGTCAACTGTGGCTGCGCCTGCAAGTTCAAAAGCAACGTCAACTGTGGCTGCGCCTGCAACAGCCACAGCCACAGCCACAGCAATAGCCTTTATAGTTAATGTGATTTAGCTTGCACTATACTCACCTAACAGCGTTGTATGTTAATACACGCTTAGCTGAATTTAATGAGGCTCAACGAGAAATCGTGCCGGACTCAACCAGCATGTCGAGTTGTTCTGGCGTTTTTCCCAGTACTGACCGTAGCACTTCGTCAGTATTCTGACCAAGCGTGGGCGGTGCTGAGCGATAGGTTACTGGTGTTTCAGACAGGCGCAAAGGGCTGGCGATGGCGGGTAGTGTTCCGCCTTCTGGCCGTGGCAGCGCGACTTGTAGTTGTCGGTGTTGAACCTGCGGGTCGGCAAATACTTGGGCGTAGTCGTTGATTGGGCCAACTGGAATGCCGCCTTCTTCCAGTGCCGCTAGCCAGTCTTCCGAACTTCTGGTCAGCATCGCGCGTTCCAACTCCACGATTAATGCTTCGCGATGGGTGATGCGTCCGCTTACTTGATTGAAGCGTGGATCGCTTGCCAAGTCAGCACGTGCCATTACCTTGCACAAGCGCTGCCATTGAGTGTCGTTGCCGGCGGCTACGATAATATGGCCATTCGTGGTCGCGAAGACCTGATACGGGACTAACGCGGGGTGTGCGTTGCCGGAGCGTTTTGGTACTTGGCCGGTCATTACATAATTGTTGGCCTGATTGCCACCGAAGGCGACGATGCAGTCCAGCAGCGCCATGTCGATATATTGTCCGACACCGCTCATGGAGCGTGCGTTGACTGCGGCGAGGATTGCGACGCAGGCGTACATGCCGGTCATGACATCGGTGATCGCCACGCCGACCTTTTGGGGGCCGCCACCGGGCAAGTCATCGCGTTCGCCCGTGATACTCATTAATCCGCCCATGCCCTGAAAGACAAAATCGTAACCGGGGCGATGTGCCGAGGGTCCGCTTTGTCCATAACCAGTGATTGAGCAATAAATGAGACGCGGATTGATCTTGCGCAGATCATCGTAAGCCAGTCCGTAACGCGCCAGATCACCGACTTTATAATTTTCGACCAGCACGTCCGACTCGGCCACCAATTCACGTATCAGGGCCTGACCTGCCGCGCTGGCGATATCGACAGCAATTGACTTTTTGTTGCGATTTGCAGAGGCAAAATAGGTTGAGTCCGTTGTTTCGCTTCCCTCTCCATCCCGAATCCACGGAGGACCCCAATGCCGGGTATCATCGCCCGTGACAGGCCGTTCAACCTTGATTACTTCGGCGCCCAGATCGGCCAGATTTTGCGTACACCAGGGTCCGGCCAGAATCCGAGATAAGTCGAGAACCCTGATATTCGATAGTGCACCTTGCATGTTGACCTTTCAAACACTAGTTGAATACGCTTACCAGGGCACGCCAGGAAATACCATTGGTCCAGTCGCCATTTCCTTTGGCCACACCACGACAATCTTGCCGTTGTTGTGCTGTCCCATACTCGGTAAGAACGCAACATTGTCACCCTTATCATTGAACCGTACTCGCCCGATCAGCGTTTCGCGATCACTTTTGCGTAGTTCCTCGGCGATGCCGCCGGTCTTCATAGTACCCTTGTCGGCGGCGCGTGCGATAGCATCAAACAGTAATTGCGATTGCACGTAACCAAACTGACCCAGATAGTCAGGCTCCGCATTAAATAAGCGTTTATAAGCCGTTCCAAAGGCAACACCTTCCGGCGTTTTGAATGCGGTCGGATACGGCAACAATGCCATACCGAACACGTTAGGCATCAAATCAGGAAAATCTTGCGCCATCTTGACCGTGGCTAACGACCAGATACCCACCATCGCCTTGACGTCCGGCTTGAGGACCTTGGCTGCGCGAAGAATACCGACGTAATCGTTTTCATAGCCGATCATAGCGATCGCCTCGGATTTGTCCTGTAGTTTTACTTTGTTAATAATTGGCTTGAAGTCGGTGATCGCCGGATCGAACGGATGCATCACGACCTTGACACCTGCGGTGGTAAGGCGCGCCTGCATTTTTTTGGCCAGATCGGTCGGCGCCTCCTTGGTGGAACTAATCAGCGAAACCGACTTGACGTTAAGCACGCCGAATAATCCTGCCATTGCCTTTTCATACCCTGGCGTATTATTGATGCGGAAAAAATTCTTTAAGCCACGTCCCGTCAATCCCTCGTCCGTACCGCCCGACGTAATGTAGACCAAACCCGCCTTCTCGGCCGCCACCGAAGCAGGGCCGACCAAATTGGATCCGTAGCCGCTGGTCAGCGCGACCACCTGTTGACTAGCCAGCTTTTCGACCGCCGCCACCGCCTTGGCTGGTTGCGTCTCGTTATCGATGCTAATGATCTTGATCTTGTATTTGCCGTTCTTTGCATTGAACTGATCTGCAGCAGCCATAATGCCCTCCAGCTCCGATTTACCAGCCCTTGCATTTGGACCCGTAAGCGGCAGTTCTGTCCCGACCAGAATCTCCTCGGCAGCGGTGGCCGCGTTAGACAATGCCACGCAGGAAAGTAGCGCAAACGACCCTTTTACTAACGCACCCTTTAAAATGAATTTCATGTCTCTTCCTTTTTTAGTTTTTTTGGTAGTACGTAATGAATATCGGGACCTACGCTAGCATGGCAAGGAAAGCACAGCGCAGCTGGGACGAGTTTGTCTAAGTCCTAAGATGCCTCGACTGCCAGCAATTTTAAACTTTGCTTCAAAAGCTTGCCACTGATAGTAGTAGGAATGACCGCAATTTGAACAATCGCAACCGGCCTTTTATACGGGGATAAACTGGTTTTGAGAAAAGCCTGCAACGCTGCCTGATCAAATTGTCCACTGTCATCCGTCTCTACAAACGCCACCACTTCTTCGTTACAATTCTCAATTGGACGTCCCACCACCGCAGACAACCGGACGCCGGGGAAAGTGTTGATCACTGATTCCACTTCGATGGGATAAACATTGAAACCAGAACAAATGATCAGGTCTTTGGTGCGACCAACGATAAACAATGCACCGTCTGGATCGGTACGACCTATGTCGCCGGTATTAAGCCAACCCCCGGGCAACAATGCTTGCGCTGTCTGTTCGGGAGCGAGGTAATAACCGCGCATGGTGCCGGGACCGCGCACCCATAACTCGCCAGGCACGCCGGGTAACTGATCGACGCCTTGTTCACTCACAATGCGCAACTCTGCGCCGGGTACGATTTCACCGGATGAACAATCGCTACGGGGACGATCAAAGTTGGTGATAAAAAGTGAGCCAGCATATTCCGTCATACCGTAACCGTGGTGCATTGGTAATCCAAAGCAGGCTTCGACATCCCGCTTCAAGGTCGGATCGAGCGGCGCACCGCCAGCGTAGACATATCGCAATTTAGGTGCAGATACTTTGCCACCGGTCGCGTTAATCAGTGTCAACAAACGGGTGAACATGGTCGGAACACCTTGCAGGATCGAGAGACCACCTTCAGCCAATGCCTGCAACGTCCCCTCAGCAGTAAAACGTGGCTGCAAATACAGGCTGGCACCGGCATACATCGTCGCCAGCAACACCGTCGCAAGGCCAAAGATGTGCGAGATCGGCAGCACCGCATGCGCCACGTCACCCTGCACCATGTTGCGCGAAGCACTGGAAAGCTTTGCAAAATGGAGCAAACCTTCGTGACGCATCATTACGCCTTTTGGCGTGCCGGTGGTTCCCGAGGTGTAGATCATCGCCGCGACATCGTTCGCCATCTCCATCGGTTCTGCTAATGCTGCTGGGTTGGCTGTCGTAATGGCGACCATTCCTAGCGGATCAATATCGGCCAAGGTCGCGTGATAGCGCTCGGCATGCGCACGCGCATCGCTGGAAATCGCGCAGGTAAACAACATCACGCGTGGCACACAATGCGCACGGATTACGTCGATTTCGCGCTCTGACAAACGGGCATTGACAATAACCGGCCATGCCTGTAATTCAGAGGCGGCAAACAGCAAGGCGATCTGCGCAGCACAATTTTCACTCACCAGCATGACGCGATCGCCGGACTGAACGCCGCTGTTGCGCAACAATTCAACGGCGGCCTCGACTGCCGCCCACAACACCCCATAACTGACAGTCTGTTTCTGGTCCGGCTCATTGAGTGCGATAGCATCCGGCGACGCCTTTGCCCAATAGCGTGGAATATCACTGATGCGTTTGACATCTTGAAGCGTGGCGTTCATGCAAATCCTCTGAGCGTAAATAACAATGATGGATGCCGATCAATCCGGCAAACGCAACACATTTTTAGCGATGATGTCGCGCTGTATTTCGCTGCTGCCGCCGTAAATGGTGGCGGGTGTTGACGTAAATAGCATCGATACGACATCCAGCTTTAGCCCACCGAAATCGGCCGCGATGGCGCTGCCACCATATTCGTCGGCCGCTTCTACCAACATCATGCAGATTTTTTGATAAGTCTCCGAGCCCCAGATTTTCAGTAAGGAAACGCCGGGCGGCAACGCTTCGCCGCGCTTAACGATATCAGCGAAGTGGGCGTACGCTGCACACAAATCAGCCACATCCAGCTGTAACTCGGTGTACCGTGCCATGAATGCCGAAGCAGCCGGACCCGCAAACAGGCCGCGCGCATCCGCCAGCGCCGTAAGCTGTGCGAGCGCATATTGCGACTGTTTCGGGCTGCCCAAAAAAATCCGCTCAAAACCGAGCAACGCCTTGGCAATTCCCCAACCCTGATTAAGCTCGCCCACCAGATTAGCAAACGGTACCCGCACCTGATCCAGGAATACCTCGCAAAAATCTTCGTGCCCACCAATATCTTTGATTGGACGAATCGTCACGCCAGGCGTATTCAGGTCAATCAGCAAAAAGCTAATCCCAGCCTGCTTCTTCGCCGTTTTATCTGTGCGCACCAATGTAAACATATGGGTGGCGTCCTGCGCCAGCGTCGCCCATGTTTTATTTCCGGTCACGACGAACTCATCGCCGTCGATCAACGCTTCGGTCCGTAGCGATGCCAGATCAGAGCCCGCGCCCGGCTCAGAATAACCTTGGCACCAGACATTCTCTCCGGAAAGTATCTTCGGCAGAAACTGGGTCTGTTGCGCCGCATTGCCGCGCTGTATCAGCAAAGGCCCAATCATGACGATACCCATGTCCGGCGAGCGCGCTACGCCATACTGTTCCTGCTCGTCGACCCACGCCAGCATCTTGTCCGGCGCCAATCCCATACCGCCAAATTTTTTCGGCCATGAAGGTGCGACCCAGCCTTGACGCGACAGCGTCATGTACCAATCCTTCATCTCGTTCCAGTGCATGCGGCTCGGCATATTGCGCAATTGCTCTGGATAATGCTGCGCAAAAAATCCACGCACCAACGCACGGAACTCAGCTTCGGGCATCGCATCCCAATCCGCATCATGCGGAAAGTCACGGATCAGCGAAGGCGCAGCAACCGACTCAACAGCATCGGTAAATCTCGGTTGTAATGCAGAATAACGTTGACGGTTAGCTGACGCATTGCCAAGCCATGCCGACAGATGCAAGGCACGCTTTAAATACAGGCCGATATCGCATTCATCGGTGTATCCCATAGCGCCATGCAACTGAATCGCCATGCGCGTTACCAGCAGCGCAGCGTGTGCGCAACGTGCCTTCACCCGACTTGCTAATATTCCACGCGGCACGTGGCCTTGATCAAGCGCGGTCAATACATCTGCCAGGCAACTAGCCGCCAGTTCGGTCTGCACATAACCATCCACGGCACGGTGCTTAAGCGCCTGAAAACTGCCGATCAACTTACCAAACTGTTGACGTGTGTTTAAATAATCAATGGTGATCGCCAAGGCACGGCGCATGACGCCTAAAAGCTCAGCTCCCTGCGCGATGCGCGCCGCATCGTTTGCAACGGACAAAGCATTGTGGGCTGCGGCACCGGAAGCTAATACGTTTGCGCTGGACAGGTCAACGCCATCCAGCGTCATTTCACACATGACATTGCCGTCCACCCGCACCGCATCTACCAAGCGCAGGCCGGGCGTCGCTGCAGGAATCCAGAACAACTTCAACGTGCCGTCGCAATCTGCCGACACAATCCAGCCGTCAGCATCACTGCCCGGCGTCACAAATAACTTGCGCCCGTTTAGCGAGAAGCCTTCGCCATTCTCGATGGCGCTGGTGAGTGTACTATCTGGATCAAGTTGCCCAAGCCGCTCTTGCCACGCCAGACCAATAATTAGCGCGCCGTCCAATAGCTTCGGTAACAATGTGGCTTTCAGCTCGCTATTGGATATCTGACACAATACGGTGGTGACCTGCACAGCGGCGGCGATGAACGGTTCTGGCAATAATTGTTGACCGCATTCTTCGGCGATAACCGCCACTTCACGCAATCCCAGACCAAGTCCGCCTTCGGCTTCTGGCACCAAAATAGCCAGCCAACCCATGTCGGCCATTTCCCGCCAGACGGCACGATCAACACTCTGCGGGTTGTCGCCCAGAGCGCGCAGGCGCTTAAGTTGATCTTTACGGCTTAAGAAATCACGTGCGCTATCACGAAATGCGTCGAGGGAATCTGTTGTCATGCGTAAAACTCCATATTACGGTAGCTGAATGATCGGGCGATCGGCCGGCGCAGGCTCGACATGCTACGAGCGACTAAAAAACCGCCAGGACCGATGTGCAGATGCGACTCAGCTAGTGTGGGGCCAAGCTGCGCCGGGGTGCAATTTTTATTCGTCGAAGGGGGAGTTTGCCTAGCCTTAACTTGCACGCAACATCGTGCGTGCCAAAATATTGGCTATGGGCAGATAGCCGCAGCGGAGCGCGGTGGCAAAGCTGGTTGCCTGCGCTCCTGATGCAGCTTGTTCACTATTTACGATAGAGAAACGACGGCCTCACCAGTCAGCTTGACAGCACCGTCCAGACTCACCGTCGACAGTTCCAGCCGCACGCGATTTTCTCCATCATGCGTAAATTTCTCAAGCACTTTGCCGCTGCACGTGACGCTTTCAGCGACTTGCGTTACGGCAACAAAGCGTACCTCGTAGCTACGGATCGCCGTTTGCGGCACCCAGTTAGTCAGCAGACGCGCCAGATAAGCCATTGACAGCATGCCATGGGCGAACACGTCGTCCATCCCTGCACGTTTCGCGAAATCCAGATCAACGTGAATCGGATTATGGTCACCCGATGCGCCCGCATACAACGCCAGCGTGTGGCGTGAGATCGGTTCGGTAGTAAATGGCGGGATCGCGTCACCAACCGCTAATGCCTCAAATGAAGGATATGTCATGATCGTTCTCCTATGTGTTGCGAACGACGGTGGTTTTGCGTAGTTCGGCCACCAGTGCACCGTCCTGATTGGTCACACGGGTATCGATCACTACAAAATCGAGCGCCCCGCCCTTCTTGTCGTAGATATCGATAATCTGCCCCTGAAAGCTGAGGCGGTCACCGGCAAACGCCATCTGGTGATACACGAAGCTCTGACCGCCATGTAACACCTTGCCCCAATCGATGCCCAGCAGATCACGCACTTCCGCGGGATTAGGAGCGGACATCTCAAGACAGAACAGAAAAGTCGGCGGCAGCGGCACGGTCGGATAACCCGCCTTCTGCGCCACTAAGATATAGGTATAAATCGGATCTTGCTGACCGATGGCCTTGGCAAAAAAGCGCAGCCGCTCTACATTCGCTTCTGCACTGAATCCGGTCAATTTGTGACCTATGTAGTTCTTATCGAGCATGATGCTGACCTTTAAAAAAAGAGAGAACGATGCCCTGAAATAGTCGCATTAAAGTGGTGTCACTATGAGTGATGCCTGAGGATTCTTGCGAATGCTGGCGGATGACGCTCACAGGCCCCAATCGATAAGGATAAGCGCTGACATGCGTTATCCTTTGTTCTCAACGGCATCTCTGGCGCTGTGCGTGAGCACCAAAATATCGCTTTCGCCTTCTTGTACGATCACGTTTTTTTGATTGATCAGGCGAAACTGCCGTCCTACGCGGCCGCTATTCCCCCTTTTCCCCACTTCCAGTTCGATTATTTTCAGTTCCAGATGCACCGTATCGCCGACCAGTAACGGTGCCATAAAATTCCAGTGTCGCAAGTTGAGCATGGCGAGCGCCGATTTTCCGAAAATACCCAATTCGTGCAGCATGCCGGTGCAGATGGCAATGCCCAGTACCCCATGTACGACGCGCTCACCATAACGGGTTTCCTTGGCAAATTCTGCATCGGCATGGATAGGGTTCCAGTCGCCTGACATCATGGAAAAGAAAGTCAAATCCGTTTCAGTGATGGTTCTGCCGCTGCTTTTGAACGTCTGATCAATCTTAAAATCTTCAAAAAAAAGTGATCGCATGAAAAAAATCTCCAGTTATTTTGAGGTCGTCCTGCTTGAAGCAGGTGAATAGGCGCAAGTAATCAAGCTTGGGGATGCGTCAAGCCTGTGCAATCCTTTGAAGAGCCATTTCGCGTAATTTTGCGCGTTGTATCTTGATGCCGTTAGGGCTTTGTGTGGTGGGAAATTCGTCGACCATCCAGATACGTGCTGGCACCTTAAAGCCCGCCATGCTGGCCGCTGCTGTGGCAATCATCTCGCTTTCTTGCAGCACCTGATTGGGCAGTGCGATCACAAACGCCACACTACGAATCTGACGCGCGATATCTACGGCGACCACCTGCACATCGGCGACACCGGGCATGGCTTTCAAGACATCTTCAATTTCAACCGGGCTCACCAGATAGCCACCCAAACGAATCGCATCACCCAGTCGGGTCTGATACACAAAAGAGCCGTCTTCCCGCAATAGGCCAACATCACCAGTGCGGAAAAAACCATCCTTGTCGATTGCTTTTTCGGTCGCTTCCAGATTATCCAGATAACCTGCAAAATTGGTCTGTGCACGAATCTCAATCACTCCACTGACACCCGCCGGTAACAACTCACCAGTATCCACGTCGCGAATGCGGATTTCAGCGTCATGGCTAGCTGGTACGCCGCCGCCTTCAATCCTTTGCGTAATCGGCAACGTCGCGGACTGCAAAGAAAATAGTGCCTGCACTTCGCTCGATCCGTACAGTCCGGTCATCGGAATCCGACGCCGCCAGGACTCTTGGGCGAACTCGCTCAGGCCCGGCTGAAAGCTGGCAAAACCGAACACGCGTGCCGTTGGAAAAGGATCGTACCCGCCCCGCTGATCAACCAGCCGACGATACATTTCGTCACTACCGAATACATGGGTGACCTTGTGCTGATTAATCAACTGTGCTGCCGACTCTGCATCAAAGGTATCCATGATCACCACCGGTATACCAGCTGAAAATGCTGCAAATGCTGCATTAAATCCATATACGCCACAAAATGGCAGCGCACCCAAAAGGCGTGCACCGGCATCCTCAAAGCCATACGCTTTTGCCGCACGCTGGCTATGCAGGGCAATAGAGCGCTGCAAATGCATGACCAACTTGGGCTGGCTGGTGGTCCCGGAGGTTGTGAACAGAATACTTAGTGCGTCCTCAGAGCCACGATCCGGCACCGTAGCATCCGGCAATCTGTCAAGATGGAAACCGACTGTCGGTTTGCCGAGAACACTGGTTGGCATGCCCTCATCCGCATCGACTACCGCCACGCAGGTGAGCATGCTGGCGGCTGCATGATTAACGTCACGTAAGATAGCTGGAAAGTCGATTTTACGAAAATTTAGCTGAAGCACCAGCATCTTTGCTTGCGAGCGCTCAAGAATGTACTCCAACTCGTGCGAACGATAGCGGGTATTGACTGTGACCAGCGACGCTCCGAGTCGGGCTAATCCAAAGTATAAAGTCAGCCATTCAATCCGATTAACAAGCCACACCGCCACCCGGTCGCCCGGCCCGATACCCTGATCGGATAACCACGCCGCAGTATTGTTGCAAAGGCGATCGAATTCACCATAAGACGTTTCGTGATCACCATCGATAAAGGCAATCTGATCGGGGTGCTGCCTCGCTTGACGCGATAATAATTCTGAAATAGTCAGCAAAGAGGACATATCAATAAAGCTCCATCAATTTGGCGTTGTCAGACAATTCTTCCGGCAGCGCCTCTCTAATAATGGCACCCGACTTCATGACGATCACGCGGTCAGAAATTTTCAGTGCCTCTTTGACGTTCTGTTCCACCAGCAGAATCGACATACCAGTCTGCTCATGCAATTCGCGAATCGGTCGTAACAGATCCTGAAACAGTTTTGGCGCAAGGCCAATCGATGGTTCATCCATCAAAAGACAACGCGGTTTGCTGAGCAGCGCCCGTCCAATCGATACCATCTGCTGTTGCCCGCCGGACAGTGTCCCCGCCGGACGATCATAGAAAGTCCGCAACAGCGGCAATACCGACATCACCCATTCAAGTCGATCACTGCGCTCGTTCTGCGGAACGCCTGCCGCCCACAAACCCATCTTTAAAGTTTCGGCGACCGTTAAACCGGGAAAGATGCCACGGCCTTCCGGCATCAGAGAAATACCGGACGCGGTCAGCGCGCGCGGTTCGGAGACTGGCAACGGCTTGCCATCCAGAAACATCTGTCCGCCTTGATGGGGAATCAACCCAAACAATGTTTTGAGTAAGGTCGATTTTCCGGCCCCGTTATGACCGATCAGACAAAGCACTTCATTGGAGCGCAGTTCGATATTCACGCCATCGAGAACCGGCCGACCGCCATAACCAACTATCAGTCCTTCGGTCTTAAATATAGGGTTGGTCATGCTGCTTTTTCTCCGAAGTAAATCGCTGCCAGATGCGGATCATTCAAAACGCTCTTCGGCTCCCCATCGGCTAGCAACTTGCCTTGATCTAAAAACGCAATACGATCCGAAATGCCGATCACGATGTCCAGATTATGCTCAATGATGCATACCGTGACACCTTTGCGGACTTCATTACGCAGCAATTCAAGGAACAGTTCATATGAGCCACGATCAAGCCCCGATGCAGGCTCATCCAGTAGCCAGATTTTGGCATCGGTCGCCATGATGCGGGCCATGCTAAGAAATTTACGCTCGGCATACGCTAAATCAATCGCCCGTACATGGGCTTTTTTCGTCAGACGCGTTGCCGCCAGAATTTCGATCACCCGGTCGCGTCGCGCCTTACGTGCAGCCGCGCCGCCCGGTTGCCAGAACCATGAAATTGGCTCCATCACGGTGAGAATATTTTCTTCAACAGTCATGTGATCGAAGAGTCGCAGGTCCTGAAAGGTGCGGGCAATCCCAAGACGTCCGATCTGCCAATGCGACTTGCCGACAATCGACTGCCCGTTCCAGAGAATATCGCCAGATTCAGGCGTCAAATGACCGGTAATCAGATTGAATAACGTGGTCTTGCCAGCGCCATTTGGCCCAACCAACGTCGTCACAATGCCAGCACGCAGAGCCAGTGAGACGTCATCGGTGACTTTTAGCCCGCCAAAACTTTTGTTCAGATGCCGAATTTCCAGCAAAACCTGCCCTGTGGATGCCGTCATTTTGCACTCCTTGCGCGCGCGCCCACAATGCCGCCGGGACGAAATATCATCAGCAACACCATTGCGACGCCATAGGCGATTTGCTGAATGGAGCCGATTTCGGTCTGTGGCAGAAACGACATATAACTGAACAGGCTTGGCAACAGCATCAACAACGCAGCGCCGACGATTGGCCCCAATAGTGTGCCGGTACCGCCGATAATCACCATCGCCATCAGCAATACCGAAGTATCCAGCGTGAAGCTTTCGACGTTGATGAACCCTAAATAAAATGCATACAACGCGCCCGCCACCGCCGCTAGCGATGAGGACAACATCACGGACAGGGTTTTGATGGCAGCACCATTTTTGCCGAATGCATATGAAGCGGACTCGCTGTCACGTATCGCCTTGAGGTTGCGACCAAAACTGGACCGCAACAAAATACTGGTGATGCCAATGACCATGAGCAGACAAACGACGGTCAGGAGCAAAAATTGCATCGGATCAACGACCGCATGACCGAACAACTCAACCGGTGGAATCCCGATCACGCCGCCGATACCGCCGGTCACAGATTTCCATTCCGAAAACACCGTCACGCCCAATACCTGCAACCCGAGCGACGCAGCGACAAAATACTCACCACGTACCCGCAATGCGGGCAATGCCAAAATCAGTGACATCAGCGCTGCCGCTATCATCGCCGCCGGGACCGCCAAAAATAACGCTGCGCTAACATGAATCGCAAAATAGGCGGCGGTGTAAGCACCGATACCAAAAAAAATCGCATGGGCAATCGAAAAAATTCCCGCATATCCCATGATGAAATTGAGTGTAATCGCGAGCACTGCATTGATACAAATCAGCGTCGCAAGATTAAGACTGTAAGCTAACATTTATCAGCACCTTACGATGTAATTGCGCGACCGAAAAAGCCCGAGGGACGGAACAGAATGAACAGAAACAGCACGATGAACGTGACCGCCTCGCTCCATTGCGGTTCGAAATAAACCAGTGCCAGATTTTCTGCCAAGCCGAGTAACAGTCCAGCGCACGCCGCGCCGCGCAGGCTACCGACCCCGCCCACAATGGTGGCAGCAAGGCTGATGAGCATCACGTGATGGCCGATGGCAGGATTAAGACCCGAACTGGCACCGCTGATAATCGCCGCCGGAACCACCATCAAAGAGCCGAGCGCAAATACGATGGTCGACAAGCGACGTGGGCTTAATCCATAAGTCCGTACCAGCTCAGGATTTTCAGATAAGGCACGCAAAGCCATACCGACATGGGTACGCATGAGGAAATATTGCAATCCACCAAAAATCACGATCGCACAAATGATGGTGATGCCCGATAGCGGCGATACAAACAGGCCAGACGCGATCTCGATACTGCGGCTAAGCGGCGTGCTGATCGATACAAAACTACGTCCAAAAATGATACCGATCACATTTTGAACCACGATACCGACGCCGAACGAAGCCACGAACAAGGTGAAAAACGAGCCTTCATGACGCTGAATGGGTGCATATACAAACCGATCCAGCAAAATCCCAAACAGCACCGCCGCAAAGATGGCGCCGCCTAGCGCCACAATCCAATGACTCTGCACCACCGAATACAAATCATAAAATACGTAGGCTGCAATGGTGAACGCCGAGCCGTGCGCAAAATGAAATATCTTGGTTGAGCCAAAAATCAGCGAGAAGCCAACAGCAATGAGTGCATACAATGCACCCACCTGTAGACCGTTAATCAAAAGCTGTAATATCAGCATGACTGCGATCCTTTTCTGTTACTTGACCGCAACTACGCCGACAGTTTTGCCGCCTTTGCCATCGACTTCATTAATCTGCATTGGGGTGATCACCGTACCGTTTTCGTTAATGGTGACCTTGCCGCCGACCAGATCGAAGGTTTTGGTTTCGATACGTTGGGCTAACAAATTCTCGCCGGTGATCGGCTTGCCTTTTAGATGTAATTGCTGTCCCAGCAATGCAAACAGGCGCACTGCGTTGTAATAGTTGGCAATATAGGCAGTTGGCATCTTGCCGTATTTTTTCTTGTAGTCCTCAACAAAGCGCTTGGTGACAGGATCGTTTGAAGCCCAATCAATCTTTTGCGTGGTGTACAAAGAACCGAGCGCTTCTGGCTGTGCATTGATTTCAGGCACCGAAAATGCGCTGTAACTGGCCAGTTGCTGTTTGATTCCGTTGTCGCGGAACTGTTTGATTATCTGTAACTGCTGCGAACCGTACGACGCGATATACACCACGTCAGGATTGGCGGCGCGCACACGGGCAGCGATGCCGCTGAACTGCTGCGCAGAGGCAGGAACCGAAAGTGATTCCATGAGTTGTCCACCGGCGGCCGTCAAGGTCGCCTCCATCTCCTTACGAATCGATTGCCCTAATGGGTCGTCGACATATACGAGGACGAAACGTTTTAGATGACGTTCGTTGATAAGGAACGGCGTCATCGCCTGAACTTCAAAGTTTGCTAACGGGATCGTGTTCCAGAAATAAGGACCCAATTCCGCCAGATCAGGACCGACCCCACCGCCATTAACAGCGACCGTCTTAGTGCGCGAGGCAATGGTCGAAATCGCTTTGGATACGCCAGTAAATGCAGAAAGAACGTAAGGGACTTTCTGTACGTTGACCAATTTGTTCATACCGATGACTCCTTGCTGCGGAAGTCCCTGACTGTCCTCATATTGAATCGCTAGTTTGCCGCCAAGCATATTGTCCGCATTGATATGGGATACGGCTAAATTGGCACCTGAACTAAAAATATCGCCGTAGGATGCATTCAAGCCACTCATTGGAAACAAAGCGCCAATCGTCACGTCTTGTGCCTGCACTGTCGCGGATGCCGAAGATAATGCTAAGGCTAAAACCGCCACCTTCAAGCCGACCGTAAAAATTCGTCCAAAAATGCGCATGTCTATCTCCTGGTTTAGTTTGAATCGCACCACCTTTAGCACGATTAAGCTTCATTATTATGATTTTATGTTGTCAGTTTTTGCGCAAGCCTGCCGTTTTTCACCGCACTTCAGCGTCAATCTTTTGAGAAGTCATGATGAATTTTTGCGAAGCCCGCGTTGCATAATCCTGTATTTCAAAAATATCATAGAGCAATACAAGCGCCTCCGGATTCGCTTTTTCCAAAGTGGGCATTCGCATTTCCTTAATCCGATAACGTTTTTATTTTTAGATGTAGCCGACATCGCAGCGATAAAAATTGCGGGAGAACTGCTTGCCGTGTAACGCGGTTAGCTGTGACAATCGGGGAAATCAGCCAATAACTCAGGAATAATGTGGTAACAATGCCGCAATAAGTCGACAACCAGCTGGGAAGTAACGAGCCAAAGGTCGGCCAAACATTCGCCCCAATATTGGTATCGTTGCATTTTGGAAAACAAGAAAGATTGATATGAAAAATCCCGTCGTGCTGGATTTTGCAAGCTTGACCGACATGACAAAAATGTCCGGAAAGTCCCAAATGTCTGTTAACGCCACCATACCCTGCCAATGTCGACCAGAAAATGTTGTCGATTGGAAAACTGTGCCGCCATCGCTCGACGAGGCACTGTTTGAAGTGGTCGGGACGCTATTTGAAGATCCTTATGTCGAACCCACGTTTGTCGAATTTCATCCGGCCGGCACGCGTTATGAATCGCCGGACGCGCCAATCGCACCACGGTTTTTCCCTTACAACCGCTGCAATGTGACGCGCTGCCTTACATGCGGCCGCTTCTATTTACGTTATACCGAGGCGGGAGGCTATTTTGTCGATCATCGGATTCGGCTCATGTCGGCGGATCTGCTGATTGATGCGGCGTTACCGGACTAAACCACGGCGTTATGTTTCTTTTTACGCCGAATGGCACCATCCTCGGATGGCGCTCCGTGGTGTTAGCCTAGTGGTGTGATGCGCACCTGGAGTGCAGTCACTTCCTCTTGCGCTTTTTTAAGAATATCTTGGGCCACTTCCAAGACTTCTTGCACGGTTGTTTTCGGCAGTCCGTCTTGCTGGCTGTCAAACGCCATTGAAAGGGTGGCGAGGATCGCAGAGGTACGGCAATGTAGTAACGTGAGATTGTCGACTATATGGATATTTTTTACGGTGCTTGCTTGAGCGTGTGTTGGCATTTTGGTTTTCTTGGATATTGTTTAATCCGCTCCCGCGACTAAACGGGTGGGCGGCAAATAGCCGGGTTAGTCGACCGATATCCAAAGCAATCGGCAGGCCGAAGCCTCCCAACCATTGCCGCCCCAAGAAGGCGCAACAAGGCATACGCACGAAAAAAAACGGCATTGCGCCGTCTGTGCGCTTTGGATAATTCAGGCGACTAAACCCGATTCCCTTCTTTTTCAGGGATTTTTTGAGTATCTAATAGTTTTGATGAACATGCAAGCGTGTGTTAGGCCAAAGTAGTAATGACCTATCGAGCAGAATAGTAATGAGCCAATTAATGGCAGACAAGCTGCCGCAAAGCACGAATTTACGCACGCGCCAAACCGCTTCGCCAGCATCTATAGAAACATCTAGTCGGCTAATCCGGCGCAACTTGGGCTAATTTGCTTTCCTAGACGATTTTAAGAGGTCGTCTGCTCGATACCCTTAAAGTTAGCGATCCTCACTGTACCGTCGGGGAAGCGGGCAACGATCTCCAATTCTCCGCCCATCGCTTCAATATGACTGCGCAACGTGGAGATATACATGTCAGTGCGGCGCTCCATTTTAGAAATGCTGGCCTGATCAACGTGCAGCACGCCAGCAAGCGTTTTCTGCGACAAACCACGCGCACGGCGCAATTCTGCAAGAGGAAGTTCCGCCACAAGTTGACGGTAGATCGCATCGGAACGCGCACGCGACTCCGGCGACATCTTACTTTCAAGCTCCGAAAATTTCCTAGTCATCAATCAGCCCTTCCTTTCTAAGTAATTCCAAATGCTCGCCATACAATCGATCGGCAATCGGCACATTATCGTGATACCAGCGGTTGCCGGTCTTGTCGCCACCCAACAATAGGATTACGGATCGGCGAGGGTCAAAAGCAAATAGCAATCGATATGGCCGACCAGCATGTTGGACACGAAGCTCGCGCATGTGGCTATGCCGTGATCCATTGACTCCACTCGAATGCGGAAATCGGAGACTGGGTCCATAGTCTCCGAGCAGCCTCACACTTGCCCGAACGGAAGCTTGCTCATCATCGCGAAGTCCATCCCACCACGCTCCAAACTCATTGTAAATTCGATTTCCCATGTCATGCCAAAAGTATGCCCTTCAGTGAATATGCCGTCAAGTGCATATTCCGCAACTAACCGCATCGGCAGCTCCATAAAATTATTCAATAGAGAGATATTTACGTTATTCACGCTTCAATCGCCCCACTTGCAAATCTTCCTGATTTATCATACATTTCAGTAATTACTGAAAATTCAAAAATCTAAACTCTCCTTTACTTAACTTTATGCCATTGAACTCTACAGATTTGGGCGCAAGCGAACTCACGCCGCTGACACCTCTCACGTCACGTTTCATTTCCCATTTTGGTGAGATGGGCAGTCGTTGGGGTATTAACCGGACAGTTGGCCAGATATATGCGCTACTTTATGTTCTTGGCCAGCCATTGAATGCCGATCAAATTGGCGACTATCTTTCATTTTCTCGCTCAAATGTCAGCATGGGATTGAAAGAATTGCAATCCTGGCGGCTGGTGAAGTTGTTGCATCGACCAGGTGACCGGCGTGAGTATTTTGAGCCGCCGAAAGATATTTGGGATATTTTTAAGGCCTTGCTAGAAGAGCGTCGTCGCCGCGAGATTGAGCCGACTCTCTCGATGCTGCGCGATGCGTTGCTAGAAAATCCATCATCGGCATCCGATAAAGAAGCCCAAAAAAGAATGCGCGAGATGTATGATTTGATTGAGTTATCAAGCTCGTGGTTTGATGATGTGCAACGGCTATCGCCGGAAACACTGGCATCCCTGATGAAAATGGGATCAAAAGTGGGCAAGTTGCTCGATGTGCGAGATAAGTTTCGCCTTTCGCCCACCGCAAAAAAAACCAAGTTAGACAAGGTGGCAGAACAGGAAAAAGGAAAGATCACTTCTCCTGACATTCACAGGAAAGAATAGAGATGGCCTCTTTTATTTTTCAAAAACGTTGGTCTCGATTACCGCTCGCGGTTGAAATCACAATAATTGTGATCATCAAATTAGCGCTTCTGTTTGTTCTGTGGAAGCTTTTTTTCTCAGAGCCGCAAACCAAAAAAATGCGCATGCCAACCGCTCTGGTGGAGCAACATTTTTTGACCAATCGCCCTGCTTCGACACTCCCACCAGCTACCAAGCTGACAGCGCCGACAGACGTGACGCAAGCTATGCCGCCAGCGCAGTCATCATCCAACTCTGTTTCAAACTCACCCTCTCCCACATCCGAGGCGCCTCATGATTCCCATTGATGAAGTAGTCAATCTATCGCGGCTGCAGTTTGCTGCCACTGCGATGTTCCATTTCTTGTTCGTCCCTCTTACTCTCGGCCTCGCCTGGATTCTGGTGATTATGGAGTCGGTCTATGTGATGACTGGTAGTCCGATCTATAAAGACATGACCCGCTTTTGGGGCAAATTATTCGGCATTAACTTTGCGATGGGAATCGCCACCGGTATCACGCTCGAATTCCAGTTTGGGACCAACTGGTCCTACTATTCACACTACGTAGGTGACATTTTCGGCACGCCTTTGGCGCTTGAAGGCATGATGGCGTTCTTCCTTGAATCGACTTTCGTCGGCTTGTTTTTCTTCGGCTGGGATCGTCTATCAAGGGTCCAGCATCTGTTCATCACTTTTTTGGTGGCGCTGGGTTCAAGCCTTTCAGCCCTATGGATTTTGATCGCCAATGGATGGATGAATAATCCGGTTGGCGCGGAATTCAATTACGCCACTATGCGGATGGAACTGACCAGTATCATTGATGTGATATTCAATCCGGTGGCGCAGGTCAAGTTTGTGCACACGCTCTCAGCCGGTTATGTTGCCGCATCGATGTTTGTGTTGGGCATCTCTTCTTTCTATCTACTAAGAGGTCGTGACACCGCATTTGCACTGCGCTCATTTGCGATTGCTGCGGGTTTCGGTCTGGCCGCAACTTTATCGGTTATCGTCCTCGGTGACGAATCAGGTTATACCGCAGGTGAAGTCAACAAAGTCAAAATGGCGGCGATGGAAGCCGAGTGGCATACCGAACCAGCACCGGCGGGGATCACGGTCTTTGGTTGGCCCAATGAGAAGGAACAGCGTACTGATTACGCAGTCAAAATTCCCTACGTGTTGGGTCTGATTGGCACCCGTTCGGTCGACAAACAAATTACCGGCATTATTGATTTAAAAAAGGAACATGAAGTCCGCATCCGTAACGGCATGCTGGCTTACGCTGCGCTGACGCGGCTTAAATCCGGCGACAAATCACCAGAAGCCATTGCAGCATTTGATAAGCTCAAAAATGATCTGGGTTTTGGTCTGCTGCTGAAAAAATATACGCCAGCCGTGGTGGATGCAACGCCCGAACAAATTGCGATGGCGGTCAACGACACCTTTCCTAAAATCGCGCCGATGTTCTGGTCATTCCGTTTGATGGTCGCGCTCGGCATCCTGTTCCTGTTTATTTTTTCTACATCGTTCTATTTTCTGATACGGAAAAAACTTGCCCAACAACGCTGGCTGTTGCGACTGGCAATGTACAGTATTCCACTGCCTTGGGTCGCGATTGAACTGGGCTGGCTGTTGGCTGAATACGGCCGTCAACCGTGGACCATTTCGGGTATTTTACCCACACATTTATCGGCCTCGACCCTGCAACCTTCGAGCTTGTATTTCAGTCTGGCTGGCTTCCTGCTGTTCTACAGTTTCTTGTTCGTGATCGAAATGATCCTGATGGTGAAATACGCACGACGCGGCCCAAGTAGTCTGCACACGGGCAAATATCATTGGGAGATTCTGGAAAAAATCCAATCGAACACCGCCGTAAAAAATACTGACCGTGACCCTAAACTGGTCATTGAAGGGAAAACGCCATGATTTTCGACTATGAAACATTAAAAATTATTTGGTGGGGTTTTGTCGGTGTGCTATTGGTCGGGTTCGCCTTGACCGGCGGTTTTGACTTTGGCGTCGGTATCATGCTGCCGTTTATCGGCAAGACCGATACCGAACGGCGGGTTGTCATCAACTCTATCGGCAGCACTTGGGAAGGCAATCAAACCTGGTTCATCACCGCTGGCGGCGCGTTGTTCGCAGTATGGCCACTGGTCTACGGAGCGGCTTTTTCCGGATTTTATGTCGCCCTCATGTTATTACTATTTTCCTTATTTTTCCGGCCCGTTGGATTCGACTATCGGAGCAAAATCGCCGATCCGCGCTGGCGCAACTTTTGGGATTGGGGTCTGTTTGCTGGCGGATTAGTGCCCGCACTGATTTTTGGGGTTGCTTTCGGCAATCTATTATTGGGCGTCCCCTTTCATTACGACGACACCATGCGGGTCGAATATATTGGCGGCTTCTTTGGATTACTCAATCCATTTGGCCTATTGTCAGGCGTTCTCAGCATCGCCATGCTGGTCATGCACGGCGCTGGTTTTTTGCAGACTAAAACGGAAGACGTGATCGCACTGCGCGCAAGCAAAATTGCTATCGGCGCAGCTTTGGTCACTATCGTACTGTTCGTCATCGGCGGCTTTTGGATCGCCACCGGCATCCATGGCTATCGCATCACCGCCATGCCAGATGCCAACAGCGCGTTCATGCCAACCGCCAAAACCGTTGTTACAGCTGCGGGTGCCTGGATGGACAACTATACAAAATGGCCGGTAATCTGGGCGTTTCCTGTCATTGCTGTCGTCGCGGCACTCTTGTGCATAATATGTAGTCTAGCTCGAAAGGCATTGCCAGCATTTCTATCGAGCGGTGTCGCGGTGACGTGTATTATTTTAACGGCCGGCACAGCGATGTTTCCATTTGTTATGCCCTCCTCACTCGATCCCGGCAGCAGCTTGACGGTCTGGGATGCAGTTTCAAGTTATAAGACGCTGGGCATTATGTTTTGGGTCGTCGTCATCATGCTGCCGATCATCATTCTATACACCAGTTGGGTATATCGCATCATGCGCGGCAAGGTGACCATTCAGGATATTCACGATAACGAACATACTGCTTATTAATATTGATTGCTAACGTTGGTTACTAACATTCCTTACTCCTATGATTAAAATAGGAGTAAGGAAAAAAAGGAGAAGTTATGTGGTATTTCGCATGGATTTTAGGAGTTGGATTGGCACTCGCCTTCGGCATCATCAACGTGATGTGGCTAGAGTCCAACTATGCATTTGGCAGCCGCGATGAAGACACGACACGTGGACGTTTTGAAGATGCGGCGAAAGAGGAAGAGAGCAAATTGCAAAAAAAATAGTCGATGTCGGCAGAAAAAGCCATCCAAAATGGCGTGCCGACTCCTTGACTCTCTCCACATATCACAATCCTCATCGGATAAGTCGGGATCAATCCGCTTAACTTGCGTGTCCAATAAAAATTGGACACCACATTGGTGGTATACCGCAATAAAAAAACGCTCATATTTCTCCTTCTTTTGATCCCTAAGTAATTCCCCTATTTCCCCTTCACACACCGTCCGTCACGCAACAATCACGCCTATTATTTGATGCGATAGGGACTTGTTCAAACGCGTCCCGCATGACGTGCCAACGCAGACAACAGGCACGTGCACAAGGAAAGCACACCGCCGCTAGTGCGGATTTGCGTAGGTCCTGACGACATGTAAAGAGCACCATTGGGGAGGGTATGAACCATGCGGTAATTTATTCAGAACTACGCCGATTTTCTATCCCTGCTCCGCGTGAAAGTAGCAAGGCTTAGAAAAATTTTGCTCAATTCATGATCAACAAATTATGCAAAGAATTAGAAAATGGATTCAAAAGAAGGCAAAAAAAAGTGAGGTCAGAGCGTCGAGATTTTTTATTAAGTACCGCCAAAATTGCAACTGTAGGTGCATTGACAGGTTGGCTGCCGCTAGCCCGAATACGTGCCGCGCAGGCAGCGACAAGCAGCGTGCCTGCACATTTTCCACCCGGCATTTCCTTATATAAACAGACCTTTCGAAACTGGGCAGGAGATATCAAGGTCGATGACATCTGGACCTGTTCCCCGCTCAGTCCAGACGATGTGGTCCAGATCGCTAACTGGGCCAAAGATAACGCGTATAAAATTCGTCCCCGTGGCATGATGCACAATTGGTCGCCGTTCAGCATTGCCGCCGACGTGGAGTTTCCAGCCGTGGTAATGCTTGATATGACCGCTCATTTGACCGCAGTCAGCATCGATCAATCGGGTCCGACGCCGCAAGTGACAGCGCAAACTGGCATCACGATGGAGGCGCTGTTGATGGCGTTAGAAAATGCCGGGCTGGGGATGACCGCCACACCCGCACCCGGCGATATAACCCTGGGTGGCGTATTGGCTATTGATGGCCATGGAACAGGTGTACCTGCCAAGGGTGAAAAGCCACTGGCTGGCGGCACTTACGGTTCGGTGGCAAATTTGATCCTGGCGTTGACCGCAGTGGTATATGACGACGACAGCCGCAGTTATGTTTTGAGAGAATTTGTCCGGAGCGATCCAGAGATTGCTGCTTTGCTGGTGCATATCGGCCGTGCATTTATTGTCGAAGTAACTCTGCAAGTGTCACAAAATCAGCGCCTTCGCTGCCAGAGCTGGTTCAATATTCCTGCCACTGAATTGTTCGGGCCGGTGGCCTCAAGCGGTCGCTCCTTCTCCAATTTTTTGGATAGTGCCGGGCGCGTCGAAGCAATCTGGTTTCCGTTCACCAGCAAACCTTGGGTAAAGGTCTGGACAGTGTCGCCGAATAAACCTTTTTTATCGCGATTGACGACGCAACCGTTCAATTACACCTTCTCGGACAATATTCCTGATTCGGTGAGTGAGCTGACATATAAAATCGTCACTTTGGGACAGGGAGGAATGACGCCGTCTTATGGCAATGTTCAATACGCCGCCGCGTCGGCAGGGTTGGTGACGACGGTTTCGTGGGATTTATGGGGATGGTCGAAGAATCTTTTGTTATACGTTCGGCCCACTACATTGCATGTCACTGCCAACGGGTATGCAGTGCTGACCAAGCGTGAAAATGTTCAGCGTGTGATCAACGAGTTCACGACGTTTTATCAGAAACGTCTTGCTGCATACCAACAAATGCATCGCTTTCCGATGAATGGTCCGGTCGAGATACGCGTTACCGGTCTGGATAATCCGAATGACGTTCCTTCTTCGAACGGCGTATCGCCTATTCTTTCCGCATTGCGTCCACGCCCGGATCGCCCTGAGTGGGATACCGCTGTCTGGCTCGATATTCTGACCTTCCCAGGTACGCCATATGCGAATCGGTTTTATCGGGAGATCGAACAATGGATAAACGCCAACTACAGCGGCAGTTACGCCAGCGTGCGTCCAGAATGGTCAAAAGGATGGGGATACTCGGACCAATCGGCCTGGTCGGACCCTCTCGCGCTGCAGACCACGGTTCCAAATACCTTCAGAGTGGGGCAGTCGTCCGCAAGCAATTGGGACACGGCCAAAGCAGGTTTGAGTAAGCACGATCCGTATCGCATTTTCTCATCAGCATTGCACGATAGTTTAAGTATTTAGCCTGAATGTTTCGCAAACAAGGGTAGCGTCCACATAGCTGAAATTTCCGTCACATCGACGAAAATAGCCAAAAGCGGTACTTTTTTTCGTTGCGCAATGCGTCGTTTGCGCAACGTTTTTTTATTCTTCATCACTGCTGTCATTTTCAATAGACGGAATGCACATCATGCAGAAGTAGACTGCTCTAACCGTACCGCGTACCGACCCTGAGCGTCCATTCAGACGATGGATATGCGGATTTACGCCTAAACTCACTGCGCTACTGAGGTTGTTACGCAAGCCCAGTGGGATGCAGTTATCGTATTTAAGGGTGAAGTGCAGTTTGGATCCAAGACGTTATTGTGGAATTTACCGCCACCAAACAAAGCGCCTCAACAACAAATACGACCTATATTTTTAAATCAACCACGCTCACGCGCAACCAACGCCAGCAACGTATCGAGGCGATTATTTTCACAGGCAATCGCCAAACCCTCTGTGAACAAAGGCGTCGTCAGATTGGTTAATACCGTCCCGCTCGGCATCTCTATTGCTAGGCGCGCACCGCGTTCCCATCCCAGTCTTGCTGTCTCCGACCAGTGCACTTGCGTTGCCATATTGTTGGCGAGATCGCTGGCGATCATTGTCGGATCGAAGAGCGCCCTTGTGGCGCTGGCACTCAGATACGTCAGTGTTGGTCGACTGACTTTTACACTAGAAAAAGCATCTTGCATATCAAGCGCAGCCGGATTGAATAGTTCACAGTGGGAGGGAACGTTCACCGCTAGCCGCACTGCGCTGGTCGCACCTGATACCAACGCCAGAGTCATCACTGATTGCATCGCTTCCTCCGAACCGGAGATGACGTTCTGTCTTAGCCCATTCAAATTAGCGAGATAAACGGGGGTTTTTGTCGAATGAATATTCGCAATAATGGGAGCGAGTTGATAACGATCGATTCCACTGATCGCCGCCATGCCATAACCCACTGGATAGGCGCTCTCCATCAAGTGACCGCGTCGCTGTACCAGCCGCATCGCATCATCGAAATTGAGAATACCGGCGACAACCGCTGCTGGATATGCGCCTATCGATAAGCCGGCCACCATATCCGGTCCCGCATGATGCGCTACAAAAACTCGTGCCATGGCAACGCCCGCGATGAGCAAGCAAAGCTGTACTGCGTAGGTTGATGTCAGCGCTGCGGCGGTATCGAGCAGCAAAGGATCACTACCAAGGACGATGCAGGCTTCTTCCAGCGTGCGCAATACTTCTGGCTCGCGAGGAAGCGCGTGTAGCATGCCGGATCTTTGTGCGCCCTGCCCGGGAAACGTGAACAGCACGCTCATGGCAGGCGGTGAGTATCGAGTTGATGACTTTCTGACCACGGATCAGCGGTCAGAACAGGACCGTTACCGGTTTTCAGCAAAATGGTCTTGCGACCAGCCGCCCATTCAGCAAAAGCGAAGCCGCCCGAACCGGTATCGATTTGCAAATCAATACGGCACATTTGCGAATCAAGTAGGTCTTGCAATAAGGACATTTTTTCGGGAGATATCGGTGACGGTGCATGCAAAACAATATCCAGATCGCTTTCATCCCGCAATACCGGCAATCCCGTTGCCAGCGCAAAACCTACGCTGCCGGTCGGCCCCCAATGCAAACCTATATTGGTCAGAGAAGATGCCATACTGGCCAATGTCTTCACTGCGGGAAACGCGCCACATTGCGAGTGAATATTCCACGCTTCGGTCTGCACCAAAAACTCGGGCTGCACGCAACGTTTTATCGCATCTACCGATAGCAGCGCCTTAAAGCGTTCGCTCCGTGTTGTGCCACGCAAACCCACCGGCAGCCATGCGCAATCAGTAACAGTTTCGCGGCGTATCACCACCGGCGCAACAGCCAACCACTCGGCGGTTGCCCAGGTTGGTAACAACTGATCCGTCGCGAGTCCTTCCACCCCGGTGATCCATAACAGATCATGCGGTCGCGGTGTGGTCTTGCTTCCATTGTGAGTAATTTGGTTTGGCATCACAACAATTAGGCGATCAGTGGAATGAATGAAAAGATGAATCAGTCGTTTTTACCCCAACCGTATAAAAATACGATTGGGGTAATCTAAGACAATATATATTTCATACTTGGTTGTATTGACATTCTAATGTTGATTTAAAAATTACTTAATAGAATTTATTGCTACGGTTTCGGTTCGTCGATAATTGAAACGGTTGGTACTCCGTGGATGCTGATCGGGGGTGGCCCGATAGCCAGTCACTTTTTCTTGCTTCGCCAAGATAAAGTAACCAAAAAGAAGGTGACCGCAGAGGCGCTGCCCTCCCGTTGGTCGGGTCCCCAAGTGTTTTAGTCATCATGCGGGTTGAGAAACCAACTCGCCTTTGGCTGAAACATGTTTCCCAACAATTCCCGCCTGATGACTAAAACATTTGGCAGCGCCAATGACGGGTAGGTCAACAACAACAGCCTTCATATTGGATATGATTTAGTTGTACTAACCTCATCTATAAGCTTTATATGTCAATACGCTCTCGCTTGATGGCTACTTTAATTCTTAATTCCTGACTCTACCCCATCAAAGCTTTGACCGCAAAATATAACACTGATGGACCAAGCAGACAGCCGATACCGGTATGGAATGTCGCCACCAGCGCACCATACGGAACCAGACGTCGGTCGGTCGCCGCTAATCCTGCGGAGACCCCACTTACCGTGCCAGCCAGACCGCCAAATACCATTGCTGATCGTGGTGTTTTGAGACCTAAAAAGCGTGCTGCAATTGGGGTCCCGACCATGACCATGATGGCTTTGAGCAGGCCGGTAGCAATACTCAATGCCATCACGTCAGAACTAGCACCTATCGCTGCGCCAGTAACGGGGCCGACGATGTAAGTGATCGCGCCCGCCCCAATAGTGGTCATGCTAACCGCATCGGAATAGCCGAAAGCATAGGCGACGCTGGCACCGACTATAAACGGTACGATTGTCCCAAGAAGCAATGACACCACGCCGATCAAACCGGCTTTGCGCGCCTCGGTCGCCTGTACTTCAAATGCGGTTGCGACGATGGCAAAATCACGCAACATGGCACCGCCCATCAGGCCGATTCCACTAAAAAGAGAAATATCTGCTAATCCCTTTTCGCCGCCGGTATGCAGGCCGCCCCAATACGCCAGCACGAGGCCAATGAGAATCGCAAAGGCTGATCCATGCACGCGACCGAAAGTCAGCTTGCGCGAAATATAACCGGATATCAGCACGATGATACCAACTACAGCAAAGGCGGTAATCAATCCATTCTGTTGCAACGCTTTTTCAAAAATTGCTAGCATGATGTCTCCCCTTTAAGCCGCTGGCACTGGTTCAACTGCAAAGGGATCTGTATCGGTCTGAGGTTCCATCCGATTGATCAGCGAAATACAGCAAGCGCAAAGAGCAACGGCACCAAATGCCGAAATCAGCGCTACCGGGCCGCCGCGCAACGCAGCAACTACATTTTGTTGTGCCGCCATCGCCACCACTACAGGGATATACATAGCCGACCAAAAGCCGACACCGGCCTCCGTTGGCTTTGGTAAAAGTCCACGTGGTTGCATATATAGTCGAGCGAAAATGAGCAGCAGCATAGCGATACCGACACCACCGACGTTGGTTTTGACGCCGATCAAATGTCCCAACAAATCGCCCAGAAAGATACCGAGCAAATGGCAAATGGCTAATAAAGCCGTTCCATAGATAATCATGTTTGTCTCCTTAAATAATTTCAGTATTGGTCTGAATTAGCTACACGCTGATGGCAGCCCTTGACCTGCATTTCGCACAAAGTATTTTTATATTTATCTATTTGGACAGATTGAAAATAGGCTGGTGTGTTTTTCCAGTTACGGTCGGTCTCCCTTCCACTGCGCACGTAACATCTCGCGCACCTTTGCTGAGGCTTGCCTATTTTTTGCGTTCAAACGCCTGCTGAGATCCCTGACAGGATCGGATGTAATACTTTCGAGTGCCGCTTGCAAGCTTTGCTGCACTATCTGCAATTCTTCAACAGAGGGATTATCGGGATGTTGCAACGTCAAACTTTGCGACAATAATCCCAACGATGCGAAGCTTTTGATGTCATAAGCCATGGGCGGAATTTTGGCTGCAAAGGCTTCCATTGCTTCAACTGAACGCAATGTAATCCGCGCCGCCGATGCTTTACCCATGGCGTGCACCATCACTTCAGGATCATCGATCGCTATCAATCGATTGGCTTGATAGCCGTGGGCTAGAAATGCGCCGGACATGGCCTTGCCGACTATCAGACCGATAACAGGATGACCCGCCAGTCGCGCACTGGCATATGCGCCCGCTGCGCCCGCCAAGGCCTGATGGATACCGTATGCCTCCTCTCGCCGACCATAAGCTTGACTAGCAACGTCAATGACGGCGACGATAGGCGTTTTTGTATGGTTGGCATGGTCGGCATCAATCACTTCTTGCACAGCACGGCCCAATTGCCAGCCTTCGACCAGTCCAACCTCGCCGTTGCGAACGCGGGGAAAGCGGTTTTCAGGATCGGGTACGACAGCGATGTAACGTGCGCGCTGTCCAGCAAGATCTGCATCGGCGACTAGCACGGAAGCAGCATAGCCAGGATTAATCGGCGCATTATTGGTCAGTTTTTGAAACCAGATCAAGCCGCGACTATGCGTTCTATGCGTTCTATGCGTTCTATGCGTTGCTGGCGACTCTTCTAACTGGACGACTGCTTTCATGATGACAATCCCTTCTGATAAATATTGCGCACCATTTCCGGCGTCGCTTGCAGACTGGCATCGACACTGTCAAGGCAGGCCAGAAAATCCTGATAGCGTTCGCTACGATTTTTTGCAGGTCGGCCGCGTGCAATCAAATCCCTCACGGTGGTCCGCATCAAAGCGCTGTCATCGTCAATGCAAGCGTCAACCAGACCCGAGTGATAACGTTGCTCACCGCCGGTAAAACTCCAGATGAATGGCCTGTCGCGAGAGTCGTACTCTGCGATTCCAGCTTCCTGTTCGATCACGGCGGGGCCATTCAATCCGACTCTTGCATCTTGTGTCACGACCAGATAACTGCACAACGCGGCGGCAATAGACATACCGCCGAAGCAACCAACCGTGCCAGCTGAAATACCGATCACTGGTTGGTAGCGGCGCAGATCAACAATCCCAGAATGAATATCGGCAATTGCGGCAAGACCCAGATTGGCCTCTTGCAATCGCACACCGCCGGTTTCAAAAAGAATCACGGCACCGGTCGGAATCCCGTTGCGATTGTCTTCCGCTGCTAATTCCAACGCTCCGGCTATCTTGGCACCGCCAACTTCGCCCATGCTACCGCCCTGAAATGCACCTTCAATCGCGAGCACCAAATACGGTTGACCGTCGAAGGTTCCTTTGGCGACCACTACGCCATCGTCCGATTGCGTCACCACGCCTTGCATTGCCAGCCAGGGAGAAGTCATCCGATCAAACGGGCCGATCAGTTCGCGCATCGAACCGGCATCCAGCAGCGCGCGCGCACGGTCACGTGCTGTCAGTTCAATAAAGCTGTCGCGCTTTAATAGTTGTTCTATGTTCATCTGGTCCTTACCTTTATATACCTTCGCGTAGCGGTCATCGAGGGTTGGGCATTCATCATTACGGCGCCAAAAGCGCACCTTGCAATGACTCAAACTTGTCTGAGTTCTTCAAACGCCTGTTCAATGCGTAACCGCACTACTCCCGGCGTTGCGCCAAAATCATTAATGTCGATCTTCATGGCGGGCAATAACGCTGCCGTGAAAATACGTCGCAATAATGCTTCCCATACGTTGTTCATGCCATCCACCGAAGTATTGACCTGGATCGTGGTGATGCCGGTTCGATGTGAAACGTGCGGGGGTTCGATCAATACTTCCAGGTCACCTGAACCAACCACTCCGGTCAACACCCTTGCCGTGGCTGGATCACCAGCGGCAAATTCATACGAAATCTTTTCCATTTGTTGTCTCTTTTTTTCAGGTTCGTGCTGGAAATTCTTTTTTCAATTGATCCAGGAATAAGGCTGCCGCTAACAGATCGGCTGCACCACCCGGAGAAATATGGCGTTCAAGCAACTCAGCTTCAAACGCTTGCAGGCACGCTTTTCCTTCCAGACTGCCAGCGCCGCCTAATCGCAATACTGTGTGCGCGCCGGTTTGTATCGCGACTAACGCCTCTAACCCGCCGCGTGACAGCACGCAAGTGTCGTCAAGTTTGGCAATAATCGCAAGTAATGCATTGAGCCGTGCGGCGTCTTCGCCCTCACCACGAATGCGCCAGTAGTTGAGTGCGGGTAACGCAACATCGATTACGTGAGGAAACCCCGCTTGCGCCTGTGCCCGTGCACCGCCGACACCGTAAGTGCGACAAGCCTGCTCACCCTTGTTGCCGGTAACAATCGGTGAAAACTGATCATGATAGCGGGCCATCATCGCTGCACGCGACGCCACTGCACTAGCCGTTAACGCCTGCCGATCCTGTGCCGCCGCCGTCACTAGCAAGCCAAGCGCCCAGATCGCGCCACGGTGCGTATTCACGCCACCCGTCGCCGCCATCATCTGCATCTCGCCGTCACGCCCGATACGACCGATCTCTTCACGTAATCGGCTGGGATCGGTGATCGTCTCACCGGCAACTGCCATCGCATAAAAAGTGGGATGCAACACCCAAGCGGAATGACACATCAAGCCCCAGTTCAGATCACGATGCGCACCACGACTGCGCATGTCGACCAAACCGGGTTTTGGTGTCAGCGTTACCTCATCGACCAATGCCGACACCACCAGATCTGCGAGACGTTCGGCGAATGTTTTCTCCACTACAACTGATCCCGCCTTGGGGCGGTTGTCGGAGATTGTCGACAAATGTGTGAGGTCAGCGATGGCAATCATTACCAGCTCCTGAATTTTGCTGGCGGGTCATACAGCCCATCCGACCATGTCACCAGGTCGGCAACACTCTTTGCCGCCAAAAGTGAGCGCGTGGCTTCATTACGATTGACGCCCATATCTTCCGGCAGCGCAATCAGACCATCTCTACGTAATTTTGCCGTCGTCGCCGGATCGTGATGCATGCCGATCGGCGTCACGCCTGCCACCGCCGCTACCATCGCCTTGCGCTCTTCCAGCGAGCGCGCTTTATACAGATAGGCGATGCCTTCTTCGGTCAACACGTGCGTCACGTCATCGCCATAAATCATGATCGGCGCAATCGGCATCCCCGACTCTTTACCAACTGCGACCGCATCTAGCGTTTCCACAATGGTCGGCTGACCGCCACCCTGGAACGTCTCGACCATTTGCACAACCAGTTTTTTGCCGCGTGCCAATGGATCATCGGTTTCGATCAGATCGAGCCAAGCCGGAGTGGGATGACGTCGACCGCCAGGATCGTGGCCCATATTCGGTGCGCCGCCAAAGCCGGTCAAACGACCACGCGTCACAGTGGACGAATTAGCCAGACCATCCATTTGCAGCGTCGACCCAATAAACAGATCAACCGCATATTGCCCCGCTAATTGGCACAAAGCCCGGTTGGAACGCATCGAACCATCCTTGCCCGTAAAAAATACGTCGGGTCTTGCCGCAACATAATTTTCCATCCCAAGCTCGCCACCAAAACAATGGACGCTTTCAACCCAACCGGACTCAATCGCCGGGATCAACGTTGGATGTGGATTTAATGTCCAGTTTTTGCAAATTTTTCCTTTAAGCCCTAATTTTTCACCATAAGTCGGCAAAATCAATTCAATCGCGGCAGTATTGAAACCGATGCCGTGATTCAGCGATTGCACCTGATGGCGCTCGTACACGCCTCGAATCGCCATCATCGCCATCAACACATGCACCGGTTTAATCAGGCGCGGGTCTCTTGTAAACAAAGGTTCAAGAAAAAATGGCTTGTCGGCCTGGACCACAAAATCAATCCATGACCCGGGAATATCAACACGCGGCAGATCAGCAGGATCGTCGACTATTTCATTAACTTGCGCGATGACTATACCGTCGCGGAAGGCTGCCGCCTCGACCAATGCCGGCGTATCTTCCGTACTTGATCCGGTGTATAGATTGCCCTGACGATCGGCTTTAAAACCAGCGACCATCACGACATTTGGCGATAGATCAACATACAGTCGCGCGTACAACTCAACGTAAGTATGGATCGCGCCAACTTCTAAAACGCCATCCTGCAACAACTGCGATATCCGCAAACTTTGTGCACCGGCAAACGCAAAATCGAGCTTGCGAGCGATGCCGCGCTCAAACAAATCAAGATGTTCAGGCAGACTGACACTCGGCATAATCAGATGCAGATTGCTTACTTTGGTCGGATCTATTTTGACCAGCGAACGGGCAAGAAAATCGGCCTGCTTCTGGTTATTTCCCTCAAGCACAACACGATCTCCGGAAGAGATCAGGGCGTGTAGCGCGGGTACGATATCGGCGGTTCGCAGAACGGGGCCATCAGCCAGATGTGCTACTAAGGCGAGGCGACGGTGTTTTTCAATACGGCGTTTGCTCCACTGCGGGTCAAGCTTTCGTTGGGCTTGCATCTTTGCTCCAGCATTCAGTCATCGTGTTAGAGACATTAGTCCACTGCACGCTGCACTTCAATCAACTTTAAAGTGATTTTATTACTCTGACAGTAATGAATTCACGTTAATATGGCTCTAGCAGCATGGCACATTAATCAATAAAAAAACGATGAATATAAATCATCTTTAACGCCGAAATGACTTCGCATCCACCCAGTCACGGTGGTGCCGAACTTAAGCAAATATGGTGCGCATAACTAGCGCTCAAAAGGATCAAATATGGCGATCGATGAATCTATAACAATCAAGAAACTGGAAGTTTTTCTGGCCTTTATGAAGCTTAATAATATGGCTCGGGTTTCTGAATTGTTAGGTCAAAGCACTGTCAGCGTGCATCGCTCTTTACACTCGCTGGAGGAGGCGATGCGTTGCCCGCTTTTTAAACGTGAAGGCCGCAGCCTGATTCCATTGCAAAGCGCTTACACGTTTGCCGAATACGCACAGCGTGTAATCAATGAAGTCGAAGAAGGTATCCGAAAAGTCCAAGAGGCGGCCGGTTTTAACGCCACCCGCCTGAAGATAGGATCACTCTATTCGCTCACATTGCGCTGTATTCCCCAACTGATGATTGGATTGAAACTGCGTAAGCCTGCACTGGATATCGATTTGACGCTGGGTTCCAACCGCGATCTGATACAACAGCTTGCGGATGGGCGGCTTGATGCAATCGTTATCGGTTTGCACGAACAAAGTGACCTTAACAACCCCGACGATAGTCAGGCGTTGGTGGCGGTTCCACTGTTCGATGATGATGTCTTTTTGGCCGCGCCCCTACACTCACCCTATGCCGGTCAGAAGCGGGTGAATTTACAGGATCTACGGGACGAAAAATTTGTAACATTGACAGAAGGCTTTGTTACGTCGCAAGACTTTGCGGCGTGCTTTGAACGAGCAGGTTTTACGCCGAATATTAGTATGCGGGTGCAGGATATTTTTTCGCTGATCAACCTGGTCAGCGGTGGTATCGGTTATAGCCTGTTGCCGGGACGCGTGGGCAAATTCAGTTCGCATATTCAGCTTATCGCGCTGGAATCAAAGTACGGAGCCAGACAACGCATCACTTTGTTACTACCGAAAAGTCGGGAACGCGATCCCAACTTATTGGCGCTGGCCGCTGAATGTCGGATGTATGGACGGCATGATGGAAAAAGTGAGGGCTTTTTTTAGAATTTTGTCGCGTTTAACTGATCCCAACGTATTAATTAGGATTCAATTTCAATTAACGGAAAATGTCGGTAATTTTTACACAGCAGGCCTCAAGCCAATGTAAAAACTTGCGTTTCAAAATGTTGATCGTGTGAAGTTAGTCGTTATAAATTTCCACCCGACAATGTGTCGTCGTAGTCAACGCACTGATATGCCTAAACCGAGAGGCCATCGAATACCACTAAAAGAATGCTCGGAAACGATTGCAAACCCTTACTGGCAAAGGGTTGCGGTGTGGAAGACGGCTTTAGAGTATCGCCATTATTTTTCCGACGGCATAACGAACCTGCTTGCTATCGGATTTCCCGGCAGCAAGGCAACCTACCCGACCTAGGGCGGTAAATTCTATTGATCATTTTCACGGCACGATATTTGCTTTAGTAAAAGCAATAATACGTTGGTATGTGGCGCTGCTTAGACAGGCACCTTCTTGCTTGAAAACAAATTGAAATAACCTACTTTAGGAAACCGAATGAAACTGACAACCAACATTGCATACATACTGATCGCTGGCCTATTCGCCGCATCTGCAGCGCAAGCTACTCCGACTGCGTATTCGAATATTGGCACCATCAATCCGGTAAACTATACATTTACAGCTGCCAGCACAGGCGACATAATGGCGTATTTCGCCGGATCAACTGCCGGTTACGATAATACTTTGGGCTTGTTGGTAAACGGCATCGATACCGGCATCAATGGCTTGGACGATCATACTTCTGTCTACGGCCAACAATTGAATTTTGGCAATGTAAATGCTGGTGATGTACTCACATTCAAGCTCAACGTTTTGAGTACCGGCAATACTTGGTATTCGAATCGTGCCTTAAATAGCGATCAAACAAATCATATTTATTCGAACAGCTATGCCGGCGATATCCAAATCCCAGCCGGAACCTATGTCGCTTTCGAAGATGTTCGAATCCCAGGTGCCGACTTGAATTATCACGATGAAAACTTCGTCTTCACCAATGTTCAGGCGTCTAACGCTGTGCCGGTGCCAGCAACTACGTTGCTGATGGGCTTGGGCTTGCTTGCCATGAGTGTGTTCGCTAAGCGCAAGACTCAGGAATAAAGTCAAATCGCCGGTTGACGCGATCTGTCAGGGACAGCCTTGATCGGCGCATCGTAATAGCCGCATTTGCGGCTATTAGATTTTTATCCTTCCCTTGTACGCGATCAAAAGAGATGTCTATCTTGATGTCCATTTGGCCTTGGCGATCCATTTACCAATGGTCGCAAAATCAACGCTGCTAAATTAGCGGTTTTTTGTCTTTTGTGCGGATTTCTGTTCCAACTCTTTTTCTACCGCACCACGTACCTCAAATTTAACCTGATCGACCACCACATTTTTGCTATCCAGTAATTCCAACGTATGTCTGCCCGGCCACGGCATCCAGTCCAGGGCAATCTGGTGACTTTGGTCCGTTGCGAATTTGTGGCTATTTTTGCTCGATAGGTTAGCTGTTTTCAACACGGCGTTGGGTGAAGCCAGCAACTTTCCATCTAGTCGCCACGACCCGCTGGTTAACCCATCTGCCGCAAAACGTACGCGTTGCCGTTGCGGTGGAATATCGGGATCCAATGCCACTAACATGCCGGGTGTCGGATAGCGTATCGCGATGCTGATATCGTCAGATTTGGCGGTCGTCATCACACTTTGCTCTGTACCGGCCATAAAATACTCTTTACGTGGCGCTTCAATCTTGTCTTGATAACGAATAGTTTGTTCGACTACACCTTCAGGTTTCTGCGGTATCCGTTGCCGCGTTTGCTGACGCGTGTGCAAGTATTGCATGACCTCTTGCCAGATTGGCGCTGCGCCGGTGACGCCGGAGACATCCCACATCGGCAAACCCGATGCATTGCCGACCCAAACGCCAACTGTGTAGCGATCCGAGTAACCGACGGCCCAGTTATCGCGCATATCTTTGGATGTGCCGGTTTTGACTGCGGCCCACACCCTGGTTGAAAGCGCACTCTCCAGACCGAAGGTGCGGCTGCGCGCACTGCGATCAGACAGAATATCGCCGATGATAAAGGACGCATCGGGACGCATCACTTTACGCATTTTTACCGGCGGATCGTTCAGCGCGGTACGTACGCCGCTGTATTGGCCTTGGTTGGCAAGCGCACGATAGGCATTGGTGAGCGCCAGCAAGCTGACATCGGCACTACCGAGTGCGAGACTGTAGCCGTAAAAATCGCCCGATTCACGTAGACCAAAGCCAAGTTGTTGCAGGCGATCAAAAAATGCCGTTGGCGTCACCGTCACCAAGGTCCGCACAGCGGGAATATTCAATGATGAACCCAGCGCAGTGCGCACACTGACCAGACCTTTAAATTGCTTATCGTAATTTTGGGGAATATATAAGCCACTGGCAGTCGGCAAATTAATCGGCGCATCGTCCAGAATCGATGCGGCGGTCATCCATTTTTTCTCTATCGCCAATTCATATAAAAACGGTTTTAAGGTCGATCCAGCCTGACGCAACGCCACCACACCGTCAACCGCGGCAGCGTTCGAAAACGATCCGCTTGATCCAACCCATGCCAAGACGTCGCCGCTGGCATTGTCGATCACGACGATGGCGCCGTCTTCGATATTACGCTCAACCAATGACGCCATCTGCCGCCTTAGCGCATCATTGGCAAACCGTTGCACGCCCGCATCCAATGTGGAGCGCACCGATTGGCCGGGTGTTTTTAGTAATTTACGGGCAAGATGAGGCGCTAATTGCGGCGCAGTCGTGGTCACAATGACTTCCGAATTGGAGCCAGTTCGGGCCAGTGCCAACAAGGTGAAACCCGCCAATCCCTTGCATTCCGATGCAGCGTTCTGATCGGTCAAGATGCGACAGGCGCGTTCTGCGACACGTGCTGGTGTTGCATTAGGGCCGCGAATGAGCGCTACTGCAATCGCTGCTTCACGCTGATTTAAACCACTCGGATGCTTGTCGAACAAAACGCGGGACAAGGCGTGCATGCCGACTAACTCACCCCTAAAACTGACCAGATTTAAATAGGCCTCAAGAATTTGATCTTTGCGCCAGCGATGTTCCAATAATTGGGCCACAACGACTTGCGACATTTTTTGGCGGATCGTACGCGGCGCATTGCGGCGACGTAAATCGTCGTCCAGCAATCCCGCTAATTGCATCGTAATAGTCGATGCGCCACGGGTTCTGCTATTCCATAGATTGCCCCACGCGGCGGCGGCAACGGCACTCCAGTCAACACCGCTGTGCGCATAAAAACGTTTATCTTCGGACGCTATCAATGCATTTCGTAAAGCGGGTGAAACGTCTTCTATACCCACCCATGACAAACGTCGCTCGTTCGGATTCAAGCGGATTTGCTGTAATAACGCACCTTTGCGGTCGAGCAAGTTTGCCTCGGAGGTGCGGAACTCCTGCTGCACCTCATTAAAAGTTTGCAAGGCGTGAACCGGCGCGGTGCTGAATCCCAGCATCAATACAGCAGCCATTGATAGCCGCCCCAGACATGGTGAAGCTTTTGTACGCAGACAAAGGTTAACTGGCGACATTATCGCTTCCCCCATCCGACCAATCGGATGGGCAGCGCAATGACTAAGTCACGCACTAAGTCACTCACTTCACCGTCCATTTCGGATTAGGACTTTCACCAAACATTTCTGGCGCGTACATGGCTTCCACGCGTGTAGGCGGCAAATTAAATTCGCCCGGATTGTTGATGCGGAAGGTATAGGTCATTATGAATTTTCCTTTCGGCACGTATTCGTAGTAGCTACGAAATGCCTCAAAGCTGCGCTCTTCGTATGCCAGCCACGCACTGCCGCTTGGTCGTTCGCTGAGTGTGGAAATCGCCGAATCGCGTCCCAACCCGGAGCCCAGCAAAGTTCCACCGGCCGGGATCGGATCAGTGACGACGACCCACGTCATATCGGTCTGTGCGTCGACTTCCAGATTGATCTTATAAATATCGCCACGCGTGTATTTTCCTTTTTCTTTTTGCTCGATCGGAACGATGTTTTTATTGATCCGATAACCGCTGGAGAATGGCTTCTTCAATACAACCGCTGCCAAACTTTGGACGTTGATCCACGGTGCACCACCACCAATGTGCGTTAGCTTAAGCGTCGCTGGCGTGGCCGAGCTGGCCCAAGGGATTTGCAACTTACCGCCTCCCGTTGCTAGCCAACTGAAATTTTGGCCGTTTGGCGGATTTGGATTTGCTGAGACGATTCCCGGCTCTAGCGCAACTTTGGTGATGCCTGATACTTTTTCGGATTCGAACTTCTGTGAAAATTTCTGTAGTGCCAAACTGCCCCAACTATTGGCGGTCGTCGTTGACCAATGTCCGCGTGACTGCCGTTGAATCGCGCCATTGATTAATTTTGACATATCGTCTTTCCAGGCCGGATCGTTGAGTACGGTCAATACCAAACGGTTTGCGTTGACGTCGCCACCGGTCATCAACCACCACCAATAATCACTGCTCTCGGTAGAAAATCCCATCTGCGTTCCCTGATAATTCAGTCTTGAACGGAGTATTTGGTCCGCTTCGGCAAGACGTTTAGCGCGCTCAGGAATACTCGTAACCCGCTGCAATATATTAATCCAGTCGAGTACCGCTGAAGTCGGCCAACGATTTGGCGACAACTGGATCGCCCCCAACATGGAGGGCCGTGCGCGGTCATAGCGCGATAGCGCCTCTAACGCGGCCAGTTTGCGGACATCGAGATCTTTTTGCGGCGACCAAAAGTCACGCGTAATTTTGCCCTCAACAAATGCGGTTAAACCGTCCAGCATTTTGTCGCGACTTGGCTGTGAGATGGCAAAGCCCGACTCTTGCGTGATCGCCAGTAAATAAGCCGTTAACGTATCACTTCCGTGCCGCGCATTGCTTTCAGTCGGTGGGTAGTAATAAGCCAGACCATCGCTGTCGAGATAGGTCGGTAAGCCATTGAGGACCTTTAGCCATAATGCGTTATCTTGCAAACCAATCGCTCGCGAAGCCTGTTGTTCGAGGCAAGAGAAAGGATACTCGGCAAAGTAACGTCGTAGCCCCTCATTATTGCCCGCTAATGAAGGCGATAACGCGACCGCTAAGCCGCCGCGCCCCGGCAAAGCATCGGCAGGTTGTGCGACTTGTAGCGAGAACGCTTTATCAAGCTGGAAGAAGGTTGCCTGTTGCACCGTCACCGGCACGGCTGGCACCACACGCTGAGTGAATTTGATACTGTCTTTCACTTTAGCGCCGCCCTGCTCTTGCGCGTTGATTTCCCACGTTAATTGTTTCACACCTGACGGCACGGTCACTTGCCAAACCAACTCACGCGACTCGCCAGGTGGGATGCTCAACTCCTTCCCTTGCAAGGTTGGCATTATAGGTAGAACAGCCTGAGCAGATCTGGTTGGTGCAGTTAGCGCGTTTGCCGAGGTCGGCAATAATACCGCCGCACCGCTAGCTTGTGCCGTGGCATTGACTTGCATGGCATGCGTGGTGGTATTGCGCACCGTCACCATTGCGCTAAAGTTATCGCCTTCGCGCACCAACGGTGGCAACCCGGAAATCAATTGCAGATCCTGCGTTGAGCGGATGCTGACCGATCCGGTGCCGAACAGGCTGTCGCCACTTTGCGCCACGGCGACTATCTTGAAACTGCTCAGCGCATCGTTTAGCGGCACATCAATCTGCGCCCGTCCGTTGGCATCCAGCAAAATAACCGGCTTCCATAACAACAACGTGTCGAACAGTTCACGCGTGGGCGATTTGCCACCGCCACCGCCGGCAGGAATCGCCTTGCGACCATAATGGCGCTTGCCGACGACCTGCATTTGCGCGGTCGAGGTTTCAACGCCATAACTGCGACGTTGCAGCATCGCCTGTAGCAAATCCCAGCTGCGATTCGGCTCAAGTTCCAGCAACGCCTCATCGACTGCGGCCACGGCGATTTCGGCACGGGCGGCTGGCTTACCATTTGGCAAATTGGCCTGAATTGTCACCTTGGCCACAGTACGGATTGCGTAGCTCGGTTGATCGGCCTTGACTGTCACCGCCAACTGATTCGCCGCCGTGCCGACCATGATTTCGGCAATGCCAAATTTGTAGGCTGGTTTTGCCAGATCGACGGTTGCACCAGGTGCTTGATATTCTTTGAACTCACTCCACCAGTTCAACGGTTCTTTCCAACCCCATGTAAAGAATGAATACCACGGAACATCACGCATGCGGCCACGTACTGCCAATACTGAAACAAAGACGTTCGGGCCATAACTGGCTTTCACCGGCAGGCTAAAAGTCGGATCTTGTCCGTTCAATTGCATGACCTGCGTGTCGATCACACCTTCACGCTCAATGGCGATTAACGCGGTGGCATAGCGAAACGGCATGCGCACTTGAAATTTGGCGGTTTCGCCCGGCTGATAATGTTTTTTCTCTGGCAAAATATCGATGCGGTCCTGGTTTTCACCATCGAACCACAACTCACCCTGTTTGGTGACCCACACAGAACTGGTCGCCAGCGATGCCTTGCCGCTGCCATCCTTGCCTTCAGCCGTCAATTCGACATTTCCCGCCTCTGACAACTCAATGCTACACATCATCACACCACGCGCATCGGTTTTACCCGAACACAGCGCTCCCAGATCGGTCGAAGTATTGGTATTTTCATACGCATAAAAACCGCCTACCATGCGTTTGCGATGGGAGTTAGTTTGCTTGCTACGGCCACTGATTTCAATCGGTATGCCAACTTGCGGCTGACCGGCGGGATTAAGGGCGACCGCAGTCAGGGTTAATTTTTTCTTCACAGATATCCACTCGCCCGCTTTTAGACCGACGACAATTGCCGAAGGCCATACCGGGGCCACGCTCGATACGGTCTGTATTTCGCCATTCGGATCGGCGAAGGTCATCTCAGTCAATAATTCTTTCGGCGCAATAATGGCTGGCAGATCCTTTATTACCGCTTTGCCAGCGCCATTTTTATCCAACGTGACCGGCAATTTGTCGGCAACAATTTTTTGATCGTCTCCGTTAGCGTTGTCGCTGCTGCCGTCATTGGATTCGCTGGAAAGCGTTGAAAAGGAATAACCGTCGTAGGCAGAAAAGCTGATCGCTTTAGTGCGCAATAAACTGGTGATATGCACCGCTTGACCAGAAGCACCGCCGCCGTTGAGGTAATTTAATTGGACATCAAGCGGTACGTCGGTCGGCGCTATTAACGTTTTCGGGGGTGTAATGCGTCCTTGTAAGAGTGGCAGACGAAACTCTTCCACCCGGAAGCTGCCGGTACTGTAACTCCGCTGGCCTCGAGCGTTAGTGTCGTTAGTGTCGTTAGTGTCGTTCGTATCGCTTTTCACCGTGCCGCTATCCAGAGTGACGTCATAACGTCCAAGCTTGGCTTCTTTTGGAATCGCGAATACGGTCTCGGCATTTTTTTGTCCGCGCCAGATCAACGGGAATTGAAACTCCTGACCACTACCTTGGTGGATAATCCGCACGCGTGTTGGCAATTGGTCTTTTGGTAGCAAACCGAAACCTTGCATGGTTTCGGTCCGGATGACATGCTTCATTGAGGCCGTTTCGCCTGCACGAAAAAGCGTCCGGTCAAATACCGTGTGGGCGCGTACCGTTGCCGATTTGTCGTTGTCCATCGGTAGATTGAAACGCCAGGATTCAATCCCGTTGTTCCATGAAGTTAAGGCAAAGGTCATATCGGTACGGCCTTTTTCATCGATTTTACGGGCGCTAACAAACAGGCCATCAATTTGTCCTGGCGCACTTTGCCGACCGCTACGACAACCATCTTCGGGAAATTCAGGCACCATGGCGATGCCTAGCTTGTTGGTTTTTCCACGCCAAAGTTCGGTACCACGACAATCGGCGATTCTGACATCGGCGTTCTCTACCGGTTTGGCGTTGTCCAAAGTAGTTACCCAGACTGCACCATTTTGACGTCCGATCTTGACGTGAACCGACAAATTGGTCACTAGCGCACTGGTGCGCACGTACATCGGAACGGCCTTGCCTAATAGTGCGGCTCCTAGCTTTTGTGATTCAAGTTCGATCACATAAAAACCCGGATCTTTGAGCGGAATACCAATAACTTCGAACGGCCTCACCCCATTTTTGGCATCTGGTGAAGGTGGCAAGCTTAACGTTTTGGCTCCGGCTTGATTTGCCAGCAAGCCGATGCTACGCGTTTCCACCGATTTTTTGCCGATTGTAATAGTGGTTTCGTGGTATCGATTGAGCTTGGTGAGCCATGCAATAACACTCTGATCATCGGTGACTTTGAGGTTGCTGACGTTGCCGGGATTCACTTTTCCATCCGCACTGCGGGCAAGCATGTTGGTCTCAACGCTGCGTAATGTGACCGGCAGTGTGGCATCGGCGTTCAGTTCAATAATGCCGAATGGTGCCGAGGGGAATTTTGCCAGCGGTGGGTAATCGGCCATGCGGACTTTCATCGGAAACGAATTGGCGTTTGTTAATGGGCGACCACTTTCGTCGTGGAATCCGCTTGGTAATACGATGGTTAGTTCCGATCTTTCGGCAAAAGGCGGTTTAAATGTGAGTTGCGAGACGGTGTCGTCGGTATTGTTTTTTTCAAAAAAAGGTTTCAATTTGCCATTGCTGCCATTCAGCGTTACGGCTTCCGCCAGTGCACGTGTGACGGGCGAAGTGAATAAAATACGCAGTGGCAAAATCGGTGCACAAGCCGCATTGGCATTCTCGCGCTCGCAGCTGACACTGGCCGTGAAGCTTGGGCGGACTTTGAATTTGAACACTTGCGGCTGCGTGGTGGCGATGCCTGATGGCGTAACCACACCCTTGTCCCACGTAAGTCGAACTGCGCTGTCGTTCGGCAAGCGCTGCTGGCATTGCACGGTACTAACGACTTCCGGATTAATTTTTTCTGCAAACTGATCCAGTAATACCTTGCGAGATGCCCCGGTAATCAACTTAACCGGAATCCGCTCATGCACGCCTTCGGCTTCGCAATAGACATGTTTAAGGAGACTATCGCTGGTGGCGACACCATTTTGCACGAGAATGAAAACTTGTTGCTCGTCGATGGAGTCGCCTCTGGGCATTACATTGATAACAGCGGGGCCACCGGTATTGAACTGAAATATTTTTTTACCGGTTATTACAGCACCGGATAACAATGTGAAGTCAGATTTCAGAGCAAAAGAACAGCGCGTGCCCGGTGGCACATCGCGCTCAAAATCATAAATCCAGTTTTTGTCATCGGCCCAACGTCCGCTACCGGCCTCTTTACATTGAATATCAAACGGCATCGGTGCTTTTGGATCACCGAACTTCACCGCGGCCTCAGAAAATTGTACCCGCACCTGACGCACTTGGATAATTGCTCCTTGCGGTGAAAAAGTATTGATTTTAGGTACCGGCGCGGCTTGCGCCATTTGAGCAAATATGCTCGATACGGCTACCAATATGGGCAACGATGTGGACCGTAATATCGGCAGAATTTGGCACAATATTCGGGCCAACACCATTGCAACGGGACTGCTAAAGGCTACACCCAAAAATCTGAAGACAAAAAAAAGCAGCATTAGAAATATCCTAACGCTACTTCTCTCTTCTTTTGGTTGTCTCACTTGTTGCATAGATATCCTCTGATTGGGCAAATATGAAATCTCAGATTGCGAGGATACTGCATTTTTGCACTTTTATAGTTTCCTTTATGCAACCAATAAATTGTTACAACAGTGTCCACCAATTAATATGCTGCCTATACCTTTATTGCAAATTCTCTAGTAAAGCCGGGCCAAAAATCTCCTGCCGAATTTGATTGGCCGCAATTCCTCTGTCGAGCAGAGCCTGCCGCTGGATGCGCATAAAGACGCTGGGACCACACAAATAGTAATCTCCATTTTTTGGTAATAGCGACGAGTCCAACTTGTCCAGTTCCAAATAGCCGGACTGGTCAAAATCATTGGCTGCCCGATCTTCGGCGGTTGGTGTCGCGTACGCAAAATGGGTAGTCAATATGGCTGCCTGTTCTGGCAATTTCTGAAATGCGCTTAATGCTGCCAATTCAGCCTTCAGTGGATGATGATGCCCATCCAGGGTCGCATATAAAAAATGCACATGGCGCGCCGGAGTTTGCTGAAGACTGCCATGCAACATACTCATCATTGGCGTGATGCCGACACCTGCACTAATCAATACCAACGGTGTCCGAATATTTTTGTCCATAACAAAGTCACCGCAAGGTGGACTGACCCACAATTTATCGCCAACATTAGCTTCGGCATGCAGCAGATTGGATACCATTCCGGCGGGATTGCCTTGCTCGTCCTTGTCTTCGCGTTTAACACTGATGCGCCAGTATGGTTGATCTGGTGCGCCTGACAAACTGTATTGCCGCAACTGCCTTAAGTTTAACGCAACAACGTTTCTTGCAATGCTGATGTACTGGCCTGGTTGAAAGGCTGGCAAGGGTAATCCATCTACCGACTCCAAATAAAAAGAGGTGACCGTTTGACTTTCTTTTTTCTTGTGAGTGACGACCATCTCACGTAGTTGACCTGGTTCAATCTGGTGCGACGCATACAACTTCTTTTCTTCGCCAATAAACGCGCTAGCTAACGCATCATAAGCCTCGGCCCACGCCGCGATCAATTCTGGGGTTGCCGACTTACCGAGTACTTCGCCGATAGCAGCGAGTAAATGATGGCCAACGATAGGATAATGCTCCGCGCGGATACCAAGGCTGACATGTTTTTGCACGATTCGACTGATGACCGGGGTAAGCGCATCAGCATTATCAATGTTGGCGGCATAAGCAAATAATGCGCTTGCTAACGCTTGCTGTTGGCTGCCATTTTTCTGATTCGCCATATTGAAAATATTCTTTAGTTCAGGATGCGCCTCAAACAAACGAGCATAAAAACAGGTAGAAATAGCAACGCCATACTCCCGCAAAACGGGAACGGAGGCATCAATGTAAGGACGGGCATTAGCAGAAATCATAAATACTCCTATTGTTACATTTAAAATACTACAATATGAAGAAAAAAAGGCGTTGCATAAATAACAAAATCCCACTGCTATTTGCAGCGTGACGACTATCTTACTGCGCCATTGAGGGCTGAAAATGCATGCGCGCAATGATGCCAGCAGTTTGTGGCCCAGCGGTTTCCGGTTGCACCAACTCAGCTAGGCTATAGCGATTCATGTCGGCATAAAACGCGCGTTGCCCATTATCAAGAACCCGTTTCAAATAACAATTTCCTTTTAAAATACACAAAGGCTGCTCACAATCGACAAGTTGTGTATGCCCCTCCATCACACTCAAAATATCGCCTAAATGTAATGTTTGCGGGGCTTGCGCCATTCGAATACCACCATTACGTCCGGGCGTAGCGATTATCCAGTCTTGTTTAACCATCTTATTCACCACTTTATTCAAGTGATTCTTTGGAATGTCAAAACGATGCGCCAGTTCACCCACAGTTACAAGATCCTGCTCGGGTATTGAGGCCAGATACATCAGAATACGTAGTCCAAAGTCGGTAAATTTAGTAAGTTGCATAGGACGGAAACGTTGGGTGTGGCAGTTAAAAAATAGTCGATAAAGGCATCATACGTAAGATACATTTTAAATGCAACAATAAGAACGTAAATACGCTTCCTTAATCAATTTTCATGTCATTCATTTTTCTGAAATGTTTAAATTTAAATTTTGAAATTTTATTAATCACGATTAAGAAAATACAAACGCCAATAAAAAAAACCGATCCTAAGATCGGCTTTTTAACGTTGAATCGACCCAAAGGCCGATGTCACATTAGATTTCTTCGTATAGCGGCAATGTCAGGAACTCGGCGAAAGAAGACGAGGTCGACATTTCTTCAAAGATTTTAGCAGCGCGGTCATATGTTGGACCATTACCGACCAGTTCTTTGACCTTGGCCAACTCTTCCGGAATCATCGCAACGACCATCTCGGCGGTGACTTTCTTGCCATTGTCGAGGACGCCTTTGGTGGAACGAATCCATTGCCAGACTTGCGCACGGCTGATTTCTGCTGTCGCGGCATCTTCCATCAGGTTATGAATCGGCACGCAACCATTGCCAGACAACCAGGCACCGAGGTAATGGATACCAACGTTGATGTTGTACCGCAGACCCGCTTCAGTGATTGGCGCTTCTGGTTTAAAGTCTAGCAATTCAGCCGCAGTAACATTGACGTCATCGCGTTGCTTGCTGATTTGATTTGGCTTGTCGCCCAGGACTTTTTTGAACTCGGCCATCGACAGCTCGACCAGACCTGGATGGGCAACCCAACCACCGTCATAGCCGTCAGTGGCATCGCGTGCCTTGTCAGTGCGCACACCGCCCATGGCGATGTCGTTCTTCTCTGGATCGTTCTTGATCGGGATCAATGCGGCCATGCCGCCAATTGCTGGCGCATTGCGCTTGTGGCAAGTTTTCAACAATAGCAACGCGTAAGAGCGCATGAACGGTGCTGTCATGGTGACTTTGGCGCGATCAGCCAGACAGAAATCTTTGTCTAGCTTGAATTTCTTGATGCACGAGAAAATGTAATCCCAACGGCCAGCATTGAGACCAGCACTGTGTTCACGCAGTTCATACAAGATTTCATCCATTTCGAACGCGGCCAGAATGGTCTCGATCAATACGGTGGCCTTGATCGTGCCTTGTGGCAAACCAAGTTCGTTTTGAGTCATGACGAAAATGTCATTCCACAGACGCGCTTCAATGTGCGATTCCAGCTTTGGCAAATAGAAATACGGGCCAGCGCCGCGTGCCAATTGTTCTTTGGCATTGTGAAACATGAAAAGAGCGAAATCAAAAATACCGCCTGAGACACGTTTGCCATCGACCAATACGTGTTTTTCATCCAGATGCCAACCGCGCGGACGCACAACCAACGTCGCTACTTTGTCGTTGAGTTTGTATGATTTGCCGTTCTGTTCGAGCGAGATTGTCTTACGAATCGCATCCCGCAGATTGATCTGGCCGGTGATCTGGTTATCCCAGACTGGCGAGTTCGAATCTTCGAAGTCGGTCATGTAGCTGTCAGCGCCAGAGTTGAAAGCATTGATGACCATTTTGCGTTCAACTGGACCAGTAATTTCTACGCGACGGCATTCCAGCGCTTGTGGAATCGGTGCGATCTTCCAGTCGCCATTACGGATATGCGCAGTATCGGCCAGAAAATCTGGGCGCTCACCAGCGTCAAGACGCTTTGCGCGCTCAACGCGAACCGCCAACAATTCCTGGCGACGCGATTCGAAGGCGCGGCTTAGTTTTGCAACCAGCGCCAATGCGTCTGGCGTCAAAATTTCTTCATATCCAGCTTGAATTGCGCCGTTAATTTCTAATCCTGCTGGTAGTGTCAGTTGTGTCATACATCGCTCCTGTTTTTGAAATTTGATTCGGTATTTAATTCGGTGTTTCAAATCGCTTTTTACGTTTTTGCTTCTCTTAAGCAGACTTACGCCAAATGTCTCTGCGAGGCATAACGATAAAGTGAATATAAAGCCGGTAGGTATGAATCCGCTTTAAGGTTTTGCGTAAATCCTCGTTAATATGCTGCGCGAATCCCGTATTGTGCGCTGCTACATTCGCTATTGCACCATGTTGAGTATTCAAAAGTTGGAATAGCATTCTAACGATTTTACGTTATAGAGTATATTTAAACTAAATCATCATAGGTGGAATCATTTATCATATGATCTATGCGTTTTAGTCACAAGTGGCCAAAACTTGTAAGGATCCAGACAAAATCATTTGCGTGCAATTTCGTAAAGACAGTGGCAAGTGTAAGTCCGCGACAAAAAGAAAGAGAATCACGCGATGGACCAATTCAAGCAAATTTCGACTTTTGTAGAGATTGCTGCCAAAGGCAGTTTGTCCGCAGCGGCGCGCGCTGAAGGAATAGCGCCAGCCATGATTGGACGCCGTCTGGATGCCTTGGAAGAACGCCTTGGCGTCAAATTACTCCAGCGCACCACGCGCAAGATTGCGCTTACCAACGAAGGCGAGGCTTTTTTGGAGGACTGCCAGCGGATTCTTTCCGATCTGGAAGATGCGGAATCCGCAGTCTCTGAACGCAGCGCACACGCGAGCGGTCATTTGCTGATTTCTGCACCTGCGGGCTTTGGTCGTCAGCACGTGGCGCCGTTGATGCCTTCGTTTTTAACCGAGCATCGCGATGTAACGCTCACCCTCAATCTGAATGATCGCGTGGTGGATCTGATTGGCGAAGGCGTCGATGTCGCCATACGCATTGCTTCGCTATCCGACTCAACCCTGATCGGCACTAAATTAGCCGATAACAAGCGCGTCGTCGTGGCATCCCCCGCTTACATCAAACGCCATGGCAAACCGCAATCATTGGACGACCTGGCGAAACATAATTGTCTTGCCATGAGTGGCGACGGTAGCCAGCGCGGCTGGGTTTTTCGCCAAAATGGTAAAGTCGTGACGATGAAGGTAGCAGGCAATTTATTTTGTAACGACGGTCAGGTATTGCACGACTGGGCGATCAGCGGCAAAGGACTGGCATGGCGTTCAATGTGGGAAGTTGGCACCGAGATAGAATCAGGCCAACTTGTTACAGTAATGGACGAATTTGCTGCGCCCGGTAATGACATTTACGCAGTATTCGCACAACGACGACATTTACCCTTGCGAATACGCGCCTTCGTAGATTTTTTGCGGCATGCGTACGCGCAAGCAGATTATTGGCGTAAGGGCTGAGATGTGCATATTGAGAAGATAACATTTTATCGATATTTCCCTCTAACAACACCTCACAAAACCATCCCAGCAAAGGCGTTTGCATATCTCTCAAGTAAGACAGGACTTACGCAAAACCGTCCCAGCAAGGCGTGCCGACGCAGACAGCACGCGAGTGCGGCAAGGAAAGCACAATGCAGCTGGGGCGATTTTGCGTAAGTCCTATCATTATTTCGTGGATTTAATTGTTAATGTAGTACACTGCCGTCAGCGGAGTCACATTTGGTTCCGCCCTCCAAAGGGGAGTAGCTCTCAAGCGTCAACGTCAAGATCATATCTGCGACGTCAACGCTTTACACGGTAGTCGTCATCACGGAACAAGCACAACGCTTGCACCCGGTTACCATGGCAGATTGATCTGATCTGTTGAGCAAGACCTTTGTCAGCATGGAATCCATGCAGGCATTGTGTCGTGTGTTCTCCTCACCAATCCTGTCATCCTCCATTCTGTTCGAGATTAGAGTCGAAATTACTATTATTTACGGCTTTCACCTTACATTTATGTCGACGGAGATTTTATGGATTTTTCAAGTTTATTAGCAACCTTGGGTATGGCCGATTGGGATATGGCCAAATTTTTTACGGCGCTCTTATCGATCGTCGTCATTGATCTGGTTCTTGCGGGTGATAACGCTATTGTGATCGCGATGGCCGCTCGTAATCTACCCGATCATTTACGCAAAAAAGCCATTATCTGGGGAACCTTAGGCGCTGTCATTACGCGCGTATTAATGACTATTGCGGTCGTATGGCTGTTGAAAATTCCGGGCTTGCTGTTACTCGGTGGCGCTGCGCTGCTGTGGATTGCTTATCGCTTACTAAGCGATTCAAGTGCTCACAATATTGACGGAAGTAAAATCAATAGTATGGCTGTGGCGCTGAAAACCATCATTATTGCCGATACTGTCATGGGAATCGATAATGTTCTCGCAGTGGCTGGGGCTGCGCACGGGAGTATTTTTCTGGTCATCGTCGGCTTGCTGATTTCGGTACCGATTATGGTGTGGGGATCGACATTGGCATTAAAACTGATTGAGAAGTTTCCCGTTACGATCTACGTCGGTGCAGCGATTTTGGTCTACACCGCAATACATATGATTATCACTGAACCGTTGATTGCAGACTTCTGGAATAGCGTACCTTGGCTTACTTATATCGCCTATATCGTTGGAATGGCGGTGGTATTAGGTGGCGGATGGATGGCATCCAAAAACAGCAAATCTGTCCATACGGGACCAGCAAATAATGGTTAAAACTAATAGTTAGGGTTCTGGATAACAAAACGCCCCGCCCCTCAGGTTTGAGGTCGCGGGGCATTTTTTTAGTTAAATAGATGATATCCGACTACATTAGAACAACAAGCGCTAGTGACCACCGCCTAGATAAGCAGCCTGCACCGCTGGATCATTTCGCAGCTTTTCAGCCGGTCCGTGCACGGAAATACGACCATTTTCCAACACATAACCATAGTCCGCAACGTTCAAAGCAGCAGCAGCAAATTGCTCAACCAGCAGCATCGTGATCCCCTGCTCTTTTAGACGCATGATGATGCGGAACACTTCCTCCACCAAAATCGGGGCAAGCCCCATCGATGGCTCATCCAGCAAAATGACTTCTGGATTGAGCATCACCGCGCGCGCCATCGCCAACATCTGTTGCTCACCACCGGACAAAGTCCCAGCCAGCTGCGTTTGCCTCTCTTTCAAGCGAGGAAAAAGCTCCAACGCCTTCTCAAGATCGTGCGCTATATCGCCGCGCGGGCGCGCTTTGGTGAAACGTGGAAACGCGCCTAACAACAAATTGTCTGTCACGCTCATCGTCGCAAACACTCGCCGTCCCTCAGGCGAATGGGCTAGTCCGGCACGGGCAATTTTATGCGAGTCAAGTCCGGTAACATCCTTGCCACCCAACGTAATGGTACCCATACGCGGCTTGAGCATGCCCGAAATGGCACGCATCGTAGTCGTTTTGCCAGCACCATTGGAGCCGACCAACGTCACTACTTTTCCCTTGGGTACCTCTAAAGAAATACCATGCAAAACTTCAACTTTGCCGTAAGCGGCGTGTAGATTAGAAATTGATAGCATTTCAAGCCCCCGCTTCGCTGGATGTTAATGGTGTGGATGTGGTCGGCGCATGAGCGACTTCTTCATCGCTAACATTACCTCCAAGGTATGCTTCGATCACAGCAGGATCGGCTTGCACAGCGGCAGGTTTGCCTTCAGCTATTTTCTGTCCGAAATCGAGCACCGTGACGGTGTCTGAAATAGTCATTACCACATCCATATGATGTTCAATCAGGATGATGGTAATGCCGTGGTCACGAATCTTATGAATGATCGCAATTAACTCCACGATATCCGGTGCTGTCAGTCCCGCAGCAGGCTCATCCAATAACAATAGTTCTGGATTTAAGCCCAATGCGCGCCCAATCTCCAGCAAACGCTGTTTGCCATAAGGAAGATTGCGCGCCTCTTCACCAGCCAAATCGGAAAGACCCACAAACTGCAAAATACTGGCAGCCCGCACCCGAGCAGCTTGTTCTTCTTCCCGATAACGACGAGTGTTAAGCATAACGTCCAAAACATTACTACGAAACGTATGATGCAAGCCAACCAAAACGTTTTCTGTCGCGGTCATTTCACCGAACAACTGCACATTTTGAAATGTGCGTGCAACCCCGCCCAACGCGATGGCGGAGGGCGTTGTACCAGAGATCACGCGACCATTAAACTCAACCACGCCAGCAGTCGGTTTATAGATGCCGGTCAACACGTTCATCATGGTACTTTTGCCTGAACCGTTAGGACCGATCAATCCATGCACCGAACCTTTCACAATATTCAAATCAACCTGATTCAACGCTTTCAAACCACCAAATTGCATCAAAAGTTGTTTGGCACTGAGTAAATTAGTGCCAATTTCAACGTTGCCGGCGCTACCCGCCCAGACATTATCTGCGACTGTCGTCACGGGAAGAGGCTTGCGGGCCGCAATACCTTTTTTAGCAAACACACCTCGCACAAATCCGACGATCCCATCTTGCAGGTAATACACGACGAACAACGTCATTAAACCAAATACCGTCAAACGCCAGTCGGTAATATTTTCCAGTCGGTAGGCAAAAATAGCCAGGCCAACAGTGGCTAAAACCGGAACAGCGAGTTCGCGTGGCGTTTTACGTTTTTTGAATAATAAGTACGCTCCGGAACCCACGCCGGCTACGGCGATGACAGTTGCAATATCCCGAAACAGGTTAATGTCGGATAACAAACTCGGTAGCATCACCACAATCAACGCGCCGATTAACGATCCGATACGGCTCTTGCGACCTCCCATAATGACAGCAAGCAAGAACAGAATCGTCAGCTCGAAGTTATAAGTGTTCGGTGAAATATACTCTTCCGAATACGCATACAAGCTACCGGCCAGACCTGCTAACGCAGCGCTAATAACAAACGCATAGACTTTATAACGATACACCGACACACCCATACAATCGGAGGCAATCGGACTATCGCGCAAAGCTTCAAAAGCCCTGCCCAAATGCGACTTCAGAATACGGTGCACTACCAGAAGCGACAACACCATTAGTACAGCGACCAGATAAAAGTATTCAACTTCATCCAGCTTGTAACCCCAGAACGAAGGTTTGCTAAGCTTGATACCCATTGGGCCATCGGTCAGAAATGACATTTCATTGATCAATATACCGGTGATGGTACCGAACGCGAGCGTCACCATTGCCAAATAAGGACCGGTAACCCGCAGCGCTGGCAAGGCCATAATGGCGCCAAATAATGCCGTCACTACCAGACTGGCCGGTGCAGCAAGCAAGAACGGCCAACCTAATTTAAATACCAAAACACCGGTTGTATATGAGCCGATACCAAATAATCCGGCATGACCCAGCGACACTTGACCGGTGTACCCGACGACGATATCGAGGCCGAATAATAAAATGGCATAAATCAGGATGGTTTCGGCCAGATGAATGTAATACGGATTATGAAATACCAGCGGAAAAACGCCCAATGCCACAATCCCTAGCAAACTTAATGCAAATATTTTTTTGCTCATCATTACACCTTCTTGATGGCAGTTTTACCAAACAAACCGGCAGGTTTAACGGCTAAGACCAGCAGGAGTAAAACTAGTCCTGGCACTTCCTTATATCCAGTCGAGACATAAAAACCAGTCAACGTTTCGGCGATCCCCAGAATTAATCCGCCAACCACCGCGCCCATACCAGAGGTCAAACCACCAATAATGGCAACTGCAAATGCTTTCAAACCCAAGGCTGCACCCATTGTTGCGCCGGTTAAGGTCAGCGGTGCCACCAGTACGCCAGCAAAAGCGGCAGTCGCGGACGATAATGCGTAGGAGAACGTAATCACCATGCTGGTGTTAATGCCCATCAGTCCCGCTGCGTCACGATCATTGGCGGTCGCAACAACTGCTTTGCCATAAATAGATTTACGATTGAATAGCTCGACCGCTAGCATCATGCCGAGAGCACCCAGCACTACAACAACTTGCATCGGCTGCACACTGGCACCAAATACCTGAAAAGGCGTTGCCGATAGCGGTGATGGGAATGTCAGGTCATCTTTGCCCCAGATATTTTCAGCGACGTTTCTGAAGATGATCGCGAGCGCGATGGTCGACATGATCCAGCCAAACTCCGACTTAATTTTGATCGCCGGGCGTACGCCTATCCACTCGACCACAACGCCTTGTAAGGCGCCGAACATAATCACTACCGGAATCATTAGCCAGTAATTTAAAAAAGGACCGCCGTGAATATTACCAACCAGACTCAAGCCGACCAGCGCACCTAGCATCAGTGCTTCGCCCTGTCCAAAATTGAGCGTGCCGGAAGTTGCGAAAGTAAGTTGATAGCCGAAAGCAATCACCGCGTAGATCATACCCAACGCGACACCGCTAAAAACCAGCTGGAGAAAGATTTCCATGTTGTTTTACCCAAAAGACGAAAAAATACGAAAAAATACGATCTCAAATTACCTTAGTACGGCAGCTATAAGGCAATAAAAAAAGCCAGCCCCCGGTTCCCAAGGACTGGCATGATCGTCAATATCCGTTCATACAGCAAAGCCAATAAACGGTTCTTGATAGCGTTACTTTGCTAGAACGACACGGCCATCCTTAACTACACCAATCGTAACCATAGTAGGCTTAATAGCCTCGTGATCATCGTGGCTGTATGGTTTATTGTAAGTGGTGATAACGCCTTCTACAGGGGCCTTTAGATTTTCCAACGCCTCCCGAACTTTCGCGCCGTCGGTGGAGCCGGCCTGTTTGATCGCCGCAGCGAGCAAGTAGATCGAGTCGTAACCTTGGGCAGCCGAAACAGCAGACGGCATCCGCTCTACTTTATAGGCCTTTTGATAGGCCTGGATAAAGTTTTTACGCATCGGCGTATTACCATCCTGAATAAAAGTTTGGGGCATACGCGCACCATCGCCGTTCTTACCTGCATTGTCGATAAAATTACCCATCGACAAAGGCCAGCTACCGATAATCGGTACTTTCCAGTTAATCTTTTCCATGCCGTTTGCGATTTGGGCCAACTCAGGTCCAATACCGTAAGTCAATATTACTTGCGCGCCGCCCTGCTTGGCCTTCAGCAATTGTGCGGTCATATCGACATCTTTGAGATTGTACTTTTCTACGGCAACCGGCTTGATGCCGTTTGCCAAAAGTGCCTTTTCCAAATCTTCCCGACCAAGTTGACCATAATTAGTGGAGTCAGCCAGAATCGCTACCTTGGTGTATTTTTGACGTCCAACAGCTTCGTCGACAATCATTTTTGATTGAATGGTGTCGTTTGCAGAAGTACGGAAAATATAGTTGTCCTTGTTTTCCGGACCAACAAATTGTTTAGTAATAATGCTGCCAGTCGCAACACTATTCATCACCGGAATTTTTGCTTCCTGATAGAAGCGTTGCGATGCAAGGGCTACACCGGTATTTGCAAAACCAACCGTGGCGACGACCTTTTCTTTGTTGATCAATTCTTGCGCTACCTGGACACCGCGCTCATTTTTAGCTTCATCATCGCGTTCAACCAATTGTAATTGACGTCCCAAAAGACCGCCCTTTGCATTGATGTCTGCAACCGCCAACTTAACGCCGTCACGCATGGAGACGCCCATCGGTGCGGAACCACCGGTAAATGGCCCTGTGACGCCTATCTTGATTGGCTCTGCTGCGACAGCCGAGGTAACACCGGCAATCGACCAAGTTAGTAAAGCAGCGGCAACGAATACGTTAGTTTTATATGACATGGTCTCTTCCTCTTTCCTGTTATTTATTATGTTCATCCTGCGTGCCTGACTTTTAACTGCTGTCCTCGGCATGACGGGAGCTCATTAGCTAGCTACACATCAACTCGCAGGATACTGCAATTGCCTACAATTTTGAGGCATTTCCCCGAGCGATTTTGTCACCATCTGCGTTTTAGTTTTTGATCTAAAAAATATCAGACAACGCAGCATTTCAGTCCACCCTTACAAGTTCCTGACAATATGATGTTTTTTAAAAAACAGTACGTACTATCCGCACAAACAAGGCTGTCACCCCCAAACCTTTTCATCAATGAGGTGAAAAATTTTAATGTCCGACGATTTCGAATCGATTTCACTATTTTTTAGTAGTGCAGATACAACGCTTATTGCGCGACTTTTTCTACCTATTAAAACCAAAACAGCATAACCAATGTCGCCGTTTTTACATCAAAAAGGTCGTTAATATTCTGCCATCCAATTAGGATGGCTGAAATAAGGATGGGAAAGGGAAATACTTCCCGGATTTCAAACGACTGCGCCGTTAAGGCATTGGATAGCTAAGATGAGAACATAACAATATAGCAACGTGCAATTTGGGAAATGGAAGACAGATCAGGACAAAGAATACGAAAAGCTAGACGAAAAAAATCCCCAGCGCACCGGGGATTTTTAGAAATTACTTGATTCAGCTATTAGATAGGCTGAATGTTCGAAGCTTGCTTACCCTTAGGGCCAGCAGTAACTTCGAAAGAAACACGTTGGTTTTCTTGCAACGACTTGAAGCCGTTAGATTGGATTGCGGAGAAATGCGCGAACAGATCTTCACCGCCTTCATCAGGAGTAATAAAACCAAAACCTTTTGAATCATTGAACCATTTAACAATACCAGTTGCCATTACATTTCCTATTTCAGTTAAGTTGGGCTTGCGCCCGTTAGATCGTTTAAAGCAAGAAAGGAATGACAGACCAATACTGCACCACTAGCTCGAATCCTAAACGATTCCGTATTATACCGGAAAATTATCGAATAACACTAAAAATATATAAGAATTACTCGATTAATTATGCTTAGGATACGAGCTAAAGAGTTTCCTGTAATTCAGTCAACCTTCTTGCTCTGTTATCTTTATAACTGATAAACATAACAAATGGCAATTATTATCTTTCAAAATATAGCAAAAAAATCATTTACCCCCTACTTTTTCGATACTTTTCAGGCGAACTAATTTCTTTTTCTCCTACATTTTTTTAATAGAAGCATACGGATAATGCACTTTTTCTAAGAGCGAACATCACTAAAAAATCATCCAGCTAGCGATCTAGAACCTACATCAAACGATTAGTAATCAAAGATTTTATTAGCAAGAGATTAATATCGAATACAGTAATATAATCGCAGCTCTTCATACTTCTACACAATGATTCAGTATAAAAGTAGCAGTCGTATCTAATCGCTATTTAGCCAAAAAAATGCACCAGTCCCCCGTAAATTTGCATGAGACTGACATTTCATTTTAATTTCACTGCTTTTGTTTTAACTACTCTTACCAATGTCAGCCAACACCGAGACGCATCCTTCTCCCGATTCTGATTCGGTCTTAAGTCATCTACCTTTTTCATTATTTTGGCGCGCAAGGGTAGCCTCTACCGTGGCAAACCAAATGCAAATCGTGGCAGTCGGTTGGCAGGTTTATCAAATGACCGGCAGTGCATTCGATCTTGGCATCGTCGGACTGGTTCAGTTCCTTCCTGCACTATTTCTGGCGTTGGTCGTGGGCCATGTCGCGGATCGTTATGATCGTCGCCAAATCGCCCGTATCTGTTTATTTATTGAAGGCATCGCCGCTGCCATATTGGCGCTCGGCAGCATTCAAGGATGGCTTTCAAAGGACGCGATTTTCGTCATTGTCTTTATTATCGGTGCCACTCGCGCCTTTGAATCACCCACCATGCAAGCATTAGTGCCCGGCCTGGTTCCCGCGAGACTATTACCACGCGCTGTTGCATGGGCAGCGTCCGCCACGCAAACCGCCGTGATTATCGGCCCTGCACTTGGTGGATTTATTTATGCTCTCGGAGCAAGTGCCGTATACGCCATCAGCAGCGCAGCGTTTATTATCGCAAGCGTATTGGTCAATCGTATACGAATTGAAACCGTTTTACCGAAACGAGAACCGGCAACTTTGACATCGCTATTTGCAGGTATTGCTTTCATCAAGAGCCGTCCAGCTGTTTTGGGCGCTATTTCACTCGACTTATTCGCTGTGCTGCTCGGCGGTGCGACCGCTTTATTGCCGATCTTTGCGCATGACATACTCGCGACCGGCCCACTCGGGTTGGGCCTTCTTCGCTCAGCGCCTGCCATTGGTGCACTTTCCGTAGGTTTATATCTGACACGTCGTCCATTAACTAAACGCGTTGGCCGCAGCATGTTTATTGCCGTTGCGATTTTTGGCGTTGCCACTGTCGTTTTTGCCCTTTCCCGCTCCATGGCACTATCACTTGTGGCGTTGGTAATACTGGGAGCATCCGACATGATCAGCGTTGTCGTCCGATCCTCATTTGTCCAGCTTCAAACGCCAGACGCGATGCGGGGAAGGGTCAGTGCGGTCAATTCTGTATTCGTTGGAACCTCAAATCAGCTGGGTGAATTTGAATCAGGTATCACAGCATCATGGGTCGGCCCGGTTCCCGCAGTAATGATCGGTGGTATCGGCACCATTATTGTCGTGGCGCTATGGATTCGATTATTCCCTGAGTTATTTAAGGTTGATCGACTCACCGACCCATCGACCACAACAGAACACGCGCCACCTTCACAGCGCAAGCGAGCATCGAATTGAGTGGTCAAACTGACCTTCGCCACATGGGACGGCATGCATAATGCCCCGCGAAAAATAATCTGCGCCAGCAACGATCATTGGTTACCGCTATACTTTAAGACAACTAATACGCCGCATTAAATTGACCGAAAGCACGTTACAGATCACTACCATCCACAACATAAAGATCAACAGGATTAACGAAAAATCTACTGATGAACGCGATAAGTCTGATCAGTGGGCGCAGCAACGCTAAAGTCACTTTCCATATTCCAGTCAATTTCAACCGTCAAGATCGTGGTTGGCCTACCTTTCAAAGTGGTCATCGCGACAAAGGAACATACAATGCAATATCGCGAGCTGGGAAACACTAACCTAAAAGTAAGCCAGATCACGCTCGGCACGATGACGTGGGGAGAACAGAATACTGAGGCCGAAGCGCATGCTCAAATCGATATGGCGCTTGCGCATGGGGTGAATCTGATCGATGCAGCCGAAATGTATCCAGTACCACCTCGTCCTGAGACACAGGGCTTGACTGAAAACTATCTGGGCACCTGGCTAAAAAATTCTGGCAAACGCGATCAAGTATTGATTGCAACCAAAGCAACCGGTCCGGCACGCAAACCACACAATCCACGACACATCCGCGGCGGCGTCAATAATTTTGATCGTAAAGGTTTGACCGAAGCGCTCAATGGCAGTCTTGAACGGCTGCAAACAGATTATGTCGATCTATACCAATTGCATTGGCCGGATCGTAGCGTAAATTGTTTCGGTCATTTGAATTACACGCACCTTCCGGAGGAAGACACTGTTCCGATTGAGGAGACGCTGACGATCCTTGCTGATTTTATTCAATCTGGCAAAGTCCGTCACATCGGTATTTCGAACGAAACACCTTGGGGAATTGCGCAATTTATTCGCGCTGCCGAAAAATTCGATCTGCCACGTATTGTATCCATTCAAAATCCCTATAGTTTGCTGAACCGCACTTTTGAAATTGGGCATTCCGAATTTTCTTATCGGGAGCAAATTGGCTTGCTGGCTTATTCACCGTTGGCCTTTGGTGTTTTATCTGGAAAATATTTAAACGGTGCGCGTCCTGCCGGTGGGCGTTTGACGGTATTTGAGCGTTTTAGTCGATACACTAACCCGCAAGTTGATCGGGTCGCTGGCGATTACGTTGCGCTTGCACAAAAACACGGTCTCGATCCCGCGCAAATGGCTTTGGCTTTTGTAACGAGTCGCGGTTTTGTCACTAGTAACATCATCGGCGCTACTACGCTGCCGCAATTGCAAAGCAATCTGGACAGTATCAAAGTGACTTTAAGTGAGGAAATTTTGGCGGAAATCGAAGCAATTCATACGCGCCAACCTAATCCGGCACCTTGATGGTTATATGCGTTGTTCATTGCGTTATTGGTTGGGTGGCACACAGCTTTTTTCGTCAATGAATTGTACCGCCAACATGCTGAAGGCATTTTTTCTGCCTTCAGCACTCCGTCAATAACGCATCAAGCTTACTAAATTGGCGCAAGCAATCTGCTCTATACAAACATCAAACGGATGTTGAATCGGTCTTAACGATAATCGGCGGAGCCATAACCCTTGCCCGCTGAGAGTAGCGTTTTGCCAAAACTGCACAAACCATCAATTGTATTTGGTGAAATAACATCAGCGGCAATACCACCATCCCGACTGTGTGACTGGCAAATAATACGTTCGCCATGGGTATGCCGCTGGCTAAGCTTTTCTTAGAGCCACAAAATACGATAGTGATCTCATCTTCTTTATTAAATCCCAGGCGACGACTGAGAAAAGTCGCTATTGCCAGCATAACAAACAATAACAATGACAATACAACAAGTAATCCAAGCAACGAAATTGCGGGTAACTGCGACCATAATCCTTGTACCACTGCCTCGCTAAATGCGGTGTATACCACTAACAAAATCGATCCCTGATCTACGAACTTCAACAGGGCTTTGTGTTTATCAACCCAAACGCCAATCCAGCGTCGTGCAATTTGACCAGCTACAAACGGCAACAGCAGTTGATAGACGATATTCATAATCGAATCTAACGAACCATGGGATTGGCCATGTGCTACGACGATTAAACCAACCAGAACAGGAGTAAGAAATATCCCGATCAGATTGGATGCCGACGCACTGCACACCGCCGCTGGAACGTTACCCCGGGCGACGGAAGTAAAGGCGATCGAGGATTGGACAGTCGATGGCAAAGTGCACAAAAACAAAATACCCAGATACAAATCTGGCGTCACGAGCGGCAGGAAGATAGGTTTAAATGCCAAACCTAAAAGGGGAAATAAAACGAAACTAAATGCCAATACCGTTAAATGCAAACGCCAGTGCATCGCACCTTCGATCGCCGCTTCGCGCGACAATTTTGCTCCATGAAGAAAAAAGAGCAACCCGATAGCAAATGTCGTCAACATACTAAATCCGTGAGCGACTTCACCTTGAGCAGGTAAAAGACTCGCGATTAGCACGGTCGTGACAAGCATCAGAGTGAAATTATCAGGCAAAAAACGGGGACGAACCATGGTGGGATATGAATGTGATTAAAACGATTAAAAGACGGGCAAAATATTGCAGATAATATTGCATAGCTAAAATGTCGGCATGCAATTACCGGTGCCATGCCGCTAAGCGAGTTGAATGATTTGATCGGCCGGTGGGCTACTTGCCACATTAAGGTCAACATTTTACTCCGCCTCCACCAAACTTGCAGACTAGACATCAACTGGCTTGGGAAAATCGGTTTAAATGGCCCATTACAGCAGGATTAAAACAACAATGGCACCAAGCGGCGCCATTTAGTACATGTTAATACTTACATTTCAATAAAAAACGATAACCGTGGCAGCCAGCACCAGCAGGTGTTGTTAGGTTAACCTAGTGATTTGAGCAAACCCGGCAATTTTCACCATAACCAAAACATCAGCAACCAGGCAAAATTTACCACACCGAGAGCAGCTACTACTGGCGCCATACCAAGTAAGCGTCGCCCTGTTCCTGATGCGTATCGACCAGTTACACGCCATGCCAACCAGACGCTCCACAGCGTGGTAGCAATCAATAGAATCGCCCGCATGTCGTTCGCCCAGAACACGGGTAAATGTTCGGCCCGCAAGAGGCTGATGGTAGTCGCGGATAAGCCCACAAACACACCGCAACCCGCCAGAGGAATCGTAGACTGTACCAAATGATTAAAGCGGCTACGATCCCAATTACCCAACAAACGGGTACTCAAAGCAAACAGCAACGACAAAACGGTCCCCAGCACCAAGCCGGTGGTTAAAATGTAAGCAACTACGAGGCTTCCATCCAACCAACTGAAGACGTCACTTTGGGCAGGATAATTGGTAAATATCCACCACGGTGCATTGGTCGCAAAAGGCCACATGATGTCGCGATCTATTAACCAGGTCGCAATCGCTTGTTTGATCACAATGAACCATGGACTTGCCGACCAGTGGAATGCACCAATCGCTATTCCCATCAGGCCATAAAGTGCTAAAGCACTTTCCCACAGGCTATTTTGCTTTTCGCCCAGAGAGACTATCTCTAATGTCGGAGGACGCCATGTTAATGTGATCGCCTCGCGATGATTGCTACAGCGTCCGCACATATGGCAATCGGCAGCACCCGTCATTGCACGCAAAGGCACCAGCGGTGCACAATTAATGGCAATCGTTTTCTTACCGTGCGTATTGTACGAAGCACGCCAGGCCGCCTCATTAACCTTGTAATGAAAAGGCGCCAATTTTGCCAACAAGCCGAACACACCATTGACAGGGCAAAGGTATTTGCACCAAACGCGCTTTTCCCTACCATAAAGATATCCAACGATAATCGCACCAAAGGTCGAACCGCCCAATACAAGTAGAACCGCCTTGGGATATTGATAGACACTTACCATTTGTCCATAAACCGTCGTGAGCGCAAAAGCCACAAATGGCCATCCACCCCAACGCATCCAGCGTGGAATCGGCTTAAAGAGGCCATGCCGGCTGGCAAATTCAGTCAGTGCACCTTCAGGACATAATACGCCGCACCAGACACGCCCCATCAACACCATACTGATTAACACGAAAGGCCACCATACTCCCCAAAATGCAAACTGCGCAATTAAGGTCAGGTTGGACCAGATGTGCGCCGTTTCATCGGGTAGCGGTAGAAAAATTGGTACCAGAATCAGCAATGCGTAAATGAGAACGACGCCCCATTGGATGCCACGGATGAGCGGTGCATTGAGGCGCATCCACTCGCCGACGCGTGCCAAGCGGGTTGGCGACGTCGGCGATGCAGTTGATGTAGTGCAAGAGCTCATGAGTTTAGGTTGCCAGCTTAGCCTGTGCGGTGCTTTTTGGCGCGGCACGTTTTAAAAACAGTGACACTACCACCCAATAGCCAATGTAGACCAGTAAACTCATCAATGCCGGTTGAGCACGATAGCCGGTTAAGGTGCCAACCAAATTGCCGAAAGTACTGCTGTCATCGAGCAACCATGCGCTATTCCAGATCGGATCGATCAACGTGGGAACAATGTCTAGCGACATCAGGCGCTCAACGCCGGTGAGTAATAATCCCGCCGCCAAAAATAACAGCATGGTTTCGGTCACCTGAAAGAATCGACGCCAGGAAAAAATCTTGCCGCCTAATTGCAGAAGATAGAACGTCAAAACGGCTAGTCCAAACCCGATTATTGCAGCCAATATCAGCATCTGGAGACTGTTATGCTCGCTCTGTTTAATGCCATACAGGAAAATCACCGTCTCGCTACCTTCGCGTGCGATAGCCAACGCCGCCAGTACCGTCACGCCCCACCAGTTAGCAGCCTTTAAGTTGGCTTTCAACGAGGTTTCCATTTCGCGCTTCATCGTACGACCATGTTTGCGCATCCAGTACACCATCTGCACGATCAATACCGCCGCTATCAATACCATCGCTATCTGAAAATAGTCTTGCGAATCTCCTGACAGAATTTCGCTAAAACCCAGCAACGCAGCACCTAGGCCGATCGCCGCAATGATGCCGATGCCGACACCGGCCCACAAATAAGGCAGGCCACGGCGCGTTTCCGCTCCGCCGTTAGCCAACCAAGCGTGTAATATGCCAACCACTAGCAAAGCCTCAACGCTCTCGCGCCAGACGATGAACAAAACTTGACCCATCGCTTAATTCTCCATTACATCGTTAACAAGGTATAAACATTAAACATTTGAGCGATTTCCAGCGCCGCTTCGGTTATGAACCCGACAAAAACTCTCCTATTGAGATTACAAAAAATATCAACTAAAAAACCTGTTTTTTGTCAATTCAAATTAATGGTGTCAGGCTCCGAATAACTTTATTTGGCGACAATCAAGCCCTTTGCACTTAAATGAAAATCATCAAAAAATTTGTACTCACCAGGTGACAGCGGCGCAATCACGATAAATGACTGTGCGCCGGGTCCTAAAACTTTTTCTTTGCGTAACTGAACGCTCTCAAATTCCACCGCGGAAGAGCCGGTGTTGTGCACTTCGATCTTAATTTTCTGACCAGCCGGAACTTCAATTCGCGCCGGGTTTAAGACGCCATCTTTCATCTCCAACCTAAAAGTAGGTAAATCTACAGCGGACGAAAAGCCTGCGGTGCACAGCAAACCAATAGCCAGCACACCACGTAAATTTTGTACAAACATCGATATGACTCCTGATCGGAAAACGTCCACTTGAGGTTACTAAAGAAGCACATGGTGTTACATGCCGATTTAGCAACAGCATTATCTATTAATAGCCGCCCTTTTTACCGACGCCGGCAAAAACGAAATCATTCTTGACCTCAAACGGTTTGAACCAGGCGCTAACGCCGGTTTCCTTATCTACATGCCGACCAAAGTGCGCTGCCGCATTCGCAGACGGCGGTGAGATTTTCATAATCAACGTATATTTACCGGGACCTGCCAACTTGACGTTATCGCCATAATGCGGACCGTCGTTCGCTACCATCGGCATCATGTCGCCTTTGATGACTTCTTTTGATCCCACTTTTGTGAACTGATACGAGATAACCAAATTCGGCATCCAGTCCCCTTCAGCGAAACCATTAGGGTTATCTTTTACGGCACGAATGTCTGCCTCGACATGGATATCTGATAACTCTGCCTTGCGCATCATGCCTTCTGGTTCCATCTTGATAGGCTGCAAATAAACCGCAGCGACTTCAATTCCGTTCATGATTTGCTGTTTGCCGATTGGATATTCCGCAGCTAAGGCGCTATTTGTAAAGCCCGCAGTAAACAACATCGCCAAGGTCAAAAATTTCATATTAGATTTCGCTCCCATTATGTTGCTCTTTCAGAATAGTAAATGATAATGATTATTGTTTGATTGTATCACCGCCATCATAAAACCGCTTCCCCTCAAAGAATATGGCGGTCCATGCGCGCTTACCAATGTGAGGTACTAACGCTATAGCGGCGATTACCCCTTCTTTACCGGACGGGCTTTGACGATTAAAATTTATCCCGATTCAGAAAAATGTAGATTTTTTTAACAATAATGATTCATTCGCAATTTACCCCTTCCAAAATCACGCCACCTCGGCTATAATTTTTTCTTTCGCGGCTGTAGCTCAGCTGGATAGAGTACTTGGCTACGAACCAAGGGGTCGTGGGTTCGATTCCTGCCAGCCGCACCAGAAAACAAAAGAGTTGCAAGAGAAATCTTGCAACTCTTTTCTGGTTTACGGCGTCGATAAATAACACCCTCCTCCGCATCAAATATCACGCCACAAGATTCCCTTATTTAATACTCCGGCATGTGCGCAGATACCTCGCTAATGCCATTTAGCACGGGAATCAACGCGCAATTAATCCGGCATTTAAGCTCGCATACGGCTGATAAATTGCACCGCATTTCGCACATTTAAATTTTTAAAAAAGTTTCTCCCTATTTACATAAAACCCATATACAATGTCGATCTTTCGCGGCTGTAGCTCAGCTGGATAGAGTACTTGGCTACGAACCAAGGGGTCGTGGGTTCGATTCCTGCCAGCCGCACCAGTAATACGTTGTGAAATTAAGGGGTTAGCGCTAAAAGCGTTAATCCCCTTTTTTTTGCTTGAGTGACTTTTGAATGGGTCATGTTTTTCATTGAGTGGCTGTTCGTTGCGCCAGTCGAAGACGCAGCGTGCGCATGTCGGCTTTTTTACTCCCTTACTCACTCTTAATTTCTTGCAACGCCTCGTCCATTTCCAGAATTTGAGCAACATTGTAGTGCAAGAACAGAGGTTCCTTTGCGTGCCCGAGAATGGCGTGGATCGTCATCTCCATCGGCGGTCCTTTTTTTTTAGAATCGGGCCTACACTCACGCTGCCAAACGAAAACATGCGTTTTATGCTTGCCGCGCATCGACTCGAGAACTTGTTGAGCGAAATCGCTGCAAACAATCTAATTAGCGTTACATCGAAAAATACTCTGGAGGAGAATGTTAATGGCGAGCAAGAAAGCGCAGACGCGGCTTGATGCATCACGGCAAAAGCGTCCACCATGCCAACGGAACATGATGCGTACATCAGAATAAACTATGGACCAAAATGCATTCACGCACTGTCTAGCTAGTAGGTTCAATTGATCGATTAGAAATAAAGCAGTTGTCGTAAAGCAAAGTGACATGCGGTGGTGCGACTGGGATGCCAACTTTTACTAACGCGATGTCTAGCGCGCCATATAGTGAATCCCCAAAAAACTTCAATAAACTTTTTTTTAAGCGCTATTGAGGATTTCCAAGCCTGCCATTCGATCAAATTGATTCAAAAAAAAGCCCGCATCTCAGCGGGCTTTCAGATACTTTCAACTTTTAAATACCGCCTCAGACGGCATTACTCTTTAGCTAAACAACGCCAAGGTTTGGTCTCACTTTTGTACGCAAAAAAATGGTCAAGATACATTCGGGCCGGGCGGTTAAAACCCACCGAAATTCTAGCTAGCGGTTAGATGAAGATGCCGCCCGAGACTTCGACACGCTGCGCATTTACCCAGCGATTGTCCGCAGAGAGCAAGGCTGCGACAGCCCCGCCGATGTCATCCGGCAAACCGACACGTCCTAGCGCAGTTTGGCTCGCTACAGCCGCATTCATCTCCGCGTTATCACGCACCATGCCACCGCCGAAATCCGTTTCAATCGCGCCCGGCGCCAGCGTATTAACGGCGATACCGCGTGTGCCAAGTTCCTTGGCCATGTACCGCGTCAGCACCTCGACGCCGCCCTTCATTGCAGCATAGGCAGCAAGCCCGGGAAACGTAAAGCGGGTCAGACCGGATGAGATATTTACAATACGACCGCCGTCATTCATCAGCGGCAGCAGTTTCTGCGTCAGGAAAAATGGGCCCTTCAGATGGATATTAAACAGCATGTCGAACTGTTCTTCAGTGGTTTCTGCCAGGCTTGCATGGTAGCCAACACCGGCGTTATTAACGAGAAAATCAAATCGATCACGCTGCCAAGTAGTCGCCAGCGCAGTCTTTACCGCATCGGCAAACGCCGCAAACGACTTCGCGTCGCCGACATCGAGTTGCAGAGCCAGCGCCCGACGACCTTGCGCCTGAATCTGTTGAACCACAGCTTCTGCCTCAACTTCGTTACCCTTGTAGGTAACGATCACATCAACGCCGCGTTCGGCCAGCTTCAGCGCCGTGTTGCGCCCGAGACCGCGGCTAGCCCCGGTAATAAGCGCTATTGGAGAAGTTTGAATAGTCATTGGGAATCCTTAGTTGTTGAAACAGGTTGCGATAGCTGAACTTTAATCATTTCCTGACCGAGGATAAAGCCATCAAAACTGGTTACACTGTTCTTTTATAAAAACAATCGAGGTCGTGTAGCCATGGATTTTGATGAACTTCGGATCTTTTCAAGAGTCGCCGACTTAGCCAGCTTCAGCCGCGCCGCAGAACAATTGGGGCTGGCGAAGGGACATGTATCGACATCTATCCAACAGCTAGAAGCGCGCCTTGGTACTCGGCTGCTACAACGAACGACGCGTAGCGTGCGCCTGACAGAAGATGGCAAACGCTTTCTTGATCGCTGCAAGGAGTTGCTGATTGAAGCGGAACAACTTCAGGTCATGTTTCAACCCACTTCAGGAGGTCTCACCGGACGACTCAGAATCGACATGCCGAACATCTTCGCCCGCGATGTCATCATTCCGCGTCTGCCAGAATTTCTGAGCGCGCATCCGGGACTAGAAATCGGCATTAGTACAACCGACCGCCGCGTAGATCTGATCCAGGAAGGATTCGACTGCATCTTGCGCGTAGGCGCACTAGAAAACTCCGACCTGGTCGCCCGTCCTATCGGACTGATGCAGATGTCAAACGCGGCTAGTCCAGACTACCTAAGCCAGCACGGCGTGCCTCAGACACTCGCCGATCTGACACAACACCGCATCGTCCACTACACGCCAAATCTGACGTCGAACGATGCGAGATGGGAGTATTTCGATCGTACCAACAACACCTACAAAACATTACCGATGACCGCTGCGGTCTCAGTAATTGGCACCGATGCCTATCAGGCAGCCGCTTTAACCGGTTTAGGCTTCATTCAGGCACCAACACTTGGCCTCCAGCGATTGGTTGATCAAGGGTCATTAGTTCTCGTACTGCCAGAGTTCACCGCGTGCCCGATGCCAGTTTCACTGCTATATGCCAATCGCCACCAGCTTGCGCCACGCGTTCAGGCTGTAATGCGCTGGCTGACGGACATCCTCACACCTTATTTGATTAAACTGAGGTGACATGCAGTGCCATGTCATCATATTTAGCTTCGTCAATTGAACGTTAAGTTTATGTGTGTTTTAAAGCAGATCTCAGTAATTTAACAGAGCGTTACTCAGCGGGAACGGGCAAAGGAACTGAAGGTCCTCGCAAAAGTGAGCGCATACCGATAAGTCCAAAAATCGGTCCGGGTAACAAGATCCAGGCAACCTTGTTGCCGACTATTGGGTAAGCCGACGTGGTAATTAGAATCGCGAAGGTTGTGAGTAGAAATCCCAGACTGTTTTGAATTGCCAACGCACTGCCAACCAATCCCGGTGGACAAGCCTTAACTGACATCGCCGAGAACTGCGGCGAGTCGGCGACCACTGCCAAGCCCCACAAGAGCATTAATGCCAGCTTCCAGAAAACTGGCAAAGTTTGTAAAAATGGAAACAGCAGGCATATCGCCCCCGATGTTGCCAACGCCCACCATGCCACGCGCGCACTTCCCACTCTTTCGCTGAGTAAGCCACCGGCGATGCACCCAATCGCACCGATGCCAATTACCGCAAATGCCCAACCTGAAATACTGTGATACGGCAGTGTTCCCGGGGATGACAGCACATCCAAAAGCAGAACAGGCACCAGAGTCCAGAACGCATATAACTCCCACATATGGCCAAAGTAGCCGAAGGCAGATGCCCGAAATTCTTTTACTCGGAATGCATCCATGACGTTACCGATCGAGCTTGATGCGTGGGTACGCCGCTGAAGGTGCGGACCATCGCCCAGCCAGCCAACCATCAACGCGCCGACAAGTGCCAATGCGGAGGATGTCAGAATAACCGTTTGCCACGAAACCATTCCGCCAACCATCCGTATTCCATGCGGCAATGCGGTGCCCAGCGTTAACATGCCCACTAGCAGGCCAAGACTTCGGCCGGCGCTTTGCGGACTCCAGCTGACGACGAGTTTCATTCCCAACGGATATATTCCGGCTAGAGACAAACCGACGACGAATCGAAACCACAAGGCGCTTTCCAGCCCGGTACTCAAAAGTGCAAAGAGGCCGTTGAAGACTGCGCCGAGGATGCAACAGACCGCAAATATCTTACTCGCGGCGAAGCGATCCGCAAAACCCGTAAAAGCAAAAATCAACGTCCCAACAATAAAGCCGACTTGAACAGCGTTGGTTAACCAACCGATATCTGCTGCACTTAATCCCCAGAGGCGCATTAAATCGTCTGCCGCACTGTTCGCACTAAACCAGAGCGAGGTACCGAATAGTTGCGCCAGGACGATAGTGGTGATCGGCTTGTTCATGTAGACTGTGCTTCGGCAAAGCGGGCATCACGCCATGCGATCGCTGCCCGCATGCCACGATCTCGCGCGATGTCCATGAATGCGCGTTTGTCCGGCGAACCCTTCGACTCAATGGCGTGATCAATGTCCAGCGCTTCTTTCAACGCACTCTGCATTCCTTGAAGTTCATAGGTCCGATTCAGCGCCTTTTTTGTTTGACTGACAAGGACCGGATCCACCAATGCAATCCCGCGAGCAATGCTGAGTCCCGTCTCGACATGCGCACCTTGCGGAACTATACGGCTGATAAATCCCATACGAAGTGCATCTTGAGCACTGATTCTGTCTGCGCCGGTAAAAATGATATCCTTTGCATGCTTCGGCCCTGTCATCCAAGGCAACAACATCGTAACGATCCCCGCACCGAATTTCAGTTCAGGCTCACCAAAAATAGCATCTTCGGCAGCGATTGTAATATCGCAAGACAGTGCTATTTCAAACGCGCCGGCCATGCATGCGCCATGAACGGCGGCGATAGTCGGCTTAGGACTATTCCAGAAACGCATCGTGGTATTGAAGTCGAGATCGAGAATATCACGCCAGATTTTTGACCCTTGCGGTTGGCTTTCCATTTGGGCCTTTAAATCGAAGCCAGATGAAAAGGCACGGCCAGATCCGCTCACCAGGATAACGCGCACAGTCTCGTCAGACTCAGCACGATCGACGGCATCGTTAATCTCATGCAGCATCGTTTTATCTAACGCATTCAGGCGTTCGGGCCGGTTAAAGATGATGTGTGCGATACCGCCTTGGGACGTATATTGGATCGTAGTGAAGTCAGACATAATGGTCCTTTAATGTTCGCGTTAAACCCGGGTCGCTGCTGAGGCCGATGCGATGGCACCGGATTGGATCATCATCTTGAGCTGCCCTCTATCCGCCTTGCCAGTGCGTCCTAACGGCAGCTCATCAGATATGTAATAAGTATCGGGCTGCTTGAATTTTTCTAGTCGGCTTTCAAGGTATTTTTTTAAAGACGCAATGTCAAGTGACGTACCAGTTCGGGGTACCACCAGAACGTGAATACGTTCACCGAGAACGGTATCCGCAATCCCCACGGCCATGGCGGCCGAAATATCGGGGTGAGAGCATAACAGTTGCTCCAATTCTCCTGGCGTAACCTTGTTCCCTCCGCGACTAATTATTTCCTTGCTTCGCCCCATGAGTTCAACCACCGAGCCGTCTATCAGGCGCACCAGGTCGCCGGTTTTCAACCAGCCATCCGACAGGGCCGTGGTCGTAAGCTCTGGCTCATCAAGATAGCCGATCATCAAATAGGGACTGTGTATTTGTAGCTCTCCCAAAGTGCCCGATAGAACCGGTGCATCATAAGCATCAACTATGCGGAAACTAACGTTGGGCGATGGGCGGCCGATGCAGCCCGGATATTTCGCATAATCTTCCGGGAAAGAAAAAAAATCACAGGTCGCCGTTTCGGTCAATCCGTAAATATCGATCAGGTCCGTACCCGAAAAGCGTTGTCTGATGGTAGACGCAAGCGAATGACCCAGTGATTCTCCACCAATTAAAATCTGGCGCAATTTATCTTGCGCAACTACTCGATCGATTTCTGATAGTAATCCTGAATCAGAAAACAGAACACGCATCATTGTCGGCACCATCCCGACACGCGTGATGTTGTTATCGACCAGCGTTCCCAGGAAGGTTGTTGGGTCAAATTTTTCAGCCATGACTAGCGTGCCGCCCCGCATCAATGTCAGCAAACTTATCCAGAGACCAAAGCTGAAAGTAATATTCAATACCAGCAACGTATTCTCGTAGGGTTGGAAATTAAGTAAGCTATCGATCTGCTGAATCTTGCCGTAAAACGCATCATGCGAGACCACTACTCCTTTCGGCGTACCGGTGGATCCCGAGGTAAATATAATGAATGCGGCATTCTCCAACAACGGCCTGTCAGGCGGGCGTGTCATTGTGATCATAGTTACTACGCTTGCGGGGTTGGCGGCGGCTGCTTGCATGTCAATCATCAATCGTGCCTTGGTTTTATCCAGAACCTTGGCTGCCACTGCTGCCGGCGTGGTGCGATGCACTGGAACCACGACCCCGCCCGCATTCCATACCCCTAACAATGCCGCTATATCTAGTGGATGATTCGACACGTGGACATGCACAGGCTCATTGGGCCTGATCCCAATGTTGCGAAGCGCATGTGATACGCGCTCCGCCTCGTACGCCAGCGCCGTATATGACAGCGAACCATGCGTTCCAGTGAGCGCGACAGCATCGTCAAACCTGCCGCACGCATTCTTCAGCGCATTTCCCAAGCCCATGTTTAATTTTATTTGCACAGCAGTCTCCATCCAGTTTTTTTGAGCGGTTTTACATCATTACGTTACCTTCGCAATGATCAGACAGCGTTCACATCAACTAGTACACGTCCTTTGAGTTTGCCGCCCAGCATGTCTTCCGCCGCACTCTTGACCTCGGTCAATGGCACTGTCGCCGCCGTAATACCATTTAACACTTCCAATGGCAGATCGTTGACGATACGCTGCCATGCACTAACGCGATCTTTGGTTGGCAGCATCACGGAGTCAACGCCGATCAACTTTACACTACGCAGAATGAACGGCATAACGGTTGTGGGCAGATCAGCACCGCCAGCGAGACCGCACGCAGCAACAACGCCGCCATAGTGCATTTCCGCCAGAACGCGCGCCAACACTTTAGAGCCGACAGTGTCGATCGCCGCGGCCCACCGTTGCGCTTCCAAGGCACGTGGAGCCTCACTCCACTCCAGTCCGTCCGCAAATGCGGTTGCACCAAGATGTTTTACGTAAGTGTGTTTGTCGGGATCGCCAGTGAGTGCAGTAACCGAATAACCAAGATTTGTGAGAATGGCGACCGCTACACTCCCTACTCCCCCCGCAGCACCAGTGACCAGCACTGGCCCGCTTTGCGGCGTGATATTGGCCGCTTCCAGCGCGTTAACGCAGAGCATTGCGGTAAAACCAGCGGTACCAATCATCATCGCCTGTCGCGTAGTCAGCCCTTCCGGTAGCGGGACCAACCATTCGCTTTTGACACGCTGGTACTGACTGTAACCGCCCCAATATTTTTCACCGACACTCCATCCTGTCAGTACCACTCTGGTCCCCGGCTGGTATTGCGGGTTGCTGGATTCAACGACAGTACCCGCAAAGTCGACTCCAGGCACCATTGGCCAAGTACGCACAATCTTGCCCTTACCGGTGACCGCCAGTGCATCTTTGTAATTCAGCGTGGAATAGTCAACTTTGACCAACGTATCTTCATCAGGCAGCGCATCCAGAGTCAGTGTTTCAATTGACGCATTGGTTTTCTTGTCTTCTTCGCGAAGAACCAGAGCTTGAAATTTGTTTTGCGACATGAGAGTCTCCTTAATTTTTAATGGGATTTACCCCGAAAAAAAGGCGGATGCAGGTGAACCTACGCAACAACCGCCACTATATTCAACTTGCTAGTCGAGTAGTCAAATATTTACCTGGGCGGAGTTCGACTTCAACATAAGCAGTTGCACTCGCCCATTTTTTTACGTCACTTTATAGTGTGCATTGATCGAACGGCAGCGGCCTAATGTGGAAAAAAAAGTAATGTGCCGCCCATTACTGCGCACATAATGAAAAAAGCGACCACGGTATAACCCATGACACGCCCCATCCCCACACCGGCAATTGCCAGCAGCGGAATGACCCACATAGGCTGAATCATGTCGGCGGCGCTCTCGCCGAGTGCGACTGCAATTGCCACCGCACCCTGCGCAACATGCAGATGCTCTGCAGCCGCTACCACAAACGGCGCCTGGACCACCCAGTGACCACCCGCGCTCGGTATAAACATACTAATGATCACGGACGATACAAAACTCCAAAATGGCAGCGTTTGCGTCGTTGAAAAACTAATGAACCATTGGGCGATGACGTCCGCCAATCCGGTGGCCGACATGATCCCCATAATTCCGCCGTAAATTGGGAACTGCAGCAAAATCGGTCCTGTCACTCGCGCCGCATTATTTACGGCACGTACATAAGCCTTTGGCGTCCAATGCATCAACAACCCAAGCAACAGAAATATGAGAACCAACATGTTCAAATCCATCGCAAATGCACCCTCTGATATTTTCAGCCCGATGTATGCCAGTCCAAGCCCTACCAGCGCAAGATTAAGTATCCAGGCATGGTCAAGCATTCCGGCGATGGTATGCGATACGCTTTCTTCCGGGATCACGGCATCTTCAGCCTTAAGACGAGCCGGGTCTGCTGCAATCGTCTCCGCATCGCTTGGCATCATCGCGCAAAATACAAGAGGAAGAATGATCGCCAGAATAATCAAAGGTAGGTAATTCAACGGAGAAAATAAAAACTCCTTCATCGGAAGCACGTTTCCAGTGATTTTTTCTATCACGTTGAGAGGCGAACCCTTGCTGGCACTCACCAGCGCGATCGAGCTCGAAATGCCACATACATAGAATGACCAGCCAGCATACGCGGCGGCTACCAACCAGGCAAAATCTACACGCATACGTTTTGCTATTTCCCGCGCAAATAGCGCCGAGACAACCAGGCCAACAGCCCAATTCAAAAGGCCGGCCGTCATTGAAACCAGGAATGTCAGGGTCATCGCCTCTTGTTTTGTAGTCGGGATCTGTGCAATTGTTTTAAGAATACTTGCAACCGGTTTGGAGGTGGACAGGGCGTGACCGATGACCAGTGTCAGTGCAACAAGAAAGGCAAAGCTAGCGATTTTGAAGACACCGTCGACCCAGCTTGTCAATACTTGGGGAACTGAGGCGTGCGGCGCTAAAAAATAAGCCAAAGCGCACGTGAGCATTGTCAACAAAATGGCAATGACAAACGGATCAGGCATGATCCGCTCGACAATCATTACGCAAAGTCTTGCAAACCGCTGCAGTGCGGCGCTAAGAAATCCATCACCGTCTCGCCTCGACGGGTTGTCCGAAATTGTTTTTTTCCACCACTTGTCTCCTTAATATTTATAAATGGACATTTTTACTCAAACTTGACGAACCTGTTTGAGCTAGTAACCGATAGTTCGCTTCTAACGAGCAAATTAAAATCAGCCACTCGGCGTATTTATACCGAGTAATAACTGACTGGTCAACTATATCTTTTGAAAGTCGTTTGTAGAAAAAATTTAGAAATGCTATCAAGGGTGTATGGCGCATCTAGTCTGAGATTTAAGCTATTTCCAATAACGGATTTACCAATTTTTCTTATTTAGTTGACCAGTCAGTTATAAACTATTATGATTCCTGAAGAAATATTTGATGTTCGAATCGCTAGGTATTGCGTGGGCACCTTACTAGGGTGAATGAATAGAACCTAGTCTTGAAAATCGAAGAGCGATTCGACGTCTTTAACGCAGAAAAAACAAATGTGGAGTCCTTATCGGATTTGATTACGAAAATCATGCCTACATTTTGCGCTTAACCGTTCATCCAATCGCTCACCTCAGCATCTCCAACCGGAATCACAAATGGCTAAAAATACAGTCGCATCTGCCCCTCGCGATAAAGGAAAACGCGCCGAACTCATTCGTATTGGGGTCGAGATCTTTACGGAAAAAGGTTTTCACAATACACCGCTCGATGAAGTCGTTAAAGCTGCTGGCGTTCCGAAAGGGTCGTTTTATTACTACTTCGAAAACAAAGAAACCTACACGCTTGCAGTGATCGATGGGTATGCCGATTATTTTGCGCACAAACTTGATCGCATATTGATGGACACTTCAATTCAACCTTTAGACCGTATCAAGGCTTTTACATTAGATGCTACAGCAGGAATGGCGCGATTTAACTTCAGGCGAGGTTGCCTGATCGGAAATTTGGGTCAGGAGTTGGCCGCATTGGACGATAAATTTCGCCTCGCTCTCCTTAGCGTACTGACGGATTGGCGTCAACGTATTCAAGCCTGTCTTGACGAGGCAAAAGCAGCAGGTCATCTAAGGGCTGATGCCAACAGTGAGGCACTTGCGCGCTATTTCTGGATCGTTTGGGAGGGAGCTGTGCTTTGCTCGAAACTTGAGAAATCCAGCGCACCTCTAGACGATGCAAGCAATGCTTTCATTGAATACCTAAAGCATTTACAACCGAGTGAATCCCATAACGGAACGAGTTGAAGCAGACGCGATAGCCTGACTGAAGCCAAAATGCATCGAGAGACGTTTTTGATGCATTTGGCTAACAATACTAAATATCAACGCAACGGCAAATGCCGGAAATGGAAGACAACCTAGCCCATCGAGAATCAAAAAAGTGATAGAGCACCGATCTTTGTGCCCGTAACAAAAAGTCGCACCCGTGCTTTACATCTCGCCAGTTGCACAAATACAACATACGTTCCCCATTCTTCATCATCAAAAATTGCTCCAACGATAATGTCGCTTTCAATTCCCTGTGAAAATTTCCACGACTCAATGAGATCCTGATTACGCCTAATCAATAGTAGAAACCCATCCGATTATCAAAGGCGTGGTGTTTAGATAAGGTAAAACGCAGCACTGCTATATCTGAAGTGGTAAATCTCCAAACGCGGCATCAAACACGTATTCACCGGACGTCCATTAATGCGGGGACTATTTATCCTACAAGCGAAACGCCACCTCCAAGCAGGGCGACGATTTCAGATAAGGATGACTTTTCACGAGATTGGCCGTACAGCAAACTGCCTGACAAAATATAGCAAAGTCGCGGAAGTTTTGCCTGAAGACTAATGAGGGACAGGTTGCGAAGATGCGCAAGGAAGATGCGTCTTTATCTTTTCTATTCGTAATACCCTGAGAATTTGAATGTACTGGCTGTGTGACAAAAAAACGAAGATGATTCGCTGACTGTTTCTTTGCCCCATTCCATTCTACAATAGGAATACGCGCCGTCATTTTGCATGTTGCTGTGACTTATTGGGGTGCCTTAGATCAAGAATTCTGCCAGGCTTAAAAGGAGGCAGAATTACACTATTAACTTTTGAACTAATGGATTAATACAGCACAAATAGCAGCATAGTTAATGCATCAACGACGAGGAGGATAAAGATCGCGGCCAACCTCATTAATTTGCTGACGCAAGGCGCGTCGCTCATCAGGTGACAAACGCCCACGCGGAACTGGCTGACCCGAATCTCTGTTGGCACGTTCGTTTTGCCATTCCTGATTGCGATTGCTGTCGTGTTGCGGTTCGTACTGGCGGGAAGAGCGTTGTGGCGACGGCTCTTCACGCTCACGATCTGACCGCGCAGTTGCCCCCGCCATTGCAGCAAGCAACAACAAACAAAGACTCATTTTTCGGAACATCATATTCATAACGTTTTCTTCTGTGAATGCAGGATAACGGTTAAGATTTACCCGCCACAGCTTAAGTGTAAGCCCCCTCACTTTTTGTCATAAGAGGTATTTGGTAAAGTTTGTAACACTTTGTAATCCACGCCCTTCCTGTATATTTTTAATGTGCACTGACGTTACCATACGACTATGAATACTCACAACACCCCTACCCAAACAGCTAACGCCCACCAGTATAAAATTCTTGTGGTCGATGATGACATCCGCCTACGAGATTTATTGCGCCGCTATTTGACCGAGCAAGGCTTTCAGGTGGTCACGGCAGAGAATGCACAGGCAATGAATAAATTGTGGATACGTGAGCGCTACGATCTGTTGGTGCTTGATCTCATGCTACCGGGCGAAGATGGACTCGCGATTTGTCGCCGGCTGCGTGGTGCTGGAGACCAGACGCCGATCATTATGCTGACGGCAAAAGGGGAAGACGTAGATCGGATTGTAGGCCTTGAAATGGGCGCGGACGATTACTTGCCAAAGCCTTTTAATCCCCGCGAGCTGGTGGCCCGCATTGGTGCGGTGTTGCGACGCAAAGGCCCGGATGAATTGCCTGGCGCACCATCAGAGACGCCACAATCGTTTGAATTTGGTGAATTTGTTCTTGATCTGGGAACACGTTCCCTCAAGAAAAGCGGCGAATCTGTGCCACTTACAACGGGTGAATTTTCTGTCCTTAAGGTTTTTGCGCGCCATGCGCGTCAGCCATTGTCGCGTGAAAAATTAATGGAGTTAGCGCGCGGCCGTGAATACGAAGTATTTGATCGAAGTCTTGATGTGCAGATTTCGCGACTACGCAAATTAATTGAGCCTGATCCCGCTAATCCGCTATACATCCAAACTGTGTGGGGACTTGGCTACGTCTTTATTCCAGAAGGTCAACCGCGCTGAATGACCAATTCATGAGCACGCTATGACCACACCACAACGCTTGGCGTGGCTAAAAAGCGGCCTTCTCTGGCGCACCTTCTTTTTAATGGCATTCCTCATCACCATCAGTATGGTGGTGTGGGTTGCCAGTTTTCGCATTGTAGAACGTGGTCCCCGAGCACAGCAATTAGCGGCCCAAATCATTTCGGTCGTTACTATCACGCGGGCGGCTCTCACGCACTCCGCACCGGATTTGCGCCGCGAGCTGCTATTTGATCTCGCCAGCAATGAAGGCATACGCATCTATCCACTCGAAGAAAACGACAAGATTGAGCCACCGCCAGATAGTGCCGTGATGCCAGAACTGGAAGCCGAAGTACGAGCACGCCTCGGCAACGATACAAAATTTTCTGCCAGCGTCAATGATATCGGTGGTTTTTGGGTCAGCTTCACTATTGATGAGGATCAATACTGGCTGATGCTGGATCGTGATCGCGTTGAACGCAGCTCCGGTTTTCAGTGGTTTCAATGGGCGACCGCTGCCATGCTGTTGTCGCTATTGGGTGCGATGTTTGTCTCGGCATTGATCAATCAACCGCTGGCACGCCTTACCGCCGCCACGCGCGCGGTCGCCAAGGGTGAACAACCCGACCGTTTGCCAGAAACTGGTCCTACAGAAATCGAAGAAGCGAATCGTAGCTTTAATCAAATGGTTGATGATTTGCAGCGCGTCGATGCCGATCGGGCCATCATTTTGGCCGGTATCTCGCATGATTTACGAACGCCAATCTCGCGCATGTTACTGGAAGTTGAAATGGCGCATTTATCAGATGAAGCGCGAATCGGCATGCAATCGGATCTGGCACAGATGGACGGCATTATTGGTCAATTTCTGGATTATGCTAAACCAACTGACGTCAGTAGTTTTACCATTATTGACATGACCAATTTTCTCCATGACGTGGAGCAAAATGCCGCGCGTCATACCGATATCGAAATCCATTCCAGGGTTTCCGAGAATCTTTATATTCAGGGAAACGAAACTGAAATACGTCGGGTCTTTACCAACCTGATTGAAAATGCGCGTCGTTATGGAAAGTCCAACGGAACTGACATAGCGGTGATCGATGTCACTGCCATGCTTCAGCATGACAAAGTACTGATCGATATTTCGGATCGCGGCCCCGGCGTTCCCGAGGCTGAAATGGAACGACTACTCAGACCATTTACACGTCTCGATACCGCACGCGGCCAAGCCAATGGATCGGGATTAGGGTTAGCAATCGTGAATCGCGTTATCAAACGTCACGACGGCAAATTGCACCTATACAATCGAAGCGGTGGCGGTTTGTCGGTACAAATCATCCTTCCATTCGTCAAAAACGGCGGCAAATAGCGTTTTCGAAAAAATGTCAGGACTCTTTTTTTGCCAACAACGATAGTCACAAACGGAATAAAAGAACCACCGCCTCGGCAGCAATTCCCTCTTCTCTCCCCAGATAACCTAGCCGTTCGTTGGTTTTTGCTTTCACATTTACCTGACCCGCGGTAATACCACAGTCCTCGGCAATTCTTTCTACCATGAATGGAATATGCGGTGCCATTTTGGGTGCCTGAGCGATCACGGTGCAATCAATATTACCGACCCCAAACCCAGAAATACTGACGCGTCGTATCGCTTCTCGCAATAATTTTCGTGAATCAGCACCGGCAAACTCCGCATCAGTATCTGGAAAATGGCGGCCGATATCGCCAAGTCCTGATGCACCAAATAATGCATCAATTATGGCGTGCAGCAACACATCAGCATCCGAATGCCCTAGCAAACCCAACCGATGCGGAATGGTGACACCACCAATAATCAATAACCGATCAGCGACAAGCGCATGGCAATCGTAGCCCTGTCCGATACGAAACCCTGGTTGACTGCTCATATTTTCTCCCTCAAAAAAATTTCTGCTAATGCAATATCGTGTGGCAACGTCACTTTAAAATTACGAGGACTGCCCTTCACTAACTTTGGCTGCAATCCAAGCATCTCAATCGCACTTGCATCGTCGGTGATGTGCAGCCCTTTCTTAAACGCGTTATCCAATGCACGATGCAACAAGCTATACCGAAACATCTGAGGCGTTTGGGCCGCCCACAATCCTGTGCGCGACACCGTTTCTGTGACTCGTGTCGTCAGCAGCTCTCGATCTTCTGCACCAACGTGACGGCCTTCATCACTGCGCTTCAGCGTGTCGACAACCGGCAAAGCCAGCAATCCGCCAACGTCATCATCGCGCAAGGCCGCAATCAATTGATCAATCAATGTCACCGTTAAACCCGGTCGCGCTGCATCGTGCACCAACACCCAATCGTCATCCGCTACATCGTCACCCATTACATTAAGTCCATTAAGGACCGATAGATGTCGACTTTCTCCGCCGTAATAAAGCAGCGTCACGCGCTCCTGCAAATGTGGCGCAGCAGCCATCAGGTCGGCGATATAGCCGTCCTCCGCACTGACCACCACGAATGTATGCGTAATCGCCGCACAGGCAACAAAGGTGTCCAGCACATGTCGTAACATGGCTTTGCCCGCCAGCGGCAAGTATTGCTTAGGATAATCGGCACCCAAGCGCGCGCCTATACCAGCTGCAGGAATCAAAGCGAAATTACGTGACGAATGCATGCGATTGAATATGGTGAAATTAAAAAAAAGAACATTTGGTCAAGGGTTGCGCAGGTCTCTCATCGACACATCACTTCCAGCGCGACATCTTTTAAAAGATCGTGTGCTTCTCTACAAGCTAACCGCAGTCGTGGTCAATCCACGCAGATTTATGAAGTTATTGTCGATTAGAAAGTTTCCGAACACAGCGCATAAATACCGCCTAACCCTGAGACGACCGCGCTGGCATCCCACATAATAAGGCTGACGAATAGACAATGGCGCCGTAGTTTATAATGTTGCACTGAATTTTAACTGTCAATACAGGTTAATTGTGGCTTTTTTGGCCTTCTCCAGTCGCCGCGTCGCTGAAGCCGATTATTATTATCCTTCACTCTCGCTGTGCTGGTATGGTCAAAGTCATGTCAAGAACGACACGACACTCTTCAGCTGGGTTGGAGGATGGGCAGCACATGCGCTCCGACCATGACCGCGTATTTTGTTCTTAAATAGGTTCCCACATCAAAACCAAAAGCCAGATGTACTTTGATCTAGATAAATCGCTGCCCAAACCGGGCGCTCGTTTCATGCTGCCAGCCGTCCATGGCTCAGCGGATGCTTACGCGTTGGCCCACGCTGCGATAACGCTGAAATCCCGGCAACAAATGTTGACAGTGATTGTCGCCAACGCCACCGACGCGCAACGACTCCTTTCCGAGATTCCATGGTTTGCCGAGCAACATCAGAAGGAAACCGACGCTAAAAGCGGCACTAAGAGTGAAAACAGCGACACTGCGCCTAAGTTTCAAAATCGCAGCAGTTTGCGTTGCCATCTGCTGCCGGATTGGGAGACGCTTCCCTACGATGCCTTCTCACCGCATCAGGATCTGGTGTCGGAGCGCCTCGCCACGTTGTATGAAATTCAAAATGGGCATTGCGACTTATTGATCGTCCCGGCGACCACCGCTTTAGTGCGCATGGCACCGCCCTCGTTTCTGGCTGCTTACACTTTCTTTTTTAAGCAGGGCGAGATACTGGATGAAGCGCGCCTGAAATCGCAATTGACATTGGCAGGTTACAGTCACGTCACGCAAGTGATCTCACCCGGCGAATATTCTGTCCGCGGCGGATTGATCGACATTTTTCCGATGGGTTCAGTTCTCCCCTACCGCATCGATTTGTTCGGCGACACCATTGAGACTATTCGTACTTTTGATGCCGATACGCAACGTTCCTTATATCCGGTCAAAGAAATACGTTTACTCCCAGGACGTGAGTTTCCAATGGATGAAACTGCGCGTACTGCCTTTCGCAGTCGGTGGCGTGAAGTATTTGAGGGTGATCCATCCCGTTCAGCCATTTATAAAGACATCGGCAACGGTATCGCTTCCGCCGGTATCGAATATTATTTGCCGCTATTTTTTGATGGGACTGCGACATTATTTGAATATCTGCCAGAGAACACAACCTTCGCTTTGGTCGGCGATATTAATGACGCGATCATGCGCTTCTGGACCGATACGCAATCGCGTTACAGGTTTTTAAAATCTGATCGAGAACGACCTTTACTTGCGCCAGAAACGATTTTTCTCAGTGACGAAGATTTCTTCAAATTGGTAAAACCGCATGGACGGTGGATTATTCAACAGGATGACGGATTAGCCAACGATAGCAATACTGAATCAGCGACTACGGAATTACCCGCAACAGTATCCTCTTCACCAACGTTATCTGCTGCTATACCAAATATAGCAGTCAACCGGCGGATTGAAGACCCCCTTACCAATTTGCGTGGCTATCTTTTGCAAACAGGCAAACGGGTGTTGATCTGCGCTGAGTCAAATGGCCGACGCGAGACGCTTCAGCAATATTTCACCGAATACAATCTACCGCTGCAACTATCCGAGAGTTACACCGATTTTGTCACCTCGTCGTCGAAGTTGATGCTGGGCGTGGCCCCGCTACACGTCGGGTTCGAACTCAACGATTTCGCCTTCATCACCGAAACCGAACTATACGCAGGCTCCGGGCGGCGTATCGGCAAGAAAAAACAGGAAGGCGCAACGCAGGTCGAATCGATGGTCCGCGATTTGTCGGAACTCAAGATCGGCGATCCGGTAGTCCACATTAATCATGGGATCGGCCGTTACATGGGACTGGTCAGCATGGATCTTGGTGAAGGTGAAACTGAGTTCCTGCATCTCGAATATGCCAAAGATACCAAGCTTTACGTGCCAGTATCGCAGCTACACGTCATCTCACGTTATTCCGGTGCATCTCCCGAAGATGCGCCTTTGCACGCGCTCGGCTCCGGTCAATGGGAAAAAGCCAAACGCAAAGCCGCACAACAAGTGCGCGATACTGCTGCCGAATTACTGAATTTGTATGCGCGTCGTGCATTACGTCAAGGTCATACCTTCGAATACTCGGCCCATGACTACGCCACCTTTGCCGAAAGTTTTGGTTTTGAAGAGACGGTTGATCAAGCCGCTGCAATTAATGCGGTGATCGGTGATATGACCAGTGGAAAGCCAATGGATCGCTTGATTTGCGGCGACGTAGGATTCGGCAAAACAGAAGTCGCCTTGCGCGCAACGTTTGTCGCCGTGCTCGGCGGCAAACAGGTAGCCATTTTGGCGCCGACCACTTTGCTGGCGGAGCAGCATGCACAAACCTTTGCAGACCGATTTGCGGACTGGCCGGTTAAGATTGCAGAGCTATCGCGCTTCCGTTCAGGAAAAGAAATCACGCAAGCGATGAAAGGCATGGCCGACGGTACTATCGACATCGTCATCGGTACGCATAAGCTGTTATCGGACGACGTTAAATTTGCGCGTTTGGGATTGGTCATTATCGATGAAGAGCATCGCTTTGGTGTTCGTCAAAAAGAAGTACTGAAATCGTTACGAGCCGAAGTCGATGTCCTGACGCTGACAGCAACTCCGATTCCACGTACCCTTGGCATGGCACTCGAAGGACTACGTGACTTTTCGATTATCGCAACCGCACCGCAAAAGCGTCTGGCAATCAAAACATTTGTGCGCAGTGAAGATGAATCTACCATTCGTGAGGCCTGCTTGCGTGAGCTCAAACGCGGCGGTCAAGTCTACTTTTTACACAATGAAGTCGACACCATCCTGAATCGTAAGGCAATGCTGGAAGTCCTGTTGCCAGAAGCCCGCATTGCAGTCGCGCATGGACAGATGCACGAGCGCGATCTCGAAAAAGTGATGCGTGATTTCGTTGCACAGCGCTTTAACATCTTGTTATGCACCACCATCATTGAAACCGGCATTGACGTTCCCACGGCAAATACCATCATCATGCATCGCGCTGACAAATTCGGCCTGGCGCAACTACATCAGTTACGCGGTCGGGTCGGACGTTCGCATCATCAGGCTTACGCCTATTTGTTGGTAAACGACGTACAAGGACTGACCAAGCTTGCCCAACGTCGCCTCGACGCCATCCAGCAAATGGAAGAACTCGGTAGCGGTTTTTATCTAGCAATGCATGATCTGGAAATCCGAGGTGCCGGAGAAGTGCTAGGCGACAATCAATCTGGCGAAATGCACGAAATCGGCTTTCAACTTTATTCCGACATGCTCAACGAGGCTGTACGGTCACTCAAAAATGGCAAAGAGCCAGATTTGGCCGCACCACTCTCGACCATGACCGAAATAAATCTGCACGTTCCTGCATTGTTGCCTAGCGACTATTGCGGCGATGTCCACGAGCGTTTGTCGCTATACAAGCGTTTGGCGAATTGCAATGTGCAGGATAAGATTGACGATCTTCAGGAAGAATTGATTGATCGTTTTGGCAAATTGCCAGATCCGGCGAAAGCCCTGATCGAAACGCATCGACTCCGTGTGGCGGCCAAGCCGGTTGGTATCGTTAAAATTGACGCCCATTCAGAAGCGGCATTACTACAGTTCGCCCCGAATCCACCCATCGATGCCATGCGGATTATCGAATTGATCCAAAAGAATCGCCACATCAAACTCAATGGTCAGGACAAATTACGTATTACTATCCCCATGCCGGATTTGGCTGCACGCGTGAATCAGGTGAAGGCAACGATCCGGGCGCTCATTGGCTAATAACTTTTTTCAATTTGATTTAACTGTATCCAAAGTCCTTGAGGTTTTTAGGCCACTTGAGACTTTTATAATACTAAAGTTGAATCAATATCAAGTCAGGCTAATTAAAGTAATAAATCGACCACATTATTCAGTCGAATCAAGATTTCAACCAATATTATAAATACGGTTGAGATGTGTAGATGGATAAACGGATCAACGGATCAACGGATCAATTAGCAGGTATTAAAAAACACGTATTAAAAAATACTTAACAAAGCATTACGAAAGAATGACGACATGAATTTAATCCTGCAAGGCCTGAGCCAAGACCGCGCCGCCGCGACCCACATCGCCAATCTTGCAAGTGGCCGGCTCATAGACCTTTCAGCAACGACTTGGCGCTGTGAGGGTATCGCGATGTCGGATGCGCTGAAGGCTGAAATTGATAGTGCTTGTCACATAGCTAAGCTTGACTACGCGTTCATGACGCCAGAGCGTCAGTTATCCGATTTCAAATTACTTGCTATGGATATGGATTCGACGCTGATCACTATAGAATGCATCGATGAAATTGCCGACATGCAAGGTCTAAAACCACAAGTTGCGGCCATTACCGAGGCTGCCATGCGTGGGGAACTGGAGTTCAACGAAAGCCTGATTCGTCGTGTGGCCTTGCTAAAAGGATTGGATGCATCTGCCCTCGAACGGGTTTATGACGAGCGCCTTCAGCTGTCAATGGGCGCTGAAAAAATGCTAACAGCGATAAAAGCTGCCGGCATCAAAACACTACTGGTTTCAGGCGGATTTACCTTTTTTACTGCTCGCATTAAAAAACGTCTTGGCCTCGACTATACACACGCCAACGAATTAGAAATCGTCGATGGAAAACTCACCGGAAAAGTTATCGGTGAAATCGTCAATGCTGATGTAAAACAACGTACCGTAGAACGTATTTGTACCGAGCTGGGGATTCTGCCAGCGGCGGCAATCGTCATGGGCGATGGCGCAAATGACTTAAAAATGATGCGCGTCGCTGGCCTGTCCGTGGCGTTCCGCGCCAAACCCGTAGTACGCGCTCAAGCAAGTGTGGCCTTGAATTTTGTTGGTTTAGACGGCATCTTGCCACTATTGACCTAATAATCGCGCTGATCCGTAACTAAAAACGGAGAATCTGGTCTCATCGTCTAGTGGCTCGACTTACGCACACTATCATTTTGAAACAATTCAATGCAAGGATCGCTACGATGACACAAGAATTAGTATTCGATAACAAACTGAACTCTTTGAAAAATCTCGCGTGGTGGCTCTATCTATTCCACGGCGCTTGTCTGGTATTTTCTCTTGGACTATTTTCGTTTATTCCGCTCATTATTAACTATATGAAGCGAGAAGATGCCGCAGATACGTTCATCTACAGCCATCACAACTGGCAAATTCGTTCGTTTTGGTGGTATCTGGTCTGGGTTGCGGTTGGCGGCGTCTTATTTTTCACGATTGTCGGTATTCCACTGGCATTTCTCGTGTGGGGTGTCGCCTGGCTATGGAAAGCGTATCGTTTGATCAAGGGCCTACTCGACTTGAATGACAACAAGACTATGCCGATTTAAGACCTGCTTTAGCGCCCATGTCAGCATGGGCGCTAATATAAAAAACTTTAACCAAAAGACTATTCAGAATAACGACGGTTTTATTCAAGTATTCGACGGCAGCATGAGAAAGAGGCGGTGGACAGTTTAAACGGACGATTTAGCCCGTTTTACCTAAAAGTCACTTTCTCGTCTTTGCTGGTTGCGGTGAGATTTTCATGACAACCAGCCCATGATTTGCCGCCATGTGGGGCAATTTTTAATCATTTCAGTTGATTTAGCGCCTGCTCTATATCTGCAATCAGATCCTGCGGATCTTCCAGTCCAATATTAAAGCGCACCAAAATTCCCTCTTCTGCCCAGTCTTTACGCATGCCTTGAATCCGATACGGGACTGCCAGACTATTCGCTCCACCCCAACTAAAACCAATCTTGAACAACTTCAGGCTATCAACAAAACGATCGGTTTGTTCTTCGGTATACCGCCTATCAAATAGTACGGAGAATAAACCGGCAGCACCGGTAAAATCACGCTTCCAGGTTTCGTGACCAGGACAATCGGCAAAAGCCGGATGCAACATCCGCGTAATTTCCGGCCGATTTTTGAACCAGGCGGCTACCGTGCGCGCAGCTGCATCATGCGCCTCAAAACGCAACTTCATTGTCGGTAAACTACGTAGCACCAGATAAACATCATCCATGCCGACGCCTAATCCAAGATTATTAAAAGCGATCTCAATCTTCTTTGCGACTGCCGGATCACGCGTAATCACCGCGCCCATCAATACATCCGAGCCACCGGACTGATATTTGGTCAGTGCATGCATGACGATATCAATGCCGTGATCAAATGCCCGAAACGCCAGACCAGCCGACCAGGTATTATCAAGCGCGACCAAAACGCCGCGAGCATGTGCGGCGGCGCAGATTGCTGGAATATCAGGCACTTCCATCGATACGGAACCCGGTGCTTCGGTCCAGATCAGCGTCGTATTCGGTTGAATCAGATCAGCAATTCCAGCACCAATCATCGGATCATAATAGCGTGAGGTGATCCCGAAATTAGTTGATAGCCAATTGCTCAGCACGCGATTGGAGCCGTACACATTATCAGGCACCAGAACGTCATCACCGCTTTTTAGAAATGCGAAGTCAACCATCGTAATCGCAGCCAAGCCACTAGGCGCGAGGCGACAATGCGTACCGCCCTCGATATCGGCTAGGCGCGCTTCTAGCGTAAAGGTGGTCGGTGTACCGTGCAAACCATAGTTATAAGCACTCTTATCGAGCCAGTCCCGCGCGCGCATCGCGGCGACATTTTCAAACAAAACAGTCGATGCGTGATATATCGGCGTTGGAAATGCGCCAAATCCTTGCGGAGCAACGTAATCGTTGTGAATGATAGAAGTTTGCAGTGACTTTTTGGACATATGGGATTACCCGATTGTTGAATTGATTATTGGCGCAATTACTGACCAGATTGCATACTTACATATTGGATTAATTACAGCCAAAGAGAATGCATTGATTACGACTTGCTTTACTAAACAGGTGAAGCTTGAATCAGGTGCTAATCTTGAAACGAGGTTCAACCACACGCGTTTCAGCTACGAGCATAGCAACTTTTCCAGATGAAGATAAAAGGAATAATCCACATCGCATGATAAATGTGACTTCGCGTCGAAATAATGTTGATTACGATTATTTTTTGGACGATTTTTTGCGTTCTTTGCTGGACTCAACTACCAACACAAAAGACTTGGTAATCGCATCATCAATGGTCGACCAGGTGCCGCTGAATGTCTTGCCATCAAATTGGCCTGACCAGTCGCCAGACACGTCCTTGCCATTAATAGACTCTTCCATGATGACATCGCCGCCGTCATACTCACCAGCCAACAATATTTGGACAGATTGACCGGGAGCCGAATAGGTCCCTTGCAGCCCTTCGGTCGGGTCAGGCTTTAGCTGAAGATGCATTTCAATCGTCGCATCCCCCAACGTACCGCGGAACGACAGCGGTTGCGTGAAAAGGTCTGGTGTAACTTGCTTTTTTGCCGGTTGATCGACTGGAACTGAAACCGGAACGCCAGACATGGCCGAAAATTGCGGCGTCTCTGCTGCAATCGGTGCGGCAACTGCTAAGTGAGAGACTGTCAATAACGCGGTAAGTAAGACCGGAAGTAAGGATGTACACAACTTGGCCCTCCCGGCCGTCCAACTAACGTGATACCTCAACGTCATGCAGACGCCCACAGATCGTGCGAATCTGCAGCGGTAATCGTGACATCAACAAACTCGCCGACGACTAATTTTTTATGCGGCTCGTACGGCGGCTTGACATACACCACGCCATCAATTTCGGGCGCATCTGCGCTCGAGCGCCCAACACCACCACTACCATCGATTGAGTCGATCAACACCCGCATGGTTTTGCCGACTTTGGCTTTCAGTCGCTTTTTAGAAATTTCTTCTTGTAATAACATGACACGGCCACGACGTTCTTCACGCAGCTCTTCTGGAACAGGATTGGCAATCTCATTCGCGGTCGCACCGTCTACAGGAGAATAAGCAAAACAACCCAAGCGATCGATTTCAACTTCTTTCAAGAAATCCAACAGATATTCAAACTCCGCTTCGGTCTCACCTGGAAATCCAGCGATAAAAGTCGAGCGAATAGTAATGTCCGGGCACATTGCACGCCACGCCTGAATACGCTCAATATTCTTCTCGCCATTGGCAGGGCGCTTCATCCGCTTCAATACATCGGGATGTGCATGTTGCAGAGGCACGTCCAGATACGGCAAGATTTTTCCTTCAGCCATCAAAGGAATGATGTGATCAACGTGCGGGTACGGATAAACATAATGCAGGCGAACCCACGCACCATATTGCGCAGCCAACTCACCCAGCGCGGTTACCAACTGGGTCATGTGGGTCTTGACCGGCTTGCCATTCCAGAATCCCATGCGGAATTTAACATCGACGCCATAAGCGCTGGTGTCCTGAGAAATAACGAGTAGTTCTTTGACCCCGGCCTTAAAAAGGTTTTCAGCTTCCAGCATGATGTCGGCGACTGGGCGCGATACGAGGTCGCCACGCATCGATGGAATAATGCAAAAGGTGCAGCGGTGATTGCAGCCTTCAGAAATTTTCAGGTACGCAAAATGTTTGGGTGTCAGCTTGACCCCTTGCGGTGGGACCAAATCAAAAAAAGGCGCATGCGGCTTTGGGAGATGCTTATGCACCGCAAACATGACTTCAGTCAGCGCGTGTGGACCAGTCACTTCCAGCACTTTTGGATGAATTTTTTTGATGATATCGTCACCGGCGGCATCTTTTTTGACGCCTAGACAACCAGTGACAATCACCTTGCCGTTTTCGCTAAGGGCTTCACCGATGGCATCGAGAGACTCTTGCACGGCAGCGTCGATGAATCCGCAGGTGTTCACGATCACCAGATCGGCACCATCGTAAGACTTGGCAGTTTCATAACCTTCCGCACGTAATTGCGTTAGGATTTGCTCGGAATCGACCAACGCCTTAGGACAACCAAGGGAGACGAATCCAACTTTAGGGGCAACCGGAACGGCTACAGGAGTAACATTTGACATGATGGAGAAAATGGGGACGAAGCGAAGGCGCCATTGTACCCCTTCCGCTGACATGGACACCTTAGAACCTGTTTTAGATGAGATTTCCCTTTTTGTGGATGGAAAAATCTGTCTCATCTCTTCGTTCGAGGTGGTATTACCTCCTGAGAGCGCCACTTCAGCGACCACACTTCAGCGGCCCCACCTTTTATTATATTAACTTGTTAGGCGGGTAGAGCCGCATTACTCGCAACATGTTACGGCCGCCTGTAAATGTATGCTGTTTTAGACACCAACCATCATTTTTCGTCTTTATCGGACGGCGGCGGGACAAAGGGGAATGTGCCAAACATATTTTTGCTTTGATTTTGCATTTTTTCCTGCATCTGAACAAATAATGTTTTGCTTTGCTCAATGTAGTTGCTCATCATGCCTTGCATCATTGGGCCCTGTACATTCATGAACTGTGCCCACATTTCAGGGCTAAATGGCTTACCTTCGTAAAAACCTTTAGAATTTTCAGTCAGCTTATTTTGAATATCGATGAATGCCTGGATATTTTTTTCCAAGTATGACCCCATCATGCCTTGCATGGCGTGACCATAATAGCGAATTATTTGAGACAACGCTGCGCTCGAAAACATCGGCGTTCCGTTGGACTCCTCTTCCAGAATAATTTGTAGCAATATACTTCGCGTCAAATCCTCATCACTCTTGGCATCAATCACTGCAAACTCTTCGGTTTCAAGCACTAACTGTTTGACGTCAGTCAATGTAATGTAAGAACTAGTCTGCGTATCGTAAAGGCGGCGGTTCGGGTATTTTTTGATCAGGCGCACAGAAATTTTTTTTGGTGTGGTCATGGGAATTTCCAGTTTATCGCGCATAAACGCATTTCAAATCAAGCATGTAAGTCAGCTCCCTCTTACACAATACAGTACACCGCTTGAAACGCGGTCAACTTACAGTATCATATTGCGCCAATTGCGCTAAGTTGTGGGATAAAAAGAAATAATGCAAGGCAACCGATGACGTTAGACTCCTTCTCACGCTAGTGTGAAAAGGAGTCTACCGGTACAAAAGACACGGATTACAGGGCCCGCGCTAGTGATACTCAACAAAAAAACGATAAAACATTGACGGCGTCAAACCTTTCGCCCGACCTCTCGATTGAGCAAAAAGCGTCACTTAGCCCATGTGCAAACCGCCATTCAGCGAGAAATCCGATCCGGTGGCGTAACCGCCCTCGTCAGACGCAATCCAGGCAATAATCGAAGCAATTTCTTCTGGCTCACCCAAACGTTTGACTGGAATTCCTGAAATAATCTTCTCAAGAACTTCGGGGCGTATCGAGCGCACCATATCGGTACCAACATAACCAGGAGAGACCGTATTCACAGTAACACCTTTAGTGGCCACCTCTTGCGCCAAAGCCATGGTAAAACCGTGAATTCCAGCCTTTGCAGTCGAGTAGTTGGTCTGCCCGAACTGACCCTTCTGTCCATTTACGGATGAAATGTTAATGATCCGTCCAAAACCACGATCTGCCATGCCGTCAATAACTTGTTTAGTCACGTTAAATAGTGAATTCAAATTAGTATCAATGACTGAATCCCAGTCTGCCTTTGACATTTTACGGAATTGACCATCCCGCGTAATGCCAGCGTTGTTGACCAGAATATCAACTTCACCAATTTCAGCTTTGACTTTGTCAAAAGCGACTTTGGTTGATTCCCAGTCTGACACGTTCCCTTCAGACGCGTGAATATCAAAACCTTGAGCGCGCATTGCTGCAAGCCAAGTGTCCTTTCGCGTTGAATTAGGACCACAGCCTGCGACCACGGTGTAACCATCTTTACAGAGACGAGTACAAATTGGGGTCCCAATGCCACCCATTCCACCTGTTACATAAGCAATTCGCTTGGACATTTTGTCTCCTCTTTCATTCAATTAACAAAAACCGATGCAGGCAACGCATCGCTAAAACTCCCTTGGGGGGATTACTATGCTGTGGAATTCTAGTGGTTGAATCTGGTTTATGAATTGTAGTATATTTCTGTCCGCGATAAGTTTCAATTATTATGAATTTAGTAATTTATTCAGCCCTTACTTTGACATAACGTCCCGGAGCTGGCTCAATTAATTTGTAAGTGGTATTACCTGGTTTGCGCGGTGCCGCCACTTTTTTACCACCGTTCTCAGCTAGGAACGCTGACCATTCAGACCACCAGCTGCCGGGATGTTCGGTTGCGCCGTCCAGCCACTTTTCTGCGGCTATACCCGCTGTTGAATTGGTCCAATAACTACGCTTATTCTTAGACGGCGGATTAATCACTCCGGCGATATGCCCGGAAGCACCTAATACAAATCGGTTACGGCTACCGTGCTTAGGATTAAGGAGTGTGGTTGATGCATACGCAGAAGTCCAGGGAACAATATGATCTTCACGGGAGGCATAAATAAAGGTTGGTGCAGCAATCTTTCCCAAATCGAGCTTCTCACCCGCCACCGTAAGCTTACCCGGCTCTTTTAGCGAGTTATTCAAATACATATTACGAAGGTAATAGCAGAACATTGGACCCGGCAAATTCGTGCTATCCGCATTCCAATACAATAGATCAAAAGCCGTTGGCTCTTCACCTTTCAAATAATTCGATTCGACATAATTCCAGACTAAGTCATTTGGACGCAAGCTCGAAAATGCTGATGCAAAATCGCGCCCCGGCATTAAACCGCCAGCGCCAATTTCCTGCTCGCGCTTAGCAATTTGTCCTTCATCGATATAGACATCAAGAATGCCCGTATCAGTGAAGTCAAGCAATGACGTTAGCAAAGTCAGACTTGATACTGGCTTTTCACCCCGCGCATACATGACTGCCAATGCAGAAGACAAAATCGTACCGCCGACGCAAAAACCTAGCGCGTTGACCTGATCCTGACCAGAAATTTCTTGCGCCACATGTACGGCCTGAATTCCGCCATCTTCGACGTATTGATCCCACGTGGTTTTTGCAGTAGACGCATCGGCGTTACACCATGAAATCAAAAAAACAGTATGACCTTGTTCAACCGCATAACGCACAAGCGAATTTTGCGGCTGCAAATCCATGATGTAAAACTTGTTGATACAAGGCGGCATGATCAACAATGGACGCTCATGCACAGTCTTGGTCAACGGCTTATATTGTATTAACTGAAATAAAGCATTTTCAAAAACTACCGAACCTTCTGTGGTGGCAACATCTTTGCCGATTTCAAAAGCCCCCTCATCGGTCTGCGATATTTTGCCTTTTTGCATATCGGCGAGTAAGTGCGCCATTCCGCGGGTCAGACTCTCCCCTTTGGTCTCGACCAACAATTGCTGTGCTACCGGATTGGTTGCCAGAAAATTGCTGGGCGACATGGCATCAATCATCTGCTGAACAGCAAATCCAATTTTCCGCTTGGTTTTCAACGGCGCATCGACAGCGTCGACTAAAGCGGTCAAATAATGCGCATTCAGCAAGTAGACCGCAGCGTTGTACGCATGCAGCGGATTACTCTGCCACGCAGCACCATTAAAACGCTTGTCCGGGAGGGACGGTGTACGCGCCGCAACCGCATCCTGCCACAATGCAGTGAGTTGCTCCGTGTACGATTTTTGTAGTTTTTCGAGAGATTCTGGTGCTAGTTTGATCCCTAGGTCGCCAAGCGCCGTATCGGAAATCAGCGGTGGTGCCAACGAATGACCAGGCGCAGAACTGAACCACGATAGCCATTTGTTCGGATCTGCAATTTGCGAAATGCCTTCTGACATATTCGGCGACACATTTTTAGAGAATTGTTCCAGCATTTGTTGTGACGCTTGCGACAAAAATGCAGGATCGAAGGGAGGAAATTTTGGATTAGTCATGCGGGTACCGTTGATTTCGCGTATTGTGCGGGATTGTCCGTTAGCCTAATTTCATTCTATGTATATCGTCGCTATTGCTTGGATTTACGTTGTCTTCATGATGTCAATTACAGAACAAACTGCTACCGCCGCAGTAATGACTTTTCTGCTATATGGCGTAATTCCTTTGTCAATAGTTTTATACCTGATGGGCACACCCCAACGCAAGCGAAATCGACAAAGAGCCGAACAACGCAAGAGAATGCTTGTCGAGAAGGATGCTGCCTTGCAAGTAAACGCTGAATCAGACGAACCAAAGGCCGATTCAACACAACTAGCAACACCAAAATCCAGAGAAAATCCGACACAAAAACTATAGTAAAAAAGAAGATTGAAGCAATTATTACCGTTGTGGATATATAACCAAACGAAGGATCAACAAGAGAATTGCGTCTAGGTTGCTTAAATAGGTTAAGCCACGCAAGTAGTACTGTAATTACTGTCCGAGCCGCGCTCAATCGGAGCGCCGCCATACGCCAGCATACGTTGATACGTTACGAAGGATGAGGGAGTCAGTCTTAATAGTCCCCGTAAAGCTTCTCCTGAGCCATAACTACAGCTAGAGCGCAATGCGCTTAGTAAAGTTTCGAGACAATCCTAAAAACACTATTTCAGCCAGATCAGCGAAGCGATGCGACCAGTAACTTGATCCCGGCGATAAGAATAAAACTGTCGGTCAGTAACGGTACAAGCACTGCCACCAGAAACACCGTGCACATCAACCTCACTCAATATAATGCGAGCAAGACTATAAATATTCGCCAGATATTTTCCTGGAGATTCAAAAATGGGTATGAAGGCGGAAGAAATCTGCTGCAAAGTTTCTGCCGATACTTTTCGCGCCTGAGCACTGTCTATAAATGCCGCGAGCACGTCCGCTCCAACCTCAAATTTTTGCGGCCCAATTGCGGGGCCAAGCCATGCGATGATTTCACCTGCGCCAGCATCCCGCATATGCGCTACGGTAAGTTCAAGGACGCCACCGACCAAGCCGCGCCACCCTGCATGTGCAGCGCCAACAACCCGACCTTCGACGTCACAGAATAATACAGGCAGACAATCAGCAGTCAGGATGGCGCATACTCTCCCCGACTTTGTCGCAATGACAGAATCCGCCTCCACACCGGCAACGGCCCTATTTGCATCAGCCACTTGAACGCCATGAACTTGGGTCATCCAAAGAGGTGAAGAAGGCAAAAATGGCATCAACAAAGCCCGATTCGCCTCAACATCGGCCAACAGATCACCGACATGCGAGCCTAAATTAAGCCCACCGCCACCACTTCCGTCATCGTAAGGGGCACGACTTACGCCGCCGTCACGGGACGTCACCAAAGCGCCAACATTCGGTGGCGCACCGATCCAATCGGGAATAATCACGTTCATAAAGTGCGTCTATAAAGTGTTAATACGGGGCTTGGTTGAAGGACGCAATGACCATTGCGCCATTGCGCCCTTCAACTATGACGATAAGCTTTTCTCAAAGACTTATTTGCACAGTGTCAATCAGGTGCCGCAATACTAGAGCGCTTGATTAAATCAGCAAAATCATCCGGCAGCGGCGTGAACCATTCACACTCTTCACCAGTCGAGGGATGATTCAAGCCAAGCCGCGTTGCCTGCAAAGCCTGTCGTGGAAACGCGGGCATTAAATGCTGCTTGCCATATAACGTATCGCCAACCAACGCAAAACCGATTGACAACATGTGCACGCGAATTTGATGAGTGCGGCCGGTTTCAAGCTGGCAGCGCATCAAACTGACTGGGCGCCCATCCAAAAGCCCACTTTGCAGCCTTTCGTAATGCGTCACTGCGGTTTTGGCGCTGAGGCTTTCAGACACCGCCATTTTGATACGGTCCCGAGGATGACGCGCCATTGCGGCATCAATGGTTCCGTTAAGTTGAGGCGTGCCCCATACCAACGCCAGGTATTGGCGTTTTACCGTCCGCGCGGCCAACTGGCGAACCAGATCGGTCTGCGACTCTAACGTCTTCGCCACCACCATCAATCCACTGGTATCTTTATCCAGCCGATGCACAATCCCGGCACGCGGCACGCCAGCTAATTCTGGCCAGCGATACAGCAAACCGTTCAATAGCGTTCCCGACCAATTGCCAGCGGCAGGATGCACCACTAGTCCCGCCGGTTTGTCGATCACGATAATATCGTCGTCTTCGTATATCACCGAAAGCGCCATTTCTTCTGGCGTATAAGCATGCTCATCCGGTGCCGGTTGCGGCTGCACGATTACGGTCTCGTCGCCGAAAGCAATCATTTTGGTCGTGGCAACCTTGCCATCGACACTAACATGACCTGCTTCCATCCATTGTTGGATCCGGCTACGGGAAAATTGGGGAATCTGACTTGAAATAACCTTATCAAGTCGGGTTCCACACACCTGAGGCGTCAATATCAAGACGATTGGCGCAGCGGTATTTACCGCTACCTCAATTTCTTCGCTATCATCGATATCGGCTTCAAATTCTATTTCCGTAGGGTTTTCAGCCAAATTTGGCTTTGTAAATGACGTCACTGCAAGTCCCATCGGCTATAATCTATCAATTGTTTACACGCATTCTTGCGAACCACCATGCAAAAAAAACTCTCCACACTAGCTGCTGTCGCATTCGCTCTCTCATTATCGGCATGTGGCCTATTGCCCGACAAGGTCGATGAAACCGCAAACTGGTCTGCTCCCAGATTATACTCGGAGGCAAAGGATGAAATGAGTAGTGGTGGTTACGATAAAGCAATTTCATACTTTGAAAAGCTGGAATCGCGCTACCCATTCGGCACCTACGCCCAACAAGCACAGATGGATATCGCTTATGCGCACTACCGGCAGGGTGAACAGCCAGAGGCGCTTGCGGCCATTGACCGCTTCATTAAATTGCATCCAAATCATCCAAACGTAGACTATATGTACTATTTACGTGGCCTGGTTAACTTTAATGACAAGGTCAGTATCTTTGATTTCTTGTCAAAAGAAGATGCCACCGAACGCGATCCTAAAGCAGCCCGCGACGCTTTTGATGCTTTTAAGCAAGTTGTCGAGCGCTTTCCAGATAGTACTTATGCGCCGGATTCGCTAACGCGCATGAAGTACCTGGTTAATGCGATGGCCCAATATGATGTCCACGTAGCAAACTATTACTTACGCCGCGGTGCTTATGTCGCAGCAGCGAACCGTGCCCAAAGTGCAGTACAAGAATATCGCGATGCCCCCGCCGTTCAGGAAGCCCTTTACATTATGGTACGGTCCTACGATGCGCTGGGAATGAAAGAATTGCGTGACGATGCTGCGCGCGTTCTGCAAAAAAACTACCCTGATAGCGTTTATTACAAGGGTGGCCCAGTCGCCGAGAAGAAACCTTGGTGGAAAATCTGGTAAGCGAATCGCTCATCGAGCCATAGTTGACGATCAAATCAAAAAACCTCGCAATGCGAGGTTTTTTGTTGTGTAATCGTCTCTATCCTGTTTTGATCCCGAGAAAATTTGGCGCATTAAACTTCGAATCTTGCGTATTTTGCCATACTGACGGACGGTGCCAGATAAGAAAAAGTATTGATACACGTTATAAAATAAGTATAGCGATCAGGATATTATGGACATTTGCGCCCATTCCATCGTTTTAATAGCATCAACTCGATACAAACTTTGCAAAAACTGTTGTGTCGCCAATTCCCACGAATAGGTCAGCGCATGCTCGCGTACCTGATGTCGATCCAGCCGAAGCGCCTGAATACACGCTCGCCTTAAGTCAAACTCCAGACTCCCCGATACACCGTCCCTCACCACATCGATCGGTCCACACACTGGATATGCTGCAATAGGCACACCGCAAGCCATTGCTTCCAGCATGACCAATCCAAACGTATCTGTTTCGCTTGGAAACACCAATACGTCGGCACAGTTGTAATAGGCGCTTAATTCCTGATGTAATTTACTACCCAAAAAGTGCGTATCCGGGTAGCGTAGCTGCAACTCTTCACGCATTGGACCATCGCCAATAATCCACTTACTGCCAGGTAAATCAGCATCTAAAAATGCTGCTATATTTTTTTCGATCGCCACTCTTCCAACATATAAATATAAAGGCCGTTGAATACACGATCGATCCTGCTCGATGCATTGGAATCGCTCTGTGTCAACTCCGCGTCCCCACAGCACCAAACGCCTAAATCCGCGCTTTTGCAGTGCGGCTATCATATGCGGGGTCGGTACCATCACCGCCTTGGACGGCCAGTGAAACCAGCGCAACCATCGATAGGTCACCGCCTTTGGCATCATCGCGCGCGCACTCAGATATTCAGGAAAGCGCGTGTGATATGCCGTGGTAAATCCTATTTTGTGACGCAAACAAAAACGTCTGGCCGCCAACCCCATCGGGCCTTCGGTCGAGATGTGTAGGCAATCGGGCTGAAAATCGCGCAACGAAGCAGCCACTCGCCGATAAGGCTTATAGGCTAATCGGATTTCTGGATAAGTAGGACAAGCGAACGTGGCAGCATCGTCGGGAGTGAGCAATAAGACCTCATGACCGATATTGCGCAAGCATCGACAGGTTTCTTGCAACGTATTGACGACACCATTAATTTGCGTAAGAGAAGCGTCCGCTATGATGGCAATTCGCATAGCTCTCCAACATTGGCGCTGGCTATTGCACTCTTCTGTCCCACGATTTCTTGCCACGACACTAAACGCAACGTACCGCTGGCGTCCTCTACCAATGCGGTTAAACTCTCCACCCAATCGCCGTCGTTGCAATAAGTGATCCCATTGATCTCACGCATTTCAGGCTTATGAATATGTCCACAAATGACGCCATCAAGGCCCTTTTTGGCTGCTTCTGCTGCTAAAGCATTTTCAAAAGAAGAAATATAATTCACTGCATTTTTTACTTTAAGCTTTAAATATTGGGATAGCGACCAATAAGGTAATCCCGCTCGAGCACGCCAGCCATTGAACCACTGGTTAAACTTGAGAATCACTGTGTACAAACTATCACCGACATACGCCAACCATTTAGCGCAGGAAATAACGCCATCAAAGCGATCTCCATGCAGCACCAGAAACCGCTTTCCTTTGGCGGTGGTATGTATCAACTCATCGCGTATTTTGATACCGCCAAAATCAAGATCGATGAATTGACGGATCGCTTCGTCGTGATTGCCAGGAACAAAAATAACTTCAGTCCCCTTTCGTGCTTTTTTTAATACCGTTTGAACGACGTTATTATGCGCTTGATCCCAATACCAGCGCCGCTTCAATTGCCAACCATCTATGATATCGCCAACCAGATAGAGCGTCTCCGATTCAGTCGCCCGTAAAAATTCCAGTAAGCGCTTCGCCTGACATCCGGTTGTCCCAAGATGCACATCAGAAATCCAGATCGCCCTGAAGCGAATTGGTTCGCGTTTGATATCCGTACCTGAACCAGAAAATCCGCTGCTCAGAAAGCGTTCGCTTGGTTTCATCCTGGACTCATTTCTTTGCGATAATGACGTGCATAACGACTATCAAGTCTGGCTAACGGCAATAACAGGAAAAAATCGGCAGAATGAAAGTCAGGGTCCCAGGCCGGTTCACCACAAACCCATGCACCACTGCGTAAATATCCCTTTAAAAGCGGTGGCATAATCGGCACATGCCCGGGTTCGCGTTCATAAACCGAGAACGGCGTAATTGGCGTAACCCGATACTCTGGAGGAGAGAAATTCTCGTCGGTCATAGAGTGATACAAAGCCACAGCATTATGGCCCCCGTCAGCAAGGCTAACGCTGACGCATCCCATCAAATAGTCGCAACGTTCACGCCGCATATACGCCGCTAATCCCGCCCACAAAAGCATGATGACACTGCCACTACGATAGTCGGGATGTATGCAAGCGCGCCCTGCTTCGGCAAGGTGATTGCGTAAATGGTCGAGCCGACCCAGATCGAATTCCTTTTCAGAGTAGTAAGAACCCATGCGACGCGACGCATGCGGACTCATCACGCGATATGTGCCAACTACGCGCAAGGTTTTGTTGTCACGGACAATCAGGTGATCGCAGTAAGCGTCAAATTCATCGACATCAAGGCCGTCTACATTCACCAGCGCAGACAAACTAAATGCCTCAACAAAAACTTTATACCGCAAGCGTTGCACTTCCCGTATTTCTTCCTGTGTGGTGGCAATACTCACCGTTAGCTTGGGAAAAATCGGGTTTGCATCGCGGGGTATGGTCAATAAACGCATGCATTGTCCTTTTTAGATGTTGACAATGCCAGAGTAACGAGCGATTACTTCAGGAAAATGACACATTTATGTCTGTTTGATGACTTGGCAACAGTATTTAAAATGCTCCGTGAAGACGTGCTAAACGACTTTCTTTCGTCTTCAATATTCAATAATTCAGCCCCACAGATCACCAATTTACGGACGTCGGTCGATTTACCCGCTCCAGCCAGCAGCTCTTGTATTGATAGCCGACCTGACGTAAGCCATAACGACAAGATACTTCTTATCGCCACTGGTCAATTGATGGGTTAAGGCCTGACCGCCGCGACCGATGTAACCCCTTTAACGTAGAAAAAATTTGTTCATAATCTGCGTCAACGGATAAGTCACCATGGATTCAATCATCGGGGGCAAGTCCAATGGCCGGATAACCATCTTAATCGTCATATCGGCAGATAAATGGCGGCGGACCATCTCATTCATTTTTTTACTGATGTTTTTGATATATGCCGCATCGTTGGCGTGTGAGGGAGACTTGATTTGAACGACGTGCCTTAACGCGCAACTAGTATCCTGATTTTTTATTTCTAGCATCCGGTGACACAATGTCCACAATATCCGATGCCGACGCAATCCCTCCTCTTTCCGGAATCGGCGGAAATAGCGATAAAAATACTTATAGTGACTAACCTCGTCGCGCCCAATCAACGATGCCATTTCTTTTAATATCGGTTCAGTAGTGCAACGCGACAGAGCCCGATATAGCGCCGCGGTACTCGCCTCCACTGCACAATGCGCCACCATCTCCAGACCCTTGGTAGGTGCTAAAAGCTCTACCTTGCAATGATCAGAATACTCTTTAAAAAAATGTCGATAACCAGTTTCCCAGTCAAACTCTGGCCATACATAATTCACATATGCCCGCAAAGCTTGCCCGTGTTGAAGCTCTTCAACTTCCCATTGATTGCGCAACCAATCTTCAATTTCTGGTTCATCCCGGTAATATTCAACCAGATTCTGCGTATATAAACTTGATCCACTCTCGATAAATGATGCGCTAGTCACTAAATAGAAAAGGTTTTCATCTAGCGCTACCTGCGCAAGGTCAATCGTAGAAAAATCAAGATCAGCTATTTTCCAATGTGTACTTTCTATTCCACCATTATAATTTTTATTCAATCTTTTCAATTCCTTAATAATATAAATGGGAAGTATCTCCACGTGACTTTCAAATCACGACCGTAATGAAGCCTGCAACCGTTGTGCCATCAAATAATTTACCTGCGACGAAGTTAATCACCTGCTTGATTACAGGAGAAATGAGTGGTTGAATTACACCGGTGGACGATTATTTTTGTTGATCAAGACATGCTTGTTGTTCAGTTTCGATCCTCGTTTTATCTGCGTAAATATCAGAGATTAATATGTTGCACGATATTTTTTACCAGTTGAAAAAGTTTCAGCTCGTTAAAAAATGGCGTCGCCAAACGCAAGCATCGTAAGTAGCGATGAGGCGATAACAGTTTGTTTGAATTACAAATTTTGGCCTTCCATTACCTATGAGACGAAGTTACCTCAATGCCAAAAAGCAGTTATCGTCCCATTTAAAGATCATAGTTCTTAAGCAGATCCGTGGCAGGTAATTCGATTATTTTCATGAGTCATATTGCTAGCCACTTAGCCTAAAACAGAGCTTTGAATAGTGGCCCATGTGTCTTCCACATCTGGCAAGCCGAGAATCCAATTGTCTGCGCCTTTTTGGCATGCAACTATCTGTTCATCGGTCATTTTTTCGATCGAATTACCTAATCTTTTACGTATCTCATGGGCGTATTTTTTATCCGACTCGCCACTCTCATCGGGATAATTGGCGGCACGCATTAGCCAGACACATGCCGGAATCGGATCACGTTTTTTAGTCCACATTAGAAATGAATTTTTATTCAAAAAACCATTCTCTGTATATTCAGCAATCCTTAATAAGCTAACTCGTATACTGATTATTTTCATTAATCCATTGATCTCAGGCGTGATCTCGACACGCCTGTTAAGGGAGCGTCCCTGGAATATGACAGCACCCGCAGCGGCAAGCATTTTGATTGCCTTGCGCTCTCCTCTCTCGGCCCGCTCCAGCAATTGACCCACCGTTACATCCTGCATTACCGCAGCAGCTGAAGCGAAAGAAACAGGCATGAAGAGAACGAACATTAATAAGAAGTTATACAATTTATACCCGTAAAAAAAATGCCAAAATGCGGAAATGGCACGAGGGCTTGAATGTAGTTTCACGCTTGCTAATCGATGGGTAATAAAATACCAATCGCATGTTGTGTTGCTGAACTAAAAGTCATTGGCAAGGAGAATATAGGTTTTTTGCGGAAATGTATCTAGGATCATTCTTATAATTCGCGTTTATTTTTTTTAGAAATTGGGAGAAATATAAACCAGCCAGACGTTGCATCTGGCGTTGCGTCGAACCGTTACACTGGCAATAGTTTCTTCGAAGGGGTCAAAGACTTAGCAATAAAACGCGCCTTCAAAAATATGGCTCACGTCCCATCAGGGCACCGACAAAAAAAGTTATTAATTTTCCGGAAAGTAAAATCAACTAAATTAGCAAAGATTCAAACAACGCATCACCACGCGCTGCAAACCATTACAAACCCATCAAGGCGCATCCGTGCCATTTTCGAACAAATCACCTTGTGCTCGCTGTGACGCTGTGCTCGCCACCCCTTTTCTCTCCAACGCACTGACGCGTACGCCAAGTAACCGCAGCTTTTGATGGAAAGAGACACGGCGGAGACATTCTCCTGCAGCACGCCGAATAGCGACCGCATCGTCGGTGCTTGAAGGAAGAGTGACGTCACGTGTCACCGCACTGAAATCAGTAAAGCGTAACTTGATACCTACCGTGCGCCCAACGTAGCCTTTGCGCTGTAGATCGCCAGCGAGGCGCTCACATAAACGTGTAAATATTTCTGTGAGTGTTGTGCGATCTGCCGTTGCATGAAGGTCGCGCTCGAAAGTAGTTTCGCGACTGATCGACTTGGGTTCGGAATGCGTCACAACGGGCCGATCATCAATACCGTGTGCAACGCAATGCAGCCATGCGCCATAACTGCTACCGAAATTTTCCTGAAGCATGCCAGTGTCTGCGTGGGCCAGCTCCGCAATTGTACGAATACCTAACAAGGTTAATTTCTCGGCTGATTTTGGTCCGATACCATTAACCTTGCTTACCGACAGCGGCCAGATCCGGGTTGCTAAATCGGCTTGCGTCAGAATGGTCAATCCATTCGGTTTTTCCAGATCAGAACAGATTTTTGCGAGTAGTTTATTAGACGCAACGCCAATCGAGCAAGAAAGCCCGGTGGCATCATTTACCGCCTTTTTTATACGCGCTGCAAGAATAGCAATCGGTTCTGTTTGTTCGCTAAGATCAATGTAAATTTCATCTATACCACGGTCTTCAATGAGTGGCGTAATGCTCGCCACGGCAGCTTTAAATAATCTTGAATAATGTCGATACGCTTCAAAGTCGGTGGGCAATAAGACTGTATCCGGGGCCAGTTTTGCAGCCTTCATGATTCCCATTGCCGAAAAAATACCCAGCGCACGTGCTTCATAAGTAGATGTCGTGATTACACCGCGACCGACATAATGTCGGAGAGTTGCATAGCTGCGCGTCCCGTCCGCGTTTACGACCGGTTGATGGTCCGATCCACCACCAATGGCAACAGGGCGACCACGCAATTCCGGATAGCGTAATAGCTCTACCGAAGCATAGAAGGCATCCATATCGAGATGCGCAACATAGCGCGTTGGCAGTGACATATCGTTGGGAGTTTCGGACATTATCGACGTTGAATACTCTTAGTTGTTTTTAATAGTTCTGCGCCGCCAGACTAACACTCGGCGTGGCACTCTCATATTGCAGCAACTCACGACGCCAATTGCGCAAGCCAACAATCGCCAGAATAATAAACATTGCGTACAAGCCCGCAGTCAACTGTAAATCTTTGTAGACATACACGCCAATGTAAATGACGTCGACGGCTATCCATAGCCACCAGTTTACAATGTATTTACGCGCCATCCAATATTGCGCCACCAGACTAAAACTGGTCAGAGCAGAATCAAGCCAGGGAATATGCGCATCCGTAAAGCGCGCCATCACGTAGCCCAGCAAGAGACTTCCCGCAGCGCCGATCATCAAACCAACCCAACAACCGGCGACTGACAATCGTCGGGGCATGATGTGTACTTTATCTTCATCTCGCGATGCATCCGGCAAGGTTTGGGAATGCGTGCGGTTGCGCGTCCAATGCCACCAGCCGTACAATTGCATGACAAAAAAAATCAGTTGCAGCAGCAAGTCAGAATACAATTTGGCATCAAAAAAGATCTGCGAATAAAACATCACCGATACACAACCAACCGGCCAGCACCATATGTTACGGCGTGCCGTGAGCCAGACCGCCAGCGCGCTAACAATGACCGCCACTATTTCCAAACCGGACATTTTTTTCTTTCAATTATGGACTGAGGAAGTTTATCTCTTCCAGGATTGTTCTCTTTTGAGATTGTCACTTCTTCGTACTGCGATCCCGCATATACGCTAACAATCGCCGTCCCGCATCGCTATTAAACCATTCTGCATGACCCAATAAATACGTATCATAAGCCACTGTTGCATTCTCCGCGGAGCCTTGAACGCCATAAAAATATGCCAGCTCGGAAAGCGCAAACTCCACGTGTGCAAGCGGCAGCAGAGCGGTCACGGCAGCCATATCGAACGCCGACAAAGGAACCACGGCTTCATAGCCATCCAGCAAAAGCGCCAATTGATCAAAGTGTACTAATTGATCGTCCTGTAACTGATTATCAGCGTCTAGCTGCGGAAGTTTCAGCCATTCGACAATATTCGTAACAATGGCGATAGCCAAATCGTAGACCGCGCAGGTTTGATCGCATAGGCCAAAGTCCAGTATTGTCGCTACTTTCGCCCCGCCAGCATCGTTCTGATCGTCTGATGCGCACCATAACAAATTGGAAGCATGCCAGTCGTTATGCGTCCATAAGGGCACCAGATTTTTTAGCAACGGTTGCAAGCATGCGTAAAAAGGCATCAATACACGCTCTACATCCTGACGCCAATCACGTTGTGCGACGTAGGTCGCCAAGCCTGGCCGGGCGTCGATGTAATGCGCCATCGCGGTGAGAGGATCATCGTCGCTAAATATTGAAAACCCCGACACCAGCAACATTGCCTTGCGTGCAGGAGCGTTATAACCGGCTGCACCCTGATGCATTTCCGCCAGGGCACGGCCGGCCGCATAGGCATGTCCGGGGTGCAAAAATGGTGTCCAGGAAAAGGCATCCCGATAGACGTCATTTCCCTTCGCCAGTCGATGCACTTCATAGGTCCAGTCGCCGTCGGCAATCGCTGTCGCACCATGCATATCAGCAAGAACTTCGCTGACGGCGGGTCCGTCAACCGACATATGCAATGCTAAATGTGCAATAAACCGATGCTCTTCCAAAAGATCAGCGGCACTGCGTATCGCCTTTATCAGACGCTTAACAAACAACATGCCTGACGTCGTCTCCACCACACAGGCGCTGGAAAACGGCCGTGGGCTAAACCATGTAAGGCGTATAACCTCACCGGTTTGTGGATACCGCCTCAACAAATCCTTTATTTCGGCCAGCTTCAGTGGCGGCCAGGCGGGTGGCACGTCATTCGCGTCCAGGCCATGACTGAGCAATGAAGTGTTATCGGTTTGGTGGCTCATCTTAAAATCAATTTCGACCTGCTTAAAAATCGTATTGGACGGACAAACGGGCGGTGCGCGGCGCGCCTAAATGCAAATAACCATCACCGAGGTATTCTCCAACGTCTTTCCAGTATTGCTTATTGAGCAGGTTATCGACGGCCAAGCGAACGACTGCCTTGTGACCAGACAACACAGCGGCATAGCGCAAACCGGCATTAAATACATTAACGGACGGCACATCAACATCGCCTGAACGTGTCGCGGCCTTGCGCGCGCTATATTCCCAACCGCCCAGCAGATTCAGACCATCGATGCCCGGAACCGCATAGTCAGCGTAAATACTGCCTCGCAAACGTGGCACATTAATGGCTTGATGGCCATCGTATGCGGGTGTTCCCGTATTGGTAGCAATAGCCTGCGTTCCCGCAAAACTAGCGGTCAGTCGCAACCGTTTGGTGACTTGGCCAGCTGCGCTTAATTCAATGCCTTTATTAGTCTGTGTTCCTTCTTGCACATACTCAATATCGGCACCTTCCGGTTTCGGATATTCGTATGGCTTGGTCATCTGGAAAATGGCCGCGCTCAACATCAGTTGATTACTTACTTCAAATTTAATACCAGCTTCAATCTGGCGCGACACGGTCGGCGGCAAAAATGCCGAAGGGTTAATCGTCGCCCAAAACGGCGCCTGACCACCCATCGTCAGACCCTTGCTGTAGCTGGTATATAAAGTCATCGTTGCAAGCGGCTTATAGATCAATGCCAGTTGTGGTAACAGCATCGATTTGTCAGTTGTTCGCGTCGTCGCGCCGGTGTCATCGAATGCATTTTCACGCAACCAGACCTGACGTGCACCCGCCAGAATTTGCCAACGCTCGCTAAGTTGTATGCGATCCAATGCAAACAAACCCTGTTGCCGACTATCGAGACGGCGCGTGGAAGACGACGGTATATCAGTCGATGGCGCAAAAATTAACGGAGTCGCATTGTAGATATTGTCGCTGCCGACATACTGGTTGACGCCGTCGCTCAAACTCACCGTGCGACGGAAACTACTCGCACCGAACGTGAGGTCATGGCGTAATCCACCAAGCATTGTTTTGCCTTGCAAAATTGCCTGAACCTGATCGTTGCGTCGTGTGTCATTCGGGAAGCGATAATCGTAAACATCAACATCCCCGGTCGCGCTAAAGTATTGCGGCGGCGTGCCACCGGCCCCGCAACTACTCACATAAAAGCAGCCATAAGGAAATGTCGAATTATCATCAATAATCACCCTGCTCCGGCTAACTGCTAAAGAGCCATGCCAGTCAGGATTGATCGCTACGTCCAGACGCAAGTTGGTGTTCAACGAATCCATAGTGACAGGCTTGCCCCAAGGCTGCCCACCGAGCAAACGGTAAGGAGAAACACCGCTTGGGATAACAATGCCGCCAAGTAGTTGATAACCCGGCACAGAAAGCTGCTGGCTATGCTGATCTTCAATATTAAACTGCAGCGTCGCAGACGGTGAGAGAACCCAATCCGCCGCTACTGAGACAAAATTGCGATTACCGCTCACGCCATCGACGTAGGTATTTATTCCTTCATGCGCGGCGTTAACCCGTAAACCGAACTGTTTTTGATCGCCAAATAACGTCCCGACATCGGTCGCCAGATAGCGCGAACCGCGCGAGTCGGTTCCCAACGTCACAGACGCGACATCGGCCGGTCGCTTGCTAATATAGTTGATCAATCCGCCGGGTGCGGCAAGGCCACCCTGCAAGCCAGCTAATCCCTTCAATACCTCTACCCGCTCTTTATTTTCCAGTGCCACATTTTGCTCACCCGAAATCGTCATGCCATCCAGTTGGTAGCTAGACGCCAAATCTAACGAAAATCCCCTGATGCTAAAATTTTCGTAATAGCCCAATGGCGTGTAATTATTATCAATCGAGGCATCGTTACGTACCACATCACTGAGTAACCGAGATTGCTGATCGTCCAGCTGACTGCGCGTAACCACCGAGATCGACGCTGGTGTGTCTAACAACGTCTCGCTGCCAAATGTACCGACTGTCGCTGATCTGGCACGATAGCTATCCTTTGCTTCACCTTCTGCCTTGACGGTAACCAGCGGTAATTCGTGTGTATTTGGAATCCTAACCGCTGTCGTGGCGCTCTGACTGGACGGCTGATCTACTTCAGTTTCTGCACAGCTAACGCCTGCGCCAACGGTAGTCGTTGCAGCAACCAACATTGTTAACAGTTTTTTTGCAAAAGGAAAAGAAGAACTGATCAGGCTGCGAACTGGCAATTTTTTTATCGATGTCATGTAGGTAGTGCGTTAATTATTACACTTAAAAAGTGGGAGGAAAATTGCTTTATTAACAATTGTTACAATACTCAGATGAGTCAATTGTGATTTCAAATTTCAAGCGAAAAGCATTCCGACGTTGCGTTAGTTACTTTGAGCAGCATCATCTGATGTAGCAAAATTTATTCTGCGAAAGTGGAATCTCTGCCTCGGTTTCTATCCAGATCTCTGTCCTAATCTAAATCCTGATCTGTCCACTCAACCGAAAAACAACGCGCTAGATTATCCTTCGACAACACCAGTTCTGGCAATAAAGCTTGAAATCGATATAAATACGTCGTGTTTTACAACACTTATATTTAAAAACTCACTTCACAATTTGCACGACTGGTCATCACGATAATTTCCCAAAAGCATCTCTTTGAAGTCGATTGCGGTTAAGAACCTTACGGTAACTGTACGTCCTCGTTAAAATCCGATATTTATGAAAAATATAACCGCCACAAAACGTTAATTTTACCTAACGATACGGATCAAATTGCGATACAGTAACCATTATCCGTACCCTGGTACGGGCACCGCTCATCAATTACTTTTATTCAGCACCAGCAAAGGTTTATTTGTGAGCTTATTCAGTAAAACTAAAAAAAATGCAGGTTGGTTAGCGATTGGTTGTCATTTCGATGGTGTTTACGCCGCCCATTTAAAAAGGTTGCCGTCTAGCAAGCCTAGCGTGGAATTATTATCTTTTTACCCTTCAGAAAAAACTACAACAGCCGTTACGCTCAGTAAGCTTGCGCAAGATATCAACGTAAATCGTTATCAATGCTCCCACTTACTCAATATCGGTGAGTATCAACTACTCTCGATTGATCCGCTAAATGTGCCGCCAGATGAGCTTAAAAAAGCCGTACGCTGGCGCTTAAAGGATATGCTGGACTATCACGTTGACGACGCCACCATTGATGTTCTTGCTATCCCCATCGACAAAAATGGGCCATTACACAGCAACGCGCTGTTTGCAGTGGTGGTCCGCAATCAATTAATCGAACAGCGTCAAGCGTTATTCGAAGATGCCAATATTGCGTTACGCGTCATTGATGTTCCTGAAATGGCGCAGCGTAACATCGCTACATTACTAGAACCAGAAGGACATGCCGTCGCGTTGCTGTCCTTCAATTCGGAAGGTGGGCTCGTTACCATCACCTCCGCAGGTGAGCTCTATTTGTCACGCCGAATGGATACCACCATCACCCAACTACAAGCAGCCGACGCATCTCAAATCACAATCATTTACGAACGCATTACACTCGACCTCCAACGATCATTAGATCATTTTGATCGACAGTATCACGCGCTGTCATTGTCAAAATTAATACTCTCCCCGATGGGAGAAGAGGGAACAGCGCTGCAGGAATACCTTTCCGCCAATCTATACATTCCAATTGAAACCTTGAATTTAGAAACCATTCTAGATTTTTCCAAGGTGCCGGAACTCTACAAGATTGAGCAACAACAACGCTACTTCATCACGCTGGGTGCGGCGTTGCGCCTTGATGAGAAGAAGTTATGAGTCAGCAGATCAATCTTTTCAATCCCATATTTTTAAAGCAAAAGAAATATTTTTCTGCGGTAGCGATGCTTCAGGCGTTGGGATTAATAATCCTTGGTGCCGCATGTATTTCCGTTTATTCTGGCTATCAATTTTCTAGCGTCAGTAAAGACGAGGCCAGTACTTTTGCGCAGTTAATAGTGGTTCAGGCCGAGTTAAACAAAGTCACTACTGAATATGCACCGCATCCAAAAAGTCAATCTATCGAGGATAGCGTTACAAAGACAGACCTGGAAGTCAAATCCTTGCAACAGGTATTCGATAAACTGGAAAAAGGTGACATCGGCAATACCAGCGGCTATTCAGCTTATTTAGGCGCCTTTTCTCGTCAAATAGTGGATGGCTTGTGGTTAACCGGTTTCAGTATTATCGGCGCTGGCAACGAGATGGATTTGCGCGGCCGCGCATTGCGCCCTGAGCTAGTGCCCTATTATATTGGTCGTCTTAAAAATGAGACCGTCATGCAAGGAAAAACTTTTTCCAGACTTGATATCCACGTCCCGCAAATAGCAGCGAGCGGCAATGCGCATCAAGCTAATTCTCCGATCGCTGCGCCCTACGTGGAGTTTGATCTGCGATCATCAGGCATAGCGAAAGACAAGACGGCCTCTGACATCGCGTCATACACCGCGCCACCCTCCGCGATTCCTTCTATCATGCCAAATATTCCGGCAACGACCGCTGTACAAAACGCCAAACCCGTCAAGCAACCGGCAGAATTACGCGGAGAAAAAGGGTAATGAAACACAACCTCCAGCCAATCATTTCAAAAATTGATGCCATGAGTCTGCGTGAGCGCATCATGATCTTCATCGGTGCTGCACTGACGCTCATACTATTATTCAATACATTATTATTTAATCCACAATTTGACCGACAAAAACTAATGTCGCTCCACATTCAAAACAATCAATCAAAAATTGCTGTAATACAGACTGCGATTCAAGAACGCCTGAGATCAAGAGCCTTCGATCCGGATGTTATCAACAGTGATCGTTTAAAAATTTTGCAGGAGCAATCGCAACAACTCCATTCCAAGCTGTTGGGATTAAATAGCGTGCTCGTCAAGCCGGAGAACATGACATCGCTACTCGAAGATATCTTGAAACGTAACGGCGCGTTACGCTTAATTTCGCTCAACACACTTCCCGTCAGCACGCTAAACAATCCCAACCCCACACCCACTGACGAAAAAATTTCGCTAGAAAAGCCATCTGTAACGGGAGCACAGGCAGTGCGTGGCATCGAAAACGGCAGCGGCATTTACAAACATGGTGTCGAAATTGTTATTCAAGGAAGGTATCTCGACATGATGCATTACATGTCGGCACTGGAAGCAATGCCTTGGCAATTATTTTGGGGCAAAGCAACGATGCAGATAGACACTTATCCGGACGCCACCTTAAGTCTGACGCTGTTCACCTTAAGCCTGGATGAAAAATGGCTAAATCTATGAGCACATTTGCCAAATGGATCGCAACAGCAGCATATTGCTCCTTGCTGATAGCATCAACGGTCATGGCACAAACTACGCCTGACCCGACACGCCCACCAGATTCCATCGGTATCAGTACCGGACACGGCGAAGCGATCCCGGCAGCCAGTGGCCCGGTACTCCAATCCGTCATCATTTCAGAGCATAGCAAGATAGCGATTATCAGCGGGAAAACAGTCAAACTTCATCAAAAATTCGGTGAATTTCGTCTGGTAAAGGTGAGTGAAACCGAAGTCATTTTACAAAATGGAAAAGAACAACAAGTGTTGAAACTTTTTCCTGATATACAAAAAAAATCAGTCAACAAATCTACACCTTAAAATGTACATCAACAGGCTTTAGAAAAGAATGCAAAAGACTCTCATAGCTATTTTGATCGTAGGATTGACAGGATGCGCTTCACCGGCCTCTAAGCGTGAAACGTACGACCTTATCAATACCGAGATGAATAGCGCGGTAGAAAACAACGCGAAGCGCACCCAGCAGGAAGCCGTTTTTGCGTCGCTGTTGCCGCCGCTCAAAATTGAAATGCCAAAAACGCGGCAACCAATGGAAGAGCGATTTAATTTATCGTTCAATAATGTGCCAGCAAGTCAGTTTTTTATGGCGCTGGTTGCCGGTACGCGTTACAACATGCTGGTTCATCCTGACGTCACCGGCACTATTTCGGCCAATCTTAAAAACGTGACATTGTTTGAAGCACTGGACGCAATCCGAGAACTCTATGGCTATGAATACAAGGTTGAAGGCACGCGTATTTATGTTAAACCGTTAAGTTTGCAAACAAGTATTTTTCAGGTCAATTATCTCAGCGGCAGTCGCAAAGGATCATCTGATATCCGCGTTACTTCAGGTTCGGTGAGTGACGTTGTATCCAGTAATTCGGGTAGTAACAACACGCCCGGATATCAGTCGCAGTCCGGAACGACCTCGCGTGCAGTCGACAGCAGCAAAATTAGTACAACTTCAAACAACGACTTTTGGGGCGAACTGAAGGCCTCTTTAAACGCCATCATTGGCGACAAAGACGGACGTAGCGTCGTGATCAGCCCGCAATCGGGTGTCGTAGTGATTCGCGCCATGTCGGATGAATTGCGGAATGTCTCGACGTTTTTAAAGGCGACCCAATTATCGGTAGATCGCCAGGTGATTTTGGAAGCCAAAATCATTGAGGTCTCACTCAATGATAATTTTCAATCTGGCGTTAATTGGTCTGCCTTTGGCGGCAAAGGTAGCCGGACTTCGCTCGGCTATGTCGCACCTGGAACAACGCTTTCGTCAGTCGCTGGCACAACCTTGACCAACGGTGGTACTAACGCAATCAACGCCGTTGCTGGCAGCACCTTGGGCGCGGTCAACACGGCGGCTGGCTCGCTGTTCGGTTTGGCCTTTCAAAATAGCAATTTTGCAGCGCTGATTTCGTTTCTCGACTCTCAAGGAACGGTGCATGTCTTATCCAGTCCCCGCATCGCCACGATGAATAATCAAAAAGCGGTCTTGAAAGTCGGTACAGATGAGTTTTTTGTGACGAAATTGACGACCTCCCAAGGCGTAAGTTCCGGCAATACGACTACGCTACCGATCACTACCGTGGATGTGCAGCCCTTTTTCTCTGGTGTATCACTGGATGTGACGCCTCAAATTGATGCAATCGGCAATATCACCTTGCATATTCACCCGTCCGTGAGTCAAGTAACAACAGTCGACAAAGTGATCAATTTGGGAGCAAGTGGCGGCACATTGAGCTTGCCTTTAGCCTCCAGCGCAATCTCCGAGACCGATAGCGTGGTCCGCGGTCAGGATGGACGGATCATTGCCATTGGTGGTCTGATGCGCCAATCGTCCTCATCTGATCGCGCCCAAGTACCCGGGGCCGCTGATGTGCCAGTGCTCGGTAATCTATTCCGCAATAACAGCCGTGTGTCGCAAAAAAGCGAATTGGTCATCTTGCTCAAACCAACCATCGTTCAGGGCGAAGATAGCTGGGATCAGGACATGCTTGATAGTCAGCGCAGATTGCAAGGTTTGGTACCGCGCAATATGGGCGACGGAGACGCACAGGTCCAAGGACAGCGCTAACCATGTATAAAGCACATTTCTGTTTACGTGAATTACCATTTGGTATAACACCCGATACCAGCTTTTTTTTCGCATGCTCGAATTATCAGGCTGCCTTAAATACGCTGTTGATTGCGACCAATAATGGTGAAGGCTTCATCAAAATTACCGGTGAAGTTGGCACCGGAAAAACAATGTTATGTCGCAAGTTCATGTCAACCCTCGACGATAGCTTTGTGACAGCTTACATACCCAATCCATCGCTTGAACCGCGCCCGTTGATGCTGGCGGTAGCAGACGAATTGGAGATTGTGCTGGAGAAGGATGTCGACCAACATCATTTGATGAAATCAATCAATCTCCGTTTACTTAAACTGGCCGAACAAGGAAAAAAAGTCGTACTGTGCCTGGATGAAGCACAAGCGTTGCCACTGGAAAGTCTGGAGGCGCTGCGTTTATTAACCAATCTGGAAACAGAAAAAAGAAAGTTATTGCAAATCGTCCTGTTTGGACAGCCTGAATTAAATCTGAAATTGCAAAACAATACGATTCGGCAATTGAAGCAGCGCATCACATTTGAATACGATATTGCGCCACTGACCAAAGATGACATGGCGTTTTATATTTCGCATCGTCTGAACGTTGCTGGATTCACTGGTAGCCGCTTGTTCACCCATGGCGCACTGCGACGCCTGTACAGAGCGAGCGGCGGAATTCCGCGATTGGTAAATATTTTAGCCCACAAATCCTTGATGGCTGCTTACGGCAAAGGCCGTCAGCAGGTTGGTCCGGCAAATGTCCGTGTGGCAGTGAAGGATACCTTTTCCTCAAAACCTCATTCATGGTTCTGGCGACTATTAGGCGGCTCGGCGTTCTTTTTTTTATTTATAGATATGGCTGTGGATTATTTTAAATGAGTCTTATCAATCAAATGCTGCAGGATCTCGACAAGCGTGGATCCACTGTTGGTGTAGTTATCGGACCGACCGGGACGGACGCCTTGTCGCAAAACCACATCCGGACAGTACCGAATGTAGACAATAAATCACGACGTATCTGGTGGGTGGCGGCGCTGTTGTTGTTGTTGATAGCCATAGTAATCGGTGCAGTGTGGGGATTGCGGTATTGGCAAAAAGCATCGCCTGCCGCAGCCATCGTTAAACCTGCGGCGTCAGGGCAAGCAATAAAAGCTACGCCTTTACCCGCTCCCGCATTAACAATATTACCCGCGACACCTGCGATACCTGCGATACCAACCGCACCCGATGCCCTACCGACCGATGTATCCCCTGCAGGGACATCAGAAATAAAGCCAGCGTTGACTTCCCCCTCAGAAGTGCTTCCTGTTAAACCGCTGCCGGCGCCTATGAGCATTGGCAAAAGCACCGCGAATGATCCAACAAAGAATGATGAGACTAAGTCGATCACCAATAACAATACAGACATTGCTGGCAGGATTGCCAATACGCTGAATGCCGATGCAAATGCGTCAACAATCCTTAACGCCACGCCAGTCTTGCGCTCTACGCAAAATGACGTAAAAGCAATTCCCCGCAATAACACAAAAAAAAAAGGGAAGGCTGACTCAGAAAACGACGGCAAGATAGCGCCTCAAGCCAAAGAAGTGACCCCGCAACAAGCCATAGACAATCATTATCGCAAAGCCGTTACGCTGATCGATGTCGGGCAGATATCACAAGCTATCGATATGCTGCAGCAAGTTTTACAGCTTGATCCAAAACACGCTGCGGCCCGCCAAACCTTGGTTGGTTTGCTGCTCGACACAAAGCATCAGGATGATGCCATGCGCAAGTTGCAAGAGGGAATAGCCATTGATCCCGCTCAAACAGGCATGGCGATGATTTTGGCGCGTCTTCAGGTTGAGCGCGGCAACACACGGACAGCGCTGGAAACGTTGGAGCGATCGCTCTCGTATGCACTGGCTGATGCGGATTACCAAGCTTTTCTGGCGGCTTTATTGCAGCGTGAAAAACGACACAAAGAAGCCATTGATCATTATGCAATTGCGATCCGCAAGATGCCTGAAAACGGTCTTTGGTGGATGGGCTACGGTATTTCTTTGCAGGCTGAAAATCGCTTACCAGAAGCCAAGGACGCATTTACCCGCGCTAAATCGTCCTCGACATTATCGCCAGAATTACGGACTTTTGTCGATCAAAAATTGAGCCAGATGCCGCGCTAATAGCCATCCTATCTTAAATAAAATGTCCTTTAAAAAAACAATACAGCATTTGGCTTCGGCGCTTGGGCTACTGACTGCACCAATTACGCTTATTACCGCTATTGCCGCTATTGCGCTGAGTTACAGCGCCAGACTGCAATTCATTCTCCGAAGGCGTGCGACGCAGAGTCAAGAGCGCCTTTCTATCGCCGGAATGGTCAAAATATCGTCTTATCCAAAAGCATGGATCAATGCGCGTCCTAACTCAAATTTTATCCGTCACCAAACATCCTCTCTGCGTACTCACCTCCGGCGGTGGTTATTTTTACTAATCGTCCTACCGTTACTGTTACTGACAGCATTGCCGGCACAAGCTATCGACTACACTTTTCCAGGCTATCTTCCGGCCGGTTGCAGCGGCGGTAGCGGCTCCTACACATGTGGCACCTTGTCTCTCGCTGCTGGCGATACGATCAGTATTTACGCCCCAGCCACCGTCACCGTAAATGGCGCTTTTTCTGCGGGCGCCAGTTGCCAGATCAATAAAAGGGGTTCGGCCTCTAATCTGAACTTCAACGTAAGCGGCGCAATCGGATTCGGCGCCAGTTGCATTTCGAACGCTAACTTAACTTCTGGTGGGGCAATTGATATCGGCGCTAATAGCACGCTCAGCGGCAATATCACCACGAATATCGGGGCCGTCACGGTGGGTGCCGGTACTGACATAAACGGCACTATCAGCACCGTTCAAGGCGCAGTAACAGTCGGCGCGGGAAGCTCAGTCAGCAGCAGTCTTACCACCATCCAGACTGGTGCGATCACGATTGGCGCGACGGTTATGATTGGTGGCAGCATTAGTACTGCTACCGGCGGCATCGGTATCGGTGCAGGCACTAGCGTTGGTGGCTCCATTTCTAGTAGCGCTGTCGGTGCCATCACGTTAGGCGCATCAATAACAGTGAACGGAAACGTCGGTACCGCTTCCGGCAACATCGCTGTGGGAGCAAACACCACAGTCAGCGGTTTGATCTCAACGAATAGGCCCGACCCTATTACTCTCGGTAACATGGCCATTATCAACAGCGTGTGTTGCCTGGCAACTGGTGACAGTAGCTGCGTGACCAATAACACCAACTTACCCTCGCCGCTTGTATGTCCAGCCCCAGCAGGTGCTGGCGGTGCATCGCATGTCAGTACCTTTGACTGCCTGGAAAAGGATAGCAATACGCCATGGGTAGCAACGGCACGAAAACCGCTCTTTACTAAGCTGGTCAACGCTAACTTTACCTTCGACATCGCGGCGCTTAAATCCGATGGCGCACTGGCGACCGGTTACAGCGGCACTACCAGCATCCCCAAGTCGGTCAGAGTGGATTTATTCAACGATACAACCCCACCGACCAGTTGCACAGCCCTGGCTAGCCAAACCCCTGTGGCATCTCAAACAGTGAACTTCTCCGTAAGCGCTGCCGGGCGCACGTCGACCGGCAATTTCAACCTTGCAAATGCCGCCCCAATATTACGGTGTCGCGTCCGGGAATGCACCGATAGTAGCTGTGGAAGCTTCACCGCTTTGGCTCCGGCTTGCTCTTCCGATCAGTTCTCGGTGCGCCCTTCCACGGTCACGCTATCGACCTCAGCAACGGCGACAGCCCCCTCAACAACCGCACTCCCAATCATCAATGGAGGCAGTGGTTTCAGCCTGCTCGCTGCTACTCATGCCAATGATGGCTATGCGGGAGCCATGGCCCTCGACACCACAAAATTAACGGCTCAAACTACCACGCAAGCCGCAACGCAACAAAGCGGCGGCGTAGCCGGCATCCTGTCGCCCGCCACATTAGCCGTCAATACCAAAGCGATCAATGCGACTTATACCGAAGTGGGCTATCTTTATCTCGCCCCCGGTGCGTATCGCGACGACACGTTCACGGCCGTAGATAGCGCCAATGGGGATTGCATAACAAGTACCTCAGCTGATAGCAATCTCTCTGATACCTTAATCGGAGGAAAATATGGCTGCAGCATTGGCAATACCGGCACACTGTCATTCGGACGCTTCATACCGGATCACTTCGCCATAAGCCCTTCCCCGATCACCGCCGCGTGCGCCGCTTCCAGCACCCCTTTTAGTTATTTCGGACAAGACGGTTTCATTACTGCGTTTGGCTTGATGGCGCAAAACACGGCAAACGGTATCACCCAAAATTACACTGGCGTATTTGCCAAGTTAAATCTGACTAATTATGCTGGTTACCGTTTTAGTACGAGCGCATTGCCGACAGGATCAAACTTAACCAGCAGCGCCACCGGCGTGAGCGGCAACTGGACCAACGGCTCTGCCAGCGTATCAGCAGGCCAGCAAATCAGCCGACCAAATGTCGCAACAATAGAAACCTTCGTTACCGTACTTGCGGCGCCAAGTGATGGTGAAGTCACAGCAAGCTCACCCACCGCGGTCGGCAGTGCCACCAGATTGCGCTACGGACGGCTCAAGATGCAGAACGCGTACGGTTCAGAGTTATTGGCATTACCGATCCCGCTTGAGGCCCAATACTGGACGGGGTCCTACTATGTCACCAATATGGCTGACAGCTGCACTGTCATCCCTGCATCCAGCATCAAAATGAATAACTATCTTAAGCAACTCAGTGCGTGCAAAACCCAGCTGTCTCCCGCCGGCAGTACAACACTGATTGCAGGAAAACTACCAGCACCGGGATTAATCCTCACCAAACCCGGTGCAAAAAATGCTGGCAGTGTGGACCTAACTGTCAACATCAGTACCAGCGCAACGGATAACACTTGCGTAAGCACAACCGAGTCGGCAGCCACCAGCGCCAACATTCCCTGGTTTGGTATCAACCCTGCTTCTCGAGCGACTTTTGGGCTTTATAAATCATCGATTATTTATCAGCGAGAGATGTACTAATTGGAATTAATTGGTATTAGTAATTTTTTTGACTTTCAGCGTTAGAGGCGCGCCAGAGGCGCATCTGCGGCACAAAATACAAGCGTCGTTTATGAAGAAGAAGCGGTGAATTTATTAAAAAAATTCCATGCGGCAATATTATAAGCACGAGGCCTTTATTACTATTTCAATCTAATAAAATTGATTAATAAAATTAAATTTCTGTACAGAAATACTTCACGAGACCTCGCGCATTCATCACCGCAATTTAACGCGGATTAACCACATTTTATTATCAAATGTTAAATTTTTTAGTGCAAATCGTTATATATTCATTGCTGTAAATCAAAAGGCTTCTTCTTCCAATGTATTATTCAAATGTACTTTCTGAATAACGAATCAAGGGTGCATTTTTGGTTTTCCACGTGTAACTTTTGTTTGCATACTAAACAATTATTTCCGTAAAAGTAGTACAAGTCGTATCACTTCACACAGCCGACCAGCGTTGATTCTCAGCATTGGTATTTTGTATTATTTAGCAACGGAGATATTTAATGAAAAAGCAGCAATCGGGTTTTACCCTCATCGAATTAGTCATGGTCATCGTTATTTTGGGAATATTGGCTGCGGTGGCCTTGCCTAAATTTGCCGATTTAAAATCCGACGCACAAGTTGCTGCGCTCGCAGGTGTTAAAGGATCAATTGAATCAGGTAGCGCAATTAACTATGCTGCCGTTATTGCCGGACATGGTACAACAACAATCGGCTTGAATTGCTCCACCGCTGCTTTAGCGGTGCTACAAGGCCCTCTGCCAGCAGGCTATTCATTGGACACAGGCGTTGCCATCGTATCTGGCGATAATGCATGCGTACTGACCGGCCTCGCACTACCTACATCGATTGCGCACATTGTCGGTATTTAATTCATAAAAGCACACTGAACCAATTCTCCCGGGGACAACATGTTGCAGGACTCTGCAATCTTTCCCGGGTTTATTGCAATACACTTTTATGCCAAGTTGGTTTTGATAAAATCAAAGCCTTCCAGCTAGCAAAGGTATGACAATTTCAAAAAACAGTAATGGATTTACCTTGATCGAGCTGGTCATGGTGATCGTTATCACAGGCGTTATTGCCGTCGTCGCTATCCCGCGTTTCTCAGGACGCCAGACATTCCAAGCACGTGGCTTTTATGATCAAACTTTGTCAATGCTGCGTTACGCACAAAAAATCGCCATAGCACAACACACCCCAACGTTCGTCAATGTGAGCAGCGTAAACGGAACGATATGCCTTACCTATCTCTCCGATATCAATTGCATCAACAGCGATGCCAAACAAGTCGTGCTCGGTCCGTCTGACCAGCAAAAATTCAGTAAAGTCACACCAAACGGTATCACTATCGAATCAACAAACTCCTCGTTTTTTTTCTCAGCATTAGGGAAGCCATCGCCAGACGCGACCGTCCAGTTGTCCATCGTCGGCGATGGCATGAAAAGAATAATTACTGTTGAGCGAGAGACCGGATATGTCCACTAACACGTCTCTGAATCAGCAAAAAGGGATCTCGCTGATTGAACTCATTCTGTTCATCGTCATCGTTAGCGTCGGGATTGCAGGCATTCTATCGGTGATGAACATCACTACAAAAAATAGTGAAGATCCTGTGCAACGCAAGCAGGCGCTGGCAATAGCAGAATCAATGCTGGAGGAAATCAGCTTGCAACCCTTCACCTATTGCGCCCCATCCGACGCCAATGCGTTGACTGCTAACAGTGTCGGCGATTGTGCTGGCATCCCGGGAATAGCAAACGAAGACGATTTACCGTCGACGTCCCGCGTCAGCAACGTTGCGCAACGCGAAGCTGATAACGTGGCTGATTACAACAATTTTTCAATGAGTCCAATATTAGATATCTCAGGTACACCGATCACTGGACTCGCGTCCTACTCAGTATCGGTCGCCATCAAACAAGTTGGCGATACTTTAGCACCAGCAGCGGCCAAAAATGATGTTTTGCAAATTGACGTAAGAGCTGTATCAAGTTCTGCCGATATTACGGTCACGGGTTATCGTTTTCGTTATGCACCTAATGCCGTACCCTAATGCCATGTTAGCCACCTCAATCCGGCAGCGTGGTTTTACGCTGATCGAAGCGGTAATGGTCATCACCATCACCGGCATCATCGCCGCAGTGGTGGCGATCTTCATGCGTAGCCCGATTCAAGGCTATTTTGATCTGGAACGACGCGTGGAGGTCACCGACACAGCCGATACAGCACTGCGCCGAATTGGTCGCGACTTGCGCCTGGCGCTGCCAAATAGTGTGCGCAGCGTTGGCGCATCACCACTATGCCTGGAATACCTGCCAACAGCCAGCGGCGGACGCTATCGGGTTGATGCTCCCGGCGCAGCGCTCAATTTTACGGCCCCGACTACAACCTTCGACGTGCTATCAACCCTCAATCCAATACCCGCCAGCGGCGACCAATTGGTCGTCTATAATCTGGGAATACCTGGTGCGGATGCTTATTCCGGCGAGAATCGAGCAACTATTTCGACTGCCACCGTCAACAGTATTACACTGACTTCAGCAAAACAGTTTCCGTTTGCATCACCCGGCAATCGCTTTCAGATCATGCCAGCTGCGGAGCAAGCAGTGTTTTATGTTTGCACCAACAGCGGCACCGGGATTGATGCAGCCGGTAACGGAAACGGCAGCCTATATCGCTTATCGGGTTACGGAATTAACGCGGCCGCTCCCACCTCCTGCCCCGCAATACCAGCTAACGCGCCAGTGCTGGCACAAAATATCAGTCACTGCGAATTCACATATACGGTCGGCGTGACGCAACGCAACAGCTTGATTTCACTGCGTATCGCGATCACTAAAAACAATGAAACGGCCAGCCTCTACAATGCAGTTCATGTCAGTAACTCACCCTAAACGGGCCTTATCAAACGGAGGTTGCCGCTCCAGACCACATGCACAGCGCGGCTTTGCATTGATGACGGCTATTTTTTTATTGGTTGTATTAGCAGGGCTAGGCGCTGTCATGGTCACGCTTTCAACCGTGCAGCAAACAACTTCAGCGCAAGATTTACAGGGGTCGCGCGCGTATCAAGCTGCCCGGACCGGGATAGAATGGGGTGTGTATCAGGCCATGAAGCCCGAGCAGACCAATTTACCATCGGGCCAGACACCTTATGTTTGCCCCGCAAACCCGACAACCCTCAGTCACCTGGCTGGTGCTTTAACTGGTTTTAGTGTGCGGGTCGACTGTACATCGACGACCTACACGGAAGGACCAAATCAAATTGGTGCAATGCAGTTTATCGTCACGGCTAGTCTTGGGACACCCCGCAGTACCCAATACGTGGAGCGTCAGATGTCCGCAACGATCAGCACTTGCCGGACGGCTGGCGTGCCCTGCATTGAGTGAATCTTGGTATTTGGATATTGAATACTGAGCAAACAACGGGAACAGTTAGAAAGTGGGTCGTAGAGTAACCTGTCGAATGATGCATCATCTTGCCCTCTCCGGCGCTCTATCGTACGATCAAACTTATCGACTAATAGTAGGTAGCGAGATATCAGGCGCGTTCACTAATGCGCGTTTTATTTCGCCAGGAATCAAAGAGCACGAGCAATTGGTAGCAAATTAAACGTAAACATCCGCAACCCGGATCGTTTGCCTCACATATTAAATACGCACTGCACATGGTGCAATGTAAGAAGTTTCAAGGAGCACTCATGGCCAGACCGGAAAAAATTCGTTTAGGTGAAATTTTACTGCAGCAAAAATTGCTATCCCAAGAACAATTGCAATTGGGATTAAGCGAGCAGCAGCGAACAGGACGAAAGTTGGGGCGTATTTTTGTTGAAAATGGTTTTGCGACGGAAGACGCTATTTCTGCCGCTCTGGCCCGCCAACTCCGCATTCCTTACATCCACCTCAAGCAGTACCATATCAAATCGAACATAGTGCTTCTCCTGCCTGAAATACAGGCGCGCCGGTTTCGCGCCATTGTTATGGAAGAGCAGCCCGCCGGACTATTAATCGGAATGGCTGATCCGACCGATTTGTTTGCATACGATGAAATTGCCCGCCTACTTAAGCGCGACATTACGCTCGCCGTTGTCAATGAAAGTGAACTCCTTCAAACCATCGACAGACTGTACCGCCGGACCAATGAAATTACGGGTTTGGCTCGCGAGCTAGAGCAAGAGCTCGGTGATAATAGTATCGATTTCGGCACTTTAGGGGGCGGAACTGGTCTGGAGGACGCCCCCGTCGTCAAGCTTCTGCAATCGGTATTTGATGATGCAACGCAAGTCGGTGCCTCGGATATTCATATCGAGCCACAAGAAAAACGACTACATATCCGATTTCGTATCGATGGCGTTTTACATTTGCAGACCGAAGCCGATATCAAGATTGCACCGTCGCTGGCGCTGCGACTGAAACTGATGGCGGATCTTGATATTTCAGAAAAACGTCTGCCGCAAGACGGACGCTTTGCGATCAAAGTCAAGCAACAACAGATCGACGTGCGGATGTCGACGATGCCGACGCAATATGGAGAATCAGTCGTCATGCGCCTGCTCAATCAGAGCGGCGGCATACTCAATCTGGATGCTATCGGTATGCCAAAGGAAATGCTAAAACGGTTTCGTGCAATCGTGCAGCGCCCTAACGGACTGGTGCTGGTAACAGGGCCAACCGGTAGCGGCAAGACAACAACGTTATACGGCGCATTGTCTGAACTCAATACGCTCGAGAAAAAACTCATCACGGTAGAAGATCCCGTCGAGTATCGGTTACCCGGCATCAATCAGGTACAAGTTAACGACAAAATCGAACTAAGCTTTTCCAGAGTTCTTCGCTCCGCTTTACGCCAGGATCCAGACGTCGTGTTAGTCGGAGAAATGCGCGATCAGGAAACCGCACAGATCGGCATGCGCGCCGCAATGACAGGCCACATGGTATTGTCGACGTTACACACCAACGATGCAATCAGCACGCCGATACGTTTGCTCGACATGGGTGTGCCGGGTTATATGGTTGCCAGTTCCTTACAAGCAGTCGTCGCACAACGTTTACTGCGTTTAATTTGCGAAAGCTGCTCGGAAGACGCCACCTTACAAGTCAACGAAATTGAGTGGTTAAAGACTGAGCTTAAAGAGACCGTGAATACACACCAATACGCCCATGGTCGGGGCTGCACCCATTGCAACGGTACTGGTTATCGTGGTCGGGTCGGGGTCTATGAAATGCTTGAAATAACCAGAGAAGTGGCGGATGCAGCAAATGGCGATGATCCCGCCCTTTTTATGAAAGTAGCGCGAGCCCAGTTAGCCGGTGAAACCTTACGTCGTCATGCGGTGGCGTTGGTCCTGGAGCGACGAACGACGGTCAGCGAAGCAATGCGTATCAGTATTCAGCTTGAGGATTAAGCATGCCTTTCTTCGCATATAAAGCACGTAACGCCCGCGGTGAGCAAGTGCAAGGCGTCCTGGAAGGTAGCGATAGTAGCGGTATCGCCAGTCAGCTATTTAACGCCGGTATAACACCGATTGACATTACGCCGACCAGCGGCCCCATTAGCGGTACAAGTGCTGAAAATGACTGGTGGTCACGCCTCAACGAAGAAAAAGTCCGCTCCATCGACGTACAATTATTTAGTCGCCAACTTTATACTCTGCTAAAAGCCGGTATTCCTATCATGCGCGGCTTGGCTGGCTTACAAGAATCAGCAACCAACAAGTCATTTGCAAGAGTGCTAAAAGACATCAGGGAATCACTTGATGCTGGCCGAGAACTATCAGCGTCAATGCGGCGTCATCCACGCGTATTCTCCAATTTTTATCTGAATATGGTACGCGTCGGAGAAATGACCGGGCGTCTTGAGGAGGTTTTTCTACGGCTGTTCGGGCATCTCGAATTCGAGCGAGAAATGGGCGAAAGAGTACGGACCGCGATGCGCTACCCTTCTTTTGTAGTGGTGGCCATGCTGGCAGCCATGGTCGTCATCAATATCTTTGTCATTCCGTCCTTCGCCAATGTTTACGCTGGATTTCATGCCCAGTTACCCTTGCCAACACGGTTCTTAATGGCGACCTCTGCATTCACCGTCCATTATTGGCCCTTGCTGCTGGCGATCATTGCCGCCGCTGCGTTTGCATTCAAAACCTATCTCGCCACCGTCGATGGTTTGTACAAATGGGATAAACTTAAATTGCGCTTTCCTATTGTCGGCAAAATCATCTTAAAAGCGACGTTAGCCCGATTCGCGCGCAGCTTTGCGCTATCAAGTAAAAGCGGCGTACCAATCGTGATGGGACTTACCGTGGTCGCTCAAACAGTCGACAACAGTTATATCGCTAGTCGTATCGAACAAATGCGTGATGGCGTCGAACGTGGTGAAAGTATTTTACGTACAGCTTCAGTTACCGGTGTGTTTACACCGGTCGTTTTACAAATGATCGCAGTCGGCGAAGAAACTGGCGAGCTTGATGATTTGATGGACGAGATAGCAAGAATGTACGAGCATGAAGTCGATTACGAACTAAAGACGTTGTCTTCGCAAATAGAACCGATTTTGATCGGCGTGCTGGGCATCATCGTCCTGATCCTGGCGCTGGGCATCTTTTTGCCAATGTGGGACCTTGGTAAGGTCGCTATTAAAAATTAGCTTATTCGATGCTGATATTCTGCCATTTCAAAACTATTTGATGCAACCAAATTCAAAAGTTACAAATCCGCAATGTGAGAATACAGTTTGTATATTTAACTGAGTTTGAATGCGTTTGAAGCGAGCAACTCAACGAAAGTGCTATCCGTGATAGTGAATGAAATGCATTTGTGCATCTTACTCAGGGCGCAAAACCACAATGGTTTTCAGCTCGATCCAGCGGCCAACCGTCGCTATAAATTCATTGGCGGTACAAGGTTTAGTAAGATAGTCATCCATTCCTGCGGCGAGACAACGCTCGCGGTCACCCTTGATCGCACTGGCGGTGAGACCAATAATCGGCATTCTCGGGGCGCCGGTTGCGGCCTCTTTTTCTCTAAGAAGTCTGGTTGCCTCATAACCGTCCATTACCGGCATCATACAATCCATGAGAACCAAGTCAAAATGCCGCAGAGCAAGTGCATCGAGTGCTAACTCACCGTTTTCAACCTCTTCAACCACGCATCCCCTTTTTGTCAGCAGGATACGCACCAGTTGCCGGTTGATTTCTGTGTCCTCAATAACCAGTACGCGTGGTGCATACGTTTGCAATACTGGCGTTAATGGCAATGGTGCGAGGTTCGCTGGCGGAATACTTTCAATCGATGAGAGATCGACGGGTTCCTTCTCTGAAATCCGAGAGCGAATCCGGAACGTAAAACTTGATCCCAAACCTAAGCTGCTGACGCAACTGATTTGACCATGCATCAGCTCGACTAGGCGCTTGCATATGGCTAGGCCTAGGCCAGTACCGCCGTATTTCCGACTCGTCGTATTGTCTGCCTGTATAAACGGTTCAAATAAATTGATTTGCGCTTCCTCGCTGATCCCAATACCACTATCCAGAACCGAATACCGCAAATGCACCATATCCAGATTAGCAACATCAGCATGCGCGCTGAAGTAAATGGTTATCTTCCCCGATGGTGTGAATTTGATCGCATTGACAATCAGATTACCCAAAATCTGTCTTATCCGTATGGGATCTCCATCTACCCACTTTGGAGCAGTTAAGCTGATAGAGGTATCAATCACCAGGTTTTTTTGCTTGGCATTGGCTTTATGCAGATCAATGACATCGAATATCAGGTGGACCGGATCGAAGGAGATCATTTCGAACTCCATATGACCAGCTTCGATTTTTGAAAAATCCAAAATCTCGTTAAGAATTCGCATAAGTCCGCGCGCACCACTCCGCACGTTACTGGCATATGCCAGCTGGACGCTATCGAGTTTAGTCTCCAACATCAATTCCGACATCCCAATAATGCCATGCATCGGAGTACGGATTTCATGACTCATCATCGCCAGAAAGCGTGATTTTGATTCGTTGGCGGAGTCGGCTTGGGTCTTCAGTAAAAAGGCTTCTTTTGCGTCCTGCTCCCGCCGCTTCAGGACAATCGCGATCAGTACAAACGCAATCGATAGCGCAAGCAAGCTTACCAACGCAATACCACCCAACAACTGTACCGTTCCACGCCAACCACCGAGGAACAAATCTTCAGTGATGGTGACATTCACAATCAGCGGATAACCTCTGACTAACCGGATCGCACTCATCCGATACACTTTCTTGAAGTCATCTGCCGCCCGTGGACTTCTGGACAGAATAACGTCGTGGTTTTTATTTTCCTCAATTACTGCAAAGGTTGGACCTGCAAGGAATTTTTTTCCTAGCAGGGCGTTCGTAGGCGGCCAACGCGCAACTAATGTGTAATCTCGGAGATACAGCGACACGGCAGATTGATTACCAAGGCTAACATTTTTGTAAAAATCGCCAAAAAAATCGCTCGCCAGTCCTAACAGAACCACGCCAAGAAAATGCCCATTGGCATCCTCGATACGCCGGCTAATGTAGAAAAACCATTTACCGTTAACTTTGTTTTGCACCGGTTGGCTGATAAATATACCGGGATCAGCGTTGTGGCTATGATATTTAAAATAGTCGCGATCACTCAGATTCAGTACCGGCACAGGAAACGAACGGGTAATATTTATTACTTCGCCATCTACACCGATAATAGTAGCTACATTGATTTGTGGCAGTCCACTGATTTTGTCATGCATCATCTGGTGAATCGAAGAGGTTCTGAAGGCCTTTATTAACCCCGCTTGATCATGCACATTCGCAGACTCGACGTTCTCGACCAAACTATCCAGCACCAGCGAAGCCGACGTCATCGTCTGTGAAGTATTTTCCGCCAACACGAGAGACAAGTTACCAAGTTCCGTGCGCCACGCCTCTATCGTCCGATCATGCAGTATCTTGGTTGACACGACGATTAATAATGCGAGCAACGTGATTACCACGATACCAATAACGGCCGTGGCCCTCCTCGCACTAAGGCGCCATCGTGCGTTCCCGAAATATAGCGTTCGCTTATCTGTCGATCGTGTCATTTGCATCGCATGCGATTTCCAGAACTTTTAAATAAACTGCGAACTAAACAATATCTTCACCACGGACGCATGCGGAAACAAGGCGTCGGTGGTAAGGCTTACCCTGCTAATTTTCACCACATTCGGGGTATCCCCGAAAATGCACAATACTATCTCGTACATCTTGCATTACCAACGAGAACAAGCGCCATAACTCGGGAAGATGATGATCTAGACGGCATGTCTGATCACCTAGCAACAAACTTTCCAACTCCACCAGTTTGGACGTCAGTTCCACCGCGCCAACCAGCGATGTTGTACCTTTAAGTGAATGAATTTCATGCGACATCGCCTTAAACTCACCGACTAAAATCGCCGCTTTCAAACGTTCAAACATCGGTGTCGCGATCACAATAAACGTATGAGACAGCGCACGAAACGAATCAATATCTTCGCCGGTTGCGTTGAACAGCACGCTTGGATCGATATACAGGTATGGGTTATGCCGCTTCATGGTACGTTGTGCACTAACTATTTATCCAGAAAACGCTAATACCCCGGTGTTAAGCAGGACGTTGAAGCAGGACGTTGAAAAATATTGCTCTTATCGTTGTATTTAGGTAAATTCGACCACAATCGCTTTCACCACAAATATTTCACGCATCATTAATGGCACCAGCCTTGTATATTTCACTGCCAGTGCGAACTGTTCTGCAATTATTTGAATGACAATTAAAGCATTAATTAACTGCAACCGAAGTACAAAGTACCATGGATTCTTTGCGAATCATCAGCAATTGGTATCAAAAATACACACCTGAGCGATCATTCTTCGTACGAAAAGAATCCTATACTCCTAATTGGTCACGCTTCTGACGACGTTTTGGGCGCAGCATGCACGTAAGTAGCCACGTAATTCGTCGTAGTTCATTGGTTTACTAAAAAAAACAACGCCTTCCGGAACACCACCACGCAAGTTAAGCTCCTCAGGCGTGAGGCTTGAAAGGATTGCAATGTTCATGTGTGCCAATTCCGGATATCGTAATATGGTATTGATAACTTCGTAACCATCGATCCCATCCATCACGATATCTGCCAGCAAAATACTCGGCCTGTGTGTTGCTATCTCAACCAGAGCCTGATAGCCATTCTCACAAAATCTCAGGTCGGCCGACAGGTTCCAGGATGAAATCTGTTTTTCATAGATTCCACGCTGGAGCGCATTATCCTCAACTACCAGGATTGATGCCTTTTTACCGGACGATGCCTCGCTCGCATTAACCTTTAACGCCGTCGTCAACGATGCTTTATAAGCTTGGACGGCAGCCATAGGAATACGACGGTGCCCTCCCCCGGTTTTCCAAGCTTCAATTACTCCAGCCTCAACTAATTGTTGAACCGACGTAACCGAAATTCCAAGTATTTGAGCGACCTTCTGTGTTGTACATATTTCAGAATAAGGCATTTATCTTCTTATATTCTCTAAAGTCTTATTTTAACCAAATTAAATAAATTTCCCAATAATTGGTTCGTTTCTAAAAGAGATGTTTTTAATCTCTATTTTTATCGCCATTCACTCTTCTTGACGGAGACATACACAATGCATGTTTCGCATAATCTAATATGCAATAAGAAACTCGGGAAACCTCATACCAACCAATTCAATTTGCAAAAAACGCTTTGTAAAAGCGATTAATTTCAGATTAAAGATGTCACCTTTTCCAAGACTCAATCAGCGTGAAAAAATCGCGAATATTTAACCAATACAAACGATCAAAACACACCAAAGCATCCAACCCATCCTGACAGTCACCCTTACAACGTTAAACCAAGACTCACAACATAGTCTTCATTAGTTTCATCATTCCCTAACAGTTCACGCATTTCTAAAAAAGCAATGCCAAACGTCTCATGAATCCGAATCATCACATCGCCACTAATCCTAATCTTGCCATGGCGAACCTTACTGATTAAAGGAGGTGCAAGTTTCAATAGCCGACATAATGCTGCATCGTTTTTTAACGCTTTACGATGAAGCAGTTCGTCAAGCAACCGACTCTGATCATATCCTTGAGTTTTCTCGATATTTTCATTATTTTGATTATTTTGATTATTTTCTAATGTCATTTTATGCTCCCTTTGAAGTGCTATATGATAAAAATTTAAATTCACAGACGCGCATTATTTTCGCCCCACACATGCTTCCTTGGCTGCGCAAGCCAAGGAAGCAAATCGTCGCCATTCATCGGCTTACCAAAGTAATATCCCTGCCCAGCATCACAGCCCAGTGCCTGAATAAAATCTGCATCGCTTCTTGACTCTATTCCCTCGGCAACTGTCGAGAGATTGAGATTTTTTGCCAAGTCAAATATCGACTGTAGTATTGCCACCGATCGTTGAGCACCTTGGGCACCAACTATAAAAGAGCGATCTATTTTAATTTCAGAAAATGGCATACGACTCAACTGTTGGAGAGAAGAATAGCCAGTCCCAAAATCGTCTAGCGACAAGTTAAATCCATGCATGCGCAAACGGGTAACGGTTTCTAGTAAACCATCATAGTCCGTTGCAAGCGCCGTTTCCGTTACCTCAACAGTGATTAATTCCGGCTCGATAGAATGTTCGTTTGCAATAGCACGCCAACGATTGGGAATGGCAACTTTCTGCAAAGTCGAGCGCGAAGCATTCAGTGCAATACCCATTTGTGGTGCGATATCACGCCATTTTTTCATTGCCTCAAGTGCTTTATGCAGCAACTGTTCGGTCAACTGATCAATAACTCCGCTCGCCTCCATCAATGGAACAAATTGCGATGGCGGGATTTCACCAAACGCCGGATGACACCAACGCGCCAGAATCTCAACCCCAACCGGATCCTGCCCAAATTGCACCTTAGGCTGGAAATAAGGAACAAATTGCTGGCACTCAAGCGCGACGATAAGATCATTTTTTGTCCACAACCTTGATGACGATTTCTCATCAATAACTGGCTCTGTTTCCAGCACCTCGACATCCAACATCATGATTTTTTTAAATATAAAAAATCAATCGGCTTGATTAAACTACCGGCAATCCGGGCGCCACTATCCCGCGCCACTTTCTCTGCCGACCGCAATAAATCCTCAGTCACGGCTGAAACGAGTATGACTGATCCAATACGCTGGCCGGCCGCATAATGAAGAAATTCGATGCCGTCCATGACATCCATTCGCAAATCGCAAATCGTAAAATCAAATACAACGTTATTTATTTCCAGCAGTTCTAGTGCCTCGCGACCGTTGGCTGCCTCAGCAACGTAACCAATCCCCATTCCTTTCAATCTACCGACCAGCAACTTACGCTGAAATTCGTCGTCCTCCAGCACCAGTACTTTCTGATCAATAAAAAATTCAGATGGCTGTGCCAGTCTATTATTTGCCTTCGCATTTTCCACGTTCGTCGCTATATTTTTTGCCATATCAATCGGCGCGCGCTTCAACCATTTATTCACACATGCCCCTGATAACAATCTGACCCGTCTAAATCCTTAAGAAAAAATTCGGACACAACTTGACGCGACATTGTCGACACCGTCGACAATGTATTTCTAACGATCAGATTGCTTTCTACCTCTTGCATTACCAGAAGAAGCATCGTCTTGATTTCGGAAAATTCAGCATCGCTGTATTTGAATAATTTTTGTCTGGCGTCATTTTCAATATCCTGCATTTTTTCGCCGATACACGTCGCCCCAACGATGAACAGACAATTCGCCAGAGAATGCGCCTGATGGGCTATCTCCTTCAGATTTCCGATAGCTACAAACTCATCCAGGCGCTCAATCATTTCCGGATAAATCCTAAGAAAAACGCGTGACATAGCATCAAATGCATCCTCGTCATGCTCCACTGCGCGCATCAATATCGAAGGATCAGTGAGTTTGATATCGGCGCTCAAATCACTCCTTATTCCGCGGCGCTAAAAGCGTCTGTAGAAGTTGTACTTGTGTGGAAAATAGCGTTATCAAAGGTGTCGTTCAATAAGCACGCATCAATTTTTCGCAGCAGCGTTGCTCTATCGACTGGCTTGCTGAGTAATCCTGTCGCGTTGTATTTTTTTGCATCGTCGAACACTTCCTGCACGGTCATACCCGTATGGACGATGACCGGTATCGCGCCCAACGAGTCAGAATTTTTTATTTGTGTCAGAATTGAAATCCCATCAATGTGGGGCATAACGATATCAAGCAAAATCAGTGATGGTGTGCAGTTTCGCAATATTGATAGCGCTTGCAATCCATCTCTCGCTGCAATCACTTCATAGCCACCAGCGTACAGAGCATGTTGCAACATGTCGCTGTAGGTTACGTCATCATCAATAACAAGAATTAACTTCGATGTTGATAGCGGCATCCCCAATGAGACTAGGGAAAATTCTCGCGCTGCAATGACAGACTGTCTTCTATGGAATCCCTGATCCACTGCCGACTTCAACATGATCGGGTCCAACAATGGACGCCCCGGCAGAAGGGCATCAAATGGACCGGTAGGGTAAAGCGCAGTTGCCAGTGTCAGCTGATCATCTCCGCAGAGCAATAATATCTGACATGAAATATCTAAAAAATGATCACATTCACGACTTAACATAATAATAAAATGTTCAGCTTCATGAATATTTGAAAAGGATAAAATCAGTACATCTGGATGCACTTCTCCGAACAGCTCAATTCCCTGCGGCGCATAGTATGTCGACCAGACCCCCGACGCTTCATGGACGACAGTCTCGTGCAAGGTAAGCGATTCAGCCATACTGTCTGTAACGATTAAAACTTTAGGATTCATTCATTTTCCATCATGGAGTGACGAGTGGCAGCACGGCATTCACCGCTTCCTCAATTTCAATGAACGTCCGATTCATCTCCTTCATCAGGATTTGTCTTGGATCATTTTCCGGGTCGCCCTTGACGTCATTTTGGATCAAGGCTATTTTTTCCATCGATCCGCACATCGTCGCAAATTTAAAAGCGCCAATTGCCAATGCCGATGTCTTTAATGTATGCGCAAGTGCAGAGATATCACGCCATTGCTTCAAGATAATCATGCTTCGCATTTTTTCCATACCAATACGAAGCGCCTCAAAAAACCGAACAAGAAAATGCCTGATAACTTCAATATCGTCGCCCACAAACTCGCGCAAAATATCTAGATCTATTGCCCGCCCATCTTTTTTATCGAGACTGGCAAGATTCATTCGTCATCTTTCGGAATCCATTGGCTCAAGATTCTTTGGATGGTCGCAATTTGGGTAGGTTTCGATAAATAATCATCCATACCTGATTCAAAACAACGCGCTCTATCGTCGTCCATTGCACTCGCAGTAATCGCAATAATGCTGAGATGTCGACCCGTCATTTTTTCTTCCTGTCTAATTCTTTTGGTCATCTCATATCCATCCATCTTCGGCATCTGGCAGTCGGCAAGAACTATCAGGCATTCATTCTTTGATAGCCAGTCAATGGCATCCTCGCCATTCTGTAACACAACCACTTCATCGAACCCAATGCGTTTCAACTGAAACCTTAGCAACTGTTGGTTCATCTCGTTATCTTCCACAACGACAATCGGTAGTCTGTTTTTTATCATTACGCGAGATAACTTTTTGTCGTCAATCGATCTATCCGATTCGATCTGACACGCATGTGTTTTAACGGAACCGTAAACGCAACGGTTGTCCCCACGCCTGGCGTCGATAGCAATATGATGATCCCACCCATTAATTCGACCAACTGACTGACAATGGCAAGACCCAAACCACTCCCCTCATGCGCGGCACGTTCGATACCATTCACTTGAAAGAATTTTTCAAATATCGCGCCTTGGTATTCAATCGGAATACCCGCCCCGGTATCGGTCATTGAGAACTTTATGCACTGTCTTTCAGCAGTTACTTTCAAAACTATTTCTCCGCTATCGGTGAACTTGATCGCGTTATGAAAAAGATTGTTTAACACCTGTACCACCCTCATATGATCGCACTGAATTTTCTCTGGAACATTGGGCGCGATGGATAACGAAATGGTAATATTTTTTGCAGTAGCGCTGCCGATGTGTGCATTAACTGCACGCGCTAATAGCGCGCGCAAATTCTCGTCTTTCATATTAAGGTCAACCTCACCCGCCTCAATCTTTCCGAGAAAAAGCAATGAGTTAACCAACAAGAGTAAATGCATGCCACTTTCATGAACGTACTGCGCAAATGACCGCTGCTGTGCATCAACCAGGTCTTCCTTGAGTAACTCCGCATAACCTAAAATGCCATTCAGCGGAGTGCGTAATTCGTGCGACATATTCGACAAAAAAAGCGTCTTTGCGCGATTTGCCGACTCTGCCTCTACTTCATGTAACGTCAGATGTCGTATAAGGAAAATGATCAAACCCGTCACGATCAAAATTACCAATGTAAACAGCGCGGCTAACGTAATGACTTGCCGGTAGGTACTATTAAAGGGTATCAATTCATCTTCTACGCTAATACCCACCACCACCAGTAATGGATACTTCACCAATTTACGGTAGGAAAATATGCGATCACGACCATCAACTTCGCTCTTGGCGCGGAAATTACCAATTTTCTGCTGCACCATCTGCTTAAAGAGCGGCAAGTTTGCTAGCTTTTTCCCCACCACTTCGCTTTCGGCCGACCGCCATGCCAATACCATGCCATCTGTATCGATGAGTGCGATAGAGCCGTGCTCACCCAGATTCACCGCACTGAAGAGTCGGGTAAAGTAAAGGGGGTCCATCGATGCCACCACCTCACCATTAAACGTTCCATCCGATTTATTAACCCGGCGTGTTAAAAAAATTTCTGATTTACCGGGAATGAGGGACTGAACCGGCTCGCTCAACAATAAATTTTCGGCGTCGCCCTTACCGTGTAGACGAATGGACTCAAGGTTAGGTCGCTTAACGTCGCCTGGAGGATGACTCGATAAGACTACGTTTGATCGCTCGTCAATCACACTCAGGAAATTAAATATTCTTCTCAAAATATGGCTAGATAAAAACTGTCCAATATCAAGTTGTTTACCGGACGTCTCATACTCATATTTAAGAAACTGCAAAGCCTGATCGGCCACTTCAATCGTGCTGATCGTATGCGCCTCGAATGCCTGGGCAAAGCTGTCGGCATTTTTGGTAGTGGCAATCAGATATTTTTCTTTAGATTGACTCAGCTGATGAAGCGTGACTGTCCAAAGAATAACAATCAACACCACGGCAAAGGCAGACGGCAAAATAATTTGCCAATACTTACTTCGCCGACAGTGATAAAGCATAAATTAGCTCTCTTCTCACAGATTCTTAATAATGATTTTTCTACGCCTGCACTTACTCACCAGCACTTACTCAGTATTTACTCCGTAGTTACTCAAACATCACCAACACCAGCACCAACACCAACATTTGAAAATCTCGCTATCAGCAGCGCGTTATTATGCTAATTTTTACTTATAAAATCCATATATATGCGGCATTATCATTTAAATTGAATTTTTTATTATTTATTGATTTTAACAAATTTATTAAAATTGTCAAATATGTTAAAATTAACCAACAGTATCACCGCTATACGTATTTATTTATCAATCACTAACGACATCCTGTGTATCAACGGGCTGCCCGCCTGCAACGGCAATGAATACGAAATGATCACATGCACACAAAAGCGATCGATACCTCTTTGCCCTGTACTGTTTTAATCGTAGAGGACAATCCTCTGCTGATTGGTCTATACAAGAACGCTTTAGCGGACATAAAAGACATCCGTTTCGTCATCGCCGCTAATGGGTTCCAGGGATTGATACAAACTTGTGAGTGCAGTCCTGACATCATCATTGCTGACCTTGATATGCCGGATCTTGACGGCTTCAAAATGCTCAATATTTTGCGAGTCGATCCAGCATATCGTCATGTTCCGCTCATCATCATTTCGGGACTTAAAGAAGCAGATATTTTGGATAATGGGGGATTACCACCCGATGTTTCTTTTATTAAGAAAAAAGATTTTTCGCCAATCGCGTTACGTGCCCTCGTGACGCAAGGACTAAAGAGAACCAACAACAACAAGCCTGCGCCTCTTTAAGAAACAAAAAATTAACCCAAAATATGAGCGACAGCACAGCCCGTTCGCTACGGCGTCAATGGCTCATAAAAACTGTGCAATGGATTTAGTCATCATGCTTCGATCTAGTGATAGATTCCTCCAGCTCACAGCCATAATGGTCAAAGGGAGTGTTCCGCAAAACCACAGATTCAATCTGACACTCATTAACGCTGACAGGCTAGCCCCGCCATACGTAATCTGGCTGCCGATTTATTTAATGGCGCACGTTGCTCAAACGACAAATATACATATTAATGTATTATCATTATGCCCAAAATATCATAACTGACGACATCCAACATTTTCTGATATTTCATTATCAAAGACCTCGCACCAATTACACACTGCACAAAAATGGATGGCTTCAAATGGACATGCCGACTAAAGACAACACTTCAAAGATGATTCGGATTGTTGTAGTAGAAGACGACGATGCCTTCCGCGAAATCGTTGTACTCAGTCTTATCAATCGCGGTTATCAGGCCACCGGCGTTCACAATAGCGCGGCCTTGTATCGAGAATTAATCGAGAGACCGGCCGATATCGTGGTTTTGGATGTCGAGTTATCTGGGGATAACGGCTTCACCATCGCCAATCAACTCCGGGCAATGCAACGGACGCGCCTTCTTGGGATTATTATGCTCACGTCGCATAGTGATCTCCAGACGCGGGTGGATGGGCTGGAGAGTGGTGCAGATATGTTCCTTACCAAGCCAGCCAACCCCCGAGAGATCACCGCGAGCATAGATAGTCTTTACCGGCGCTTAAATCTGAATGCAGAAGCGCAAGGTAGCAGACCTTGGCGGTTTGTCAGAACCGAATGGAAGCTCATCGCTCCGTCAGGCGCTGAAATTATGCTGACGCATCTTGAAACGCTATTGGTCGACATCCTGGTTGAAGGTCGAGGACGCCCGGTAAGCAGGCGGACAATTATCTCCACCGCGTTGCAACAAGATCCGCTGGCCTATGACGAGCGCAGACTCGAAGCGGTGATCAGCCGACTACGCAGAAAAATTGCGAAAACTTACGGTTCATCGCAGCCGATCAAAGTTGCCCATTCAGTCGGCTATATATTTGCTGATCCAATTGAGCGCGAATAATTGTTACGAACAACATGATGCCTATGAACTGCAGCCGTTCATAGATAAGCATTTCGACTGAATCCAGTATTAAATCCGTAATGCCTCATGCAACTGCCAATGCAATAACGGGAAGTTGATTCTCAGAACAAGTCTGCGCTACTGCAGAATACCAACCGTATTTTTCTTTTCAGCTTACTCCAGCGACGTTATAGCGTTCCGCTTTCGCCTTCATCCGAGTTTTAATTCTTGTCATGCCAAAAATCGCTCATGACACGACGGTCTTCAACAGTTTTCATATTCTCGGCCGTCCCAGATACCCACCTTAATACACTTATTAACAGCATATCCAACAACGCTGTTTGTAATCCAAAATTTCTGCACACCCGGCTTTAATAGAAGAAGTCCGTAGCGCCCCCTCCAAATTGCTATTTAGTCACATAAATGTCAGCAAACGTAAGTATTCGTAGAGTTGCTGACACTTTCTACGCCTCAGAATCAGAGCCAGATAATTCGAGGTTGTCTCACTCCACATTGCTAAATCGATCGCACCCCAAGCAAGATCGGCAGCGCAGTGTTTTAGCAGCCTCCAAATAGAAACCAAACACGAAAAAAAACGTCAGTTACTGGGCAGCCAACACAGGATCGGGCGATAACAAGGAAATGAAATCAAATGCCAAAATCCAACGGGCTCATTTTCAAACATCCCTTCGAACTTGAGCTAATAAAGCGATTAGCTGATGTCGTCGTTTTAGCTGCTGCGGCACCACTTGCCAGCTATTGGCGTTTCGGCGTCTCTCTGAATGCCACTTCCCCGATTCACACCATTATGCTTTGTCTTTGCTGCGCACTCGTGCTGTTTGGATTTCCGCAATCCGGGATGACAGTAGCCTGGCGCGGGCGCCTCATGCCGCATATGTTTGTGCGGCTGATGACGTCATGGGCAATGGTTTTATTAGTGGGACTACTAGTCAGCTTTCTGATTCACCGTGTTGGTGAACTGTCGCGGCTCTGGCTTTTTTATTGGTATCTGACGGGCATCGCCTTTTTATCACTTTATCGCGTCGCTATACATGGCGTTCTTAGTATCGTCCGCAGTCGCGGTTTCAACACCAAACGCGTCATGATTGTTGGATATGGTCACACTGGTCAAGAGATGCACCAAAGAGCGCGGCAACAAAATGGTTATGGCTATGATGTCGTGGCGATATATGCAGATGACCAGGACGCCATCAATCTCCAGTCCACCCCCATCACCCTTATCAAGACGCTTGATGGGATAAATGATTACTTGCAGGAAAACAAGATCCATGAAATCTGGATTACGTTGCCGATTAGTGCTTCAGCGCAATTGCTGGACATTCAATACATGCTAAGAAATGCGTTGGTGAATGTTCGTTGGGTACCCGATATGTTGGGCCTACAAATGATCAACAATAAAATGGTCGATTTTCTAGGTCTTGCCACAGTAGATTTAAACCGCCCTGTTTCCCATGGCCTACGCGGGCACGTCAAACATTTTTTCGATAAAATATTTTCCGCAATAGTCTTGACCATCTTACTGCCTTTGTTTGCTGCGATTGCAGTAGGGATTAAATGCTCTTCATCTGGTCCTATATTCTTTAAACAAGCGCGGCTCGGCATCAACGGCAAGAAATTTATGGTCTACAAATTTCGCTCGATGACGATGCATCAGGAATATGACGAGATTTCACAAGCGACACAAAACGACGCGCGTATCACACCCTTTGGACAACTACTCAGACGCACCAGCCTTGATGAACTTCCCCAGTTTATTAACGTACTCATCGGCGATATGTCAGTAGTGGGACCAAGACCGCACGCGCTCCAACACAATGCGAAGTACGAAGAAATCCTAGAGTTATATATGGCACGCCATCGTGTCAGGCCCGGCATTACAGGCTGGGCACAAATCCACGGCCTACGTGGAGAAACAGACACCGTCGACAAGATGGAAAAGCGCGTACAGTTTGATATGCATTACATCCAGAACTGGTCACTCCTGATGGATTTGCGCATCGTCATCTGGACAGCATTCAAGGGTTGGACAGGGGAAAACGCATATTAGTCCGCCCTACTACGACCACCGCACTGGGCATATTGCCGGCTAATCAATTTTCTAAAAATAGACGCAAATAGTGAGATCACGCACGGCCTCTCTGAGATTTGATTAAGACGTCAAACAGGCTTGTTTCGACACTATTGTCGGCCCAGCGAAGGCATGAAGTTAATGAGCTCTTCCGCCTTCAGGCGAAGCGGAAATCTCTATCACCAACATCTCCACATCTTTTCAGAATCGAACCACATGGCTCTTCCTCTTATCCCAGTCATTCTTTGCGGCGGCTCTGGCACGCGACTCTGGCCATTGTCACGTGATACATATCCAAAACAATTTTTGCGTTTGCTAGGTGGAGAAAGCCTATTGCAGCAAACCATGCAACGACTAAAAAAGATTGACGCGATGGGTGCGCCGCTATTGGTCTGCAATGAATCATCACGCTTTATTGCCGCAGAACAACTGCGCGAGATTGGAATCGTCGATGCAGAGATCCTTCTCGAGCCTATGCGACGTAACACGGCCCCTGCGATTGCCGTCGCTGCACTACATGCACTCGCTCAAGGGAATGATGCGATTTTGATGGTATTGCCGTCCGACCATGTCATCAAAAATCAGGTAACGTTTAGCGCCGCTATTCAGATAGCATTAAGAGCGGCTGAAGATGGCAAGTTGGTGACGTTCGGCATTAACCCGCTTGGACCCGAAACTGGCTATGGCTATATCCGCGCCGGCACGGCATCTCACGGACAAGCACAACCCGTCTTGCAGTTTGTCGAAAAACCGGATCGCGACACTGCAGAAAAGTACCTCGCCAGCGGTAACTATTTTTGGAATAGCGGCATGTTCGTATTTCGTGCCAGCCGTTATATTGAAGAGCTGACACACTACCAACCAGAAATCGTAGCCGCCTGTCGCAATGCTTTAGAGTTGGCACAAAAAGATCTGGACTTCGTGCGACTAGATAATCAAGCCTACGCCAGCAGTCCTGATAAAGCGATTGACTATGCGGTAATGGAACGCACCGAGCATGCTTGCGTCGTTCCATTGGAAGCAGGCTGGAGTGACATTGGTTCGTGGGCTTCAGTCTGGGAAGCCTCCGACAAAGATGCCGATAGTAACGCCACCCATGGCGATGTCATGCTGCAAGACTGCCACGACTGTCTGGTGCACGGCACCACACGCCTGATCACAGCCATTGGCCTGCGCGATACAGTCATTGTAGAAACCGCCGATGCCATCCTCGTCATGAATAAAGAGCATGCGCAAAATACCAAAAATATAGTCGAAAAGCTGACCAAAATTAACCGCTCAGAGGCATCCCAGCATCGCGAAGTATCCCGCCCATGGGGATCTTATGACTCCATAGGAAACGGCAAACGTTTTCAGGTTAAACGTATTACGGTCAAACCCGGCGCCAAGCTATCACTACAAATGCATCACCATCGTGCAGAGCATTGGGTCGTGGTTACGGGTACCGCAAAAATTACCAATGGCGACCAGGAATATTTGCTCACTGAAAATCAGTCCACGTTTATCCCGGTAGGCGTCGTCCACTCACTGGAAAATCCAGGAAAAATACCGCTTGAACTAATCGAAATACAGTCCGGCACGTATTTGGGAGAAGACGACATCGTGCGACTGGAAGATCGATACGGTCGCGTCTAAAAAGGATTGGAAGGATATCAACCAACACAACGCTTCACTAATAGCGCTGTAGGTTAGTTGTTTTCTGGTTAGTTGTTTTTTGATCCGGGCGCACACTCGGGACAAGTTTTTATCCGTATGGGACTACACACCTCATTAAAATTTATATGCGACACCCACGTCAGCCAGCCCTTGTGTGACTGATGTGGCAAATACAAATGCCGAACATCTGACCGATCCCAACAAAAATCCTTCATGCACAAGACAATCACCAAAGCTATATTTCCCGTTGCCGGATTAGGTACCCGCTTTCTTCCTGCAACCAAAGCCAGCCCGAAAGAAATGCTACCGATTGTTGACAAACCCCTGATCCAGTACGCAGTCGAGGAAGCAGCAGCGGCAGGTATTACGCAAATGATTTTTGTGACCGGTCGCAACAAACGCGCAATCGAAGATCACTTCGACAAAGCCTATGAACTTGAAGCCGAACTAACCGCTAAAAACAAGCAAGAGTTACTAGACTTGCTGCGCGACATCAAACCCAAAAATGTGCAATGCATTTACGTCAGGCAGGCCGAAGCGCTAGGCTTGGGGCACGCAGTGCTCTGCGCCGAAAAGTTAGTGCACGGTGAGCCTTTCGCCGTCATCCTGGCCGATGACCTGTTGGACGGCAAGATACCAGTCATGCGGCAAATGACGGAACTCTATGCAGAACATGGCAGCAGCATTATCGGTGTAGAGGCCATTACCCTCGCACAAAGCAGATCTTATGGCGTGGTCGCAGGTACCAGAATGGATGACAAGTTACTGACACTGCACGGTATTGTAGAAAAACCAGCGCCAGAAAATGCCCCCTCCAATTTGGGTGTAGTTGGGCGCTACGTCTTGAATCCTTCGATTTTTCAATACCTGCACAACCTCCAACCCGGTGCTGGCGGCGAACTACAATTGACCGATGGCATTGCAGCGATGCTGGCCCATGAGCGAGTCCTTGCTTATCAATTTAAAGGTACCCGCTACGACTGCGGAAGCAAACAAGGCTATTTGCGGGCAACAGTCGAATTTGCGCTCAAACATCCAGAGGTAAGCGAAGAATTTCGGCACTTCCTGCGCAACCTCCCTTCAACGACATCCTCAGTAAATGAATTTGCGTCGGATGATAAACAAAGCGCACTCGCTACATCAACGTCTGTAGAAATCCCGTGAATCCACAAACAATTATGAAACCTCTTTTACAGCGCACGTGAGGCGACTGTTTTATTTGGTTAGTAGGATGATCAAATGACGTTAGTAACAAGTGGCGCAAGCATCCTGTCCAATTTTCGCGCACCACTATCACGCGCCTCATTGATTTCCTTTCAATTTTGATCCTTTACAACATGATTACTCTCTCCCCTACATTATTTAAAGCGTACGACATCCGCGGCATCGTCGGTCAAACACTGGATGCATCGATCGCCTACGATATTGGTCGGGCATTTGGGGCAGCCGTCCTGGCACAGGGCGAACATGCGGCAATCGTCGGCCGTGATGGCCGCCTCTCAGGGCCGGAGCTATCGACCGCACTGGTAAATGGCTTGCAATCAACCGGCGTGACCGTAATCGATCTCGGCGTTGTCACTACGCCCATGGTGTATTACGCCACCAACGTACTAAGCACTACTTCTGGCATTATGGTCACCGGCAGCCACAATCCTGCGGATCACAACGGATTTAAAATGGTACTGGGTGGCGAAGCGATATATGGCGACACTATTCAATTGCTATACCAGGCGATATGCGATCAAGCAATCGTCAAATCGACAGCGCAACCAAAAGAACCGGAAGAACCTGGCCAATATCGTCCGCACGACATCAAAGATTACTACCTCAAACGCATCACCAGCAACGTAAAACTGCAACGTCCAATGAAGATTGCCATTGACTGTGGTAACGGCGTAGCGGGCGCATTTGCCGCCGAGTTATATCGTGCAATGGGCTGTGAAGTCATTGAACTATTTTGCGAAGTCGACGGCAGATTCCCCAACCATCACCCCGATCCGGCCGATCCAAAAAATTTGCAGGACTTAATTCGCTGTCTAAGTGAGACTGACGCTGAGATTGGATTGGCCTTCGATGGCGACGGAGACCGTTTGGGCGTGGTGACCAAAGATGGTCAGATCATTTATCCAGATCGCCAGTTAATGCTATTTGCCAAAGATGTCCTGACACGTCATCCTGGCACTGAAATTTTATATGACGTCAAATGTACGAGACACCTCGCTCCCTGGATTATTGAACATGGCGGTAAGCCATTGATGTGCAAGACAGGTCATTCACTGGTCAAGGCAAAAATGCGGGAAACCCGTGCGCCACTCGGCGGGGAAATGAGTGGACATGTATTCTTTAAAGACCGCTGGTACGGCTTTGATGACGGCATGTACGCGGGAGCGCGTCTGCTGGAACTGCTTAGCAACGAAACCGATCCTTCGGCGATCCTTAATGGACTGCCACAATCGATCAGCACGCCAGAGTTACATATCAAACTTAATGAGGGCGAAAGTGTTCCACTGATCGCACACTTGCTGAGCCACGCCACATTCCCCGGCGCAGTTGAAGTGATAAAAATTGACGGCTTGCGCGTCGAATACCCCGATGGTTTTGGACTAGCCCGCGCATCCAACACGACCTCTGTCATTGTCATGCGTTTTGAAGCTGAATCAGTGGAAGCGTTAGGCCGTATACAAAATGCCTTTAAACGGGTGATCTTGGACGCCAGGCCGGATGCAGTCTTGCCTTATTAATGCAATCACATTGCCTTAATAAGGCAGGAGGGTGAGCTGCCACTCCGGTCGACGCAAGTGGCAGAACTAAAGGCGCGACACCTAAGCATATCGGGTACAAATCGTAGCCCTATGATGCCGGACTACCTTTATTCACCCTCTGGAAAAACGCGACTATTAAGTCTATTAAGCCCATCAATTCGCAACGCAGCAGCTTCCGCCAGCATCTGAGATGACGTTCCCGCCAATCGCAGCAAACGCTCGGTATCTCTAATATTCAGTAGCGGCCTCGCATCACCGCTGTCTCTATCCATCATGCTGAAATGGACCAGCTCAATGCATGTTTGTATTCCCAGACAAACATCTTTAGCCAACGCATAAAATTCTGCGGTCGGTTCATTTCTGTGGTGGGTGGGTAGCCATGAAAATGCCTGGTGAAGTGACTCTGGCTCTGTTGAGGACGATGGCGGTGTCGTGTTCGGTTTGCTCATGATTGTGCTACCGAATTGTCGTGGGGAGTAAGAGGTTTAATAATTCGCAAAGGGAAGCGGGCAAGCAAAATATTATCAGGCATGTTGTTTTCTTTCGTGTGTGGTTAATCCGCCCCTCGCTGTCAAACGGGGTGGGCGGCGAATGGCAGGGTTGACAGACTGGCACACAAAAGCAAACCAGCAAGCCCGAAGGCTTCCCTGTCACCGCCGCCCATTGAGAACGGACGAAGACAGACACACGTAAAAAAACGGCTTTGCGCCGTTTGTGCGCTTTTGTGTATTCAGGCTGTCAAACCAGTTCCCTTTTTTTTCAGGGACGAAAAGAGTATAAAGCATCACTGTGACTTCTGTGAAGTGTAGATTTTTTGTCGACAAACAGTTGCTTGCAATATTTACTCCTCTTGCTCGCCGACATCAATTAAAACGGTATACTTACGCACCGGATGAGGCAGTTCAAGTGATTCATCAACGCGTAAAATTTACTGACCAGATCGCGGTGACTAACGCTGCGCCTATTTATGTTTCCATGGATGAGTATTACCAGACTTGCCGATACCACAGTGATGCTTCCACTTGCAGCGGCCTGCACAGTTTGGTTAGCGTGCGGGCGCGCCTGGCGCATGGCTTTCTGGTGGTGCCTGCTATTCGCCCTGGGCTTGACACTCGTTGCAGCAACAAAAATCGCTTTTATCGGATGGGGTATCGGCATTCAGGCACTTGATTTCACTGGGTTCAGTGGACATGCCATGCGAACTACCGCGGTCATGCCAGTACTGTTTTATTTATTGTTGCAAAAATCATCTCCCACTGTACGAACTCTTGGCGTGGTGCTCGGAATCGCTTTAGGCGTGTTAATCGGCATATCACGGCTGGCTGTGCAGGTGCATTCTGTCTCAGAGGTTGTCAGCGGCTGTATTCTGGGCGCATTCGTCAGTGTCGGCTTTATTTGGATTTCAAGCACTCTACCTAAACCAATCTTGCATCGTTGGTTAATTGCACTGAGTCTGATTGTTTTGATTCCCGCGCCGATGGCAAAGCCAGCACCGACAGATCGATGGCTGAATGCCATTTCCTTATCGATTTCTGGACATTACAAACCTTTCGAACGGGGCTACTCAGGCGAAAGTCACTGTTGCGTATCAGAACCGGACTAATATTTCCCAGTAGAAATAGACCCGTGCAAAGATAGAGACGATAAAACTGTCAGCATCATGGTCAATTTTTGTAATCTCATTTATATCGCCTCCATCACTTTGATCGGCGCCGTTAATACGAAAGACGTGCTCCGTTACGGCCCGTTCTCTCATATGCGCCGATTATTCGGATAAAAGCTTCCTGCGCAGAACGCGCCAGAAGAAACTTCTCCGCAAGAAGATTGACCAGAAGTCTCCCACTAGTATTCAATCTACTGAATCAGTTTGCTATCAATCAATTGACGCTGAATCGATTTGAATATGCGCTCGGCAATAGCGGCCATTCCCAGATCGCCCGGATGTGCGGCAACACCTTTATTGCTTATACTCTGCTGATTACCAGCCACGTTATCCGGAGATTTTGACAATCCTGTTATATCAACGTAGGTGCCCCCGGCACTAAGGCAACTGTCTTGGATAATTTTATCTTTTACTGCGGAACTCCACCATGTACCAACACATACCAGTACACCTTTTATAGGACGTAAGGAGAAAAGTGTCTTTAAATATGCACTAGAGAAAGTGGCTAAATTATTAGAGTTAGGTGTGAAATTATCACCTAAAGCAACAATCACAATATCAGCTTTTTGCGACAACTTAACTGATGAATAACTTAACGTAAATTTTTCCGGGGTAGTTTCAAGTACATTAGAACTTTGTCGATCTGCAGTCCACAAATCGTGACCTGAATTTTTCTTCAACAGCTTAAGTACTTGCGACACATAATCATTGTCACTCGAAGTAGCCGCCATACCCCAATTCCCAGTCCAGCTAATCTCCGGAGACGGGCCATGCTGCGTAATCGAATTTCCGATCACAAAAATACATTTAGATTGTGCAGCACATTCATTCGCACGAACCAAGATAGGCGACGTTATAAAGCTCCAGAGAAACAAACAGACTACCGTTTTAAATATCGTGAAATTCATGGTAATTTCTTATTCGCTATGTGTATCGGGGTATCAGATGTGAATATTTTTTCTAAAAAATTCCGCATCCTCGTGTTTAAAGGAGTCTCAATATAGCGGTAAACAAAATGCGCGATACAGACACATGACACAAACGCGATTGGCAAAATCAGGTATGCCGATTGAATATAAAACTTCAGTAATATCACACAGATTGCTGGTGCTAAAATTGGATGAATCATATAGAGCGAATACGAACTATCACCGAGTTGAACCAGCAGCTTTTTAAAATTTGGAAATATTGACATTTTTATCGATAACAAGGCTGCAACGATCATCACGCCTTCGACGTGAAAATCCCCGACAAAATAATGCCTCAAGTCTCGCACATATGGGATGAGCAGTATTGCTAGGCCGAGACCAAGAAGCGTCAATGCCAAACCCTTCGGAAGCCGAAATCCCTTTGAGTACCCCAAGGCCAGCGCCATCCCGGATACAAACATCAAATTTATAGTATTAAAACAAACCTGAGCTAAAGCCGACTCAGCGCGGACAAAGAGGCCAATTACCGACATTCCAACAATGATGAGTGAGGTAAAAACAAAAGTTGGCTGACGCAGAAACAAAGATAAAGCAAACACATAATAAAACAACATTTCATGCAGTAACGTCCACGCAACGCCATGAATCGGTCGTACCTCACCGACAGCATTGAGCATAGGGAACAAAACATAGGAACCTATAACACTGAGCAGATCTGGGCGATTGTGAAGTATGAGCGCTGGGATAATCAATGCTATCGTTACTTTTAGGGTGGTGATAAGCCAGTAAAGGGGGAAAACACGCGCTATACGTCTACGAAGAAATCGTTTCGCGCCGTCTGCATTTTTTGAAAGTTTTTGCCCCGACAAATACATTACGAACCCGCTAATGACGAAAAATATTGGGACACCCGACTCTCCTCCATGCCATACGCCTGATCCAAGATTTATCCGATCATGAATGTAAAATGTGATGTGCGTGACCAAAACTAAAGCAGCTGCTACAAACCGGAGAATTTGCAAATTTTCGTCGCGTACATTTTGTTCGTTAATGGCCATACGTTTGCCTTGTTGGGGGTGTTCAATTTCAGGTATCAAGGGAATTTTCTTTAGAACTACGCAGTCCGACTCATTAAAGAAGTGACCACTTATTGATCCAGGCTTCTTGACAAATGCGTGCCTGCTTTACTCGTCATCGCCGCGCCCCTTATCGCCTGCTTAATAGTTACAAATATACACAATGGGTTAGAACGAAAAGGGCGCGGTGAATGGTAATAGCCCATAAAGATGTAATTCAAACTTCGACTAAAATAAAAAGATTCATTTTCTAAAAGAGTCTTGAAAAATGTCTAAGATGGATTCTCACTTTGGCTAAGAAATTCCGGGTTAAGCTTTTGAGAAATATCTTTTTGTGCAGTGTCACCAATTGGCAGATACCGTTCAAGCAATACCTCGTATTGCTTCAATACGTCTGGCCAGGTGAACGCGTCCTGAAAACGACGTTGTCCGTGTTGCCGCAAATCCGCAAGAGTCGCTGAATTCGCAAGGAGCGTATCCATAGCACGAGCAAAATCAACTGCTCCATTAAAATATACCGCGCCATCGCCAGCGACCCAACGATTAAAACGATTGTCATGCGCAATCACTGGATTGCCTGCCCCCATCGCCTCAACCAATGAAGGATTGGTTCCACCCACTTGATGTCCGTGTACGTATGCAGCGCTATGAAAACGTAATGCCTGGACCACAGCCTTATCGTAAATAGCGCCGACGAACCGCACTTCGTCGCTGGCAGCATTCATGACCGAGCGATGATAAGCATTATCTTGTTTGTAATTACCCAGCACGACTAATTGATAACCGCGTGGTTTCGCAGAGAAACCCTGCACCACTTCCAAAATAGAATTTTCAGGCTCCCCTCGGGCAATGACAGTCAAATATCGGCCAGCCTCCAACCCCAATGCATGGACGGGCCCAAGCGGTGCGGTGGTCACGCTATCCGCACCATAAGGTATCGTGGTGATTTTATTGGCCGCCACACGCGATTGCAAGTGTGCCTTAATCTGTGGGTGATCCGCCACCAAATGGTTGCCTAGCCAGCAGCCAACCCAGTCATTCATCCAAAACCAAACTTTGGCGCACCTGCCCCACTTGACCCGCGACCATTCAATACCGTCCATATTGATCAGGTTAGGAACCTCTTTGATCCGCAACAGCGCACAAAATATTGCCGTGTTATAGCCAAGCGTCAGACATAAATCGCCAAACTTAGCTGCATGCGTCGTGGCCTTCCAGTCAAAAAGCATTGTGCCCTTAGATCCGGTTTGTGACACGGGAATACGCACACGCTCGACGCCCTGCCAGGTATCTTCAAACAGCATACCAGCGCCATCTTCCTGGCAATACACGATGACCCGCCAACCTTGCGCCACTAAATAAAGTGCCAAGTGTTCCGCAAAAGTTTCAAATCCGCCGTGCGCAGCAGGTATCCCACGCGTGCCAAGGATACGTAAGGTTCGAACCAAACTATTCACAATTTTTACTCCCAAAAAAATTTTATAATTCTTTAACTATGCTTACTCGATGCTGTCCGCATCACTTCATTTAGTTGCGTCGCATAGCCTTCTAAAGAAAACAGCGCTGTCTGCCGGGCACGGCCAGCGGCCCCCATCCGAAGCCGCAAATCCGTATCGCTCATCATTCTAAACATCGCAGCAGCAAGGGCACTCACGTCACAGGGCGTAACCAAGCAACCGGTCTCACCGTCGACAACGATCTCCACCAATCCGCCATGTGCCGCAGCAATTACCGGTCGACCAAAACCCATTGCCTCAATAGCGACCCGACCAAAAGGCTCGGGATTTGTTGATGGCACAACCACTACATCGGCAGCAATCCATACATGTTCAATATCCGGGTGATACGGAATCAAGATCACTTTATCGGAACAATTTGCTTTAGAAATACATGCCTCCAAATCCCGTTCGTACTGTTCTTGCCCAACAGGTGCCGATCCGACAATGGCCAGACGAGCTCGACAGTCAGTGCCGACAACCAGTTTCGCAAATGCTTCAACAAGGAGTTGCTGACCTTTCCACGCATTAATACGACCTACTAGCACGAACAGAACGTCGTGTCCGCTTGCCCCCAAAGAGACGCGCTCAGCATGGCGATCAACGTTAACCTTTGGAGCGTCATAGCCGTTCCAAATCACAAGATACTTTTCTACGTCGCCCGTGACATATATCCAATCACGGGTATGCGTTGAGTTGCAAACAACCGTCGAAGAGAGCTTTGCTACAAGATGACGAAATCCTAAGGTGATCGCTTTCGAACCACTAAAAATTTCGCGTACATGCCATATATGTGGAACCCTCCATAAACGCGCACAAAGAGCGCCACCAAAGACTGCAACGGTATTGGAGTACACAAGATTAAAACTACTTTTACGCTGTGCTTTACTCAAAAAAAAGACTGCGCGCACTAAGCTCAAGGCAATCCTGAATAGACCCGGCACGGATAGCATCGTGCGCTCGATTTTGCATACTTCTCCCACAATAACGGTCGCTCCGGCGCTTTCCAATTTGGGCACCAAAATGCCGTATTCTGGCAGCGCCACGGTGACTTCCATGCCCGAACTACGGCTCCGCACAAAATCCAGTAGCGAACGATCCGATCCATAAAGTTCGGCAGATGAATGGACGATCAATATGCGTAAAAATTTTTCTTGGAATTCCATTTAGTTGCATTAGCCCTAACGCCAATTTGAGTGCCTGCCAGACGACAAGTGCTACCAAGCTGCCTCTTTAATATTCCTACCTGAAAGAAATATTTTTTTATGCTATGCCAAAAAAATACACCTCCTCATTGATAGAAGGGTGTCAGTATCTTGATACTTTAAAGGTTCATTCCATGAGAATGGTCGCTTATCATTGATTCAAAAATTTCTGAAAATTGGATTTGCATTTTTTCAACTGAAAATTCGGAGTCAAATCTTTCTTTACCGGCCCGCCCGAGACGTCGGCGCAGAGCAGCATCAGTTAATAATTTTTCTAACTCTGCTGCCAGCGAGGTAGCGTCGCCGGGATTGAAGGTTAGACCAGTTATACCGTCAACAACGATTTCAATAAGTCCACCAAACCGAGAAACAACTAGCGGCTTCTCCGCAGCCATTGCTTCCACCGCCACCAAACCAAAAGGTTCTGGTTCAGTGGAGGGTACACAGACAATATCAAGCGCGGCATAAGCAGGCCAAATTTCTGATGAGAAACCCTCTACAACGATATGATCCCGCAAAGGTGATTGAGCGATTCGCTGTTTTAACTCAACCTCAAAATTTTCCTGACCCGGCGGTGGGCTTCCCATGAAAACCACAGAGAAATTACCCACCCCTCTCTTGTGAAGCAATTCAATCGCATTCAACAGTAAGCCATGCCCTTTCCAGCGATTGATCCTACCCACCAACCCAATCGCGAGCTGACTTCCCGCCGGTCTAAACCTGCGATAGATTTGCTCAACGCAGTCTTGCTCCATATGACGTGGCCCGTGCACACCGTTCCAGATCACTCGCATCTTCTTTTTTAATCCTGATTGCACACCTAGCAACCAATGGTAAGTTGCATTGGAATTACAGACCACCTGATCAGCAAAAATTCTTAGTAGCAAAGGAAAAGTGTACGCAGCTATTCGAGGATGTTCGATGATTTCGTGCACATGCCAAAGATGCGGGATGCCTCGACGACGCGACCAGAGCGCCCCACCCAGAACAGCTAGCGTGTTTGAATGAACGAGATCGACATGGCGCGATCCAAATATTCGGTCATATGCTGGCAGAGCAATGCATAATTCGCACAATAGCCCGAACAGTCCTTTAAGACTGAGTCTTGCACGGGTAATCTTGAGCATAGGGAGAATATGGAATTCAATATTCCGGAGTGTAAATTCGCAAGTTAATGGACCAGCGTTTGGTACCAATACCACCGGTTTCCCGCCAAGTCTTAGCACCCCTTCAGCGAGATAAAGTAAAACCTTATCGGACCCGTACATATCCGAAGACTGATGGAAGAAGGCGATTAATTTACCCTCTAACGGTAGATTCTCCTTGCTCACAATAGCTCCAAAGGCCGCATGGAATCTGCAGCCCCTACTACGTCAGAGAGGTTATAACGTCCACCGAGCTTAGTCCCCACAATCTCCATATAAAGTGGTGATTCGTCGATTGCGTAATGGTAAACAATATTGCGTGAACCATAGCTTCCGCTTAAAAAACGCTCAATACGACGCCCGACCATAACAATTTTTCGCAGTGATTTATTCCGCAGTGCACCGAATGCCAATCTAATTTTTTCAGCCTCTAGCGCCATCTCCGGATGCGTACTTAGATTGGTTCCATCGATACCAAATATCGCCAAATATTCCGGGATATGTCGAATTACCGCGCCGGATGCAGCAATACGCAGAATAAGATCTTTATCCGCAGCATAGCGGTATCGACTATCAAGCCGAAGCAAACCACTATCCCATAGTTTGCGACGAAAAAAAATTGTCGCTGATTGCATATTGAGAAAGTCGTTAGCCACATAAGTATGCCGGAAAGGTATTTCGCGCCGTAACGCAACCGGACGCCCTTGAGAATCGGCAACGATGTAATCTCCGAACACGACATCCACCTCGGGATGTGCATCGAAATACGTTTGTACCAACGCTAACGTACCGGGCAGATATTGTTCATCAGAATTTAACCAAGACAAAAACTCGCCCTTAGCGCGCTCCCAAGAACGATTAATGGCATCGTACATTCCGCTATCCGCCTCACTAACAGCTTGTAAACCAGCCTGTTCAAGCAACCATGCAGGTGTGCCATCGGAGGATTCGGCATCTTGCAATAGATGCTCAAGCGCCACGCCGCGCTGACCGCGAACAGATCCTACGCAACGCTTAAGTTTATCTAGCGAATTACGTGTAGGAGTTGCAATGGAAAAGCGAATGTTAGTCATATTGATACCTTTGTAGGGTGGTAAATATCCACAACCTTTTTTATATAAAGCTACGCTAACGAAAAAATAGCCATAGGCAAGATGTCATGTTTCAAATAAATACTGATTTCATCGCTTATTGCCAGCCAACTCTTTGAGTAATAACGTGTTAATGGGTGCATCCCATGAACGAACGGTGTTTGAACTATTTTCTGATGCAATCTCTGGATCCCATCCCGGCCATCCACGAAATTCATGGTAAGACCATGACCAGCCAAATTGCTTGAAGAGGGCCAAACAATCTGATACATATCGTGTCGCTGAGCCGTTTGGCGCCCAACGTACGCAACTAAATTCGCCTACGTAAATCGGCACTTTATGCAATTGCTGAAAAGCGATCGCATCTCGCAAGCTAAGTTCAAGCTGACGTCGATCCCACGCTCCAACACCGGTGACCACATCACCCACTTTCCATTCAATCCCTGCCGGATAAGGAATAGTTTGCGTCCATGCAGGACCGACATGTTGATGCGTGATAGCGTGGGGCGAGTAAACGTGAATGCTGTACACCACCTGACGATCGCTAAACGGTAAAAAATCGCGTAGTCCGATTGCCTGTCCACCGCCCACGCCTTCATAAATAATCGGCAATGTCACACCCGACTCACGTATTCCTGCGATAGCTTGTCCTGCCAGAGGTCGCCAAAGCGCGTGAGCATCTTCCACCCTGCCACTTGGCCATGGTGGATTAGGTTCGTTCATTAGATCTAGCCCTGCTATAGCAGGATGATTCTGAAAGGTCCTCGCAAACCATTTCCAATTTTCAACAAAACTATTCCGCAAAGAATCATTGTGCCAAAACGATGGTTGTTCACTTCCCTCAAAATCGCCAGCAACAACCATCTTTATGTCGCGTGCGTGGCACCAATTTAAAATCCGTTGAAGTGCTGCAATATCGCCGGAGCTTCTCCCCCATTGATCGCAGCTCATGCATTTTTTAAACGGGAAGAAAACCCGCCCGACGTTTGCTCCGGTTTTAGACAAAGCGTCGAAGTATGTAGGGTCATCGCCGCGCCTACCTGCGAGTCCGATGTCAAAACCTTTAAGCTGGCCATTCGAGAAATTGGCCGCTGTTGTGCCGGTGTCCTGGTATACCGATGCCCATGTATAGGAAGGTAACAATATTGCCCCGATACCCATCTGCATTAGACGCCGACGCGATAAATATCTCATGTGGCCTCATCTTCATTGCGCGTCAATGCCGCCAATAAAAATCCTGCGACAAGCATGAATGGAAACAAATCGAGCTTATTAAAAACACCGGCTATCAGCCACGTCGTAAATGTTAGGGTTATAGCGGTAGCTTGCATGACACGCGCAGCCTGCCGAGAGTAATCTTTTGCGACACTTGCCGCTTTTTTTCGGCCAATCCGATATAGAGAAACCAGAACGAAACAGAACAATCCAATAGCGACAACGCCACCCTTCACTAATAAGTATGCAAAACCATTATGTAAAACAGGGGCAAGCCGCACACGCACACGCTCGCCTTTGGAACCCGAGCCCAAAGGCATAAAAAGTCCTAGATCTACCTCAGCGCCAAATCCCTGCCCCATTGCTAGTCCTAAAACCGAACCGGAGGAATAATATCTCCACGCTCTAGCAGTTTCGTAGCCACGCCAATTGTAATTAATGCTCTTTAAATCGGTGTATTCTTGAATAGTGAGTTCATCCGTAGAGCGGGCAATCTTACCCAAAAAAGTGGTGCTGGCTTCGTTCGAGTCCACATCGATACCCATCCGCAGAATACCTATTACCAACAAACTAACGACAAGGATTACCCCAATGTGTAAGGCCTCCCTACGCACAAAAGCCCCTGAGGAAGCAAGTACGCCAATCAAGGTAACGATCACTATCGTGCGAGAAAAGCTGGCAGTTATCGCCAGCGCACAAATGACCAGACAAGCGATAGCCAACCAGCGTGGTAATTTGAGAGCTTCTAACCACTTTCCTCGATACGCGAACAAAATGGTGAAAGCAAGCGCTGGGGCGTAATACCCTGTACCTGCGACTTCTCGTAGCGCTACGGTACTCAAATTAAATAGATCAGGATGAATAGCGAAATTTGCCAGGTAAAGCAAAGAAAGCAAGGTGCCGGCAATCACAAAAGCCCTCAGTCCGGATCCTAGATCAGGCATGCAACGATATAGGACATATCCAACACTAATGATGATCGGTGCGTTCGACACATACCAAAGATCTTTTAAAAAGATGTATCGATCGGCGCTTGAACCTACTGCCAAACCAATAATAATAATCAAGAAAAAAGGGGCGATCACCCTTAGCAGATTTTTATCGAATGACTCTTTGGAACAAATCCAAGCAAACAGCGCTAGCAATAGTAAATATAAATTCATGCCCGACAGCAAGCCAGGTGGAAAAATCACAGCAAATACCAAAAGCAAAATAATAGATATCGCTGGCCACGAAGGTAATTGCTTCGTCGCCCTTTCGCTAGGGATATGAGTCGAAATATTTTTGAAGTATCTTTTCATTTTATTACTTGGCAGCTCTGCATTTGTTACGAACCAGTTTCCGATGTCTAACCTAGTAAATTTTAAATATCATTTTTTATTGCATATCAACCATGTGAAGAGCGGCGTCACAATAGGACTGGACCACCTCGTCTATAGTCATATCCACAGAACCTGATTTATCTGTCACGTTCAAAGTGCTCTCTCGTACTACTGATTAACTCTAAAGGTAAGAAGTTGCCCGACTTGTTAATCAACAAAAATAAAAATTCGTATCCATTCAGCTAAGATGTTTTCAAATTAAAAATCTCGAAAATTTATAAATCGTTGGAATTATTAAATCAACCCGGATTCGCACTGATCCGCCATGTTCTTCCGTGAAAATAAAGACGTGCCCAAGGCCATAACGCCTTAGTTTGCATGTTTGCAATATCGCGTAACGCAACAAAGAAAAAGGAAGAAATGTAACCAGAAATAAAATAAGAGACAACGGTCGCCAAGGCCGCACCCAAAGCGCCAAATTGTGGTATCAACACAAAATTCATCGCCACGTTAATGATCAGCCCAATCCCCGTAACACTCGGTGCGTAGCGCTGTAGTCCCAGAGTCGCCAGCCAACGATGGCGCGCTGTATTCAATGCAATCGCAACACAGCTCCACGCATGTAAATAAAAAATATTTATCGCGTTCTCATATCCTGCGCCAAACATCAGATGGATTGCTGGCCGTGCCAAAATCAGTGAGATGATGGTCGCAATCATTGAGCCACCCGCCGCTAGATCAAATAACATCTGTCCCTGCTGACTCCCTAGCGATTGCCCTCGATCCATAAAGCGCCTTGCTAGTACCGGATAAGCCGATTCGATAATTACAACCGGTACTATGTAGAGTACCTCTGACAGCTTTTGCGCCAGACCGTAAATACCAGTTTCGCTATTGGTCGACAAATACCCAAGCATGACAACATCAATCTTCATGTAAGCAACCACCGCTACTGCGCTCAACATGTAGGGCCAACTTTCTCGGGCTATTACGATGATGAGTTGACGTCCCTCAGACCAACCATCATTACCGATCTTTCGGGTCACACTAAGGTAGGCCAACGTCATTCCAACGCTTGTAACTAATGCTTCAAGGACGACAGTCCAAGCCAGCGCAACAACTCCAAAGCCAAAAAGCAGGCAGGCAACCTTTGCGCCAGCAGCGATTAAAGTCCCAGTAATGCGGGCCATTGCTGGACGCGTAGGTAACGTCTTAGCTTTGAACCAATAGTCGAAGACACTAAACGTGCTTAGCGGAATACTTAGACTGACGATCAGCGTCACTGAAAGTGCCAATGAATCGTTATGTTTCAATAAGTAAGCCGCGAGAGTCGCCAATACCAATACCGCCAGTCCTGCAGCGCAGCGCAACACCAGCACTGCGCGCATTACGGCGCTCGGATGCTGGCTGTGCATAAGTCGGAAAATTACCGGCGTATCCAAGCCTAGCGTTGCTATGGATAGCAGAATCGCCATAAGCGCCGATGCAAAGTTCAAGATACCAAACTGCTCCGGCCCCAATTGCCTCGCAATAAAAAATGACACTGCCGCAACCGCCATTAACCGAACCATATTTTCGACTAGTAGCAATACACTGCTGGTGACAACTTGGCGAGCACCGACCGTCATCCTGCATCCAATATTGTGTTGTCTTTGCATTGCTTTAAGACCCCGTTTTTTACCCGGTGCACCATGCTTAATGACAAGCCAAGAAGGACTGCTGGCAGGATTAAAGAGGGCCTTATTAGCATGTTCATTTAGTTTGCCGATTGTGTTGCGCAGTAAGCACTAAGAGTCAAAGCAATGCCTTGTTCCAGTGTGGTCGTTGCTGACCATCCCAGCGCCTTGAGACGTGAGACGTCTAGCAATTTCCTTGGCGTACCGTCCGGCTTCGAAGCGTCGAACACAATCTTGCCTTCAAATCCAATGATCCTCATGATGGTCTCCGCCAACTCACGGATCGTTACGTCTATTCCCGTACCGATATTAAATAATCCATCCTTAATTTCGGCGTGCTCCATCAGGAAAACACAAGCATCAGCCATATCATCTACGTATAGAAATTCGCGCATAGGCGCGCCAGAACCCCACAATTCCAGCGATAGTTCTCGGCGCTGTTGGGCTTCATAGGCTTTTCTTAACAAAGCGGGTAAAACGTGCGAGTTATCGAGATCATAGTTGTCGTTGGGACCATACAGATTGGTCGGCATCGCGCTAACGTACTGGCGACCGTATTGACGGTTATATGACTCGCAAAGTTTTATGCCTGCAATTTTTGCGATCGCATAAGGCTCGTTGGTCGACTCCAGAGGACCAGTAAGAAGATATTCTTCCTTTATTGGCTGCATGCAGTCTCTCGGATAAATACAACTTGAACCGAGAAATAGCAGCCGCTCTACGCCAGCTAAATGCGCTGCATGTATGAGGTTTCCCTCGATCATCAGATTTTGATAAATGAAGTCAGCACGCTGAATATTGTTGGCTTGAATACCACCAACCTTCGCGGCTGCAAGAAAAATATAATCAGGTTTTTGATCCTGTATAAATGCCTGCACTGCTGCCTGATCCAGAAGATCAAGGTCCTTGTGCGTACGCGTCAAAATATTGCTATAGCCTTTGGCCAAAAGGTTGCGTGCGATAGCTGAACCGACCATCCCTCGATGGCCCGCTATGTATATCTTGGCGCTCCTATCCATCGCCGTCTTATTCATGATAATCAAACGCTGTGAAGCCGTGCTTCTTGACCAATTCGTCACGCTCGGCGCTCTTCAAGTCCTCACGTACCATCTCAGAAACTAGTTCCTGGAAAGTAGTTCTAGGAGTCCAGCCCAGCTTTTCTCTGGCTTTCGTCGGATCTCCGAGTAAGGTTTCCACTTCGGTAGGACGGAAATAGCGAGGATCAACTTTGACGATACACTTGCCGTTTTTGTCGACGCCAATCTCATCGACGCCCTGGCCCTTCCAATAGATCTGCATGTCAAGTTCCCGCGCAGCCGCATCAACGAAATCGCGGACGCTGTATTGCACGCCGGTAGCAATGACAAAGTCATCCGCTTGATCTTGCTGCAGCATGAGCCATTGCATTTCGACGTAATCTTTCGCATGGCCCCAGTCACGTAACGAATCCATATTGCCCAAATATAGACAGTCCTGCAGTCCCAGCTGGATTCGGGCCAGCGCACGCGTGATCTTGCGGGTAACGAAGGTTTCTCCGCGCAACGGACTTTCGTGGTTGAACAAGATGCCATTGCAGGCATACATGCCATAGGCTTCGCGATAATTGACAGTAATCCAGTAAGCATATAGTTTAGCAACCGCATAAGGACTGCGCGGATAAAAAGGCGTTGTTTCCTTCTGCGGCGTTTCTTGTACTAAACCGTACAATTCAGAGGTTGATGCCTGATAAAAGCGCGTCTTCTTTTCGAGACCCAAAATACGGATCGCTTCCAGTAAACGTAAAGTGCCGATACCATCTGCATTGGCAGTGTATTCAGGCGTGTCAAAACTAACCGCGACGTGGCTCATTGCGGCGAGATTATAGATCTCATCTGGCTGAACCTGTTGAATGATGCGAATGAGGTTGGTCGAATCAGTCAGATCACCGTAATGCAATACAAAATTACGATTGGAAACATGCGGATCTTGGTATAAATTATCAATACGATCGGTATTGAAGAGGGACGAACGCCGTTTTATACCGTGAACAATATAGCCTTTTTTCAGCAGGAATTCGGCCAGGTAGGCACCATCTTGGCCAGTTACACCAGTAATTAAGGCAATTTTCGACATTGAAATCTCTTTAAATTTAAATTAACTGCTCAACCTACCGGTGAGACGAATTCTTGCGTTGTTATCAATCTGCGACAAAAGCGAATTGATGAACTGATCCTGCAAAGCATAAGCGTGCGCGTTGTCCGCATCTAACGACGATACCCGGACCAGCATGCCGTCCGGAACAACGCCAGTCAGGCCGTAAGATAACTGGGTCAACATCCGCCCGAACCCTGGCAACGTCGCTTTATTTCCAACCGTCAGCCAATATGTTATTGGCTCGATACGCGAACCAAGCACAGCCTTCAAACGACGGACAGGAATTTTTCCTATCGGGGTCGGCAATTCAGAGACCACATTGCTAACGAGCTGAAATCCTTGCGCGGTATAACAAAACTCGGGACGATGAGCCTGCGTACCCTCACCACTCTGGTCGCCGCCGTAAGCAATCGAGAGCATAATGCGCTCGCCCTTTCGGTTGATATATGTTCGAGATAACGTTTGGTTGTAAATTGCGTTTAACTGTGCCTCCACACTGGAATCGACTGCCACAGGTACTATCGAATTATCTAATTCCCAACCTGAAAAAGTATTCGGGATCATCCGCTCTAAGCTAAATTTCGGCTGCTGATCTGCAATCTTTGCAGTCGGTGTCATGACCTTTGTTAAAGCACTGGAGAAGACCATTAATCCACCCAATATCGCGCAAGTAATCCATTTATTTTTCATCTCGTACTTTCTGGATTACCGTACTTTTTGACACGCGTTTTTACGATGAACCTCAGCAACGAATCGGTAGTAATAATAAGCATCAGGGCGCTTAGGAACAGCACCATCCCGGCAAACCCATGCAAAAAACCTTGTCCGGCCGCATCACCCAAATAATAGGTAATTAATGTAAGTGCCATTACACGGATAACGTTGGCAGTAAAGGAGATCGGGACTATCAAAATGGCAAGAACAACATTACGAATAGTGGCCGTATGCCGCACAACATTCAGATAAAACAAACCCAGCGCTTCCAGCGTCAAAAGTGTATGCAGACCGGCACAAGCGTCAGCGACCATCAGTTGGTATTGTCCTATCTGCAAAATGACCCCGCTACGCGCAATAGGATAGCCAGCGAGATACAACACGTGCTCCGTAACAAAAGAGACCGCCATTTTCATAGGTAAGGTGACTGCAATCACTATCGAACCCGGCAAAGGCACCATAAAAAGCATAAAAAAGAACGGAAACCATTGCGCTTTAAACGCTTCCCCACCCTTTATCACTAATAGAATTCCGATAAGAAGCACAATAAAGGAGGCGGTTTCAAAAAGTAAAATGCCTTGAGAGCGCCCAACGATGTACAGCAGCAAGCCGAAAATACTTATGGGCCAACCAATTACATTACCCTTTTCCCCCTCACTACGATTCAACATGTTTGGCCAATTTATTATCATCAGCCAGACCGCAAGACTTAAAATGATCGGCCCATGCGCGTTGTCTTCGCTGATCCATATGCCAGTTGCGAGATCGAAGAAAGTTGGCACGTACAGGATCAACAGACCAACTATTAAAGGCCACCATACGGCAAAGATTTTTTTCGATGCAGTCAGTGTGTTTCTACCGGAAATAGTCAGTCCATTGTTCATTAAAAATCGACCATTACCGAACCGATCACTTCAGTACCAACTCGTCCAAAATGATCAGCCATTGCATTGATATCGGCGATACGGGTTTCATTTTTGCGGGCGACCAACAACACACCGCCGGCGCGCGCCGCAATCGCCAGCGCATCGGCCCCAGCCGAGAACGCTGAAACGTCGTAGATGACGACATCAAAAAGCTTAGAAATACTCAATGTAAGAGGACCAAAAGACCGGCGGCTAATCAGTTCCTGCGGATTGGGTGGTATTGTTCCGGCTTGTAATACGGACAGATTATCGAAGTATTCAACTTCGGCAATGGCATCCAAATCTGCTCGTCCACCAAGTATGTCGGACAAACCTTGCTTGCCGGTAAGGTTAAAAATTTGTTGTTGGCGTGGGTTGCGAAGATTGGCATCGACAAGTAATGTCTGCTCGCCAAGTTGTGAAAACACGACCGCCAAATTGGCGGCGAACAAACTAGCTCCCTCTCCAGGATTCGCACTCACAACGGCAAGTGATTTATTTCCGTTGGCGAACCATCGGAGCATTAGCTGGCTGCGTATCGTCCGTAATGTTTCGGCTTGCTCGCTAAAAGGCTCATAGACTGTAACCAGCTCTGGCGCAAAATTGCCTAGACCCGGTTCCAGATAGGAATAGTCAAACTGACGGGCAAGAACCTGTTGAATATCAGCTTCGGTAATTAAGCCGAGACTTTGCGCGGCTTCGCCAAAACGCATGCCCTTTTCTTTTTGCTGGCGAATTATCTCTTCTGCGTCTTCCAGTGTTATTTTGCCCATGTCGACCAAGAGGCGGCCAATACTAGACTCACGCACTGGAGTGAGGGGTTGCACAGATACAAGAGCAGTAGGTGGGTTCATCTGGCGTTCCATGATTCAATTCGCCTTCGGGTTGCTTCGTAAAAAACGGTTTAAAAAACTCCCACGCAATCGTACTGGCGGATTCCATTGCAGCACACCGAGAACTGGTACCCCCAGCACATTGATGAGATCCTCAGTAGATCTAACGCGACGATCCATCATTTCTGCCATTAAGCCAAAACTCAATCCGAGCATCGTTCCTAGAAAAATCGATACGAGCATGTTTATTAACACTTTGGGATTCGATGGAACGATGGGTGCGACCGCAATATTCAATACTGCGATGTCGGATTGATTAGACTGCCCTTCCATATTTGTCTGACTGTAGCGAGCCGATGCACCTTCGTAGGTTCGTTGCGCATTTTCCATCTCGGTAGTCAGCACCTTAAGTTCGTCACGTGCGCTATTGAGAGCCATTACCTTTGTGGTTTGCAAAGCTAGTGCGGAGCGAATTTCGGCTTCGCGCTGTCGCAGAATTTGGGCATTCCCAGCCACACCACCACTAGCTAACTTTATTTGTTCATCCAGATTAGACCGCAACTTATCAACTTCAGACTTGGCAGATTGGTACTGTGGATGATTTTTTTCGACACGCTGGGATGTATCGGCAAACTTAGCTTCTGCTATCGACAAGCTAGCTTTCAAGTTTTGGACAAGAGGGTTGCCCAATACATCTGGTGATACTCCCAAACCACTTTGTGCCTGGCGCTGCCGAGAGCTAGCCTCCATAGACTGACCTTGTGCCAGCACCAATTGCGAGGAAAGATCATTTAGCCGCGCAGACTCAACATCAAGGCGATTATCAGCGTTCACGATACCGTGCGCTTGCTGATATACAGATAATTTGTTTTGAGTTTTCTCAAGTGCTTCTCGCAATAAGCTAATCTGATTAGTGAAGTAACCAGATGCTTTTTGGGAAGGCTCTATTTTAAGTCGGATACTTATTTGCAGATAAGCGGAAGCAAATGCATTTGCAACTTCAGCAGAAAATTGTGGATCAGCGCCTTTGAAACTAATATCGATCACACTACTTTCTCGCGACGGTACGACTTCCATTTTTTTCAACAACAAATCTGCAAGCCAGTCTCGAATAGTTCCCTTACCGTCTGCATTGGCAATGAATTGCCCCCTAACCACCGCGCCGTCGGCTAACTTGAGATCATCAACGACTCTCAGGGCGACGCTCCTGCTCGAAATGATATCGACCTGTGTTGCCATGTATCCCGGCATTAGCAGTGCTGGCAATGCTATACCAGTAACGGGATCTACACCCTTATAATTTAATACTAGCGAGGTAGTTGCCTTATAAGTTTTAGGAAGTAAAAGGTTGACCGCCAAAGTAACGACAAAAGACAATAGAAGCGTGATCAAGACTACCTTGTACCTCACGCGCAGGATAAGCAGGAACTGGTTAAAATTCATTTTTACACTCTCAAAACATAGCTAATGCGTCCAGGCGCTATCCTATAAAAGGTTGGCACTTCCCGCGTTATTAAATGACTAAATGCGTCTTAGTTTGTTGACGTAGTAATTATCAGTACGAATCATCTCGGAATGCATTTCCTGAAGAATATTGTTCGCTCAGAAATGTAACTTTAGGTCGAATATGGGCCCTGCAATGTAAGAAGCTTCGCGATGTTCCGAGATAAAGGATGCGACTAACCAGGATCAAAATTTCTTATTCGAGCCGATCCTTTAATCATTTTTTTAGCCTGCCTTATTTTTCAATGTGCACTGTAAATTGCATTAAATTTAAGTCATTTCATGTAGGAGAAAAACTGCAAAACTGTGCTCTTCTCAAAATATCAGGTCTCGATACTGCTTTGAACACACATTTATTATAAGAAATAAAAATATCAGGAACTCTACAAATGCCTACATTTCCTGACATTTGCACACAATCATTCGGATAAATTTTGCTGCTTGAGGCGCGATTTCAGAGGCTTATTTATGTTCGTATAATGAAGACGTCTAACTGTGAGCGCTTGGTAAGATGTTACAAATCAAAACAGACTTTCCCGCACGTACAACACATCATCCGAGCCAACCAGGTCATCATGCTTGGCAACAATTTCTTGCAGGACACCTTTTTCGTCGCGACGCTTTAAACGTACGTTGCGCGCTGTTCCTCTTTGGCTCAAACCACCGCCGACTGACAAAGCCTGTAACACGGTCATATTACGTTCGAGGCGATAGGTCCCCGGGCGCTGAACTTCACCATAAATATAAAAGCGCGGTGCACGCTCTACATAAATAACGTCTCCACCTATCAACCCCTGATTCTGTTTCATATCGCCGGTACGGACCATTTCAATCAGGTCGATGACCTCTTTTTCGGTCTTGCCATTACGGGTACGGATCAACGTAACGGTGTCACCCGCATCCGCATTGCCACCGCCCGCCAGCGCTAGGATATCGGTCAAGCTGCGTTGACCGTCAATCGGATAGCGCCCTGGACGATTGACCTGCCCTAGCACGGATACCTGCTGGCTTTGCATCAGCGTGACGATCACATTTACCTGCGCGTTGTGAATGAAGCTGCCAGCCTCTAACAAGCTGGCAATTTTCTTCTCAACGACCAATGACGAGACGCCACCGACCTGGACCTCACCAATCAATGGAAAGGAGATGCTGCCTGCTTCGCTGACGCGGGTTTCAAGCAACAGATCTGGATGATCGTAGACAGATATTCTGATCACATCACCAGCGCCGAGTTGCACGTCTGCGGCAAAGGCCGCACTCATTAATGGGTTACTGAAGGTGCCGCTTAATGCACCAATTACTAGCGCTAATATTACCAACCAATATTTTTTCATTTTGACCAATTCTATTTTTACTTTAAATACGTTAATGGCAAATTTTGTTCTGAATCGAGCGAAAATTTACTATCGGTACCGCGCATTACCACGTAGAGAGTTTTACTTTAGTCCGGCGACACCGCGATCAATATGATTTGCGGCCTCTGTTTTGTCTTCTACCGGCTTGGCGACGGGATCTGACGCTGCAGCTTCCTTATTGACCAACCCATCATTGAGGTATTCGATCTTGGCTGTTGTGTGTAAGCGTGCAACTTCTGTGGCTTCTGCTTCTTTATTTTTTTGGATTATCAGGAATCGCTCAATTTGCGGTGATGCGGCCTGCGCATTGATCGAAGCTTCCTTCATATCCTGCATGGCAATCAAAAGAGTGCGAGGGCCCTCTTTAATGGTAAAGAGCTGTCCCTTGGACATGGTTTTCATGGCCTTTAAAATATCGGGCGATAGATCCACACTAGTACGTGTGACATGTGTTGGGAGGAATTCAATCTTTTTACCATCCAACCAGGTTGCCACCTCATCTAGCGATTTTGCGGAGTTCATCACCGCAACCAGTTCCGGACTAAGGTTTCTGGTATCAACGATCAATTCCTTCAACTCAAATTGTTTGCGTTGTAAAAATAAATCTGGATTTTTTTGATAAAAATTATCTATATCCGATGTAGAAGGTTTACTGATATTTATAATTTTTTTCTGCAAATATGCCTGGGCTAAAATCTGTACTTTAGAGCGCTCAATTGCCTGCATTATCAAAGGATCGCGATCAAGCTTGTCATCCTGCGCTGCTTTAACTAGTAGTTGTCGATCAATCAGTCCATCTAATATTTGTTTGTTGGTGAACTTCTGCTGATCGCCGGTCCGCTGCAATTCATCGTTCAATTGAAGCACCGTAATATCTTGTCCATTGACGCGCGCCAGGGATTGACCGGGCGCCTTTTCTTTGTCACCGCATGCTGACAACGTAGCAGCCAAAAACAAAAGTAATGCAGCACCGGCGATACGTCTGGTTGGCGTCATCGTCATGATTACGTGGCGTAATGAAATGGTGGCATTCATGGAAACTTCACTCCTTCAGCGATCTGCTTAAATGGGGGACTTACAAATATATCGACCACTTTATGGGTCACGTAGAGAGCAAAGATAAATTTCTTAGTACATGTTAAAACCAAAAATTTTTGTCTGATCATCGTGCAAATTTAAAACTCATAGTGCGCACTCACATGCGCGCCATTGGCCTTAAATCCCAATTGCGTGATCGTAGAACTCAAGGTTTCATGAAATATTGCTGCACTTACTTGCAGGTGTGAATAGGGAAGGTAAGTTACCGCTACCGATGCTCTGCGATCGCTATCGCTACGCGTGGACGGCGTGACTCCGCGTATAACAGCCACGCCGTTATAATCGCGCTGCTCCAGGTTGTAAGAGCTATCAATACGAACTTTGGATGCAACGTCCCAACCAGCAGTTAGATTTACACCACGGACCAAAGCGTAATTGGCAGTGAGATCGGCCACTGCACTAATCTCGCGCCAGACATTTAAGGTAAGGCCGATCTTGCCAGTTGCTGCCAGATTTCCGACAAACCGGGCGTTCGCACCATTAAAGTTTTCTGTTGAGAAAGTATCGTAGGTTCGCTGCACCCAACCACCGAGAAACTGTATCCGTGATTTTCCGGTCACCTGCCAATCTACTTTGCCTTTAAATTCATTTTGAATATAGTTGGCACCCAGAACCGACCCATGGCAATCGCTATCGGGGCAACCGCCACGAAGATGGCGTAATTGAACGCCGATGGTGCTGCTGCTAGGAGCCAGATAATCAAGGCCAAGTTCGGTGGTATTCTGCGTTTGATCGCTACCGCGCAATGCAGTAAGATCGTACGATAACTGGTAACGACTAACCGCCCCGCGCACTCGCCAGTCTGCACCGAGCCGCCATGCGGCATCCAGAGAATTAGTCCACTGCCGCCGCACGTTTCCCTGAAGCTGTACGTTGTTTTGACTAGTACGGAAACTGTCAAACGGGGTCAGCGACGCTGAATAGTTTGTGGAGGCATTTCCCTCAAGGTTGTTGCCCAAATGCCAGTTCCAGTTGGCGAGCAAATCCTCGCCAGTGTTATCAAACTGTCTGAAATGGTCAAAGCTGGAACGATTAAGGCTAATGTCGGCGGTAAAGTGTTGCAGACTTATTTGCTTGTCAAACCGAAATCCACCGGCGGCACGTCTCACTGTATCCGACATTTGATTAGAGCCTTGCGTGGCCTTAGCAGCCGCGCTATCGTAGAAACGCAACAGATTATCCTCATAAAACAAAGTGTAATTTGCATAAGGAGTCACAATATTGGGAATACTACCATCGCCCATAGCAGCAAATGCTGACACGGAGAAGAGTGCACTTGAAATGATTGATAACGCGCACAGGGAGCGCGCGGTGTAGCTGCGGTTATTTTGAAGCGGATGCATATGAAATGTGTGTTTCAGTCAAACTGAAAATATCGCTACTCGGCTTTTAGATTGGCTATTAATTTTCTGTAACTTAATTCTGCGATTTACCTCAATGAGGCGTTTTAGTGCTGCCGGCAAATTTTATCAACTGTTTAACCATGGACCATTTTTTAGCCTCCCGAGAACCGGTAAGGCAGTTACTTTTTCTAACCGATAAGAGCAATGGCGAATCGTCACACGATAGTCAATTATTTGTTCCCTTATGTAGCAGCCAACAGAGGTTTCCCAAAAAAATATAGCGACACCTCGTATTAATGGCTCTCTTTAAATTTCTGTTTTGGCCAAAATAAACGTATTTTTTAAGCCAATATTTCAAAAAATTGAAATTAAACGCATCACTTATACATCTGTTTTTTTAGATGATTTACGACGTGCTTTAAAAGTGATAAAACCAAGACCTAAAAACATCATTGCGTAGCTTGATGGTTCTGGAACTGCCGATACAGGAAAAACGTGAGAGGTGACGAGCGCTGCTGGAGTAGTACTAAAAGTGCCCACACCATTTGCGCCAAAGTCTGCCAAATAGTCTGACGGTGAAGTCAATGCGGTGCTCAATGCACTAAACGACAGGCTCATACTTGAGTAAGCTGGATTGATGCTTGCAAAATTTAAGAAGTCAGATGTGTATGTAATATTCTGAGTATTACCGGAGGCGTTGAACGACGCACTAAAGCCATTGTTAATACCCAAAAGCGTCGTAGGAAGCGTTTTTGTAGTGATGACCGCGGTTAACAAATTACTTAGCCCGATAATAGGAACATCGCGCGTGATCTTAATCGTCATCGTACTATCTAGCGGTTGTGCATCGTAACCTATCGCTACTATATTTTGCTCTGCAGTCGAAGTCGATGATGTCATCGTAAGATGAGCAGCTTGATTGCCTGTCAAACTCGCATTAAGTCCGCCAAGGCCAGCGTTACTAAAAAAGAAGTTTACAGGATCGTTGACTGCACCGAACGTAGCCGTATTGTTAGAGATGATATTTTTGAACGTAAAATAATCGTTATTCGTTGAGTCAGCAAAGGTAGCGAACGTTAAACCATTGTTAGGGGCAGTAACATTTGCGGCGATTGCAGGCATTGGGCTAGCGAAAGCCATGAATGCAGTCAGCATCAACGGCGCAGTTGCTGTCAAGAGTAAGATTTTTTTCAGCATCGGTTTCATAATTAATCTCTTTTTTTGTTAAGAATTTTTGCCAGGATTGCTGGTTTTCCCCATCTGCGCCAAGACACTAATCCCGTCATCGTCTATTTATTCAAGAAATTTTTATCACTTCATAAAATTTATCTCAAATTACTAAACTAAAAAGCTCGTGTCGACATTAAAATATTATATTGAACCTACATACAAGTATTCTTACCAAATCCGACAATTACTGACATTCAATCCAAATAACTCTTGGATTACTAACTCTCGCCTCTTTTAACACTTGCAATCAGAATCCCTTTTGTACCTGAACCCATAATCTGGCTGAGGCCGTGGTGCCTACCAACTTTGGCGTCGCGCCAATCGGCGCTGCTAGTCCGGTGGTAACACTCCATCCTTGCAAACCAAACCAACTTAAACCAACACCAGCGCCGGAGATGGTTGCGGCATTGGGGCCACTGACAAACACTGTCTTCTCCACTTGTACTCGACCGCTATCGACAAAGGCAACTGCTTGCCATAATCCCTGAGTCGGCAAAGCCAGGTTATGACGTAACTCAAGCGTCACTAGAACCCCTTGTGCGCCTGCCATTGCGCTGACGTCATAAGCCCTTACGCTATTTGGTCCGCCAAGAATAAATTGCTCGGATGAATCCAGATTATTGTTAGCCATCTGGCCCGTAACAGCGACGTATAAGGCATTGGATGAGGATAACTGTTGCAATCGCGCAATAGAAAAATTGACTTTTAGATAGCCGCCCTGGGTACGCGCTCCAGCGACATCGCCAACCTGTGCTGCGGCGTTGTCAAAGGTGAGGTTGCCAAACGCGGTGCTCAGGTTGAAGTTGGTTATCCCACTGCTGTCTCTGTGATCCCCGGCAAGGATTGCCATCAACGCATTGGTGTGCCGATCGGTCTGCGTGTTATTTATATCGACGTGATCGCGCAACTGCTTGTGGTCGAACTCTAACTGGCCGTATAGGTTGCCGTTTACGCTTCGAATAAAAGGATGAGAAAGCTGTAACGTTTGAACCTCTGCAGTACCGTGCGCACCCAGATTAGAGAGTCCATTTGAAAGACGGTAATTTAAAGCCGAGACTGCCGCGCCTAATCGCGTGCCCTGTCCATCCAGCAAAAATTGGTATCCCAGACGCCCATAGTTCAATCCCTTGCCAGAGGTAAGACCGTTCAGGGTCAGCGAATCGCCCTGGTGAAATGGACTATTTACGTTGAGACCAGCGCTTAATCGAGCGCGACCGGTGTAGCGGCTACCAGTATTATCAAGGCCTAAGCTGCTGCTATAAGGCGCTCCGGGCGTAATGTCTACCAGCAAATCTGAGGTTCCCAATACTGCTCCTGGACGCAAGGTAGAGTTAACAATTACCCCAGGAATATCGGCAAGCAATAACAGACTACGATCCAGAGAATCCTGGGCAACCGGCGCGCCACTTTTCAGCGGGCTAAGCGTGGCCTTCAGTGGACTGTCTGAAACGCCACTGGTATTTTGAAGATTGATAGCGCCATATCTGGCTTCAAGCACGGCAATCTGTACAGTTCCGCTGTTAAGTGTCTGAGCCGGAATATAGGCTTGTGCCAACAGGTAACCGTGTTCGTGGTAGTACTGGGTAATACGGGCCGCTAACGCGTTCAGATCCCCTAGAGTGAGCGACTTACCTTCACCCGACACGACCAGAACATGTAAGTCTGCCGTTGGTAGCAAAGTATTGCCGATGATGTCGATACGACTAACCAGAAATGCCGCAGATGGCGGAACCTGACTAATTGCGGGCTGTTCAATAGTCAATTCTGGACGTAAGGTTGGTAGCGGTGCTGAAGGTGGTTGAACCTCTTGCAGGATCTGTCCTCCCCCAAACGGCGCCGCCGCGAGTGCGACACCAAATGGATAAACCAGCGCCAGGAACAGCGCCAAACTAAGTGCATGAGGAATGTGAACGCGGTCTGAGCGCGAGCGTGAGCGATGTGGCAAGGTCATGTGATCGATAGCATTAGATGTGGAAAACCTTTGGTGGCGTGAGGTCTGTTTCCGAAAATATTGGATGATCATGGCGAGACGCCATTTGGCAAGCGCACCCCGGCGTCCTGCACATTGAGATCAAGACCCGGTTGGAAATCTGAAACACTTCCGCTAGCTTCAATCGGGTTGTAACGTGTTTTTTTGTGGTTGCCGGTAAAGTTTGCAATCGCGCTTGAAGAGGCAATACCGTAAGGAGTTGGGATAGCACTATCAGTATTGAGAAACGATTGAATGAAGGCCATCGACATGATCGGCTCTGATGCCGAAATAAGGTTGGCGCTATCGACTCCTCCGATTAAGGTGTAATTGCTCGCCAGACCCGTGCCATCGTTCAGCGCCAGGTTGCCGAGAGAAACGACCGGTTGAATGCCGATATTTTTGCTGGCAAGTGTGCCACTACCTGTTAACGCCAGTGTTTCACCATTGGATCCGGAAACCGTACCGCTGGTACCGAAAATTCCGGCACTGGCATTAGTCGACCCATCAATCAAACGCGAGCCGTTGAGATTGACGATAGCCGGTGTGATGCTAGCGGTGGTCGCGGCAGCGCTGCTGAATACATAATTGCCTGCATCAATACCGCTGTCAGCGATGCCTGTAACGCTTACGATTTTTTGCTGGCCGACATTTTTGTCAGTGAAATTGGCAGCGGCATTGGTAAAGGCCACTTTATCTGTGCCTAATACACCGGCACTAGTCAATGTCACGGTATCAATCGCGTTGCCGTTATAGACCTTGTCGGTTCCAACAGCATTAACCGTGATAGCCAACGGTGTGATGTTGGCAGTCGTCGTTGCGACGGTGTTGATGCTGTAGTTACCGGCGTCAATACCGGTCTTGATGATGCCTGTGACGTTCACTGTTTTAGTTTGACCAACGTTCTTGTCGGTAAAGTTAGCGGCGCTATTGGCAAAGATCACCGTATCCAGATTTAATACGCCAGTGCTAGCTAATGTGACGGTATCGATAGTATTGGCGTTATACACTTTGTCAGTGCCAGTGGCGTTGACGGTGATTGCTAGCTGCGTGATGTTTGCGGTCGCGGTTGCTGCGGTGTTGATACTGTAATTATCTGCATCGAGACCAGTCTTGGTAATACCGGTGACGTTCACCGTTTTACTCTGACCGACGTTCTTATCGGTAAAGTTAGCAGCGCTATTGGCAAAGGTCACCGCGTCCATACTCAGCACACCGGTGCTGGCTAATGTGACGGCATCCGTGGTATTCGCGTCATAGACTTTAGTATGGCCAGTAGCATTAACCGTGATGGCTAATGGTGTGATGGTGGCTGTGTCGATGCCGCCGACTAAAGTGTAATTGCTGGCCTGGCCCGTGCCACTGACAAGCTGCAATGAACCGAGTGATTGGACGCTACGCGATCCAACCGATTTATTACTCAAACTACCGCTACCAGATAGTGACAAACTCTCTCCACTCACGCCTGTTGCGATAGTGCCGAAAATATTCGCGTCGGCATCAATCAGGGCGTCATAAATTCGGGCGCCGGTCAGATTAATCACTTTAGCGCTAATGCTACCTGTTCCGTTGTCCCTTGATGGAAGCGTGTAATTGGATAGTAACGTGCCATTGGCGGCCGTCAGATTACCAGCCGTTAAAGCGCCGCCCGTAATGCTCAGGTTATTGCCCACGTCAGGCTGTGAGAAGTTGCCCGTCACGCCACTTTTAACAACCGCGCCCTGACCACTTATAAAACCGGTAAAGACGGTATGACTACCGCTCAGGTCAGCCATCGTGCTACCGTCATATGCTCTTGTCGCTGTCGAGGTTGCACTCAAGGTTGCCGGCGTAATTATTGCAGTCAAACCGGTAGGTTGCGTGATGGCGTAGTTAGTCCCACCCACTCCCGTCAATGTCATCGCAGTGGTCACTGTATCGTTACCGACATTACCGTTATTGCCAAGCGTGCCTGTCGTGGCATTACCCAACGTTGGCGTGTCCTGATTGTACAAAGTGCCAGCGAGGGTCGCACCGGTGAGGATGTCAACGGTTGTGCCATCGTAGACACGCGACGTGGTCGCGACACCTATCACCGTCAATGGCGCGGGCGTAATCCTCAGTGCGGTTGCGTTTCCTGCCGCTGCAACAAAAGTATAATTGCCGTTATTCGCGGTTAGGCCGCTGCCATCGATAGAATAGGCGCCGACATTGCTAGTACTTGTTGCAGTCCTATTATCGAATGCAAGAGTGCCCGTAGTAGCATTGGATAAAGTCTCGCCGTGCACAAAACCGGTGACGCTGCCCGCTTGAACGCTAGGTATATTAAGACCGTATTGATAGCTTACTGGCGTCGCCACGTAAGTCAATATTGCAGGCGTAATGTTACCGATGCCGTTATCACTTGCAGGCAATGTGTAGTTGGTCAGCAATGTGCCGTTATTGGCGGTCAGATCGCCGGTCGTTAGCGCGCCGCCTGTGATGGTCAGAGCGGAGCCAAAGTTGGGTTGCGAGAAAGTGCCGGTGACGCCGCTTTTAACACTTGCACCCTGACCGCTGACGAAACCACTGAAAGTGGTATGGGTTCCGCTCAGATTCGCCACATTGGTCCCGTCATAGGCTCTGCTGACTGCGGAGGTGGCGCTCAAGATTGCAGGACTAATCACTGCAGTCAATCCAGTCGGTTGCGTGACGATATAATTGCTGCTCCCAGGACCCGTCAACGTCATGGCTGTCGTCACCGTATCGGTACCAACATTTCCACTCGAGCTAAGTGTGCCTGTTGCAAAATTACCCAGTATCGGGGCATCGGGAAGGTAAACAGTGCCGCTGAGGGTAGCGCCGGTTAGTACATCAACCGTCGTGCCGTCGTAAACACGCGGCGTGGTTGAAACATGAAGCACCGACAGAGGTGCGGGCGTGATCGTCCCATTGCCTACTGCGGATACTGGAAATATGTAGTTATTGGAATTAGTTCCGGTTGCTGTCGAAAAATTATTTGCAGTCAAACTCGCTGATACTGATTCTGGCCCTGCATTCGCCGATCCATACGTGCCAACAGTCTGGTTGATTGCCGCACCCTGCGATCCGACAAATCCTGACAACATGAAATTTGTGTTGGTTAATGCCGCCGGTGTAGTGTTGTCATAGGTTTTAGTCGGATTACCGACAATTATGGCCGTGAGTTGGGCGGGCGTGATCGTACCAAGTCCAGCGGCAGTCGGCGGTAGCGCGTAATTGGACAATTGTGTGCCGGCGCTTGCAACAAAATCTGAAAGCACGAGCGTCGATGCCACGCTAACATTCGTTCCCGCATCAGGTGATGTGTAGTTAGCTGTAGCCGATTGCGGAACCGCAGCGCTTTGGCCTGCGACGAAACCGCTCAATGTATAGTTTGCCGCGGTCAGGGTTGTTGAGGAGGAACCGTCGTATGACTTGGTAGGATTACCAATAATCACCGCAGTGATAACAGCTGGCGTAATATCCGCTGTCAGACCGGTTGGTTGACTTAACGCGTAGTTTCCGGCTTGCGCTCCAGCGAGCGCAAAACCGCTTGCTCCGACAGCCAACTGGTTGCCGATATTAACCGAACCGAACGTGCCGGTTGCTCCAGACGTTATCAATGTCACGCTGTCCTGTCCTGCTGATCCGGTCAAAATTCCGGACAAGTTAGCGCTTGCGTCATTCAACGTCGCCGCATTAGTCGCGTCGTAGGATTTATTACTTGCTGTAACGCCCAGTATGCTTAATGATGCCTGGGTGATATTAGCCGCCAATCCTGTGATGGGTTGTAAAACATAGTTGCCAATGGCACTACCGGAAAGCGAGAATCCAGTTGGCGATACAGCCAGATTATTGCCCGCACTGGCAGTCGAGAACGTTCCGGAAGCACTTCCATCGACAAGCGTAACGTTAGCAACATCGCTGGCAACCAGGCCGCTCAACAATGCATTGGTTGTATTCAACACATCTGCTGTTGTAGTGTTGTAGACCTTATCAGTTGCCAATACCCCTCTGACATAAAGTGGTGCAGGCGTAATATGGCCCGTCCCTACAGCCGATGTCGGCAGCACATAGTTTGTGAGCACCGCACCGTTTGGCGTGAAATCAGACGACATCAGCGTGACTGTAATGGCCTGTGCGCCAGCGTTTGGCGCGGCATAATTGATTAATGCAGATTGATTGATCTGTGCGCTTTCACTACCAATAAATCCAGAGATGACGTAATTTGAAGCACTCAATACGGTGGACGTCGCACCGTTATAAGTTTTGGTTGGATTATTGACGATCAAGACCGAAAGCGGAATCGGTGTAATCGTGCCAGTCCCGTAAGCGGTGGTCGGCAATGTGTAGTTAGTCAGAGTAGTGCCTGCATTGGCGACGAAGTCTTGCGTGGTCAGCATGGCACTAACAGGCTGGGCGCCTGCATTGACGGACGAATAATGCCCAACCGTTTGATTAACTGAAGCACCGTCACCATGCACAAATCCTGATAGAGAATAGTTAGACGAATTCAATGTCGCCACCGAGGAGCCATCATAAGATTTTGACGGATTGTTGATGATGGATGCTTGCACATTCATCAAAATAGCGAGAGGCGTAATCGTTCCGAAACCGGAAACGCTGGCAGGAAGAATATAGTTCGACAGCAATGTGCCTTGTCCAGCGGTATAGTCCGACGGAAGCACGCTGGTCGTAATGGCTTCGACCCCGACATTGGCAGAAGCATAAACACCGCTTGCATGACTAATGGTCGCACTTTGCCCTGGAACAAAGCCACTTAGCGCATAATTTCCACCACTTAGCGTGGCTGTTGTCGCGCCGTCGTAAACTTTAGTCGGGTTATTAGCAATAGCCACCGTCAATGGTGCTGGCGTGATAGTGCCGATACCAGTTACTGATGACGGGAAGCTATAGTTTGACAGCAAAGTGCCATTTGCTGCTGAAAAGTCAGGCCCAGATAAAGTAGAGGTAACGGCTTGCGTACCCGCATTTGGAGAACTATACGTCGCTGATGTAGTTTGTAAAACTGTTGCACTTTCCCCTGATATAAAACCTGAGACAGAAAAATTACCGGTTCCGAGCGCGGCGGTACTGCTGCCGTTATACACCTTGGTGGGATTGCCGATGAGTGAAATGGCAAGCGCCGCTGGTGTAATATCCGCCACGAGACCGGTGGGCTGAACGAGTTGATAATTTAAAGCTGCCGTGCCCGAAATGCCAAATCCTGATGAAGACACCGCTAATGCGCTACCAACGTTAGCTGACGCAAACGCGCCGGTCGCATTGGACGAAGAAAGTGAGACGTTGGATGCATCGCTATTCACCACCCCGGATAGCGCAGCACCGATGATGTTCAGGGCGTCTGCACGCGTGGCATCATAAACTTTATTGGTTGCTGACAAACCGGTGATCGTGAGAGATTTTGGTGTGATATTGGCTACCAGATTCGATGGCTCAACTATTTGATAATTGGCTGCGCTATTACCCGACAAAGCAAAACCGCTAACACTTACTGCTAGATTGTTACCGACATTTGACGTCAAAAACTGACCGCTCGCACCGCTACTGACTAAGACAACGGCACCAGAATCGATTGGAATAACACCATAGATTCCTGCATTAGTAGTATTTAATGCGTCCGTGGCTGTTCCGTTATAAATTTTGTTGCTTGACAGAACACCTGTCACTTCGACTGCCGCTTTATTGATTACTCCGGCTCCGCTGGCCGATGTAGGTAAAGTGTAATTGAGTAAATTGGTACTGCCGCCGGCGACAAAATTCGAGGTAGAAAAGGTCGCGGAGACCGTTTGTGCGCCGGCATTGGCCGCACCGTATGACACGCTGGAAGGTTGATTCACGGTGGCGCTCTGACCGGTCGCGAATCCTGCAAGCGCGTAATTTGACGCAATTAAGGTTGCAGTCATCGTACCGTCATACACCTTGGCAGGCGTACCTATTATCGATGCAGTGAGCGCCGCTGGTGTAATAGTACCGATACCTGCAGTTACAGCCGGGCCGACAATCCCGTAACCATATACGTCAATACCGGCGGTATTTTTTGCCAATAAACCTGCAGATGCAAGCGAGGACGAAACAGCCATATTGGTACCAGCATTGGATGATCCAAAAATACCCGCCATGGATGCAAACGTATCGCTATTTATCAAGCCCGACACAGCAACATTTGAGGCTGATAGCGCTGCACTCGTGTTGCCATCGTAGGTTTTGCTTACCGCTCCTGACAGTCCTGTCACAGTCAATGTGGGCGCGATGCTATACAGAGAAGCGTTACCTGCGGCTAAGGCTGGCGTGGTTTGATAGGGGGCGTTGTATTGGATAAAATTGGGGATTAGTCCACCAAGCGTATCTAATGTTGGGCTCGTGGAATAGATGACCCATTTTGAGGCCGATGCTGACACCGCCGAGGCACCCGCGTTATTGACAAAATTTGCCCCGGTAGCCAGGGTGACCCCGGCATCACCACTTACTGAACCGGCAGAACCGATGGTTATATTTCCACCGGCTGCTTCCATGACTACGGAACCCGTACCATGAACGGCAGCGTTGACGTTAATGGCATGATAAGCGGAAAGCGTCAACTTTATACTGGGATTTACATTGGTCCAGTTGATCGCCGCATTGACATTAATGTCACCTGCACCAGCCGTTTGCGTACCCGATCCACTCGCACCGTTGGCAGTCGTCTGCTCGGTAACGCTGGTTCCGCCCGTCAACGTACTGGCGATCGTCGTTGCTGCGCTGGCGTCGATAGTTAAGTCAGTTGGATCAATTAACCATGTGCCCGCCTGCCCTTGCCTGGCGCTGGCAGTGATGATTGCGTTGTTCGCAACCCTTACTTGCGCTGCACTGGTTTCGATAGCACCACCATTGCCGCCATTGGGTGCGCTGGCATCCAGCGTGCCACCAACATTGACCTGGCCAGACTGCATGCCGCCTAACAAAGTGATGACACCGTTGTGATCGTTGACGGTACGCGCATAAATCACACCGGTATTGTTCACCACACTGGCCAATACTGTGTCTTTTGCACCGGCTGTCATAGTCACCTGACCGCCATCAGCCTGGATCAATTGCTTGTTTTCGGCAAGGTTATCCAACGTACTTTGATCAACTTGCAGATGGACTAGCTTGTCACCGCTAAACGTCAATGTCTCAGCGCTGCCGCCACCCAGCGCCACCGTTCCTAGCGTGGCAGAAATGACACCCTGATTCGAGACAGTATTACCGATCAGCGCGACATAGCCTCCGCTAGCCGCGGTGATCGTTCCTTTGTTAATTATGCTGCCGGTGCCAGAGCCGCTAAAGCTGACGCTGCTTGATCCAAGGGCGTTATCCGACACATTTAGAGTCGAAGCCACTAAACCACCGACATTAACCTGCGCGTTCTGACCGAATAAAATCCCGTTCGGGTTAATCAACCACACTTGACCATTGGCATTCAGATGCCCGAGTATCTGACTTCCGGTTGAACTTTGAATCCGATTAACTGCGATTGAATTACTTCCCGGCTGAACAAAATTTACCGCCTCATTAGCAGCCACATTAAAGCCTTGCCAGTTCAGCGACAGATTTTGGCTCGATTGCTGAATCGTAGTGGTGGATGCTGCCTGGTTTATAGTGCCGGTTCCCGCCGTTATCTGGCCGCCAAATGGTGCGGCCTGAACAATCCCTGCAAGGCCTAGCGAAATAGACAGTAAAGAAAGCATAGGAATGGCGCTACGCAGACTAGTGCCGGCACGACGCGTGCAGCTTGCACCGCGCTGCGTACTGCGGGCAAATTCGCAGGCTACCACCCATTGATTAATGGCGCGATTCCAGACCAGACGGTAAATATTGTTCATGTTATTTTTTTTAGAAGCGTGTTTTTGAATGGGGCGCACGTCCGCTTCTATTGAGAAGCCATTCCGCGCCTACTGATTGCACTGCAGTCTTGTTCCGGGGGAGCTTGAAACTGGTTGGAGTCGTAAAGTGATACCGAGACCAAATACACTAGGAGGAGGTGCGCGCGACATTGATGCGCTGGGCTTGTTCCGCGTTTGGTTGCAGTGCCGTGATATGAACGACGCAGACTGCCCTCGCGGATGCATCACGATGTGCTCCTGACCGCCGAATCGCTTCCGAGTACCATCTTTCATGAAATAATTATATTCAGGAAATAATGTCAGCAAACCGACCAATATCGATAGTTTCTGACATTGAGAATTGGGGATATGCATAATTCTTCTGATGCACTGCGAAGAAAATCTAGTGCACTAAAATGCAAAAATCCAATAAGGATCCTGATGTGTCCAGTTACAACAAAATACAACAAAAGCGGAGGGAAGCAGATGCATTTAGGCAATACGTATACTATATTTCGGCTTAACCGATGATGGCAGTCGATGCATTGACTAGTCATTGAACTACAACAGAATTAACCGTAACAGAAGACGTCGGCGTCCCCGATTGCCATTGGCGTGCGCGTCGGTTCAAGTTGAGTCGAGAATGTTCGTAACAACGTCTATCGCCTTTGTCGTATGCTGACAATTATCTGCAGCAGATCGTATGGGGTGTGCGGTAACCGACATTCGGCGATAGGCTTTGCAGTTTTTAAAAATGAATTATCAGAATTTTGGAAACTGCTAGTGAATGTAGTCACTCTGATTCGGAATCAATTTTAAGGAAAATCATATGTTTAAACTCATCAGCGCAACACCTAGTCCATACGCACGTAAGGTACGCATTGCATTGGCCGAAAAAAAGATACCTTTCGAACTGATCACCGAAATTCCATGGCATGACACAACCAGTACCCCGCGCTACAATCCATTGGAAAAGCTCCCGGTATTGATTCTTGAGGACGGATCTGGCGTCTATGAATCAAGCTATATTCTGGAATATCTGGAGTTGAAATATCCTCAAATACCGCTACTGCCACAGGATATCGATGAACGGCTTATTGCGCGAAAACTGGAGGTGCTATGCGATGGCATATGCGATGCGGTTGTGCTCACGCTGTTCGAGAAAACACGTGAAGGTGGCGGAAGCCCAGAATGGCTTGCGCGTCAGCGTCGAAAAATTGAGGGTGGTTTGGCTGAGATGGCTAAAATTGTTGGCTCACGGAATGTCGCAGTAGGTGAACATTTTGGACTTGGCGACATTGCTGTTGGTACGGCTGTCGGCTATCTCTCGGTACGCTTTCAGGAACTGCCGTGGCGCACGCTGTATCCAGAGCTTGCATTATTTAATGATCGGCTTGACTTGCGACCATCGTTTAAGGATTCGGTCCCTTATGCGCAAACCATTACGGCTAAAATTATGTAGGATGTCTTCTTGCAACACTCGCGCACTCATATAGAGTAAAAAATATTACTCAGCGACAAGCCTGATGTATACAAATAGTACAGCCATTAAAATAGCACCACTTTACGCTATTCAGCACGGTGCTATTCTATTCTTAGACTCTAGTTGTATACGATCACGCGTCGGCGATTATTTTTGATATGGATATCCGATAGCGCTACGTGGCCCTAATCTCCCGCATCCCGTATTTTATTGAGTGCGTCGTCAATCCGCTCGACACCGATCACGGTTAAACCTTCGATTTTATGTTTCGGTACATTCGATTTTGGAATGACCGCAATCGAAAATCCTAATTTTGCTGCTTCACGCAAGCGTTCCTGCCCCCGTGGCGCTGGCCGAATTTCACCGGCTAGTCCAACTTCACCAAAGACAACTAAACCACGCGGTAGCGGCTTATTGCGCATGGATGAATTAATCGCCAGCAATACCGCCAGATCAGCCGCCGGTTCAGTAATTTTTACGCCACCGACCGCATTGATAAACACATCCTGATCAAATGCAGCAATCCCGGCGTGACGATGCAAAACTGCCAGTAACATGGCGAGTCTGTTTTGGTCAAGACCGACCGACAGACGACGTGCGTTGGGCGCATGCGATGCATCGACCAGCGCCTGAATTTCAACAAGCAAAGGGCGTGTTCCTTCCTGCGTGACCATCACACAGGAACCGGCCACAGCGACATCGTGTTGCGAGAGAAATAATGCGGAAGGATTAGACACGCCCTTCAGCCCTTTTTCGGTCATTGCAAAAACACCTAACTCATTGACCGCACCAAATCGATTTTTGACAGCGCGCACCAGACGGAAGCTGGAATGGGTATCGCCCTCGAAATACAGGACGGTATCGACGATATGCTCCAAAACGCGCGGTCCCGCTAATGCGCCCTCTTTTGTCACATGACCGACCATGATGATGGTGATGCCGGTCTGCTTGGCAACGCGGGTTAACTGCGCTGCGCATTCACGCACTTGCGCGACCGAACCGGGCGCAGAAGACAGAGCGTCGGAGTAGACGGTCTGAATCGAATCGATCACCACCACTTCTGGCTTGTGCTCAACCAAGGTGCTGAGAATTTTTTCTAACTGAATTTCTGCCTGTAATTTAAGGTCTTTGGCGTCTACCGCCAGCCGTTTGCCGCGCATGGCAATTTGCGCACCCGACTCTTCGCCGCTGACGTACAGCACTTTTTTGACACGAGAGAGATTTGCCAGCGCCTGCAATAGCAACGTCGACTTACCGATACCGGGATCGCCGCCGATTAATACTACGCCGCCAGCCACCAAACCGCCGCCCAGCACGCGATCAAACTCTTCGATTCCTGTGCCAAAACGTGGGATATCAATCGCATCGATATCCGACAAACTGACTACCGGCGCGGTCTGTGCCAAGCCTTGATGCTGAATTGAAAACCGATTGCTGCCGGATTCGACGATGGTTTCGACCAACGTGTTCCACTGTCCGCAGGCTGGACATTGCCCAGTCCATTTGTTAGCAACGCCGCCGCATTCGGTGCAGGTGTAATTGGTTTTTGCTTTGGCCATAAGGATCGGAATCGTTTCTATAAAAAAGGGACAAACCAGAGCGCGACCATGGCTAAGAAAGGCGACAATCTCAACTTGGTGCAACGCTTAATAATGTTCGGTAAGCGGAACGTTTAATAACAGTGGTCTCGTTGAGGCCACTCCAAAACATATTTAATATGGCTCGGAAAATATGAGGTGAAACGATGGAAATAAAGAACAAAACAGCTAAGTCACAAACTAAGTCACCAAAAGCCGATGCTGATTGAGGAATATTGCTGACACCACGGGCTGGTAAGCATACAAACTAAATTTAACATTAACACACGCTAAAACAAACCTTACTCAGGTGCATCAACAGTCATCCTCAATCCTTACATTGCTCCTTCAATCGCCCATCGCTTCAGATCTCGATAAATCGAACGCGCGGTGCAACAGCGCAGAGTAACTCATAACCGATAGTACCGGCCGCGTGTGCGACCTCATCAACGGATAGCGCACTTCCCCACAGCACCACTTCGCTACCCACATGCGCACCCGGTACGTTCGTGAGATCGACCGAGAACATGTCCATCGATACCCGTCCGACGGTGCTAGTCCGAACACCATCCACGATCACTGGCGTACCGGTTGGTGCATGACGCGGGTATCCGTCGGCATAACCGCAGGCAACGACACCTACAATCATCGGTTCGTCCGCAACAAAACGGCTGCCGTAGCCGATCGCTTCTCCGACGGCAACTTTCTGCATACCGATAATCCTGCTAGTCAACGTCATCGCAGCGCGCAGACCGAACGATTCTGCGGTTCCACCACCCGGCGTTGCGCCGTATAACATGACGCCGGGCCGAACCCAATCAGAGCGTAACTCGGGGTGCATCAAATCGGCGGCTGAATTGGCCACACTATGATCGCCCGGAAGGTCGGCAATTCCGCGCTCAAAACGGGCGAGCTGCTGTTCTAACGGCAGTCCGGGGTTAAAGGGATCGTCGGCATTAGCGAGATGGGTCATTAACGTGATGCTGCCAATTTCCGGCATTGCACGCAGACGTTGGTATGCCGCACGGAAAGCTTCGGGCGCAAAACCGAGACGGTTCATGCCGCTATTCATTTTAAGATGAATCGATAACTTGTAAGGCACTTGTTGCTTTGGCAATGCATGCTCCAGTAATGCAATTTGCTCATCACAATGGACGGTGGTTTCTAGTTTTGCGCTGATAACAAGATCGAGGTCATCCGCATCAAAGAATCCTTCCAATAATAATATCGGCTTTTTCCAGCCAAGTTCACGCAGCTGCACTGCATAATCCGGCTCAATTAAGGCTAGTCCGTCGGCTTCGGCAAAGGCGCGCACTCCCCGCTCCAGACCGTGACCGTAGGCATTTGCTTTAACGACTGCCCAGACTTTGGCGTGCGGCGCACGCGCTTTGGCGATGCGCAAATTATGTTGTAAGGCTGAAATATCAACGCTGGCAAGAATAGGCCTTGGCATAAGAATGGCTGTCTCATGAAAATGTGATTGACTGCCTATTTTACCGGATGCCAAGGCAACACGAATCCTCCATTTTTTATTCAAGGAAATAACTTAAAGTCAAACAATAGACGGGCAAATCGGTGCATTAATGTTGGCCCAACGTTGGACCAACGTTCTTTACAAGCAAATTGGAATACAAGCTTGCCTTAAACTTGGGCGAGCGATATTTTCATGGTATAAAGCATGCCGGGGACACTAAGAACAACATTTTTAAGATGCGAATGAATCGCGGTTTTTACACCATCATGGCGGCGCAGTTTTTTTCTTCGCTGGCTGACAACGCCCTGCTTATAGCGGCGATAGCATTATTGATTGAAATGTCGTCACCGACCTGGATGACGCCGTTACTCAAATTGTTTTTTGTCTTGTCTTACGTCGTTTTAGCGCCTTTTGTCGGCGCGTTCGCCGATTCACTGCCCAAAGGGCGCGTGATGTTCGTGACCAATTTAATCAAAATTTTCGGTTGCGTGATGATGTTTTTCAGCATCCATCCATTACTTTCCTATGCAATGGTGGGCTTCGGTGCCGCAGCATATTCCCCTGCTAAATACGGTATTCTGACCGAATTGTTACCGGCAGAAAAACTGGTAGCCGCAAATGGCTGGATTGAAGGTTTAACGGTCTCATCCATCATTCTTGGCACAGTAATGGGTGGCGCGCTGGTCAATCCGCATGTCTCGGCGGTACTTTTGACGCTGCATGTGCCGATCCTTAACTGGAGTCCGAATACGCCAACTCAGGCGGCACTTAGCGTGATCGCTGGCCTTTACATTGTAGCCACCATCTTTAATCTGAAAATTCCGGATACAGGCGTGCGTTATCCGCATCAGGAGCGCAATCCAATCAAACTGGTCGCTGACTTTGCCCGCTGCAATGCCACGCTCTGGAAAGATAAACTGGGACAAATTTCTCTCGCTGTCACCACGTTGTTTTGGGGCGCGGGTGCCACGCTGCAATTCATCGTGCTGAAATGGGCGGAGAAGTCACTTCATATGCCCCTTGATAAAGCGGCAATTTTACAAGGCGTCGTTGCAGTAGGCGTTGCTATCGGGGCCGTGGCGGCCGCCCGCTTTGTCCCACTAAAGAAGTCGCTGTCCGTGATGCCGATGGGCATCGTCATGGGCTTGGTTGTCATGTCAATGACACTTGTTCACTCAATTTGGGTGGCCTATCCGTTATTAGTGCTGATTGGTGCGCTTTCTGGCTACTTTGTAGTGCCAATGAACGCCTTGCTCCAGCATCGTGGTCACGTCCTGATGAGCGCCGGCCACTCGATCGCAGTACAAAATTACAATGAGAACTTGTCAGTATTAACCATGTTGGTACTGTATGCAGTAATGGTAAAACTAGATTTGAACGTCAATCTGGTCATCATCATGTTTGGTGTCTTTGTATCCGGCACCATGTTTTTGGTGATGCGCAAACATTCTGCCAATCAACGAGAGCATGATTCGCTGGCTTTGATCGGTGAGCACAAACATTGAGGCGCTGATTGATTCTCTGAATATGATTCTTTGAATAGATTGAGTTGTACGTGAAGGGATTGAATTGTAGAAGTGGGACGTTTACCCATCTACTCCGGTTTTACAAATCGTTCATAACAGCTTGATGCCAACGGAGTCAGGACTTAAGTGCAACCTTCACCGTCGCCAGTCTTCGCGTCGTTGCAGCTCGCGTCGCCCAATCGTCTGGCACGATAAATCCCCTTCTGCTCTCTAATCCCTCGTTATCGCAGACCCGTAAAGTTGCCAGTAATACCGGTCCGCTGTCCTGATTAAAATGCAACAACAGGGCATTACTTAGCTCAGCAGCAGTTAACGTATCTGTAAGAGACGCCTTTGCAGGTGCCAACCAGCGTTGTTTCGGCAGAATCAGATAACGAAAGTTGTCATCAATCACAAGCTGCGACCACGCGCACCAATAACCACGGCAATGTCCAGCCGAAACACCTAGCCCAGTGGGAACAATGAATCCATCATGTTGATAAAACAGCCAACCGTTGATTAGGGCCAGAGCAGAAACTACTGGTTCGGTTAAATACGCTTTAGCCACTGGATTCTGCGACAACATCAATTGGCGACTAAGAATTTTCTGGATTTTTTGGCCTAACGAATCTGTGAGATTAGGGCCAATAAAATCATCGGCCACTAAATTACCGTCTACCGTTTCCAGCAGATAAAATTTGGTAGCAAATTCCCAATGGACTAAGCCGGATGGCTGCCGTAAAAGAAAGTCAAATTCACCGACGGTAGATCCTTTTTCGGTTCTGACCTGCAACCCATGGGCGACCAATATTTCTTGTTGCTGAAAATAAAATGCCATTAACTTTTCTGCATACAGTCCCAGCCGCGTGGATGAAAGAGTATCCATAAAAGCATGTAAAACCTGAAGCTTTTCGGGCTTGCTATCCAGCGCCTCAAGCCATGTCGCCCAGCGTTGATTTACTTTAAGATTGCCATCATCCGCGCCTCCAATGTGGGCAATCTTGCCCTGCCATTGCGGTGCCTGAGTATTCAGTAAATCGGGAGAATCAAGCAACCAGGCGAGCGCTCTGACGTGGTGATCATTGAGGTGGTTCCAGCGCTGATGAAACTGGCCCTGAAAGGCATCCCGATAATCCGAGGAGGCCTGCGGAAAGGTTGTAGACGCGCTATGGCTATTCGAGAACGGGTGCATGACAGGTCGTCGCGAGGCACAAATCGCTCCACACTTTTGCTTTATCTGCTGGCTTACGCAATAAATAGGCGGGATGATAAGTCACCACCAACGGCAATCCAGCATAACGATGTATCGTCCCACGCAATGAGGCGACCAGCGTTGACGGATCTAATGCCAACAGTGCCAGCGCCGCTGTTTTACCTAAAGCGACCAAAACAGTGGGCTCGATAAGCGCAATCTGCCGCTGGAGATGCGGCAGACATGCGGCGATTTCTTCGGCTGACGGTGATCGGTCATGACCTTCATCATTGGTAGGGCGACATTTGACGATATTAGCGATGTAGGCATTCTCGCCGCGCTTGACACCTATCGCTAAAAGCATATTGTCGAGCAATTTGCCAGCCGGGCCGACAAATGGCTCGCCAACTTGATCTTCGGACTGACCCGGTCCCTCTCCAATGAATAGCCATTTGGCGCGTTCGTCACCGACACCAAATACCGTATGCGCACGACCGTGGCACAAACCGCAGCGGGTGCATTCACTCACTGCAGCCTTAAGTTGCCGCCAATCCATTCCAGCGATATCGGCTAGAACCGTGTCGGAGTCGGTCGCAATATTCTGCGGAATTTGCTGCAATGGATCGAATGTAGTCGGCGCTGTAGATATCGGCAACGATGTCTCTTCCCAGGCTGACATTAAATCGTCTGCTTCAGCTTGGGCACCAGGCGCTTGCGCTGCTGGCAGCGCAAGCGCTGGAGTTAATATTATAGCAACATTATCAACAAATTCCGCCTTTAGGATCGCAGGCGCCAGAGCAACTATTGTACCAACAGGAGCATTCGCAATCTCGGCTATCAAGACCTCTGGCTGGGTTACCAGTTGCACAATCTCAGCGTGACGTCGCACCCACAAAGGACCGACACCGCACTCGTCAAGAAAAATAGCACGCCGCGTCGAGGTATTCATAACGGCAACCTCATGACGATGGCGTCTTCACGTTGATTACCAGCAGCGGGATAATACGATGGCCGCCGGCCAATCTCGATGAAACCAAAGCGCTGATAAATGACGATAGCGCGGGGATTGGATGGTCGCACTTCCAGAAGCACTGACGCCATAGCGTGTTCTCGTGCCAGCAGCGCGACCTTATCAAGTAACTGCATACCAATACCACGCCCCTGATAATTGGCGTGGACACTGATGTTTAATAAATGTGCTTCATCCACAACGTACATCATAAAAAAATAGCCAAGCAATTCTTGATTGGCATCGCGTAGTGTCCAGCATTGATAACCATGCGCGATGGAATCAACAAAATTACCATGCGTCCATGGATGCGAATACACCCGATTTTCGATTTCGACCACTTCCTCCAAGTCATCAATTGACATGGGCATGAAAGAAAATGGCGATAGTAAAGTATCGTTACTTTTATCGTTACTTTTATCGTTACTTATTGGTCCCAGGCTCGCACTCATACTGCCACCTTGGCAGCGCGTTCTGCTGTAGTAAAAGCCACTTTATTGCGAAGATAAAGCGGCTGTGCCTCAACCGCTGGCAGACCTAGACCTTGTTCAAATGCCTTTAAACCAAGCCGTGCGATTTGCCGCGCATGTGGCATGAGTCCAGGCTGTGCATTTGCGGCAAATGGGGCCGCAGCAAACAGTTCGGCGTAAGCCGACAATCCATTGCCACACGCCAGTAGTGCCGATGGCGTATTTAGCACCAACGTATCTAACGGTAATACGTGTGCGGGTGCGGAAAGCGTTGGCTCAACAACAATCTCCCATGCATCATTGGTATAGCGATACTGTGCCCAGTAAACCTCGCCCATGCGGGCATCCAGAATACTCAGCACTTCATTGGCACCAACTGCCTCCTGACAAGCTTGCGCCATGGCGGCCAAAGTGACTATCGGCAATACCGGCAGGGCAGCGCCAAACGCCAGCCCCTGAACAATACCGCAAGCAGTCCGAACCCCGGTAAACGAACCGGGGCCGATACCGAATGCCAGCGCATCACATTGCGCCAGGCTGATACCGGCTTCAGCCAGCAGGCTTTGTACCATGGGTAAAATGGTGTGGGAATGGGTTTGAACGCCGGCGGATTCACGGCTAAATACCTGACCATCGCGCAGTAGCGCAGCGGAGGCAAGTTCGGTTGAAGTTTCGATGGCTAGAATAATCGGCATAGCCACTATTTTACCGCGCCAGACCGATCCAGCGCAGTTTCAATCGATGGTTCTCATCGCGACATTGAATAAATTTTGCCTGTACACCACTCTTACGCCTCAGAAGCCGTTTTGAACACCCCAAGAAAAGTCTAGTCACGGTAAAATAGAGTAATGCCTGTCCTGATTATTGATAACGAAAATCGCCCCCAACTTGCTCAGATTCTGGCTGATGACGGCTGGGTGGTCGCTTGCCTTTGCGCTGCATGGTGTGGGAGTTGTCGTGAATATCAAATAAACTTTACGGCATTGGCGCACCGCCACCCTGATACGCGATTTGTTTGGATTGATATTGAGGATCAAGCCGATCTTATGGATGATCTTGACGTGGATGATTTTCCGACATTGCTGATTCAGCGTGGTCAAGTCGTCACATTTCTTGGTCCCGTCGAACTCGACCTGCGGTTAGCTGAACGTATATTCTTGGCGCAACATAAAAAATCACCAGCCGATCTGGCCGCTGAAGCTCACAGCACCGCCGAACGACGTCATTGGCAAAGCAATGGCAATTTGGTATTACGGCTTCAAAACGCTGTTGCAAAAAAAAACCTCTCCTAAGCTCGTTGCGGACTATCGCGTCAGCGCCTTAACTTAGGTTTCAGATGGTGTAAATATCAAAATATGCGGTTATGGCCCTCGAAACAGGAAATTTTTGAGTCCCGTTTAGCATCGAACCATTAAGCCTAATAAATCCTGCCGCTAATTTTGAGCGCGTCCTAAAACAATATTACCCCGCCAACCAGGGATCGCGATCTGGATACGGAAATTCAGCCATCATAAAGTCAACAAAACTGCGGACTTTTGCTGACAATAACCGTCTACTCGGATACACCAATTGCACCGAAACCTTGCTGATGGGATGATCCGCCAGGACCCGTACCAGACTCCCTGTTCGCAGATCATCGCCGAGCGAATACGAACTGCGCATCGCAATTCCCATTCCGGCAAGAGCGCAATGACGCAACAAGTCAGCATTATTCGACATCACCTTGCTCGTAATCGGTACAGTCGAGACCCCATCTGGCGAGTGGAAACTCCAATGATGGCGGAGATGCTCTAAAGAGAAATTGAGGCACGCATGGTGCTGAAGATCTTCGGGTAGTTGAGGACTACCGTGTTTGCGCAGATAATCGGGCGAAGCACATAACAATACTTCGGCAATCCCCAATTGGCGGGCTACCATGCTGACGTCGAACTTCTGAAATACCGTAAAAATACCAACATCGAAACCTTCTTCGACCAAATCGACCGTACGATCCGACATTGTGACGTCAAGCGCGACATCTGGGTATTGCATAGAATATTTGGGTAATAAGCGGGTTAATTGCAATTGCCCAAAGCTAATTTGAGAATAGATATTTAAGGTTCCTGCAGGCCTTTTGGATACTGCTGAAGCAACCGCATCAGCTTCGTCTATCTCGGCAAGTATGCTGCGTACGCGCTCCAAATAAGCTTGCCCGGTTTCGGTCAATGACATTCGACGTGTTGATCGATTCAATAAACGCGTGCCGAGATGGTTTTCCAAATCAGCAACGTGACGGGTAACGACCGCATTGGACAGCTCCATAACTTTGGCCGCGCCAACAAAACTACCCTGCTCCACCACTTTTGAAAATACCCGCATTGACTGTAGGCGATCCATATTTTTATGCATCCTTTATGAGATTTACTACATTTTAAGTCATCTAAATCTGGTGTTTACTCAATCTAACTATCTACCTGTGCGTGCATTTTTTTATCATCAGGTACGTCAAAAATGTTACCAATACCAAATGGGGCTCCATGAGCTGACTTTTAAGCAAAAAACCAAATCATTCATTAAACGCTTAGCCGCAACGGCAAATCACGCAGACGCTTACCGGTTAACGCAAATACTGCATTCGCTACGGCAGGCGCGATGGGTGGCACTCCCGGCTCACCAACACCTTGCGGCGCTTCAAGGCTAGGCATAATCACCGTTTCAATCACTGGCACCTGATGTATTCGCAAGACCGCGTAATCATTGAAATTTTGCTGTACCACTTCGCCATTCTTTATTGTCACCTCGCCGAGTAGCGCCGCACTCAAACCAAAGACGACAGCCGACTCCATCTGCTGGACGATAATATTGGTATTCACCGCGAGACCACAATCGATTACGCACACTACTTTATGCACTTTAATATTTGGTATCTGATCATTCTCAATCGAAATTTCAGCCACCTGCGCCACGATACTCCCAAATGACTGATGTAACGCGATACCGTGAGCACGACCAGCGACCGGTTGACCCGCCCGTACCAAAGCCACTTCCAGAACAGCACGATGACGCGGATGAGTTTTTAATAGATTTAGTCGAAACTGTGCGGGATGAACAGCCGCTGCATACGCCAACTCATCAATAAAACTCTCTTTAAAAAAAGCGTTATGTGAGTGCCCGACCGAACGCCAATTTCCTAACGGGACGGCGCTGGGAACAATGACATGCGCGATCTCCTGATGCGGAATTTCATATTGCATATCGAACTCTCCTTCTGCCGCCGCCCTATCCGGCCCGATCAAAGGAAATCCCAAATTGCGACGTACAAACTGCTGCGTGACAGAGCCGCTGGCAGATTTATTTTTATACCAAAGTATCTGGCCTGTAGTATCGAGCGCCGCCGAAAAATGGGCGACTGCGGCAGGCCGATAAACATCATGCGTCATGTCATCTTCGCGCGTCCAGATCATTTGCACAGGTTTACCATCGGCCTGCTTCGCAATCGCGACCGCCTGCACAATCATGTCAATTTCCAGACGCCGCCCAAAACCACCTCCCAAATACAGTTCGGTGATGGTCACATCCTCGATCTTGACACCTGCGAGCTTAGCGGCACTAGCGACCGCCATGCTCGGCACTTGAGTCGACACCCACAAATTGACTGTGCCATCTTTGACCTGCGCCGTGCAGTTGACTGGCTCCATTGTTGCGTGCGCAAGGAAGGGTGCAGAGTACATCGCCTCCACCGTATGCAACGCCGCTTCTCTATTTGTGTCAGAAATCAGGCCACCGGTACGGTGATAGATATGTCCTGATTCTGTGGCTAATTTTTCTCTTAATTCCCGAAAAATGGCGGCAGTGGACAGTACCCGATTCTCAGCGTCGTCCCAGGTAAGCCGCAATTTTTCCGCACCCTGTTTTGCTTGCCAAAAAGTTTTTGCGATAACGGCAACACCGGCTGCGGCCCCAAAGTGAGGAAGAATTACTGATGAAAAATCGACCGTTTTAATCACGCCTGGTGTGCGCAACGTTTCCGACGCGTCAAATTGTCGCAGTCGCGCTCCGATCACGGGCGCCATCTTGACTGCTGCAAATAGCAAATCAGGTGGTCGAGCGTCAATCCCAAAAATCGCCTTTCCGTTGATCTTGCAAGCGGTATCGCGCCGCGCCTGAGGCTGCCCGATTAATGTAAAATCCTCCACACGCTTGAGCGATACATTGCTCGGCGTCATCGCAGCAGCCCTCGCTGCCAGACTGCCATAACTGGCACGCCGTCCATTAGCATGACTCACCACCCCGTCGGCGGTAGTGCACTCGGTGGATGCTACCTGCCATTCTTGTGCTGCCGCCTGTATCAACATGGCACGCGCAGTCGCACCAGCCTCGCGCATCGGTTGCCATGCATCCCGCACGCTGCTTGAGCCACCGGTCAAGACGATACCCATTTCACTACCAACTTTAGTCATCAGCCATTGCGCACTGAGTTTTAATAACCCATCATCATCTGGATGAAAAGGTAACATCTCGGAAAAAAGGGCGACGTTACCAAATATACGGTCCAACGGCGCTTGCTCTATACGGACCATGCTAAGTGGCACATCCAGCTCTTCTGCGATTAGCATTGGTAGCGCGGTATGGACTCCTTGGCCCATTTCACAGCGTGCTATTGCCACAGTAACCATTCCGTCCGGGGCGATCTTGAGCCAGCCGTTCAATGCTATCTCACCACTCTTTGTCCGCATCGGAAGATGACTATTCAAGCGTTGTCGCGGCGGCATGACACCCCATCCGAGGATAAATGCCGCAGTCACACCAGCGCCTATACCTATCCCGCTCAGCAGGAAGCGACGCCGCGATTTTTTATGGGCTTGCACTGATCGGTCTTCCTTGTGATTTCAAACGCAATTTCAGGTTTGATTTGAAGATTGCTACTTGGCAGATGCATATCGTCATATTCTGTCAAATTAGTTTGCTGCGACGTCGGAAAGCTATCTTGGCGAAGGCACGTTAATAGCGTAAAAGACCGTCAACGTAAAAAGACTATCGTCACCAGTCCGAGCGCTACCAATGTCAATGCCAGCGAGAGTGTGGCAATCCAATTGGCACGTCGCACCTTGTTGTGCGTTGTCGATAAAGTCTGTTCGAGCGCAGAAATGGATGATTGTAATTGTTCGGCAAGTGCCTTGGCGTTTTGAATATTCTGCAAGGAGGCATTTTGCAATTCAGCTACTTGCTGTTGCAAAATCTCTATCTGGCTACTTTCGCTCCCACCTTTACGTTTCGTAAAAGCTGGCTTGGCGGCTGTAATAATGTCACCAAGATAAGGAAGAATAGCCTTTGCTACGGGTAACCATGCCGCCATATTTTTCTCCTTATATTGTCAAATATTGATAACGATGCTCCTATTCTGGCATTAAAAAATATGGGCGTCACTAGGTGTAAAGTCGCCATGATGCAGTAAACGTCCCGCCGCAATCGTGATAGTTTGCCGACATTGCACCGCGATGGACGTGTCGTGCGTGACAAGCACCAGAGTCGAACCGCGCTCCTGATTGAGATCAAACATCAGTTGTATCACCGCGTCGCCGGTAGCGGCATCGAGACTGCCAGTCGGTTCGTCAGCAAACAAAAGCGGTGGTTCTGTGACAAAAGCGCGGGCTAACGCCACTCGCTGCTGCTCGCCGCCGGACAAGTATTTTGGGTAATGACGCAAGCGACTTGCCAATCCAACGCGCCCGAGCATAATCTCAGCTTTTTCTTTAGCGCTGGGATCGCCATGCAGTTCTAATGGCAGCATGACATTTTCCAAGGCATTCAAATGCGTCAACAATTGAAAGGATTGAAACACGAAACCGAGCTTTTTCTTGCGTACTCCAGCACGACCATCCTCATCCAGCGCAAAAATATCTACGCCATCAATGAGGACTGTTCCACTTGATGGGGTATCAAGACCAGCCAACAATCCCAGCAAAGTTGACTTGCCGGAGCCGGAAGCGCCGACAATTGCCAGCGTCGTCCCAGCCTGAACGGTAAAATTGATGTCATTCAGAATCACAAGTTCTCCACTAGCGTCAGCTACCCGTTTGGTCAGGTTTTGCGCAACTATCGAAAAATCGGTGCTGGACATGGTAGCTTGTAGATCAGATGAATTAATCGAAGAGGATAGTGGCATGCGGATTATCAGTCAAAAATGTGGAAACGTTATTCGGGACGGGCGCGCGCAAGCATTATTACCGCCAGATCGACCGACAAAACTTAACGGCATCCGCGAAATCAGCGGTATAAGCAGTATCAACGGTATCAATAGCTTCAATGCCTTAGAGCAAGCATTAAAACATAAGGCAATAAAACAGTTAAAACTTATTGCCTGGCAATCCAATATCTTACGACGCAGCGTTTTAGCAATCATCACGCTCAGTGCATTTGCTTCAAGTGGAGGAAACATTGCATCAGCAGCAACGAGCGACCATTCTGCATCAAAATCGGTTCTGGTGTTGGGTGACAGTCTATCAGCTGAATATGGCTTGGCCCGCGGCACCGGTTGGGTGGCACTTCTACAAAAACGCCTTAAGACTGAAAACATCCCTATCGACGTGATCAATGCCAGTATCAGCGGCGATACCACAAGCGGTGGCAACGCCCGCTTACCAGCACTGCTGAAGCAGCGCCCCAATATCGTGATCATTGAACTTGGTGCAAATGATGCATTACGCGGCCTTCAATTAAAGGCGACAGAATCAAACTTACTCGCAATGATAGCAGCGGCACAAAAAGTAAATGCAAAAATCCTGCTAATCGGAATGCGCATACCACCCAACTATGGGCCCGACTATACAAACAAATTTTTCGCACTATATTCAACCTTAGCCAAGCAGACTAAAGTCCCTTTAGTGCCATTTTTGCTGGAAGGCGTTGCCAATAAACCGGAGTGGTTTCAAGCGGACCGCATGCACCCGACAGCGGAAGCACACCTAACCATCCTGAACAACGTTTGGCCGAAATTACAACCCTTAATGAAAGCAACGCTCTCCTCAGCAAAATAATCGATGCTGATTTCCTGGAATCGCCGGCGATCGAGATTTGTTTTTAAAGGCATCTTCCCAAGATAAGATCACTGGCTGACAACTTCTCTTCGGAGCGGGAAGAGAACTGGTTATAAGACGGGTAACGCAAAATAAAAAAGCCACTCGAAAGTGGCTTTTTAAATATTATTAGTCTACTAAACGAAGTGTTATTTCGACGCCAAATTATCATCAACAGGCGCGCTGGCGACGATAGGTTTGAGTATCTTTGCCTTAGCCTTTTTCTTCAGCACTTCAACGTAAGCACTCATTTCCTGCTGAGCTAATGCGGACGAAATTTGTTTTTGCTCTGACTGTCGACGTGCCTGGTCTATCGTCGCTGGCTGCGCTACTTTGCCAATACGATAGATGGCATAGCCTTGGCCGGGTAATGAAACACCAACGAAAGCAGGCAACTTACTTACGTCCGCTTTCATTACTGCATCAAATACGTTGGGAGCAACACCTTGCTGATTCGCGCGCGAAACCGTCTTAGCCACTGCAAATCCGGCCGTATCGTCTTTTACCTTCAGAGCCGCAAATTTGGCAGCGCCGGCCTTTTCAGCAAGTTCGACTTCGGCAGCCTGGATGACCTTAGTGCGAACCAATTCCTTAACGTCTTCAAACGCTTGTTTTGTGACTGGCTTATAGCTGATCACATGTCCAGCGATCAGCGTGCTTGGCGCAACTTCAATCGCAGCAGTATTACGCTTATTTTTTACAGAACCGTCTGCAAACAAGGCTGTGAGAAATTTCTCATTGTTGTACAGCACTGTTGGTGCAAGTGCCGGATTCGGATGACGGCCCACATTCGACACAGTCTGGATCGACAATTTTAATTTATCAGCAGCAGGCTGCAAGCTATTTGCCTGCTCATAGACAGTGTCATTAAACGCATCTGCCATCTCTGCAAATTTCTTGGTTGCCAGTTGTTTTTTAATTTCAGCGGATATCTCGTCCTTGACTTGCGCCAACGGTTTCACTTCGGCTGGCTTAATGCCCGTCAACTGAATGATGTGATAGCCAAAATCAGACTCAACAACATTACTAATCTCACCTTGTTTGAGTTTCAACGCAGCATCTGAAAATGGCTTGACCATCATACCGTCACCGAAATAACCCAAATCTCCACCATGTTCCGCAGAAGCAGTATCTTGAGAATTTTCTTTTGCCAGCTTAGCGAATTCTGCAGGATCCTTACGCAATTGGGCCAGCAGGCTTTCAGCTTTTGTTTTAGCAACCGCTTTATCCGCAGCAGAAGCGTCTTTGTTAGTTGTAATCAAAATATGACTCGCACGACGCTGCTCTTGCGTCGAATAGCGCGCCAGATTTTGCTCGTAATACGATTTTACATCTGCGTCATTAACTGTCACTTGCGCCGCTACGGCAGCGCTATCCAGGACAATATATTCCGCTTTCACTTGTTCAGGAATTTCAAACTGTTGACCATTCTTGTCGTAATAAGCCTTCAGCATCTCATCGGTTACTTTGACCTGCGAGGCATAATCTGCAGTCTTAAATAACAACTCTTGCGTGTCACGCTCTTGATCGCTTATATTGGAGAACCGTAACGCCAGCGACTTTGGAGCGAATGCAGTGGACTCAATTGCGCCAGCCAACTGTTGCAACGCCAAATCCTGACGAAGCCCCGCTTCATACATTTTCGGCACCGTCCCTTGCGCAGCCAACAGCGAGCGATATTTCTCGTTGTCAAACTTGCCGTCAGCACCGTGCAATTCTGGAATGCCCAGTAGTGTTTGTTGCAGCGTCAGGTCGGACACCATCAGGTGCTCCCGGGCTACCGCAGCCAACTGTGCACGTTGCGCAATCAGATTCTCCAAAACACCTTGCTTGGCTTGTGGCGTATCAAACATTTTGGCATCGAATTGCGCGCCGAACATTTGTCGCATGCGATCCATTTGCTGCCGTTGGGCCGCATCAAGCTCTTGCTGCGTAATTGATTGGCCAGCCACTTTTGCCACGGCATTAGCACTGTCGCCAAAGCTTGTATAGCTCTGCAGACCAACAAGCGCGAAGGAAGGAATAATCAACAGCAGAAGCATGAACTGCATCAGGCGTTGATGGGAGCGAATAAACTCAAACATAGTCAGCCAATCAAAGACAAGTTGCTAAAATGACTAGCAGATACGAAAAAAGGCGAACTCTCGTTCGCCTTTTTAATTCTGGCGGAGTGGACGGGACTCGAACCCGCGACCCCCGGCGTGACAGGCCGGTATTCTAACCAGCTGAACTACCACTCCTAAAACTACCTGTTGGAAAAAATTCTCCAAAGTTGAATACAACTATTTTTGTCTGACTATATTGGTGGGTGCTGAGAGGCTCGAACTCCCGACCTACGCCTTGTAAGGGCGCCGCTCTACCAACTGAGCTAAGCACCCTACGCTTCATATTCAAACCACTTGTGATTTAAAACTGAGGGCCAAGCTAGTCAAACATTTGACGTATGTCACCACGCCAAAGAACATTAGTTTACAGCATCTTTCAACGCTTTGCCAGGCTTAAATTTAGGAACTTTGGCAGCCTTAATTTTAATCGCCTCTCCGGTACGCGGATTTCGCCCGCTCCGTGCCGCACGTTTGCCAACTGAAAAAGTACCAAATCCGACTAACGTAACAGTGCCATTCTTTTTGAGAGTCGCTTTAACTGCGCCGATCAATGCATCCACAGCGCGTGACGATGCGGCTTTTGAAATTTCTGCCGATGTAGCAATATGCTCGATTAGATCAGTTTTGTTCAATTAAGTCCCCCTCAAAAGGTTTAAATTCGGAATGAGATTTTTTTAGTCGAAGCTTTTGCCAGGACCAAATATCGTCTTATAAATGAAGACACCACCCTGCATATTAAACAAGCGTGCAAGCGGCATGTCAAGCAGTTTGCCCAACCTTACCGCTTAACGCACAAAGCTTAACACTTCCCATAAGAGTCACTGACAACCTAAAAAAGGTTACAATTTTTGGCAAAAAAAAACGCTCTGATGAGCGTTTTTTCTGACCATTAATCACTTTACCAATCACCCAAAAGACCAGCAACGAAAGCTTAACTACCACTCATTCTCCACTTTCGTTATCTGGCTTTTGACGAGACTAATTGCAAATTAATGTTTAACTACTGTCGTATCGGTCTTTTCACCAGCTTTGGCGACGGCAGCATCAACTACTGACTCGTCCTCAGCGAGTGGCACCGGTTGACGCTCCAGAGCGACTTCCAGTACTTTATCAAACCAGCGCACCGGTACTATTTCCAACTTATTTTTTATATTGTCAGGGATTTCTGCAAGATCCTTAACGTTTTGCTCTGGAATCAATACCGTCTTGATGCCGCCACGATGCGCTGCCAACAACTTTTCTTTCAAACCACCGATTGGCAATACCTCACCACGCAACGTAATCTCACCAGTCATTGCAACATCAGCCCGCACCGGAATTCCGGTAAAGATCGATACCAGAGCGGTAGCCATCCCAATACCTGCGGAAGGTCCGTCTTTCGGTGTTGCACCTTCAGGCACGTGAATATGAATATCGGTTTTCTCGAACGCCTCGTTCTTGATACCGAGCTTCTTGGCCCGACTGCGCACGACCGTACGAGCGGCCTCAATGGACTCTTTCATTACGTCACCGAGTGTGCCGGTGCGGATGATCGCGCCCTTGCCTTGCATCGCCACCGCTTCAATCGTCAGCAATTCACCACCGACTTCAGTCCATGCCAATCCAACAACTTGACCAACCTGATTTTCTTTTTCCGCAACACCAAAATCGTAGCGACGAACTCCGAGGAATTTGTCGATATTTTTTGATGTGATGGCAACTTTTTTCTCCTGCTTTTTCAGCAGCAGAAGTTTCACTACCTTACGGCAAATCTTGGAGATTTCACGTTCCAGAGAGCGGACGCCTGCCTCTCTTGTGTAATAACGGATGATGTCGCGAATAGCGCTTTCAGCGACGCTAATTTCATCGATCTTCAAGCCATTATTCTTGATTTGTTTAGGCAGCAAGTAGCGCAATGCAATGTTAGCTTTTTCATCCTCGGTATATCCCGACAAACGAATCACCTCCATCCTATCCAGCAATGCCGGTGGAATGTTGAATGAGTTCGATGTCGCGACAAACATCACATCCGACAAATCAAAATCGACTTCGATGTAGTGATCCGAAAACGTATGATTCTGTTCAGGATCCAGTACTTCAAGCAATGCCGACGATGGATCGCCGCGGAAGTCCATACCAAGCTTGTCAATTTCATCAAGCAAGAATAAAGGATTACGCACGCCAACCTTTGCCAGACTTTGCAAAATCTTGCCAGGCATCGAACCAATATAAGTCCGGCGATGACCGCGAATTTCAGCCTCGTCACGCACACCGCCCAGCGCCATACGCACAAATTTACGATTAGTCGCACGAGCGATTGATTGACCCAACGAAGTTTTACCAACGCCAGGAGGACCTACAAAACATAAAATAGGGGCTTTTAGTTTGTCAACGCGTTGCTGCACGGCGAGGTATTCCAGAATACGTTCTTTGACCTTATCCAGGCCATAGTGATCGCCTTCCAGTACTTTTTCGGCATTACCCAACTCGTTGTTGACCTTGGATTTTTTCTTCCAAGGCAAACCAACCAGCGTATCAATATAGTTACGCACGACTGTTGCTTCGGCCGACATTGGCGACATTAGCTTCAATTTTTTCAGTTCGCTCTGGGCTTTTTCCAGTGCTTCTTTCGGCATCTTGGCAGAAACTATTTTCTTTTCCAGTTCCTCCAGATCAGCACCTTCTTCGCCTTCACCAAGTTCTTTTTGAATAGCTTTTACTTGCTCATTCAAATAGTACTCACGTTGCGATTTTTCCATCTGACGTTTCACACGTCCACGAATCCGCTTTTCAACCTGAAGGATATCCAATTCACCTTCGAGCTGTCCTAACAAATGTTCGTAGCGTTTACCGACATTGAAAATTTCCAGAATGACTTGCTTTTGTTCAAGCTTAAGCGGCAAGTGCGCGGCGATAGTATCTGCCAAACGACCGGCATCATCTATTCCTGCCAGTGAAGTCAAAATTTCTGGCGGGATTTTTTTATTCAGTTTTACGTACTGATCGAACTGCTGGACGATGGCGCGGCGCATCGCCTCGACCTCAGCTTCATCGCCCGACTCCGATTCAACTGGCGTCAGATCCGCAACGAAATGGGTATCGAGTTCACTAATGCGATGAATGCGTGCGCGTTGCGCACCTTCCACTAACACCTTGACGGTGCCATCGGGAAGTTTCAACATCTGCAAAATATTGGCGACGCAACCAATTTCATAAATATCGTCAGCCGACGGTTCATCTTTTGCGGCAGCCTTTTGAGCTGCCAACATGATGCTCTTGCCCTGTTCCATTGCGGCCTCAAGCGCCTTTATGGATTTTGGGCGACCGACAAACAGAGGAATCACCATATGCGGGAATACCACTACATCCCGTAAGGGCAATAGCGGCAACCGGGTTTGTTCAGTAACTGTAGAAGTTGTCATGGCGAGCCCTATCAAAGAAACTTATTATTGATGTTGGCACGAGTAGCCTAAACACAAGCCCTAGTTGAAACAAAAAATCTTCATACTATTTGCGTGAGGCAATAAAAAAGCCACACGCGAAGTTACCTTCGGGTGGCTTTACGATTGAAGCCAAATATTTTCTATGTAGAAATTGTACTTCTTTTGGTAAAAAAACGGGGTTTTTTGCCCGTTTTTTACTTAGATTTACAAATTTATGACTTTGCGCCAGAAACCTTCGGCTGATCATGGTAAATCATCAACGGTTTGGCGCCGTGTGTGATGCTATTTTCATCTATCACGACTTTTGACACATTCTTATGACTTGGCAAGTCATACATCACATCAAGCAGCGCGTGCTCCAGAATCGACCGTAAGCCTCGAGCACCAGTTTTGCGTGCCAAAGCCTTCTTAGCTATCGCTTGAAGTGCAGCTGGCCGGATATCCAGTTCGGCACCCTCCATTTGCAACAGCTTCGCATATTGCTTGATCAATGCATTCTTCGGCTCAACCAAAATCTGAATTAAGGCCGCCTCATTAAGCTCCGTCAAAGTCGCGATAACTGGCAAACGACCAACAAGTTCAGGAATAAGTCCGAAACGTGTCAAGTCTTCTGGCTCAGCGTCGAGTAATACTTCGCTCGACGTGCGCTGAGTCTGACTCTTTACATTTGCCGAAAAACCAATGCCGCTCTTTTCAGACCGTTCTGAAATAATTTTGGTCAGGCCGTCAAAAGCCCCACCGCAAATAAACAGAATATTTGTTGTATCAACTTGAACAAAGTCTTGATTTGGATGCTTGCGTCCGCCCTGCGGAGGGACCGAAGCCATCGTACCTTCAATCAGCTTCAACAAGGCTTGTTGGACGCCCTCGCCGGAGACGTCACGCGTAATTGATGGGTTATCCGACTTACGGGTAATCTTATCGATTTCATCGATATAGACGATACCCTTTTGCGCTTTTTCAACCTCATAATTGCAATTTTGCAGCAATTTTTGAATGATATTTTCAACATCTTCGCCGACATAACCAGCTTCGGTTAGCGTCGTTGCGTCAGCAATCACAAACGGTACATTTAATGTACGCGCCAATGTTTGTGCCAGCAAAGTCTTTCCGGAACCAGTCGGTCCCACTAGCAAAATATTACTTTTTGCCAGCTCGATATCGTCTTTTTTGCCCAGATGCTTAAGGCGTTTGTAATGGTTGTACACCGCGACCGCCAGAATCCGCTTGGCGGTTTCCTGACCGATCACGTATTGGTCGAGCAAATCGCAGATTTCTTGAGGAATCGGCAGTTCTGACTTCTGACCATCCAACGTTTCGACGCTTGATGCCTCGTCACGAATAATGTCATTACATAGGTCAATACACTCGTCGCACACGAAGACCGATGGTCCCGCAATGAGTTTTTTTACCTCGTGCTGGCTTTTCCCGCAGAAGGAACAATAAAGCAGTTTTTCGCCGCTGGAAGTTTTTTTATCAGACATAGGGCAATGTTTAAGCGATCATCAGTAAAGGTTGTCCGCGAGGTAATAGCGGTGTCAGACTACGACTAAATTAGCTATAAATAGGCTATAGCTCAGCTATAACTCGGCGTCCACGTGACATTAAATTGATATTACCTGCGAAACACCGCCTCGTCACGGCACAGACCAATTTAAATGACAGTCACGCCATTTTTTCTTAAAGGGATAAATCACATCAGAAAGAAAAAAACGCCCGACCCAATGGGGTTCGGGCGCTTTGTATCACGCCCAACTATCAGGCGCGCGTCGTAAGAACTTTATCAATCAGACCATATTCTACTGCGGCATCTGACGACATAAAATTGTCACGATCAGTATCTTTACCAATTTGCTCAATGGTTCTGCCGGTTTTTTCAGCCAGAATACCGTTCAGACGTTCGCGTAAATACAGAATTTCCCGCGCCTGAATTTCGATATCTGATGCTTGCCCCTGAGCGCCACCCAAAGGTTGATGAATCATAATACGGGAATTAGGCAACGAAAAACGCTTGCCTTTGGCACCAGCGGCCAGCAAAAAGGCACCCATCGATGCAGCCATACCAGTGCATAACGTCGAGACGTCAGGCTTGATAAATTGCATCGTATCGAAAATCGCCATACCAGCCGACACCGATCCACCAGGCGAATTGATGTAAAGAGAAATATCCTTTTCTGGATTTTCGCTCTCGAGGAAAAGTAATTGTGCAACGATAAGATTGGCCGTCTGATCATTGACCGGTCCAACCAGAAATATCACACGCTCACGCAGCAGGCGTGAATAAATATCGTATGAACGCTCGCCACGACCGCTTTGCTCAACCACGATAGGCACCATGCCGAGCATGTCAGTGTCTAGCGCTGAATTACGATGAAAGCCTGTCATATTCTTCCTTATTGAAACGCAATCAGAGCCTGCTCAGATTACACCACCCTATTTTCGCAGAATTTTGAATAGCGCGTTATTTCTGCTCAGGCCCATAAAAGCCCACTAGGCTTAGCAAGGCTTGATTATGCTTGTTGTCCGTTGTTACCCATCAGTTCATCGAACGGGACCGATTTTTCAGTCACTTTCGATTTACTTAAGACGTAATTGACGACGTTTTCTTCTAATACAAGTGCTTCGACTTCGGCCAGACGGCTACGATCGCTGAAATAATATTTCAGGACTTCTTTTGGATCTTCGTAGCTTTGAGCGAAATCTTCAACTTGCGCTTTAACTTGCTCAGCGCTTGCTTGCAATTGGTTTTCTTTCACTACGTCGGCCAGAATCAAGCCCAGACGCACGCGACGCTCAGCCTGGGCCGCGAACAGCTCAGGAGGAAACGGCATGTTCTTAGTGTCCATACCGCGTTGCGACATGTCTTGACGGGTCATTTCAACCAATCGTTGAACGTCTTGATCGATCAATGACTTCGGTACGTCCAGTTCACTGACTTTGATCAACGCGTCCATCACGCTGTCTTTATTCTTCGCTTTAACGCGAGCACCAACTTCACGCTCCAGGTTGAGCTTGATATCTGCACGCATTTTTGTCAGATCGCCATCTTCCATGCCCAGCGATTTAGCGAAATCTGTATCGACTTCCGGTAGGTGCGCCCATTCCAGTTTCTTCAGCGTGATAGTGAATTCTGCAGTTTTTCCAGCAACGTCTTTACCGTGATAATCGGCAGGAAAAGCCAATTCAAAAGTCTTTGCTTCGCCAACTTTAAGGCCGATAGTAGCGGCTTCAAATTCTGGCAACATTCGACCTTCGCCTAACACAAATGCGTAGTCATCCGCTTTTCCACCGGCAAACTCAACGCCGTCGATCTTACCGACGAAATCGACTGTTACGCGATTTTCGTTTTGCGCTGCCAGATCACTGCCACCATCGCCGTGCTCGCCTTGCTCACCTTTAACGTGGTAATGCACGCGCTGCTTACGCAAGATATTGATAGTCTTGTCGATTTCGGCGTCGCTGACTTCAGCTTTAGTCTTTTCGACTTCAACACCGCTCAAATCACCGATTTTGACTTCGGGATAGACTTCAAAAGTTGCCTCAAAAGCGATAACGCCTTCAGGTACACCTTCGCTGTTCTTAGGCTCGATGTTTGGGAAGCCGGCAACGCGCAAATTATTTTCAGTTGCAGCGTCGTTAAAAGCGCGGCCGACTTTGTCGTTCAGCACTTCATTTTCGACCTGAAAACCATATTGCGCGGCAACCATTTTCATCGGCACTTTACCAGGACGAAAACCCGGTGCCTTGGCGGTGCGTGCACGCACTTTAAGACGCTTTTCAACTTCGGTTTGAACTTCGACCATAGGAATAGTTATGGTGAGACGACGTTCAAGTTTGTTTAGAGTTTCGACTGCAATTGCCATGTGAATCGTCCAAAAATTAGAAATTCTTTGTTTTATATGTGTGACCTGAGTTAACCAAATGACCAAAAACATCTAAAAACAATGCTTTCCATCACTTAAACGGCTAAATGTTGCCATTTATACGTGGTTCTCGGCACGCTAAAGTCCGATATTCTATACGTAAAACGGTTCCTTGCGCCAAAACCGGTCACTACCCGGTCATTGTTCTGTCATTACACTAGCATCCTACGCGGCAACTCTCTTTACAGCCTATCGCATAGCCTATAGCTAAACACCGCCCACTACTTTACCGGTATCGGCATGGCCGATGGGACCGGCACGGCGGTAACACCATTTTGAGGACTGCCATCCACTAATTTATCCGAGTATGTCAAATAGATCAATGTATTGCGCTTCGGATCGACCATTCGTACGATATGCAGGCGCTTAAACAAAATCGACATCCGTTCCGTAAATACATCCTCTTGCAGCGGTAACTTGCCAACAAAGCGCACGCTTGTTGCTACCTGGCGGCAGGCGATTGATGCTTCAGCACGGTCTTCGGCCAAGCCAACTGTGCCTTTCACGCCACCAGTTCGTGCGCGTGACACATAGCATGTGACGCCTTCTACTTTAGGGTCATCGTAAGCCTCAACTACCACTCGATCGTTATGTCCAAGCCAACGAAAAGCAGTGCTGACCTCACCCACCTGTTCGGCTTCTGCATGTGAAGTATTTGCTAAACCGAGACCGAGCGCCGCAATTGCTAACGCGGCAATCAAGGATTTTGAGGATTTAGTAGGCATATCCATCCGTTAAAAGAAGTGAATACAAAAAATCCAATTTAAACTTCAAAGTAAAATTTCCACCAAAAATCGGGTGTGAAGGATCGTAATTTATCTGCGAAACGGTTTTACAAGCCAATATTCGGAAAACGTTCGCACGATGTCTATAGGAACATAACCCGCCATTTTTGCCGCCCTATCATTATCGCGCAAAAAGGCCAGCAAAAAAACCCGACAAATTCAGATAAGAAGTCAAAAAACAAAAGAGAAAGAATAAAAATAACCTGTCATAAATAATATAAACAGGCACAAAAAAGCCCTCATAAGAGGGCCATTCTGACATCGTACAACTTAATTAATTACTTATAACCGAGGGTTACAACTATTAATCGAGGTCGCTACGATTATTTTTAATGCTGCTTTTGGTGCGGATAGAGGGACTTGAACCCCCACGTCTTACAACGCTAGAACCTAAATCTAGTGCGTCTACCAATTTCGCCATATCCGCTTCAAGAGGCCGCATTCTAACAAAGACCAGCCATAAGCGCTACTCAATTATAGAGCCATCGCTATATTTTGTCGCGCAGCGCGATTTCTTTGAGATTAAGTCGCCTTAGACGACCAATTCAGTATGCTCACCGGATTAAGTTACATCTCGCTGAAACAAGAATTGACGAGATCAGCCATGAATTTGTTCGAGATGGCAGGTTTTTACTTTACTATTCGAAACTGAAAAATGTTTGCCTTAAGCAGCAAAAGAAGTCGCGCCGCAGTACTTTTGCTTTCGACAAGAAAACGCTTGGCGCTGAATGGCTTTCTTATTATCAATCTTGTCAAACTGATGTTGCTTACTCGCCAACACCGCCCTTGACTAGCTGGCTTTTCAAATCTTTCCATACGCATCAATATGACCGCTCTTTTGACCGCTTATGACCGCTAATCATTATGAAAACTTTCCCGTGGCATCTTTTTTACTGCCTGCGCAGTTACGGCCGGCAGTACAAGCCATTTATGCGTTCGCTCGCAGCGCCGACGATATTGCTGATGAAGGTGATGCCAGCGCGGAGGAAAGACTATCCGCATTAAACGATTATGAAGCAGCACTGGATCGGATCGAACAAAGAAAGCCAGCCGAAAGCGCTTTATTTGCGTCATTGCACATAATAATCAAAGAATACGCGCTACCGATAGCGCCCTTCCGCGCATTATTATCAGCATTTAAACAAGACGTCGTGACCTCGCGATATGCCAATTTTGAAGATTTAAGCGATTATTGCCGACGCTCCGCCAATCCGGTCGGATGTCTGATGTTGCATCTATACGGCGCTGCGACGGCACAAAACATGCGCGACTCGGATGCGGTTTGCTCGGCTTTGCAACTGATTAACTTTTGGCAAGACGTCGCCATTGACTGGGATAAGCAGCGCATTTATTTACCGCTAGAAGATTTACGCCGCTTCGGCGTTAGCGAGGCTCAGATTGACACAGCCAGCGACAACCAGGCTTGGCGAGATTTGATGCAATTCGAAGTCTTCCGGGTAAGGAAAATGATGCTGGACGCCGCACCACTCGCCTTGCGACTTCCAGGGCGAATCGGCTGGGAACTGCGCCTTGTCGTCCAGGGAGGACTGCGAATTCTGGAGCTGTTGGAAAAAGTTGACTACGATGTTTTTCGGCGTCGCCCAAAGTTGGGCAAGTTCGATTGGTGTATTTTGGCGGTGCGGGCGATTCGTATGCGCTAAATTGCTAACACTTATCGCCATCATTTTTACCAGTGTAGTCACATAGACTTCGCTTTATAGTATTTATTTATAGATAGATATTTGTTTATATATCTTTCTTTATAGCGTTAGCCTTAACAATTTTTCGTTATAGAAAATTCTTGAAGGCGATTAACGGTTTTAAATAACAGTTTTTTGAGCGCATTCCGTTTGTCCTGCTCTGCACACTCGGATAGCATAGCGACTTTGCACACCACATTTTACATTCTGCTTTAAATAAGACTACATAACTACGACAACTTCGGTTGCCCTGAAACAAGAATACAAAAGATCCTTCATGTCTCCTGACGACTACTGCCAGCAAAAAGCCGCCCAGAGCGGATCAAGTTTTTATTACAGCTTTCTATTTTTACCCGCTGAACGGCGTCGTGCAATTACTGCTCTCTATGCATTTTGCCGGGAGGTTGACGACACCGTCGATGACTGCACCGACGAAGCGGTGGCACGCACAAAACTGATGTGGTGGCGCAAAGAGATTGCTTCAATGCTTGCCGGTAACCCGTCGCATCCTGTTACGCGTGCCCTGCAACCCCATCTGCTGAGCTACAAACTGGATGGTCAACACTTGCAGGCGATCATCGACGGTATGGAAATGGATTTGAATCAAACTCGTTACCTGGACTATCCCGGTCTCAAGCAATACTGCTGGCACGTCGCAAGCGTGGTGGGTATTTTATCGGCGAGTATCTTTGGCGTTACGCAGCCGCAGACACTGCAATTCGCTGAAAAACTCGGACTCGCCTTTCAGCTCACGAATATCATTCGCGATGTGGGCGAAGATGGTCGCAAAGGGCGCATCTATTTGCCGGTCAACGAATTGCAACAATTTCACGTCACCGCCGCCGATATACTGAATGCGCGGCATAGCGAAAACTTTGAAAATCTTATGCGTTTTCAAGTGGCACGCGCGCAACAAATGTACGACGAAGCGTTTGCCTTACTGCCGAAAGAAGATCATCGCGCGCAACGACCCGGATTGATGATGGCAGCCATCTACCGCGCATTGTTAAACGAAATTGAGCGCGATGGTTATCACGTGTTAAATCAGCGTATTTCACTCACGCCAATTCGCAAATTATGGCTGGCGTGGAAGACTTATATCCGTGGCTGATATGTCCGTTCAATCATCATCGCGCTTTTTGAATCAGCTTCAACTGCCATGAGCACAGTCAAACAAAAAGTCGCCGTTATCGGAGCCGGTTGGGCGGGCTGTGCAGCGTCGGTCGCCCTCGCCAGCAGCCAGCATCAGGTCACGCTATTCGAAGCTAGCCGCGTATTAGGCGGGCGGGCCCGGCGCGTGATTAGCCATGTTGCTAATCCGGTCTTTGGCGACAAAGCGACTATAGATATACCGCACGATAACGGTCAACACATCTTGCTTGGCGCCTACAAGCAAACCCTGCAACTGATGCGCAAGGTCGGGATCGATGCTAAAACAGCGTTGCTGCGCCTACCGCTCCAAATGTGTTATCCCGAAGGCAGCGGCGGCATCACCTTTGTGGCACCCGCCCTACCCGCACCATTTCATCTCCTCGCAGCTTTGTGGCGTGCCGATGGGTTAAGCAGGGAAGATAAAATAGCGCTGGCACGATTCAATTCCGCTGCGCGTTGGATGGGCTGGGAATTACATGACGATTGCACCGTTAGCACGCTATTAGAGCGATTTGATCAGACTGAGCGATTGACACGATTACTTTGGCATCCATTGTGTGTCGCCGCACTGAACACGCCACCGGATCGCGCATCAGCGCAAGTTTTTCTGGCGGTGTTGCGTGATAGCCTGGGTGCGCGTCGCTCTGCTTCGGACATGCTATTACCGCGCTGCGATCTGAGCAGTCTGTTGCCCGATAGGGCAGCCGATTTTGTCAGACAGCAAGGCGGCACTGTTCATCTTGGTTGTAACATCAGACGGTTACAGGCTAACGGCACCGGTTGGCGGTTAAGCTCCGCTGATTACGAAGGGGATTTTGATGCCGTTGTTATCGCGACGCCGCCTGACATTGCAGCCAACTTGCTCGGCCCTTTAACGGATACGACGCTATTCAAAAACTTCTCCTATGAGCCAATTACCACCTGCTATTTACAGTACGCCCCGACAACCTCCTTGCCACGTCCTTTTTTCGCACTGATTGAGGATGGCGCTGTCGGTGATTGGGGCCAATTTGTATTTGATCGCGGTCAACTTGATGCGACACAAGCTGGCATGTTGGCAGTTGTCATCAGTAGTTCTGGCGCAGCAATTGCCGATGGTCACGCGGCATTAACCGCTGGTATCACCGCGCAACTAGCTAAAGTATTCAATCAGCCTGAACTGGCACATCCAAGCTGGACCAAAGTCATTTCTGAAAAACGTGCAACCTTCGCCTGTACACCAGCCCTCGTCCGTCCTGACAATAATAGCGGCTTGGACGGTGTATGGTTGGCCGGTGATTATACGATCAGCGACTATCCCGCGACGCTGGAGTCGGCCGTCAGGAGTGGCAATCAGGCGGCAGCGCTAGTTGGCTTAAAGAGCAAGACTTCACCTTGACGGGGAATACCTAATAAATCAGGTCCGAACAGCGGGTCAATCAACAGCCTTCTAAAATGTTACATATTTTCTCTGCAATAGTTAATAACTACGCGTTATGTTATTCCCGCAATTAATCCAAAATTAATCCCAAGATTTCCTAAATCACCCGGCGCAATACACCCGTCGGGCTGATGACTTGAAAAGTCTTCATCTAAAAACCATATCATTTTCTCCCAACGACGGTGCATTTTGCCCTAGCATACTAAGGGTTCAGAAAATCAGCTGAAAATTTTCAGCATCTCACCCATCACATTCACGGAGAAATAATGCCCGTCATCACCTGCATCGAAGATCTGCGCGTACTCGCACAGAAACGGGTACCAAAAGCCTTCTACGATTACGCCGATAGCGGCTCGTACACCGAAGGCACTTATCGCGCCAATAGCAGCGATCTGGCCGCCTTGAAATTACGTCAACGCGTCGCCATCAACGTCGACGAGCGGAGTACCGCCACGACCATGATAGGCGAAAACGTGACGATGCCGGTTGCGATTGCCCCGACCGGATTAACCGGCATGCAATGGGCCAACGGCGAAATGCTGGGCGCGATTGCCGCCGAAAAATTTGGAATCCCGTTTACGCTATCGACGATGAGCATCTGCTCAATTGAAGATGTTGCCAGCGTGACGACCAAGCCGTTCTGGTTTCAACTTTACGTGATGCGTGACCGTGGCTTCGTCAAATCATTGATTGAGCGTGCCAAGGCCGCGAAATGTTCGGCCCTTGTTCTCACGCTGGATTTGCAGATTCTCGGCCAACGCCATAAAGATATTAAAAATGGGATGTCCGTGCCGCCGAAGTTAACGTTGGCAAACATCATTGACCTGGCGAGCAAACCAGCTTGGGCATTGCGTGCACTAAGTGGTCGTAAAACATTTGGTAATCTGGCAGGTCACGTCAAAGGTGCTGATGGAATTTTGACATTGAGCAAATGGACTGCCAGTCAATTCGATCCCACTTTGTGCTGGGATGATATTGCCTGGATCAAAGAACAATGGGGCGGCAAACTGATACTGAAAGGCATTCTGGATGTCGAGGATGCCAAAATCGCCGCCGCCAGCGGTGCTGATGCGATCGTCGTCAGCAACCACGGCGGCCGTCAACTTGATGGCGCTGTGTCGTCTATTTCGGCACTTCCGGCTATCGTCGAAGCGGTCGGTGATGAGATCGAGGTCTGGTTCGACGGCGGTATTCGTAGTGGTCAAGACGTGCTGAAAGCCGTTGCATTGGGCGCCAAAGGAACGATGATCGGTCGCGCTTTCTTGTATAGCCTGGGCGCGATGGGCGAAGCAGGCGTCACCAAAATGCTGGAGATCATGCGCCAGGAACTGGATGTCAGCATGGCCCTGACCGGGACCAAAAATATTAACGATGTTGGACCGCAGATTTTGACGCGCGGCTAAATGCGATTAAGCGCCTGGCCAATCTTGGCCAAGCGCGGCTTTATTTCAAACCATGTGATTTGTACGCAAACTTGCATACCAATCTTGCTCGCCTATGACCGGGTAGCACGCCAAAAATACTTTCTCAGCGGAAAAATAGCAATCGCGTTAAAAATGTACTATGCGCTTCTGCCGCCATTAACGCCACCAACACCAACAAGCAAAGTGGTGGGATCAGAATGGCATACACCAACGCTAACCGCTCCCAGGCCATGTGCATAAAAAAAGCGACTATCAGTCCCGCTTTCAGCAACATCAGCAACAAAATCAGCGTCCATCGCAAATAGCCATGAAACTGCAAATAGTCGACCATGTAAGAAAGCGTGCTGAGTACGAATAGCAAGCCCCAAATCTTAAGGTAAAGACTCGTGGGGTGCTGCTGTCCGGTATGAGAACTGTGTGTTTCCATGACGGCCTCTTACCAAAGATAAAATAGTGCAAATATAAACACCCACACCAAGTCTACAAAGTGCCAATACAATCCGGCAATTTCGACAATCTGATAGTTACCACTGCGTTCGTACCGGCCAAGCAATACACGTACAGCGATCGTTACCAGATAAATGACACCGATGGAAACATGCAGGCCATGAAATCCTGTGATCATAAAAAACGTCGCGCCAAATTGCGGCGCGCCCATCGCATTTCCCCATGGCCGCACGCCTTCGTTGACGATTAGATTAGTCCATTCAAAGACTTGCATGCTGACAAACGCCACACCGAAGGCTGCCGTAACTAACATCAAAATGGCAGCACGGACGCGTTCACGACGATAGGCAAAATTCACCGCCATTGCCATCGTGCCACTACTACTGATGAGCACAAAGGTCATAATGGCGATCAACAGCAACGGTACCGGCGTCCCGCCAATATGTAATGCAAACACTTCACTGGTATTCGGCCACACTGTCGTACCTGACATCCGCACCGTCATGTAGCCGACCAGAAAGCAGCTAAATATGAAGGTATCGGAGAGCAAAAATATCCACATCATGGCCTTGCCCCAAGAGACCTGAAATGCCTCCCGATCTGCCGACCAGTCATTCACCAACTGCCGCCATCCAGTTGCCGACGATGCCGGCCTCGTCAGCAACACCGGTTCTTGCGCGGTCCGAATGGATAGGTCTTCTGACTTTTGTCCGCTCATCGACAGGTTCATTTCGCCCTCCCTTTCCTCTTTTTGATGCCGTATCAACGCGTGCCACAAATGAACCGGACTACTTCCGGTGTTAGCCAGCCTAACGCTGCAAAAAGCACGACCCATACCGCTAGCAAAAAATCCCAGTAACGGGTGCACAGTCGGGCGCGCCATCTCAACTCGAACATGGCGCTATCCAATACGGGGCCAAATCGTACAAAACGCACTGTTCGTAGCCAACCGACCAAACCGCCCAGAACGTGCGCGCCATGCATCGCGGTGAGTAAGAAGAAAAAACTACCCGCCGGATTACCCATTGGCGTTATGTGGTTTGCTTGGAGGGCATGCCAGCTCCAGAATTGGCATCCTATGAACGCAAATCCGAAAAAACCGCCCATTACTAAAAACTTACGCGTCGTTAATGGTCGGCCAGCTTTATTTGCACCATGTAACATCAAGCTCGTCGCCAACAACAAAATGGTACTGAGCCAACACTGCCAGGGCATCACAATAGGCGACCAGTCACTACCATCCATTCGCATCACATACGCCGCCATGAACAAGGTGAATAACGCAGTGGCCACGCCAATAAAAACCCACAGTGCAACGCTGACAGCAGCGATTGTTGACGGGCGCGTAATTCTGGCCCGTATAGTCATTCGACCAGAGTCGCGTCTGGTGACTTTTAATGTATGAGAAGTACTCACGCTAATGCCCCTTTACTCACAACGGGTAGCGGCGTGTCCAGTGCAGGTGGCGCATTCTGCGCGACAAAATCCTCCTTCTCGCCTGGAAGACTGTAGGCGTAAGCACCGCGATAGACGACCGGCAATTGCGGCCCCCAATTACCGTGTTCTGGTGGCGTTTTTGGTGTCTGCCATTCCAGAGAAGCAGCGCGCCATGGGTTGGATTCCGCTCGCTTGCCCCGGAACGTACTCCACACCAGATTAAATATGAATACGAGTTGCCCCGCCGCTACCACCAGTGCCACCACGGTAATGAAAACGTTCAGCGATTGCGCCGATGATGGAATAAATTTATATCCCTGAAAAACGTAGTAACGCCGCGGCATGCCCAAAATGCCGAGATAATGCATTGGAAAAAATATCGCATAAGTACCGATAAAGGTAAGCCAGAAGTGAATCTTTCCCAGCCGATCATCCAACATGCGTCCTGATACTTTTGGGAACCAGTGATAGATACCGCCAAAAATCACCAATAACGGCGATACCCCCATCACCATGTGGAAATGCGCAACAACGAAATATGTGTTGGATAGCGGAATATCAACGCTGACATTGCCAAGAAACAAACCAGTCAAACCGCCAATAAGAAAAGTACTGATAAAAGCCAGCGCAAACAACATCGGCACGGTCATGTGAATATCCCCGTCCCATAACGTCAGCAACCAGTTGTACACTTTGATCGCAGTAGGAATCGCGATAATGAGAGTTGTCGTGGCAAAGAAAAATCCGAAATACGGATTCATGCCGCTAACAAACATGTGGTGCGCCCATACCACCACACTGAGGACACCAATAGCAAGTATCGCCCACACCATCGTGCGGTAGCCGAAGATACACTTTCGGGCGTGAACGCTGATCAAATCCGAGACAATGCCAAATGCTGGCAATGCAACAATGTAGACCTCGGGATGACCAAAGAACCAGAATAAATGTTGAAACAGCAGCGGACTTCCGCCGTTGTAATTAGTAGCTTTGCCCATTGATAGCAAAGCAGGCATAAAAAAACTGGTGGCGAGCGTGCGATCAAGCAACATCATGATGCCGCTGACAAACAACGCAGGAAAAGCTAATAACGCCAAAATAGTCGCGACAAAAATACCCCACACGGTCAGTGGCATGCGCATCAACGTCATACCCTCAGTACGCGCCTGCAAGACGGTCGTCACATAATTTAAGCCACCCATCGTCGCAGCAACGATAAATATCAATAGCGACACCAGCATCAGAATAATACCCCACTCATAGCCGGGCGTGCCGGGCAAAATAGCTTGCGGCGGATAAAGAGTCCAGCCAGCGCCAGTCGGACCTCCTGGCACAAAGAAACTCGCCATTAACACGATCACCGATAAAAAATAGGTCCAGACACTCAACATATTTAAGTAGGGAAATACCATGTCACGTGCACCTACCATCAATGGAATCAGATAATTGCCGAAGCCGCCTAACAGTAAAGCTGTCAGCAGATAAATCACCATAATCATGCCGTGCATGGTCATGAACTGGTAGTAATGCGTCGCATCGATTCCAGAAAAACGACCAGGAAAGCCAAGTTGAAGACGCATCAAATTTGATAGCGCAACACCGACCAAACCAGCGAAGATAGCGATACAGGAATACTGAATAGCAATCACCTTATGATCCTGACTCCAGACATATTTCAAAAAGAAGCTCTGAGGCGCCTGGTGCGCCTCATCATTCTGGTGTGTGATCATCTCTTCGGTGCTAGTCATGGACTTCCCCGTTAAACGCTGGCGACGTTAAGGCCGCTACTCATATGATAGGGACTGCTTATTGACTGCTATCGCTTGTCGCTTCTGCCTGTTTTTGCGGTGATCCCTGCGCAGCAATGCCAAATGATTTTATATACGCGACGAGTGCCGTTAGCTCCGCATCGCTCATATCGATCTTGGGCATGATCGGCGTGAATCCTTTGACGACGTGTTCCTGCGGGTTACGAATAAAATTCCGTAAATAGGCTTCATCGACCAACGCGGTACTGCCGTTTTCCATGATCTCCATTTTGCCAAATAATCCCTTCCAGGTTGGCCCGACCAAGGGATTACCGTCGACCGTATGGCAAGAAATACAGGCCTTGGAAGCGGCGAGCGCCTTACCTTCCGCTACGAGGCTAACTCCGCCACTTGAATTGCCCGCTTGAGTACGCGCTTGCGGCAACATAGACACCGCAAATGTCGGTTGACCCTGTAACCAGCTTTTAAAGCTGGCCACATCCTCCACCACGACATAAGCGCGCATGTTGGCATGACCCACTCCACATAGTTGTGCGCACAACACTTCATAGCGTCCCACTTTAGTTGGGGTGAACCAAAATGAGGTGACGGTACCGGGAACCATGTTCATCCGGGCACGAAAGGGTGGAACATAAAAGTCGTGCAATACATCTTGCGATCGAAGCACCATTTGAATCGGATAGTTAAGCGGCAAATGTAGTTCGTTGCTATTGATAAGTATATTGCCGCTGCCAGCATGATCGGCTGGATCAATACCAAATGGGTTGGCTCCGCTGACCAAATGAACGTTCGTGCGACCAAATTTTCCGCTAGCACCGGCAAACCGAAAACGCCACTGCCATTGTTGTCCCAATACCTCAACTTGTAGCGCATTTTTAGGCACGTTAACAAAGTCGGCATACACCAGCAATCCCGGCGCCAACAGTGCAATAATTCCGATCGTGGTGATCCCTATCAGCCACAATTCCAGCTTTTTATTTTCAGGTTGATAGGCTGCACGCCTACCTTTGCGATGGCCGAAGCGCATCAACATGTAGACCAGAAAAAGATTAAGCACGATAAACACAAAACCGGTGATCACCAGCGTAATGGTTAACGTGTTGTCCATCTGCTGCCAGTTCGAGGCCAGCGGCGTCGCCGTCCACGGACTCAATAAGTGGAAGAGGACCGACAGGTCCACCAATACGATAAGTACGACGGCCATAGTCATATCTACCCTCTTCCGCTGCCATTACTCCACCAAGCGAATAGGCGGCGACAGGTCAATCAAGATTCAGATTTATTGTGTACATTTTCACGATCTCACGCGCACTTGCGGTGACTCCTTTCAGGCGAATACTCCTTGAAGCACTGAACGTAAAGTCCTACCGATGTCCATTTCTCCGTTCGAGCGTCCAATAAGAGACTGCCGTCACCATGCCGAAAATCAGATGCGTCCCCAAAGACGCCCAGCCGCGCATTCCGTCGAACCACGAGAAAAATTGCGACATGACATAAAAGTTAAACAGATACAACAACAAACCGAACACGGTACCTGTCAGAAATACCATGCCCATGCTGGAATCGAAATGAAATGGCGCAATGATCCCGCATAAAACAAGACCAAAAACGATGCCCAGCACATAATGCGTCACCAACGCCGTGGCGACCACCGATACGCTGAAATCAGTGGATTGGAGGACGTCAGGTCCCATGACAATAGCGGAAATCATGTGAGATATTGCCCATGGACTAGATCTCCCGATCAGTGACGACCAGAGCAATTCTAAAACCATCACAACTGCACCGCCAACAAATCCGGCAACCACAGCCGCCATCCAATCCGGCACCCGCGACTCCAGATGATGAGTATGCATATGAAGTTCCATAGTGATCTCCTGAACACAGCGACAGCACCTAAAAACACATTAACAACGCCATGTAAGAGCAACGTTGGAACGTGCATGGGCGAGCAGCTCAATCATTTTTTGGGGCGCTTATGAATTTAGTGTAGTACAAATTTGACAACGTGCAAAATACTCTGCATGTTGCACCGCACACGCAATAATCGCATCTTGATCGAACTACGAATAGAGCCGTAAACGATTGGGAATAGAGCGGAATAGTGCCGGAATAAGCGGACGGGAAGGAGGCGAAAAGAAAAGAAGTTTGAAGAGATAGTGATGATGGTTGGAGCACAGGAATAACGTGTCAACCTGCACTTGGCATCGCTTGAGGCGCACGACACTTTTTCCCTTAGTGCAATAACTGAAAGTGAAATCGGTTATAACTGACCTTGACCAGCTAGTGCGTGTTTGTCCTTGCTGTTCTTATTTGTTCTTATTTGTTCTTATTTGTTCTTATTTATTCTTATTTGTTCTTATTTATCATGTTCCCTTCGGTTTATCGCTGTCTAGCTTTCTTCAATCGAGACATTAATCCATCAACGATATCCTGATGATCAAATTTCTTCGCAAAATCAATTGCGTTCATACCCACATCATTTTTTAAGGTTTCATCAGCCCCTGAATCCAACAGCAATTTGACCGTCAGAATTTTGCCTTCACGCGCCGCCATCATCAACGGTGTCGTCTGGTTTGGCGAGCCTGCATCAATGTAGGCCGATGCATCCAATAACAATTGCACAATTTCATCATTGCCAATCGTCGCCGCGTAATGCAGCGCAGTCCAGCCAGTACTATTCGGCTCAGCCTCTTTATCCAGCAAGGCTTTTACTGCAGCAACATTTCCCTTATACGACGCCACCATAAGGGCAGTATCACCATTGTGCGCACGTGCGTTAAGGTTAATTCCGCGTGCATTTAGTAATATATTGAACGACCTCATTGCATCTTCACGTATTGCCAACATCAAACCGGTCTCACCGCGTTTGCTCTCAACAATATTGGGATCCAGTCCGGTCGCAAGCAATTTGGGTAGACGACGATAATCATCCATCTGGACCAACTTGAAGAATTCGTCCGAGTTGGCAGCTTTGCTTACCATCGGAAACGCGCCCAACATGATTGCCAGTATTCCGCCACTGGCGCTCGACAAAAAGCGACGACGCGTGGCCGTTGCATTGACGGTTTCAACAAATTTAAGCATGGGCGATCTCTTGAGGCAGTTTGAATAACGTAAAGAAGTTATCTGTGGTTTGCTGGGCAACCTGGGCCACGGGCAAACCCTTCAGGTTGGCCAGATATTCTGCTACATGCACCACTAATCCGGGCTCGTTCATCCTGCCACGATACGGCACAGGAGCGAGATACGGCGAGTCGGTCTCAATTAAGGTACGTTCCAACGGGACCTCCAAAGCAACGGCTTGCAGGTCTTTTGCGCTCTTAAAAGTAACGATGCCGGAAAACGAAATATAAAATCCCATTTCAATTGCCGCTTCAGCCACCGCCAATGACTCGGTAAAGCAATGCATGACGCCGCCAGCGCCACCGGCATTCGTACCCGCGCCCTCTTCACGCATAATTTTTATCGTATCTTCCGATGCAGCGCGTGTGTGGATAATCAATGGCTTTCCGGTTGCTCGGGAGGCGCGTATATGACGACGAAAACGTTCACGCTGCCATTCAAGATCACCTTTAAGCCGAAAATAATCCAGACCGGTCTCACCAATAGCGATGATTTTTGGATGATCGGAAAGTCTGACCAAGTCATCCACCGTCGGTTCTGGCGTATCTTCGTAGTCGGGATGAACACCCACTGAGGCGTAGATATGCGGGTAAGTTTTTGCCAATTTCAGAACCTGCGGAAAATCAGGCAAATCGACAGAGACGCACAGCGCGTGCGTCACCTTGTTTTCTGCCATCTTAGCCAATATTTCTGGCATTTTCGCAGCAAGCTCGGGAAAATTGATATGACAGTGAGAGTCGATGTACATGATATAAGTAGATTAAAAACAGGGCAAATCGGAGTAGAAAATCATCTGAACAACGAAAACAGATGAAACACGACAGGAGGCTGCGGATAGACATGCTGCACATTATTACTGGACGTGGAATCGATTTGTATCGATTTATCTAACGAGTTGGCAATCCCGCGATCAAGCAAAACAAATGGATAGTACAAATAGCGCTCGCACAACCAGCATAAATTTATGCGACGCGCTTGCCTAATATTACTAAATCGCGCTCAATGCCATCAAGCGTTGCCACCCTTGGCATGTTGGCCCAGCGCTCGAACCCAAATACTTCAAATAATTTCAAACTTGGCGCGTTGTGACCGAAGACAAAACCCAGCAAAGTGTGAACCCCAGCTTGCGGTGCATAAGTAAGAGCCTGCTCCATCAGATAACGGCCAATCCCTTTGCCACGCGCGACTTCATGTATGTAGATCGAAATTTCAGCAGTTCCAGCGTAGGCGGGACGACCGTAAAAATCAGAATACGACAACCATCCAACGATGGCAGGCGAGGCGGCATCATCAACCGATTGATCGACGGATTGATCAAGTTCCTGCTCAACAACCCATAACGGACGCAAAGTTGCGTTGTGGTGATCGAACCAGGCTTGACGCGATTCAACCGAAACCGGCTCTGTATCGGCCGTCACCTCACGCGAGGCGACGGTACTGTTGTAGATTGCAACTATGGCGGTGAGATCCTGTTGCGTGGCGATTCTGTGATGATATTTCATATTTATAAAGTGTGAGTAGGTCGGCTGGAACTCAGTGCGGAGCCAAGAATTTCTTCAATGCGAGTACGTAATCTATGTCCACCATCATCATCTGGAAAGTGAACGCCAATCCCCTGGGCCCGGTTATTATTTGCGCCGGATGGTGTAATCCAGGCGACTTTGCCAGCAATCGGATATTTTGCGGGGTCTTCCATCAAAGTGAGAATCAAATAAATCTCATCTCCAATAACATGCGCTTTGTTGGTCGGCACGAACACCCCACCAAAGGTTAAAAACGGCATATAAGCCGCGTATAAAGCCGATTTCTCCTTGATCGCCAGGGATAAAACCGAGGGTCTGGCTAACCTTACACCACCACCAACGATTGAATTTTCTGCCATGTGCTTTCCCTTTCGAATAATTAAAACCCGCAATTGCATGACGCATGTTTGCTGGCAATGTGACCCCCGATCGCAACATTGCGTTCACTTCACTTACTAGCGACATCGCACAAGTGGCATCAGCCTGACGTACCATCATACCGTCTTCATCAGTAAGTTCTCAATAAACCGCGTCGGAACAATCTGTCGATACTTCTGAAATTAATGCCGAGAACAAGATTCAGGCAAATATTTTTGCATAATCCAACAGCATATCTTCAATAAAAAGCCGCGCAGATAACGGATGCTCCGCAATCGCCCGTCGCTCGTTACAAGCCTTTAATCCACGCAACAAATCACCCGTTTGTGTCCTTGCGGCAAGGGTAACCAGAACCTTTTGATGGCGCGGATAATAGCGAACGGTGTTGGTCATTTTCAGCGAAAACAAATCATAGAGCCAGCGCTGCTGCCAACCGAGTAGTTCTACCACGGGCGTTTTCTGCAAGCGTTCCGCGCATTTCAGCGCCCCATCAATACCGGGCGCACTCAGATAAGCTAACAACTCGTTGATCAGTTCACGCCCTTCACTTTGTGACTGAATCTGTGCGGTCAACGGCGCGCCACCCTGCTCGGCTAGCCACATATCAGCATCAGCGACACCTTGTTGTTGTAACCAGAGAAGCGCCTCCTGACGTGAAGGAACCGGCATTGGAAATTTACGGCAGCGCGATAATATCGTCGGCAACAACCGATCCAGGCTATTCGAAATCAACAAAAATACAGTGTTCGGCGGTGGCTCTTCCAAGGTTTTTAAAAGGGCATTGGCGGCGGCGGCATTTAGCGCTTCTGCTGGATACAGCACCACTACCCGTTGCCCCTGACGATGCGTAGAAATATTCATGAATCCGGCCAACGCACGAATTTGATCAATCTTAATTTCTTTCGATGGCGCTTTAGTCGACTTTGCAGTTTTTTTGCTATCCCCTCCATCGTCGGCCCCGTCGCCGACATCGCGTGCATCCTCATCCTCCAAAGTTTCTGGCCGCACCCGACGATAATCAGGATGATTATGCTGAACAAACCAGCCACATGATGGACAAACGCCACAGGCGTGACCATCCGCTAGTGGCGCATCGCAAAATAACGACTGTGCAAATTGCTCGGCAAAAATGGTTTTACCAATTCCTTCAGCACCGTGAAACAAGATCGCGTGCGGCATGCGGGCGCGCATTGCTTGCAGCTGCTGCCAAGCATTACTTTGCCATGGGAATATCAAATTACTCATTAATTTAACAATCACTCAATCCATTAATTAATTACTTTGTTGGCAACTCGGCAAGTGTACGCCAACGCTAATACTAGACCACCGGTCCGGCAATCACGCCCCGTTACAAAGCCGCGATGATTTTTTCCAGGCCTCGCTGAATGTCAGCAATAGGTTGTGTCGAATCGATTACCCGGAAACGGGCAGGAAACTGCGCCGCTCGACGCAAATACTCCGCACGCGTATCGGCGAAAAATGTTGCCTTCTCCTGTTCAAACCGATCCAGATCACGCGTCGCATCCAAACGTGCCCGCGCCACTTCTAATGGCACGTCAAACAATAGCGTTAGATCCGGCTGCAAATGTGGATGTACCCATTGCTCTAAAACATCCAATTTATTCAGAGAAAGTTTTCTGCCGCCGCCCTGATAGGCAAACGTCGCATCGCTAAAACGGTCAGAAACGACCCAATCGCCGCGTGCCAATGCCGGCTCAATGACTTGCGCCAAATGCTCGCGGCGGGATGCAAACATCAGCATAGCCTCGGTTTCAAGATGCATTTTTTTATGCAAGACCAATTCACGCAATGCTTCGCCCAGTGCCGTTCCGCCGGGCTCACGGGTCGTAACTACGATCAGTCCACGACTGCGTAATAATTCAGTAACGTAGCCGATGTGCGTTGATTTCCCCGCCCCATCGATACCTTCAAAGGTAATAAATTTTGCAGATGTCATAGATCTCTGAACATTTCCGTAAGTAACTCTTTGTTTGTCATAGTGTAACCGACCAAATACGTGATAATGCAAGGCAATGTCCTGCAATGTCGATGAATACCATTGATTGCCCTTTGATTAACGCTGAATAGTAGCAACGGCAGCCGCAACGATTCAGCACCGAAGTCATCGCTGATATTTATTCACGGCCTGATTATGTTCACCAAGACTGCTTGAGAAATGGCTGCTGCCGTCACCCTTGGCGACAAAAAATAACGCATCCGTTTTGGCGGGATTCATGGCAGCGTGCAATGACTCATCTCCGGGCAACGCAATTGGCGTCGGCGGCAGACCGGCACGTGTATAGGTATTGTAAGGCGTGTCGGTGGTGAGATCGCGCTTGCGGATGCGTCCCTCATATTGCTCTCCCATGCCGTAGATTACCGTCGGATCGGTCTGCAACAACATTCCGAGGCGTAATCGATTCACAAATACACCGGCGATATTGGTACGCTCCGCTTTGCGTCCCGTTTCCTTTTCGACTATCGACGCCATGATCAGTGCCTCATACGGGCTTTTGTAAGGGACAGACAGATCACGATTCTCCCATGCACTATTAAGCCTTTTTAATAGCAGTGCATGCGCTTGTTTATAGACCTGCAAATCGCTCGACCCTTTTGCGAACAAATAAGTATCCGGTGCAAACAGGCCTTCCGGCAGTGTGTAGTCAGGTGTAATTTTGGCCATCAGTTCAGCGTCCGACAGCAATTGCGTATCGTGCTTCAGCGCGCTCTGTGCCGCAATTGCTTGTCGCATTTGACGAAAAGTCCATCCCTCAATGACCGTCAATGACTCTTGCGCAAATTCGCCGCGCACTAATTGGGTGATCAGGCGCAAAGGCGTGGTACCGGGCTTTATTTCATAACTACCTGCCTTAAGCTTGCCGCTTTTCCCTGTTAATCGCGCCAGAATACCTAATATTTCAGGGTTGACGGGAACGCCTGCGCTGGCGATTTGCTGCACGACACTATCCAGCCCGCTACCCGATTTAATCGTGAAGGGTATCGGATCGCCAGTTTCAAACACCGGTTGTCTGCCCCAATAAGCCAAACCGCCAACGGCAAGCAATGCCAGTACAACAATACTTAACACTAATTTCTTAAACAAAGTCAATCGCTCCGCGGTTTTTCTAAATCAGTTCAGGATGTCGAAAATCGGTTAAACCCGACGCCTTTTTGAGACATCACTATAATCAACCCAACATGATAATCGCTGAATTGAAAATGCCCCACTTTTATGACTAAAATTGTAACCACCTGGCAAGAGTTTTTGAACCAACAGTCCACCAACAATCTGCAAACAATGCCGGATGCAGAAGGTAATTTTGTTACTCCGATAACGGATCTTGGGCTGATCGCGCTAACTGGCGACGAAGCTGCCAATTTTTTGCATAACCAATTGACTAACGATGTAGCGCAATTGCCATTGGATCAAATCCGGCTTGCGGGTTACTGTTCGCCAAAAGGACGTTTGCTGGCGACTTTGTTAATGTGGAAGAGCGATCAGACCATCTTTCTGCAACTTCCGCGAACTATTCAGGCAGCGGTCCAGAAGCGCCTGCAAATGTTTGTGATGCGCTCCAAGGCAAAATTAGCGGACGTCACCGAAGAGTATGCGGTGATCGGGCTTGGCGGGACGGCAGTTGGCGCTGCTTTAGCACCATGGTTCACTGACTTACCAACTGCCCCTTATGCCAAAATCGACAACGCAAACGGTACGTTAATCCGCTGCAGCGATGCCAATGGCGTAGCCCGATATCAATGGATCGCATCGCAGCAAATCGCTATCGCTGCATGGACACCATTGTCCGAAACATTGCCGGTAGTGGATGATCGCGTATGGCGTCTCGGGCAGATTCAAGCCGGGATTCCACAAATTACGCTGGCGACGCAAGAACAGTTCGTCCCGCAAATGATCAACTATGAAGTGGTAGGCGGTGTCAATTTTAAGAAAGGCTGTTATCCCGGCCAGGAAATCGTCGCGCGCAGTCAATATTTAGGTAAACTCAAACGCCGCGCAGTACTGGCAAACGTTGATGCAATTGACGTAGACGCTGGTACCGAAGTATTCTCCAGCGCCGACCCTTTGCAACCTTGCGGCATGATTGTCAACGCGGAGCGACTTGACCCGAATGGCAAAACAACCACCTGCCTCCTGGAAATCAAACTGGCGGCACTAGACAATGGAAGCGTGCATATTGGCTCTGCCAGCGGACCGCAATTAAGCTTTATTCCGCTACCTTATGCCATGCCGGATCCTGTGGCACCGGCCGTCAAGCTGTCATAAACGTCTATCGCAACAGGATGTTGGATCAGTATGGATCTTTATATTTATTACCGCGTAGCGGCCACCAATGCTACGCAATTGATGCAAATGGCTACCGCGATGCAGACTAAACTGTCTCGTGATTTTCAGATTTCCTGTGCGTTAAAACGGCGACCGGAGGCCGAAAACGGGCAACATACCTGGATGGAGGTTTATCTGGAAGTACCGGACAATTTTACGTCGCATGTCGCGCAAGCGGTTGTGCAAAGTGGCGTGATTACCTTGATTGAAGGCCCACGTCACACCGAATTTTTTATTTCTGAATCTTTTGCTACTGGTTCATTATGTGCCTAATCGTTTTTTCCTGGAAAGTCGTTCCGGGCCTGCCGTTAATTGCAGCCGCCAACCGTGACGAGTTTTACGCACGACCCAGCGCACCTGCAAACTGGTGGGAAGATCGTCCCGATATTTATGCAGGACGTGACCTCCAAAATGGCGGGACCTGGATTGGTATTAGTCGAACCGGCCGATTCGCCGCGATAACGAATGTTCGCGCGCCGGCAGAACGCCATGAGAACGCGCCCAGCCGAGGCGGATTAGTGGCTGATTTTCTCAGCAGTAAAGCAACCGCAGCAGAATATATTGCGCAGATCAGCGTGGGTGCAAACGACTATAACGGCTTTAACTTGCTTATTCATGATGGCCAGGACTTAGTTTGGTATTCCAACAAAGGCGAGGCCGACCCACGAAACGGGAAGCCATTGCCCGCCGGCATATATGGTTTGTCTAACGCGTTGCTGGATGTCTGCTGGCCGAAAGTGGTCAGAACAAAGGCGCAATTTGCCAGCTTGCTATGTCAAGGCGCACCGGACGAAACCTACTTTGACATGCTGACCGACACCACGATCGCTGGTGATTGCCGCTTGCCATCGACAGGAGTGGGCATCGAAAAGGAGCGTTTGCTATCCTCGGTATTTATTAGCTCGCCAGATTACGGCACGCGTACCTCAACATTAGTAAAACTGCACGCGTGCGGCACGGCTGTACTGGACGAGCGGCCGGTGCATTAATCAACAAAGGGCAAGCGGCAAAAAGGGGCAGGTAGCGACCGCAATCAAAAGGGTGGATTGCCTGCCGTAACCGTTTAAATATTAACTTCAGGCAAATACGTGGCGTATGCAAATATGGGAAATATATAACGCCATAAATCAACGAAACCCAAAGCGCCTATAGAAAGCTTAGCTAGCCCCTTGTCTGTCCTTTGTTAGGCATCCGCTCCGCCATCAAACTCGCGCAGAACCTTGCGATCATTGGTTATATTTTTCAGATATTTAAAAGTACCCAGCGACTTTGCGACCAGTTTCTCATCATTCCATAATTCCGCTTCGCAAAAACACATCGTCGCAGAGCGATGAAAAGCCTTGCCTTTAGCAACAAGGTGACCGCCGATGCGGCCGCCCGGCTGCAAAAAACTGGTTTTCATTTCAACGGTGACAGCAGTACTTGCTTGAGGGTTCAGCGTACGTCCGGCTAACGCCATCACCACATCAAGCATGGTCATCGTCACGCCGCCATGGGTTACCTGACCGCTGTTCATATGATGCGGCTGCAAATCCAGCTGCAGTGTTGCCGTCCCCTCACCCATCTCTACAAACTCGACGCCGATGTACTTCAAAAAGGGATTATCGAGCGGGAAAACTTCTTTGGGAAACATAGAGGCTAACTATAAAAGTGATGTAAATTGACGCAAAAAACGATGGGTCACCACAGAAATAACGGATACTACCGAAATGTCGCGTTCAACGACGATTGCGCATTTTAGCTCTCGTAATCGAAACATTGTCGCGCTTCACGCACCGCACCAACGAACGCCTTGATCGCAATGTGCGTGGGATGATTCTGATACGCTTCCAGTACTTCGCGTGAGGCAAATTCCGCGTTTAATATCACGTCATAAGTCGCCTCTAAGCCGTCCTGTGCAATTGCGGCATCAAATAGCAGAATGCCAGGAACTATCGCCGCACAACTATCCAGCAATGCCTTTAACTTAATCGCATTGGTCGCCTTATCGGCACCTTCGGCGTGATCCTTCAATTTCCACATAACAATATGTTTGAGAGTAATGGCCATAATGACTAATTTGTCCGTTAATGAAGTTTAATATCGCGGTTTTCCGAGCTAAGCGCTGAAGTGTAGCTGAAAAGTCAGATTCGTTTTTAGCAAGAGGCGAACTGCAATTCAGGCTAGCAATTGATGGACGAAAAAAACAGCGTTTTGGGCAGTCATTTTCTTACGGGCGGGATTTATGTCATTTTTTCGGTCGTCTTTTTAGGCTATGCGCATTAGCTACTCTTTGCATGGCAACCGGCTGTTGACAGCGAAATATGAAACAAAAAAAGAGCCACGAGTTGGATCTCGTGGCTCTCTGTTTTAACGATTGAACGATTTCGACGAGATCAGTTTATCGACTCCGTTTCCTGCAATGCGCTCAGGATTTAAGACACCTTATTAAAAATCAGTTCACTATCCTTAACGTTGATGTGAATACTATCTTTAGGCCCAAATTTCCCTTCCAATATGAGCTTGGACAGCGGGTTTTCAATTTGCTGCTGAATGGCGCGCTTTAGTGGTCGAGCGCCATATATCGGATCGAATCCCGCTTCCGCGATTTTTTGTAAAGCACTCTCGGAAATATCAAGTTGCATATCCAACTTGCCAAGCCTTTGCTCCAAAATTTTCAGTTGAATCTTGGCGATGGCACCGATATTTTTTTCATCAAGGCCATGGAAGACCACAATTTCATCGATGCGATTAATGAACTCAGGACGGAAGTGATTCCTGACTTCACCCATAACTTCCAATTTCACCTCTGCCGGATCGCTACCCTCCATGGCCTGAATGCGATGTGATCCCAAATTTGACGTCATCACAATCACCGTATTTTTGAAATCGACTGTGCGACCCTGACCATCGGTCATGCGCCCATCATCCAGCACCTGCAACAAAACGTTAAAAACGTCGGGATGCGCTTTCTCAATTTCGTCCAGCAAAATCACGCTGTACGGTTTGCGACGCACCGCCTCGGTCAAATAGCCGCCCTCTTCGTAACCCACATAGCCCGGCGGCGCACCGATTAAACGCGAGACCGAATGCTTCTCCATAAATTCGCTCATGTCGATACGGATCATCGCATCCTGCGTATCAAACAAAAAACCAGCCAGCGCCTTGCACAGCTCGGTTTTTCCGACGCCGGTTGGCCCCAAAAACATGAAGGAACCATAAGGCCGATCCGGATCGCTGAGTCCCGCCCGTGAACGACGGATCGCATCCGATACAGCGACGATGGCCTCATCCTGGCCCACCACGCGGCGATGCAATTCATCCTCCATCTTCAGCAGTTTTTCTCGTTCGCCCTGCATCATCTTGGAGACCGGAATACCGGTAGATCGCGAAACGATTTCTGCAATTTCTTCGGCGCCAACCTGCGTCCGTACCAAACGCGGTTTAGCGCCTGAATCAGGGTGCGCCTCTGCAAATGCATCCTGCCTCTGCTGCACTTCCAGCGCCTTCTCAAGCTCATTCATCTTGCCGTATTTCAACTCGGAAACTTTTTGCCAATCGCTATTACGCGTCGCCTCATCAATTTGCAGGCGCAACTTCTCAATCTCTTCCTTCAGATGCTGGCTACCAAGGGCGCTGGCTTTTTCGGATTTCCAGATTTCTTCCAGGTCCGCATATTCTCGCCCCAATTTTTCGATTTCTTGTTCGATCAAACTCAAGCGCTTTTGAGAAGCTTCATCTTTTTCTTTTTTTACTGCCTCGCGCTCGATCTTAAGCTGAATCAAACGACGGTCAAGTTTGTCCATGACCTCCGGTTTGGAGTCAATTTCGATCTTGATCTTGGCTGCCGCTTCGTCGATCAGATCGATAGCCTTGTCCGGCAAAAATCGATCCGTAATATAACGATGCGACAATTCAGCCGCAGCAACGATTGCTGGGTCGGTGATTTGCACGCCATGATGAACTTCATACTTTTCTTGCAAACCGCGCAAGATCGCAATCGTCGCCTCCACGGACGGCTCATCCACCAGAATTTTCTGAAAACGACGTTCCAGCGCAGCATCTTTTTCAATATATTTGCGATACTCGTCCAGCGTCGTCGCGCCGACACAATGCAGCTCGCCCCGCGCCAATGCGGGTTTCAGCATATTGCCAGCGTCCATCGCCCCTTCTGCTTTGCCAGCGCCAACCATGGTGTGGAGTTCATCGATAAAAACAATTGTCTGCCCCTCGTCGAGCGCGATTTCTTTCAACACTGCTTTTAGACGCTCTTCGAATTCACCACGGAATTTTGCGCCCGCCAGCAACGAAGCCATATCCAGCGACAATACACGCTTGGATTTCAGACTATCCGGCACTTCGCCATTGACGATGCGTTGTGCCAATCCTTCGACGATGGCAGTTTTACCGACGCCCGGCTCGCCTATCAATACTGGATTGTTTTTGCTACGGCGTTGCAAAACCTGAATCGCCCGACGGATTTCATCATCACGACCAATCACGGGATCAAGCTTGCCCTGACGTGCACGTTCAGTCAGATCAAGTGTGTATTTTTTTAACGCTTCGCGCTGACCATCGCCATCTTGCGAGGCCACATTATCGCCACCGCGCACGGCGCTGATCGCCGCCGCAAGGGCCTTACGCGTCAGTCCGTGCTCGCGCGCCAATTTACCGGCGTCCGATTTATCATCGAGCAATCCAAGCAGCAGCATTTCACTAGCGATAAATTGATCGCCATGCTTTTGCGCTTCCTTATCTGCCAGATTCAGCAAGCCGAGTAATTCACGACCAATCTGGACTTCACCGCCGTTGCCTGAAACCTTTGGTAACCGCTCCAACGCGGCCTTTAATCCGCTTGACAGCGCGGCAACATTCACCCCTGCGCGTTGCAATAGCGAACGAGCGCTACCGTCATCTTGATTAAGCAACGCAATCAGGACATGAATCGGGTCTATATATTGATTATCATTTCCGACTGCCTGGCTTTGGGCATCCGAAATTGCTTCCTGCAGTTTTGTGGTGAGTTTATCGAAACGCATGGTTCCCTCCAAAATGTCCGCTACATAGAGTCTATTACATCATCTAGACAGAAAATTGGGGCTCCACGATGCTTTTCAAGCATGCTGATAAAGTATAGTTGCCAAATATTAAATTTTAAATTTTTTATCGGCACTTATTATTGCTTAGCGTAATTAAGTACTATTTAGCATTACTTACGCATTTTTAGCGCCATTTTTGTAGAGCGGAGTCATCACTCTCGCGTGCATCAACCCATCGCTCGCCTTCAGGCGTCCGTTCTTTTTTCCAGAGCGGCGCTTCGGTTTTCAGATAATCAATGATGAATTCGCAAGCGGCGAAAGCCTCTCCGCGATGCGACGAAGCAACCGCCACCAGCACGATCTGATCCATAGGCAATAGCGGTCCGACGCGATGAATGACCAACGCGTCAACAAACTCCCAGCGCATTCGGGCTTGCTCCACTATTGCCGTCAATGCGTTTTCAGTCATACCGGGATAATGCTCAAGCGTCATCTCTGCGACAGCGCTGCCAGCGTTGATATCGCGCACTGCCCCGACAAAACTGACGACCGCACCAATTTTTGGATTGCTCTGCCGCAATGCCAGCAATTCTGCAGAGAGATCAAAATCAGCGGTTTGAATACGTATAGACATAGTGCGAACCTGAACGGTGATCCTTTTAAATAGTTTACATGCGATCCAACGCAACCAATACAGCCGAATTACTTAGGGCTATGCTTCACAGTCGCCAACAAGGCACCGGCCCCGATAAAAACACATCCTGAGACCCGATTGAACAGGCGGGCGCGCCCTTGCGCACGCAACCACGGTGCGGCCCGTACGGCAAAGCTGGAATAAAACGTCAGACCAGCCAATTCGCAGCAAATAAAGGTCAAACCCAAAATCAGGAATTGCGGCACTTGTGGTGCTTGCGGATTCAAAAATTGAGGGAATAGCGCGGTAAAAAACAGAAGCGCTTTGGGATTACTAGCGCCCACCAAAAAACCATTTAAATATAAGCGCAATAGCAATCGTGGCGAAGTTGTTTTGACTTCAGCATTGTCACTTTCGACCTCAAAGTTTGATTGGCGCGAGCGAAAGGCTTTTACACCTACATAAATTAAATACGCGGCACCACACCACTTGATAATCAAGAATATTTTTTCTGAGGTCGCTAAGGCAGCACCCAATCCAAAAGCAGACACGGTCATCACCAGACAAACCGCTGTCAAGCTACCAAATGCGCCAAACAGCGCCCGGCGCACGCCAAAATTAACCGCATTCGTGACGCAATTAAGGACCGTTGGGCCGGGCGTCGCTACCAAAACGGCCACAGCAGCAAGATAAAAAAGCCACGCTTGAAGTTGCATACGATCCTTACCAAATCAGATTGAAAAAATACCACGCGCCAAGGACAAGATTGATAGTATGCCTTTGGCCAACCTTATTTTACGCAAAATACTACGGCTAAAAAAGACATGAGCTGACGCCATCCTGTTGCTTTTAATTGTTTTTCAATCAATCAACAACCATTCTTTAGCCACTACTCATCTTCTACTTATCCACTACTTAACCGCCGGTCACGGGCGGGAAAAACGCCACTTCACAATCCTCAGTCAACGGCTGATCAGCGGTCGTCATGATTTGATTGTAAGCCATCCGCAACGCCTTGCCATCTCCCAAAATATCTTCCCACACCCCGCCTCGCGCGCGTAAATAAACACGGACATCGCCGACCGTATGCACGGTTTCTTCTGGCACATCGATCGTCTCTTGCGTCAGGTTTAAGGCTTCACGCACACTGGCAAAAAAACGTAATTGAATCTTCATGGCATTTTCCAACTTGATAATCGAGCGTGACCTGCTTGCACGCAAGGTCGTTGATTTAAATAACAAAGGTAAATCAAGGTTATTCCTCTAGCGCAGTAACGCCGAAAATGGGTAAAAACGCACGACATCGCCAACGGCAATGGTCTCTCCAGCGGGATTATCCACCAGACCATCGCCCCAGACAGTCGACGTCAGCACACCCGAACCTTGATGCGGAAATAGATCAAGACCACCGCTTGCATTGAATTTTACGCGTAAAAATTCCTGGCGACGATCAGCCTTTGTCCAGGCAAAATCTGCGCGCATCGCGTAGGTCTCCGGCGCTACGTTATTGCAACCTTGCAAACGTAAGATGAAAGGTCGAACAAACAATAAAAATGTGACGAAACTGGATACTGGATTACCAGGCAAACCCATAAAAAACGCAGTGCCAACACGGTCGTCACCGATCCGGTTGATCTCACCAAAAGCCAATGGCTTGCCAGGTTTCATCGCGATTTGCCACATATTTAGTTGGCCTTCCGCTTCTACCGCTGGTTTAACGTGGTCTTCTTCTCCAACGGATACGCCGCCAGATGTAATAATCAGATCATGCTTTTCTGCAGCCAGACGTAATGTGTCACGGGTCACCGCGAGCGAATCGGGAACTATGCCGTAGTCGGTGAGTTCGCATCCCAAATTTTCCAGTAGCCCGCGCAACACGAAGCGATTTGAATTGTAGATTGCACCGGCTTTTAACGTCTCGCCGGGCATCGCCAATTCGTCACCGGTAAAAAACACCGCGACCCGTAATTTACGTAAGACTGGTAAATGTGCCAATCCGACCGATGCCGCTAATCCAAGATGTTGTGCTTGCAGTCGTGTACCCATTGGAAGAATTTCTTTGCCAGCCTGAATGTCTTCGCCTGCGCGACGTATCCATTCACCAGACTTGGGTGCGTGATTGATTATCACTGCATCGCCGTCTGTGGTGCACATTTCCTGCATCACGACCGCGTTGGCACCGGCAGGAATCATCGCGCCGGTAAATATCCTTGCGGCGGTGCCGGGCTGTAACGGTTGCCCAACGTGTCCTGCCGGGATGCGTTGCGATACTGGCAATCGTGCAGCGCCACTCACGCAATCTTCTGCGCGTACTGCGTAGCCGTCCATTTGGGTGTTGTCGGCTGGGGGGACGTTTAGTTGTGACGTTTGTGCACTTGCCAGGATGCGACCGTTGGCCGATAGCGTTGGGGTGATCTCTATGTCGGTTATTGGTTTTGCGGCGGTTAGTAGGAGATCTAGTGCAGCCGTTACGGTGAGCATTGGTGGTTTTTGCATCTAGTGTTGATCCGTTAATTTGGTTTTTGGATTATTTATTTTAGGTTGGGTTGATTGGGTGGGGCGGATGCAGTTCAGTTCAGTTCAGTTCAGTTCAGTTCAGTTCAGTTCAGTTCAGTTCAGTTCAGTTCAGTTCAGTTCAGTCGTCGTTAAATAATAAATTTTCTACTCCGTGGACGCTTGTCGGGGGTGGCCCGACAGCCAGTTACTTTTTCTTGCTTCGCCAAGAAAACGTAACCAAAAAGAAGGCGACCGCAACTGACGCTGCCCTGCGGGTTCCCAAGCATTTCAGCCGCCAGTCGGGTTGAAAGACCAACTCGCTACGCTCAAACATGTCTTCCAACAATTCCCGACTGACAGCTGAAATACTTGGCAGCGTCCATGACGGAGTACGTCAACTTCAACAGCAACTTCAAGAACAACGTCAAAGGTGGCTGCGCCTGCAACGTCAAGAACAACGTCAAAGGTGGCTGCGCCTGCAACTTCAAGAACAACGTCAAAGGTGGCTGCACCTGCAACTTCAAGAACAACGTCAAAGGTGGCTGCACCTGCAACTTCAAGAACAACGTCAAAGGTGACTGCGCCTGCAACTTCAAGAACAACGTCAAAGGTGGCTGCACCTGCAACTTCAAGAACAACGTCAAAGGTGGCTGCGCCTGCAACTTCAAGAACAACGTCAAAGGTGGCTGCGCCTGCAACTTCAAGAACAACGTCAAAGGTGGCTGCGCCTGCAACGTCAAAGGTGGCTACGCCTGCAGGTCAAAAACTACTATGTCATTAGAGTCAAAGCCAACTTCGTTTATCAATACTTACTACGACAAACCGTTTACCACCAAGGCTGCGGCTTTTGACGTTGACGTACTCCGTCATGGACGCTGCCAAGTATTTCAGCTGTCAGTCGGGAATTGTTGGAAGACATGTTTGAGCGTAGCGAGTTGGTCTTTCAACCCGACTGGCGGCTGAAATGCTTGGGAACCCGCAGGGCAGCGTCAGTTGCGGTCGCCTTCTTTTTGGTTACGTTTTCTTGGCGGGGGGCGCCGAGCCAAGCAAGAAAAAGTGACTGGCTGTCGGGCCACCCCCGACAAAGCCCCCACGGAGCAGTAACCGTATTAAGTAACGACGTCCAAACCCAAGCCCAAACTCAACCAAACCAAACCAAACCAAACCAAACCAAACATTCATTTACAACCCCGTATGCCCAGCAATATACCCCTTAACCACCCCAACATCCGCCGCCATCACATCAAACCGCTGCGGCAGCGCCTCAATATTCTCAAACCCATCAGGCCGCTCTGCATCTCGCCCCAAAGCCTCACGAATCGTTTCATTAAATTTCGCTGGCAACGCAGTCTCCAACACAATCATCGTCACACCCGGCGTCATGTAATCGCGTGCGACTTTCACGCCATCCGCAGTATGCGTATCAATAGTAATCCCATACCGCTTCTCAACATCTCGAATCGTATCCAAACGATCCTGATGCGTCGACTTGCCTGACTGGAAACCATACTCGGCAATTTTACGGAACTCATCGCCATCACTACCGGGATTGCCCGACAAATCAAAGCCACCCTGCGTCTCAACTTTATGAAACAACGCACTCAGACGCGCATGATCGCGACCCAGCAAATCATACACAAAACGTTCAAAATTCGACGCTTTGCTGATATCCATGCTCGGGCTGCTGGTGTGGTACGTTTCGGCTGATTTGCGAACGCGGTAAATACCGGTGCGGAAAAACTCGTCCAACACATCATTCTCATTGGTCGCAGCCACCAACTTATCAATTGGCAACCCCATCATGCGCGCAATATGTCCGGCGCAGATATTACCAAAATTACCTGAAGGCACGGTGAATGACACTTTTTGGTCGTTGCTGGTCGTGGCGCTCAAATAACCACGGAAGTAGTACACCACCTGCGCGACGACGCGTGCCCAGTTGATCGAATTAACGGTGCCGATTTTTTGCGCTGCTTTGAACGCGTGATCGTTAGACACGGCTTTGACCATATCCTGACAATCATCGAATACACCTTCGACTGCGATATTAAAAATATTCGGATCTTGCAGGCTAAACATTTGCGCAGACTGAAATGCGCTCATCTTTTTATGTGGTGACAGCATAAACACGCGGATGCCCTTTTTGCCACGCATTGCGTACTCAGCCGCGCTACCCGTATCACCCGACGTCGCGCCAAAAATATTCAACGCCGCATCGTCCTTGGCCAAGGTGTATTCAAACAGGTTACCCAGCAACTGCATCGCCATATCCTTGAACGCCAGCGTCGGTCCATTGGATAGCGCTTGCAGAACAAGTTTGCAGCCGTCGGTTTCTTCCAACACGCGCAAAGGCGTGATTTCTTCAGCATTTTCACCTGCACGACCGTTGCGATAGACCGCACCGGTATAGGTTTTATGCGTCAACGCCTTCAAATCCGCTTCCGGAATATCAGTCGCAAATTTCCGCAGCACCTCAAAAGCGAGGTCCGCGTATGACAATGTGCGCCAATGATTGAGCTCGGCAGCGCTCACCTGCGGATATTCTGCGGGCAAATATAGCCCACCGTCCGGTGCAAGACCGCCCAGCAAAATGTGCGAAAAAGATTGTGCCGTAGCGTGGCCGCGCGTGGAAACGTATTGCATAGGGTCTATGTAGTTGTATGTGCTAGCAAAAAATGCAGAGGGAGATTGGATGGCTAAGCGCATTAACAAGCCCCTTAACCAAATCCTCATCGATTGGGCAGTATTATAGCTGCCGATTAGGCATCACCGCTGAATCGCGCTTGAATTGACAATTGCTAACTATAATCACCGCTCAGGAGAATTAATAGCACTACGATACCGAATTTGGTCATCCCAATAGCCAAGAGAGCAACAATATCCGAGCATCGCCGATGCGTATAAGTAAGAAAGTAGACTACTGATCAAATTACGCTCTGAAATGTAAAAAAGATGCCGAAGCATCTTTTTTTGACTTACGTTACAACTAAGCCTGTTAGCGGCAGGAAGCTGGAGCGTACTTAGCCAGCAATGTCCCAGCAGTAACAGTCAGCATGTTTTGAGCTGTTGCTGTTGCTTGAGTCGCAGATGCGCAACCCCAGTCAAGCGCGCCAGTCGTTCCCGCAGCTTGCGCTGCAGCCAGCTTGACTGAAGCACCGGCAGCGGCTGTGCGGACATATGGTCCCAATACAATCGTATTCGCTGCCGCACCCACACCCACTGATGCAGCATTATAAACAATCGTGATCTCTCCATTTGCAGCAATCTGAACCGAATTAACGTATTTGCTGTTCGCACCAGTAGCACCTGCTTGCGCATTCCAAGTTGCCCTTGCGGTCACCAGATCAGCGGCGGATGTTGCACCTTCGGTTGCAATGGCGAGCTTGGCACTTTCGGCCAATGCCAAACCTTCAGTAACCCGTGTACGGACGATGTAATCTTGATAAGCTGGCAATGCAATCGCAGCCAAAATACCGATAATCGCAACAACGATCATCAACTCAATCAGCGTGAAACCTTTTTGTGCTTTAGTCGACAAGCGACGAATAGACATATTCATGTAGTAAACTCCCTCTAGATTCAGTTGAACTTCTACAGACGATAGAGCATGGACCGTGCCAGCTCTGCTTTTCTGCTAACCGCCCTAGTAAAGGCCAAGGACAAGCGCGTTTTTTACTACGTAAGTATCGACAAAATTCGTCTGTTTCATCATTTTACATGACCAAAACCGTCACTTGACCCGTGCTTTCATTCATAAAGATGGTAATTGCCTGATTCGCCACATAAATTGACAAGCGATTACATTCATAGCTTTTCGTCGGAAGAAAGTCTTGGACAAAAAATCAATTCCATTCAGGCTAGATGCTTTTACATTTCTCAAAAGAAAAATTTGCGCACTATCCACGGGTTTACTACGTTTTTGCCACATTTATAACGCGCACTCCACACTATCCTCCCTGCAACACGTCATCTGCACTGATACAATGCTGCTCTATCAGCAAGCCATGCACTCAGGCGTTGATGCCTTATTTGATCTCACTTTGATCTCACGTCTGCGCACAATGGCAAGCCACCCTTTTTTACGAATAAGTTGACCGCTATGACGCCGCCACTGTTACCTCTATCGCCGAACGAACACCTGAACGTAGCTGCCATGCCCGACGAACACCCAATGTCTGGAAGCTTATTTATGGTGGTCGCCCCGTCTGGTGCGGGCAAATCGACGCTGGTAAATGCGTTGCTGGCGCAAGAGCCCGCGATTAAGCTGTCGATTTCTTATACGACCCGACCGCCACGCACTAAAGAGAAAAACGGACGAGAATATCATTTCACTTCAGTGGAAGACTTCCGAGCGCGTCATAAGCAAGGTGAGTTTCTGGAATGGGCCGAAGTGCATGGCAACTATTACGGCACTTCCCGCCTGGCGATTGCCGAACAAATGCAAGCCGGAACGGACGTTTTGCTAGAAATCGACTGGCAAGGCGCGCAACAGGTTAAAAAGCAATTTCCCCACGTTGTTGGTATTTTTATCTTGCCGCCGTCCATCGCTGCGTTGGAAGATCGTCTCAAAAAACGCGGACAGGACGAGCCACAGGTGATAACCCGCAGAATTCTGGCCGCTGGCGGGGAAATCGCGCATGCGCCTGAGTCCGAATATGTTATTATCAACCAAGAATTTGCTTCTGCTTTGTCGGAACTAACTGCTATTGTCAAAGCGACACGATGTCGCTTCGCGCAACAAGCAGTTCGTAACGCATCCTTATTTGCGCAACTTGGCATTCATGCCAACCTAAGTTGACACCACGTTAATCTTGACGACAACGACGCTAAAACGGCGTTGATGCAAGAGCGACAATGACCCTGTTTTTTCGGAGAACATATGGCCCGCATTACCATTGAAGATTGCATCAAGCACATCCCTAACCGTTTTCAATTGACTCTTTCCGCAACATACCGCGCACGTCAGCTTTTACAAGGTCACACACCTAAGGTTGATGCGAAAGACAAGCCAACTGTTATTGCCCTGCGTGAAATCGCTGCTGGCAAAGTTGGTATCGAAATGCTTAAGAAAGTGCCGGGTTAATCGTCCACGTACTGCGGCTGGTGTATAAATAGTATGAACCTGACTCCTCCAGATTCGACCTTACCATCAGCCGCTCCTGTAAAACGAGCTGTATTGCCTCGTGCTGTCAAAACTGCACCAACTGAAACATCCACTGATCAGCCAATGTCCAAAATCGGCGTTGCATCGATCACCCACCTGACTACCAAACTCGCTGAATACCTTAGCCCTTCCGAATTAAAGAAGGTCAAGGAAGCGTATCGCTTTTCAGATGAAATGCATCTGGGGCAGATGCGTAAATCAGGTGAACCCTACATTTCGCATCCAATTGCCGTCGCCGAAATTTGCGCCGATTGGAAGCTTGACGCGCAAGCGATCATGGCTGCACTTCTGCACGATGTAATGGAAGACCAGGACGTCAAAAAAGATGAGTTGATCGAACGCTTTGGCGCGCCGGTGGCTAGTCTGGTCGATGGTCTTTCCAAACTCGATAAAATTGAATTTCAAAGCCAAATCGAAGCACAAGCGGAAAATTTCCGCAAAATGTTATTGGCGATGGCGCGGGATGTCCGCGTAATTCTGATCAAGCTGGCGGATCGTCTGCACAATATGCGCACGCTCGGTGTCATGGTTCCAGAGAAAAAACGCCGTATCGCGCGCGAGACGATGGAAGTGTATGTACCGATTGCGCATCGGCTTGGTCTGAACAATATTTATCGCGAGTTGCAAGAACTGTCGTTTTCACATTTACACCCGCTGCGCCACCGCACGCTACAGAAAGCAGTCCGCGCAGCACGCGGAAATCGACGCGAAGTTGTCAGCAAAATTCTTGATTCGGTCAATACCACCTTGCTTGCTACGGGTATTCCGACGCAAATAGATGGCCGCGAAAAAACGCTTTACGGCATCTATCGCAAAATGCGGAATAAGCATCTGTCATTTTCCCAAGTGTTAGACGTGTACGGTTTCCGGATTGTCGTTGATACGTTCGCCAATTGCTACGTCGCGCTGGGTACATTGCACGCGCTGTACAAGCCGATGCCCGGCAAATTCAAGGATTACATTGCGATCCCTAAACTCAACGGTTATCAGTCGCTGCACACAACGCTGATTGGCCCTTACGGAACGCCGGTTGAGTTTCAGATCAGAACGCAAGATATGCATCGCGTGGCGGAGTCCGGCGTTGCTGCGCATTGGTTATACAAAGATGAAGATGGCGATTTAAGCGAGTTACAGCAACGTACGCATGCGTGGTTGCAGTCGCTGCTCGACATCCAGAAACAAACCGGCGACTCAGCTGAGTTTCTGGAACACGTCAAAGTCGACCTGTTCCCTGATTCTGTTTACGTGTTTACGCCAAAGTCGAAGATCATCGCATTGCCACGCGGCGCCACTGCACTCGATTTTGCCTATACGATTCATACCGACGTGGGCGATCAGACCGTTGCCGCCAAGATCAATCATGAACCCGCTCCGCTACGTTCAGAACTGCACAATGGCGATATCGTCGAAATCATCACCTCCAGCAGTTCACGCCCGAGTCCTAACTGGCTCAGCTTTGTTCGTACTGGCAAAGCGCGATCCGCGATCCGTCATCATCTGCGTACCAGCAATTTAAATGAGTCGATTGATCTCGGTAAGCGCCTGTTATCGCAAGCGCTGGCAACACTCAATCTGAACCCCGCCTTGGCGCCAGTCGTGGTTGAACGACTGCTCAACGAATCCAGCGCGAATTCAATGGAAGAGATTTATGCCGATATCGGGGTCGGCAAACGCATGGCAGCTCTGGTCGCTCGGCACATCATGGGATTGCTGGAAAACCAGCCAATTTCGTTGCCGTTATTAGACATGGAAGGCTTAGCGATACCGCTCAAAGCCGAACCGGTGGTCATCACTGGCAGCGAAGGTGTATCGATTCAATTATCGGCTTGTTGCCTGCCTATTCCGGGTGACATGCTCATCGGCCAACTCAAGCGCGATCAGGGCTTGGTAGTACATACCGAAGATTGCAATGTAGCGAAACGTCAACGCAGTAAAGATCCAGAGCGATGGATTGAAGTACGTTGGGCGCATGACTTAAACCGACGTTTTGATTGTCGCGTAAAAGTACTGGTACATAACGGCAAAGGGATTTTGGCAAGAGTCGCGGCTGACATCGGTGAGTCCGACGCCAACATCACATACGTCAATATGGATGACGATAAAGATTTACTGATGACGCAACTGGTCTTTACTATCCAGATCGAAGACCGCGTTCATCTGGCGCGTCTGATGCGCAACGTCCGTAGAATTCATGGCGTTACCCGCATTTTACGGGATCGAAGTTAACTCCGTCGACATGCTTTTTAGAGCAACGTGTTGACGCTAACACCCGCTATTCATTTTCTACTAATCTGAATTGCCGCGATCTGACGCTACTGCAACGACTCCTTGAATCGTGCCGGCAACGCCAGCTCCACGAAATCAATCCCTTCCTCTGCCAATTCTTCTCGCTGAGTGGGGCTGGCGACTCCCCGTATCGCATGACTGGGAACTTCATTGTAATGAATACGCCGCGCCTCTTCTGTAAAGCGCTCACCAACATCTTCGGTATTTTTTAACATGTAGCGTGCCATTTCAAACAATGCTGATTCCTGCCTGATCGCCAAATCGCTGCGCGTATCTTGCGCTTTCGCTGATGTTGATGTCGATGCCGATGCCGAGGATGATGCCGATGTTGAAGCCGTGGCGTGAGAGAGATTCAGATGTGGAGCTGATGGCAATTTATGCACCTGCGGACTGTCACAAGTCGGGCAGGTAATCAAATGACGATCAGATTGCGATAGAAAATCTTCCTCTGAAGAAAACCATCCTTCAAAGCGATGCTGCTGTTCGCAACCCAAATTATAAACTTTCATTGCTCTTACACACCCATACAGAAAAGTGATTGCTTCTTGCTTAATTGCGTTTTGCCGACAATATTAATACCGTATATGATTATATGCTACCCGTGCGTAATTTCTTTCTCGCACCATCGTCACTGTTGCTTTAGGCGCTTTTTTGCGTCTTTTTTATAACTTCTTCTATTTTTTATCGTGCAGCCCTGATTCTCTACTAAACGTGCCCACCATCGTCATGAGCTTAAGACGATTCCTACAAAACGATTTCAACTTTTAGCGCCGTTTAGCTGCAACTCACCCCATCAACGCATTCCAGAATAAAACGCGTCAACAGGCTATCAGATTGGCTAATGCCCGGGGAACAAGGCAGAAGGATCAATCGGTTTGCCATCACGACGGATTTCAAAGTATAGCTTAACGGTACTACTATCCGATTTGCCCATTTCAGCGATCTTCTGACCTCTGGTGACCATCTGGCCTTCTTTAATAAGAATAGTCTTATTATGCGCGTACACGGACAACAGGTTGCCGGTATGCTTTATGATCAGCAAATTACCATAACCACGAATCCCTGCTCCCGCATACATTACCTTGCCACTTGCCGCTGCCAGAATTGGCTGCCCGCTTGTTCCTGCAATTTCAATTCCTTTTTTCTTCGACGAAAAGCTGCTTGTTTTTGCCCCTTCTGTTGGCCACAGCCAATCAATTTTGCTTTCCTCACCGCTTCCAGATGGTGGCACTGACGTCGGTGCGGGCGCCTTACCAACACGATCAGTATTTTTTACGCCAGCATCCGCAGTTGCGCCAGGCGGTGCGACCCGAAGCACTTGTCCTACTTCGATACCGTTTGCATTTTCCAGCTTATTCCAGGAAGCGATACTGCGATGATCTTGTCCAAACTTGCGGCCGATGGCGTACAACGTATCACCCTTTTGTACTGTGTAATATCCTGGCCCGCTCGGCGTGGATGCGCCGGTCTGACCGCCGCCGGTTGTGCTGCATGCCGCAAGCATGACGATCAGGATTGCTAGTATTACCAAACGAATTTTTTGCATTCTCATTCCATTTCACGGATTCGCGAGTTCAGAATCCGATAGGAATAACCTCATTCCTACCATTACCCTGCGCCCCATCGATTAGACCGATACTTGACCTCGAATATGCGGCTTCGTTCATTTAGTTGGGCCAATCGATTGCCGTAAAGTGACCTGATGCATCCCTGCGCCGACTATTCCGAGGGCGAAATGCGCGCCGACGAATCCATGCCCTGCCTGACCGAACATGCACGCTCAAGTGAATTGGCCGTCAGATCCGGAGAGACCGAATAGACTCGTCCATCTTCCTTGCAGTAAGCTTCAACAGAGAGCGTCGCGGCAGACTTCGGGGTCGCAAAAGGTTTTATTATCGCGTTTAGCAAAAGTCCGCTGAAGCCCATCAATACAATGGTCCCCATTTGCCAAATCCACTTGCGGCGCTCCCACTCGCGGTCTTTTGCAGAGGCTGCGTCATCCATTTTTGGGATCTGTTGATCGGCCAACTGTCCCGCGCATATTTTCACTTCGGACGATGCGCTTCCCCCAACCATATCCACGCCAATGACCGCTCCGTTTGTCCCACCCTGGTGGCAGCTGTCGACATCGTTTGTCGCATTGCCTTTAGTTTTTATAACACCCATATCCGCCTTATAGCCCTCGACCCAATTGTTATTAATAAAACTTGATCACTCTTCTAGCGCCGTGATTACACCATCCAAAAAACCATTCAAACTCGGATTGTCGGTACTGCTACGCAATTCGAGTGCAAGTTCGTTCAAGTCGGCTAAAGCGGTAAAAAGCTGCGCCTTGCGTTCAGGCTTGAGTGATAGCCCGACTTCGTAGCCGATATCGCGGCAGACGCCAACGAATTCTGGATTCAAACTATCTGTCGGCATATCTGGAATAGGTGCAGGTGTGTTAGCGTCGGTCATGCGCGTTCCTTCTATAAAGCGGGGAGTTTAGCAAACTGAAGACTGCATAGGGTAGTTTGCTCGTGGCTTTTCGTACGAAATGAATGTATTTACGTACTAACCGCATGGTAAATAAGCAATCCACCTGACGCCACCCTGAAATTGTTGTGCAGTAGCAAAAAAATTGAAAACAAAAAAATGACAAATCATGTTGATGCGTCAAATACTTAATTAACAATTAACCTTATCAATCCGAATGACCTATATATAGGCAAAAATATACGCGTTTTATATGCCCGTGCTACGATTCGACTCCACGGTAGAGGTACCGTAAAAATAGCCCAAATAAGGAGTCCACATGAGTAATCGTAGAATATTTTTGAAAAACTTATCTCATATAGCAGCAGCATCTGCAATAGGCCTCTCTCTCAATGCACGTGCGCAAGCAGCAAAAGTCGATGACAAAGATCCGCAAGCGGTGGCTCTGGGTTACAACCATGACTCGACTAAAGTTGACAAAGTTAAATATCCGAATCACTTGCCAGCCCAGCAATGCAACAATTGCCAATTATTTCAAGGTAAAGCTAGCGATGCAACGGGTGGATGCCCACTTTTTGCTGGCAAAGTAGTAGCAGCAAATGGTTGGTGTAGCGCTTATTCAAAAAAGGCGTAGTCAAGATTGTTCTGACTTACGTTTGATGTCGCAATACCAAGCCCAGCTAGCACGCTGGGCTTTTGCTTTTATAAAGAGAGTGCTCGCCTGTTAGTTGCACCAAGGTGCGACCAAAAAAAAGTCCGTCGACACATATTTTTCTGAAAGAAGTAAAATAATATTGCGCCCTTTGTAAAAGAGCGCCAGAAATTTATTCAAATCTGCTATTGTTACTATGGATATTCAATCCGCGACCAACAGGAGACTCCCATGGATTTGGTAGATAAATTTGACGCCAAAGGCGCATCCGGCAGCAGTTATCACGTGCACGTGTATCACGATCCGATTACCGCAGCGACAACCAGCGGTGAAATCAACGAGTTACCAGGCCCCAAAAGCTATCAATTGTCTGACGGGCGACACCTGCATCAATTATCAGAAACGAAATTTGAAATCGTTCACACTAACGAAAGAATATTCCGAATTTGATGGTGAGCAAACGCATCTCTGACAGGCGTTTAATCCAACTTTTGATCAACGATAACGCTCTTTCAATACGCACCCAATTTGTGTTTGAGAACCGTCTGGGTTACCTCTGACCAAACAAACAAGCCCGCATATTATCTGTGCGGGCTCGTTCCTTGAAACACTTACAAGCGATGCAGATGCATCGCTTTTGCTTTTTTACAATCTAGACATCTCTGTCAGCCCGTTCCGATCATTGACGCTACTATTGAATACTATTCGATAGTATGCGTTACCTTAAGGTATAAAAACTCCTCAGAATAGAGGAAATCAAACATCGGCAATTGATTGGGGGCTAGTTGTCGTTTAGTATAAAAAAGCCGTAGCAGAGCAAATAATTCCCACTCCTGCGGATATCACGGAACCCCAAATCAACCAGCGCTTTCTGGTCAGCACGGTAATTGCCGCCAACGCCACCGCAATTTGAATGAACGTCATCCCAAGTGCCAATCGCTCATGCGGCCTCAGCTTTGCTTCCGACTCCTCACCAAGTTTGCGTGACTCTGCCTGAAGGCTCTCCGCTTCGATTTTAATAGCTGCTTTCTGGCGATCCTGTTTATCGCGATCTGCCAGATAACGGGCTTTCAATTCTGGATTTTCTGTCAGTGTGGCAACTGCTTCGTCCAGATGGCTTTTAGTCGACTTTGATTGATAGAAAGCCCACTGATCACTAGCCTCAGCCTGCTTCAGGATGCTTTGATTCTTTAAAAACATCGCTTCGTTTTGCGCCGCACCACTTTGATAACTCACCAGCGCGCCGATGGTCGCCAAAATGGCTGTCATCAGGGCGACTTTTTGCGCCAAACCATCACGTTCTTTTTCTACAGCCTCTTCAATTGCGTGCTCATGAGGACTTGGCACTTCGTATTCTTCTTCCATTATTTTCTCTGAGGGTAGACTAAAAATGAACCATGAAATGAAACATATTTAGTAGATTGATAAGATTCACAGCGCCGTCGCTTTTATACATCATTACCCAGCTAATATCCGATAAATTTACAAAAAAAAATTAGGTAATTTTCTCCACCCATTCGCCCTACCATGCAGCAAAACACACCTTACAAATATCTCATCGCGCTAGCTACCATCGGACTTTTCGGGCATTATTTAAATATTAACAAAAAAACATCCCATCTCGTAACACCCCGTCTTCTCACCATGCTTCAGCTAGCACGGAGGAAAAAATGAAAAAGATCTCGGCGATCCTGATCCTGAATTGTCTTATGGTTGCAGCGCCTTTCGCCCAAACCTCGACAGAACCACTTTTAACGGCTAAATCATGGTTATTGCTCGACACCAATAGTGACCATGTTTTAGCCTCACACGATGCCGATGTTCGGGTAGAGCCAGCATCGTTAGTAAAACTAATGACCGGCTATCTGGCCTGTGCAGCAATAGAAGAAAAAAAGCTCAACCCGCAGCAAATGGTCAATGTATCGACCCGCGCATGGAAAGTTGATCATGAAGGATCGAGGATGTTTATCCAACCCGACAAACCGGTCAGCGTTCAGGATTTACTGTATGGCCTTATCGTACAGTCCGGCAACGATGCTGCAGTTGCCATGGCAGAAACCATTTCTGGCACGGAAGAAACTTTTGTCGCCCAGATGAATAACACTGCGCGCATATGGGGCTTAAAAGACACGCACTTTGCCAACTCCCATGGACTGCCAGATCCTGAAAATTATTCAACGGCACGCGATCTGGCTACCCTTGCAACGCACGTGGTTGAGGACTTTCCAGAATGCTACAAAATTTACGCAATTAAATCGTTCACTTATAACAAAATTACGCAGCAGAACCGGAATCAATTGCTGTCGACAGATGCCAACATTGACGGCATAAAAACCGGCCACACGGCCGCTTCCGGCTATAGCCTCATTGCTTCTGCCAACCGTCCCAATGGCATCGGCACCAGACGTCTTATCGCCGTCGTATTGGGTGCGCCGTCCGGCAATGCGCGCGCGCAAGAAAGCCACAAACTGTTGCAATGGGGTTATCAGAATTTTGACACGGTAAAGTTGTATTCACACGGCGAAGTAGTTGTGACGCCGAAGGTATGGAAAGGCAAACAGAGAGAACTAAAAGGGGGTTTTCTTGAAGACTTGTATGTCACGGTCCCCAAGGGTCAGGCTAGCAAAATAAAGCAGACGATCGAGCTCAACAATCCGCTGCTTGCACCGATCGCCGAAGGCAACAAACTAGGTCAGCTTAAAGTACAAGTAGGCGAAAATGTTGTACTGACTCACGCCATTGTTGCATTGGCGAGTGTAGAGCAAGCCAATTTTGTGTCACGTATTTTGGATGATGTGTGGCTTTGGGTTAATACGACCATCGATCACTTCATGAAGCATCAATGATGTATTGATGTATTGATGTATTAATGTATTAATGTATTAATGTATTAATTAAACAAACTCAGACCGATGGTATGTTCAGGATAGCAGTCATGCATGCTGATCGCATGCATGACAGATTACTGGTTACAGATTTTCGGCTAAGAAAGTCAATGTGCGACCTTCTGCCAACGCAGCAGCACGCTGGTTATACATGGCCGGACGCCCCCAGCAATTGAACCCATGATCGGTATTCGGATAGTCGTGGAAGGTGGCATTTGCTTTCCCTGCAAATGCCACTTTTACGGCTGCCACGTTGCCCTGTGTGATGTGTGCGTCATCGGCCGCGTAGTGAAATAAGATTGGCTGTTTGATCTGGTCAGCGATGTCCAGATGCTGATCAATGCCGCCGCCATAAAAGCAGACAGCCGCATCGGCATTACTTAGCGCCGCGGCGCGGAAGGCAAGCTGCCCACCAAAACAAAAGCCAAGCGTCGCGACTTTGCCACTCAACTCAGGTAGCTTGCGCAACGTTGCAACGGCGTCGGCGACATCTTTCGCCGCCTGATCAGCATCAATTTTCTGATAGAACCCGAACGCTTGCTCGGTACCGCTTTCGTCGTAGGCTAAATCGACGCGCGGCGACATGCGCCAAAACACGTCGGGTGCCAATACAACATAACCCGCCAAAGCGTATTGATCTGCAACGGTGCGGATATGCTCATTGACGCCCCAGATTTCTTGCAAAAGAACAATACCTGGGCCTTTGCCGGTCGGCGGCAAAGTGAGATAGCCGCTAAATCCGGTTGCGCCTGCGGTCGGGATATCGATCCAGTGTCCGTTCATCGTGGTTTCCTTTTAATTTAAAATTAGAAAATAGCGCCTGAGACGCGTGAATTCTGTGTTGTATGTTCTGTATTGATGCGGGTATTGAGTATTGGATATACCAAAACAGCGCCAGCATCACTGCTCACGCCATTGATCGGTAATCATATCAGAAGTATTTATAGATAACTTGCGGCGCAAAAAAACCAAACAAGGCCAGGGGCAATACGCTAGCGTCACTGCTGAAGACATCACATCCAAGGCGTCACTGCAAAATTGATGACCTCTTTATATCCCTCAAAACTCACCCTAAAAACTACTTCCCATCGGCCACCAAATCGGCAATCGCATGGTTATTGGATGGTTATTGAATCGCCTTCTGTCGCGGAAGTTTCACCGTAAATACCGTACCCGCACTTTCGTTTGACTCGACCGTTATCGTTCCTCCGTGTGCCTCAGTAATTTGGCGCGCGATAAACAAACCCAAGCCCAGGCTGGTCGATGGGCGGCTATGCCCTTGCCCGTCTACGTTGAGTTGGACCAACGGCGTAAAAATAGCCACCAACGACTCGGTGGGTATGACGGGGCCGAGATTCTTCACTGTCACGATGATCGCCTCCCGTTCGCCTGTCGCGCAAATTGTCACTGGCTGTTCGGTAGTGCGATACTGCGCTGCATTATTCAACAAATTAGAAAAAACCTGCTGCAATCGATCGCTATCAAAACAATCAATCAGATCACCCGCCGTATCCAGCGTAAATTTGCAATCAGGATGTGCTGCACTAGCATCCTCCATTGCAGCCTGACAAATTTCTTTGACATTAACCTCCTCCCTAACCATTGGCATTTTTCCACCAAGCTGCGTTCTTGCGTACTCTAATAAATCATTCACCATTGCATTCATGGTAGCGGCACTTCTGACTACTCGCGCTCCGATCAGTCGAACACTATCCTTCTGCTCCCGCAAACGTGACAACGAGTCGCCAGCCATTGCCATGGTGGCAAGCGGACTCCTTAAATCGTGTCCGAGAATTGCCAGAAAGGTGTCTCGGGTACGTGTTTCCTGATCCGAATAAGTAGTCACCGACTCCGCCAATGCCTGATCTATTGCCTCATTAAAACGCACCATATCATAGGTCGTTTCCTCTGAAATTTGACCAATTTGTGGCAACCATAAACGCAGCACAATCGCTCTTAATGCACGATATTCGGCAGTGAGCTGCGTCAAAGAGAATCCACTCAGTTGACGCAGCAGACCATGCGTCGCCGCCGCGCTTTCATCATCCATAATGCGCAGGGTAACGCCTTCCAGTTTCTGATTTTGTTGCTGGGGACTTGGTGTAATGACAATATCGGAGGCAATTTCTTGAAGAATTTTCTTTATATGATCGCGTAGCGCGGTGGTTGAAAGTTGGTTAGCAGGAGCACCGAGTGTCCGTGCGATAGATTCCCACTCCTTAATGATTTGCTCGGTGTGGGTGCTGATAAAGCCGGATAGTTTCATGATGAGCGCCATACCCGCAACGGATACAGTCCTTTATTGGCAAAAAAAACAACAAACGCAACAAAAAAATAAACCGACTTGAATATCAGCAACAAGACACTACAAAATAACTAATAGATAGATCATAGCCGCAAAAAGCGTGCCGTGATGACATCCCCATCAAATATAGAATACCGCGCCTTATTCGTCGCCAAAAAATATATTCTGAACTTGATGCAGCGCGCGCCGAATGCTTAGGTTGGACCAACAAACGCGACAATAGTGAAGCCCCAGAGCCAACCACGCCAGAACTAATATGCAATAGCGCCATTAAGGTTTCGAAGCAGATCGCCGAACTGAGTCGGCAAGCCTGCACAAGCAGCGAGTGTAGTTTAGTACCGGACTGACAGCATTTGTGGCGCGCACGCCACCAGAATTTTGTGCGCTATGGCCGTCGCAAATGCTGCCATTGTTTTACACTATTATCTTGGTTTCACTCATCAACAAATCCACACCAGCGCCGGCAAAGTTAGCCAAATCGCCCGCTGCCGCTTGCCCTTCTGGTGTAGCCAGAGCCGCCTGAATGGCCGCAACGGAATCAAACTCCAAAACCGCCACCAGATAGAAGGCATGCTTGCCAGCCATACCCATCACATCACCGCTGGATAATTCGAAGCCACGCAAACCCGGTATCGCCTTGACCAAAGGCACGTGTTTCTCAGCATAATGCGCATCGAATGCTTTGGTGTCGGTCGGCTGCTGATATGTTACAAAAAGCTTCGCCATATCTTATCTCCTGATTTTTTATTGGTTAATTGAATAGTGCTCTTTATTAGCCACGGACTATAACGCATTACGATGTTATGCGTTCGAAGAAGACTGACAATTTACCTGTTGGAAGACGCAAACATAGTGTGCTGTGGGTCACACAATAATCGATTAAGATTTCTACGCTTCTGACGCGACGTTTTTTGCGCGCGACCACATGAAACGTGGAAATCAAATCTGCCCGTGCGCCGCCGTTACCTTGCCACCTTTCCACCAATCAAGCATCGCATAAATTAATAAAAAAAAGAACCGCATTCAAATCAGGCAGAATCAGAGTGCCGATATCGGCCCGATCCTGACGTGGCGATCCAGTTTATCGATACGATGCTCGGCAGCCTCCGCCAGCATCTGCGCTGACGTTAATGCAAGGCGCAGCAAGCGCTCGGTATCGATGATATCCAGGGTCGGCTTGACGTCAGTGCCGTGGTCCGCGTTGCTTACGTGGACCAGCTCCATACATGTCTTTATCCCGTAGCAGACATCTACCGTAAGCGCATAAAATTGCGCGCATTGGTCAGTCTGATAATGCAAAGGAAGCCATGAAAAAGGCTGATGGAATGCTTCTGGTTCTGGCGGTGGCGGCATGCTCATGGCTGCGCTTCCGTGATGACTTGGATCGTGAGGTATTTGCAGAATGCTAAAGAAGATGCGGTAGAGGTGATGGTTCGAAGCATAGTTGGTTCCTTTTCAGTTACGCCGCATCCCGATTAGAAATCGGGTGGGCGACAAATGGCAAGGTTAGTAGACCGGCGTAGAAGCGATTCCCGGCAGGCCGAAGCCTCCCTGCCACTGCCGCCCATAAACGGGCAACGATGAAGAACACACACCACTTTGCATGGTGTGTGCGCACTACTACGATCGAGCTACTAAACTCGGTCCCATTTTTATCAGGGACGCAACGAGTATAGGGCATCATTCTGCTTTCTGTGAAGCAAATTGTATTTTCCGTTACTTCATTGCCCGCTTAAACCCCGATAACTATCTTCTTATTTTGCGATGCCGAATTAAGGCGAACTAACGCAAACTAACGATTAGACGCAATTGACCTCAATAGAAAGGGTGATCGCTGGATCACCGGATCTTTCGCTTTTGACAGTTGCGGTGCGCCGACCGCTTGTTGCAAAGCGTCGATCATTTGTCTCTCATCAGCAGAGTTGATAAGGCCAATAAATACGATCGTTGATATTGGCCCAGATTTGCCCGCAAAGGGAATCAGCATGATCCGCAATCCGACCACGTGCAGCTCGTAAGGAACGGTGTCTTGGGTAAGCCAGACAATGCCTTTGGCACGGAGTATTTTGTCTGATAGCGTCGACAGCATTTGTTTTAGCTTTTTTTTATCGAAACAGGCTGAAGAATTAAAGTTAAAGCTGCGTATTCCAGAGTGGTGTTTTGTATCTTCATCAACTAACGTCATCAAGGCGGGCGGCGTGGTCGACTCGTTCAAGTCAGACTTAACGTCTGGCAACAGTGCAGAATCAAAAAGGAATTCAAGCGGAATTTGTCCGTTCTTTGCATCGATAATATAGTTGGTTTTAGCGATGGCAGAAAGTTGGATTTTGGTACTAATTTTTTTTCCGTCAGAAATCAAATCGAGCTTGGTCAATACCAAAACACTGGCCCCCGCAATTTGACGCCGGGCAATGTCGCCAACATACGGATCATGCAGCGTTTTTTCACTATTTTCAGCATCCACCAACACCGCGATTGCACATAATCTAAACGCCTTGTCGGACATCCCAATTTGCGCAATTTTTGCAGGATCGGAGACGCCACTTGCCTCGATCAGCAGAATGTCTGGCCGATTTTCCCTTGCGCTAATGGCGATTAACGCTTCGGTTAAACTGTCGCCAATGGAGCAGCAAATACAGCCATTTTCCAGATTGATCACATCATCCGTTTTGGAGCGAATCAGCGCAGCATCAATATTAATACTGCCAAAATCATTGACCAGAACAGCTATTCTTTTTCCGGTCCGTGCAGATAAAACCTGATTCAGTAACGTTGTTTTACCCGCCCCGAGATAACCACCGATCACGACGAGGTTAATCGGTGCACGCATATCCTTATCGACATTCGTCGTTAGCGCGTTCAGCTGATTAAAGGTGTTCGATATCATTTTGGCGACTCAAAAACCTTGCCACCCAAAACGGTTCCCCATACAGAAATATCCTTCAAATGATCGGGATCAATGAGCGTCGGATCTTTTTCCAGCACTGCAAAATCTGCGTACTTGCCAACCTCAATACTACCAACCAAATGGTCCATCTTCAATGTATAGGCCGCACCCAGCGTAATAGCGTGCAATGCCGCCGGAACCGAAATACGCTCGTTTTCGCCCAACACACGACCGGAAGATGTTTTTCTTTGTACTGCGCACCAGGCTGTAAAAAGCGGGCTCAATTGTGTAATCGGCGCATCAGAATGGAACGCAATCGGAATGCCCAGTCGCAACGCGGAACCAGCGGCGTTCATCCTGTTGGCGCGGTCTGGCCCCATGGTCTGATTGTAGTGTGCGTCACCCCAATAATAAATATGGTTTGAGAAAAAATTGATACACATGCCCAATGCGGCGATGCGGCGCAATTGCGCTGTATCGGCCATCTGGCAATGCTGCAGAGTATGGCGATGATCAGCGCGAGGATGTTTGGTTAATATTTCCTCAAACGCATTGATGACCAATTCTGCAGCCTCATCACCGTTTGTATGCACATGAAGCTGCAAACCATTGAGATGGAATGGTGTAAATAATTCCACAAACTGACTGGGCGGAATAATCCATAAACCGTTTGGCTTACCGTCAAAATAACCGGGCCATTTGACGCGTGCCGTGAATCCCTGAATCGAACCATCGACAATCACTTTCACCGGTCCATAGTGCAATTTATCGGTATTTTTTGCGATCGCTTCCTGCAATCTTTTTAAGCCATTTTCTGCACTTCTTTGCGGTCCATAAGCCGGGACAATCCGAATCGGATAATTATCATCCGGTGTAATCTTGCGTAAATTTTCCGCTCCTATCGCCGACAGGTCATTCATGAGATCAGTCGCGGTGGTCACGCCAGCGAGTTGGGCCACTTTACCAAAATTCCAGATCGCGCTTTCTTTTTCGCTCGAAGAGATCGCTAGTTGCTTGCCGATTATTCGGTAGATAGGAAACATAGCGGCAAATTCTTGCAGTTCACCCGAAGGCTTGCCGGCGGCATCTTTATGTATGCCATCAATATCCGTATCTTCATCAAGGCCCGCAACCGCTAACATCGCCGAATTAACGTTCATTAAATGCACACTGGCATGCAAAATCGCAATGGGGCGAATGGCGGAAACGGTATCCAGTTCTTTGGCCGACAGGCGGCCCGTGCCAAAGAAAATCGGATCAAATCCCCACGCCAGCAATTCGGTAGAAGCATCTGTCATTTCTGTTTCTGCTTGTTTCAGACGTCGAATAACCTGGTCTAAGGAGGTTAATCCTTTCCAACACTTTCCGTCCGGTCCACGTCTGTCGTGATAGCCAACGTAGACCGCATCCCACATCGCACCTTCCATTAAATGACAATGCCCTTCGACCAACCCTGGCATTAAAATTTTGTCTTGGAAAGCGTGATTAACTTCAACCTCTCCCCATTGGCCGACTTCTTCCAGTGAGCCAACAGAAAGAATTTTTCCTTCGCGCACCGCGACACAGGTCGCCTCTGGCTGACCGGGGTTCATGGTGATAATTTTCTTCGCAACAAAAACTTGAATCTTCTGGCTTTTTATTTTAGTTAAACTCACACCGTACTCCACAGAACAATAATGGCTGAAACTGCTTTATGGCAAAACTGTTTGCATGCTTTTTGAACACAATTTCATCAAAAAATGTGCAGTGCAGAGAACAATAATATTAACTAGCAAACAAATTAAACCGATATTGAAACCGCCCAAATCAATTTTATTGACATACATCAAGATAGCCAGCACTTGCCCCACGATGATTCCCAACGCAACCGCATTTGCTTTTACGCCCTTAAAAAATAGGATGATCATCATTCCTGGAAAAAATTGTGTGATCCCGTAATAAGCCGTGTTAATAATCGTCAGCATCAAGTTAGGCGTAAATAGCGTCAGCACGATTGAGGTGGCCAGGTAAGTGACAATGACAAATATGGTGCTGGTTTTCTGCTTACTCTCTGGAATATTGGGAACTAGATTACGTGTGACTAATGGCCCAATCGACAAACAGATACCGGCTAAAACCAGCAAACCTGAAAGCGCCGCACCAGCCGTCACCAGCCCCAATAACCAGCCGGGTAAAAGATTAACTGCCGCGGCAAAAAAGGCTTCATTTGGATTATCGAGTGTTAAGTTTGCGCTGATCGCGTAATAGGAGGCAACGATCAAAAACGGATACATCAACATGTAAAGCGGCATGGCAATTTGGGTTTTGCGGATCGTGTTGGCGCTTTTTGCGGTAAAGAAATTTTGTACCGCAAAAGGAAACATGTAAAAGCCCAACGATTGGAAGAACATGGTGCTCATCGAAAAGGTGATTTGTTTGGTATCCATAGTGTTGCTGACATGCGCGCTTGCTACGCGAAATACTTCCGTCACACCAAACTCCCACGAGACGGCAACGCCAGCCACAACAATGGCAACTACCATTAAAATATCTTTAAGAATAGCAATGTAGGCAGTCGCTCTTACGCCAGAAATAATGATGTAGATAAAGGCTAAAAAAGCTGAAATAAATATCAGATAAATCGGCTCTAAATTCCAACCTAAACTTTTTAATGCGGCGACCAAACCGGTAAATTGCAATTGTCCCCATGGAATCAAAAATAGAATCGCCGAGACGGTAACGACTACTTCGAGAAAGCGACTTTGATAATGTCCCTTGAACAAATCCGGAAGCGTGATGGCGTTATATTTTTTGCCGGCCTCCCACATTTTTGGCCCGATAAAGTAACCAATCGGATAAGCCAATAAGATGTAACCTAAGAACCAGACGCCATAGGTCGCACCTTTGGCGTAAATACCGCCGGGTAAACCGACCATTGTGCCGATACTATAAATTTCTCCTGCGGCCAGAAAAAATACGAGGTAGACACCGAACTGACGGGACGCAACAAAAAAATCATGCACACTTTGCGCGTTATGTCCTCTTTTCGAACGAAATGCTAAGTAGAGCGAAAAGGCGATGAAGCCTAAAAAGACGACGGTAGACATACGAACTCCCGAATAGTTTTATATTATTTATAAGATTGTTAGTGACTCTTGCGCTCTGCTCTCAATCGTCTATGTCGATGTTTTTGCGGTCGAAAAATATCCAGCAAGTGAGTAAGCAGCACGATGTCAATATCATCCACATAAACATCCAGAAATAAATAAATGGGACGCCAAATACGGTGGTATTAATGGTGTTGACCCAAGGGAGCATGGCGACTACGGCGATATTGGGAATGCCGATACCAATCAGAAATCTGAACAATTTTATCTCCTAGCGTTTTAATAATTTTTTTCCAATATGCGACAAATTATTTGATCTGGCAAAATAATTATTTTGATCGCAATTACTTTTGGTTATGTCGATAGCGTCGAACAATGCCGCTTTTCCTAAGCGCACTCATCCAAAATCACTTGCTGAAATATTCCAGAAAAATACTAAAAAATTGCGCCCGAAATAACGCTCAGCGATAGCCGAGCAGATTGATTTCCGATTGGCGATTGGCGATTGGCGATTGGCTGCAGATGACATCGGTGGCAAGCGAATGCGATAGGTATCGCATAGTGATTATTGATACCGATAGCGATGTTGTTAAGTCCGCACCTGCTTTGCAGGCGGCCTGCCCTTATAGCCTGGCGTTCTCAAAGACCAAGTGCAACACCTTCTGCTGTAAGGTGCCGCCATGGCGAAAATTTACAAACATTTAACTACTCAGGAACGCGCCGTCGTCATGACCATGCGCGACGACCTGTGCTCCACCCGATCCATTGCTAAACGCCTTTGCCGTTCAGCCAGCACGATTAGCCGCGAACTCAAACGCACCAGCGGTGCCGGCGTCTACGATGCCAATCTGGCCCACGCACAATGCCAGGCGCGTCGTGTCCTGCCGCGACGTCTTCCCAAACTGCACGCGGACGGGGCCTTGTTCCAGGTCGTCCGGCATCAGCTAAAACTCCTCTGGTCGCCGCAGCAAATAGCGCGCAAACTCAGGGCCCTTTGGCCCGACAATTCTGAGAAATCTGTGTCCCACGAGACCATCTACAACGCCATCTACTTGCACCCACGCGGCGAACTCAAGCGTGAGCTGATTGCCTGCCTGCGTCACCACAACCAGGTCCGTAAGCCACGCAGCCGTGGCACCGATCGCCGGGGTCAGATCCCAGATATGCAGAGCATCCACATCCGGCCTCCAGAGGTCGAGGACCGCCTCATTCCCGGCCATTGGGAAGGGGACTTGATCAAGGGTGCCGGCAACCGCTCATCGGTGGGCACGCTGGTCGAGCGCACGACCGGCTTTGTGGTGCTCGCCAAGATGGACAACGCAACCACCAAAGCGGTCGTCGACAGCTTCTCGGCGGTGCTCAACCGCGAGCCGGCAGCGATGCGCAAGACCATGACTTACGACCAAGGGCGCGAGATGCACGGCCACAAAATCCTCACCGAGCGCACCGGTGTTCAGATCTATTTCGCCGACCCGCACAGCCCTTGGCAGCGCGGGTCAAATGAAAATACCAACGGCTTGTTGCGCCAATACATGCCCAAGGGTTCGGACCTGTCGATCTACTCTCAGGACGAACTCGACGCCATCGCCTTGTCGCTCAATACGCGTCCAAGAGCAAGGCTCGATTATGAGTCGCCACTCGTCGTTTATACTCAGCACATCGCGTTGCTACAACATCCGACTGACACTGTTAATTAACCCAGTGTTGCGCTTGGTATTTGAAACCGCCCCTTATAGTCACCGGCTAACAGAACCGATTGGATTCTAACCAACCAATAATGGTTGAAGCTTCAATGCAGCGACCTTCAACTTGGGAATGTTTTCTATCAGTTGATCCAACGATTGACGCGCTGTCGGCGCATGGCAGGCAACCGCTGCCACGGTGCGTCCATCCGGTGCGCAAATTGGCACGGCAATAGCGACCATACCATGTATGAATTCCTCATTATCTATTCCGATTCCACGCGCATCGAGACGTGTCAGTTCGGCTGTAAGCAGGTCGACATCGACGATAGTTTTGGGAGTCAACGGTTTCAAGACCATCAAGGACAGCATTTTTTGTTGATCAAGCAAGGGCAAGCGCGACATAAATAATTTTCCACTGGCGGTGCAATGCATCGGCGCGTGCGTGCCAGGTGGCAAATGCAATCGCAACGGTTCGGGCGTGTCGACCCGATCAACATATAGCACTTCACTTCCAGCTGGCATGGTCAGGTTGCAAGTCTCTCCAATTGCGGCCGCAAGATTGCCAAGGATGGTCCTGCAACCGCGCATGAATGCATTATTTTTAAGCGTGGACAGCGCCAGATCGGCCGCCGCCGGACCAAGCAAATATCCGCGGTCAATTGGCATTCGCAATACGTATCCCAGCCGTTCGAGCCCTTCGAGAGTACGCATCATCGTCGCTTTGGGAATCCCGGTGCGATAGGACAGTTGCGACAACGTTTGCGGATGTTGTGCGGCGGCGAGGTGTTCAATCAGCCGCAGAACACGCAAGACGCGCATATCACCAAGCTCGTCTTTGGACGAAATAGTTGAATCGCTTGACGACTCTTTTGACAACTCGGCATTTCGAAACAGTTTTGTCATTTTTCGTTTCACTTCTCAAGTATTTGCAAGTTTCTGATTGTAAGCAAGCTTGGAATAACATATTTTGGACCATTATGTTCCGAATATGAGAATAATTGCAAAATAAATGGGCGAATTGGCCGTAATGCGGGTTTCGAAAAAAATACATAGCGACCAATCCACAAGCCCCGATTCACAAGAACTACAAGGAGATCACCGCATGACACGTCGTTTTGATTACATCATAGTGGGCGCTGGATCAGCGGGATGCGTATTGGCAAATCGTTTATCGGCAAACCCGGCCACCCGTGTTTTGCTACTCGAAGCTGGCGGCAAGGACGCTAACCTCTGGATTCATATTCCGGTTGGCTATTTCAAGACCATGCATAACCCAAAGCTGGACTGGTGCTATGTCACGGAACCGGATCAGGGCATCGATGGCCGCCAATTGCAATGGCCTCGCGGCAAGGTACTCGGCGGTTCCAGTTCCTTAAACGGTTTGCTGTATGTGCGTGGCCAAAAAGAAGATTATGACCACTGGGCGGCGCTGGGCAATAAGGGCTGGAGTTATAAAGACGTTTTGCCCTACTTCAAAAAATCGGAAGATCAGGAGCGCGGTGCCGATGCGTACCACGGTGTCGGCGGGCTGTTGAAAGTATCGGATTTACGTCTACGTCGCCCGATTGCAGATTATTTCATTGAGGGTGCGAAAGATATTGGCATTCCTTACAACGATGATTACAACGGCAATACGCAGGAAGGTGTGAGTTATTTTCAGCAAACCGCGCATAAAGGCTTGCGTTGGAGTACAGCCAAAGGATTTTTACGTCCGGCCAAAAAAAGAGCAAACCTGCAAGTGGAAACCGGCGCTCACATCACACGGATTCTGTTCAAGGATCATCGCGCCGTGGGCGTGGAATATCGCATAGGCGATGTGCTGCACCAGGTCAGCACAGACGTCGAAATAATCTTATGCGCCGGCGCAATTGGATCGCCACAGATTCTGCAATGCTCTGGCGTCGGGCCCGCAGCCTTATTACGCAGTGTGGGCGTTCCGCTGGTGCACAATCTGCCCGGCGTAGGACAGAACTTGCAAGATCACCTTCAGACCAGACTCGTGTTCAAAACGCGCTTGAAGACGCTCAACGATGAGGTGAATAGCCCCATCAACAAGATGAAAGTCGGCATGCAGTATCTGTTGTCACGTTCCGGCCCGTTGACGCTGGCAGCGAGCCAGGTGACGATATTTACCAAGTCCGATCCGTCACTGGCGCGGCCCGATATCCAGTTTCATATGCAGCCACTTAGCGCTGATAAACCCGGTGAAGGCGCGCATAAATTCTCTGCTTTCACGATGTCGGTTTGTCAGCTAAGGCCATACAGCCGCGGCTACATTGCCATCAAATCGAGCGATCCGCTGGAATACCCTGAGATCCATCCCAATTACCTGTCTGACGAGCGCGACCATCCGGTGGTCATCAGTGCGCTTCGTCTGGCACGACGCATTGCAGGCGCGCACTCTCTGGCGCCACACATCTTGTCCGAATTTATACCCGGTGCGGAATATCAAACCGATGCCGAGTTGCTACAAGCGGCGCAACGCTTCAGCCAGTCGATTTACCATCCGTCGGGGACGTGCAAGATGGGAAGCGATCCAATGGCCGTGGTCGATGATCGGCTGCGCGTGCATGGACTCAAAGGATTACGGGTAGTCGATGCGTCGATCATGCCCGAACTTGTTTCAGGCAACACCAATGCACCCACCATCATGATTGCAGAAAAAGCCGCAGACATGATCATCGGGGATGCAGCTGAAAGGCAGCAATCATGCGCGAACAACCAAGATGACGTAGCACAACACTAAGCAGAAAAAGTTACGTAGCAAAGAATCCGACGGGACATTTTTGTGACGACACGTTAAGACAAATTATCGCTTCAAACAGGGGATAGCCGCGCAATAACGCCACTTGAAAAGATGGCTGAATGAGCGGTGCAGAACCACCATTGTTTATAAAACAAATCAGGAGACATCATGGCAAATAGCAACAGTAAAACAAAGGAACTACGGCGCGTGGTTGTCGCGAGCGTCATCGGTGCCACCATCGAATGGTACGATTTTTTTCTATACGGTGTGGTCGCGGGCATCGTCTTCAATAAATTGTATTTCCCGGGCAGCGATCCCATCGTATCGACGATGCTGGCTTACGGCACGTTTGCCGTCGGGTTTCTAAGTCGCCCTATTGGTGGCGTCATCTTCGGCCACTTCGGTGACAAAATCGGCCGTAAAAGCATGCTGGTGATGACCTTGATGATTATGGGTGTTTCTACTTTTCTGATTGGGTTGCTGCCGACCTATGCGCAAATCGGTGTCGCCGCACCAATTATATTATTGATGTTGCGCATTGTTCAAGGGATTGGACTGGGTGGTGAATGGGGCGGCGCGGTGCTGATGGCGTATGAATATGCACCGATAAAGGAGCGGGGATTTTATGCCAGTTTGCCGCAATTGGGTCTCGCTATCGGGCTTTGTCTGGCTTCGGGCGTGGTAGCCATTCTGTCCTATGCATTGACGGATGTGCAATTCCTGACATGGGGATGGCGTCTTGCCTTCATCCTGTCGGCTGTGCTGGTCTTCATCGGTATGTGGATACGTCTAACCGTGATGGAAACGCCGGAGTTTAGGGCAATCAAGAAACATAATTCTGAAACCCAGATCCCCTTTTTCGACATGATGAAACGTTATCCGGGGAACGTTTTAAAGGGCATGGCGGCACGTTATATCGATGGCGTATTTTTTAATATCTTCGGCGTGTTTTCAATCAATTATTTAACCAATTCGATCAAAATCAGCCGCACTGACGCATTGATCGGCGTCATGGCATCGGCTGTTGTGATGTGCTTTTTCATTCCCTTCTTTGGTCGCTTGTCTGACCGAATGGGACGGACCAAGGTGTTTTTCTGGGGTGCCCTGATCACCAGTTTTTCTGCCGTTCCCGCGTTTTGGTTCATGATCAATAGCGCTGATAATGTATTGGTGGTGTGGCTATCGATTGTGATTCCATTGGGCATTCTTTATGCATCGATATACGGCCCTGAAGCGGCGTTATTTTGCGATCTGTTTGATGCAAAAGTACGCTATACGGGCATCTCGTTTGTATATCAATTTTCTGGCATTTTCGCTAGCGGATTGACGCCGATTATCGCCACCTATCTGCTTAAAACCGGCAGTGGACAGCCATGGCATATCGTCGGTTATATCTTGTTTGCCGGATTGGTATCTGCATTCGCCGCTTTATCGATCGGTAAGGGAAAAACCAGCGACATCGAATTGGAGCATCCCGGATTGCAGAAGGCGCGATAATTTTGACGCAGATGGTTTTGATTTATTGCGCATCTATTTAGCGTCGGATCCGCTTCAACCAAGCTTCAATCAAGCGTCATTTGCGGATTTATGTCCGCATTTGACGCAGCAGCAGGTGTTTCAGAAAAATAGGCATTCGACAGTGCTTGTGCCGCTAACCTTAACGTTGGCACGTGTTGCAATGCCTGTTCCAAATTCATGCGCACCACCGGAGCCTGTAACGCGAGCGAAGCGCAAGCCCGGCCGCTTCTATTCAATATCGGGACCGCTACCCCGATCATGCCGACGTGAAACTCTTCATTATTAGTGGCGACTTTGTCTGTTGTGAAACGTTGAAGTTCTTGCTCTAACAACGCCACATCCGTGATCGTGTTGTTGGTGCAGCGTTGCAGCGGGCCACTCCCGATCAGTTTTTGGCGCTGACTGCGTGACAACTGACTCAACAGTAATTTTCCGCTGGAGGTGCAGTGCAACGGTACGTGCGACCCTGGCTGCAAATTCAATCGCAGCGGCGATGGCGTTTCTACCCGATCCAGATAGACGATCGCATTACCGTCCAGCATCGTAACATTGCAGGTTTCTCCAATTTCGTCCACAAGCCTCTGCAAAATCACGTGGGCAGGGGCGCGTACGATCGAATTTGCCAATACTTCAAGCGCAAAGGTCGATAGCCTCGCACCAGCGGTATAGCGCTTGCTAACCGGTTCCCGCGACAACATCCCCGCTTGCTCAAGCATGATCAACGTCCGATAGGTGGTCGGCTTGGGTAATCCACAGGCGGACGCTACTTCATCCAGCGAAACAGGCTTATCGACTCGGATAACAGATTCCAATATATGAAAAGCTCTTAACGCTGCCGAACCGGATTGCTTCTGATTGCTTTTCGTAGGTTTCATGGCCCGAATTATCTCAGATTATGATATCAGCAACAACCTGACCAAAAATCAAATTTCTATTTAATGAAATGAAATATTCCGTTTTTTAAATTTTATTCTTGCAATTCATTTTTTTGAGAAGTATATTTAATAAAACGAAATCCACCGTTTCGTTTTTTATCACTCACTACCTTCCAATGTGTGAGGTAGTCGCCATGACGCGCAAGATCTGCGCGCTGGCTATTGCATTGATTTGCATTGATTGGCATTGACTTGCATTGAATTATTTCTCGCGTCCGCATAACGGGACAAAAACGGCATCCTGCCAAATCAATTAAATGCCGACTCCCCGATAAGTGATTTGCCAGGGAAAAACAGGCACAGAAACAGAAGATAACGTCAACAAAGATAGGTAGTCGGTTGCCCCGATTCCGATCTGTCGACCAACTACGGCTGAACGCTTTGCATCGAAAGGACAAGGAGGAGATCAAGCAAGACAAGGCTTCAGGCCGTACAAAATAATGATTACCACTTACAACGATAAGGCGGAGACATGAAAAAAAGATTAAAGGTGAGGCATCTGATATTAGGTCTTATGTGTTTGATGTATTTCATTTCATACATAGACCGTGTCAACATTTCGATTATTGCACCCGTGCTAAAGCATGAGATGGGCCTCACACCGACCGAATTAGGTCTGGTTTTTTCAGCCTTCGCCTATCCTTACGCCGCCATGCAAATCCTGGGCGGATGGTTTGCCGACAAATATGGTCCACGACTGGTATTAGGAATTCTCAGCATCATTTGGGCCGTTGCGACGATCCTTTGCGGCTTCTCATGGGGACTTTGGTCATTAATCATGTTTCGGATGTTATTGGGCGTCGGCGAAGGTGGCGCATTTCCTGCGGCGACACGGTCCTTCACGTTTTGGATGCCCAGTACAGAGCGCGGCTTCGCTCAGGGCATAACGCATAGCTTTGCGCGTTTGGGTGGTGCAGTCACACCACCGCTCGTTTTGCTCATTGTTGTCCAATACGGGTGGCGCGAATCCTTCATTATTCTCGGTGTCATTAGTCTGATCTGGACGTGTGTTTTCGTTTGGCTTTATCGCAATACGCCGATAGAACACAGGTGGGTAACGTCTGCCGAACTGAAAGAAATCGGTATCAATCCGGCTGAAACGAAAAAAGCCGCAAAAGGAAAAACCCCATGGAAAGAGATGATAAAGCGAATGTGGTTGATCACATTCGTGGACTTTTGCTATGGCTGGTCGCTCTGGGTATTCCTGACGTGGTTGCCGTCTTATCTTAAGGATGCACGCGGTTTTGACATGAAACAGCTTGCATTATTTACGGCGCTGCCACTGCTGGCTGGCGTGGTTGGCGACACGTTGGGCGGCGTTCTTTCCGACTATATCTATAAAAAAACCGGCAACCTTAAACTTGCCAGACGCTCGTTGCTGGTGGTCGGCCTAGGTGGAGCGTTGGTCTTCATCCTCCCCGCAATCTATACCGAGACACCGTTGACAGCCGTTGCACTGCTGGCGTTATCTTTCTTCTTCCTGGAACTGACGAACGCGGTGTTGTGGAGTTTGCCTATCGACATTGCGGGTAAGTATGCAGGAACTGCTGGCGGCATGATGAATACGGGGTTCGGTATAGCCGGAATGATTTCGCCAGCGGTATTCGGTTTCCTGATTCAAACGACGGGAAGTTATGAAGTGCCGTTTCTGATTTCCGCGGCGTTATTAGGGGTTGCGGCAGTCTGCTCACTATGGATCGATCCGACCAATAAGCTCAAGGACGAACCAATCGAAGAACCGGCATTCAATCCGATGGGGAAAGTGCCCGTCTTTAGATAGGGTCGGCTTTTTGTCCGGCTGCGGACAAAAATCAAAATGTCAAATCTGAACAATCAACAATCAATAATCCAAGGATGGAGATCATAATGTCAGTTGAAAATTCCGCAAAATCCAACCCGGCGATAGAATTAAAAGTCGTCTCTGAACTCATCAGGAAGGCACGGGCCGCACAGCGCGAATATGAACACTATTCGCAGCAGCAAGTAGATGATGTCGTGACTGCGGCAGGATGGGCGATCATGCATCCTGCGCACAATCGCAACCTGGCTGAAATGGCAGTTCACGATACTGGCCTGGGCAATGTCGATGACAAAATATTGAAGAACCATCGTAAAACACTCGGCCTGTTGCGGGACCTGAAAAATGCCAAAACAGTCGGTATCATCGCCGAATATCCAGAGCGTGGATTGATAGAGATTGCGCGACCGGTCGGCGTGGTGGCAGCGATCACACCGTCGACCAATCCAGCCGCAACACCAGCTAACAAGGTGATCAATGCCCTCAAAGGGCGCAATGCCGTGATCATTGCGCCCTCTCCCAAGGGACTGAGCACCTGTATTGCACTGGTCGCTTACATCCATGCTGAACTGAAAAAAGTCGGCGCACCGCTGGATCTTGTTCAGTATCTTCCCGCGCCCACTACCAAGGAGGCGACGCAGGAACTGATGCGCCAGGCCGATCTCGTGGTCGCAACCGGCTCGCAAAACAATATCCGCGCAGCTTACACCAGCGGTACGCCTGCATTTGGAGTGGGCGCAGGAAACGTTGCCGCGATCATTGATAGTTCAGCCAATCTACGTGATGCCGCAAAAAAAATAAGCAGCTCCAAAACGTTCGACAACGCGACTAGTTGTTCCTCCGAAAATAGCGTTGTGATTCTTGATGCAGTCTATGAATCAGCGGTGGCCGCACTGATCGAAGCAGGCGGTGTCATGTTGGATGCGAACGAAAAAAGTCAGTTACAAAAAAAAATGTGGCCGCGAGGAAAACTGGATGCCGCCGTCACCGCGCAGGTCGCATCGAAAATTGCGGCACTAGCGGGATTAAGCGAGTCGCGTTTTTCGCAAGCCAGAATCCTCATGGTGGAAGAAGTCGGAACCGGTTCAGACTATCCCTATTCGGGTGAAAAGCTTGCACCGGTACTGACGATTTATCGCGCCCGCGACTTTGATCACGCCTGCCAGATAGTCAATGCTTTGTATGACTATCAGGGCGCGGGCCACTCGGTAGGCATACATACCGATGACGACGCACATGTGCTGCGTTTGGGAAATGAACTTTCGGTTTGCCGGGTCATTGTGAATCAGGCGCATTGTTTTGCCACCGGCGGCAGCTTCGAAAACGGATTGCCGTTTTCACTTTCAATGGGATGCGGCACATGGGGCGGTAATAATTTCTCCGAAAACATGCACTACAAACATTACCTGAACATCACACGAATCGTGCGCAGCATCCCAGAAAACATACCGACTGAAGAAGATATCTTTGGCGCGTATCACCGCAAATATAGCTAATCGCTCTCTTGGTATTTCTTGATTTTCAAGAGATGCAGGAGCGATATTTTTATTGCTTGGTTTTGCTTATTTTCTACTCAGTTACACTGATTTTAGGAATCAATATTATGCTGCGCACGATTCGTGAATATGTCGATTTTCAGGCTGCGAAAACCCCGAATGCGGTCTATTTGGTTGCCCCAGAACCGAACCACAGCATGACGTTCGGCGGCCTCCAGCTAGCATCCCGTAAGCTTGCACGCTATCTTGCTCAACGTGGAATTCAGCCTGGTGAAAAGGTGGCACTGTTGATGCAGAATGGTTATCAGACCTGTCGACTATTCATTGGCGCCATGTACGGTGGTTTTTGCGTCACTCCGCTAAATTTGCTGGCACAAGCATCACAGCTTGAATACGTGCTGAACCATAGCGACGCCTCTATCGTATTTGTATCGCCGGATCAACTGGTACGCCTCCACACCGCACTTAGCAATATCGACCGGAAAATTCAAATCGTTTTGTGTGATATCGACGCAGAAGAATTCATTGCCGCATCAGATCAAATGGAAGAAATGATCGAAGAGATGCCATGCGTCAATGAAGAGGACGATGCCTTGATGATGTATACCTCGGGAACCACCGGCATACCGAAAGGCGTCATGCTGACCAACAGGTCTGTCATCTCAGGAGGACAGTTCGTGTCGGCCGCGCACGAATTGGGGCCGAAAGATCGGGTCATGGCGTCCCTTCCGCTTTACCATATTAACGCTCAGATCGTGACCGCGACTGCAACATTAGTGCATGGCGGTAGTCTGGTTCTGCCGCACCGTTTTGGCGTCTCGCATTTCTGGCGCTTGGTGGCGCAGTATGAATGCAGCTGGATCAATCTGGTGCCGACCATGGTTTCTTATCTGCTGCAAGGTGCCGAGGCGCCAGACAACAATCTGGATATCAGCCGTGTCCGTTTTTGCCGCTCGGCTTCGGCGCCGCTTCCGCCTGCCCTGCATCGTGCCTTTGAAGACAGATTTAACATTGGCATCATTGAAACCATGGGACTGACGGAAACGGCAGCACCATGTTTCACCAATCCACTCGATTCAGCACAACGCAAGATCGGCAGTGCAGGCCGGGCTTTTGGCAATGAAGCGAAGATTATTAACCCAGAAGGATACGGTTTACCAAGCCGCGAAACGGGCGAAATCATGGTGCGCGGGCCGAACGTGATGAATGGCTATTACAAAAATCCCGAAGAGACTGCCAAGACTCTCACGACAGAGGGCTGGCTGCACACCGGGGATCTCGGCTATCTGGATGAGGATGGATTCGTCTTCGTCACCGGTCGAATCAAGGAGCTAATCATCAAAGGTGGTGAAAATATTGCGCCAAGGGAGATCGATGAAGCACTACTTAAACATCCAGCGGTACTTGAGGCCGCTGCCGTCGGTATTCCAGATCAACATTACGGTCAGGAGATCATGGTGTGCGTAGTGCTGAAAACGGGTCAACAATGTTCCGAAGATGAGCTTAGAATATTTTGCAAACATGAACTTGGCGCTTATAAGACACCGAAGCTCATCCGCTTTCAGGACGAATTGCCGAAAGGGCCATCAGGAAAGGTGCAGCGACTCAAGTTGCTGCAACCGGCAGAATGTTAACTTTTCAGTCAGCGTCCCGTCGCTTCTTTATTACACTGTTTTAGTTCATTCCGTGAAGCGCCCTGCTTCGTTCGGTAATTCATGGAAGACTTAACCCACGATTCCCGGCGAGCCCATTTGCATGGGTTGGCGTCGTGGCATGCCGGTAAAAGCAAAATCAAGGTCGGGCTGACGACCACAAACAATATCCGCAATCGCACGCCCTGACCCGGAGCCCATGGTCCAGCCAAGCGTTCCGTGACCAGTGTTCAAGAATAAATTGGCTATCTTTGACTTACCAATATACGGGATGTTTGAGGGCGTTAGTGGACGCAATCCAGCCCAATAGGTTGGATTATCATAATCACATGCATCGGGAAACAAAGTTCGCACGCGCTGGGTGATGGCATTGCAACGAGCCGGGTTTAATGCGCGTGAGTAACCATTTAACTCGCACGTGCCTGCCACACGCAGGCGTTGGCCCAGCCGGGACATCACTAACTTATGACTATCGTCAGTTAATGACACAGTGGGTGCCGCTTCTGGATTGATGACCTGGTATGTGGCTGAATAACCTTTGCCAGGATAGATCATCAGATTGATATCTAGCGGCTTCAAAAGCGGCGCTGAGAAGCTGCCGAGCGCCACCACAAAAGTATCGGCCTGCAACGTCTGATGGCGACCGCTTGCATCGATTACTTCAATCACTTTAATCTTCTTGTGCGCACCGCTGCCTTCTGAGAGTAGGCGCGTAACTGTCGTATTGAATCGGAACTGGACACCGAGTTCCGCAGCCTTTTCAGCCAGCGCACAGGTGAACTTATACACATCTCCGGATTCATCGGTTGCCGTGAAGTCGCCACCAACGATCTTGTCGCGCAATCCGGTCAAGGCTGGCTCCAGCCGAATGATGTCATCGACGCTCACGGTATTGCGTGGGCAACCCAGTTCTCGCATCAGCGCAGCGGCGGCCAGCGACTTATCGAACTCGCGCTGGTCGGTATAGAAATGCAGAATTCCCCGCGTCAAAAAATCGTAGTCCATCCCGATTTCGGCACGCACGGCTTGCAAGGTTTGGCGACTATATTCGGCAATCGAGACAATCTGGCGAATGTTGTGCTTGATGCGACCGGGCAAGCATTCACGCAAAAACTGTACACACCATTGCCATTGCAACAGCTCGGGACGCAGCCGAAACAATAACGGTGCGTCCTCTTTACCCAGCCACTTTATGACCTTGAGCAAGGTATGCGGATTTGCCCAAGGCTGCGCATGCGATACCGAAATTTGACAACCATTAGCAAAACTTGTCTCTTGCGCCGGACCGGGCCGACGATCAATGACGGTTACCTCATGCCCGGCCTTGTGCAGGAACCAGGCAGATGCCGTGCCTGCAATACCAGCGCCTAAGACAATGACTTTCATATTAATTCAACTTTCTGTTGGTCAAGCAATTTACTCTTTGTCACGCAGAAACCATCATTGAGGCCTGTCAGCGCCGCTGCCGCCCACCAATGAGCTGCGCGACTTCAGCGAGTAATGCATTATTAATGGGCTGCTGAAGATCAATTGCCAGGCTCCGTTTATAGTAAGGGCTGAGGTCAAGTCCCACGCCCAATCCGCAGATTTCCAGCTGACCAGGAAGCGCCTGGCGACCGACGACTTCTTTCAGATGATTGCCAAGATAGAAATCGTCATTGGCCAGATTGGTGGCGCTATCCATTGGACTTCCGTCGGAAATGACGACAAGAATACGCCTTTCCTCGTTGCGTTGCCGGATGCGGCTACACGCCCATTCCACAGCTTCGCCATCAATACCTTCACGATACAAGTCAGCCTTCAGCAGTGCCGTGATATCGGCACGCGCGCGACGCCATGGCGTATCAGCGTCTTTGTATACCATGTGCATCAGTTCATTGAGTCGACCCGGAGATGCCGGAGACTTGACACGTAGCCAATCTCGATGTGACCTGCCGCCGTTCCATGCGCCGGTAGTAAATCCCAGAACTTCGCTGGCAACGCCGACTTGTTCAAGCGCCCTTACCATCACATCGATCATCACGGTAAGTCGCTCGGAATGTGCCTTCATCGAGCCAGAACAATCGATCAGAAAGCAGACGACGCAATTGGCATTCGGCTTGAACTGCTCTTGCCGAAACAGACGTCGCTCTGAAGGTGAGCTGATTAATTGCGCCAGTCGACGGCCATCGATATAGCCTTCCTCTTCCCCGAAGGACCAATTATCACGTTGTGGAAAGGCGAGCAGCGCTCTTAATTGGCGCAACAATCGCGGGATATTAATACTTAGCGCAGCAATACGCTGATCAATCCGGTCACGATACTCTTTGAGCAATTCCTTTCGGACCAGCGAACTTGCCTCAACCTGCGTATCGTAGGCAGTCGTAAAGATGGCGTAGCCGTGCGCCGCGTCGTCCAGTACCTTGCTGCGACCACTGGCGGCGACCGTGATTACATCGGTTTCATCATTGTCGAAGTTCAGTAGCAACCTGAGCGCATTTTTGCCTTGCTCTTCTTTGCCGTTTGCTTTTTTTGCGTCGTCCGACTCTTCGCTATCGCTACGGATCATCTCACCGACGATGTCGGAAATGGCGCGGGCATGGAGCGCAAAAGCTGCCTGATCATCACGATGTCGGCGCATGCCAAGCAAATCAATGCCTAATAGCGGCGCTATTGCAGCGCGGGTGCTCTCGATAATGCCTTCGGTCTTTTCCAGCACCGGTTGGCCGGTCAGCCGCGACCAGCAAATTTGAAATACCGTATAGAGCAAAATACCCGCCGCACTCTCGGTCAAACCAGCGAGATAGAAATCATGCGACCACGCCTCAAATCGATGGTGCAGATTTTTGCGCATGCCGGGCATGGTGTCGGGCACCATCGTTTCCACCCGCAACTGTTCCAGCAACTCAAAAATAAGGCGCTCTACCGGAAGGATGGGACAGTATTTTTGATGGATAACAGGATTGGTATATTGCAGACCCAAGGCAATACTATCCGCCGCGCCCCGAAACGACCGAAAGTCGTCGCGCTGATGATCGGTTTGCAAGTGCGCGGCATGCGTCGGAAGAATTTTTTGCCCCTTGCGCAAACGACCCGCCTGCGTAGTGACGTCTGCTTCGCCGCTCAGTGAGCGAATAACGGCGACACATAACTCATCGACTTGTTGCTGCTGGCGCGTGCGGTGTGGAGCGGGATTCACTGCGTTCACATTGTGTTTTTGATTTGGTGCAGATGCGACTCTATCAGTTCGTCATCAAAGCAACGTTGAAAGTATTCTGCGACGATGGCGCGCTCGGCTTCTTCACATTTATTGAGAAAAGAGAGCCGAAAGGCCAATGCCGTATCGGAAAATATCTGGCAATTTTCTGCCCAGGTGATCACTGTGCGTGGCGACATAAGGCAAGATAAATCACCAACGGCAAATCCTTTACGTGTCAAGTCAGCCACCGCTACCATGGCTGCAACTAACCGGGTTCCCTTTTCATCTGCGTATGCTGGCACGCGTGCCTGTACAATCGCGACCTCCTCGTCAGGCTCAAGATAATTCAACGAGGCGACAATATTCCAGCGATCAATCTGTGCGTGATTCAACGCCTGAGTGCCATGATAAAGACCGTTCAGATTGCCAAGGCCAATCGTATTTGAGGTCGCAAACAGTCGGAAATGAGGATGCGCATGAATGACGCGATTTTGATCGAGCAAAGTGAATTTTCCATCCCGCTCAAGAATCCGCTGAATCACGAACATGACGTCTGGTCGACCAGCATCGTATTCATCGAAAATCAAGGCCATCGACCGCTGCAAAGCCCAAGGCACTATCCCTTCCTGAAATTCGGTGATCTGTTTTCCATCACGCAGGACGATGGTATCTTTGCCAACCAGATCAAGGCGACTAATATGACCGTCTAAATTGACGCGGATACAAGGCCAGTTAAGACGCGCCGCCACTTGCTCAATATGAGTCGACTTGCCAGTGCCATGTAAACCTTGCACCATCACGCGTCGATTCCAGGCAAAACCGGCCAAAATCGCCAAGGTCACATCAGCGTTAAAGCGATACGCGTCGTCGATATCCGGCACATGCGCACCACGTTCACGGAATGCTGGCACCTTGAGATCGGAGTCAATGCCGAACAAGGTTCTTACCGACACCATGAGATCGGCTTTGGCCTCCGATGTTGCTGAAATCGTTGCTTGGGATGAGGCAGTCACGACGGCTTCCTTATATTAAATTAGCTGGCGACGTTCGTTGCCGAGGATGTCTCAGATTCAATAGCGGCCAGCGCTTTAGCTGCACGTTGCAAGGCTGGCAAAAAATGCAAAGCCTTTTCGTGCGTCAAGCGCATGATCGGCGCTTGTATAGCAACCGCCAGATTGGAGCGCCCTTCTGCGGCAGGAACGAGCACCGCGACACACAGTAATCCCGGCAGGAATTCTTCGTTATCGATGGCGTAGCCATTACGCCGCACCACTTCCAGTTCTTGCTCAAGTTTGACCGGATCGGTTTCTGTGTTGTTGGTGTATTTGATCATGGGCATATGGGCCAGCAAACGGCGACGTTGCATCGGCGTCATTTGCGCCAGAAATAATTTACCCGTCGACGAGCAATGCGCCGGGACCCGCGATCCCGGATGCAAATAGAAGCGCAACGGCGCAACGGTTTCCATCCGATCCAGATACACCACTTCGCTCCCTGTGAAGGCAGTCAGATTGCAGCTCTCTCCCACTTCCTCCATCAATTGACGCAGTACGTTATGGCGCGCGCCATGATAGGTGTTGTTGATCAGCAGGTTGGATGCGAGGCGTCGCAGGCGAACACCGGTGCTGTAGTGACGACCATCACCTTCCCGCTGTAACACACCCACACCCTCAAGCTGTTGCAACATCCGGTGCACGGTCGGTTTAGGTAGACCGATCTCTTCGACGATTCCCTGAAGCGAGAATGGTTGATCCTTTTCAGCAATAACCTCCAGCAATGCAAACAAGCGCATGGTTGGCGTATCACCGTCGATCTTCTCTTGCTCCAACTTTTCTACAGGATTGTTATTCATATGACTGGCTTATAGAGTTATTCGGATTTTAGTCACAAAACGTCTCGAAATTTGTAATAAATAGTTTTACATGTCTCTTTTTGTGTTCTACATTACTATAAATTTAAAATAATTGGAACAAATTGTACTACTTTCGATAGAAACTCTTAAGTATGACAAAATTTAGGCGTGTTTAAACGAGCGTCGATTCTGAATGTTAAAAAAAAATCACGGTTATAAACCGTGATTTTTTACGCCGATTGAATACTTTCGAATATTCTCAGAATTATGTTTTAGTCATCGGCACCGCCTCCAACCCACACTCACATTCACATCATCCGTAAAATCAGGAAATACGCCCAGCCATAGGAGACGACGGCGACGCTGCAAAACGTTTCGGAATTCGTCCCGCCAGATAAGCCGCACGTCCCGCTTGCACTGCTAGTCGCATGGCCCGCGCCATTCCGATGGGATCACGCGCACCGGCAATCGCAGTATTCATCAGTACACCGTCACAACCCAACTCCATCGCAATCGCCGCATCAGAGGCAGTGCCTACGCCTGCATCAACCAGCACAGGAACGTTGGCTTGTTCGATAATCAGGGATAAATTCCAAGGATTCAAAATACCCATGCCGGAACCGATTAACGAGGCCAGCGGCATGACAGCGACGCAACCGATTTGCTCTAACATCTTGGCCTGAATCGGATCATCGCTGCAATAGACCATGACATCGAAGCCGTCGCGCACCAATATTTCTGCGGCTTTCAGGGTTTCGGGCATGTTCGGAAACAAATTTTTCTCGTCACCTAATACTTCAAGCTTGACCAGTTTATGACCGTTCAATAATTCGCGTGCAAGCTGCAAAGTATAGACCGCATCGTCGGCGTTATAGCAGCCGCCAGTATTAGGCAAAATCGTAAACTCCGATGGCGGCACACTATCGAGCAAACTAGGTGCATCCTCATCCTGACCTATGTTGACACGGCGGATCGTCACCGTCACGATCCCGGTTCCACTGGCATCGACCGCGGCACGCGTCTCTTCAAAGTCGCGATATTTTCCCGTGCCCACCAAGAGCCGCGACCGATATGTTTTGCCTGCGATGGTCAGACAATCGTCAGACGTTTGTGTTTGCAGTTTCTGGGGTAGGCTCATTTCATTTTCCTTCGAGAGAGTGTCGATTGCGACGCATTAAACTGCCGATCATGTGATTGCGCCTAATACTATTGAAGCGACCAGATGTAAAACTGGCCCGATAACACGGACCAGAGTTGACGACCTGATCGGTCGGTTCAGACGATACCTAATAGTTTGATCAACACCAGACTGGCCGCCGACAATATCAGCAACGATAAGACCACCACTATCGTCACACGTCCACCAGCCTTCAGCACTGAACGGGCATCAACGCCAAGCCCGAGTGCCGCCATCGACATAATGGTCAGGAGATTTGCAGAAAAATGCGCTGGTTGAATCGCAAACTGAGGAATAAAATTAAACGATCGCAGCGCCATTAACAGGAGAAATCCGATGATGAACCATGGCACCATCTGTGAAAGTGGTGTGCGGAAGGCGCTGTCCTTGCGTCCCATTAACGACAAAAGCAACACAACCGGCCCCAGCATCAAAACCCGCACCAGTTTTACAAGCGTACCGATTTGCGCGCTGGTCTGCGAGACCGCTGCGGTCGCGGCCAGCACCTGTGGAACCGCATAAACCGTCATCCCCGCAAAAATACCGTATTGCACCAGCGACAGTGACAATACCGGCATCAAAAATGGCAATATCAGTACGACCATGACACCGAACACGGCAGTAAAAGCAATAGAGGCTGCGACGTCTTTACTATTCGCATCAATTACTGGCGCCACGGCCGCGATAGCCGAGTTGCCGCATATGGAATTGCCGCAGGCAATCAGGATCGCCATTTTAGAAGGCAAGCCCGCCACACGACCTATACAATAACTAGCCAAAATCACCATTAACACCACGACCGCGATACCACCAATGAGGTCTGGTCCTTTTTCCAGAATAGCGCTGGCACTGATCGAGGCACCGAGCAATACGACGGCGATCTCAAGCACCGTCTTGGCACCAAAACGAATACCTGCTTCAAAGCGTGCATCGAGCTTGTAAAAAGTCCGCACGATGCTGCCGATCAGAATCGCCAGAACCAGACTTTCCAACCAAGCCCGACCAAAGAAGTGTTCTTCCAATGCTTCCAGAGCAAAAGCGGCACCCGTGACAATTCCGCAAAGAGCCAATCCGGGAAGGATATTTCTTGTCGCTGTTATTATATTTTTATTCATTTGTCCCAATCTTTTTTAACGCTTTAATTGCACGCGTTCATTATCGGGTGGACAAATAGTTCGGTCTATCTTATAGTTTTTCATATTTCGTTAAATAAAATCGAACAATAAAATGGCCCTTGAACCATGACTCTTGAACAATTACGTATTTTTGTAGAAGTCGCTGAACGCCAGCATTTGACACAAGCGGCGAATGCGCTTTCGCTGACGCCCTCTGCTGTAAGCTCAGCCATTCGGGTGTTGGAAAACCGTTATGGCATACCGCTATTTAATCGCGTGGGACGCCGCATTGAGACCAGCGAGGCAGGTCGTATTTTTTTGACAGAAGCGCGGTCAACGCTAGCGAGCGCCAGAGCGGCGGAACTAACGCTGTCGGAATTGGGCGGACTCAAACGTGGAGCGCTGAACATTCAGGCTAGTCAGACGATTGCCAGTTATTGGCTGCCGGAGCTGATGGTGCGCTTTCATCAAAAGTATCCACAGATTGCACTCACTCTTACCGTCGGCAATACGCAGCAAGTGGCGCAAGCGGTGGTCGACGGTGCGGCGGATCTGGGATTCATAGAGGGAACCATAGACGAACCAGCATTGGTAGTAGAGACCGTTGATGAGGACCGGATCGTCGCTGTGGTCGGGCCGGGCCATCCCTGGGCAAACGGCCAGAGGCTAGAACCCGCAGATTTACGGAGTGGCAAGTGGATCATGCGGGAACAAGGCTCGGGGACGCGCTCCGCCTTCGAGGAGATGCTAGAGGCAATCGGCGTGGACGTGAGTGGATTGCACATCGCTCTCACGCTGCCGTCAAATGAAGCAGTGCGCTCGGCAGTCATGTCAGGTCCCTTTGTGACGGTGGTATCAGAACTGGTGGTCGCGTCACATCTTCAGGCCGGGTTACTATGCAAGGCCAATATTGAACTGCCACTGCGCTCGTTTTATCTGTTGCATCACAAAGCACGCTACAAAACCAAGGCCTCGCTGGCGCTTCAGGAAATGATTCAGCGGAGGCATGATGAAATATAAACTTTATGCATGCTTTTAATCCGTAAGCATTGATAATGCGGCACACTAAAAGTTATAAGAAGATATAAGCTTTTTAAGTTCTCACATCCCCAAAGACGAAAAAAAGATCGGCATGTACGCCGAATAGTTCATCAAGGGAACTGTGTTCTTGGAAACTGCAAATGCGCCAACAACCTTGCAGAGCAAAGTTGTGTAACAATTTCAACCAGCATCACTTATCCACACTATCCACCATCATCAAAAGGCGTAAAAATGGCAAAAGTCGCATTTATTGGTTTAGGGGTCATGGGCTCTCCAATGGCAGGCCATCTTGCCAAGCACGGTCATGAAGTGACGGTGTTCAATCGCACCCAGACACGGGCGGATTTATGGGCCACAAAGAACAAAGGGCAAGTCGCCACTACGCTGGCGGCCGCTTGCAAGGATGCCGAATATGTTTTTACCTGCGTCGGTAATGACAATGATCTGTATCAAATCACCTTGGGCGACGACGGAATACTAGCCAACATGACGGTCGGCAGTATTTTGATCGACAACTCAACCTGCTCGGCAGATGCAGCGCGGAAGTTAAGCGACGCTGCAAGTGCACTCGGCATTAGCTTTCTTGATGCGCCCGTTTCCGGCGGCCAGGCTGGCGCGGAAAATGGCGCATTGACGGTGATGGTCGGTGGCGATGAAGCAGCATTTAAAAGCGCAGAACCAATCATTGCCTCTTATGCCCGTGCGGTGGTGTATATGGGCCCAGCAGGCTCTGGTCAACTCACCAAAATGGTCAATCAAATCTGCATCGCAGGACTCGTTCAGGCATTAGCAGAAGGCCTGGCGTTTGCTGAGCGGGCGGGCTTGAACGGCGAACGCGTGATCGACGCCATCTCCAAAGGAGCAGCACAATCCTGGCAGATGGAAAATAGAGGCAAAACAATGCTGGCGTCTAAATTCGACTTTGGATTTGCTGTTGATCTGATGCGCAAGGATTTAGGAATCTGTTTCGATGAAGCAGAACGTAACGGTAGCCAGCTTCCAGTAACCCGCCTAGTAGATCAGTTTTATACAGAAGTACAAAACCGAGGCGGTAACAGGCTGGATACTTCTAGTTTGATGATGGTCGCTCGGGTTGAAGAAAAAAAGCAATAAAGTAGATTGACGGTATTCCGGTTATTCCGCTATTCCGCTATATCACGTTCAAAAATTTGCCAATATTGGACGTAATATTGTCAAGGTGCGACCGAGGGGACGTTGATATCCCCATCAGCGCACCTTGCTTGATTTTGTTAATCCAAAATTGCTTGTAATCGGGCTAACGCATCGTCAATGACGAACGCAGGGGCAGTTTCGACTTTTTTAGCTCCTTTCGCCTCAAGATCTAACATGCGCACTTGATTGACCAACGCGACTCCCTGCGTTACGGTTCCAGAGCCTCTTAATGGAACTGCGAATCCAGCAAATCGGGCGAAGTCACCGCCTTGTGTGATGGGCGCCACCATCGCAACGCCTAAAGAGTTGAACAGCGCTGAAGACAAAATCAGCGCCGGACGATTTTCTCCCTGCAATTCACGGCCTTGGGTGGGATTCAGGCTCACCATCACGATATCGCCACGTTGAAACTTGACGCGCCTTACCATGCTTCGCGGCCCACCGAGGTAATGTCATTCCATACTTTTAAATCTGCTGGAACCGGTGCTTTGGCATCACATTGCGCAATCAAGTCTGCCAATGCATAGGTCGGCCGCTTTGCCTTCAACATCACCCCTTCAGGGCGCACGTCGACCGATAATTTATCACCTAATGCTACTTTAAGCTGGCTAAGCAGTTCCGTGGGCAGCCGAACTGCCGCGCTATTGCCCCACTTTTGAATTGATAATTCCATTTACGCGCCTCCTGAATGTTTATACATTGTAGCTACAAATAAGTTTATCGCCAATCAGCCTTGTTTAAACATTGTATATACTTTTAACATTCAAATATTACAATGAATTATTTAATGGAACATCAACCTCCCGCATCGTCCGGATCTTTACAAATCGCCCTAATCAACTCCGAAAATTCAATTACGATATCGGTCAACAGCGATTCTTTTCTATAGACCAGCCCGGCATGCATGACCGGCAATTCTTCTTTCAGATTCAAGGCCTTAAGCTTGCCTTTGAATGCCGACCACTCAAATGCTGGCTCGGTAATTACGCAGGCATAATCCTGCTGCGCGGCAAGTTGTGAGTACAGCACGGTTGAAGAACAGCGGATAATTTTTTTAGGCAACTTCACATTGCAGGCATTAAAAATTTCTGCAAACATGCTGCCCGGGCTTTCCAATTTATCCCACACCAGCCAGGTGTATCCCGTTAAGTCCATGATCGACGTCACATTCGGGAAGTCGTTACGCACCCTCAAGCACACCAGGAGTTTGATTTTATAGAGGGTCTCCCAATGATAGCGCGGGGAATTTGGTATACCTATCCGGGAAATAACGCCTAAATCAAGCGTTCCATCGAGCAAGCCTTCTGTGATTTGTGCAGGTCGCATCTCGTTGATATGAATATTTATATCCGGATACCGATGATTAAAAGCACTGATGGCTTTTGATATCGGCCCCAAGGCCACGACGGGCGTGACGCCAAGAAAAACATTCCCTTTTTTCAGCCCTGACAGGCTGGCGATATCTTCTTTTGCATGCCTGATTTCTTGATCCACAATGCGGGCGTGCTTCACCAGTATTTGTCCAAACATCGACAACTTCGCGCCTTGTGAAGACCGCACCACCAGACTTACCCCTAAATCAGTTTCCAATTCTTGAATGGCCTTCGTCACTGCGGGCTGCGTGATATGCAACGATTGTGCAGCCATGCTGAGGCTACCGTGTTCTGCAATCGCAATTAAAACTCTCAGTTGTTGTAGCTTCAAGATGGACCCCAAAATCCTGCGGCCAATTCACATTGACTGCTTATTCGTTCAGTGATCGATGGCAATGCAAGCCAGTTATTACGGCGACGCGCAAATCTATTCCCTGCATCAGCTATTTAAGGCTCTGTGCTGCAATTTTATGCAGCTTTACATGCAAAAATTCATTATAAAATAATTTCATTTTTAATGATAATTTGTATCGATTTTTAGATAAATGAGTTGACATTCAATTTGCGAGGTCTTAAAGTTCCATTAATGTTAAATATTGGAACTTATAGTACCAATATATATAAAACATGCATTGCGCAACCCAACACGCGCGCAACGAGTCATTTGAACAATTTATGTTTTGTACAACTTATGAATAATCAACTCACAAGAGAGACTTTTATGACCGATCAAATATCCCTGGTTAACCGGAAGGTGACGGTTGGCTTACAGAAGATGACCCCGTCCGAAGCGATGGTGGAAACACTGGTTGCCAATGGCGTCACTGATATGTTCGGCATCATGGGCTCGGCCTTTATGGACGCGATGGACATCTTTGCACCTGCCGGTATTCGCCTCATTCCCGTGGTGCACGAGCAAGGTGGCGGTCATATGGCCGACGGTTATGCGCGTGTGTCCGGTCGTCACGGTGTGGTGATTGGTCAAAATGGTCCCGGCATCAGCAATTGCGTCACCGCCATTGCCGCGGCATTCTGGGCACATAGTCCGGTGGTCATCATCACACCAGAAACCGGCACTATGGGCATGGGACTGGGCGGCTTTCAGGAAGCCAACCAGTTGCCGATGTTTGAAGAGTTCACCAAATATCAGGGACATGTGACCAATCCGGCCCGCATGGCCGAGTTCACCGGACGCTGCTTTGACCGTGCCATGTCAGAGATGGGACCGACCCAACTGAATATTCCGCGTGACTATTTCTACGGTGAAATTCAAGCCGAGATTCCATTGCCAAGTCGCCTGGATCGTGGTCCTGGCGGCGAGAAGAGTCTTGACGAAGCCGTTGCATTGCTGGCGAACGCCAGATTTCCGGTCATCATTTCCGGTGGCGGCGTGGTCATGGCCGATGCCATTGAAGAATGCAAGGCACTGGCTGAACGTCTGGGCGCACCGGTCGTCAATAGCTATCTCCATAACGACTCGTTCCCGGCCAGTCATCCATTGTGGACCGGACCGCTCGGCTATCAGGGTTCCAAGGCTGCCATGAAGTTGATGGCGCAGGCAGATGTGGTGATTGCACTCGGTACCCGGCTCGGGCCTTTCGGTACCTTGCCGCAGCACGGCATGGACTATTGGCCAAAAACTGCCAAGATCATCCAGATCGATGCCGACCATAAGATGCTGGGATTGGTCAAGAAGATCTCGGTCGGTATCTGCGGTGATGCCAAGGCAGCGGCAATTGCGCTGACCCAACGTCTGACTGGCAAAACGCTGGCGTGCGACGCGACGCTTGCCGCACGCGCTGCCACGATCAAGTCCGAGAAGGACGCCTGGGAAGCCGAACTCAGTGACTGGACCCATGAAAGAGATGCATTTAGTCTCGACATGATCGCAGAACAAAAGAAAGAAAAAACCCCGTTCGGCGGCACATATCTGCATCCCCGTCAGGTCTTGCGCGAACTGGAAAAAGCCATGCCCGAAGACGTCATGGTATCGACCGATATCGGCAACATCAATTCGGTGGCGAATAGCTATCTGCGTTTTGAGAAGCCGCGCAGTTTCTTTGCGGCGATGAGCTTTGGTAATTGCGGCTACGCCTTCCCAACCATCATCGGGGCCAAGGTCGCTGCACCCCATCGTCCGGCGGTGTCGTATGCCGGTGATGGCGCGTGGGGCATGAGCCTGATGGAGACCATGACCTGTGTGCGTCACAATATTCCGGTCACGGCGGTGGTATTCCACAATCGTCAATGGGGCGCAGAGAAGAAAAATCAGGTCGACTTCTATAACCGTCGCTTTGTCGCCGGTGAACTGGAGAACCAAAGCTTTGCCGCCATCGCAATCGCGATGGGTGCCGAAGGGATCGTTGTCGACAATCTGGAAGACGTCGGACCGGCACTGAAAAAAGCCATTGCCATGCAAATGAACGAAGGCAAAACCACCATCATCGAGATCATGTGTACGCGTGAACTGGGCGACCCGTTCCGACGCGATGCATTGAGCAAGCCAGTGCGCTTGCTGGAAAAATATAAAGATTACGTTTGATCGCTTATTAAATCCCATCGTTTCGGAAAAATAAAGAGTCGGGCAAAAGAAAAACTGCATATTTTCATTAGCGCGCCGCTTTATTTTTTGCATTGTGATTTGATGGTGGTCGCTTTAAGATTGCCTTAAAGCTACAGAATTTTATTAGGCTGCCAGTTAGCATAATTGGCGCCATTTTAAGATTTTATTATCCAATTGCGACTGAGGCATTGTTTCCAGCGAGGCGCTTATCAAGCTTGCCGATGAAGACTGAACGCCAGCAAAGCTGGCAAGCGCAGCATCGCTGGCGCGACTTTGCGGAAGTCCACTCAACATTAGATTGTGAAAAAAACATGAACGCTCAAGTACAAACAACCAAGCAAGAAGTATCAGAAGAATTTTTGATGGCCTTCGGCCAGGCATGGAACCGTCACGACATCGATGCACTGATGGATTTTATGGCAGAAGACTGCACCTTCCATGCAGCAGCCGGACCTGAATTACAAGGCAAAACTTTTACGGGACGCGAGGCCGTCCGTGCTGGCTTCCAACTTGCGTGGCAGACGTTCCCGGATGCCGCATGGCTTGATGCGAGCCACTTTGTCTCGGGCAATCGCGGCGTATCCGAAAGCACCTTCAGTGGCACCAAATCTGATGGCACCCGGATCGAAGCCCGGATGGTGGATGTCTTCACCTTCCACAACGGCAAAATCGCGGTGAAGAATGCCTTCCGTAAGGACCGTCCACCAGTTGTCGTTGCACACGTCAGCGCTTGAGGCGATATGTCATCCCCATCTACATCATTCTTACCGCATCAAGGAGCAACTTTGGACACCACAGTTGACACCCGATTTGCCGATACCGGCAGCAGCACTGCTCCCCTCAAACCGTACGATCCGGCCTACGATCCGCTGACAGCAACGGGTCCCGGACAAGGACGCGAATATGCGCCAACGTACTGGATCGGTACTGCTGGCGAACCACCGCCAGACGATGGTCCGATCACGCATGATATCGATGTCGACGTTGCGATCATCGGCTCTGGATTTACAGGCCTGACCTGCGCCATTTTTCTAGCGCAAGAACACGGCATCAAGGCGACCGTACTAGAAGCCAATCGCGTGAGCTGGGGATGCAGTACCCGCAACGGCGGCCAGGCTCAATGTAATTCCGGACGCCTGAAACGTTCACAGTGGATTCAGCGCTATGGCCTGGATACTGCGCTAAAGCTGCATGAAGAAATGTGCGACGCGATGGAAACTTTTAAAGGGCTCATAAAAGACATTGATTGCGATCCGCAACCCGGCGGTCATTTGTATATCGCGCATCGCGCCAAGGTGATGCCCGCCTTGGAGAAGGAAGCCAAGCTGCTGCGTGAAGTATTTCATTACGATGCCCGTATTTTTGATGCCGATACCGTCAAGCGCGAATATGTCGACGACAAAGAAGCAATGGGCGCTATGCATGAACCGGAAGGCATCGGCATTCATGCCGGTAAACTGGCATTCGGTTATCTCAAAAAAGCCCGTGCGCTAGGTGCTAAGGTGCATCCGTCAAGCCCTGTAACCAGCTGGCAAACCCGCGATGGCGTCCACTATCTGACAACTCCCGGCGGCATCGTACGGGCGCGGGCGGTGGCTGTTGCCACTGGCGGCTATACCTCGCAAGATTTACATCCAAAATTGAAGAATCGATTGTTGCCGATCCTGTCAAACTCGATCGTCACGCGGCCGCTGACTGCGGCCGAAATTGATGCCTGTAATTTTCGCACTACTCAAGTACTCACCGATACCCGAATCCTCAGACACTACTACCGTCTTATGCCTGATGGACGAGTACAGCTTGGCAGTCGCAGCGCCATCACCGGCTCTGACGCACCGCAAAGAAAATACCAGGATCTGCTGATCAGTGATCTTTATCGTAAATTTCCTGCATTGATGGGAATCGATATTGATTACTCATGGTGGGGATGGGTAGATATGAGTCACGATATGATGCCGCGTATCTTCCAGCCAGATCCAAAACAAACTATCTATTACGCGGTCGGATACGGAGGAAATGGCGTAATGTATTCAGCACAGGCAGGACGTCGAATGGCCGAACTGATCGCTGGCAAAAAAACGTCTTCACTACCAATTTTCAACTCCGCATTGCCCTTCCCCAACGTGATGGAAAAGGTCGAGTCACAAGCTTTCGCACCATTCCGTCGCTTTGGGCAGAGCATCCTCTATCGCTGGTATCACATGAAAGACGAAGTACTGTAAGACCAATAAGGTCGGGCCAATCGCAGCCCGACCAAAAAATAACAATAACAATAATACGGAGACTCAATGGGTTGTGCACCTAAACACGTTGCAAACGTGAGGTGACACTCCAAATATTCCAGTCGCGGCAGACAATTAATAAATAGAGCAGAAAGCGTGTCTGTCACACCTCGCGTCCATGACGCTTTTGTCAGTCGCACTAGAAATTCGTCTGACTATTTATAAAGAAGGCGCCCTACACATTTCTCTGTCGGTTTGACCAATTGCAGAGAATGATCTGCAGACGTCTGATGAGCAGTCACATAGCTACAAATAATAACGATTAGCCTTTTCGTATCGAACTGCATTTGGATTTTTTTGTAAAAATTGAAGTTTAAAAATTAGTGGGTAAAAAAAATAAAAATTAGCCCTTATAACTAACGGAGACGAGACTGAAATGATTACCGATTTGGATGGTTGTACTGGTTTACAGCACACACTCAAACAACGTCATATGACGATGATTGCGTTGGGTGGCGTGATTGGCGCCGGGTTATTTGTTGGCAGCGGTGTAGTCGCAAAATCTGCCGGACCCGCAGTGATCCTGTCATTTCTTTTGACAGGTGGTTTGATTATTCTGATTATGCGCATGCTGGGCGAGATGGCATCATCGTTGCCGACAGTTGGCTCGTTTTACGAATATGCCCGGCTCGCTTTTGAAGATCGGCCTAACATTTCCCAATTTTTGGGCTTTATGAGCGGATGGATGTACTGGTACTTTTGGGTGGTAGTCGTCGCGTTGGAGGCAATCGCGGGTGCCAAGCTGATCAATTTCTGGTTACCCGATATTGCTCCCTGGATCATCAGTCTGGTGTTGCTGGTGTCGATGACTTTATTAAATTTGATTTCGGTAAAATCATTCGGCGAGTTTGAATTTTGGTTCGCTTCCATTAAGGTCGTCGCGATCATCATTTTTTTAACCTTAGGCGGCTTGTTCCTAACTGGTATCTTGCACCACACCCCGGCAAGCCTGGGACATTTTCTAAGCCACGGCGGGTTCATGCCAAATGGTTGGGGACCGGTACTCAGCGGCGCTGTTGCCGCAACAGCATTTTATTCCGGCGCTGAAATCGTTACCATTGCCGCAGCAGAAACCGCTGATCCGGCAAAAGCTGTCGCACGCGCTACCAATTCGGTGATTTCACGCGTGCTGCTGTTTTATGTAGGCTCCTTGTTTTTGGTCGTATGTATTGTTCCCTGGGATTCACCTCAAATTGGCACCCCGTTTGTCAGTGCATTGGAAGGAATGGGCATTCCCTATGCCGCTGATATCATGAACGGCATTATTTTGACCGCTGTTCTATCGGCACTAAACTCCAGCCTGTACGCATCCTCACGTATGATTTTTGCATTAACGCGTCGTGGCGATGCACCAACGGCGTTGGTAAAACTAAGCAAAAACGGCGTGCCCGTCCGCGCCATTCTGTTCAGCACGCTGTTTGCTTATGCGGCAATTGGAGTGTCCTATATTTCCGCAGACCTAGTATTCCCATTTATCGTCAATTCTTACGGGACGTTCATTTTGTTTGTCTATCTGCTCATTGCTATCTCGCAACTACGCATTCGTGCGCGCCTGGATCGTGATCATCCAGAGCGGATCAAAGTACGCATGTGGTGCTTTCCTTACCTTACTTATTTTGCGATTTTCGCCATGTTGGTGATTTTGGGCTCGATGGGATTTTCACCTGATCCGGAACAACGCTTGTCGCTTTGGTTCGGTCTGGGTAGTTTGGCTTTGCTGGTGGTGATATACCTTGTTAAACAGCGGTTTGGTGGCGATAAAAAGCCTCCGTTAGAGACTTCTAAGGTTATCAAAGAGGCCGGCCCGGCCCTTGAAATCGCAAGCGATTTATTAAAACCACCTTCATTTGCAGTCAGGTAATCGGGCATTGCCAGTATTGCCAATATCGTTCGATTAAGTGGGTAGCTGAGACGGCCGCTGCGCCGCGCATGCTGATCGGGGTGACCCGACAGGAAGTAACTTTTTTGCTTAAGCTCTGCGCCCACGCGAAGAGACATTAACCAATAGATTCGTCACGTCAAATATAGCAACATCGTCGTGGAACAAGACAAACTTGCCATTAAGCGCGTGACGTTACCAATGCCCGACTTCAAATCTTTTCGCTCAGCTAAAACCGCCTAGTGGGGCATTGAACAGATGTACATGATGCATACAGTACAACCTATGATGGCGGGCTCAGATGAGATGTCAGGTTGTCAGATGGTCGAAATCCGGCCTAACCCTCAATATGGATGGTGTGCGTCTCAATGCCATTGGGAGAAAATGATATAGATGGTGTGCATACTACCTATAAAACTTTATATAGCTTTGCGTTAATTCTACGTTATTATCAAGATTGCAAAATAATTCCTTATTCTTCCTTGATCCAACACTTATAGCTACAACCGCATTTGGCGATCTCATCTGTGTTTCACGAACTCCTCACAGCGATGTGCGTAATGTCATTGACGTTACCCAGTCCTGGTGAGGCTAGCATTCAGTAAATTGGCAACAGTTTCATTCTGGCAACCACACTTTAATTGCATTTAAGCAGATATTTTCGCATTATTTTACGCGTGCTTACTTAAAACTGAGGAGGTTACATGCTTGAAATAAACGCCCTTAAATTTGATCTGGAAGCACTTATTTCCATGATTGCGAGGCCGAAAAATGATGTACTCACTCTACGCATACGCCATGTTCGGATAAAACTACGGCTACACGCCCGTCCAGACTTGAAAATGCGATTTATCCTCCTGCAGCGATCGTCATGAGCCCTCAAGACATGCAAGATCTTGCCGCAGAGCACGAGGCTCTGTTGCAGTTTTTTTACCTCGCTCCGGTCGGGTTAATTCAAATTAGCCTCGGGGGCGAAGTGGAGCTGATGAATCCCCTTTCCGCTCAACTTTTAATGCCGCTATCTCAAGACGGGGGCCTTTCCAATCTATTCCAGGTTCTGGAATCGGTTGCACCGGAACTCCGACGCATGACCGCGGATTTCCCCACCTCGCAAGGGACAATTTGCGATGGTTTGCGTGCTCAGCTGACCGCGGGTATTCGAGGTAAACAAGATCCAAAAATGCTGGGAATAAGCCTCATCAAAGTGGATGAGAAACGCATGATGGCGGTGCTTACCGATTTGACGCTAGCGATCGCGCAAGAGCGACAGTTGAAGTACAACACTGCCTGGTTGAACGCGATCACTGCAGGCGTGACAGATTATGCGTTGATGAGTTTGGATCAGAACGGAAACATACTGGAATGGAATCCAAGCATAGGACGGGTTCTAAAATATAAAAAAGCAGATATCGTTGGAAAATCGTTCTCTATGCTTTACAAAGAAGACGGAATTTCGCCAGAACGGATAATCGATTACTTGAAGGAGGCTGACGAGGACGGCTGGAGTCTGACTGAAGGCTGGCGCTTAAAAGCAGACGGCACCCAGTTCTGGAGCAGTAGTATGATTGTTCCCATCGATGACGTTGCGGCAGAGATTGACGGGACCAAGGTTTTATCGGAGAACCAAGGACTTAGCTACGCCTTAATCATGCGTGATATTACTAATCGCAATCGAGAAGCGGGGACGCGCTTGATGGCGATATCTAGCGACTATCTGACGGGTATAGCAAATAGACGTACGCTTTTCGAAGCAGCGGAACTGGAGTTCAGGCGCTGGCATCGGCATCCGCGGCCGCTATCATTTATGGTTATTGACGCAGACTTCTTCAAAAAAGTAAATGACACCTATGGACATAGGGTCGGAGACCTGGTGTTGTGTCATTTAGCCACAACGCTGAAGAACACAATGCGCGACATCGATACGGTGGCACGTATCGGTGGTGAGGAATTCGCCGTCCTGCTTCCTTCAACGGGTTTAGATGGTGCAACCCAATTGGCGGAGCGTTTTCGCAACAATGTTGAAGCTGCAACCGTGAATGCTGATGGCGTTGAAATAAAGTACACCATTAGCATCGGTATTAGTACGATGGAAGCCTCAGTTAGCGGATTTGATGCACTGCTTGATCGTGCGGATAAAGCGCTTTATGAGGCAAAACATTCTGGGCGCAATACGGTGAAAATCTGGAGATCCTGAGATTACCCTCGGGTTCCCCGTATTGATTGCGTCGCATTAGTCAAGGCCATCATAACAATCGAGTAGATTACTGCGCTTCCGATTGAGGTGATTTTGGTCTGGCCACGCTACATACGCCGACGCTATTACAATGTGGTGCACCAAATTACAGTGATACTGCATTGCCCGCTACGAGGCAACCCTTGCAAACGGCTTACTCATTTAGTGACATTGTGACCCGGAGATGCCATACCGGCTTCCACCATGCTCTCATTCAACAATAATCGCTGCTCCGACGAGATAATACTGAGCTGGCGGTATTGTATATTGACTTGGACGGCTTCTAACACGTCAACCAAAGTTATGGTCAAGCCTAAGAAGATGCGCTTTTACGTACCGTTTCAATACCAATCAAAAATGCGATTCGTGCCCAGATATTGCTGCGCGAATGGCTGATGACGGGTTCGCTATCGCATTGATTCATTCTCATTTAGAAAACGTCACTAACTTTGGCCGTAAGTTGATCGGGATCATCTCGATCCCAATTAGTTTGATACAAATAACGTCATGATTTCTGCAATTAGTTGGCATCGCCGGATACGCTTGGTCTGCAACCGAGGGAGACATTCTATTAAAAATGCAAACCATGCGGTGTAAACGCGACGACTTTACGAGCACGGCAGGTATGCATGGACCAAATTGACTGATACTTAAGCCATCGACCAAAATAACTCAACCAAAATAGCACTCAACTCCACTAATTACAGAAATTCGACATTTATTGCAGGCATAATGAAGCTCACCTGAATACCCAATTCACATAACGTATTCCCCTATCCGAGAATGCTTTAAGCGTTCAATTTAAAAATAAGACATAACAAATGAACGCTAAAGTGTACAGTTTTGAATTGGTAAGCAGCGGTGTTAAATGTAAAGCCCACAGGTATAGCGATGGACTTTTGACGAAGCAACGAAGATGTTCGCGTCTGGTGCAAATTCACTTGTTGCACCACCCCGCCCCCAACTGCGACTTACCATTCGCGTTGGTCCGGTTCGTGTAGTCCTAGCGTCACCCTGCGAATCTGTATCGGACCATAGTGCGGACGATGCGTTGTTATCGAGCCCTTCACATTACGATGTCTGTACAAGATTTGACTCCTTGAGACAACCGCCAAGGCCAGCTATATAGCCCTCAAGCGCTTGAGGCCGGTTGAACTACCGTAATCTTGAGCAGATCAGAGACCACGACATGCATTACAAAAATTCTTCGGTTGAGCAAACACAAACGCTCGCAATACGTCAACTTGGAATGAAGTATGAAAATTTGGCAACGCATCGGCACAGCCAAATACCGGTTTCGCGAAGAATCGTAGTTATTTTATCGGACCAGGTTTTATTCCACGCTTCTTGTATGTGTCGGCTCAGGAGCCCGGAAAATGGATATTAACTGGCGCTGGTTAAAAGTGCTTTGGCCGTTAATGGCTACGACGGCCTTGCTGGTTGGGTTGGGATATTTCAGTATGGATATCATGTCAGCAGTCCGCGCTTATGTAGGTGGGGAGGGGCTATATTCAAAAAACCAGAAAGAGGCGGTGTTATACCTGAATCAATATGTCATCTCACATAACGACGGTGACTATCAAAGGTTTCTGAGGGCCATCGCAGCGCCATTGGGTGATCGCGATGCCAGGTTAGCGTTGGAGCAACCGGTTCTCGATCTTGATGCGGCGCGTGCAGGATTTCTTGCAGGGCGCAACCATCCGGACGACATCGACGGCATGATCTGTCTTTTCCGCAATTTTCGGAAGGTCCACTACATCAGCGAGATAATTGCGATTTGGGCTGAAGGCGACCGTTACATCAATGCACTCAGCGTTGAAGCCACTCTGCTTCACGTTAAAATTACGTCGGGTAATAATGACGAGGATTCTTTGCGATCCAGTCTAGCGCGCATTCTGCATATCAACGCCCTTCTGAATCCACTAGAGGAGAAGTTTTCATCCAAATTTGGAGAGGCCTCACGCAAAATACAGCATATTTTGCTGCTAGCAACGTTGATTATTGCATCGTTCTTAATGAGTTGTGGCTGTTTTATTTCAATTTCCATTCTTAGAAAAAACGATGAATTTCAAAATGTACTCAGAATCAATGAAGAGCGCCTCCGACTTGCCATGCGTGGCACCAGCGATGGATTGTGGGACTGGGATATTCTCGGTAAGCGTGTCTACTATTCGCCTCGTTTGATGGAAATACTAGAAGAAGGCAGTGATTAAGCGGTACGCAGCGAAAAATATTTTTCCAGATATATCGAGCCAAAACATCGACCTCACGTACGTGCAGGCATGAAGAAAGCTTTGCATACCAATTCCATTTATGAAACCGAGTTCCGTGTCGTCACGATATCTGGAAAATTACGGTGGGTCAGATCCAGGGGACAATCGACGCTTGATGCTAACGGGAGACCGGTACGCATGGTGGGAGCACTCACGGATATCACCGAGCGTAAGGAGGCGGAGTTAGCATTGCAGGATTCACGGACGGAGCTACGGAATCTGGTTGATCATCAGGCAAGAGCAAAGGAAGATGAGCGCAAGCGCATCGCCCGCGAGATCCACGATGAACTGGGCAGTATGCTGACCGGTATCAAGGCTTATGTCTACGTGTCGATAGAGCGCGCCGTCAGCGCAGGGCACGCTCCCGAGCCGCTGCTGGTTCATGTCACTTGCATGGCTGATGCCGCGATGGAAACAGTGCGCCGGGTCATCGCCGACCTGCGACCAAGCGTAATAGACGACCTAGGTATTTGGGTAGCGCTGGAATGGTACGCAGAGCAAATTCAGGAGCGCTCCGGACTGCAATGTAATTTTGCTATTAGCAAACGTGCAGCGATGGTCACACTTGATGCCGAGCGCAGCATCATGTTGTTTCGGATAGTGCAGGAAGCAATAACCAACGTGGTACGCCACGCGGAGGCGTCAAAGATAATGATTCGTATCTTACGCCACAAAAATATTATCCTGGTCGAAATCAAGGATGGTGGCAAAGGCATTGAAACGGGACAGTTATTGAGCGGTGAAGCTTGGGGCATACTTGGCATGCACGAGCGTACCCGGTATTTCGGGGCGCAACTTAACGTTAGAGGAGTATCTGGAATGGGTACGACCGTGAGATTGCGCCTGCCCCTCGATCAGTCATTGCCAGAATAAAAAAACGTCAGCTTTGATTGACAGAAACCTTCATAACTTCCGACTCTGTTATTGCGCTCAAGCGTCTGATAGAAGTGCTGCAAGACGCTGGAACCCAGCTGCCGGTCGTCCCGACGGTCATCCCAGACTACTGTCTTACAATACCATTTTAGTATGGACCACAGGTCGACCGCATACATCATCGCCGCCTACTTGATTGCTTTGCTGATCTCGACCAATGCGACACAACCTTATCATTTATACGGAGTGCCTAAAAAGTCATACTTCTAACGGGGTTTCTGGCGACTATTCTGCTTGATGCGTTTCCGTTTGTGCCTGCACCACGGTGACGACAATGACGTTAAAAATATCATCCATACTGCAACCGCGTGAAAGGTCATTCGCTGGTTTTTTCAACCCTTGTAGCAACGGGCCGATTGCGACCGCACCGCCAACGCGTTCGGCCATCTTGTAGCCAATGTTACCGGCGTCCAGATTGGGAAAAATCAGAACATTCGCCTTACCCTTGACTTCCGATCCCTTGACTTTGCGCTCGGAAATTTCAGCTACAAGCGCTGCGTCAAGTTGTACATCGCCATCAATTGCCAACCCTGGTCTAAGCTCCTTCACCCGTTTGGTCGCTGCGGTGACTTTATCGACCGAGATGTGGTGCGCGCTGCCACTGGTTGAGAACGACAGCATGGCTACTCGCGGTTCTTCCATCAATAGTTGACGTGCGCTGTCGGCTGCCGCCATCGCGATCTCCGACAATTCCTCCGCACTTGGGTCCACCACCAAAGCGCAATCGGAAAAGATGATACCTCCTTTAAATGAGTGAAATGGCTCACAAAGCATCATCAGGAAGAAACTCGACACCAGCTTAAACGGCTTTCGTATGCCGATAATCTGGATAGCATTGCGCACCACATCAGCGGTGGTACGAACGGCCCCGGCAACAGAACCGTCAGCATAGCCAAGCCGCACCATAAGGTTAGCGTAGCAGAGCGGGTCCAGTACATTGATCCTGGCTTGCTCCAAAGTCATGCCCTTACCTTTTCGTAAGGAAAATAATTCTTCGGCAAAAGTTTCACTATAGGCAGAATCTGCAGGATCAATTAAATTAATCTGGCTTAGATCAACGCCCTCAGCGTCAGCCAATGCATTGATCCTGGCCCGCTCTCCTACTATGATGATTTCTGCGACACCTTCGCTGCTGGCGCGCGCCGCTGCGTGTAGCACGCGTGGATCATCGCCTTCGCATAACACCATTTTTTTAGGGCAAATACCCGCCTGCTCGATGATGCGGTGTAGTGCTTTCATACGTATTTTCTCCGAAATGGATTGCTGGAAAATCGTTCAGGCTGTCCACCTGCTCTGGCAAAAAAAGAGATTAACCTTTGACTGAAAAAAATGCTGGGCCACTCAGTACAATCTGCACTTGGGCCCTGCAATCACATTTCCCGGAAGAGTTGTAGACCGACGATTACTACTTCAAATTTTTACTAATAATATTCGCTGATAATATTTACCAATAATATTTACTAATAATATTTACTAATAATACTTACCGACAATATCCGCTGATAAATTATGCGTAAAGCAATCAAACGTAATCTTTATATTTTTCCAGCAACCGCACTGGCTTGCTCAATGCATCGCGTCGGAACGGGTCACCCAGTTCACGCGTACACATGATCTCGATGATGGTGGTTTTGCCTTCGTTCATTTGCATGGCTATGGCTTTTTTCAGTGCCGGTCCGACGTCTTCCAGATTGTCGACAACGATCCCTTCGGCACCCATCGCGATTGCGATGGCGGCAAAGCTTTGGTTCTCCAGTTCACCGGCGACAAAGCGACGGTTATAGAAGTCGACCTGATTTTTCTTCTCTGCGCCCCATTGACGATTGTGGAATACCACCGCCGTGACCGGAATATTGTGACGCACACAGGTCATGGTCTCCATCAGGCTCATGCCCCACGCGCCATCACCGGCATACGACACCGCCGGACGATGGGGTGCAGCGACCTTGGCCCCGATGATGGTTGGGAAGGCGTAGCCGCAATTACCAAAGCTCATCGCCGCAAAGAAACTGCGCGGCTTCTCAAAACGCAGATAGCTATTCGCCACCGAATTGATGTTGCCGATATCGGTCGATACCATGACGTCTTCGGGCATGGCTTTTTCCAGTTCGCGCAAGACCTGACGGGGATGCAGATATGTGCCGCCGAACGGGGTTTTTTCTTTCTTTTGTTCTGCGATCATGTCGAGACTAAATGCATCTCTTTCATGGGTCCAGTCACTGAGTTCGGCTTCCCAGGCGTCCTTCTCGGACTTGATCGTGGCAGCGCGTGCGGCAAGCGTCGCGTCGCACGCCAGCGTTTTGCCAGTCAGACGTTGGGTCAGCGCAATTGCCGCTGCCTTGGCATCACCGCAGATACCGACCGAGATCTTCTTGACCAATCCCAGCATCTTATGGTCGGCATCGATCTGGATGATCTTGGCAGTTTTTGGCCAATAGTCCATGCCGTGCTGCGGCAAGGTACCGAAAGGCCCGAGCCGGGTACCGAGTGCAATCACCACATCTGCCTGCGCCATCAACTTCATGGCAGCCTTGGAACCCTGATAGCCGAGCGGTCCGGTCCACAATGGATGACTGGCCGGGAACGAGTCGTTATGGAGATAGCTATTGACGACCGGTGCGCCCAGACGTTCAGCCAGTGCCTTGCATTCTTCAATGGCATCGGCCATGACCACGCCGCCACCGGAAATGATGACCGGAAATCTGGCGTTCGCCAGCAATGCAACGGCTTCGTCAAGACTCTTCTCGCCGCCAGGACCACGGTCCAGGCGACTTGGCAATGGAATCTCGGCCTGAATTTCACCGTAGAAATAGTCCCGCGGGATATTCAACTGGGTCGGTCCCATCTCTGACATGGCACGGTCAAAGCAGCGTCCGGTGAACTCGGCCATGCGGGCCGGATTGGTCACATGTCCCTGATATTTGGTGAACTCTTCAAACATCGGTAACTGGTTGGCTTCCTGAAAGCCGCCCAGTCCCATGCCCATAGTGCCGGTTTCTGGTGTGATGATGACCACCGGACTATGTGCCCAGAATGCCGCGGCAATGGCGGTGACGCAATTGCTGATGCCGGGACCATTTTGACCAATCACCACACCGTGACGACCGGACACACGCGCATAACCGTCGGCCATATGACCGCCACCTTGCTCGTGCACCACGGGAATGAGGCGAATACCGGCAGGCGCAAATATGTCCATCGCGTCCATAAAGGCCGAGCCCATGATCCCGAACATATCAGTGACGCCATTGGCAACCAGTGTTTCCACCATCGCTTCGGACGGGGTCATCTTCTGTAAGCCAACCGTCACCTTCCGGTTAGCCAGGGATATTTGATCGGTCATAAAAGTCTCTCTTGTGAGTTGATGTGCGTTCCATTATCAGTTGATTATATAAATTGGTACTATAAGTTCCAATATTTAATATTAATTGAACTTTAAGACCTCACAAATCGAATGTCAACTCATTTATCTAATTATCGATACAAATTGTATTGTAAATTAGAATTACTCTTGATCGAGCGCTAACTGACCACAGAGAAACACTTACTCTGAACACAAAGAAAAACGCCACAGACCTATTCTTAAAATAGGCTGTGGCGTTATATGGGACTGTTAAAAATATGGGGATAATTGCCTATAATCATGATGAGCAGAGTGTTCGGGTGTTGGAAATGAGGGGTGAGTAAGCAACTCTGGGGAGAGCAGTATGAAGATCGTCGTTCGGGCTGAGCTGGTGACGGATTGGGGCGAAACCACAATAATCGAAGTGGCGCGATTTGACCGCCCTGTCCAGCTACCCGATCCAGAGTCGATTGGATTATCGCTTGCCGACGGCAAGCAACTGCTCTCCGGGTTACAGCAAGTAGTGATTCCGGCGCAAGCGGATGAGTACTGCGAAATACGACGCGTGTGTAGTCATTGTCAACGACAGACGCAACTGAAGGACTACCGGCGACTCACGATTGATACCGTATTCGGTACCGTCAGCGTTCGTAGCCCCAGACTCATGTCATGTCCATGCGAACCGCCCTTCTATTTGGAGGTTCTGTTTAGCCCGTTATCGCAAATCATACCGGAACGTGCTGTACCGAACCTGCTCCTGCTGCAGTCAAGACTGGCCGCGCAGATGCCATACCGGCAGGTCGTTGTGATGATGAAAGAATTCTTGCCCGGGACCGAAAAGCTGAATCATGTGACAGTACGGAATAGGACATTACGGGTCGGGGCAAGGATAGACGCTATTGAATTGGCACCTGGCGAAGCACTATCACCGGACACGGAGTGGTCAATCGCAGTCGACGGCGGATTCGTGCGAGGACGAGAGAAGGTACGGCCGGCCTCGTTCGAGATACTGACGGGACGTCTTGCTGCTTCAGGGGTGAAGCCTCGGGTTTTCGCCTGTGTGCGTAGCGAAGTTCCGTCAATTGCAGACAAATTTGCCGCATTGCTTCAAACATGTGCAGGAACCAGGTCTCCAAAAGTTTGTGTGATTACGGATGGCGGCAATAGCGTCCAGAGCATACATCGTCAGCTGCCGTTTCCCGTAACGCCCATCCTGGACTGGTTCCCTCTCTCTATGCGCATCCGAAATCTGGAGCAAATCTCGCAAGGTATGCAGGCATGGTCCGAGACAGAAACGCATACAAAGAATCTTCTGCATCGAGAGATGACAAAACTGCGATGGTGCTTTTGGCATGCCCGCTTTGAGAAAGCTAAGGATAAAATCCGACAGGCGCTTGTGTTGTGCCGAATCATCGTCGCAGAAACGCCTGCCTTTGAAGAAAGCATGCGTCATCTGGACTATAGATTGCGAGATCTTTGGGCATACATCGAAGGCGACAAGACTTCACTTGTCACCTATGCAAAGCGACAAAAAGCAAACAAGCCGATTTCGACAGCGATGGCAGAATCTGCCGTCAACCAAATCATCAATGCCAGAATGTGCAAGCGCCAACAGATGAGGTGGACAACCCGCGGGGCACATTTGCTCGCACAAGTACGGTGTGCGGTGATCAATGACGATCTTCCGGCGAAACTTGCCGCTTATTACAAGAAAAAGAGTGAACTGCCGGAGCACATAAGCCGATTCCTTGAACTTTTACGGCGGGGGGCGGCGCAAGAACCCCAACCTTTTTAACAGTCCCAGATCAGGTTTTCGACTTGCGTCGCGCTGCGATCAACCCTAATAGACCTAAGCCAAGTAACGCAATCGATTCCGGCTCCGGAACGGCCACGGTCCAATGACCCTCATTGTTTTGAACTTCTCCTTTTTGGCTGTTATTAATGGAAAAATGATCGAACTGGGCACCATCATAGAGGGTGTGCTGGGATTGCAAGAAGGCGCTGCCCGCCTCAACACCAATGTACCAACCGGCGATATCACCATTCCCATCTGTGGTCGCGTAAAACCCTCCTGACGTATGGTTATAATTAGTGATGGAATCGCCCGTGACGCCACCCGTGAAGCTGTATGCTTCTGGAAAAACTTGCTGATAGGAATAATTCGGCCCGAGTGCTTGTGCAAACGTCAATACGCCAGACACTTTGTCAGAAGTCGTATAAGGTGCAGTGGCGCTGGTAAAATTATTACCGGTATAAGTGTAAAGGACGTCGGCGCGCGCAGTACCAGCAAAAGTAACGGCAACAATCGTCGATAAGAGGAAAAGGCGGACAGTGACATGCATTATATTGGCTCCGGAAGAAAAAATTGGTGGGTATAAATAAAGGGCATTGCACCGCACTGAGTTGTCTACACCACTGCAATAGCGGTAACCCGCTTACAGGGGACTTTTTCCTCACCCCAACCGCGCATGCGCAGCGCAAGTCACAAGGGAGTAAAACGATGGAATTGTAAAATGTCCCACACTGCATCCATCAAGTGGCATTAGTCATTAAAGCAATATCCGTACCCAAAAAAATTCTCTCCGGTAAGCAGCTGTTTATTAACGAAAAATTTGGACGATCCAGAAGAAAACGACCTTTCTCACATCACAAATGAGGGGGAGTGTAAAGATATCCGACACTGGTTTTTGATTGTCTTTATTCTTGGCTTCGTCGCGTTGTTTGGCAAAAAACGAAATTTTCCAAGCATGGAACTGCCCCTCAAACTGGACGGACTTGTCCTGCCAGCGCATAAAATTGGTCGGCGAATGACATCTCATTTGCGCCATTGGTCGCGAACTGGTTGTGTCGCGTTAAGGAAAAAAGCTGAAGTGAAGCCGTGGATGGTCTGCCCGCCCTTATACTGGACGGCCTGATCCAACGAGTGCATAAAATTGTTGCGCTGCTGTTATTTTCTGGAAGCCACTGTGCATTAGTTGTCCTTTGCGTATCATGTGCATGATCTCAATACCAGCAAGTATGATTTTAGCAGCCCGAAAAGATTTGAATCCCATCATCGGTTTGGTGATGCGTTTAACAGCGCGGTGATCTTGTTCAACGATGTTGTTGAGATACTTTACCTGGCGCACGATGATGGTATTTCCATGGCTGATGTTGATCGTATCAATGGCTGCTTTATTGGCACCGCTCTTGTCCATCACCACTTTTTCAGGAATGCCATTGTCAAGCATGGCTTTGCGAAAGAAGCGCATAGCGGCTTGCTTATCGCGCTTTGCTGTCAATAGAGAATCAACAGTTTGACCGTCTTTGTCTACCGCACGATACAGATATTTCCAGTTACCTTTGACCTTGATATAGGTTTCATCCATACGCCAGCTGGCACCCACTCGGCGCTTCAGTTTGCGAAATTTTTTCTCAAATATCGGCAACAGTTTGAGCGCCCACCGATGCACTGTCGAATGATCCACTTCGATGCTGCGCTCAGCCATCATCTGTTCCAGATGGCGCAGGCTCAATGGATACGCAATATACCAACGCACGCGCATCAACATTATTTCCAACGGATAATGCAATCGTTTCAATGCCTTTGTCATTTCGGGAATCAGCCCGTTACCAGATATTACAGATAGGTTCATTGCCAATATTTGTCGTCTGTCAAAACACAAATTCTAAACTAATGACGTTATTGCGACAAAACCCCTTTTTAACAGTCCCCGTTATATATGTTGCTGTATTGCTATGTATTGGTACGAGACTGAACCATTAAAACTTAAGTCTTCGACCGATTAAACAACGCGGCTATCTCATCTATCTCATCTATCTCATCTTATTTTCACGCAAAGGCGGTAAACATTACCGCGTTAATCGAGTCGATCAATCCGCGTCGCAGCTATTTCGGCCAACATGTGAGCTGACATCAGTGCGAGACGTAGCAAGCGCTCCGTGTCAACAATAGCTAGCGTCGGCGCTGTATCGGTATTTCTATCCGAGTTGCTCAAATGGGCCAAATCAATACACGTCTTGATGCCTTGGCAGATATCTACCGTCATGGCATAAAACTGGGCGTGCTCATTCGTTTGATGATGGGACGGCAGCCATGAAAACGGCTGATGAAATGCGTCTGTCACGGGCGGAGGCACGGGCTTTGTTGGTTTGCTCATGATTGCCTCACCGCGTTAATTTGTAGTCGTGATAGATGAGGCGCAGTAAAATAAAGCGTAGTAATACGAGGCATGTTGTGACTTCCGTAGGTGGCGGTTAAACCGCGCCCCGCTGTCAAACGGGGTGAGCGGCAAATAGCAGGGTTGACAGACCGATACCTACAGCAACCGGCAGGCCGAAGCCTCCCCACCACTGCCGCCCAAAGAATGCGCAACACGGGTGAACGTATGCAAAAAAACGGCATTGCGCCGTTTGTGCACTGTAGGTATGTCAGGCTGTCAAACCAGTTCCCCTCTTTATCAGGGACAGGTAAGAGTATAAAACAGGATGACGCCGTTTGTGAAGTCTTGATTGTGAAGTTGGAAGTTGAGTCTGCATGATAAAAAGCCAGATACCCAGACTGCTTCAGCTATTTGCCCCAGAGTTAAAAATTTTACTTGAATGTGATAAGTACCCTCCTCTTGCTCATTCACAGGAAAAACAAGGTAACGTTCAGTTTAATTTTTTATTACGAAGCAATGCTTTGCTGTGCGAAGCGTTATTCATTCCTCTGGAGATATTTCGCTATGCGCTTCGGCAAACCGACAGAAGTCGTCACCCGTCAATTACATGGCAACATCCTTCTGGTCACCATCGACAATCCTCCAGTCAATGCACTGGGCGTCGACGTGCGCCGTAGCCTTCTTGCAGCCATTGACGCCGCGGCCGAAGACGACGCGGTAAAAGCAGTGCTGATTATCGGCGCTGGCCGACATTTTATCGCCGGTGCAGATATCCGGGAATTTGGTGCGCCACCGTTGCCGCCAGCATTAACCGATGTCTGCAATCAGATCGAAACCAGTCATAAACTGGTGGTGGTAGCGATCCATGGTGCGGCACTGGGCGGAGGACTGGAAGTTGCACTATCCGCGCATTACCGACTTGCCATGCCGGGTGCCAAACTGGGGCTTCCCGAAGTATTGCTCGGCTTGCTGCCGGGTGCTGGCGGCACACAACGCATCCCTCGCCTGATAGGCGCGAAAGCAGCTTTGGATCTGATGCTTAGCGGACGCCATTTAGGCGTTGATGAAGCAGTTACGCTGGGCTTGATCGACCGCATCGGACGCACTAACGACGTGCTGGCCGAGGGCCTGGAATATGTGCAGTATCTGCTCACCCATTCTGCCCCTTTGCGCCGTACCCGCGATGCGGCAGCGCTGACAGATCAACCAGACAGTCAACAGGTAATCGACGCTGCACGCATTGCAATCACACATCAACCTCGTGGCCTTTTCTCTCCTCTTAAAATAGTCGACGCTGTTGATGCTGCACGCAATCTGCCATTTGAAGAAGGCCTGCGACGCGAGCGCGAACTATCCCGAGAATGCCACGCCAGTCCGCAGCGTGCTGGCCTGATCCATGCGTTCTTCGCTGATCGTGAAGTTCTCAAGTTACCAGAAATGCGGAATGCGACGCCGCGCACTCTCACGCATGTCGGCATCATAGGCGGCGGTACGATGGGCGCAGGTATTGCGGTGGCATTGCTCGACTCTGGGCTACCCGTGATCATGATAGAACGTGACGACGCAGCGCTGGAACGCGGTCGCCTGCATGTTCAAAAAGTCTACGACGGATTAGTCGCTAAGGGTCGTTTGACACCGGATGGTAAGGCAACATTGATGGCGCGCTGGTCTGGCAGCACTTCTTACGCCACATTAGCAGGCGTCGATCTGGTCATTGAGGCTGTGTTCGAGGACATGGCTGTTAAAAAAGTCGTATTTGCCGAACTTGACCGAGTATGTAAGGCGGGTGCGGTGCTGGCGACCAACACGTCCTATCTCGACATTGAAGAGATCGCCGCCAGCATCTCGCGTCCCTCCGATGTGATCGGATTGCATTTCTTCTCCCCTGCCAACATCATGAAGTTGCTTGAGATCGTGGTGCCAAAAAAGGTTTCTCCAGATGTTGTGGCGACCGCATTTGCACTTGCCAAAATACTCCGCAAGGTGCCGGTCCGCGCAGGCGTGTGCGACGGATTTATCGGTAACAGGATTCTGGCGGTCTATCGTCAAGCCGCTGACCATATGATGGAAGATGGCGCATCGCCTTACCAGATTGACAAAGCATTACGCGATTTCGGCTATCCGATGGGGCCATTTGAAGTATCCGATCTGGCTGGCGGGGACATTGGTTGGGCGACCCGACAACGCCGTGCCGCGACACGCAATCCAGAGGCACGTTACGTGCGCATCGCAGACCGATTGTGCGAAAACGGCTGGTTCGGACAAAAGACCGGACGGGGCTATTATCTCTATGCTGCCGGGACCCGCACAGGAAAACCTGACCACGAAGTTGAGGCGATTATTGACTCTGAACGTCAACGTGCCGGTATCACACCGCGTCGTTTCACTGACGATGAAATTATCCGACGTTACATGGCGGCAATGATCAACGAAGGCGCAAATGTTGTGCATCAGGGCATCGCGTTACGACCGCTTGATGTGGATGTTACCTTTCTTTACGGCTATGGTTTTCCGCGCTATCGCGGTGGTCCCATGCACTATGCCGACACGCTGGGATTGCCACAAGTGCTGGCCGATATCCGTGCGTTCGCCAAGGACGATCCATTGTTCTGGCAGCCGTCACCATTGCTGGTTGAGCTGGTTGAACGCGGCACCAATTTTGCCAGCTTGAATCTGTCCGAATAAGTACATTCACTTTCATTAAGAAAATATATGATGCGCGAAGCCGTTATTATTTCAACCGCCCGTACACCCCTGACCAAAGCCCATCGCGGTGAATTCAACATCACGTCAGGCCCGGCTCTCGCCGCCTTTGCAGTTCGCGCGGCGGTAGAGCGCGCTGGCATTGATCCAGCGTTGATTGAGGATGCGATTCTGGGTTGCGGCTATCCCGAAGGTACTGCGGGCCGCAACGTAGCACGTCAAGCGATCATCCGTGCTGGTCTGCCACTCACGATTGGCGGTACGACTGTGAACCGTTTCTGCGCCTCTGGTTTACAAGCAATCGCCATGGCGGCTGGACGTATTGTGGTTGATGGCGTTTCCGCCATGATTGCCGGTGGTGTTGAGAGTATTTCACAAATTCGTACGCGTGAGGATGGCGATAGTGGAATGGATCCTTGGATCACACAGCACAAACCTGACCTCTATATGGCAATGATTGACACAGCAGATATGGTAGCCGCACGCTATGGTATCAGCCGTGAGGCGCAAGACCGCTTTTCGGCAGAGAGTCAGCGCAAGACCGAAGAAGCCCAACTCGCCGGACGCTACCTTCACGAGATCATTGCCTGCACGACTACCATGGCTATCACTGATAAAGAGACGGGTGTTATCTCCAGGAAAGAAGTAACAGTCGGTAGCGACACCTGTAACCGGCGCGGCACAACCTATGCCGGACTGGCAAAGCTCGCGCCAGTGATGGGAGCCGACAAGTATGTCACCGCTGGCAATGCATCGCAATTATCGGATGGTGCATCCGCCTGTGTGATGATGGATGCCAAACAAGCAGAACGCGCCAATCTCCAGCCGCTAGGGGCTTTCCGTGGATTGGCAATTGCTGGTTGTGAACCTGACGAAATGGGAATTGGTCCCGTTTTTGCAATACCAAAATTACTTGCGCGTTATGGTCTGAAGATTGATGATATCGATCTATGGGAACTCAATGAGGCCTTTGCTTCGCAGTCGATCTATTGCCAGCAACGACTTGGCATTCCTGACGAGCGGCTTAACGTCAACGGCGGTGCCATCTCTATCGGCCATCCGTTTGGCATGACCGGTGCGCGTCTGGCTGGGCATGTGTTAATTGAGGGCAAGCGACGTGGCGCAAAATACGCGGTCGTCACGATGTGTATCGCTGGCGGGATGGGCGCAGCCGGACTGTTCGAAATCTATTAAGAGGACAATCGACATGGATCTTAACTTTAGCGCTGAAGAAGAAACCTTCCGTAAAGAAGTACGCACATTTCTGGCAGACAAACTACCAGTCCGCCTATCCCACAAGGTTGCCGAGGGCAAGCATATCTCCAAAGCCGACATGCAGGAATGGCACGCCATCCTCAACGCACAAGGCTGGTTAGCAAATCATTGGCCCGCAGAATATGGCGGTCCGGGCTGGAGCACGATGGAGAAGTTCATCTTTGAGCATGAGTGCTGGCTTGCGAATGCACCACGTATTTTGCCCTTCGGCGTTAACATGCTAGGGCCGGTACTGATCAAATATGGCAACCTGGCGCAAAAACAGTACTGGCTGCCGCGCATCTTAAATGGGACCGACTGGTGGTGTCAGGGCTATTCAGAACCGGGAGCCGGTTCCGACCTTGCCGCGGTGAAAACAACGGCGGTGCGTGATGGCGAGCACTATGTCGTCAACGGTCAAAAAACCTGGACTACGCTCGCGCAACATGCCGATATGATCTTCTGTCTGGTACGCACCAATCGAGAAGCCAAGAAACAGGAAGGTATCAGTTTTCTGTTAATTGAGTTGAAAACACCGGGCGTCGAAGTGCGTCCCATTATGACGCTCGACGGCGAACACGAGGTCAACGAGGTGTTCTTCACCGACGTCCGTGTACCGATTGCTAATCTGGTCGGAGAAGAAAACAAGGGATGGACCTGCGCCAAGTATCTGTTGACCTATGAACGTACCAATATCGCTGGCGTAGGCTTTTCCGTTGCGGCATTGAACAGACTGAAAAGTATTGCAGCACAACAAACGCGCCATGGTCGACCGTTGGCCGAAGATCCTTTATTTGCCGCTCGTCTGGCACGCGTCGAGATAGATCTGGAAAACATGAAAACCACCAACTTGCGCGTGATCGCAGGGGTGGCTGGCGGTGGCGCACCGGGTGCAGAAAGTTCAATGCTAAAAATCCGCGGCACCGAAATTCGTCAAGAAATAGCTGCGTTAACACGTCGCGCAATGGGTCCTTATGCGCGACCGTTTATCAAGGAAGCGCTATACGATGATTTTGATCAGCAGCCAGTTGGACCGGACGGCGCATCAAGCGCCGCAGCGCAATATTTCAATAACCGGAAGCTCTCGATTTTTGGCGGCGCTAACGAGATCCAGAAAAATATTATCTCAAAGATGATTCTTGGACTGTGAAGGCACACATGCATTTCGAACACACTGAAGAACGGCGCATGCTCGCCGACAGCCTGCAGCGCTTCCTCGCTGCGGAATACACTTTTGAGACACGCGACCACATCACTACATCGCCGCATGGCTTTAGTCAAAAAGTATGGAAGCAACTGGCAGAAATAGGCGTCATTGGTGCCTTGTTTCATGAAAATGACGGCGGCTTCGGCGGCACAGGATATGACATTGCGGTGGTCTTTGAGGCGATTGGTCGCGGCTTGGTGATTGAACCGCTGCTGGGCTGCGCGATGCTTGCTGGTGACGCCATCGCCGCTGTTGGCACGCCAAAACAGAAAGCGGCGTTATCGGACATCATCAGTGGTGACGCCATCGTCGCGCTTGCGCATGAAGAACCCGATACGCACTATGAGATGGCGCGGGTACAAACACACGCAAAAAGAAACGCCGAAGGCTGGACACTAACCGGTACCAAAGCGGTGGTGTTGTACGGCGCACAGAGTGATTTATTTGTTGTGTCTGCACGTACGGCAGGAGCAGTCGATGATACGTCCGGAATCTCGCTCTTTTTGTTACCGGCAAAGACACCGGGACTCACTGTACGCGACTGCCCCACTATCGACGGTGGCCGCATCGCTGAGCTTTGCTTAAACGCGGTAACGCTCGATAACGATGCCTTGCTAGGCACAGAAAACCAGGCATACGCTACGCTGGAGCGTGTAATCGGACGCGGTGTATTGGCGTTGTGTGCCGAGGCGCTCGGTGCGATGGAAGCTGCCAAATCGGCCACACTCGACTACCTCCGCACACGCAAACAGTTCGGTGTCTTCATCGGTAGCTTTCAGGCGTTGCAACATCGCATGGCAGACTTGTTACTGGAGATTGAACAAGCGCGCTCGGCAGTGATCAATGCCGCGGCGGCACTTGATGCCGACCGGGTAACCCGTGAACGTGCGCTATCTGCCGCTAAAGTCAGTATTGGTCGCATTGGCACATTGGTGGCAGAAGAGAGTATCCAGATGCACGGCGGCATTGGGATGACCTGGGAATTACCGCTGGCCCATTATGCCAAACGGCTAGTGATGATTGATCACCAGTTAGGTGATGAGGATCATCATCTGCAACGCTTCATTGCGTTTGGTCAGCAGGTGGCCGTATGAGTAGCCGTATAAATGAAGCTGTGTTAATTCGCCAGGAAGGTGCCGTCCGCATCCTGATCAATAATAATCCGACTGCCCGCAATGCCATCACAGCAGACTTATACACTGCATTGCCAGCGGCGCTGGCTGCGGCGGCAGTTGATCCGACAGTCGGTGCGATTGTGCTCACAGGTGCTGGAGATTTTTTCTGTTCCGGTGGTGACCTTAAACAGCTAGCGCAGCGACGTGCGCTGGCCCCAACGGTACGGCGCGAGTGGCTTGAGAAACTGAGTGGGTTGATCCTTGCGATTCGCCATTGCGACAAGCCGGTAATCGCCGCAGTGGAAGGCGGCGCAGCTGGCGCAGGCCTGTCGATCGCCCTAGCCTGTGACATGCTGGTGACGACGCGTACCGCCGTCTTCTCGCTGGCTTACGTCAAGGTAGGACTGACACCGGATGGTGGTGCTACGGCCTTTTTGGCAGAGTTTGTGTCACGCCAGATACTGACCGAACTATGTCTGACGGGCGAGCGACTATCCGGCGAACGTCTGCATGCCATGGGTGCTGTCAACCGGCTTACCGAAAAAGGCGTCGCACTAACGGAAGCCATAGCGCTGGCCGCACGCGTTGCCGATGGTCCGATGCGTGCCAATGCGCGAATCAAGACTGCGTGCCTGAGCGCTCATAGCAATGATCTGGCATCGCAACTGTCGTTGGAGGCGCAACTGATGGTGGCGTCGCAAGGCGATGACGAGGCAACTGAAGGGATAGCTGCTTTCTTTGCCAAACGGTCGCCCGATTTTGTTACATTGCGCGGGAAACCGAATAAAGATTAACCCAGCACCACTTCCTGGCAGACACAAAATCGCGATGATCACCCACATAATCACGCAGGTCCACTCAGTATTCTGATAAACACAGAAGAAAAGGAAGACGCAAAGTCAGGATTTTGCCAATCAGCGCATGATGGATGGAGTGCTAATAAGCATGTTGAACGACGCTTTATATAATACTGATGAAGTCATTGATTTATTGCAGGTCAAGCGGATTGATGTTGACCGTTATCTTGGCAACAGTCACTTTAAAGGCAATCCGAGAACGTTTGGTGGTCAGATTTTAGCGCAGGGATTGCACGCTGCCGCCCACACCGTCGATCATCGCAGACCTGTTTCGCTGCATGCGATGTTTACATCCCCCGGGGACTCTCGCCTCACGATTGAATATCAGGTTGATCGGGTACGCGATGGCGGTAGCTTCAGCAGCCGGCGCGTAGTGGCCTTTCAGGGCAGCCGCGAGATATGCCACATTTCGCTTTCTTTTCAGAAAGAAGAGGACGGTATGTCACACCATCAACGCAACACGTCGCTCGCAATCCCGGAGCGGATGCAACCGCATTCTCCCCATTGGAGACATCATCCGAACGGCGATACCAGCACCGTCTTCCCTGCACCGGTGGATTTTCGGTGTGAGGACGATGACTGCTTTGGTGCGCCGTTTACCCATGCGCCGCATCAAAAAATATGGGCACGCACGCCCAATCGTTTGCCGCATACGCGTTTGACGCATGAAACTCTGCTAACCTATATTTCTGACTACGGCTTAATATGGACCGCACTGAAACCCCATGGTATTGCACCTTATGACGCCGACCTGCAAGCCGCCAGTCTGGATCATACAATCTGGTTCCATCGCCCTTTCCGTTTGGATGACTGGTTATTGTTTTCGATGGCAAGTCCGAACGCATCTGGTGGTCGGGGCCTGAATATTGCGCATGTTTATGATCATCAGGGTGGTATGGTTGCCACGGTGGCGCAGGAAGGGCTAATCCGTTTGAATCGACCTCACCAAGGGGTGAAGCCATCATAATATTGATCGGTTGATCGCTTACAACAAATAGGATAATTCGATCTTATTGTTTATCTACTTGTATGTTGTCAATGAATTGGCGATAATTTTTCTTTTCCTGATCGGAACTTATACTATATGGCCACGCAATCGGGCAGAACTACATCGAGCGCCATACAAGAGGGCCTGCCACAAACCCGCGCAGATCAGATCCTGGATATAGCACGGCGGCTTTTCGGAGAGCATGGCTATGACCGCACATCTTTACGTGATATTGCGGAGGCAGCTGGCATCACTAAAGCGGCACTTTATTATCACTTTCCGGATAAGGATGCGTTATATAAGAAGGTGGTGATTGAGGGGCTTCAACATTTGATCGCTGATGTTGGCGCGGCCATCGAAAAAGAATCGACCGCATTGAGTCGGATTAAAGCGTTTTTTTATGCTTCGATGGATTTTTATGAGGCGCATCCTTCTCACTTTATGGCTGGTTCTAACTCTTTTCGCGTTCAAACGGGTGATAAGCGTTTGATGGCGCTGGAGTTGCGTGACAAATATGAGGGTATTTTGCGCGAATGCCTTCGGGAGGCAATGGAGAATAAGGACTTGCGTCGTGTGGATGAGGCTTTATTGGCGCGCTATCTTTTGTCTAGTTTTAATCAGATTAATCGTTGGTATTCTCCTGAGGGGAAGATGACGTTGCGTGAGGTGACGGATAGTTATCTTGATTTTGCGTTTAATGGGATATCGGTGGGTGTTGATATTTGAATGTTGATTTGAAAATTGGTTATTTGGTGGTACTCGACGGGGTTCGTGCTAATTGGGGTTGGTCCGACAGTTAATAAATACGGTCGTCGTTACTAAACACTGTTAACGCTCCGTGGGTGCTGGTCGGGGGTAGCCCGACAGCTAGTTACTTTTTTTTGCTTCGCCAAAATAAAGTAACCAAAAAAAAGGCGACCGCAGAGACGCTGCCCTGCGGGTCCCCAAGCGTTTTAACCATCAGTCGGGTGGAGAAACGAACTCGCTTCGCTCAAACATGTTTCCCCACAATTCCCGCCTGATGGCTAAAACACTTGGCAGCGCCAATGACGGGGTAGGTCAAGTGCCGCTTCAAAAACAACTGCAACGTCAAAGGTGGCTGCGCCTGCAAGGTCAAAGGCAACGTCAAAGGTGGCTGCGCCTGCAAGGTCAACTGCAACGTCAACTGTGGCTGCGCCTGCAAGGTCAAAGGCAACGTCAACTGTGGCTGCGCCTGCAACTACAATAGCCTTTATATTAGACGTAATTCAGTTTAAGTTTCTACGATACCGGAACCAATCAATACGGGGTTCGACGTCGACTTTCGGTCATCCTTAAACTTCGACCATCATCTACCAGCAATGTCTCACCACTGACGCCGTTGTTCGGGGCTGCAAAAAATGCTACTGCGTTGGCGACTTTGGTGCGTGCGTTGGTTTGATCCCATTTACTGCCGACGAAGTCCGGTGCGACTGTGTTGACTGTGATGTCGCGCTCGGTCAGTTCGAGTGATAGGGATCTGGTGTAGGCGACTAATGCGGCACTTGCAGCGATGGTGTGCGCGCCGCCCCATGCGCCTAAAAAGCCTTTTGACGATACATGGACGATACGGGCGCCATTCACCAAATAGGGATAGGCGATTTGATTGGCGGCTACTACGTCGAAGAAAAAATAGTGCATCGCGGCCGCAAACTGATCATCCGTTATATCAACGAAACGCGTGTCGGCAAGCGTTAGCGGAACGTTGATCACCAGTAGATCAATCTGTTTAAGTGCTGCAAAAAGTGCGGCTAATTTGGGCTGATCGGTTCTTTCTATGTTGATCAAATTAATGCACTTACCGGATGAAGTCAGTGAACTGGTATCTTTGTCCACTGCGCTGACGTTGTAGCCGTCTTCTGCCAGCCGGAGGATAATCTCCTGACCGAACGCGGCGGCGACTCCGATTACGATGGCATTTTTGGTCGGTGTTGCTGGCAACATGCTATCTCTCTGTTTATGGTGAACAACCTGGTTTGAATACACCGTACTGAACAACCCCCTACCGAATCCTACTAAAGAGGTGGCATACCTAGCGATTTACCGCCGTCGACCATCAAGACCTGACCATTGATAAAACGCCCCTTTTCAGAAGCCAGAAATGCGACGGCTTGGGCGATTTCTGCGGGATTGGCTGGGCCGCCACTCGGCTCTCTGCTTTCTAGGGTGCGCCGTATTTCTGCGGTGTAGTCATCCATCATGCGGGTATCGACCATGCCTGGTGCAATGGCATTGACCGTTATATTTTCCCAGCGGAGTTCGATCGCCATAGCACGCGTCAGACCAACGACCGCTGCTTTACTGGCGACGTAATGCGATAAACCTGCGCCACCCAAATAGCCACGCGAGGCAATGTTGATGATTCTTCCGCCTGCCTTCATCCGCTTGGCACCTTCTTGCGCGACGATAAAACAGCCCTGAACGTTGATGCTGAAGATTGCCAAAAATGCTTGCATTTCGAGCGCGTGGTAGGGTTTCAGTTTGGCACTAATGGCGGCGTTGTTGACTACAACAGTTAACCCGTCAACGGTATCGAATAGGCGACTGACCGCCGCGCGATCGCGTACATCAAGAACATGCCCGGCCACGTCTAGTCCCATTTCCTGTAACTTTTGCGATGCCGCTTGTACTTCTTCATGGTCAATATCTGTGAGAATAGTTTTAAAGCCATCCTGCGCCAGTTGGGTCGCAATCGCCAAACCGATTCCGCGTGCCGCGCCGGTGACGAGCGCCGCTGGTTTTACGGCGTCGACAGGTATTTCCGTTCTGTAGATGGTTGGCATAGTCTGCGGTTGCCTAAAGTTGCTTCAGCTTTGGCAGCGATTGCGCCAAGCGTGCAGCCGCCAATTCACGTGCGACTTTATAGTTAGGCTTGCCAGCGGGACTACGCGGCATCTCGGTTACGTCAAACAACACTTTCGGTATTTTGTATCCCGCTAACTTTGTGGCCATTGCTTGGCGTACCTCGGTAAAGTCCGCTGTTTTGCCAAAGGTCATGCCAGGCTTAATGCATACCAGCGCCGCAACAATATTGCCCCATCGCTCATCCGGGATGCCGACTACCAACGCGTCGTCGATGCTAGGGTGTAACTTCAAAGCTTCTTCAACCTCTTCCACAAATACTTTTTCACCGCCGGTATTAATCACCAAATTCCCGCGCCCGATGACTTGCATAAATCCTTCTTCATCCAGTCGCGCCCAGTCGCCAGGAACCGCATAGCGCTTGCCGTCGATGATACGAAAAACCTCCGCTGTCTTTTTTGCATCGCCGAAATAGCCGAGCGGAAGTGGCTCTGAGCGGGCGATATATCCCTCGCCTACTTTTCCGGATGGAAGAAGGGCTCCGTGTTCGTCAATTAATACCGTCGTTGATGCAGGAACAAAACGGCCTGTCGGCACAGTCGCATTCACCGTTGTCACCGAATAGCCCAATCCGGACGCTTCCGAAGCGCCGAAGATATCCACCATAGAAACCAGAGGTAAATGATGCAATAGCCCTTGTTTGATCTCTTGACTCCAGATCAACCCAGCGGAGCTGATCACCCGAAGGCTGTCAAGATCAATTTTTTTGTGATTTGCGTCCAGCGCATCAAGCGCACGTAGCATCGGGCGAGCGAAAACATCGCCAACGATTAAAATTCTTGTTGCCTTATGACGGGCAACTGCTTGCCATAATTCATCAGTATCAAATCCACTTGCCGATAGCAAAATGACCGTCCCACCCGACAACAACTCTGCCAATGAACTACTCATGCCAGCGCCGTGCATCAAAGGACAGGCCGGTATGACGCGGCCCGGGCTGTCATTTGTTCGGACCAGTTCGATATGCTCGGCCAGATTACGTGGCCGATTTTTTATCAGAGGCGACTCAAGCTGGCATTCGCGATAATTACCTGAAGGCCAGATAACCCCTTTTGGCATGCCTGTTGTGCCGCCCGTGTACAGCAGAAATGCATCATCACTTGAGCGCTCAATCCCCAGCGGGGCAGGATCTCCCTGTTCGGCCAACTTCTCGAAATGTACGCCAGGCGTGACGTTGCTTTCGCCATCGATACAGATCCACAGCAAAATAGCAGGAAAGCTGTTCCGCAACTCAGCGATCAAGGAGACAAATTCTTTCTGATAAATCACCGCACGTACATTGCAATCGGTGAAGACATACGCTGTTTCATCCGTCCGATAGCGGTAATTAATATTGACATGTACCAGACGCGCCTTTAAGCACGCTGCCAAGCCTTCCAAATATGCTGGATGGTTACGGGAGATGAATGCAACCCGATCACCGGGTGTTAACCCTGCGTCGATCATTGCACGTGCCATGCGATTGCTACGCTCATCGAATTCTTGCCACGAGATCGCTGTATCGCCTTGAATAATGGCAGGCCGATCTTTGGGAACAACTGCGGCCACCGCATCCAACATATCGCCCATATTCCAATTCATAGGTTCCTTAATTAACAGATCTGATATCAGTTATTTCTGGGGCCGCTTACACGCAGATCCAATATTTAAAAAAAGTGTCGCAGCATCGATGTCACAAGATGATGCGGACGCATTAAGGTGATGACGCCGCTCGTAACCTCACCTATCAGAGTGATATTTTTAGCTTCTTACCCAGCTCGCCAATCAGGCCACTACGAAACATCAACACGCATACGACGAAAATAACCCCTTGGGCGACGGTCACCCACGCGCCAAACGGTGAAAGAAAATTCTCCATCGAGGCCACTATTGTTGCGCCAACAACTGGTCCAAAAATAGTGCCAAGTCCACCGACCAAGGTCATCAGAAGCGCCTCGCCCGAGGTGGCAAACCCGACATCAGCCAGCGTTGCAATGCCGAAGACAATCGCCTTGCTACCGCCAGCGATACCCGCGATGGTGGTTGCCAGCATGGTGGTAATGAGCTTGTAATGCGCGGTTTCATAGCCAAGCGAGATGGCACGTGGTTCGTTATCGCGAATCGATTTCAACACCTGTCCAAACGGAGAATGCACCACACGATGCATCAATAAAAAGCCAGCCAGAAAGATTGCTGCGATTACCCAGTACAACACCAGGTTATTATCCAGAGGAAACAGTCCAAATAGTGCGCCGCGTGGCACTTTCTGGATACCATCTTCGCCATTGGTAAAAGGTGCCTGCAAACAGAAGAAATACACCATTTGTCCGACTGCCAGCGTAATCATCGGAAAGAACATGCCGGGGCGACGAATCGCCACCCAGCCAAATAACGTGCCGACTCCTCCTGCGGTAAGACCGCCTAACAGAATTGCCACTTCGGGCGACACACCCCAATTTTTGGCGACCCATGCCGTAATGTAGGCGCCAAGCCCGAAGTAAGCTGCGTGCCCAAATGAAATCAAACCGCCATAACCTCCCAGTAGATTAAATGAGCAGGCAAAGAGCGCGAGGCATAAAATCTTCATCAAAAAGATTGGATATCCTACCGTCGGCGCTAACAGAATGACGGCTAGCATCAACACAAAGGCGATGCTCTGCGCAGGAGAAAAAGAGAGCAAGCGGAATTGTCGAGGAGCTTGCGCTGCTGGCGCAATCGATGGCGATGTGACGGAATCCATATTAGGTCTGCTTTCCGAACAGGCCGGCTGGCCGGGTCAATAAAATGATAATCATGGCGACAAAAATAACAATCACGGACGCTTCCGGATAGAACACTTTCATGATGCCCTCCAGAATACCTAGGCCGATACTAGCGACGATCGAACCGAGAATGGAGCCCATTCCACCAATCACGACGATGGCGAATACCGTAATCATGAAGTTCTCGCCCATGTTTGGATTAACCGAATAGATGGGAGCCGCCAGGACACCGGCAAATGCGGCAAGCGCCGCGCCGCCCATATAAGTCAGGGTAATCATGCGCGGTACATTGAGACCAAAAGATCGTACTAACGAGGCATTTTCGGTGGCAGCGCGCAAGCGTGATCCAAGCGCTGTTTTTTCAATTAAATACCAGGTGGCAAAACAGGTAACCAGCGCAGCGATCACGACCCAAATCCGATAGAGCGGGATGAGCATGAAGCCGACATCCATCGCTCCCTGCAAGGTGGTCGGCAAACTGTAAGGCAAACCGGTATCACCAAACGCATTGCGAAACAGGCCCTGAATGATCAACGATAGTCCGTAAGTCAAAATCAAGCCGTACATCGGATCAATCCCGTACAGGCGTCTGATAACCGACTTTTCGAGAAAATAAGCGAATATGGCAACCGTACCCGGTGCCAGTACCAACGCCCACCAATAGCCGAGGCCGAGCTTTTCCAGCAAAAACCACGCAACAAAAGCGCCCATCATATACAGCGCGCCATGAGCAAAATTGATGATGTGCAGCATGCCGAATATAACGGCCAGACCGAGTGATAACAACGCGTAGAAAGCGCCATTGATCAGGCCAAGCAGCAGCTGACCGAGCAACAACTGGCCCGGCATTCCAAACAGTGTGAACATGAATTCAGATCCTTTAGTTTGTCAGACGCCCAGATACCGGTGCAATTTATCCATATTTGAGGCCAGTGCAGCATTGGGAATCAAATCGATAATTTTTCCATGCTCCATGACGTAATGACGGTCTGCGACGGTCGATGCAAAATGAAAATTTTGTTCAACCAGCAAAACAGTAAAACCAAGATTTTTAATTTTTTGGATCATATGTCCAATCTGCTGAACAATGACGGGCGCCAAACCTTCGGTCGGTTCATCCAGTAGCAGTAACCGTGCTCCGGTGCGCAGAATACGCGCGATAGCCAACATCTGCTGTTCACCGCCGGAGAGCATGGTGCCTTGACTGCTGCCGCGTTCCTTTAGGTTTGGAAACAGCGTGTACAAGGCTTCCACGCTCATGCCACCCGGCGAAATGACTGGTGGCAAGAGCAAATTTTCGGTCACCGTTAGCGAGGCAAAGATACCGCGCTCTTCAGGACAGAGTGCGATACCGGTGCGGGCGACCTGTTCTGGTAAGCAAGCAATCGTTTCCACGTCACGCATCCTGATACTGCCGGTGCGGTGCGCCATCAGGCCCATGATAGATTTCATTGTGGTGGTTTTACCCGCGCCATTGCGCCCCAATAACGTCACGACTTCACCCTCCTTCACGTCAAGATTGACGCCGTGAAGAATATGGCTTTCCCCGTACCATGCCTGGAGGTTTTCTATCTTTAGTAAAGTATTCTCACCCATGGGCTGTTCCCAGATAAGCGGCAATGACGTCGGGATGTTTGGACACACTGGCATAATCGCCTTCGGTCAGAATGCTGCCTCTGGTCAATACCGTCACCGCGTCGCACAATCCTTCCACCACAGAAAGGTTATGTTCCACGATCAGGAGCGTGCGACCCTTTCGGATGCGCCGAATCAGCGCAACAACACGATCCACATCTTCATGCGTCATACCAGCCGTTGGTTCATCAAGCAGCATGACTTTGGGATCAAGAGCAAGCGTGGTGGCGATTTCAAGGGCGCGCTTGTGTCCATACGGGAGTAAACCTGCCGCCGTGTCTTCATAGTCAGCAAGTCCTACATCCTCTAACAGGCCGCGTGCCTGCGCATTCATTTCACACAGTATTTTTTCACCACGCCAAAAATCGTAGCTTCCCCCGCGTTTACGCTGCAATGCCAGACGTACATTCTCCAGCACGGACATGCTGGAAAATGTCGCCGATATCTGAAAACTACGCACCATACCAAGGCGCGCGACAGCCGCTGGCTTCATGTTGGTAATATCCTGCCCCGCCAGATGAATACTGCCATCGGTCGGCTGCAGAAACTTACTCAGCAAATTAAAACATGTTGTTTTGCCCGCGCCATTGGGGCCAATCAAGGCGTGGATCGTTCCTTCGCGGACTTTAATATCCACGCCATTGACTGCGAAAAAGCCGCCAAAAACGCGGCTCAATCCAGATGTTTCCAGGATAACGTCGGACATCTCAGCCAACAAATCCGAATATGGCGTCTACCACCGCTGCCGGTTCATCCAGTTCGGCCAGATGCCCTGCATTTGGGATGAGCTTGATGGAAGCTGGCCCCGTGATACCTTCGGCAAATGTAGTTGCATAACTGGTCGGTATGACCTTGTCTTTTGCGCCCCATAGCAATAAGGTCGGTGCGCTAATGCGGTGCAGTCGTTTACTCAGACGCGTATCACCGAAGGGCCACAAGAAGCGTGCTGCAGACTCGTTGCCACGATTAACGACAATCGACCAGAGAACAGGTTCTGCATCTTTAGGCGTCGCAACCTGAGCGAGGAACCGTTCCGGATTTTCGCAAAACAGGGCTGGCGCATTTTTCGATGTCACCGCAAACATATCGGTACTTGGGGCATCGTCATCCCATAGCCCAAACGGCGCTATCAGTATAAGTTTGCCGATCAACTCTGGCCACAGCGCTGCCGCATCGGCTGCCAAAGCACCTGCCGTAGTCGATCCCATCAGCGTGTCGCCCGGCTGAAATCCAGCAGCCTGCAACAGGTCACGCGTGGCTAGGCACCAGTCAAGATGGCTGTCCAGAATGTCGTGCCCTTCGCTGCCAGGGAAGCCGGGTAAACCGCAGGTAACCAGTGTGACTCCCGCTGCCATGGCTTCATGAAACGCGGTCTGCCTCATCAGCATAGGACTGGAAGCTAACCAATACACTCTTGGGCCACTACCTTGCTCCCAGATGCGGCAGGAACGACCATTAACGTCTACGGTCCTGACGGTCAGCGCGCTCATACTTCCTCCTGCTTGCGTGGCAAAGCCCGTAGCGATTTATCGGCTGGTTCCGGCCACCAATGGTGATCCCATTCATCTTCAAACAAATCCTTCAGTTGCGGAATCACTTTTTCGGCAAACAGTTTGGTGTTGTACATGGTGGTTTCCCGACTCATGTTGCCAAACTGGAGCAGCGTCAATAAATTGCCGACGTTGAACTTGATCGCTACTTCACGTAGTTGCGCTGCCACTTCATCAGGGGAACCGATGATGACGTAGCCACTTTTTAATATCCCTGCAAAATCTTCGGACAACGAGCCCAATATTTCACTGCGATCTGCAGCAGCTTGTACCTGAGATGTCATCTTCATGCGCTGCGTGGCTTCGGTAACGTAACCTGGCGGCGATACCCAGCGCGGGTCCACATGCAAGCAGTTGGTATAGAAGAATTCGGCTGGTTCACGGTAAAGCTTTACCGCTTCTTCCATGTTCTCAGCGACACCGATAAATTGCAGGAATCCAACGCGGAACGGATTCCGGTCGACTTTCTGTCGGGCCATTTCAGCCCAATAGCCGTTCATCGTGGCTTCTGCGGCAACGTGGCCATAATAAGAAACGTATGAATAGACATAATCTTTTTCACCGCACCACTGCCATGTTTCTACCGAGCCGCCACCGGGAACCCATACCGGAGGATGCGGCCGCTGGATCGGACGGGGCCAGCAATTAACATAGCGCTGTTGATTGAAGCGTCCGTTGAAGCTGAACGGCTCGTCCCTTGTCCATGCCTGAATGACCAGGTCGTGTGCTTCGTAATACCGTTGGCGCAACGTGCTTGGGTTGGTGCCATAGACGTAGGTGGTATCCATCGGCGTTCCGACCGGAAACCCTGCAATCAGACGACCGCCCGAAATGGCGTCAATCATTGCAAATTCTTCAGCCACACGCGTTGGTGGATTGTAAAGCGCCAGCGATGCACCCATCACGCAGATAGCGGCATCGGTATGCTGGGTACGACGTGCCAGCGCGCTGGCGATCAAATTGGGTGAAGGCATCATGCCGTAAGCGTTGCCGTGATGCTCATTGACGCAGATGGCATCGAATCCGCACTCAGCAGCGAACTCAAGCTCGTCCATGTATTCGTTGTAGTTATCATGCATCTTCATCGGATCACCCAACTTCGGATCGACATCGACCCAAATGCTCTTATGATCTTCTTTAAAGTTCTCGGGTAAATCTTTGTAAGGCATCAAATGAAACCAGAGGAATCGCATGTTTATCTCCTGAGAAAAACTTATTTTAAATATTCCGGACTGTTGGAAGCAATCAACTTTTGATAGCCTGAGCGATCATTACAAGTGTGATAAATCGGGTGATGGATTGGGTATGTGTGGCTGGAAAGGCGGCGCTCTTTATAGATATTTACCGCTCCTTATCCCTTTTTAATCGCACTAATCCAGTAATAAGCTGCCACGCGTGGCTGCCGATTCCTCAGCCGTAATGCGCGCAGAAAGTGGCTCCAACTCTAAAAAAAGGCGACCTGGTGACGAGGAATCGGTGCGGGGCATCAGTGCTGTTCCGGCTCTGGCCGCTATGGCGGCATGCACATCGCTGATTTGGTCTGCTTCCATTTCATACAGAGACAAATAACGGAATCCCAACTTCGCGGAAATTTGATCGGAAAGTCGGAAGCGTTGCGCCGCTTTGATCCCCGGAACGGCTAATACATCGCCAATATGTTGATTGTTGCACCAGGCGTTGTAGTCATCATCGCGACCCTCAGCGGCGTTTGTGAGCGATATGGAAATAAACTTGGTCATGTGTTGGTGCTTCCGTATGAATAGCTCCCACTGAGCTGACACGCCCAATTTACTATCAACTTATTGAAAGCCTTCGACGCTTCTTGTTTGCTTCTTGTTTATTACGTATGAAATAAAGCATCCATGAAAATGATGCGCCTCATGTCAGTGCATCAAGCATGAGTAGAAATGGAATATTGTGGAGGATTGTAGAGCGATGCGATTTTATCAATTATCAGATGCAGGATATTAGCGTCGAAATACAGCCGCCGATTGATTCTGAGCCTGTTGTTCGGTGATGATGGTGTCGACCGTTCACCCTTGAACAGCCACGCGAAAACATTACGAGATTTTTATCTTAAGCAGGGGAATAGACATGAATGCAATAAATAGCAACCTCAGCCGCGAGCCTTTGCCGAACCGGCCTTTCATCGTGGGTCTGGGCGGAACGACACGCGCCAACTCCTCCACAGAAAAAGCGCTACGCATCGCGTTAGCCGCGGCCGAGGGATATGGGGCCGAGACGGTCATGCTGGGGGCGGAAGATCTGATTCTGCCGATGTATGCGCCAGATTTAGTGGAGCGGACGCCAAATGCGCAACGGCTGGTGGCCTTGCTGCGCCGCGCCGACGGGATCATTATTGCTTCACCGGGCTACCACGGCAGTATGTCCGGCCTGGTGAAGAATGCGCTTGATTACACGGAAGATATGCGAAGCGACCCAAAACCTTATTTTGAGGGACGCGCAGTGGGCTGTATTGTCACTGCCGCTGGATGGCAAGCGACCACCACATCGTTAATGGCGCTGCGCTCGGTCGTGCATGCATTGCGCGGATGGCCGACGCCACTCGGTGTGACGATCAATTCAGCTATGCCCGTATTCGGTCCTTCCGGTGAGTGTTTGCTTGAAAACGTTGCCCAGCAACTCGATATGGTGGGTCGTCAAGTGATCGATTTTTCTTTGCGATCAATGGCAATCACTGCTTAATTATCAACACTCCAAGACAGACCAAATCAATACGCTATGACGGTAGCCGTAGCGCATTGAACGGTCAATGGAGCGTTCAATACTATTAATGACGCAGCCATAAACGATGGTTCAATTCAGGCGTGCAGACTTGCCTATGATCGGCCATTCGCGGCTATTCACCAGGGAACTACTTTCCCGAGATAGTCGAGGTAATGTAGTCCTGAACGCCCTTCGTATGTCTCAATCGTGTTCAGCAGGTTCGGAATGCTTTCTTCTATGCTCAGGCGCGCTTCCGGACCGCCCATGTCCGTCCTTACCCAGCCAGGCGCCATCAGCAGCAAGGTTCTTGTGTCGTTTCGGTGGCGCGCAGCAAAACTACGCATGAACATATTGAGTGCCGCCTTGCTGCCCCGGTAGACCTCATAATTTCCGTTCGTGTTGTTGGTCAGACTGCCTTGCCCGGAAGACATTATTCCTATCGTTCCGGTTGGCGACACGAGCGTCTGAAACGTCTCGATTACTCTCATCGGGCACAAGGAGTTCGTCACCATCACGCGAATAAATTCCTCAATCGAAACATCCGCAATCGTTTCGCTATCGTCGTTTTTGACGCCAGCACAAACGAATAGCATATCAATACGTCGCACTTCAAGACGAACCCGTAACGCCGCGACCTGCGCGGGAATGGTGATATCGACTGATTCAACTTCGAGTGCCCCGTGGTGGGCGAGGGCGAGTTGACGCAGTTTGTTTGTTGAACCCTCTCGTCCTGTGGCGATAACTTGCCAGCCCCGCTTGAGGTATTCCTCCACCATGGCGAAGCCGAGGCCGCGCGATGCGCCGATGAGAAGGACGGTTTTCTGCTGATATACGTGGTGCATGGATGGCTCCTGGTTGATGAAATTCGAATGGAAAGCTGAGTCGCTTATTGCACTATAGCGACGCGGAAGATAAGGCGGAAGACGCAGCGTTTGCACTTATAAACTGCACCAAACGCCCTATCTGATCGGTTCGTGCTACGATCACACATGTCCGAACCCGACTTGAACCTACTCATTGCGCTCGATGTATTGCTTGCCGAAGGTAGCGTGGCTGGCGCTGCGCGTCGACTGGAGTTGAGCGCCTCGGCAATGAGTCGAACCTTGACCCGCTTACGCGAGACAATCGGCGACCCTTTATTGGTTCGTGCGGGACGCCGTATGGTGTTGACGCCTCACGCAGAGGCGCTTCGTCAACGCACGCAGGATGCGGTGCATGAGGCGCGTTCGGTACTGCACCCTTTAATAACGGAGTCGAATTTCGCGACATTACAGCGAACCTTTACGATCCGAGCCAACGACGGCTTTGTAGAAGCCTTTGGCGCGCCACTGATCACCGCAGTTACTGCCGCGGCACCGCTGGTGCGTTTGCGCTTTGCTCCCAAACCTGAGAAGACGGCAGCACATTTGCGAGATGGTTCGGCAGATCTTGAGATAGGCGTCTTGAGTGAAATGGGGCCGGAAGTGCGTGTGCAGGCGCTCTTTCGCGATAGCTTTGTTGGCGTTGTCAGGCGAGGCCATCCGCTTGAATCGGATCGCAAGGTAAGCGCAAAACGGTACACGGACTTCGGCCACGTTGTTGCTTCGCGCCACGGGCGCACCAATGGAAACGGACCTGTTGATGAAGCGTTGGCTGCTTTGGGATTGAAGCGAATGATCGTCGCCGTTGTACCCAGCTTTCCTGCTGCACTGGCGGTGGCGCGAGCCTCTGACTTAATAGCTCTCGTTCCGGAATCTTTTATGCGCAGTCAGTCTGTGCATCAAGAATTGTCGCTATCGAGCGCCCCCTTCATTTTCGCGCTTCCCGTACGGACTGAAAAAATTACTGTGTCGCAGATGTGGCATCCTCGGTTAGAAGTCGATCTTGCTCATCGTTGGCTACGCCAATTGGTGCTGACGGTATGTCGGCAGCTTGCATGATTTTAACCAGCCAGTTACAGGCATTTCCATAAAGGAAAAAAGATCGCCCACTCGGTCTTTAAAACATTTATCTGAAAAGAGCACGACGCCGGGGAAGCGTTCATTTCGGACGCACAGACATTGCTAGCCTGGGTTCACGCGCGATGCAATCCACCAGAAAATCCATCACCACTTCCACCAGCGGACTGCGCCGGACATCGGGATAAACAATGATCCAGATATCGCGTGCGGGGGCCGTCTCCGGGGTGGGCAGCGGCACCAGTTCCGGGTCGTCCTCGCCGACCATGGTGGGCAACACCACCGCCCCGACATGATCCCTGGCCGCCATTTGCTGCGACATCAAGTCGCTCGCGAAGAAGGCGATCGGACGCCCTGCCCTGACCTGATGTAGCCATATTTGCTGTGGCAGATGATCGAGTGACTCGTCGTAGGAAATGAACGTCCATTGCTCGGCCGGCCGCCGACTGAATTCGCGCGTGCCGTAAAGCCCAAAATGCACCTCGCCGACCTTTTTACGGACTAAATCACCATCCTCCGGGCGCACCGTGCGAATCGCGATATCGGCTTCTCCGCTGCCCAAGGCGGCCAAGGTAGTGGATGGTTGCAAGATCAGGCGGAGCTGGGGATGGCTGGCTCTCAGTGCCGCGATACGCGGAACAATGCAGGCGCGCGAAAGCGACGGCGGCGCGCTCACTCGCACCGAACCGGCCAACCCTATCAAGGCCGGGCGGGCGCGCTGTTCAATCAATCCGGCTACCTGCGTCATATTCTGCGCCAAGGTTGCGATGGCCCGCCCGTCCTGCGTAAGAGGACGACTGCGCGGCAGTTTGTCGACAAGCCGCAAGCCCAATGCCTTTTCCAGCGACTCCAGGCGTCGACCCACCGTCGCATGCTCAATGCCGAGCTCCCTTGCAGCAGCGGAAAGCGACTCCGTGCGCGCTAAAACCGTAAAAACATAAAGATCTTGCCAGTCGAACATCGGTAAATATATTCACAGAATAGGTTAGCAAATCGGGAATTTTCAAACAAACACGACTGTTTTATCATGCCTACAAGAAGAGTGAAACAGAAAAATTTTAGCGAGCACTCGCCGCCATTGCCAATCAGACAATTTAGCAGGAGAGAACAACGTTCTTTTTGCTTCGCTGGCAACCCGATACCACATCATCTGAAGAGGAAACCATCCAATGAGAGCCATCACCATCGAACAATACGGTGGGCCTGAAGTATTGCAAAAACGTAATGATGTACCGATCCCCGACGTGCAAGCAGGCCATGTGCTGATCAAGGTGGCATGCGCCGGTATCAATTTTATGGATGTGCATACGCGCCAGGGGAAATACGTTAACTCGCAGACCTATAAGGTGCGGTTGCCTTGCACGCTAGGCATGGAGGGTAGCGGTCAAGTGGTGGCTTTTGGCGACGATATTAAGGATTTTTCTATCGGCGATCGCGTCGCCTGGTGCATCGCCTGGGGCAGCTACGCTGAATACATCTCGGTACCAGCGGCTCTGGTCGTCAAACTTCCCGACAATATCAGTTATGAACTGGCCGCAGCGTCGATCTTCCAAGGCTCCACGGCACATTACCTTATTGAAGACGTGGCGCGACTCAAACCCGGTAGCACGTGCTTGATCCATGCCGCGGCGGGCAGCATCGGTCAGTTGCTGGTGCAAATGGCAAAACTGCGGGGCGCAACGGTATTAGTCACCGCTGGCACGGCTGAAAAACGCGTAACAGCAATCAGGCGCGGTGCCGACCACGCCTTTGACTATTCGCAAGGCGGCGTCGCTGAACAAGTTCGCGAAGCTACCGGCGGCAACGGTGTAGACGTGGTGTTTGACTCGGTCGGCAAGGCAACCTTGCGCGATAGCTTCCGCGCCTGCAAAAAACACGGCTTGATCGTTAACTATGGCAATGTATCCGGCTCCCTCACCGACCTGGACCCCATCGAACTGGGTGAGGCCGGCTCACTTTTCCTGACCCGTCCGCGTCTCGCGGATCACATGGTAAATCGGCAAATGGTGCAGCGCCGAGCAGATGCTGTTTTCACTGCACTCATTAATGGTTCCCTGAAGATAGACATCGAAGGTGAGTACTCACTCGATAACGTAGAACAGGCACACGCTCGTATCGAAAGACGAGAGCAAGTCGGCAAGCCCATTCTGCACATCTAAACCCCATCCGCATTGGCACGACGCAGTGATTCGTCATCAGCCCGTTGGGTCGAATTAAAAGAGCCGGATACCGGCCTTAATAACAAATACACTTTTGGAGATAGATATGAAATCAACCCAAGGCAGGGGCAGAATGGTGTTCCGTGTGGTCAGCGGTAATTTTCTGGAAATGTTCGACTTCATGATTTACGGCTTCTATGCCTCGTCAATCGCTCATACATTTTTCCCGAGTAGTAATGCATTCGCATCCTTGATGTTGTCACTTGCCACCTTTGGCGCAGGTTTTTTGATGCGACCGATTGGCGCCATTGTTCTTGGCGCTTACATTGACCAACATGGGCGACGAAAAGGATTGATCATCACGCTGGGCCTCATGGCGGTAGGGACCGTCCTCATTGCCTTCGTGCCGGGTTACGCTCAAATTGGCGTTGCTGCGCCGATCATGGTTTTAGTAGGGCGCCTGTTGCAGGGCTTCTCCGCCGGTGCTGAACTTGGCGGGGTGTCGGTCTATCTTTCCGAAATTGCCCCGGCAAATCGCAAAGGTTTCTTTGTAAGCTGGCAATCCGCAAGTCAGCAAGTCGCCGTCATCGTGGCAGGAGCAATGGGCATTGGGCTGTCGACGCTGCTTGACAATGAGGCGTTGCACCAATGGGGATGGCGCTTGCCCTTCCTGTTCGGCTGCCTGATCGTGCCGGCGATTTTTTTCATTCGCCGCTCTCTCACGGAAACACCTGAATTTGCAGCGCGTACGCACCACCCCGATATCAAAGAAGTATTGCATTCCATATGGGGTAATATGCGGGTCGTGGTCGCGGGTGCTGGCCTGGTCGTCATGACCACAGTATCTTTTTATCTTATCACCGCCTACACGCCGACGTTCGCCAAGACCGAGCTGCATCTATCCAATTTCGACAGCTTCCTTGTGACGATGCTGGTCGGTATTTCAAACTTCATCTGGCTTCCAGTTATGGGGGCGCTCTCTGATCGTATCGGGCGCAAGCCTTTGCTCATTTTTTCGACGGTACTGGCCATTGCGACGGCCTATCCATCCCTGGCGTGGCTGGCATCTCATCCGAGTTTTGAGCGGTTACTGGAGGTCGAGCTATGGTTATCGTTCTTGTACGGCACATACAATGGCGCCATGGTCGTGGCGTTGACGGAGGTGATGCCAGTCGCCGTTCGTACTACCGGGTTTTCACTCGCCTATAGTTTGGCGACGGCCACATTTGGCGGCTTTACGCCAGTAGTCTGCACTTACTTGATCCACGCTCTCGATAACCGCGCAGCCCCCGGCATCTGGTTGTGGGTATTCTGGCCGATCGTGACCACCGATTCTGGTCTATCGTGACCGACCATTCTGGCGCATCGTGACCGCTCATTCCGGTCTATCGTGACCGATTTCAAGCCCGACCAGAATCGGCGGTCACGATAGCAGAATCATCGGTCACGATACCGGAATGGTGTCGTACAGCACCGTGATGATGTTACGCATAGAGCAACCGAACGGGTACGCTTCCAGTTTGTCTGGAGACAACGTGCCCGTACAAAGGATCACTATGCGTAAGATAAAAGACGTATTACGTTTAAAACTGGATGCCAAACTATCGCACCAGCAGATTGCCGCAGCACTGGGGATTTCAAAAGGAGTCGTCACCAAGTATGTCGGCCTGGCCGCCGTTGCCGGTTTGGACTGGTCGGCGGTGCAAGATGTAGACGACACCGAGTTGGCGCACCGGCTTTTGGTCACGCCAGAACGGACCCGAGACCATGTCCAGCCAGATTACGCCAGGCTGCATCACGAACTGCGGCGCAAGGGGATGACGCTGATGTTGCTATGGGAAGAGTATCGTGCCGATTATGCCCAGCACCAGACCTATGCCTACTCACAGTTCTGCGTGAATTACCGGCAGTTTGCCAAACAGCTCAAACGCTCTATGCGCCAGATTCACCGGGCTGGCGAGAAACTGTTCATTGATTATGCTGGTCCGACTATCGGTCTCACTGATGGTAGCCGTGCCCACATCTTCGTCGCTGCTCTGGGCGCATCGAGCTACACCTATGCCTGTGCTACGCCGCGTGAGACGATGGCCGACTGGCTCACTTCGACAGCGCGTGCGCTGCGCTTCTTCGGCGGGGTACCGCAGTTGATTGTTCCCGATAATCCGAAGGCTATGATCGCCGACGCCAATCGCTACGAACCACGCAGTAACGACACCGTACGCGATTTTGCGCGCCACTACGGCACCTCCATCTTGCCAGCCCGTCCGCGTCATCCTCAGGATAAAGCGAAGGCCGAATCAGCAGTGCAGATCGTCGAGCGCTGGATCATGGCGCGTCTGCGACATCAGCAATTTAGCAGCGTCCACGAGGTCGATGTCGCCATCGCACCGCTGCTGAGCGTACTTAACGATAAGCCGTTTCAGAAGCTACCCGGTAGTCGCGCCAGTGCGTTTGCCCAACTCGATGTCCCGGCGCTACGGCCTTTGCCATTGCAATGTTATGAGATGGCGCATTTCAAGACTGTCAGGGTGCATAACGATTACCACGTTGAGATCGGCCGCCATCACTACAGTGTGCCGCAAGCCCTGGTCGGTCAGGTGCTGGAAGCCCGGATGACAGCGACGACAGTGGAAATCCTGCATCGCGGTCAACGTGTCGCCAGTCATCCGCGCAACAGTGGCGAAGGCGGGTTCACCACCGACACCCTGCATATGCCGGTGGCGCATCGTGCGCAATTGGAATGGACGCCACAGCGACTGATTCACTGGGGACAGACCATCGGTACGGCGACAGCGGAGGCGGTGACGCGTCTGATGGCCGAGAACAGACATCCCGAGCACGGCTACCGTGCCTGTCTTGGTCTGCTGTCATTGGCCAAGCGCTACGGCAAGCCACGTCTTGAAGCAGGATGCATGCTGGCCTTACAGCTCGGTGCCTGCCAATACCGCCACGTCCGTGACATTCTCAAAAATAACCGTGATCGCACACCGTGTGCCCCAGTTGGCGATTGGGTCAGTCCTGACCATGCCCATGTGCGTGGCCCTGATTACTATCAATGAGGATGTCAACGATGATGATGCATACCACTCTGGCCCAATTGCGGACCTTAAAACTCGATGGCTTAGCGACCGGACTGGAGGAACAATTGACGCAGGCCAGTATGGCGGCGATGAGTTTCGAGGAACGTCTGGCACTCTTGGTTGATCGCGAAGTCCATTGCCGCAATGACCGCAAGCTCCTGCGCCTGCTTAAGAACGCCCACCTGAAATACGCACAAGCGGCGATTGAAGACATTGATGCCCGCTCGGGGCGTGGCATCGACCGCCGTGAAGTGATGAGTCTGGCGCTGGGAGATTGGGTCAGTGCTGGCCACAGCATTCTCATTACCGGACCGACCGGTGCTGGCAAATCGTGGCTGGCCTGCGCACTGGCACAGTACGCCTGTCGGCGCGGATACTCTGCTGTTTATCAACGCGTACCCCGTCTACAGGAAGAACTACGCATCCGGCACGGCAGCGGCAGCTTTGGGAAATGGCTGCTCCAACTCGCCAAGATCGATGTCTTGGTACTTGATGACTGGGGCATGGGCGCGATCGACAGCACGACCCGTTCCGACTTGCTGGAGATGATTGACGACCGGGCGGCAAACAGAGCGACGATTATTACCAGTCAACTTCCTGTTGACCATTGGCATGCCTGGATTGGCGACGCCACTATTGCCGACGCCATCCTGGACCGCATTCTGCAGCGCAATCATCGGCTGACACTGACCGGCGATTCACTGCGTGGCGCAGAACGACCTAAAACCAGCAAAAAGGAGAAAACTATCGACCCATCGTGACCGCAGACATTACAATTTAACCGCGTAACAACATCGCAGGCGCAGCGGTCACGATCGGCCAGAATGAGCGGTCACGTTGACCAGAATACGCATGGTTGAGCGTTGCAGCCCTTGTGGGATTGGTAGCGACATTTGCCTTGTACCGAAACCACCCAATGTCAGCCCAAACAGAAAGTGGACCGCGCGTTCCCCAGGCTCACTAAAGCTGCACTCGGGAAGTAATGACCGTTATCGGCGGAGGCTGTTTAAAGACGTAGAAATCGTTAAGCAAATTGCCGCGCACACCCATGCGCGGCAATTCCCTGTCACCCGTTTGGCAATTCAAAAAGCAGTGTGATATCGGCGTAGACTGCCGACCAAGTAACGGAACGCCAATCAGCTGCAGGAGAAGTTCTTCGCGCAAATTTTTCCCATATCACAAACGAACACCCGGCCTGGTTGCCTCCGGTTTTGACCGCTCTCCAATTTTGCAATCAATCAAGCAGCAAGTAATTTTGCAAGCTGTACTAGGTCAGGCGCCATCACGTCGAAATAGCTTTCTTCTGTTGTATCTACCTTGCCATTGGGACCGAACTCCAACGGACGGGGGATAAATGCAACGTGAAAACCGGCTTTCTTCGCTGCCGCAAGATCGTACTTATGACAAGCGACCATGAGTATCTCCTCTGGCCGTAAGCCCAACGAGTTCTGGGCAAGCGCATAGACCTTCGGGTCAGGTTTCGACGACTTTACTAATTCTGCGGTAAGCACGCAATCAAATGGCAAATCATAGCGCTTCACTATATTGACGACGGAAGCCATCGAACCGTTAGACAAGGTCGACAGCTTATATTTCTTACGCAATCGTTCGAGGCCCGGACGGGTATCGGCCCATGGTCTTAGTCTGGACCAAACCGAGCTCAAATCGTCGCGGTCGTTGGTTGACAGCAAGCGGCCCCAATCATAGCCCGCAAGCACATTATCAAGCGCATTACGATAGATGAGATCCGTCGAACGCCAGCTAATTGATCCAGCAATGACTTGATCAAGCTGCTTGCGATAGTCGCTGCGCCACTGGTCTGAGATTGTCGTCCAGTCCGCCATGATGCCGCGCGAGTCTGTGAATCGCTTTCCTTCCTCTGCAATCGTGGAATAGAAGTCGAGTAAGGAACCTTGCATATCGAAAGTCAAGGCTTTGATTTTCGAAGAATCAAGCTTCGAATAAGCTACGAAGTCAGTGCGCACGGTAGCCACTGGACCAGGCGTATGATTGGCAGCCTGTGACAGCGATATCCCTGTCATTTGCAAGATCGCTGCGGCACTCGCACCAGTCAAGAATCTTCGGCGCTCTGCGAGTACCAAACCAGTATTTGGAAAGTGGTTGAAATCCAAGATATTTCCCTATCAATTTAAATTTTTGTCAGCCTCGTTGATCGGTCGATCTTTATGCAAAGTGGCTACGACGATCCTGAGCTAGTAACGCGCACGATCCGACGAAGCCGCTCAGGCTTCAGATCGGATTGACCACCATCATACCGGCCGCAGCTTCAATCGGGCTTTTCCATTTAATGCCCGTGACGCGGATTGCCAATTGCAGCGGTTCGCCTTGCCTGCCGGCTTAACAGCAAAGTCACGACTGCCGACACCAACAACGTTGCAGCAACCACGTAAAGGCCAGCAGCATATCCGCCGGTCACACTCTTCAACCAGCCGATCGCAAACGGGCCGACAAAACCGCCAAGATTGCCGACAGAATTGATCATTGCTATGCCAGCGGCTGCGCCTGCTCCCGACAGGAAAGAGCTTGGCATGGCCCACAACGGTGCTTTAGCCGAGCTGATACCGACATTCACTGCGACAAGTGCCAAAACCACCCACAATGCTGTGCTCGCCAGGCCGGCAAAGACAAGGCCTATGCATGCCAGTATGCAAGGAATCACGACGTGCCAGGTGCGCTCTGCGGTACGATCGGAATGCTTAGCCCACAGGATCATGGCGACCACGGCGACAACACTCGGCACACCGGTCAGTAAGCCGGTTTCCAAGGGAGTGAAGCCAAACTCACGAATAATCAGCGGCGCCCACAAGCCCAGCGTATAAAGGCCAGCGGAGGTGCCGAAATAGATGAGAGCGAGAGCCAGGACACGCGGATCTTTCAGTGCGCTAAAAGCGCCTGTGGTGTGCCCGGCATTAGTTTGCTTTGCATCGGCCTCAGCCTTCAGCTTGGCTATCAACCATTCACGTTCATCGGTCGCCAGCCATTCTGCTTTGGCAGGGATATCGGTCAGGTATTTCAATACGAAGAAGCCAAGAATCACAGCTGGGATTGCTTCAACGATATACAGAAACTGCCAATCTGCCAGGCCGAAAATAGTTGGCAATTGCATGATGGCGCCCGACAAGGGAGAACCGATCGCTACAGAAATCGGTGCAGCGGCCATGAACCAGGCTGCCGCGACTGCGCGTTGCTTCACCGGGAACCACAGGCTAAGATAAAGAATGATCCCGGGGAAGAAGCCAGCTTCTGCAACACCCAGCAAGAAACGTAATGCATAGAAGCTGTTCGGTCCGACAGCAAAGGCCGATAGCGCAGAGACGATACCCCATGTAACCATCACTCGTGCGATCCAGATACGCGCGCCGACACGATGAAGTATCAGATTGGACGGGACTTCAAATAAGAAGTAGCCGATGAAAAACAGGCCGCCACCCAAGCCAAATGCCGTGGGCGAGAGGCCGATGGCCTTATTCATCGTCATGGCAGCAAAGCCGACGTTGACACGGTCGAGGAAGCTGACAAAATAAAGCGCCATGACAAACGGAATAATGCGCCACATGAGCTTGCGGGAAACGCGTGATTCGAGATCAGATTTCATTGTCTCCTCCTTAGAGGTTATAGCATTACATTGTAAAAAAAATAAACAGTGCCGCCGAGGATACTACCGCTTATACCGGTTCTTTTTGGACCTCGGAACAAGTAGAATGCGAGGAATTTTCTTTTGCCGTTTTAATTCGGCCAATCAAAACCCGGCAAAACTTGACGTCTTGCGACGCAACCTGAGTTGATTTGTGTACTGCGCAGAATAGTGGCAGTGCCAGGCGCACCCAAACGTATACCAGCCGCAATCACCGCTGTCTGCCCAAAAATTCTACATCTTCCTCTCGGCCCATTCTGGCTGCGGCGACGCTACGTTGGCGCTGTCGCTTGGGATGATGGCATTCCGATCCAAACGGAAAGCGAAGGCTTGCTCAAGCTTCAGCGGACCGTTCGCAAACGCCCCGAGGTAAAGCTTGAAGCCTTTCAGTGGCCCGCTCCAGTTATCCTCGGTGGCTTTGTCCATTGCCACAGACGGCACACCGGCGCCAATAACAATCAAACGTTCACACGGAGGAGACGGCAAGAATTCTGGAACGCGCGCAGTTAGCTGCGCGATCACACTGGCTGCGCCAAACGCGTCTTTCCATAAGCGATTGATGCCCCTCACTAATCCGGCGTCGAGACTGCCGGAAAGCGCGTCGGAAGTGCTCATCTTGTGAGCCAAGTCGCAAGCCAGCCGCAAGTAGTCAAAGCAATACACATGATGTCTCCAGCTTTATTTTTTTTAAGGGGTAGCGAAACCTCGGCTCAGTGCAAACCAGATTGCTCCCCATATTTTTATATTTTCCGATGCTGACTTGCAGGGGAATTGATGGCTACGCAGCGGCTTTTTCTAGCGTAAGCGCGCCCTTTTCAATGAACGCACAAACAGCGGCAGTCACTTGTGCCGTTGTGGCATTGCCACCCAGATCGCGGGTATGCAATGTAGTGTCCGCGGTCACCGCTTCGACGGCCTGCATGACACGTTTTGCGGCGTCGTATTCACCCAGATGTTCGAGCATCATCACAAGCGACCAGAAAGTACCGACCGGGTTGGCCAAGCCCTGTCCCATGATGTCGAATGCCGAACCATGGATCGGTTCAAACATCGATGGATAGCGGCGCTCCGGATCGATATTGCCGGTTGGCGCAATACCCAGGCTGCCCGCCAGTGCCGCTGCCAGATCGCTCAGAATGTCTGCGTGAAGATTGGTAGCGACGATCGTGTCGAGCGTTGCGGGACGATTGACCATACGCGCCGTTGCAGCGTCGACCAGTTCTTTGTCCCAGCTCACATCAGGGAACTCTTTTGCAATTTGAACAGCGATTTCATCCCACATCACCATAGCGTGACGTTGCGCATTACTCTTGGTGACGACGGTCAGCAATTTGCGCGGGCGGGCTTGGGCCAGACGAAATGCGAAGCGCATGATGCGTTCCACACCGGCACGCGTCATTATCGAAACGTCGGTAGCTGCTTCGATCGGATGGCCTTGATGGACACGACCACCGACGCCGGAGTATTCGCCTTCGGAGTTTTCGCGGACGATTACCCAGTTCAGATCGTCTTGCTTGCAACGCTTCAGCGGTGCATCAATGCCTGGCAGGATTCGGGTCGGGCGCACGTTGGCGTATTGATCGAAACCCTGGCAAATTTTCAGGCGCAAACCCCATAAAGTGATGTGATCGGGAATATCCGGATCGCCTGCTGAACCAAACAGGATTGCGTCCTTGTCACGCAGCGCATCCAGGCCGTCGGCCGGCATCATCGCACCGGTCTTGCGATAGTAGTCACCACCCCAATCGAAATCTTGAAATTCGAATGCAAAAGTGTTGTTTGTTTTGGCCAGCGCTTCCAGAACCTGCTGACCCGCGGGGACGACTTCTTTGCCAATACCGTCACCTGGAATAGTTGCGATGCGATAAGTTTTCATGTCTCCTGCCTTTAAAAATGATGAATATGCCCGTACTTTACCTACGTTTTTTGGCAAAAACCGGTGCTAAACTTAAAGCATTCTTAACTATTATTTACAAATGAGACGCCATGAATGATACTGTTTTGCCATCAGATTTGGGATTTTTTTCAACCCTGGCAGCTTCTGGAAGCCTCAGCGCTACCGCCCGCGAGCTAGGCCTTACGGCTGCTGCGGTAAGCAAGCATTTGTCACAAATGGAGACCCGGGCTGGCGTACCGCTGGTGAATCGGACGACACGGCGCATGATGCTGACACCGGAGGGTGAGCTTTACCTAGAGCATGCGCGGAGAATTCTGGATCAAATCAACGAACTTTCGGAGTTGCTGGGCAGCGCCAAGAAGCGACCGGAAGGTCTGCTGCGGGTCAACGCAACACTTGGATTTGGGCGAAGCCATGTAGCGCCGGCGATCTCTCAATTTGTCGCCGCCTATCCGCAAGTCTCGGTACAACTACAACTTTCGGTCATGCCACCACCGCTCACTGACGACACTTTTGACGTCTGCATCCGATTCGGGGAACCGCCGGATACCCGCGTCGTCGCGCGACGTTTAGCACCCAATCGCCGCGTGTTATGCGCGACGCCTGCTTACCTGGCGCGACGTGGTACGCCAATCACTCCGCACGATCTGACGAAGCACAATTGCATCGGTATCAGGCAAGGAGATGAAGCGTATGGCGTATGGCGTCTGACGACGGGAAGTGGGACCGCCAGGAAGACCCAGACCGTGAAGATTCGCGGCAATCTGACCACCAACGATGGTGAAATCGCAGTGAAATGGGCACTCGATGACCATGGAATTTTGTTGCGTGCCGAATGGGATGTCAAACAATACCTGCAGGACGGCAAGCTGGTCCAGGTGCTGTCCAATTGTGATACGCCAAATGCAGATATTTTTGCAGTCTATTTACAGCGTCATCAGATGTCGAACCGCATTCGTACGTTCGTGGATTTTATTGCGCAAGAGCTGGCACCGGCGGCGGAATAAAAAAAATCTGTTAATTAGGAAACGATATTCTCATCCGCTTTTGCGGCATATACAGACCCTGCTCAACATACTTTGTAAAAATAAATGTTGCGTGGCTTCGCTGCCTGGCGCGCACGTGCCCGTAGCGTATTGACCTTTTCAAACTCTTCTCGGCTTATTTCGCTTGTGTATTTATTTACACGTTAATTTAACCATTTTTAGCATCCTTGAAAAAGAGTTTGAATAGCCTCTAAGCCGCCCTGCATGGGCTTCCGCACCAGAATGGTGATCTTTCAGATCGCTACGATCACTCCCGTGCACTGGTCTGGACACGTGACTTCGATCGCTTTTATTTAGCGTTCAATGGCCCAAAAAAACCACATGTGCGCATTAAAGAAAAAAAACTTGACTACCAAAAAAACACAAACTATTATTACTCAATCGTGTAATACACAATTGTGTAATTAAATTAGTATAAATGATATTTTTTTATATATTAATCAATCACCACGTCATCGTATCCGTAAGAAATCAGATGGAAAACCGCTAGAAACGTTATTGCCGCTGTCCTAAAAAATCTGTCGAGTTCGACGTCATTTTAGGCTGAAATAAAATTAAAAATATGTTCTAAGTCAGAGGCGCTTTTGCTGGACCTCTCTTATCCGATCGCATAAGAAAGTTACCTATGACTATGGCGTCCTACGACCCCGAAAACGAGTTCCAAAGAGCGACGCTGCGTAAGGTAATGTGGCGTGTTATTCCGCTGCTCACCCTTATGTATACCGCCGCGTATCTAGACCGAATCAACATCGGTACGGCAGCACTCACCATGAATAAGGATTTGGGTATAAGTCAAGCTGTCTTCGGCTTGGCGGCAAGCCTGTTTTTGTTGGGCTATTTTTTCCTTGAAATACCAAGTAATCTCGCATTCGTCAAATACGGGGCGCGTGTGTGGCTCACCCGAATAATGATTACCTGGGGGATTATTTCCTCCCTTACCGCATTTGTGCAGACACCAAATCAGCTCATTGCGGTAAGGATTGCGCTTGGCATCGCTGAGGCCGGATTTTTTCCTGGTCTCATTCTCTATCTGGCTTTGTGGTTTCCGAAGGAAGTTCGGGCACGTATGTTTTTCTTCACAACGTTGCCGCTTGCAGTGATACTTGGTGCCCCAGCTTCGACTGCAATCATTCAATACACTGACGGTTGGTTTGGCATGGCCGGATGGCGCATCATGTTTCTATTTGAAGGAGCGCTACCTATCCTTCTTGGCTGTTTTTCTGCACGCTATCTCACCTCACTTCCGGCTGATGCCACATGGTTGAATCCCGAACAAAAGGCTTGGCTGGCATCAATCGCCGAGGTATCGGGAGGTGTGAAGCATTCAGTGGGTGAAAGCCTTCGAATACTATTCAAAAATCGCAGCCTGCTGATTTACGCCCTTGCCTATGGTTTCCTTCAAATGGGGTTCTATGCACAACTCATTTTTACCCCTCAAATAATCTCGTCGTTCAGTCGAACGGTCGGTGTGACCCTTTCGGCTTCGCAGATAGGGTTGCTGACCTCAGTGCCGAGCATATTTGCAGCGCTTGTATCGTATTTCTGGGTGCGACATTCGGATAAAACGAATGAGCGCGTTTGGCACGCTGCTATCGGCGCTTTATTCGGTGCAGCGGGCATAGCAATTTGCCTGACTTCAAGCGGTGTTTTTGGCCTTATGGGTGGCTTGACCTTGCTTCAATCTGGTCTGCTTTGCGGTCTTATACCACTTTGGCAATTACCAACACGCGGACTGTCTTCAAGTGCTGCGGCGATCGCTATCGCGTCAGTCAATTCGGTCGGTATTCTCGGCTCATTCACAAGTCCAATCATTATCGGATGGTTGAAGGAACGAACCGGCTCGTATGACGCGGGCCTGGGTTTCATTGCTGTGATGCTTATTCTCGCAGCCGCACTAATCATTTTTGCTGGCGCGGTAATTGAGCGAAAAACGTATGCTCGGCAACGCGTTACAGCCAGGTAAATATTCTCTCCCTCCCATAAAGGACTTACAAAATGATTCACTTTGACCATGTATGTTTGGCGGCACAAAACGTTTATGAAGCGACCTTTCGACTCAGTCGGGAGACCGGACTGGGCAATTATGATGGCGGATTTTTTCCACTATATGGACTTGGTCATAAAGTAGTCCCACTCTCAGATGACATATACATCGAGATTGAGAGCATCGTCGATCATACGATCCTAAAGAAGGAGAATTCGACCGCCCAATTCTTTGAGCAACAAACCATGGATGGAGATTGCTTTATCGGATGGTGCCTGCGAGCAGACACCATGGAGGAAATGGAAATGTTTGCTGCCCACCACAATACCATCGTGGATGCAAACCTGACCGGAAAAGAGGCCGGCCGACAAATGATGAACGGTAGCCGGGGCTTTTCACTGCAAACCCCCAGTGCAATGACCGCATGGCCAATGGGGAAACCCAACCTTTACTTCAAACCGGGCTCACCTCCTCCTCCTCACGTAGCCAGTTTGCCTGTGGAGCCTGGGACAGGAAGCGCAAAGGGCCAAGGGCTGCTCTGGATTGAAATTGGCGAAACGGAGTCCGCCTTCGCGGAATGGCTGGGCGACGTTGTTCGACCATCACAGTTTCCTTTTGAAATTCGTTACAACGGAAAGTCTGCTGGCCTATATGCACTTGGCGTCAAAACTACCGAGGGAATAAAAGAAATCCGAAGGGCGCCAGTAAAGCTTTAATACCGACGTTGAGTCATTACAAGAGTCTACATACATAGGTGCAAATCGCCGTAGTGCGTCCATCCGGGACAAAATACGGCGACCTCAAAATGGTTACTAGGGGAAATCAAATGAAAAAATCAATCATTGCACTGGCGATACTCGGAACAATCGGAGGTTCAGCACAAGCGCAAAGCGCGGTCACCATCTACGGGATTCTTGATACTGGTATCGCTTATGAAAACAAAGCCGCGACTCCTGCTGGCTCTGCATCAAAAACAGGCAGCAAATTGCAATTAAGTGCGGGCAGCGTGACAGGCCCGCGTATCGGCTTTAAAGGCTCAGAGGATCTAGGCGGCGGATTGAGAGCTATATTTCAACTGGAAGCCGGTTTCGCCGTCGACACCGGTGCACTGACTTTACAAGACCGCACTGGTACCCAGTTGTTCCGTCGTCAATCGTTAGTCGGCTTGGCCGGGGACTTCGGTACCGTTAAATTAGGTCGCCAAACTGATTTTATGTTTGACACATGCCGGTGGAATGCGTGCGGTAGTTTCGGTGCTCTGGTTGGAAGTGTAGGCCACTATATGAACCGTACCGAAGGTGCTCTCACCATCAATTCGATCCGTTACGATACAGTGAACCTGGCTGGTTTCACTGCCAGCGCCATTTATGGTTTCGGCGAAACGGCAGGTAGTAACTCTTCCGGCCAGTCGCTCGGCCTCGGCGGTCAATATGTTAACGGTCCACTCGCCTTATACACTGCTTACTACCAATCGAAACTCGGTGGCACAACCGCAGCAAACGTCGCAACCGGAACCCCTAGCGATACTACCATTGAAGGAAGCGGTGGAATATTCGCTCCTGCGTTCGTAGGCAAACCGGGCCAGATAGCATTGAAGGTATACAGTCTTGGCGCTAGCTACGAAGTTAGTTCAGCAGTACGCGTGTACGGTTATTTCTCAAGCTCCGGGCAACCGTTGGCAAGCGCTTCAACTACCAATGTCGTTAGCGGTCTGAGCAACAGGAAGGCTAACCTTTACGAACTCGGCGTGAATTACTTTCTGACTCCTACTTTGCGCCTGCAGGCAAGCGTTATACATAACCGACTTAATTTCGCAGGTGTCTCCAGTATCGGCACCTTGAACGAGTTCAATCTGGGTGCCGACTATTTCCTGTCGAAACGGACAGATGTGTATGCCGTTGTGCAGAACATACGTGCTTCAAACACTAACAATCCCGGCATTTTTGATGGAACCGGTTCTGCCGGTAACCAAACAGCAATCACTACTGGTGTCCGTCACACGTTTTAATTTTGGTTGAACAGGCCCGTCGCTGTATGGGTGATCATATGATAAGACAGCGTGCGGGCGCTCGAAAATCTTCTTATCAGAAATCTTCGCGAGCAGCTAACCCAGTGTTATTAAATCGGGTACGCAAGAAATTGGGCCAGATCGCGACGGGCCAACTGCAGTTTTCAAAGGCTATTTTTTAGTGATGGGTGTTAATGTCCTCAAGTTTTTTTCATTTCAGGGGAAATACGCGACATCCATTCTGAGTATTGAAAGAACCTTTTTTAGGTAAAAGGAGAAAATGAACTTGACGGTTCTGTCTTGACTGCTTAAATTGCTCACTTGTGTAACGCATGGGCCAACGAAATGAAAAAAGACGATATCAATCAAGCTCCAGTGTTGAAATTCATCAAGCAAGATCGAAAAAAAGACATCTTGCTGAGTGCGGAGAAGTTATTCGCGATGCGAAGCTATGATGGCGTGTCTATCCGTGATATTGCGGATGACGCCGGGGTTCCATCCAGATTGGTCGGCTACTATTTTGATAAAAAAGACAATTTGTTCGAAGCCATTTTCGAGCATCGGAAACCCAATATCGACGAACGCCTGAATCTTTTAAAGGAAGCAAAGGCGCATATCGATGCGCCGGATGCGCTCGAAAAGATCGTGCATGCGTGGTGCGCGCCAGTAGTGCAAATGCGAGCACACCCCGACGGGGAAAATTTTCTGATTTTGGTGGCCAGGACAGTGTGGGAACAATCAGAAATTGCTGTGCGTGTCATCCAACGCTATTACGATCCTCTTGCGAGAGACTTTATCGATGCACTGCAAGTGCTATTCCCTGATCGTGACGAATCATCGCTTTACTGGGCCTATGAGTGGGCTTTGGGGGCGCTCTTAATGCACATTGCAGACAAGCGTGTCGAGAGACTGTCGAAAGGCGTCTGTAAGGCGGGTGGGGTTGATAGGGGGCCGGACCTGGTTGCCTTTATTTGCGGTGGTATACGCGCTATGCCAGCGCAACCCAAAAAGAAATCTGCCAAATCGGGCGTTGCCTCGCGCGTGGCCGTCAACCCGCGTCAGGTCAGTAAGAAGAAAACTTCGTGAAAGCATCCACTGTTATGTTTTAGCTGTTAACTGCGACATGGTGTTGATGTCAGCACATATGCCAGGATCGTCTACGATTATTGACTATCAAGGATGTTCCTTCAGTTGGGGCGCTACCTGACTCGCATGGCATCCATGCGACCAGGTGCCGCTCATACCGCTTAGGCCAGCAGACCAAACAATCTCGCGGCGTTACCTCCCAGAATCGCCTTTTGTTCTGCTTCGTCCAGGCCGGGAACAGCCATCACATAGGGACTTACGTCGTAATGACCCATATCGAAGGGGTAGTCGGTGCCGATGACTATGCGTTCCAGTCCAACCTTATCGATCAGATAACGTAATGCTGCAGGTTCATAAACGAGCGAGTCATAATGAATGCGTCTGAGATAGTCGGAAGGCGAATATTTCATGCCCTGCGCTTCGGGCCGTACCTTGTAACCGTGGTCGAAGCGCCCAGCGTAAAAAGGCAAAAATCCGCCGCCGTGCGCCGCGAGTAGCTTCAGGTCAGGATATCGGTCCATCACGCCGCTGAACATCAGCAAAGCCAGGGCGGTTGCTGTTTCAACCGGTTGCCCGATCATATTGGATAGGTAAAAGTGTCCAATACGCTGCCCTAACGAACAACCCAGCGGATGGAGGAACACCACCGCTCCGAGGCGTTCCGCTGCGGCCCAAAAGCATTCGAACGCCGGATCGGACAATTCGAGGCCATTGACCTGGGTGGATATCTCGACACCTTTCAAGCCGAGCACGCGCATCGCGTATTCGAGCTGCGCTACCGCAAGCTCTGGATATTGCAAGGACACGGTACCGAGTCCGGCAAATCGTTCCGGATGAAGTCGGCAGAGATTCGCCACCGTCTCGTTTTGCATGCGAACGATCTTTTCTGCCAGCGATGGAGCCGCCCAATAGTAGTACTGGGTTGGTGAAGGACTCAGAATCTGCACATCGACACCCATGCTGTCCATATCTTTTAAGCGCACTTCCGGCAACGTCATCTTCGGCTCCAGTTCGCGGAACATGCGTTGGTTGTATTCCGTAGATGGCCTTCCCTGGCCCTCCAGCAATGCCATGGCTGCCGCCTGCTTCTCGACCGACGCTTCGATATCCAATATGAGTTCCACCTGTGGCACCATCACGTGGCAATGCACGTCGATCGTAGGGGACTTGCCGCGACCAGCAGCAAGGATGGTTTCGGGGGCTGAATGTTGATGCCGTCCCGGCTGCGCGCGCGCAGGCGTGCCGGACGATGCTTGATGCCCGGCATGTGAATGAGACGCCACCATGCAGGCGCAGGTACGCATTTGATGCATTCCAGACTCTCCTTTTATACCAGGGGCAGCACGTTTTTTAGAGCTGCCCATTGCAAAATCTCGCCTTCGCCCGCGGGGAACTCGAGAGACTTGATAAATCCACAATCGTTTAGGGCCTGTTCTATTTGCGTGATTGCCAAAGACATGGGCAATCCTAACGTAGCAATGAGTGTTACACAAGTGTATATTACACATATGTATAATAAAAATGGATTTTGATTGAGTCAAGTTTTTGTATTTCGCAGGCAAAGCGGGACAAGTGTTCTGAGAATTGAAAGTATTTCATTTTAGAGAAAAGAAAAAAAATGAACTTGACGGTTCAATTTGTATGGCGTAACTTACACAGTTGTGTAGTATTTGGGTTGGAGCAATGAAGAAAGTCAGTATCAATCAAGCTCTGGTGTCGAAATTTTTCAAGCAGGATCGAAAAAAGACCATCTGGCTAAGCATGGAGAAATTGTTCGCGATGCGAAGTTACGATGGCGTTTCTATCCTTGATATTGCGAATGACAGCGGGGTTCAATCCAGATTGGCCGGCCATTCTTTCGCCAAAAAGGACGGTTTATTCGAGACAACTTTGGCGCATCGAAAGCCCAATATCGACGCGCTTCTGAATCTTCTAATAGAGGCAAAGGACTAAATAAGTGTCCCGGATATGCTCGAAAAAATCGTGCCTGCCCGGTGAGACATCTAGTGTAAATCCGATCACATCGGGACGGAGAATGTTTATTTTAATGGCTAGGATATGCGGAAACACGCAGAAATTGCAGTGTGTCCAATGCAACGCTACAACGACATTATTGCCAAGGATTTTATCGCAACACCGCAAGTGCTATTCCCGGAACGGGACGAGTTATCGCTGTACATGGCCGATGATCAGGCTTGGGTGCGCTCTTAATGGACATTACAGACAAGCGCGTCGAGAGATTAACGAAAGTTGCCTGCGGACCCGGCGCGGGCAATGGGGCCGAAACTTAATTGCCTTTGTCTACGGAGGTATACACGCTAAGCAAGGGTGTTAATAAAGAAATCTATCTAATTTTGCAATTTCTCTAGCGTGCCACAAATACGCATCAGTGAAGTAAGGAAGCGGCATTTCCACCATTATATGTTTTGAATATTCGAGATAGGTCATAACAATGAAAAAAGTGATAATCACGTGTGCGGTAACTGGTTCGGTCCACACACCGTCAATGTCCCGGTATCTGCCCTACAAGCCGAAAGATATTGCCGAGCAGGCTATCGCGGCTGCCGAAGCCGGTGCAGCTATTCTGCACTTGCATGCCAGGGATCCAAACGACGGTCGGCCAACTGCAGATCCCGAAGTCTTCCTGCAGTTTCTACCTGAAATAAAGCAGGCCACAAATGCGATCATCAATATCACGACTGGTGGCAGTACGAAGATGACGGTTGACGAACGTATAGCAGCCGCGTTGCGGTTGAAGCCGGAAATGGCTTCGTTGAACATGGGCACAATGAATTTCTCATTTCACCCGCTTGCGAATAAATTTGATTGGAAACACGATTGGGAAAAGCCTTATGTCGAAGCTTCGGAAGAGGGCATTTTTCGCAATACCTTTAAGGACATCCGCCGGATCTTGCTCGAGGTAGGCGAAGGGTGTGCCACGAGATTTGAGTTCGAGTGCTATGACGTATCGCATCTCTACAATCTCGCCTATTTTGTCGACGCAGGCCTGATCAAAGCACCGTTTTTAATTCAAACCGTTTTCGGCATCATGGGTGGTATTGGTGCTGATCCGGAGAACGTCGCTTTTATGCGCCAAACGGCGAATCGCTTGTTTGGCCGTGACTATCACTGGTCAGTCCTAGGCGCAGGACGCAGCCAAATGTCTTTGCTCACCTATGGCGCGATCATGGGCGGCAACGTGCGGGTCGGCCTTGAGGACAGTCTTTTCCTCGGTCGCGGAAAACTCGCGGTATCCAATGCCGAACAGGTACTTAAAATTCGCCGAATTCTCGAAGAGTTGTCCTATGAGATCGCGACACCCGACGAGGCGCGGGAAATGCTGCAGTTGAAAGGAAGTGAGAACGTCGCATTTTAGCCAGCAAAAACGATAGAGCCAGAGGACAGGCGACAAGATATGAAGCGACTACCGATGGCCACGCCAGATATTCCGGTCGTCGTCCGCGAGATGGTCATTGCGCACTATTGAACATCCCGCTTCATTTGAAAAACACTTTAGTAATTGGACCACTATGACGCGCAAACTGATTGATATTTCTGTATTTTTGGAAAACGATGTTATATCGGATCCACCGGGCTACGGTCCCCATATCGAGTATTTGACCCACAAAGGCACGGCTAAAGATATCGCTAAATTCTTTCCTGGTCTAAAACCAGAGGATCTTCCTCAGGAGGAAGGTTGGGCTATTGAATGGATAAATCTGATGACGCATAACGGTACCCACCTTGATGCACCGTATCACTTTCATTCGACAATGAATCGCGGCGAGCGAGCGATTACGATTGACGAGGTCCAGCTCGACTGGTGCTTGCAATCAGGAATCAAACTTGATTTCAGGCACTTTCCTGATGGATATCTGGTCACCGCAAGAGACGTCGAGGCAGAATTGAGCCGCATCGCTCATACCCTGCAACCGCTCGATATCGTTCTCGTGAATACCCGCGCCGGCTTAGCCTATGGCGACCCGGATTACACCTCAGCCGGATGTGGCATGGGGCGCGAGGCAACACTTTATTTGCTCGAGCGTGGAGTGCGTCTGACAGGAACGGACGCGTGGAGTTGGGACGCCCCGTTCGTTCATACGCAAACCAAGTATGCGGAAACGCAAGATGCAAGTCTGATCTGGGAGGGGCATAAAGCGGGGCGCGAAATAGGTTATTGCCACCTTGAGAAATTGCACAACCTTGAGAGCCTTCCCTCAAAGGGTTTTACCGTGTCCTGCTTTCCCGTAAAGATAAGAGGCGCCTCTGCAGGATGGACCCGTGCCGTGGCAATTCTTGATGAAAAGCCTTTAACGGAAGGAGATCAAATGCCGCAATCGGTATAAAATTTTCACAGAGTATTCTGCTTTTTATCCTCGTACTTTATGCGCTCAGCGCTCTGGCGTAGGCAAAATTTTGGTCGGATCCACGGACGTCCCGGACTTCAATTGCCACCATTTTTGGAGTCTGGCAAAAATGTCCTATATCGCCGCAGAGAACACGGGCACAACATAACTCGGCCTGGTTAAACACCGAGCCCACTAATTGAAAGATTACGATCATGGTTTCTAACTGGATTGATGTACACGCACATTTCACTCCGCCTATCACTGATGAGGAGCGACAGACGCGCTGGAAGGCTATGCGAGCGGAATGTTTCCTTGCCCCCGAGCCTTACCAGTGGAGCCCTATAAATGCCGCGTGAATAATGTACCGGATAGCGCACTTGAAACGGCCGTGAATGGCGCGTTAAAAGTGTACCAATCCCAGCCTGTAGTCTTATGCCCTTGATGGTGCATAAGAAAGGCGGAAAGGATGTTTCCCGTGGACATATACGTCAAAGTACGTCGCGCCGTGATGGTCGAGAACAAGAGTGAGCGTGCGGTTGCGCGCTACTTCGGTATCCATCGCAATACCGTCAGGAAGATGTGCCAGTTCGCGGCACCGCCGGGATATCGGCGAGCGCCGGCCCCGGTCTCTCCGACGCTGGCACCGTTCGCAGCCATCATCGACGCCATTCTCGAGGCCGATAAGCAAGTCCATGTGAAACAGCGCCATACGGCGGTACGTATCCGCGAACGATTACGTGACGAGCATGGTTACGACGGTAGCTACACCCTGGTGCGCGAGTACGTCAACGGTGTGGCCAGCCGGCAGAAGGAAGTGTTCATGCCACTGGCGCATCGCCCCGGCCATGCCCAGGTCGATTTCGGCGAAGCCGACGGGTACATCGGCGGCAAGAAGGTCCGCTTCCACTATTTCTGCCTGGACATGCCGCATTCGGATGCGTGTTTCGTCAAGGCGTATCCGACCGAAGACACGGAAGCCTTTCTGGACGGTCATCTTGCTGCCTTCGCGTTTCTCGGTGGCGTGCCGCAATCAATTCTGTACGACAACACCAGGATTGCAGTGGCCAAGATATTAGGCGATGGCCAGCGCCGACGGACCCATGCCTTTGCCGAATTGCAGAGTTATTACTTGTTTGATGATAAATTCGGACGTCCCGCCAAAGGTAACGACAAGGGTAAAGTGGAAGGACTGGTCGGCTACAGCCGACGCCACTTCATGGTGCCATTGCCGGTGGCAGATGACTTCGCTGCATTGAATAGCCAATTGCTGGACGGCTGCCTGAAACGTCAGCGTGCCGTGCTGCGTGGTCAATCTGACACCATCGGCCAGCGCCTCATCCATGACCGGGCGGCATTGATGCCGTTGCCGGTAACGCTCTATGACGCCAGTCACAAGCAAACCAGCCGGGTATCATCGCAATCGTTGGTCCGTTACCGCACCAACGACTATTCGGTACCGACGCAATACGGTCATCAGGCGGTGCTGGTCAAAGGCACCGTCGACTGGGTCGACATCTATCTGGTTGGCAATCCGGAGTGCATTGCGCACCATCGTCGCAGTTATGCCAAAGCGGACTTCGTGGTGAACCCGCTGCACTATCTGGCGTTGCTGGAGAGGAAGCCGCGTGCGCTTGACCAGGCTGCACCGCTGCAAGAGTGGGCATTACCAGCGGCCTTCGAGCGATTGCGACGCCTGCTGGAAGCGCGCATGGACAAGCGTGGGCGCAAGGAATATATCCAGGTCCTGCGGTTGCTGGAAACCTTCAGCATCGGGCAAGTCGAGCGTGCCATTGGCCAGGCCCATCATCTGGGCGTGCTCAGCTTTGATGCCATCAAACACCTAGTATTGTGCGCCATCGAACGACGACCACCCAAGCTGGATTTAACCCTGTATCCGTATTTGCCGAACGCCACGGTCGGCACGACCGATGCCGGCAGCTACCTCAGCTTGCTCAGCGGGAATGCGCTACTGACGCAACCTGTTACCGGAGACCTCGCATGAACGCCAACAGCGCGGCGCTGTCCGAGACCACCACGGTGGCACCGCAGGTACTGTTGGTCAACCACTTCAAAGCCCTGAAGCTGCCGACCTTTGCCCGGGAGTATGAGAAGGTCGGCGCCGACTGCGCGCGTGAAGGCGTAGATTACCCACGCTATTTATTACGGTTGTGCGAACTCGAACGTATCGACCGTGAACGCCGCACGATGGAGCGGCGCATCCGTCTGGCCAGGTTTCCGGTGACCAAGAGTCTGGATACCTTCGACTTCATGGCGATGCCAACCTTAAACAAATCCCTGGTGCTCGAACTGACACGCTGTGAGTGGATTGATAAGCGCGAGAACGTCATCGCGTTAGGACCTTCGGGTGTTGGCAAGACGCATACTGCGCTGGCACTAGGATTAGCTGCCTGTCAGAAAGGACACAGCGTTGCCTTTACGACGGCCGCCGCCCTGGTCCATGAACTGATGGAAGCGCGTGACGAGAAACGACTGCGTGCCTTGCAAAAGCAACTGACTAACGTGAAGTTACTGATTATCGATGAACTGGGCTATGTGCCGTTCACAGCGGTCGGTGCGGAATTGTTGTTTGAGGTCTTTAGCCGACGCTATGAGCACGGTGCCACGCTGGTGACCTCGAATTTACCGTTTGACGAGTGGACCAGCGTCCTCGGTTCGGAGCGGCTGACTGGCGCCTTGCTTGACCGGCTTACCCATCACGTCCACATCCTGGAAATGAACGGCGAATCGTATCGATTGGCCACCAGCAAGAAACGGCAACAGCGCAATGTCAAACCAAACAGCACTGCTGAAAAAGGAGGGGCCAACCCGTAAAAGCAACGTCTTGAGGGAACGGGCTACGCTGCGCTGCGCCCGCCACCCCAACTCTGCAGAGTATAGAAATGTGCATTGAAAAGAGAATAATTCAGGCCCTCAACGGCTCTATTTATTAACCCGGATTGGTACACTTTTAACGCGCCATTTGGTACATCTTTACTCCGGCATTGACAAGTGTCGCGGATGTTTACTCGTTTTTTTCATTTTGTCTCCTCTATGATTACTTTTATAAACTGCTTCGGCCTACCACTTGTTATCCAATTTTCGGAACTACGGCAAGATTGCCGCAATCAAACATCATCCTGCCGGGTCACTCGCCAAACGATGATCGCGGAACTGCGCGCGCAACGCCGTCTTTAATAGTTTTCCAGTCGCAGTATGGGGTAATGTCTCTACGAATACGACCTCATCCGGCAACCACCATTTCGCCACTTTATCGGAAAGAAATGACAGCATTTCCGACGAGGCTAACGCCATATTTGGCTTTCTAATGACAATAAGAAGCGGTCGCTCCTGCCATTTGCTATGACTAACACCGATCACAGCGGCTTCCTGAACTGCAGGGTGACTCAACGCCGCATTTTCAAGATCAATCGAAGAAATCCACTCCCCGCCCGACTTAATGACATCCTTTGACCGATCGGTAATCTGGATATAACCATCGCCATCAATCGTCGCGACGTCGCCGGTTGTTAGCCATCCATCTGCATCGAGTTGGGTGGTTTCTTCCGACTTGTAGTAATTAGCAATGACCCACGGGCCACGGACTTTCAGCTCACCAAACGCCTTGCCATCATGTGGCAGAGAATCGCCCTTTTCATCGACGATCTTGATACCCACGCCATAGATTGCCCGGCCCTGTTTATACTGCAAGTCGTAGCGCTTTTCTAGTGACAAATCGCGATGCTTCGCTAGCAAATTGCCAATCGATGCAAGTGGACTCGTTTCGGTCATGCCCCATGCTTGTATGAGGAAAGCACCAAATAGCGTGTCGAATTTTTCGATAATGGCGCGTGGTGCGGCCGAACCGCCGATCACTACGCGTGCAAGCCTAATCTCTTCAAGGTCTAGCGCTGCTCGCTGGCTTTCAACATAATCAAGGAAACTAAGCCAGACCGTGGGCACGCCTAGTGAGAAATTACATTTTTCATCACGTAATAAGCCGTAGATGCTAGCCCCATCAAGCGTTGGTCCTGGCAATACCAGTTTTGCACCACACATGGCTGCTGCGTAGGGAACTCCCCATGCATTGACATGGAATAAGGGCACTATCAACAAAACGGCATCACTTGCGGAGAGGCCCAGACCATCTTTTGCGCAGACGATAAACGAGTGTAAAACTGTCGAACGATGACTATACAAAACACCCTTCGGGCGACCGGTGGTTCCTGATGTGTAGCAAAGTGAGGATGCGGTATTTTCATCGAATTGCGGCCAATCGTAGCGATCAATCTGCGCCGCCAGCAAGTCTTCGTAACACAGTAGATTCTTGACGTCGATATCGGGCATGTTTTGGCGATCAGTCATCGCAATAAAGCCACGCACAGTGGGGCATTGGGGTGCAATTTTTTCAACGAGTGCGGCAAATGAAATATCAAAAAACAGATATTCATCCTCAGCATGATTGACGATATATTCGATCTGCTCCTGGAATAATCTGGGATTAACCGTATGTAGAACCGCGCCAATACCGGATACACCGAAATATAATTCCAGGTGGCGGTGGGTATTGCATGCGAGGGTTCCTACACGTGCGCCGTGCCCGACGCCCAACGCTTTCAAACAATTAGCAAGTTGCTTTGAGCGTCCATGAATGCCGCGCCAATTGGTACGGTGCTGCCCTCCTTCGGGCATATTGGAGACAATCTCTGTATCGCCGTGAAATGCTACTGCGTGTTCAATCAGGGAGGAGATTAAGAGTTCTTGCTGTTGCATTAGCCCGTGCATAGGGGACTCCGGTTGAAATTGTTGGTCGTCGTTTTTTATACTTTTGATGATTGGTTCAATGCGTGGCATTCACGAATACGGTTATGCTGTACGGCGGCAACGATGGTGTTGGTACAGTCTTATTTCATTTTTCCATTTGAATGGGAATTGGGCAATCTAACCTGTCGATTTCTGATGAATATCACATCCGTAATTGGGATCACAGTGTAGGTGTCAGGTATTTTTTAATGGTATTTTTTGTCTATTACAATTGAATGTTGATATTGGTTGATTGGTTGGTTGGTTGGTTGGTTGGTTGGTTGGTTGGTTGGTTGGTTGGTTGGTTGGTTGGTTGGTTGGTTGGTTGGTTGGTTGGTTGGTTGGTTGGTTGGTTGGTTGGTTGGTTGGTTGGTTGGTTGGTTGGTTGGTTGGTTGGTTGGTTGGTTGGTTGGTTGGTTGGTTGGTTGGTTGGTTGGTTGGTTGGTTGCTGAGGCGGTTGGTGCTCCTTGGATGCTGGTCTAAGGTGGCCCGACAGTTGGCAAATACGGTCTTCGTTACTTAACACGGTTAATGCTTCGTGGGTGCTGGTCGGGGGTAGCCCGACAGCTAGTTACTTTTTCTTGCTTCGCCAAGAAAAGAGTAACCAAAAAGAAGGCGACCGCAGAGACGCTGCCCTTCGGGTTCCCAAATTTTTCGGCCGTCAGTCGGGTTGAAAGACCAACTCGCCTTCGGCTCAAACATGTCTTCCAACAATTCCCGACTAACGGCCGAAAAACTTGGCAGCGCCAATGTCGGAGTAGGTCAAGTGCCACTTCAAAATCAACTGCAACGTCAAAGGTGGCTGCGCCTGTAACAGCAACCGCAACCGCAACCGCAACAGCAACAGCAACAGCAACAGCAACCGCAACCGCAACCGCAACCGCAACCGCAATAGCTTTGATGGTGGATGAGTTCAGTGGTCACTCACCCCATCTTTAACCGTTACATGTCAACAAGCCGTAGTAACAAAACCGTAATACCCAATCATCTTTATGAGGTTTCCATGCAATCGATTAAAACTTTGCAATCCAGACATTTGTTCACCATGTATTTAGAGGTGGCGTATGACCGTATTTATTCTATCGGCAACGTACCAACTGGTCGTCGTATCATTGCGCCAGTTGATGGCGGCCGATTTGAGGGAGATAGATTACGCGGCGAGGTGTTGCCGGACGGTGCCGACTGGGTGCGTTTTCGTAGCGATGGCGTCATGGAAATCGACGTACGGACGACATTGAAGACGAGTGATGATGCGCTGATTTTTCTGCGATATAGAGGGTTGGCGCATGCATCTCCAGAAAACATGCAACGCTTCATTCAGAGAGAAACGCAACCATATGAAAATGTCTACGCTCGCACTAGTCTGACCTTCGAAACCGAAGCGCCGCAATATGCATGGCTAAATAAAGTCATTGCCGTCGCCAACGGTACGCGAACGGACACGGGTCCAATGTATGAGGTATTTGAAATTACCTGATGTAGAAATACCGTAACTGGTATTAGCAGGCGTCTTAATTTCGTCGTAAAAAACAATTATCTCCCGCGATATACTGATGAAAGAATAATCTTCAGCATGTGCGGGAGAAACTTTATTCTAGCTATTTTTTGACGATTGATCTGTCTTGATAACTTAGCCGTGAAGCGCTGTGTAATAAGGTACTTATCTTCCGACGAACACAGGTGTTCTTTTTTCAGAGAAGGCGCGCATGGCTTCCTTAGCATCTTCGCTTCGACCTAATTCTGCGGTCATATTTTGTTCAAAGCGATAGCCATCGCGCAAGGTCATGTTCTCGATCGTCGCCGCCGAATTTTTTGCGGTACGGCTGGCAATCGGGCTCTTGGATGCGATGATCCGGGCCATGTCCATCGCTGCGGGCATTAACTGATCCAGTGGCACACAGGTCTCCACAATACCAAGTCGGTAAAGCTCCGCCGCCGGTACGCGATATCCGGTGAACATCATACGGCGCGATAGCGAGTGACCAAACAAACGCATGGCGTGCTTTCCACCACCCATTAATCCAACATCTACCTCGGGCAAGCCGAAACACGCATTCTCTGAACATAGCAAGATATCGCATGATGCCGCAATCCCTAACCCAGCGCCTAACGCGGGACCATTCACGGCAGCAATGACAGGTTTCTTGCACTCAAGGATTGAATAACTCATTTCGCGTGCGAGACGCGCACTGGTCCAACGATCACCTGGTTGTACGACAAGTGTGGCACGCGCCTTAATATCTGCGCCGGCGGAAAAAATCTTGCCCGCTCCAGTGAGCACTACAACACGGATATCGTCCAAATCGTTAATCATGTCAAAGGCCGTAATCATTTCTGTCATGAATGCCGGGGACACCGCATTGACCGGTGGCGCATCCATCGTAATAACGGCAATGTGATCGACAATCTCGGTTGTAATAAAAGTCATTGTGTTCTCCATGAGTAATTTTTTGCAGTGCGTTGCTGAATACGTGACATACGTATCAAACGTAAGCCAACGTCATAACGATCCGCCTCAGCCTTGCTGATGTAAGGTCTCGCGCTCTGCCATGCATCTCGTAGCAATTTTTCGTGCGGTCTGATAATCGCCTTTGCCAGCGTCGCTACGTGGCAAAATATCCAGGCTAAAAATGGCTTTGGGTAACTTGTAGCCAGCAAGGGACGACGAAAGCTGATGTGCCAGGGTTTTATCTAACTCGCCCCCGCTGCGCGATTTGACAAGCGCCACGATAACGCTGCCCCACTTTTCATCTGGCAACCCGACTACAAGTGCATCATCGATATCGGGCAATAATTTCAAAGCCTCCTCCACTTCTTCGACAAATACTTTTTCACCGCCGGTATTAATCACCAGGCTGCCGCGACCAATCAGTTGCATAAAGCCCTGCTCGTCACGGCGCGCCCAGTCACCCGGAGCCGCATATCGCGCGCCATTAATGTAACGAAATACTGAAGCAGTTTTTTCGGGATCGCCGAAATACCCCAATGGCAATGGTTCGCCACGCGCAATCATGCCTTCACCCGGCTGATCGGGCCCAAGAATACGGTCATCATCGGTAATCAACACGGTTCTTGCACCAGCGTGGAAACTGCCGGTGGTAATCGATTGTTGGACGGTGGTGATGGAAAATCCGAGACCTGAAGCTTCAGACGCGCCAAAATTATCTGCCAGCGCAAGTTGTGGCAAGTGACGCAACAATCCCCGCTTGATGTCATGACTCCAGATCAGCCCTGCTGAACTGATCACTTGCAGAGCGTCCAAGGCATATGGTTCAGATGCCTCATCAAGCGCGCGCAACATCGGTCTTGCGAATACGTCACCAACAATCAAGACCTTATTCACCTTCTCGCGCGCCGCAACCTGCCATAACTCAACAGGATTAAAAGACGGCGACGGCAACAACACAACCGTTCCACCCCAAAACAATTCAGCCAGCGACGCATTCAATCCTGTGCCGTGCATAATTGGACAAACAGGAATCAAGCGGCTCGGAGAAGTGATGGCCCGCAACATAGCGATATGTTCATCAAGATTGTTGGGGCGGCTTTTTAGTAGTGGCGACTCTAACTGACACTCTCGATATTTTGCGCCTGGCCAGATGACACCTTTCGGCATGCCGGTGGTTCCACCGGTATAGAGCAACAAAAAATCGTCGCCGGAGCGCTTGATGGATAACGGCGTCCCATTCCCTTGCGTTGCCATTTCTTCAAATGATAAACTGTCGGGTTGATCATCACTATCAATGCAGATCCATTGCTGGATATCAGGAAATTGACTCCGCAAGGCCACCATTTGCGGTTGAAATTCTTTTTGAAAAAAAACTGCACGCACACCCGCGTCCTTGAACACATAACCAATTTCTTCAGCGCGGTAGCGGTAGTTGATATTGACATGGGCCAGACGGGCTTTAAGACAAGCAGACAATCCCTCCAGGTAGCCGGGATGATTACGCGACACAAACGCTACACGGTCACCTGGATTCAGCCCGCCCGCTATCATTGCACGTGCGACCCGATTACTGCGTTGATCAAACTCGCGCCACGTAATAATACGATCGCCTTGCACCAGCGCCGCGCGCTCGCCATCTATATTGGCTGCGACAGCATCCAGAATGTCTCCTAAGTTCCAATCCATTCGTCAATCTCCTCTCTATTGTTTTAATATGCCTTTGTGACCTTTTACCTGGTTTATTTTTGGTCGCTGCAAGCAGTGCCTAATGAGGCGTAACGCTGTCGATGAAAATCGATATTACCGAAACTGAGCTCAAACATCACCAGTCGTTTCAAATAATGGCTGACGATATGTTCATCGCTGGTGCCAATCCCACCGTGCAGTTGTATTGCTTGCTGTCCAACGAAGAGTGCATTCTGTCCAACCCGCGTTTTAGCAGCAGAGATCGCCCGCGTGCGTACGTGTGAGGGACTAGATAAATTCTCGGTGGCGTAATAGGTCATTGAACGTGCTTCTTCACAGGCAATCACCATATCCACCATACGGTGTTGCAATACCTGAAATGATCCAATCGTGACCCCAAATTGCTGACGTGTTTTGAGATAGTCGAGCGTCACGCTGCAAGCTGCTTCCATGATGCCAAGTGCCTCAGCCAGACTCGCTGCGATGGCATGATCGACCGCCATTTCCAGTAGTGCAAGACCACCGCCAATGGTACCGATTACGGCGGTATCTGACACTGCAACATTATGTAATACCAGACTACTGACATGACGTTGATCTGGACTACGAAAATTCTTCCGGACTAAACCAAGTGCATTGGCCGATACTAAAAACAAGGTAATGCCATCGGGATCATCAACCGCACCCGAGGTACGGGCGGGTAAAATATACCAGTCCGCTGTACTGCCGTCGGGAACATGACTTTTCTCTCCTGACAGTTGATAGCGACCGGACTGAGCCTTGGCGGTCATCTCAACATATTCCAGGTTAAAGTGGCCCAGCGGTTCGCCTAAACCTAGCGCTATGCGACACTCTCCCATCATGATCGCGTTCAGTCGCTGTTCTTTGATCTCACTACAAGCATGTTGCAACAACGTGCTGCCGATGATGCAGGTACTGACGTAAGGCTCACGTGCCAGCCCTTTACCAAATTGTTCCATCAGTACCATGGTGTCAATGGCCGATCCCCCCAATCCTCCCAGGTCTTCTGGCACGCTGATCGCTAACCAGCCGAGCTCAGCCATTTTCTGCCAATTTTCTTTGATATATGCGCGCTTGTCGACGCAGGCTTTCTGCCAGTCTTCAAAACGGCCATGTTCCCGCACAAAACGGGCGGCGCTGTCCTGCAATAATTGCTGTTCGTGCGATAACGTAAAGTTCATGCATTTACTCCTACAAGCCAAGAGATCGACGGGCGATGATATTGCGCTGGATCTCGTTTGATCCGCCGTAAATTGTCGTCACGCGGCTGTATAAATAGCCCATCATCGGCCCTGACGACGCGTAAATATCTTCTGCGCCAACCGGATCGAGCGCTTCAAAACGCGCCGCACCGTAACCGAGCGTTTCAATCCATAGCTCGGTGATTTTTTGTAAAAGTTCAGACCAGCGAACCTTCATCATCGATCCACGTGGACCAGAATCAATCCCTGCAACAACGTCGGCCAGCGTGCGCAAGCCTAAATATTCCAATGCAATGACTTCAATCTCCAACTGCGCCAACTTTGTTTTAAAGTCGGCATTTTGTATTAGCGGGGTCTGTCCTTGCATCGCTGTACCAGCGCGCTCGCGCACGTATTCCAACTGTCTTGCAAGACGCGCACTCAAGGTCGCGGTTGCACCACGCTCCCGGTCGAGCAGGACTTTTCCATAACTCCAGCCTTTTCCCTCTTCGCCTAATAAATCCGCCACCGGCACTCTGACATCATCGAAAAACACCTCATTGACATGATGCTCTTCATCCAGCGTCAGAATAGGTCTGACTTTGATACCAGGCGTTTTCATGTCAATCAGAAGAAGAGAGATGCCTGCCTGCTTTTTGGCTGTGCTATCCGTCCGGACCAGACAAAACATCATGGTCGCGGCCTGCGCATAACTGGTCCAGAGTTTTTGTCCGTTAACGACGTATTCGGAGTCTTCCAGTATCGCTTTAGTCCGTATCGCGGCAAGGTCCGATCCCGCACCAGGTTCAGAATACCCCTGACACCACCAATCTTCACCCGACAAAATACGCGGCAAATAGCGTGCTTTCTGCTCTGTCGTCCCAAACGTAAAAATGATCGGCCCGATCAACTCAAGACCTTGATGAAATTGCGGAGGCGCATCGGCGCGTGCGGCTTCCTGCTCAAATATATGGAGTTGTGTCGGCGACCAACCAGTCCCACCCCACTCCTTTGGCCACGACGGCGCGCCCCAACCGTGACGGAAGAGAGTTTGTTGCCATTGTCGCCATTCCGGTATGCTTGGACGCATACCTGATCTGACGCGTGCTCGCATGGTATCTGGCACATTATTTAAACAGAACGCCCGCACTTCTGCACGGAACGCGCGATCTTCATCCAACTCTTCTCGATTCATGCATGCTCCCTGATGGTAATAACAGCTTAAGAATCCGTCTGCATGCGCGATGCAGGGCGGATCCTGCTGAACGCATCTGCGTACGACTGCCCTCTACAGATTTTTTAATAGAAGATAATTCGTCACAATCGCGCTTTTTTTAGATTACCTGTCGACAGGTTAGCAATCAATCGAGCGCTTGATTATCGCGGATGTGATTTAACCTGGCCCCGCAAGATCACCGCGTACCCAGTCGTATATTGCAGGTGCGACGGTACTTTTGCGGTCCGGCCTGGACTCACTTGCATAAAGCGCTTAGAACTGCTGATGCACTTTAAAAAGTGCGTATCCGCACCGCGCTGAGATGCCAACAGATCTCCCTATTCAATTTCCACCCAGGAGGTGTTTTTATGACTTCACAAATTGATTTACATGCATTACAGGGATTACAAGGATTACAAGGATTACTGGATCGTGAAGCCATCCGGGAATGTCTCTTTCGCTATTGTCGTGGAATTGATCGGGTGGACGAGGAGGCCTTGCGCTCGGCTTATTGGCATGATGCGACAGATCGTCACGGCCCCTATCAGGGAAGTGCAAACGGGTTTATTGATTGGGCGCTCGAGAAGTTGAAGGGCGGTGGTCGAATGGTGCACATGCTGGGCAATATTTCTATCCAATTACACGACGATGTAGCGGCAGTAGAAAGCTATTTTCAGGCGCTGCAAGAAGACAGAAATGCCGAGGGTCAAAAGCGTGAAATGCTTTTATGCGGTCGCTATGCAGACCGATTTGAAAAGCGCGATGGCAATTGGCGGATTGCAGCACGCACCGTTATTTATGATTGGATCAATCAGGCAGTCGTTCCCGAGCTGACTGAAGCGCAACGCTTTGGTGAAACCAGACAGCCACGCGGAGGAAGCAAGCCCGACGATCCCTACTATGCGCTGCTGGCAGATGCGCCGTTCAATTCGCTTTAATTATTACTAGATTTTTTCGGTCACTATCTAGTATTGCACTTAGGTCGATGGTGTTGATTCGTTTTTTTTTGATTTTTGATCGGTGTCGTTAACACGCTTATCGACGCAGCAAGATTAGCGGATTCCTGGCGACACTCTCATAACCACGCACGTCTCGTGCGACTTCTTTGTTCCACAATGACAAAAAGAGGCCTCGCTAGGCGCGGCCTCTTCGCATTTATTTACAAGCGACATTCTTAAATCGAAATGAATACAGTTTTAAAGTAATGTCAATTTCGAGACAAACTTACTGTTCAGCGCTCGTCGTCTTCTTATCAAACTCAAGAATCGGATAAGTCGTATAGCTTTGATCCATCAATCCTTGCGCACGTGCCGTTGCCAACTCAGCAATGACTTGCGCACGGGTTTTAGTTGAAGAAGAATGATCATTTGCTGGATATGGTGCCTCAGCAAAAGCGCTCCCAGCAGCGGCAGCAAAAATAATCAAACCAGCGATCAATGGTTTGGCGTTCATGTTATTTCTCCATAAAGTTATGGGTATCACAAAATTCGGTGAAAGCAGATAAGTACACCGTTCGGGTCCTAAATCAATGAACGAGCGTCATTATCGCTTCCATACACTGCACACCAAAATGCGATGCCCTTGTGTGATTCGTCCACCAACAGTAGTAAGTGTAAAGCCTCTCCGATCAACAATAAATAGCGTATTTTATAATTAACTATTCCATTATTAGAAATAATAAAAAATAGCAATCGTGTTGATTCCAAGCACACTAGACAATCGAGTAATCCATTTTCTGATTGACATCATTTAATACTATTTTCCCCCGAGCACTCCGCTTGAATACTGTCCGCGATCAGTTATGTTAAACAAATGCGCTGGCAAGACCCTCGTGCCACGTCCGACGAAAGCCTTGCACTACAGACGGCGCAGCTTCAGTGATGTCGAATGTTAACTCGCTCTGAAGATATGAACTGAACCAAATTGATAGTGACTATCAGCCGATCTAGATTGGCACCAGGACGGACACTCACAAAGGAGATTAATATGCATGCGGTAATAAGAACCTTTTCGGGACCCGGCGCAAAACAGCTTTTCGATGGTTTAGAAGAACACAAAGCTGACGTCGAAGCCAGCTTAAGGAAAGTGTCTGGTCTCGTGAGCTACACACTTCTACGCCATGGTGATGGCGGAGCGGCAGGACTGTTTGCAAGGATAAGACCGGTGCCGAAGAGAGCTTGAAAGTTGCGCGCGACTGGATTCAGAAAAATGCTTCGAATAGCCACGCGAAACCGCCGATCGTGGGAGAAGGCCCGGTCATCGTTCACATCCAATAGCGCGATTCCGCCTGAGATCACGCCAATATCACTGCCACAGTACTTTTCGGGTCCCGGGCACTGGATGATTAGGTTTCAGCAGATCTGAAATGTAGGACGCTCATTTCGTACGACTATGATCTTCCGCTAAACGTAAGAGTCGATGGAGAAAATATGGGGAGTTGGACCCTGTAAGTTAGGTATTTTTACTAGTATTCAACAGATTCAGATACAAAGCAAAAACGCCGCAAAACCAAGCTGGGCTTAGGTTTGCGGCGTTATATGCTGATCTACTGCTAGTGTCTTGGTGCCCGAGACCGGAATTGAACCGGTACGACGATTAAGTCGAGGGATTTTCTTACCACTTCGGCTTTAGCCGCCAGCGCAAGCGCTGTTCGTGGTCTGGAGCACGCCTTCACCATGGTCTTGCGACTTTAGGTGCTCGCCGTCTGCTCTCTACACCTTCCCTCAAACTTTCGTCGGAGGGCTTGGCTCGGTATTAGCTCGGACTTCCGTCCAGGGCCTTCGCCGAGTTTGACGAGTTTCACCTCAAGAATTTCTTCAAGAGGGCTCAAATTAGTTTAAGTCCCTTGTGTCTACCAATTTCACCACTCGGGCATTGTTAGGACCCGTTTTCTGGATCCTTTCGATGCTTTGCTTTTTTACGTTTCAGCTTAACGTTTGAGCGTGAGTAACGCTTTTTATGCCTAGCGCTTGACTCGCTTCTTAAACAACTGCATTTGATGCGGCTGCTTAACCAGTTTCAGAAAAACACGAAGTCCGCATTCTACCTAACGTTACAGCGATGAGTCAAATTTTCAGAAAACCAAGCCTTTCATCTTCTGATAATGGCAGTTTGCAATTTCATGCAAGCTTGCCTCTAAAAGAGAATCAAAAATGTTAATACATACCCACTCAAGACAGGGCCGAATTCTATCAGGTTCTGGCGATAACGACCATCATGTTGTTACGGAATTCTTATGAATTAGTGGATTGAGCGTAAAGCCAAGGTCAAATTCATCAAAAATGTTTAAAACGTGCTGCATTAAAAACATTTAGGCAAAAAAAAACCCACCAAAATAATTTAGTGGGTTAAATCCAAACCTATGAGGTGTTGGAGGAGACAGATGCACTATATCGCAGTGCAACAAAAATCGTCTGCTTTATTGTGGTGATATCTCATATTCATGTTGCATATAACAAACTTTAATTTGTACTATCATTCACAAGTAGAAGCCTGCAATTCGTCGGCTTCTGAAGTAGAACCAACGCCAGAATCACAACCGTGCATTGTCGTTAGCCGCTTTTACATGAACAGGTTTCCCAATAAGCGACGCCAAAAATCAGCGCTTATCGGCATCCTTTGCAAACGACTACTCCAAGCCAGTGTTCCAAGCATCGGCCCGGCTTGAGCATTGGCGTTCATACCCGTTATTCTCAACGCCACTGGCATTACCTTCACATGAAAGCAAATTCAATGATTGCACTAATGAGCTCACTAAAAAATGATGCGTTCACTTAGGTGCATTGGCAATATCTTGGGCTTTGATACTCCCCAATGGTAGTGAGGTACCGGCTTCATTCGCCACTGCTCGCGCGACAGAGTCATCTAGCGACCCTGCTGGTGCCTCGCCCACATTAATCACTTTGCTTTGGTGAAGGAATGTATAGATGCTATTCAACTGTTTGTGTACGCGCTCGTCGAACACAAATGGTTTTTCATCTCTGATAGGGCTACCTCCGGCTGTAACAGGAATCGCGCCATAAATTGAAAACCACGCCATCCGTAACGTAATACCCGTCGTTTGCCCTTTGACTATTTCAGCTACCTTTAACTGGTTTTTCGGGTCCAGAATGAAGCGTTGCGCCTCCATTTCCATTTTGACCCAGGCCTTCACGACATCAGGTCGCTGCGTCATGAAATCGTCTCGCATGGCGATATATCCTGAATCAGGAATATCAAACGGATAGCCGGTGATAGCGTATTTTGCGATGCCCTCCCCCACCAGATTACCAATTCTTGAGGCAGTTGGCTCCCACAGTGCAACCGCATCAAGCTTCTTGGCGCGCAGATTGGTACTCAATACCTCAAGCGATTGATTCATTATTGCGTCAGGCTTGATGTGGGTCCTGTCGATCACATTACCCAAAAAACGGTCGGCGCAACTACCCTTTGGGGTGGCAATCGTCTTGCCATCTAACCATTTGATCGCGTCTTGCGATGTCTTGAAATCCGGTGCGTCGGCACGTACCATAATGACGTTGCATCGCTGGCCAGCGGAAAAACCGGTATTGACGACGAGCTTGACCTTCGCTTGTTCAGTTTTGGTAGTCACCAACACCGCTGGCACATCGCCCAAATAGCCAATCTGCTGTTTACCAGCCAACATTTGGTTGACGATAATTGAGCCTTGAAGTCCTGCCTGAAATTCGACCTCACTTCCGGCTGGCAGGAATTTTTTCCACAGCGCTAAGCCTCGGATGACAGCGGCGGAGTAAGAAACAGTGTCATACGGTTGATAGCCCACAACCAGATGCACTGGCTGACCTACCTTGCCGTACCCCTGATCACCGGCGCGCGCGAAGTGTTCGCCCTGCAATAACAAGAGTGACGCCAATAGCGTTTTTTGAGCTGCTCGTGCCCACCATTTTTTTGTGTAAGTCATGACAGTCTCTTTCTAGGATACGATCTTGGAACAACAGGATTAATCAGATTAATGTGGGTTTTTCGTCGTTTTTATATTAGCTCCGCGCACGTCAACGCGACTTTCACTGGCGATACCTTAAGTACAGCTTTTTCCCCTGTTCAAAACAGATAGTTTAATCAACGCTATTCCGCCCTGATCTGGATTGGTAAATGTCCGAATCGTTGCTTTATAAGTCGATAAAAAGTATCTCCCATCAGCATATTTCGTGCCAGACCACACAAATTGCCGTCCAATACATTGGCCGCAGCGCTGATTGCCGAAAGTATTGTGGACACTGGGCGCACCATTTTTCTACCGCGATAGATAGAGAGAATAGGAAGAATAGGGCGAATTTTTTCTTCGATTTGTTTCATTTCGATACCGCCCCCCGTTTCATTTCGAAACACCGAAACTGTCGCACGCCGCGATTAGATGATCTCCGAACGCGTGATAGCCAATATGCGCTTTGCGGTTGACGCGGGGGATTGTGCTAACGCTACACATGATGATCTCTTGCTTAACCCGCCGTTCATTAAGCGCTCAAACTTCGCGTATCCCTTTGCAATTCAAACATTTCAAATTCAGGAAGGGTCGTCTAACAAATATATGGCAAAGCATCGATCTTTTTAGAATACGTTTTAACTGGATGCAAAAATATCAATATGGTAGGCTGGTACTACACATAAAATAGCCTTTTAGGCAAGATTGATGAGTGAGTCGAATTGCGCGGTGCTGCCGAGCAATTTAACAAAGTCCGACGTGAATCATTTCTATGATGCTCGGCTTGGTCGCGCAATCGGCAATACGAGGTCCCGGCGGCTTTCATCATTCCTTCCCAGTTCGCCACAAGAGCGAGCATAGTGACGGACAGCAAGGCAGTACGCCTCGTTGTAATACAACAGAATTATAAAAGGGGGACAAATTGACATCTTTAAATCGACAGCGATGGTGGCATTGCAAGATGGTAACAATGGCGCTTCGCCTATCTGCATATGTAATGGTCCAGGTTATACATTTCCCTTTCCCCCCTCATCCCCGCAACCGTCATCGTTTCATCATTGCAACCAGATGAAAGATTATTCACCTGACGTTCTTGCATTATTTTCAACTGATGAATCCAATTTTTTCAGTTTCGCAGAGAGTTTACCTTGGCCAGTCATTATCATTCGTAGCGATGGTGAAGTGGCAGGATTAACTAAACAGATTATGGGGCTTGACGTGGCTTCGGGGCTGAATGATCTGGGTTATTTTCCGACCTTATTTCCTGCATACGCTACGTCGTTACAGGGTCCTGTGTGCTGGCAAATTCCGCAGGAAGTAAAGTTGATCAGAACCGCAAAAAACGATCATTTGGTACATGAACGTCTCATCATGCGGCGGGCTTCGACCGGCTCTTACCTAATGATTGTTGACGAAACAAAGTTACGCACCTTAGAGGTTGCCGACATACAAACAGCACGCCTGGCAGCGATAGGCTTCATGGTTGCAGGCGTGTGCCATGAATTGAGTAATCCCTTGGCTGCAATCCGTTCGATGGTGCAGATACTGGGATCGGATCAAGAGAAGAAGTCTGCCCTTCTTGGAAAAGGGCTGGCAAACATAGCCGACAATGTTCAGAGACTTCTCGGCATTTCTGATCGTCTACTTAATTTCGGCAGGGTCGGCGATGCCACCAGAACCGGATTTCAAGTGGATGAAGCGATTGAACAGGCATTCTCGGTGATGTTTGAAAATGGCTGGTCGGCGCAGATTAAAGTTGAATTTGTGCGTGATCGCACCGCCTTGGTTTTTGGCAATCTAAGCCAATTGCAGGAGGTATTCGTGAATCTATTCGAAAACGCCATAGGCGCAATGAATGGGGTCGGAATACTCAGCGTAAGAACCAAAATTCAAAGTAATAATTCAGTCGTTGTACTGGTGAGTGACACTGGCCCTGGCATTCCAGATAATATATTGCCGAGGATCTTCGAACCGTTCTTTACCACCAAGACGTTAAATAGGGGAACCGGACTAGGGCTGGCGATCAGCAGCGAGATTCTGCTTGAACATCGCGGCCTTATTACCGCTGCAAATAATGCCCATGGCGGGGCCTGCTTCCAGGTCGAACTGCCGCTTTTGGGGCCAGAGTTATGAAAACTTCTAAAGTAGTGCCATGCGAGACCAAGCCCCATGCCGAACGTGTGCTGATCGTCGATGATGACCGCGGCATCGTAGAGTGTGTGAAATGGATATTGGAAGCAAAAGGCTATGACTGTGCAGTGACGTACACCGGTGCGGATGGAATGTCTATGCTGCAAAGCCGAGGATTCGACCTGGTGATAACCGATCTGAAGTTACCGGACATGACCGGTCTCGAAATTATCGGGGCGGTAAAAAATATGGAACTGGATTTGCCCGTCATTCTGATGACGAGCTTTTCATCCGTTGAAAGCGCTATCGAAGCGTTACGGAAAGGTGCCGTCGATTACATTATCAAGCCGTTTCATAATGACGACTTCGGATTCGCTGTAGATCGCGCGATGAACGAGCGGCGGGACCGGCGCGAAAACGTGGTGTTGAAGCGGCAGTTGCGCAAGGTTTATACCAAGAACCAAATCATTGGCGAAAGCGAAAATGTTCGCAAGCTCCAAGCGATGATTCAGCGTATCGCACCGACCGAGGCCAACGTCCTGATTCAAGGCGAAAGCGGCACTGGAAAAGAACTTGTGGCGCAGGCGTTGCATTACGGTGGTCCACGCGCCGAGCGCCCATTTGTACCAGTCAACTGCGGCGCGATTCCATCTGAATTACTGGAGTCGGAACTTTTCGGTCATACGAAAGGGGCATTTACTGGTGCGGTTACGGCCAACGAGGGATTAATCCGGCAAGCTAGCGGCGGGACTTTGTTTCTCGACGAGATTTCAGAAATGCCGTTAAACGTGCAGGTCAAACTTCTCCGTGTAATTCAGGAGCGGCAAGTGCGCCCGGTCGGCTCGACCCAAACCTATGTAACGGATACCCGTTTCGTCGCCGCTAGTAACCGCAATCTAAAAATAGAGGCGGAAAAAGGCAATTTTCGCGCTGATTTGTTTTACCGGCTTAACGTGATCGCCATTCAAGTTCCACCATTACGCGACCGGGCCGACGACATCGAAATTCTGGCCCAACATTTTCTAGAATATCACTGTCAAAAATTGGGTGGCAGAAAGTGTCAAATGAGCCAGGAATTTATTCATTTTCTTAATAACTACGAATGGCCTGGGAATGTTCGAGAGCTTGAAAACCTCATTGAGCGGGTTGTCATTCTTGCTGACTCAGATGTTTTGACCTCAGTCGATCTGGTCGATATGCTTTCCATTCCGTCGTCAGAAGAGAAAGTCAACGCACCACCACATCATTCTGGAGTGCCGTTGTCTATCGAGGAATACACCAAAGAAACGATTCTATTGCATCAGGACACGCATACAGAAGCCGAACTTGCCGCTATTCTCGGCATCGGCAGGAAAGCTTTATGGATACGAAGACGAGAATGGGGTCTTTTAAAAGAGAGTAAATAACGGACACGGGTACTAATTTTGCAGCCGCGCCGATTGGAAAAAGCGGATGTCAGGTCTATCGATTGTGTCTTATTTTAGACGACAGTCATAGGTATGCTTTTTGCTTTAGTTTGAGGGGTGCACCTCATTCCCACAATCGCTGGGTTCGTTTAGTTTTACGCAGCTGGCATGAATGCGCGCCGTTCGCCGTTCAATGCTGAGAATTATTTACGGGAGTACCCATATGCCCGATGCTATTATCCAACAGGCTTCCCTGCCGGGAATCTTGACTCAAACGAAGTTTTTCTCAGGCCTGTCCGAATCCCAACTTGCGTTAGTCGCCTCGGTCAGTCGCGTAGAAGAATGGCCTTCCGGGCACTCTATCTATAAAATCGGCGAGAATGCCAATACGCTATACGTTCTTATGGACGGGATGGTACGTTTTGCTATCAGCCTCGGCAGTCGCGAGACATCTGCGGGCGACATTCTGCATCGGGGTCAGGTTTTTGGCTGGTCCTCGCTGACACCAACCTCCAACATCCGATTGGCCACGGCCTCCTGCATGACCACTTGTAAGATTCTTGCCATTGATGGCAAGGGCCTTTCGTCGATCATGGAACAAGATCACACAATTGGTTATCGTGTACTTACTCAGGTCACTGCCCTGATCACTGGCACGCTGGTGGCGTTTGCCTGTGGCTAACCAGCCCTTCATCCAATGAGTTTATGGCTGATTCTGGTTGCGCTCGTCGTTGGGGTAATGATAGGCGCAGTCGGGATCGGTGGATTACTGCTGGTTCCGGCAATTGCATTACTGGCCTATCTGCCGGTTCAGACGGCGATGGCGACCGCACTCCTGACCTTTATTTTTACCGGTTTTCTGGGAACGTTTCTGTTTCATCGGCGCGGCAGTATTGACTGGAACATCGCTAGGCCAGTCTGCGCAGGTGCGGCAATCTCAGGATTTTTTGGCGCATGGGCCAATTCACGCATAGACCCGCATACCCTCATCTTTCTGCTGGCGAGCGTGGTCGCGGTAGCTGGACTCAACACGGGGTTGACCCGCGTCGGACAACGTCCACCGGTATTTTCTGGTAATCCTGGACGGCAACAGATTGTCTTATTTTGGATTGGCGCAGTGTGCGGATTCGGATCCGGCCTGACCGGGGTCGGTGGTCCCGCATTATCAGTACCAATATTGCTGCTGTTTGGATTTTCGCCGTTAAGCGCGATTGGAGCGAGCCAAGTGATCCAGATTCTGGCGGCAATCTCTGGAACGCTGGGAAACCTCCGGTATGGCACGATCGATTTCCAGCTTGCTGCGGTACTGACAATCGTAGAATTGATCGGCGTTCAACTGGGTGTACACATCGTGCATTCACTAAACCCACGCACGTTACGCAGCGCTGTGGCCATTTTTTGTATCCTGGTCAGCGCTGGCCTGATCCTGCGTTCGCTTGATATCGTCTAATCTGCTTAAGAGATAGTCTGGTAATAAAGATTCTGTGGATGGTTTGCCTGCGCAAAAAAGAACCACCGTTCAGCCAGTAACCCAGCGTATTGAATGACGAAAATAGTGCAGAATAAGGCCGCTGAAGCAGTGCTTTGGCCGAAAAGAAGTAAGAACAGCGGAAGAATAAACGCAAACACCAGAAAAAACCATTTGACTGAACGCAAAATGCGCGGGGTCTTGCCATGAAAGAATTCACGGGTATTGAATGATCCACCCATAAACCCCTGCGATTTCTGCACGATGCGCGGATGGTGTATTCCCAACGCGGTTTGTAACGATGACTTCAGTTTCAGTCTTTTATTTCGAACCAGTGAGGCGGAACGGACCCCTAGCCCGCTTGCTGTCAGTAAGATTGCAGCGACAGCAAAGGTTCTGGTCAGGTCAGGCTCAACGAACGCGGCCAGTGCGGTTGCCAGCGAGCATCCTGATGCGCATCCAAGAATAAAATAATTCAGCAACGTCAATGGACTGGCCCATTCTTGCAGGAAGCGGATACATGCGTAAATCATGCCGGTACAAATATACAGCGCAACGCAGATAACCGCGGTAACCGCGCCTACCGCCAGCGACATTTCCCACTGCGCATAGTGCGCGTAGCCATAGACGACCAACAACACCATGAAAATCGGTAACACGATGACTTCACGTGACAACCAGGAGGTGCGCCACATTGCGGCGGCGCGCCACGCACGTTCAGGATGACCGAGGTGGAAGAACGACGCAATCAGACCCAGAGCGCTCAATAACAGCGCGATCAGACTGCCACAGACAAATAGCACAACGCTGTTTTCAATTCGAAGAAGTTGTAGTCTGCTGGCAAGCTCGACTACGTAAAGCGCCAGAAACAGACCCTGTCCAGCACCAATTAGAGTCGTGAGAAAGATGACGGAAGCAGCGGGATTCATCAGAAATACTCCTGAAAACCCCGGCCTTTCGGCCGGGAGCGAAAGACATCAAGCGCGCAGCAATCGATGCCTTCCAGGTGAAAGAAGATTGTTAACTACTTTGTGGTTGTGCCAGCAAAACAAAAAATTTGGAACTTGCTGTCATTCACCGATCAATCACCTCATTACCAGCTCACTGTATCGTCTAGCGAGGGCAAGGTGGTCGATGACTTCGGTAATCTCTCGTCAATTCTGATGGGATTATCGACCCGCATAATTTGATCCTCGCGCAGGTTTGACTCGGTCCGACGTCGCGGCAAGTAATGATTTGATGGCTTGGTTCCCCATTCCGGCATGAGTGCATAGCCACCGCGCTCGCGTATCGCGATTGACACTGTGGAATCAGGGTCATGAATGTCACCAAATAAGCGGGCGCTGGTGGGACATGCCATCACGCATGCAGGTTGGCGGTCTGCTTCTGGGAGCGCCGGATTATCGATCCTATCTGCGCACAGTGTGCATTTGGTCATCTCCTGCCGTTTTTCGTCGAGTTCACGCACGCCGTACGGACAGGCCCACGCGCAATAGCCGCAGCCGATACACTTGTCATAATCAACCAGCACGATTCCATCGGACTTACGTTTATAGCTTGCCCCGGTTGGACATACCGGAACGCATGGCGGCTCTTCGCAATGCAGGCACGACTTGGGAAAATGGACGGTCTCGGTATTCGGAAACTCGCCCACTTCAAAGGTCTGCACACGGTTAAAAAACGTGCCCGTGGGATTCTCATCGTAGGGCCGTTCGTCGGCTAGGTACCCCGCACTGCCGGAGGTGTTCCAGGACTTGCAGCTTGTCACGCAGGCTTGGCAGCCAACGCAGACGTTCAGGTCAATTACAAGGGCCAACTGGGTCACGATTGTTCTCCATCTCATGGTTGAATGGGACGTCGTCTCTATGGTCGATCGACCGTGTCGATATGCGCTTGGTACTATTTCGGCGGCACGTCCCGTCCAGCCACATACGCCTGCCAGACACGACGCAACGTTTTGGTTCCTGGCAGTGGCGCTACGATCGGAAATTGTGGTGATGTTTCCTTGGGCTCTTCCGGTCCTGCCTTGTAAATACGTACCTTGACGTCATACCAGCCCGCTTGTCCGGTGACCGGGTCAGAATTGGAAAACACATGTCCGCCCTGATCCGGTGGGAGCTCCTCTGACAGCAGATGGTTGAGCAAAAAACCTTTGCGTGACTCATTCGCATTCGGACCAAGATGCCATGAACCGGCAGCCTTTCCAATCGCGTTCCAGGTCCATACCGTACCCGGTTCCACAGCCTCGCTGAAACGGCACATGCAGCGCACTTTGCCCCAAGTCGATTCGACCCACATCCAGTCGCCATCCGCGATACCTTCTGCTTGCGCTACCAACGGATTAACGTATAGGTAGTTGTGCGTGTGAATCTGCCGCAGCCACGCATTCTGCGAATCCCATGAGTGATACATCGCCATCGGTCGTTGGGTCACCGCATTGAGGGGAAATTTGGTCGCGTCGGAGGCCTGCCCTTCGAGCGGTTCAAAATAAAAAGGTAGAGGATCGAAATGCGTTTCGATGCGCTTGCGCAAATGGTCCGGCGGTTGTTTTCCCGGACGTTTCCCTTGCGCTGCCAGTCGAAACTTTTGTAACACTTCGGAGTAAATATGAATCAGGATCGGATCCGCATCACGGCGCATGCGTACGCTCTTTGACCAATCCATGTATCCCTTATTCCAGTTGCGCATGTATTGATAGGACGCTGGTAACTCATGGTGGAAAAAACAGTTATTTTTGGCATACATTTCCCACTGCTTTGGGTTAGGTTCTCCGCAAATCGATTTTTCACCATCTTTGCCACGCCAACCGGCCAGGAATCCAATCCCGGATCCTGGCGCTGTCTCATAATTCACCACAAAATCAGGATAGTTTTTGAACTTGCGAGACCCGTCCGGATGAACAAACGCGGGCAGTTTGAGGCGGCCTCCCAGCTCTATGATGACTTCCTGAAAAGGTCTACATTCGCCCAGCGGCGCTACCACAGGAATCCGGACGGCATCAACCGGCCCGTCAAACTCTGAAATCGGCCGATCAAGAATCGACATAACGTCGTGCCGCTCAAGATAAGTTGTATCAGGCAGAATCAAGTCAGCAAACGCTGTCATTTCGGACTGAAATGCGTCGCAGACGACGAGAAACGGAATCTTGAATTCGCCATCTTCGGATCTGTCATTCAACATCTTCCGTACTTCACCCGTATTCATGCTGGAATTCCACGCCATGTTGGCCATGAAAATGAGCAATGTGTCGATCTTGTAAGGGTCGCCGCGCCAGGCATTGGTAATGACGTTATGCATCAATCCATGCACTGAGAGCGGATGCTCCCATGAAAATGCTTTGTCAATACGCACCGGTTTTCCGTCAGCATCGACAGCAAGGTCGTTTGGATCTGCAGGAAAGCCCAGCGGCATCCCTTCCAGCACCGAGTTCGGTTTAACGTCCTGAGGGCCTTTAGGTGGCTTGGCAATCGGGGGGATGGCACGCGGGAACGGCGCTTTGTGCCGAAATCCGCCAGGCCGATCTATTGTTCCTAAAAGACTCATCAAAATCGCTAGCGCCCGTACCGTTTGAAAGCCATTAGAGTGTGCGGCGAGACCCCGCATGGCGTGAAATGCCACCGGATTGCCGGTGACGCTGCTGTGCTCTTTGCCCCAGGAATCCGTCCATGAAATCGGCAACTGAATCTTGTGGTCGCGCGCCGTAACGCCCATTTCATGGGCTAGCCGATAAATAGTCTCTGCCGGAATACCGGTGATTTCGGAGGCCCACTCCGGCGTGTACTGTTTGACCCGATCAATCAACAACTGAAATACGGGCTTGACGGCGGTGCCATCTGCTAATGCGAATTCGCCACGCAAACAGGGATCCGCGCCGGGCGTGTGGGTGGGGACGATTTTATCGGATAGCCGGTCCCACCAGAATTTATTGTGCGGATAATCGGGATTGATCGGGTCCGACTCCGGGTCCATCGCAAACATGCCAAAATCGTCATCCCCGTCCTGCTGATTGACCAGTTGACCGGCGTTACTGTAACGCGCCAGAAATTCACGGTCATACAAACCTTTCTCAATGATTTCATTAATCAGTGCCAACAGCAGCGCACCATCGGTTCCCGGCTTAATGGGTATCCATTCATCGGCGACAGCGGAATAGCCGGTACGCACCGGATTGATGGAAATAAATCTGGCGCCGTTACGTTTGAATTTTGAAATCGCTATTTTTAAGGGATTCGAATGATGGTCCTCGGCGGTACCGATCATCACGAAGAGTTTGGCGTGATCTAGATCCGGGCCACCAAACTCCCAAAAAGATCCGCCTATCGTATAGATCATTCCTGCGGCCATATTGACGGAGCAAAATCCGCCGTGCGCAGCATAATTTGGCGTGCCGAATTGCTTGGCAAATAGCCCTGTGAGTGCCTGCATTTGATCGCGTCCAGTGAACAACGCGAACTTTTTCGGATCGGTCGCGCGTATCCCTGCCAAACGGGTCTCTAATAATGTATAGGCTTGTTCCCAGCTAATCTCGTCAAATTCACTTTTGCCGCGATCCGATCCGGCGCGGCGTAACAGTGGAACCGTCAGTCTTGCCGGAGATTGCTGCTTCATGATGCCAGATGCACCCTTGGCACAAATCACCCCTTTATTCAGAGGATGCTCCGGGTTGCCATCAATATATCGAATATTTCCATCACGCAAATGGACCCGAATACCGCAGCGACAAGCGCACATATAACATGTCGTGGTTTTGATTTCGAGGCCGGCGATATTTTCCGACAAGATATTTGATACAGGGGATGACTCCGACATTGATGGCTCCGATTTGAGTGTCAAAAACTAATCAACTGCTGCCATCGCATAAAGAAACGCTACGTAGCCACGAAGTCCCTATGCAAATGTAATGCCACGTCAATCCAATCGAATCTTTAAGCCAATACAAGACGGTGCACTTTTGTAGGCTAAGTGCTTCGCGAATGACATTTCCATGACGTAACGACATTGGTGATCCCGCATCGGGCTATCTCCTCGAAGGTGGAATGATTCAAATTGCTTACGGGTTTCGGAATGACACGTTGTGAGGTTTCAGAACGAAACAGCATGCAGGTTTCAAAATGACACGCAGGGAGGTTTCAGATCGAAACATCTTGATAAAAATAAAACCCGATCGAAGCAGACCGTCGTAGAGGAGAAGTATCAAAAATTCGCAGGAAAGTAACGCTTGACCGGAAGATAAAACGAGCAGGCACGAACTATGCTGAGGTTGGTGCAGTGATGTTGAACGCAACCCTACGATCATCGATACTCCAACTTTGAAAGATAGCTGCCATGGCACGTAACGCATTCGAATGGACCGAAACCCCGCAGTTTCCCCCAACGCATTATGTGGACACTGCCATCTATACCAGCGACCAGCTGTTCCGCGAAGAGCAACAAAAGATTTTTAACAAATGCTGGATTATTGCTTGTCATGAGTCTGAGTTACCGAATGCCTTTGACTACCGTACCTTCAACCATCCGGGCGGAGCGCCACTGATCGTAGTGCGCGGTGAAGACATGCAAATACGCAGTTTTTATAACATCTGCCCGCACCGGGGAAACACCTTGTTGTATGACCCGGTTGGCAACGCCAAACGTATCACGTGTATTTTTCACGCATGGTCGTTTAATACTACTGGCGATTGCGTCGATATCTCTCGCGGCAAGCAAGGGTATCAGGAACGCTTTGGGTGCGAGAAAGCGGGACTACGCGAAGTAAAAACGGGGGTCGCATGCGGTGGCTTTGTATGGGTCAATACGGATGATGATTGTTGTTCGCTAAAAGAGTATATCGGGGATTCCATGGAACTTCTCGACGGGCATCTCGATGCACCGCTAGAGGTGTTTCATTATCACAAAGCGATTGTCAATACCAACTACAAGCTTTGGCATGACACCAACAGCGAGTTTTATCACGACTACATGCATTACTTCAATCGGATAACGGGCATGATTCAACCCGGCTATTTCGATCGCAAATACACCGGATATCCTAACGGTCACGCATCGGTCGGATCAATGGCAATCAAATATGATGCATACGAAGGCAGCAAACAGCGCGGCGTCGGTTGGCCAGGTCTTGCTCCTGGCGGTTGGGTGCTAATTGATATGTTTCCCGGCATGACATATAACCTGAGAACTTCAGTGCTGCGAATGGACACCGCTATTCCACTTGGTCCGAACAAACTGCTTATTGAGTTTCGTGGTTTGGGATTAAAGAGCGACACACCGGAAGAACGGGCTGAGCGCGTGCGCGACCACAACCAGATTTGGGGACCGTTTGGACGCAATCTGCACGAGGATCTTCTTGGCGTACACGGACAAGGATTGGCAATGCGAGAAGGCACCGACAGCAAATGGGTCATCCATGGGCGGGAAGAAAATATGACCATTCACGATGAAGGTGGGATGCGTCATTTTTACGCAGAGTGGAGCAAGCGCATGGGTCGCCTGGCAAGTTCCCCCTTTGACGAAACCACTTCAGTGTGACTTCAGTAAGGTCAGCAATCCAGATCAACCTTTTAGCGAGCGAGAACACCTGTGGATTCCAGAACAGAAATTACGGAGCTGATTTACAAGACGTGCCTGCGCATGGATGCAAAGGATTTTGATGGTTATCTTGCCCTATGCGACACCGCATTTCACTATGCAATTACCGCCTTCAGTCCTGAGATTCGGAAGAACATGACATGGTTAGAACATGACCATGCCGGGATGGCAATGTTATTCGGAAATCTGCCTAAACATAACAGCGACCATTCGTTGCTGAGCAGGCATGCGACCGTTTATACAGTCGAAGAACAGCCCAGTGGAGAAACAGCGAAGGTAACCAGTGCTCTACAAGTTTTTCGAACTACGCTTGATGGCGGTGCGACGGAGTTGTTTGCGGTCGGAAAAATGACGGATCTGGTTCAGTTGTCTGCTGCTGGTGCAAGGCTACTGGACCGCAACATCCATCTTGAAACCCGGATGATTGGCTTCGGATTTCATATTCCATTTTAATTACACGCTTTCGGCGGCCCTATGAAAATTCAGGTGAATGCTAGGAATCATGCGCACTATTTTTCGACCGATCCGGGAGAAAATATTCTCTACGGTGGCTTGAGTAAATCCATCGATTTACCTTACGAGTGCGGAAGTGGCACGTGCGGGACGTGTAAGGCCCGATTGATCTCTGGCGAATTGGTCGATCATTGGCCGGAAGCGCCCGGTCGTAAATATATCAAGTCCAGTGACGAATTTTTGATGTGCCAATGCAGCGCTGTTACTGATGCTGTTCTCGAAGTACCGGCCTTTGTACATCCTATTGAAGTCGGTGCTTGTACGCCAGATTTTTTAGGGGGGCGTATTCAGACGGTGAGTGCGTTGACGCATGACGTCATGGCAATTTCAATTGAATTATGGGAGCCTGTTGACTTCGACGCCGGTCAGTTTTATCTGGTGCAAGTACCTGGAGTAGAAGGCTTTCGCGCCTGGTCGATGGTTAACTATCAGCGTCACGCCACAACACTCGATTTTGTGATTAAGAAAAAACCTGGTGGTGCGCTGAGTGATTGGCTTTTTAGTGCGTCCCGAGAAGGGATTGAAGTTGAGGTATTTGGACCACTGGGGAAAGCCACCTTCCACCCTGATCTCGGGCAAAATCTGCTTTGCATTGCGGGCGGCAGCGGGATTGCCGGGATGATGTCGATCCTGTCACGAGCAGCACAGTGTCTTTATTTTACACGCTATGCCGGCGATGTTTTCTTTGGTGTGCGTAGCGCCAAAGATGCATTTTATCTGGATGAGTTTGCATACCTGTGTAGTCAGTTCCCCCAGACTTTACACATCACCGTTGCCATGTCCGAGGAGGAAGCTCCGGCCTCAGTCGTTGCCGACTATCCGCAACTTCGTTTTGAAAAAGGCTTTGTGCATGAAGTCGCCGGTCGCAGCATGCAAGGTCGGTACGCAGATGTACGCGCCTATCTGGCTGGACCGCCTCCCGCCGTCGATGCATCGATCCGCATGCTGCTCCAGGCCCGTGTCGCGACCAACAACATCCGCTACGATAAATTTAGCTAGGAGCCATGATATGCGCAAAGTCCATGTTTGTAGCGCACGCGACATCCCGTCCAATGGGATGAAGACATTTGACCTGAGCGATGGGATCAAGGTATTGGTGGCGAATGCTGATACCCAATATTACGCCTATCAGGGGATTTGCCCGCATCAGGAAGTCTGTCTGGATGAAGGATTTTATGATGGATCAGTTCTGACCTGCCATCAACACCTGTGGCAATGGGACATTACGACTGGGGCGGCAGTTGGACTGGCTGAAGCGCCTCTGGAAGCTTATGAAGTTGCGATCGAGGATGGCGAAGTGTTTGTGATCCGGACCAGTGCACTCCAGACGGCGTCATTATTCGGCGGCGTTTCTGCCGACACCATGGAACGACTTAACCAGATTGCGCGCCAAGAGCACCATCCTGCGCGTAGCACACTATACGGTATTGGCGACGCTACCGACGATGTCTATATTCTTGAATCAGGGAAAGTCGATTTTTTGATCGGGCGCGATGATCACACTAGTGCTGCAGGTTTTGTATTGCACAAGGGCGAAGTCTTTGGCTGGGCTGCGCTACTTGATCGCCATCCACGCCGCATCGCTAAAGCGGAGTGTCTGGAGGATTCGGTTGTAATCCGGATTAACGGGTCGCAAGTGCTGGATATTTTGGCGCAAGATCCCGCGTCCGGCTATCTGGTCATGCGACAACTTGCCAATATGATTACGCGCCATCTAACCCTCTCAAAGGCAAAGTAATTAGCGAAAAAATGTTCGTATTAAATCTGTAATTTGTATGTAGCAAACAGTTGAATAGTTAGACGACAACGATATAAAAATGCTGCGCTAACGTCACCTTTCGCCTGAAGGGTGAAAAACAGAATTAGGACTAACGCAAAATCGCCCCAGCAAAGGTTTGGCGAGTTTGTCGACGAACACAGTACGCCATACGGCTAAAAGAGTACTACGCCGCTAGGGCGATTTTGCGTGAGTCCTAAAAAAAGATGGAGACAAACATGAAGAGCAAGAAGAATTGCTGGGTCCGTGCCGTGCGCTGTTCGGTGATGATGGCGCTCTTTGGCCTTCAGGGGGCGCCCGTCACAGTGAGCGCAGGTGAGCTGGAATACGGCAAGATTGGTGAACCAGTCCACCTGGTGATCGGCTATCAGCCCTATTACACCGAAAGCTGGTCCGGTGTAATCATGCGTGGCAAAAAAATGTATGAAAAATACCTGCCAAAAGGCTCCACAGTCGAATTTTCCGTCGGCCTTCAGGGCGCCGTGATCGTCAATGCCATGCTGGCTGGCAAGCAGCATATCGGCTACCTCGGCGATATGCCTGCCATCATCACTGTGACCAAACAAGAAGTTGCCGATATCCGCATCGTGGCGACTCTGGGGCAAGGTACTGATCAATGTAATATTTTTCTGGCACGTGTAGACGCCCCGAATTTTGGCACCCAAAAAGAAGCCATCAAATGGTTAGGTGGCAAACAGGTCGCCGTGGCAAAAGGTAGCTGCGCAGATCGTTTTGGTCAGGCCGTTTTTAAACAAGAGAATATCGAACCGGCGGCATATCTGAACCAGAACATTGAGGTCATCACCAGCGGCTTTCGGGCTGGGAAGCTTAATGCCGCAGTAATCTGGGAGCCTACTGCATCACGCCTGGTGCAGGAAGGATTAGCTAAACGTATCGCTTCAGGCAACGCTATCGATGAAAAAGACAGTGCGTATTTAACCATGCGTTATGACCTTATCAAGCAGCGGCCGGATGTGGTCAATGGCTGGCTAAACGCTGAGTTTGATGCTCAGATGTTTTTGGCTGATCCGAAAAATGCGCAGGAAGTAGCGCAGATGGCAAAGGAGCAGACCACTGGATTTTCGGAAAAAATGCTGTGGTCATCCATGTACGGCAGGTATCCCGATGCCGTTGGTGGAAGCCCTGTTCGCTTGACCTTGCCGTACGCCATTACGCCATCAATCATGACCATGATTAATAGTTCGGCGACATTTCTGTATTCGGCCAAGAGTATCAATGTCGCCACACTTCGTCCCGAGGCGGTCATGCCGCAATTCGCTGATGCGGTGATGAAAGAACGCGGACTCACCGCACCTATTGGCATCGTCAATGCGTTGCCAGAATCGGCCTATAAAGGCAAACCCTGACCTGTTGAAGTGAATGTAAAAGACCCTCCCATGAGCGTGTTCTGACATAAAGTCAGAGTTGCTCAGGGGTGGCGAGTGCCTCGTTATGGGGTTCCACATCTACCTTCCTGGAAAATACATGGAACAAATCAGCACCTTATTGAGACGCACGATGCCGTTTCAAATGGTTACGCCCGGTTTATTATCCGCCATCGCGCGATTTTCAAAATGGCAGTTATTTGCGCGAGGAGATGTGATCTATCAAGTAGGCGACCGGCCCGACGATATCTATGTCATTTCTGCGGGTAAGGTGCAGCACACTTTGCCCGCCAGTGACGGCACATCGCAACCTTTGGAGAAGACCATGCTCTCCGGCGACGTGTTCGGATGGGCGGCAGTACTCGACAATCAGTCCGGTCGATTGGCTGAAACGGTGTGTACCGAGCGCACGGAGGTCTTAAGAATTGACGGGAAAAAATTACTTGACCTGTTTGCCGGTACACCGGATACCGGCGACGTGGTGATGAGCCGCTTTGCTACCATGATCACCAAAGAGTTCAACGCCTCTTCGACCGTGGCAGCGCAGGTTCATCATTACCCTTTAAGTGGCCCCGGCGCTTTTACCGCGGCGCCAAAGATGCCGACTGGTCTCACCTTAACCATGTTTCGCGCATCACAATGGCTAAAAAGTCCTAAACCCTACTTGATGCTTTTAGGATTCACGATCTTTCTAGGCCTCTGGTATCTCACGGTGGAGGTTTGGAAATTACCTCGTTTCCGAGATATGCCCGGATTGACAGTCGTCGTTAAGGAGTTATTTAGCAAAGATCCAATCTATGGCCTTTCACTTTATACGCCAGAATATTACGAACACATTTGGGTCAGCGTGCGTCGCGTTGCGATTGCGTTTTTGTTGGCCACTGTGCTGGGCGTTCCGCTCGGATTGTTTTTAGGATGGTCACGAAGTTTCAGAGAATATATATTCCCTTTGTTTGAGACCTTACGTCCTATTCCGATTCTGGCCTGGGTTCCGCTCGCGATCCTGATGTTCAGTGGATCCGAAACACCAGTTATTTTCCTGACCTTTCTTGCGTCTTTTTTTGCCACTGGACTCAATACCATGCTGGGGGTCGAGTCGATAGACGAGTCCTATAGTCGGGCCGCTATGTGTCTGGGGGCCTCCAAGTGGCAGGTATTCAAAGAAGTCGTCATACCCGGCGCGATGCCATTCATTTTTACCGGGCTACAAATTTCGGTCGGGGTCGCCTGGTTCTCGCTGGTCGCTGGCGAGATGGTATCGGGACAATTCGGGCTCGGTTACGTGATCAATACCTCCTACACCATGGTCCGGTATCCAACGATTGTGATTGGCATGATTACCCTAGGTGCAGTGGGTTACACCACCAGCGCTTTCGTTCGATTGATAGGCGACTACATGATGCAGTGGCGAGTCCGCGAGCTTGCATTGGGAGGAAGATAAATGAGTACGATATTAATGCCGCCACCAGCGCCGACCCAAACGCAGATACAAACCGCTTCCCGAGGCGCAATCCGAATCGAAGACGTAGTGAAGATCTACGATCCAGACGGTGCATCCGTGATGGCGGTCGACCATTGCTCCCTCGATATACCCGCCGGTGAAATATGTATGATCGTTGGTCCGTCTGGCTGCGGCAAAACTACCCTGTTAAATGCGATTGCTGGGTTCCACAGTATCTCGTCAGGCAAGATTTTTCTCGATGGCGAGATGCTGTGCGGGCCTGGAAAACCGCAGGCAGAGCCTGGCTCGGACCGCATCGTTGTCTTTCAGAACGGCGCACTTTTTCCTTGGAAATCGAATCTGGAAAACGTCGCCTTCGGTCCCTTGATGCAAGGGAAAATGGGTAAGAAAGAAATTTACGAAAAAGCCCGCAGCATGATGGCTGATGCAGGTCTTAGTGGTACCGAGCACAATTTTCCAGGTGAAGTTTCATCTGGTTTGCGCCGCCGCGTTGAGATCGTCAGGGCGCTGATGAATGACCCTAAAGTCCTGCTATTTGACGAACCTTACCGCGCCCTCGATTCCCTTACCAAATCGGTCATGCATGAAGCGCTGCTAGAGATATATTACAAGAACAAGGTGACTATATTTTTTATCACACACGATCTCGAAGAGGCAATTTTTCTGGGACATCGCCTGGTAATCATGACCTCGCGCCCTTGCCGCCCCAAAAAAATCCTTAATGTCGATATCCCGCATCCCCGTGATTACGGTGTGCTGACAAGTTTGCGCTTCCGCCAATTGATGGAAGAAACCATTGAGGTGGTCCACGAAGAAGCTAAGAAATCCTTTGCCGCTGGCGAGAAAGAAGGGTGAGTAAATCATGACCATTGCATCGCGCTTGAAAAAAAAGATTCCTAGTCGCGCTGGACTACGCGCCACTATCTCGCTGGTCGTATTTCTGATCCTTTGGGAGGCAGGCGCACGATCAAAACAATGGCTGGGGGTTTCGTTACCCTGGATCGGAATGATTCCGGCCCCAACAGCCGTGCTCAGAGTGTGGGCGGGCCTTCTCAATGACAGGGGTTACTGGCAAAGCTGGTATCTCAGCTTATTTCGGGTGCTGGCGGGTTTTATTGCAGCGATGGTGGTGGGAATTCCGCTTGGGCTGCTAATGGCAGTGAGCAAAAACTTTAATAGTATTAGCTTTCCTACGTTTGAAATCCTGCGTCCTATTCCTCCCTTGGCTTGGGTTCCGGTCGCCATCATCTTTTGGCCGACACAGGAGCTATCGATTGCCTTCGTTACTTTTCTAGGTGCGTTTTTCACCGTCGTTATCAATGTGGTAGGTGGAGCGCGCGCCATCGACATCCGCTACTTTCAGTCGGCGCAAGCGATGGGATCGTCGCAGTGGGACATCTTTCGGCGCATCGTCCTCCCAGCCACACTGCCGTCAATCGTGGTTGGTTCATCGGTCGGTATGGGTATTACCTGGAACGTCGTGGTGGCGGCAGAAATGATTTCAGGCGGCGGCAGCCAAACTGGTGGATCCGGTGGCGGACTTGGATTTTTTATTTGGAATTCTTACGTTGGTGGCTCGTACGAACAAATTGTGGTTGGTATGTTGAGTATCGGTATCGCCGGATATGCGTGTAGCGAGTTGTTACGCTCACTTGGCGGTTATCTGACACCGTGGTTGAAAAAACGTTAAAGGAAAACAAATGATCAACGATGTCAATCCCGCTATTACGGGTATTAGCTTTCCGAAAGAACTCCGCAGCTCGGGGGAAATCTGCGTCGACAATGTCAGCAAATCATATGGTGCAGGGCAATTCACCAAAGAGGTGGTGCAAGACTGCTCCTTCACCATTGAGCGCAATAAATTGACAGTGATGATCGGTCCATCCGGCTGTGGAAAAAGTACCCTTATCCGACTGTTGGCTGGTTTCGAAGCGCCCACAACGGGGACGATGACACTCAACGGCAAATCGATCACCAAACCAGGGCGTGATCGACTGGTCGTATTTCAGGAGTCGGCATTATTCCCGTGGATGACAACCTATGACAACATCATGTTCGGACCGCGAGCACGTGGGGAAGATACCCAGCAAGCCCGCGATCTGGCGGAATTTTTGCTGCACAAAGTGGGTCTGACAGCGTTTCGTAAAAAATATCCACCACAGCTTTCCGGGGGAATGCAACGCCGCGCCGAACTGGCACGGGCGATGATCAACAATCCTGAAGTGATGATTCTGGACGAGCCGTTTCGCGGTCTTGACGCCATGTCAAAGGAGCTGATGTGGGAGTACTACGCCGGGTTGTTCGACGAGTCCCGCAGGACCAGTTTTTTTGTCACCACCGATATCGACGAAGCGATCTTCCTGGCAGACCGCCTGCTGATCATGACCAATATCCCCGCCCGGGTGCGTGCCACGCTTGAGATCGATGTCCCCCGCCCGCGCCGTCTGGTCGACATGGTCAATTGCGAGCGCGCCAATGAAGTCAAGATGGAAGCACTGGCGCTTTTACATGAAGAAGCAATGAAATCTTTTACGGGCGGCAGCAAGGCCGCGGCCGACTTTGTTGAGGCTTATGCAAAACGTGCACATAAGTCAGAGGTCGCGCAATAACTTTTTAAAATTTATGCAGGAACGCTTTTCCATAAAAAATGTTAGACCACCACAGGAGACTTAAACAATGGCAACCGAAATTATCGACATGCGCAGCCGTCCGTCTTTCTTGCATGATTTTTACGGCGCGACGCCCGGCACCAAAGAATACGATGTCGTGAAATGGCTAAACCGCCGCGTAGGCGCTAAGAATGATGAGCACTTTACCCGCTCGAAAACGATCAAGGGCTTCGTCGATGACGTACGCGGAAGCGGCATCCAGACGGCGGTTGTCGTCGGACGTGATATTCCCGGCATTCGTCATAGCAACGATGAGATTTACAAGATCACGAATAAATACAAAGAATTGGTCGGTATCGGATCGGTCGATCCTTACGCGTTGGGTAGCCAGGGCGCCGCCAAAGAAGTCGAGCGCGCCATCAATGAGTTGGGCCTCAAGGGGATTAATCTGGAGCCAGGCTTTGGTGCGGTTCCAACCCATGCTGACGATCCGATTTTCTTTCCCATCTACGAAGTATGTGCCCAGCTCAATGTACCTGTGTGCGTGATGTCGGGCCCCACCACACCTAACTTCGATCACAATGATCCTGCCGCAATAGGACGCCTGGCGCGCGCCTTTCCGAATTTATCCATCGTCTGTTATCACGGATTTTATCCCCGTGTGAACGAAATAATCGGCGTCGCCTTCCGCTACGAGAACGTCTTTATCGTGCCTGACATGTATATCTTTTTGCCTGGTAGTAGCTTGTATGTCGAAGCTGCTAACGGCTTCATGAAAGATCAGCTTCTGTTTGGTAGTTCTTACCCGTTCCGGCCAATGGGACAGTCCGTCGAGGATTATCAGAAGCTTGGCTTCCGTGGCGACGTGCTGGATGCTGTATTTTCAGGTAATGCCAAGCGTGTATTGAAACTCACTTGATATGCCGCCAGGCACTTAGCGATTAACGTGCGGTGCCTGCATTGATGCCAAGTATCTTTGTCGAAAAAATCTACAGTTATGCTCAGCGCGATCCTGAAATATAGATTTCTGTTCCGTCGCCGCTTCCGCTTCTCGGACGAACATACAATGCTGTTGTGGGCTGCGTTCAGTGGTCTTCTAGGCGCGTGCGCCACGATCGCGTTTCGCGACGGCATCCTTGGTCTTCAGGTACTGCTCACGGGACGGACCGGCTCTTTGGTTGAAATCGCTAAGAGCTTGCCGTGGTATGCGCGCATGCTGCTTCCCGCAGGCGGCGGTGTGGTTGCTGGTATTTTTCTGGTGCTGGCGAAGCGGGTCACGGTCAGCGCATCGTCTGACTATATGGAGGCTATCTCCATCGGCGACGGCAACATCCCGGTGCGGCAAAGTCTGTTGCGCAGTATTTCCTCATTGAGCTCCATCGCCACCGGTGGATCAATTGGTCGAGAAGGATCCATGGTCCACTTGGCAGCAATGGCAGCCTCCTTCGTGGGCCGCATAGTGCACTTTAGTCCACAACAACTTCGGCTACTAGTCGCTTGCGGTGCCGCCGCTGGTCTCACTTCTGCCTACAATGCACCGATTGCGGGTGCGTTTTTCATTTCTGAAATCGTGTTAGGATCAATCGCCATGAGCAGTTTTGGCCCGATTTTGGTCGCCTCGGTCGTCGCCAATATTACTATGCGTGAATTACCCGGTTACAAGCCGACCTATGAAATGCCAATCTTTCCGGTTATCTTCGGTGCAGAAGTCATTTTTTTCGTCGCGCTCGGTATTCTGTGCGGCATCGCCGCGCCGCAGTTCCTGCGCCTGCTACAGCTTAGCAAACGTACATTTCAGCGAACCAACTTGTCGATGCCTCTGCGGCTCGGTATAGGTGGTTTGATGGTGGGCATTATATCGATTTGGGTTCCTCAAGTATGGGGAAACGGTTATAGCGTGGTTAATTCGTTATTGCATTCACCTCTGCAGGCTCCGTGGGCCTGGAACGCAGTGCTAGTCATACTCGTGTTCAAGATCATCGCCACCGCCCTGACGACTGGCTCCGGCGCGGTGGGTGGCGTGTTCACTCCCGCTCTTTTTGTTGGTGCCGCCATCGGGTATCTGGTTGGGCTTGGCGTGGACCAGTTATTACCGGGTGGCACGTCAGAGCCCTTCGCCTACGCCATCGTGGGGATGGGCGCATTTCTCGCCGCTGCAACCGGCGCGCCGTTGATGGCGATCCTCATGATCTTCGAGATGACCTTAAGTTACCAAGTGGTGCTGCCGTTGATGTTGTCTTGCGTAGTGGCGTATTTTGTTGCACGTTCCATCGACGATACCGCAATGTACGAAATCACGATCAAACGCAACCGCGATGCAAAAGCACGTCTACTGTTACGCAATACGCACATGCGAGATTTGATTAAGCCAGCGAATACCGTGCTTCCCATCACCGCCAGCTTTCAGGAAATTTCGCGCATGTTCCTGCAATATCCTGTGAAGTATATTTATATCGTGGATGACCGCAACCACTATCGCGGCGTGGTCGCCTTGCAAGACGTGACATCTGCAATCCTCGATAAAGATGACATATCAATGAAATCTGCACTGGACTTCCTCCAACAGGATTGCTTACACGTAATCACCCCGGAAATGACACTGAGTCAAGCACTGGAACATTTTCTGGCTCATCAGGGCGAACGACTCCCAACGGTCGAATATGGCATCCGTTCAAAGCTGTTAGGAGTTGTGTACAAGTCGTCATTGTTAGACGCGTACGTCAAATTGCATCGGTCCGAAGATTGAGGGCAGGAATGCAAGATCGGGGGCCAGTGCGACTATGATTTTTATGATGCAATACCGCAGAAGGAAACAGTAAGCCGCGTTAAACCCGAACCTGCCCAGGAGCAAAATAAGTTATCAACAGAAATTGTGAATAACCCTGTTAAGAACTATTCAATATAGCAACTAACACTTTGATTTATATAACTTTTTTGGCTACGCACAGAATAAAGCAAGAGCTGCTAAATGAGTAAGTGCAACTTTATGAAAACATAGAAAGTCTGGCGGATCAGCTAGACGCGAGCTAGCGCGAATTCAGAGTCCCTGTAATTTGTACTTCAACAGATGCCGACGCACACACCTTCTTATATTTCGGTACCGATTGGACGTCGATAGGAGATGTCCCATTCGTCTTGCTCGATCTCTTCGAACCCATGATGTTGGTAAAAACCATTGGAACGACTCTCCTTCAACGCCTTAACCATGATCGGCAAACCCAGCGCATTCGCTTGGGCAATGATGCTTTGCATCACTATTGCACCGATCCCGCGGCCTTGGTAATCGGGATGTATATATAAATGCTCAAGCAGTAGCATCTGATCGGTCGGCTTAACGACGAAGAAACCTGCGTGCACACCATCCGCCAGGATATGACGCGCGTATTCGGCTTTAAAACCGTTTTTTAACCGATCCCTTGCCCGAATTGGGTCAAAGCGTCCAACGCGCTCCAGACTCTCTCGCATGGCTGCAATTCGCAGCGCTACCAAACTTTCAAAATCTTGCTTCGTAACAATAGCAAAAACAATATTCACGTTATCTTCAGACTGGCTGCTATAGATAGTATTCATATACTGATTGAAATCCCCAACGGGGAATAATATTGATTAAAACGAAAGGCTCTAGTTAGCGACGCGATATCCCGGCTCACGCTATTTACGCGAGGCACAAAAAAGCCAACGATAATGCGTTGGCTTTAGGGTTTTTTCGAAAAACTAACACTGCGCTATCATTTAACGAAATCATACAACCCACGATTTAGCGCGCAAGAATAGCATAAACAATAAGGTTTGCACACATCACCAATAAATACTCTGGGATTGCATAGTTCCGGTAGTGTCTTGCGCGATGGTGACCGCAGCGATGCTTTAGCCAATCTATCCGGCCATCCCAAGGCCTGAGATCGCGGGAAACACTTTGCCGTTATGTAGCTTAGCTAAAATCAATTTCAGAAATGAAAAAGCCCCTGACGAATCAGGGGCTTATCATTCTTGGAGGAGGCGGTGGGAGTCGAACCCACGATACAGGTTTAAGCCCATATGCTTCCTTAGCAGGGAAGTGCCTTCGACCACTCGGCCACGCCTCCAAACTCGCTGCCACATTATAATATCGCTGCAGCAAGGCTACGCATAATAGCTTTTCATACGAAGTTGGTCAATGAAAAGTCTGTCTTTTTAGCCATAAAAGGCTAAATTTATTTCATTTAGACTTTTTCCAGCTCAAACGCTTTATGTAGGGCCCGTACGGCTAGCTCCATGTACTTTTCGTTGATCAATACTGATATCTTGATTTCTGAAGTTGAGATCATTTGAATATTGATACCCTCCTCCGATAAGGTACGAAACATCTGGGATGCAATACCGACGTGGCTACGCATGCCCACACCCACCACTGATACTTTCGATACTTTGTTGTCCCCAATAATATTGCCGGAACCAACGTGCGCTTTGACTTTATCGTCCAGTACACCCATCGTTTTATCGTAATCGCCGCGTGACACAGTAAAGGTGAAGTCCGTCTTGCCGTCCATCGATTGATTCTGGATGATCATGTCGACTTCGATGTTGGCTTCCGCAACTGCACCAAGTATCTGATAAGCAATACCTGGACGATCAGGTACGCCGATTACGGTGATTTTTGCTTCATCGCGGCTAAAGGCGATACCGGTAATGGTAGCTTGTTCCATCTTTGTGTCTTCCTCAAACGAAATCAGTGTGCCGGAAACCATTTCTTGTTCCAGCGGCATTAGGGGGTCAGTCAACGAGGACAGTACCCGTGTTGGCATCTTGTAATTCCCCGCAAATTCGACTGAGCGAATTTGCAAGATTTTTGACCCAAGCGACGCCATTTCAAGCATTTCTTCAAAAGTCACAGTATTGAGGCGGCGCGCATCTGATACGACACGTGGATCGGTGGTGTAGACACCATCCACATCGGTATAAATCAGACATTCAACTGCGCCCAAGGCTGCTGCGACCGCCACCGCTGAGGTATCCGAGCCGCCACGTCCTAGCGTGGTAATGTTGCCATTATCGTCAACGCCCTGAAAGCCGGTAATAATGACCACTTTACCCTCGTCCAGATCACGCCGCACTTTAGCGTCGTCGATCGAGCGTATGCGTGCTTTTGTATGCGCCGAGTCAGTCTTAATCACGACCTGCCATCCGGCATAGGATACCGCTGGTTGACCGATTGCTTGCAATGCCATTGCTAGCAGGGCAACCGACGTTTGCTCGCCAGTGGACGCCAGCATATCAAGTTCACGCGGATCAGGATTGGCGTTGACTTCCTTTGCCAAACCCAGCAGACGATTGGTCTCACCAGACATGGCCGAAGGAACGACGACGACTTGGTGGCCCGCGTTATGCCATTTGGCAACGCGCTTAGCGACATTCTTGATACGCTCTGGTGAGCCCATCGACGTGCCGCCGTATTTGTGAACGATTAAAGCCATAAGGTTAAGGAGGTGGGCTTGTAGATAAAAGGCTTAAAGATAAGTGCTTGATGCTAAAAATTAGCCGCTAACTTTACATCTTAAGAGGCTAAAAAACAAGCTAAAACGGCTGGAAAGTGGCTCCCACTAGCCATATATGACTAGTTCTGCCACCTTAAATCGATATCAAAGCGATAAAACGTGAGTTGTTGGTTTGGACCTATCCGGGCATTGTCGCTGCTCAACGGTTAGCTATCACTGGTAAGTCATAGCCTTTCTACGCAAAACATGCTTGAAGCGGCCGGTCTGAACTAACTCTCATCCTGCACAGACAACCTCAATTCCGGAAACACTTTACGCAACGCTAAATTATCCGGCTCCCAACGCAAACTCACATTGCCACTTCCTTCGGGTGCAAGCAAATGGCAATCAAATCCCAAATTAGCAGCAAACATTAGCTTCCCTGCCGCCAGTACCATTGGCAAACACTCTCGCTCCCAGGCTGGAATATCCGCAGCCTGATAAAGATACTTCAACGCTTTCGTGGGCCGATTGAAGGCAAGTTTGAGTCGCTCGCCGCCGCTACGGTACTGTAGTTGCAACGGTTGTTGACGCAACCATTCGGCAGCTACGCCATGCTCCGACGTTTCAAAATGCAAGCTTCCGCCATAGATGGGGAAAGCGAGCGCGGCTTCGCCAGTCCAGCGGAAGGGAATGGGATCAATCTCTTCACGATCCAGATCATCACGAGGCGTCAAAAAAACCCGATCACGATGACGCCGAATATGACATTCCGGATGGGTCACACAAAGTTGGGCATCGGCTTTTGCTGACAGCAATTGGTCTCGCATCTCGCTCAGCCAAGCGCTCGAAGGCATCCGCAAATCATGTAAACCAAACCAATACCGTAGCAAGTTGTCGATCCGTGCCGCACTCAATTTGCGGACCTTGTCCAACTCGAGACAGTTATTACCCGCACACGCTGCCATATCCTGCGCGGCGAGTTCGATTAATAATTTTTGGCTGGACTGCATGTGACCTGCCGTGCGCGTCAGGCGTCCTTGAAAGCCGACAAAATACTGACTAAGTACCGGCATCAATTGATGACGTAGCGCATTTCTGGCATAGCGTGAATCATGATTAGATTCATCTTCGACAAAGGGTATGCTGTGGTTAGTAGCGTAACTTTCAAGTTGCGCCCGCGATACCGCCAGCAATGGCCGCGCCATCAGCAACGTTGCATCGCCCAACAGTGCGGGTGCAGCGTTCACTGTATCCATGCCAGATAACCCCGCCACGCCAGACCCGCGCAGCAATTGCAGTAATACGGTTTCTGCCTGATCGTCAATATGATGCGCGGCTAACAATAGTGGCACTTGATGCTGACGGCACATATCGCCCAAAGCAGCATAACGACTGTTACGCGCGGCCTCTTCCACGCCAGTTTTATCGGCATTGCGCAAGGCAATATGGCGTGCATCAAAGATCACATCCAGACGCTGGCACTCAGCAGCGCAATGCGCCAGCCATTGATCAGCCTGCGGGCTAATACCGTGATGAACATGAAAAGCGCGTAGTTTTATCTGATGTTCTGCGGCATATTGTGCCGCTAATGCGAGTAACACTGACGAGTCAAGACCGCCGCTATAAGCGATTGCTATAGCTGATGGGAACTGAACATCGGCCAGCGTCTCGACGGGTGATTCGCGGCCGTTGGAAGAAATAGAAAAAGCGCGCTGAATAATATCTTTCAGCGCGCCCTCAAACTGTTCGGTGATGGTGACCGTGTGCGGATTTGCCACTATTCTGTCGCCGAAATTTCCTTGAATTTGCCGTAGCTCATCAATTTCTCGTGGCGAGCCGCCAACAAATCCTTGGTTTTAACACCTTGGAACTGACGCAATGTATCTGCCAATGCGCGCTTTAACAATCCAGCCATTTGCTTGGGATCGCGGTGTGCACCACCAAGCGGTTCATTGACGATCTTGTCAATCAAACCCATTGCTTTTAAACGATGTGCGGTCAAGCCCAAGGCATCTGCCGCATCCGCTGCCCGCTCGGCGCTCTTCCACAAAATCGAAGCGCAGCCTTCTGGTGAGATCACCGCATAAGTCGAATATTGCAACATCAATACCGCATCGCCCACAGCGATCGCCAGCGCGCCGCCGGAGCCGCCTTCGCCGATGATCGTGGCAATCAATGGCACTTTGAGTTCAGCCATGCAGTAAAGATTATGTCCAATCGCTTCGGACTGACCGCGTTCTTCAGCATCAATACCGGGGAACGCACCCGGCGTATCAACAAAGGTAAAGATCGGCAGACCAAATTTTTCTGCGACTTTCATCAACCGCAGCGCTTTGCGATAGCCTTCCGGCTTTGGCATACCAAAGTTACGCAAAGCACGCTCTTTGGTATCGCGACCTTTTTGATGACCAATCACCATACAAGCCTGACCGTTAAAGCGCGCCAGACCGCCGACGATAGACTGATCGTCAGCATAGGTGCGATCCCCATGCAATTCATGGAAATCAGTAAACATTTCATTCACATAATCCATCGTATAAGGACGTTGTGGATGACGTGCGATCTGTGAAACCTGCCACGGTGTTAGCTTGGCGTAGATATCTTTGGTCAGTTGCTGGCTTTTTTTCGATAAACGATCAATCTCTTCCGAAATATCGACTGCCGAATCATCCTGTACAAAGCGCAGCTCTTCTATTTTGCCATCCAGCTCGGCAATCGACTGTTCGAAGCCAAGAAATGTGGTCTTACTCATGGTATTCCTTTGTTTTTGCGCATCGCCACGAAGGCATGAGGCTGCGCCAAATCTGTAACTACTATGTATTTGCGCAAACTGTTGCTGAAACGCTTATCAGAAAATGCCTAAAATAATGTAATTTTAACCATTACCGAACAACTTCCACCGTTTGCTACATTTCTTTCACTACGTTTTCGTTTGCTACTTTTCAGTATGCAACCGGTATTGGCTCAAGACTGCGCCATAAATACCATGTGGCAACGGTACGCCATGGCTCCCAGTTAGCCGACACCTCACGCGCATCGCTACGTGACACCGGTTCACCTGAGAAGTAATTAACGCTGATGCCTTTTAATAAACCGACATCATCCAACGGCAAAATATTCGGCCGAAGCAGATTAAATATCAAAAACATCTCCGCTGTCCAGCGGCCAATGCCACGAATCTGGATTAATTCAGCGATAACATCCTCATCGGGCATACTGACCCACTTATCCGCATGGACTCGTTTTGCCTTGAAATGTTCAGCTAAATCAAGGATATATTCCGCTTTACGCTTGGATAAACCGCATGCAGCTAATTGTTCGTGGCCCGCTTTTAGCACTTGGGAAGGCGAACATTTGGGGCAGATTAACAGAAATTTCTGCCAAACCGCTTCCGCTGATTTGATCGAGATTTGTTGTCCGATCACAGAGCGCGCCAATGTCGTGAATGGCTCACTACGACCAGTCAGGTGCAAATCGCCAAATTGCGGAATCAGTTTGCGCATAATACGGTCACGCTTCATCAGCTCAACCTTGGCGTCTTCCCAGTATGCGGCGACGTGAATCTTGCTATCCGCAGTTGTTATTATATTTTGCATGCGAACTAAGTCCTCCGCCATTCGGTTAGACCACTCGGCTTATCTTCGAGCAGCACGCCAGCCGCTAACAGCTCGGCACGTATGCCATCCGCAGCAGAAAAATCTTTGGCCTTCTTTGCAGCCGACCGCGCTTCGATTTTTAGCTGAATGCTTTCTTCAGACAAACCAACTACACAATCAACATTGCGCTCTCCTGCGCTGCGACCTTTCAAATAATCGTCAGCCGCCCGCGTTAAAAATCCCAAATTCCCACCCAATGCCTTCAATTGTCGTGCCAAAGCTGCCGATTTAGTTTTATTAACCTCGTTAGCAAGATCAAACAATATGGCGATCGCCGACGGCGTATTGAAATCATCGTTCATTGCTTCAACGGTGCGCAACGCATATGTCTCGTTCGGATCAAACGGCGCATCATCCGGCGTGACTTCTTTAAGCGCCGTGTACAGGCGCGTTAGCGCGTTCTTGGCATCGTCCAGATTACTATCGGCATAATTCAACTGACTACGGTAATGCGCCCGTAGGATAAAGAAACGAATCACCTCGGCATCATACGTTTTTAACACTTCGCGTATCGTAAAAAAATTGCCCAATGATTTAGACATCTTCTCATTGTCTACACGAATAAAACCGTTATGCATCCAATAATTAACAAATTGATGTCCCGAAGCGCCTTCTGACTGCGCAATTTCATTTTCATGATGCGGGAATTGCAAATCCTGCCCACCTCCATGAATATCAAACTGTTCGCCAAGCAAGTGCTCTGCCATCGCAGAGCACTCAATATGCCAGCCGGGCCGACCACGGCCCCATGGCGATGCCCACTTCACCTCGTCTGGTTCGGTTTCCTTTGACGCTTTCCACAATACAAAATCCAGGGGATCGCGCTTGCCGGTATTAACGTCCACGCGTTCACCTGCACGGAGGTCGTCGAGCGATTTACCAGAAAGTTTGCCGTAACCGGCGAAATCCCGCACCGAATAGTTAACATCACCGTCGGTAGCTTTATAGGCCAGGCCATTGCCTTCCAGTTTGCCGATCAACGACAACATTTGCGGCACATAGTCTGTCGCGCGCGGCTCATGATCCGGTTTTTGCACACCGAGCGCCCTTGCATCCTGATCCATTGCTGCAATAAAGCGGGTTGTTAATTGCGAGATGGTTTCGCCGTTTTCGACTGCGCGGCGAATGATCTTGTCGTCAATATCGGTAATGTTGCGCACATAGGTAACGTCAAACCCAGATTGCCTCAACCAGCGCTGGACCATGTCAAACACCACCATCACGCGTGCGTGACCGAGATGGCAATAGTCGTACACGGTCATGCCGCACACGTACATGCGCACTTTGCCAGGCACAATTGGGGAAAACGGCTGCTTCTGGCGCGCCAGTGTGTTATATATTTTTAGGTTACTCATGGAATCTAGTAGTTCAGGCACAGATTTATTGCACGTTGGCCCTGGTCGTTAGCACATCACCTCCCGGAAAATATGCCACGTCAGTACAACAAGACCGCCAAAACTCTTTTGCAATGCTTAGTTTGATAAAATGCTTCTTTTCGACGCAGTATATCAAACAACCAGACAACCTAGCATTGCGGAAAAGCAAAATCGTCACTCTTGCAGTAAACTTGTTGGCAATTATACGTGGCGTGTACACAATGCACCCGTAACGTCATGGTCGTAAGACTCTGAATTTATGCTGTCGTTTTAAGCTGACGTATTAAACTTTCGTATTATTCACCAGAAGGGATTTTTCATGCAACGCATCAAGCAAAGCAAGGTTTTAAGCGCACCATCAACTTCTCGCCGCACCTTTTCCCGCGTGCTGGCAACGTCAATTGCCGCGCTATCTCTGTCTTTTGCCTTTTCGAATGCCCACGCTGCCGACATGCCACATGTCCTGCTAAAAACGAACATGGGCGACATCGTCCTCGAACTGAATGCTGAGAAAGCTCCCAAAACAGTCAAAAATTTCCTAAGCTATGTGAACACGGGCCACTACAACGGCACTGTTTTTCACCGCGTAATTGATGGATTTATGATTCAGGGCGGCGGTTTTGACAAGAAGATGAACGAGAAGCCAGCACCAAATAAAGTTGAGAACGAAGGTAAGAACGGCTTGAAAAATACCGAATACAGCGTCGCCATGGCACGCACTTCGGACCCGCAATCTGCTTCTGCGCAATTCTTTATTAACGTCAAGGATAATCAATTTTTGAACTATCCAGGTCAAGACGGCTACGGCTATGCAGTTTTTGGCAAAGTGATTCAAGGCATGGAAGTCGTCGACAAGATCAAAAAAGTCAAAACAGGCGCGCAGGATGTACCAGTGCAACAAGTCATCATTGAGTCTGCGTCCATTACCAAATAAATGGGATCGATGGGACAACTGTTTTAACCACCAATTGGCCCCATTTAGCGCGATTAAACGTGCTGAAAGGCAAATAAGGTCAATTGGCGTTTAGCAGAACTGGTACTCGAAACATCTATTGTTGCAATAAAAAAATAGCCTGACGCAACACTAAGGTCAGTATTCATTTCAGCAGCATTCGTACCTAGCAACAAAACCAGTTATCCGCTATAAGAATACCCATTTTCAATCTATAACCCACAAGGCAAAAAATCATGACAGTCATCCTGACCACGAACCACGGCAACATCACCATCGAACTAGATGCAGAAAAAGCACCAAAGTCAGTTGAAAACTTTTTAGCCTATGTCAATTCAGGTCATTACAACGGCACCATTTTCCATCGCGTCATTGATGGTTTTATGGTGCAAGGCGGCGGCTTCGAGCCGGGAATGAAACAAAAACCGACTAATGCTACAGTCGAAAATGAAGCCAAGAATGGCCTGAAAAATCTGCCGTACACCTTAGCAATGGCGCGTACTTCGGACCCACATTCGGCTTCAGCCCAGTTCTTCATCAATATTAAGAACAATAGCTTCCTTGATTATCCGGGACAAGATGGTTGGGGTTATTGCGTTTTTGGAACAGTCACTGAAGGCATGGATGTCGTCGATAAAATCAAGGCCGTTAAAACTAGCCGTACCGGTATGTTCGCAGACGTACCTGTAGAAGATGTCATCATCGAAAAAGCAGAAGTCGTTCAATAATCTAAGGCAATAATCTAAAAACCTGCTTACGATCTGTAGCCTAACTAAATGGCTAAGCTGGCTTAGGAGCGATTAGGATAAATAGCGCGAAGAAACCTGAAAGGTCTTTAGACTACGAAGGTTTTGAGCCTAATTTAGTGCCAGATACCTCAAGTCAGCCAGATCGTAAAAGGCCAACAGCAATCGTCACACACACAGCTGCCCTCTATGACCGAAGCCACTTCATACACGCCGGTACAAACATCTGCGGTTGCATTATTCATTTCTGATCTGCACTTACAGGAAGCGCATCCTCGTACTACGCAAGCGTTCTACGATTTTTTGGATACGCATGCACGCCAGGCAAAGCAACTGTATCTGTTGGGTGATTTATTTGAATATTGGGCTGGTGACGACGATCTGGAAACACCTTATAACCAACAAATCGCCAATGCGCTCCGTCAGGTTAGCGACGCTAATGTTGAGGTATTCTGGATCGCAGGAAATCGAGACTTTTTGGTAGGCCAAGCCTTTGCTGAAGCGGCAGGACTTACATTATTGTCCGACCCATTTGTCGCCACAATTGCAGGTCGGCGCGTAACACTGGCACATGGCGATGCGCAATGCACCGATGATCTTGGTTACATGGCATTTCGCGCACAAGTTCGCAATCCGCAATGGCAACAACAATTTCTCGCATTACCATTGACGCAACGCAAAACGATCATCGCGGGTGCACGTGATGAGAGTCGTAAAGAACAACAAAACAAATCGATGGACATCATGGATGTCAATCAACAGGCGATCGCCGCGCTGTTTGCTGAAACCGGTACCGATACGCTAATTCATGGACACACACATCGTCCGGCCGTACATACCAATAAGGCCGCTGGCGCAACACTGAATCGCTATGTGTTATCGGATTGGGATTATGACCTCAAAAAACCACGCGGCGGCTGGATATCGATTGATTCAGACGGTGCAATTCGGCGTTTCGACCATTCCGGTAGCGCGCTTCAGAGTGTATAAATAGTAATTGATATAACTTACTTTTTATCTCAACATCTTGCAAATCAATTTATTTCAACTAAAATTAACAAATAGATGTAATTTTAATAATAAAAATGATGATTTGATCTAATCAATACCATTTATAGCTCTATTCAGAGAAGTAACCTGGCAGTCATTCCATTGATCCACCAAATGCATCTGAAAAAATCGTATTAAGCGCAGACACACAAAAAGTGTGGGGCACGTTTGAAACCTGTTTTTTTGATCAACTCGATGGAGGCATCATGTATAGGCGAGACTTCATACTAAAAACCGCTGGAGTGCTGGGAATGACCAGTCTGGTCCTTGCTGGCTGCACGACTACCTCGCCATCAGACGCTAATGCCGATCCGGGCAAACGTCGTCGGCAAATTGATACAAGCATCGATACAACAATGGCACGCTTATATACGGCTGCTCCACATGCGCGTGAACTGGTATCCAAGGCAAATGGCGTGTTGGTATTTCCATCTGTTATTGCAGCAGGATTTGGCATCGGCGGTCAATATGGGGAAGGAGCGCTACGTGTCGGAAATAAAACCGACGGTTACTACAGTACCGCTTCCGCTTCAATTGGGTTACAAATCGGCGCCCAGTCTAAAGCGCTGATTTTTCTGTTCATGACTCAGGACTCGCTAAACAAATTTCGTAGTAGCAACGGTTGGGCAGTGGGTGCCGATGCATCGGTCGCTGTCCTTAAGATCGGCGCGAACGGCGAAATAGATACAACGTCCATGACATCCTCAGTTCTGGCATTTGTATTAACCAACAGTGGTCTTATGGCAAATCTAACGCTCGAAGGTACTAAGGTATCGCGACTCAACATGTAAGTGATGTGTCACGCGCCCTGATTGCACCTAATAACGCCATAAATAATGCGCGTAAATTCAATCATTCAATCGCTGAGGGAGTATTGACGTGACGTGTCATTAAAAAAGCTCACAATCCTTTATGGATTGTGAGCTTATATAATTTGGCCGTATTTACGCTTTTGTAAGCGCTGCAGACGATGATTCCATCGAAATTACGGGTTTTGAATGTTCGCCGCTTGCTTGCCTTTTGGGCCTTGCATGATATCGAACTGGACTTTTTGACCTTCTTTTAATGTCTTGAAACCGCCCATCTGAATCGCGGAAAAATGCGCGAACAAGTCTTCACTGCCGTCATCGGGCGTAATGAAGCCGAAGCCCTTAGAGTCGTTAAACCACTTGACGATACCTGTTGTCATAATACTTCTTTCAAAAATGTCACACCACACGGGCTGGAAGGCAGGACCTCGGTCGACCGAATACATCACTTTGTTCCTACCTGCATTACCCACTTTGTATTAAAAAATATCAACCGTAAAACGCATTATTTTCAATATCTTTAAAAAGTGATTTAACACGTTTATTATCAGAAATAATGTGGCTAGAAATACTTAGTCATTCTAACCATAACGCTTAGATGATTAAATCCAAGCGTAACCATTTCATAGTTTGATGCTGATAATGTGTTGCGCTATGAAAGCGAAACCCATACAACATCATCCACAGAATGGGAAAACAATACTATCGGGTTTTGGCGATTTTTTAGTAGGGGAATACCTGATTGGGGATGTCAGATATTGAGTGATCGGCGGAAGACAAATCTAACAAACACCAGGGATTATGCTAAATTATTACTACGCTTGTGCGAGCATATAATACAACAAAGGTAAACCATCCTTGATCTCACAACGCCTTTACGTTAACACTTTTTATTCAAACTGTCGTTTGAATTCCGCAAACTGGTTACTCAACGCATCCACCTGTTGACGCAGCATAACGACTTCTTCCTCAAGCGCAGCAATACGATCCTGACGATCTGATCTATGAATCGCGGCACTATTAGAAAACGTTTCAGCAACCACTTGTTGCGCCAAAATTTCCTCACCAGTTAACAGTTGCGCGTAGCGCGATTCTTTTGTGCCCGGCCCTTTTACCAGACGCGCTACCAGTGGCGGATATTTATCGATAAGAAATTGCAGCGCAATCTCGACATCGTTGACGGAGGCAAACTCATATTGACGACTGCAACGCATACGGACCTCACCGGCGGTCTGAATACCTCGCAACATCAAGGTCGCCAATACAGCCAACTTATCCGGCTCAAGCGTCCATTTAAGACGCATACGATGCTCGTATTTGGCAACACGCGCGCCCGCCTGATTGACCTCCACGACCAACTTGCGCTGCATAAGTCGTTGCAACACATCCAGCACGGTTGACTCTGAAATTGACATTACAGGATCACGACTCGATAACTGGTTACAGCCATTCACCAGCGTATTGAGTGAGAGAGGATAGTTATCGGGCGTTAGTGCTTCTTTTTCTGCCAATACGGCAAGTACACGAATTTCAAATGAATCAAGGATGGCGTCATCGCCATTGGATGGGGAGATTGCTTCCAGTGTCATTATCTAACCTTTTGTATGTTACCTTGGTCTGGATCCGCGCAGGATCAACGTAAATGCAACGCCATACCGACATTTTTTTGAAATCGAACTCAGCTCATCGTTACTCGACTAACTTGTTAAGCTGATCAGGATCAAACTTGTCCAAAGGTGGCAAGCTATCGCAAGCGATCCCGGCAGACTTTAACAAAGCGACGATGCGGGCGATCTGATGCTCTTGAGCAGCCGCATTATCGATCAAACCGTGCAACGCCTTTGATAGTGGATCGTCACCGTTAGGTGTCACGCCATATGCTGCAAACATGCGCGCAGCGGCGTCTTCCTGAGCGTTATGGACTTCCGTCTGAATAATGCGCGCAGGATTACCGACTGCGGTTGCTCCGGCGGGTACCGCTTTCACCACTACCGCATTAGAGCCGACCTTTGCGCCCTCACCCACAGTAAAGCTACCCAGTATCTTTGCACCAGCACCGATGATCACACCACGCGCCAGGGTCGGATGTCGCTTGATGCCTTTACCAAGCGACGTGCCACCTAACGTGACACCCTGATAAATAGTGCAGTCATCGCCAACGTCAGCGGTCTCACCAATAACCACGCCAAATCCGTGATCAATAAAAACGCGGCGGCCGATCGTTGCTGCCGGATGAATTTCGATACCGGTAAGTATCCTGGCAATATGGGCGATAAAACGCCCAATCAATTTAAATTCATGCGCCCAGCAAAATGCTGCCCAGCGATGCATAACAATCGCATGAAATCCTGGATAACAGCATGCCACCTCCAATGCAGTGCGTGCGGCGGGATCTCGAGCCATGATATTGGCGATGTCTTCACGAAGGCGACTAAACATAGAAACTAAATTGATTGAGCTACGTGAGGGGAATATTGCGGAGCAATGACGAGGCGTAATCTTATGCTAAAACTGTGCAGCCGTCTTTGGAAGTGTCAGAATCGGGTCCAATTGCAGGGCCAAACCATTATCTCGCACATTATTTTGCCTAAATTTCACAAGCTATCGATTATGGTTGGATAATGTGCGCGAAATGTTAAAGTAAAAAGCGCAATAAAAAACGCCCTCGCCATTGCCATTCCCATTGCCATTGCCAAAGAAGCCCAAGAATAATCCGAATGGTAAAGGTTGCTCGGTCAACGCCTCAGAAGAAACGTCTAGCCTCGCAACCCCTATCTCGCGCTTATCGGCGACCTTATTAGCCAGTTGATTTTGCTGCTTATTTGCATGTTGATTGCGCTATCTTATTGCACTACCTCATTGCTAACTATCGGATTACTTTATCCGATAATTAGTCAATTACACGCCTTTCGCAAGGCGCTGACGACGCGCCTCATATAAACATACCCCGGACGCAACCGATACGTTCAAACTTTCTACTGAACCGAACATCGGCACATGGACCAGAACATCACAGGTTTCGCGTGTCAAGCGACGCATGCCTTCGCCCTCAGAACCCATGATTAATGCGGCGGGGCCTGAGAAATCAGCCTCGTATAAACTTTTTTCGCCATCTTCCGTTGTGCCGATTAACAAAATGTTGCGTTCTTTTAGCTCACGTAATGTGCGCGCAAGATTGGTGACCGTGATGTATGGGATCGTTTCGGCAGCGCCGCTGGCAACCTTTGCAGCGGTGGCGTTGAGGCCCACGGCACGGTCTTTAGGTGCAATGACAGCGTGTGCACCAACGCCATCAGCGACTCGTAAACAAGCACCGAGATTATGGGGGTCAGTGATGCCATCCAAAATCAGTAGCAACGGCGGTCCGTCGATTGCATCTAGCAATTCGTCCAGATTGCGGGCTAACGAAAGTTCACCCGCTTTAGCAACCACACCCTGATGGCGGCGTGTACCGACCATATTGGACAAACGCTGATCATCAACCGGAAGCACGCGCACGTTGGCGGCTTTAGCAGTGCCGATCAAATCTTTCATACGACCATCTACACGACTGGCGTCGACATAAATTTCTTCCACTGAAGAAGCCTCGTGACGTAGACGGGAGGTGACGGCGTGAAAGCCAAAAATCATTTTACTTTTCATGTTCTATCTTTTTTTCTTGCTTGATTTGGCGAAAGTTTTTGGTTCGCGCGTTTTCTCCACACCCATGGTGACTTTAGCATTTTTGCCTTTAGTGACCTTGGTTTTGGCAGCGCTTACATTAGCCTTGCCGGTTTTGTTTGCTTTAGTAGCGGGTATTCGATTTGCAGGAGTGGTATCGACTTTCGTCTTAGCCTTTCTGCTACGCGATTTGTCGTGCTCATTATCAGCACGTCGCGCTTCATTTTTCAACACAGTTTTAATACCGGGTTCCGTAACCAGACGCAAATCAATCTTACGCGCATCTAGATCAACACGACTAACCTGGACCGTTACACGATCAGTCAACTGATAACGCATCCCTGTACGCTCACCACGTAATTCATGACGCGCTTCGTCGTATTGGAAATAATCCGCACCCAATTCGGTGACATGGACCAAGCCTTCGATATACAAGGCATCAAGCTGAACAAAAATGCCAAACGTAGCAACACCAGAAATGGTTCCTGTGAACTCTTCACCCAGTTTATCCCGGATGAAATAACATTTCAGCCACGCCTCGACATCGCGTGAAGCCTCGTCCGCACGTCTTTCATTCGCCGAGCAATGCACACCTAGTGCTTCCCAGATTGCCAGACTGCCTTCGTTTTTCTTTTTGCCAGCGGCTTTGTCTTCCGCCTGCTTACGTCGTCCCGCTGGCGACAACATCGTGTTCAATCCGCTGGTATCAAGCCCTTTAGGCTCATAACGTTTACCAAGCAAAATCGCCTTAATGGCGCGATGTGTCAGCAAATCAGGATAGCGACGAATCGGGCTGGTGAAATGCGCGTAATGATCGTACGACAACCCAAAATGGCCGATATTTTCTGGGTTATACACGGCTTGTTGCATTGAGCGCAGCAGCATCGTTTGCAGCAATAACGCATCAGGACGCGCCTTGATCGCCGGCATTAGGGCAGCGTAGTCAGAAGCAGATGGCGTATCGCCACCGGCTAATGTCAGGCCAACTTGCTTTAGAAACGTCCGTAAAACCGCCAGTTTTTCTTTAGTCGGGCTGGCATGAATACGGTAAAGACCAGGATGTTTATGTCGCTCGAGCAAATCAGCTGCGCAGACATTGGCTGCCAACATGCATTCTTCGATCAGTCTGTGTGCGTCGTTGCGTGTGCGCGGCAGAATTTTCTCAATCTTGCCAGCTGCATTGCAAACGATATAAGTTTCAGTCGTTTCGAAGTCAATGGCACCACGGGCCTGACGCGCTTGTAATAAAGCATGAAACACTTCGTACAAATGCAACAGATGCGGGACCAGCTCAGGACGCTTGGCAGCTTCAGGGCCTTTGGTGTTGCCAAGGACTGCAGCAACCTCTGTGTAAGTTAGACGTGCCGCAGAATGAATTACCGCAGGATAAAACTGATAAGCCTTAATTTCGCCTTTGGCAGTAATCACGGCATCGCACACTAACGTCAGACGATCAACATCCGGATTGAGCGAGCACAAACCGTTTGACAGTTTCTCCGGCAGCATCGGAATGACCCGGCGCGGAAAATACACCGACGTACTACGCTCTAAAGCATCGACATCCAACGCGTCATTCGGTTTGACGTAATGACTCACATCGGCGATAGCAACAATCAGGCGATAGCCGGTGGTGCGACCGATCTTGACCGGCTCGCAATACACCGCGTCATCAAAATCGCGTGCATCTTCGCCATCGATCGTGACCAAAGGAACATCACGCAAATCGACGCGTTCAGCCAAATCGCCATCCACAACCACGCTTGGCAACTTTGATGCCGCTTTTTGTGCTGCAGCAGAAAATTCATGTGGAACGCCAAATTTGCGCACGGCAATTTCGATTTCCATTCCAGGATCATCAATATCGCCCAAAATTTCCGAAATTTTACCGACGGGCTGTGTAAAGCGAGACGGTTGTACCGTCAGTTCAACGCTGACGACCTGCCCGGCTTTGGCTTTGCCCGGCGAACCGGTCAAAATAATATCCTGACTGATGCGCTTGTCTTCGGGCGCAATCACCCACGCACCGTTTTCGTTAAGCAGACGCCCGATTACATGTGTGTTAGCCCGACTGATGACTTCGACAATCGTGCCTTCAGGGCGACCGCGGCGGTCGGTGCCAATGATGCGCGCCTGAACGCGATCACCATTAAGCACTTTCTGCATCTCTTTTTCGGGCAGAAAAACATCACCGCCGCCGTCATCGGGAATCAGGAAACCAAAACCGTCGCGATGACTACTGACCCGACCGACGATAAAATCCGGTGAATTAGTGAGCTTATAAATGCCCGCGCGATCTGGCTTAATTTGACCGTCTCGGTCCATCGCATTGAGCCGTCGCGTCAAACCTTCCATTTCGTCGGGTTTAACGCCGAGTGCCGCGGCAAGCGCGTCGATATTTTGCGGTTCGGAAGAAGTCCGCAGAAGGCCGAGAATTTCCTCTCGGCTAGGGATGGTGTAGGAGTATTGGCTCAAGAGGCGTGGGAATAGTTGTTATAGATAAAATCGGGAAATTGGTTAAAGCGGAGCATAAAAGACTTGCAATCAGTGCCTAGTGTAACGGAGGAAAGGGTCATTCTCCTAGTTAGCAACTTTTTATCACACCAAATCATGCCACACAGCACCGCAAGTTGACTTATTTTCACTTTCATCTATAATCTTCGTCTTCGCAGGATTTAGTCAAGACTTAATTCTTCGAAGATAGCTTGAATAGTTTCAATTTTCAAGCCCACGTGGCGGAATTGGTAGACGCGCATGGTTCAGGTCCATGTGCCTTCGGGTGTGGGGGTTCGAGTCCCTCCGTGGGCACCAAGTAATTGGTGCAATAAACATGACAAGTACAAAAATAAAGTTACAAGATAAAGTAAGAATAAGAAGAGAAACCGCCTACACATCGATGTTTATGCGGTTTTTTCTTTTTTATTATGCAAACAATCATGACCCGCTACGCCATCATACCAAGCCACCGCAACAATGATGAGCATCAGTTGGGCGCAGCAGCGCAGTCCCTGGCTTTTTCTTCCCCCCTATTCCAGCACAATTCGTCTCCGATCATTGCAGGATGGGGAATACCCTCGTGATCGATATGGGCGGTCACTGTCCGCCAGGAACGTGCGCCCTCGCGATCCAGTTCGAGACGTAAAAGCCAGCCCGTAATATTGGCCTGCTCCGTAAATCCATTGAACAAAAAGTTACCCAAGCTGTAAATAATCGGCTTCCCACGATACTGCTCAACGTTCTGAGTGACGTGTGGGTGACCACCAACTACGGCATCCGCACCGGCATCAATCATCGTCCGGGCTAGCTGCCGCTGACGATCGCTAGCGTTAGGCTCGTCTTCCCAGCCCCAATGCATAACTGGAATAACCAGATCAGCTTGAAAAACTGTTCGCGCTCGACCAATATCCAACCGGACCTGCTCGTCCTCACTCCATGCAATTCCAGGCTTATCGACATCTGCTTCAAAACTTCTGGGCATAAATTCGTCATAACCTAACAATGCAACCCGCAAACCATTACGCTCGATAATCAAGGGTTGGTGAGCCTGGTGAAGATTACGACCACCACCAAAGTAACCGATGCCATTACCATCCAACAGATCAAGCATTTCAGCAAAGGCAATGGGACCGTAGTCGCCAGAATGATTATTTGCCAAACCCACGGCGTCAAAATGACGCTTGAGAACGCGTAAAGTACGCGGGTTAGCTCGAAAGGTGAATGGCTTATCGGGTTGAGGTGTACCCTTAGTAGCCACCACGCACTCGAGGTTCCCTACTCGAATATCCGCCGCATTCAAGGTCGCTGCAAATGGTGCAAAAGGGTCTCGTCCGCTCCTTACAACCTTCCCAGGTGTCTCAGCGAGCATGATGTCGCCAACGAAAGCAATGGATACCGACGCCTCGGGAATTTGTGCCGAGGCCAACGTCACCCCGCTCACCATGATTAGCCACAGTATCGCTCCCAACCAATCAATACGCTTCATGGTGCAATTTCCAGTAAAGCGCATCCGTATTGCAAATTTCGCTGCATTGGCATTGAATAAACGTCAATTACGCCGGTAAGCGCGGCAGGGGAGTCGTCCGATGATGGCACTGGCGCCAGATATTTTGCTTCATGCAGCAGCATCGGTTGCGGCAAAGCGTGATCATAAATGTACAGTTTGATATAGGTAATCTTACGCGCGTCGCCAATGACAACGGCCTTAAAATGGAACCGGCCATTAATATCAATTGCCTTCACGCTATACGGATCACTTCCCGGCAGAAAATCCACTATTTGCGACTCCCCACTTTGTGTTATCTGACAACGCAAGAGCGGCGCAGCGATTACCGTGCGAGGGACAAAACCAGTAATCAGCAGACCGACGTAAAAAACAAACTGAAGCCTTATGGAAAGCTGATTAGCGAGATGACGCAAAAGCCTAGGCCGCATATATGTCATTTGTATGTCTAAATAACAAGAAAGTAGTGAGATTAAAGCAAGTCCTTAATCTTTGTCAAAAATGAATTTTTTATCCACGTCATTTCATCAGAATAACGATTACATTCAAAGACAATCACGCCCTCACTCTTTCGTTGACCAAACCATATAAATACACGTATTATTCGTGCTTCGCAATTGCTACGCACCTTAAGTGGTGAGTACAAATGCCCACGTGGCGGAATTGGTAGACGCGCATGGTTCAGGTCCATGTGCCTTCGGGTGTGGGGGTTCGAGTCCCTCCGTGGGCACCAAGTAATTGGTGTAAAAATAGAAAAACCGCATAAGCATCAATGTTTATGCGGTTTTTTTGTATCTGAAATAAACTAACAGATAGGTTTATTTCATTATTGTCACTCATTTAGCTTTGCAAAACATCAGGTTAAATCCTGAAAAATGCATCCTGAACTTGCAACAGAAAATCGCCAGCAAGGCAGATTTTCCGTCACATTCTCGCCCCATCCAACAACAAATATCTCCAGCAAATCTATTTCATTGTCGGCATGGCAAATTCTGCGCCAGCTGCAATCGTTGCTGGCCAACGTTGTGTCACCGCTTTTTGCTTAGTATAGAAGCGCACTGATTCCGGGCCGTGTGCGTGATGATCTCCAAACAGACTCCGCTTCCAACCGCCAAAGCTATGGAATGCCATCGGCACCGGAATAGGGACATTGACGCCGACCATTCCGACCTGCACTCTTGATGTGTATTCGCGTGCGGTATTGCCATCGCGTGTAAAGATGGCGGTGCCGTTACCAAATTCATGCGCATTGACGAGTTCCAAAGCCGCTGCAAAATCAGGTACCCGCACAATACATAACACTGGTCCGAAAATTTCTTCCTGATAAATTTTCATCTCGGCGGTGACATGATCAAACAACGTGCCGCCAAGAAAGAACCCTTTTTCATGACCGGGCAAAGTAAAGCTACGCCCGTCAACAGCGAGCGTTGCACCAGCAGCGATACCGTCGTTGATGTAACCAAGGATTTTATCCTTGTGAATTTGTGTCACGACCGGACCCATTTCAGCCTCTAAGTCCATGCCCTGATTGATGCGCAGTTCGCGCACACGCGGGGCCAGCGCTGCAACCAGCTTATCGGCAACATCACCAACGGCGACTGCGACGGAAATCGCCATGCAACGCTCGCCCGCAGAACCATAGCCAGCACCAATTAGCGCGTCTACGGTTTGATGCAAGTCAGCATCCGGCATCACGACCATGTGATTTTTTGCACCGCCCAATGCCTGCACGCGCTTGCCCTTGGCGCAGCCGGTGGCATAGATGTATTCAGCAATAGGTGTTGATCCGACGAAACTGACTGCCTTCACGTCCGGATGATCCAGGATTGCGTCAACCGCTACTTTATCGCCTTGCACCACGTTAAAGACGCCATCCGGCAGACCTGCTTCTGTCAACAGTTCAGCCAGTAGCAAACTAGCTGAGGGATCGCGCTCGGATGGTTTCAATACGAACGTGTTGCCGCAGGCAATCGCCATAGGAAACATCCACATCGGCACCATGACAGGAAAATTGAACGGCGTAATCCCAGCACAAACACCCAATGGCTGGCGCATAGTCCATGCATCAATGCCATTGCTAATTTGCTCTGTGTATTCACCCTTCAACAATTGCGGTATGCCAGTGGAAAATTCGGCAACCTCGATACCGCGCGTAACTTCACCTTTAGCGTCGGTAAACACTTTGCCGTGCTCACTGGTGATCATTGCCGCGAGGCGATCATGGTTTTTATCGAGTAATTCTTTGAATTTAAACATAATGCGGGCGCGACGCAACGGCGGCAATGCCGACCATGCAGGGAACGCGGCCTTTGCGGCAGCAACCGCTGCATCGACTTCGGCGGTCGACGCAAGACCGACTTTGGCGCTGATAGCGCCGGTGGCAGGATTAAATACGTCGCTGGAGCGTTCGGCTTTTGACGCGACATGCTGACCGTTGATGAAGTGACCAATAACTGTGGGTGATGACATAGTAGTTGCCTCGAAAGTGATGTATACGAAATGCGTAATATTGCCTGGTGTTGTCCGGTAGTCTGGAAAGCGATGATGCGCCAACCACGTCAACAATTTCTCGCATGAAACTAAAATGGGCACGCTAAAAAACTGTCGCCGCATCGGATGACGGATCGCGCTATGTTCCTCCGTCCTACTTGCACCATCCTTACAACAGACGCTACTAACGCGGCATTAACCAATCATGGGCAGGGTCATTTTTAAAATGCCAGGTGCGCTTCGGCCCCGCCATTACGTTGAGGTAATAGCAGTCGTAACCGTGCGGTGCTACGACTGGATGATAACCCTTTGGCACCATCACAACATCATGATTTTCCACCGCCATCGATTCATCCAGAGAGCGATCATCTGTATAGACCCGTTGAAAAGTAAATCCCTGAGCAGGATTTATTCGGTGGTAATACGTCTCTTCCAAAGCGCTCTCAGTCGGGATGTCATCGGTATCGTGTTTGTGCGGCGGATAACTTGATGAATGCCCACCCGGCGTAATGACCTCGACAACCAATAAGTGATCGGCAGGTGCGCTTTGCGGCAAAATATCGCACACATAGCGCGTATTGCTTCCCTGCCCTCGTACCGAGCGTTTTGCAGTCACCGGTTCAATCAATCGGGCTGCAACATCACCATGACCCGGTGCGCTACAGATGGCGACTTCAACGTCATCATGCGCAGTAATGTTGATCTTTTGGCCGTGCGGCACGTAGACCGAATACGGTGAAGCATCATCAAACACGCTTTGACGCTCGCCAATCTCAGCCCAATGCGCATCACCGGCGCGAACGCTGACTACGCCACGTAAAATGACGATACACATTTCGCGGGAACCGGTATCAAAATCAAGATGCTCGTTTTTACTTAATCGATAGGCCGCAAATCCAACATAATGCCATCCGGCCGATTCCGGCGTAACACGCACGATCTCCCGACCTTGCTGCCGTCCTTTAACTAACAAGTTCATGCGGCTTCCTCCAATCCAAAAATACTACCGCTCTCAATTCCCTGCACCAATCCGGCGAGATGTTGATAGCCCATTTCGGCATATTGATAACTCGGTGCAACGGCTGGGTCCTGTTCCGCTTCCACCACCAACCAGCCTTGATAATCGTGATGATAGAGCATCAATAGCAATGCCGAAAAATCAATCGCGCCATCGCCCGGGACAGTGAAAGCCCCATTAATAACTGCTTGCAGGAAACTCCAATTGCCATTGCGGGCCAATTTCATCACGGACGGACGCACATCCTTGCAATGCACGTGTGACACGCGTGCTATATGTTTCGTTAATACCGCCAATGCATCGCCCCCAGCGAACGTAATATGGCCGCTGTCAAACAATAACCCAACCGACTCGCCGGTGAGCGCCATCAATCGATCAATATCCGCTGCCGTCTCGACGTATGCACCCATGTGATGGTGGTAGGACAGCCGCACACCATGTGACAACGTGTAGGTCGCAAACGCGGTCAACTTGTCTGCATATTCCTGCCATTGCTGCGGAGTAGTAAATTGGGGGCGCTTATAAAGCGGTTCCGGTCTTCCCTGTATTGCATTAGCGACTTCGCCATATACCATTACCTTGGCACCATTTTCTGCCAGAAGACGCAAGTGTGGTCCGACTCCAATAATCTCATCCTCAACCGTGCCAGTCGCCAATCGACCGGAGTACCAACCCGATACACATTCCAGCGAATACTTGCCCAGTACAGCAGCGAGTGCGGCTGCCTCCTTGGGAAACTTATTACCCAATTCAAACCCGCGATAGCCGATCTGCGCCCCTTCTGATAGCGCGACGTCAAGCGGGGTTTCACCACCTAATGAGGGCAAATCATCGTTCATCCAGGAGATTGGATTGATCCCAATTTTTACGTTGAATTGTTTAGCCACGATATTTTCCAATTAGAGTTTTTGGTTCAGTTGCGCATGCTCATATTGCTCACGGGCCATTTGAACCGAGGTCCGTGCCGACACTTCCGGCACTGCGACTTCCCACCAACAGCCGCCGTCTTCCGTCGTGCGCTTCGGATCGGTGTCGATACACACCAAATAAGTACGGTCAGCGGCACGGGCGCGTTGCATTGCCGCTTCTAACTCGGGAATGGTTTTGACATTTTCGGCCAACGCACCCAACGATCTGGCATGCATCGCAAAATCAATCTGGGGCACACCCAGCGCGCCTTGCAAACAATCTTCCAGCATATTGTTAAACGGCGCACCGCCACAGGCTTGCTGCAAGCGATTGATGCAACCATAACCGCGATTGTCGAGGACGACGATGATCAACTTTTTATCCAGCATGACCGATGTGGCGATCTCAGAATTCATCATCAGATAACTGCCATCACCGATCATTACAATGACATCGCGATCTGGCTTGGCTAACTTGACGCCCAGCGCACCCGCAATCTCATAACCCATGCAGGAATAGCCATATTCGACATGATAGCCACCGGGTGTTGCCGTCCTCCAGAGTTTGTGGAGTTCTGCAGGTAACGTTCCCGCGGCACACACGACAATGTCGCTCAACGGTGAAGTATTACTTGAACGTTGCACCGCGCCGATAACCTCGCCATCGTAAGGCAGCACCGGTAAGGGTATTTCACGCCGATTGGTAATGCCGGTCACCGTTGCGCGCCATGCTTGGGCTTGCTCGTTCGCCTCAACAGTCCAGGCCTCGCTAGCGCGCCAATCTTTAAGTCTGTCGGATAAAGCAGTCAATCCCAAGCCTGCATCCGACAGCATTCCGGAAGCGTGCCATTTCATGGCGTCGCATGGATTGACGTTAATACTGACCAACTTGGCCTGTGCAAACAATGAATGCGATCCGGTGGTGAAATCCTGCAACCGGCTACCAATCGCAATCACGACATCGGCATGATCTGCCAATGTATTCGCGGCAGGTGAACCCGTTACCCCAAGCGCGCCCAACTGCAATGGATGATCCCAAGGCAATGCGCCCTTACCGGCTTGTGTTTCTGCAACCGGCACACCATGCTTTTCGGCGAATGCGCGCAACGCTGCTGTTGCCTGCCCGTACAAGACACCGCCGCCCGCGACGATCAGTGGTTGTCGCGCATTTTTCAGCAATGCTAAGGCCTCTTGCAATGCGTCCTCTGATGGCGGTTGGGCGCGAAAGGTCACCAGTTTCGGCTTAAAAAAAGCCAATGGATAATCGTATGCCATGGTTTGCACATCTTGCGGCAACGCCAGAGTTACTGGTCCGCATTGCGCCGCATCGGTCAGCACCTGAATTGCGCGGGGTAACGCGGTCAATAATTGCTCGGGATAATAAATACGATCAAAATAACGTGACAATGACTTAAACGCATCGTTCACGGATACCGTACCATCCTGAAAGTTTTCAAGTTGTTGCAATACCGGATCGGGTCGACGCGAGACAAAAATATCACCCGGCAACAACAATACTGGCAATCGATTGACGTGCGCCAATGCCGCCGCAGTTAGCAGATTGGTCGCACCGGGACCGATAGAACTGGTCACCGCCATCATGCGCCGCCGCATATGCGTTTTAGCATAAGCAATGGCGGCGTGCGCCATCGCCTGCTCGTTATGCGCCCGGTAAGTTGGCAATTCTTCGCGATGCTGATATAGGGCTTCGCCTAATCCAGCCACGTTGCCATGACCGAAAATGGCAAAAACACCGCCGAATAATGCTTCTTCACCCGATACGGTGCCACGGTCGTCCACATGGTCCACTCGCAATGCCGCCAGATAGCGCACCAATGCTTGCGCCATCGTCAGTCTAATTGTTCCGCTCCCGTTACTCATGCTGCGTGCTCCACGTTTTTTGCTGATGCATCGGCAGACTGATCTCTGCGCCCACGGCTATCTCGCCACACACCAATGAGTTGTTCAAAGGTTGCCCTCACCTCAGAAATTAAAGCAGCATCGTCAATTTCGCCTTGCAACCAACGACGTGAAGGCGCGTGAAAAATAGTCCTTCCAACCATAAATCCGCGGCATGTTTTGCTGTCTTTTGATGCGAGAAAACCTGCGGTCAGTTGCGCCACGGATGCGTTCAATCCTAACAAAACTACGCCACGACAATAAGGGTCACGCTCAGCGATCAAACCATCAATCGCCGTCCACTGTGGCGCCGACATTGACTCCAGTTTCCACCACTCAGGATAGATACCAAGGTTATATAATCGCTTGATCGCCCGCAGTACTGTGTTGTCCGCGATTGCCAGCGTTTTAGGGGGAATAATCTCTAGCAGCAACTCGTGACCGCTAACCTGCACGGCGTCATACAAGGCCCGTATTTGCGCCTCTTGTTCCAAACGATTTTCCACAGCGTCATCTGGATGCAATTGCACCAGACACTTGACCACGTGCTCTTTTGGCCAACTGATCAAATGGGAACCAATCGAGCGCCCGTAATCAAATTGAAGCGGATTCGACATCGGTAATTCAACCGTTCGCCCGACCCACCAACCACGACCGGTGGACGCATTCAATGCATCCTGACCGTAACGATCATCAATCAACACGCCAATCTTGCCTTGTAGTTGTAAAGCTTGCTCGGTCTCCGCCACGGCCTTTACCAGCAAGCACTTCAACGCAGCTATCCGTGATTCTGGAACACCGCTTTCACGGGTTAGCTCAAAAAATTGATTGCGATGATCAAACGCAAATACATTTACTTCATCCCACGCCAGACGCGGAGTCGACACACGATGCAAGCGTGTCAGATGCGCATCCAGATCCGGACGTTGCAAGCGATCACTATTTGCTAAAAAATAATCCAGCTCAACGGGCGTCGGCATTGCTGGCGCGCAAGCATGGCGTGAGACGACTAATGCGCCACAAGCATTGGCGAAGCGACAGCAGGTTTCATCGTCAGCACCCGTCAACCAACCTTTAAGAAAGCCCGACAAAAAGGCATCACCCGCTCCCAGTACATTTAATACCTCAACGCGCACGCCGTAATAATTAAAGGCGGCATCAAGACTATTCGGAATATCGCTGTGTATGACAGCGCAACCAAGCGGTCCACGCTTGACGACCAATTGGGCCTTGCTGACAGCGCGCACAGCGCGTAGCGAAGCCATAATATCGTTACCGCCACCGGCGATCATAAACTCTTCTTCGGTACCAACGACCAAATCAAACTTCGGCAAAATACTTTGCAAATGCGCCGTCACGCTGTGGTCAGCAATGAAGCGGGTTTCGCCATCGCCTTTGGCGGTCAAGCCCCACAATACTGGACGATAATCGATATCCAGCACCGTGCGCACGTTGTGGCGATGCGCGTATTCCAAAGCCCGATTACTGGTGCGATTAACTTTTTCGGTAGAAAAATGGGTTCCCGTAATCAATAATGCTTTACTCGAAGCAATGAAAGCCTCATCGATATCCTCTTCAGAAATCGCCATGTCAGCGCAATTCTCGCGATAAAAAATGAGTGGAAATGTGTCTTTATCCTTCAACCCCAACATGACCAACGCCGTCAATCTCTCTGGGTCGATTTTAATCTGACTGACATCACAACCCTCTGCGGCGAGGGCGTTGATCAAAAATTGGCCGTTATGCTCATTCCCAACCCTCGCCAGCATGGCTGACTTCAACCCCAAACGTGCGCAACCAAAAGCAATATTGGACGACGAACCGCCCAGATATTTGGCAAAGCTGGTGACGTCCTCAAGACGGGCGCCAATTTGTTGTGCATACAAATCTACGCCAAGACGGCCCAGACAAACGATATCGCGTGGCCGATCTGGCGCAAATACGGTCACCGCTGATGTTAATGATGTAGTCATGAATACTTCCTCTTAAATCCTGATGCCATCAAGTTGATTCATCAGCGTCTGCATTTCAGCACCGCCCGCCATCATGTCCAGGACAGCATCCTTGGACACATTATTTTTGGTAAAAGTACCCATCGATTTGCCGCGATTGAGTAAAGTGAATGAATCACCGATCGGATAAGCGTGATGCACATTATGGGTAATAAAAATCACTGAAATACCACGCTCACGCGCTGTATGAATAAGTTTCAGGACATTAAACGATTGCTTGACGCCAAGCGCTGCCGTTGGCTCATCAAGGATCAACACCCGCGCACCAAAGTGAATTGCCCGTGCGATAGCAAGGCATTGCTTTTCGCCGCCTGACATAGTGCCAATGGCATGGTGAGGATCGCGCACCATGATGCCCATTTCAGCCAATTTGTCACTTGCAGTTTTGGCGGCGTACTTCATATCCATCACTGTGATACCAAACACTTTTTTAGTCGGTTCACGTCCCATGAAAAAATTTCTCGCGACCGATAAAAGCGGAACCAAAGCCAGATCCTGATACACCGTGGCGACACCGACATCCAGCGCCTCCTTGGGCGAATTAAAGCAAACCGGCTTGCCATCCACCAGATAGGCGCCTTCCGATGGTTTGTGCACACCGGCAAGTGTTTTGATAAGGGTCGATTTTCCGGCGCCGTTATCGCCCAGCAAGCAATGAACTTCACCTTTTTTGAGTCGAAGCGTAACGTTTTGCAACGCGATTACCGAACCAAAAAATTTACTGACGTTTTCTAAAGCAAGAATAGTGTCGCTCATGATTACCTCGCCTCCGTCACACGACGACGGACATAATTATTGAACAAAACAGCGACCAGTAACATGACGCCCAAGAAGACCCGGAACCAGTCGGAGTTGAGATTGGTGTACGAAATACCAATCTGAACTACGCCAAAGATCAATGCGCCAAAGCACGCACCAATGACGGACCCGTAACCGCCGGTAAGCAAAGCTCCGCCGATGACGGCTGCAATGATCGCCTCGAATTCTTTTTGAAGGCCGCGGTCAGCTGCAGCAGAACCAACATCGGCAACCTGGAGTACGGCGAAAAGGCAGGCGCAGAAAGCAGTGAACACGAATAGCGTGATTTTGACCCGGCGGACCGGTACGCCGACATTTTTTGCCGCATTGGCATCACCGCCGACGGCAAAAATCCAATTGCCGAAACGGGTTCTTGCCAACACAAAGCTGGCAACGATTGCCAGTACGACCCACCATATAATCACTTTGGGGATACCGGCGACCAACGGCGCGCCACCACCACTCGTGGCAATCCAACCTTGACCGGCCATCCAACGGAACAAACCATTGCCGACGGTTCCAGTGAACAGTAGCCCGCCAAGCCAATCTTTCGCGGCATACTCACCCACTCCGCTGACGATGGTGCGGTTAGCAAACATAATGGAAAGGGCCAACGTCAAACCCCGCAAAATAAATAGAAACGCCAAGGTAACGATAAAGGAAGGCAAGCGCGTCTTAATCACCAGATAGCCATTGAGCCACCCGAGTGCCATTGATCCGGCAAAAGCAAAGACAACCGCCAGCCAGAAAGGCCAGTGAAAATAGACAGTAGGAATAGCCACCATCATTCCAGAAAAACCGATCATCGAGCCTATCGATAAATCGAATTCTCCGGCGATCATCAGCATGCAAGCACCGATAGCAATCAAACCAAGATAAGCAGCAACCTGCATCCAGTTGACCACGCCATCAAGATTGAACATGCCAGAATCACCGGCAGTCAACGCAAAGATAATAAACACCAATACCACGCCTGCGAGTGAAGCAAACTCCGGACGGCCCAAAAACCTTTTCAAGCCGGCTTCTGAACGCACTCGTTCATCCTGATCAACCATCATTTTGGGAGCTGATTCGCCGATGACAGACGTGACTTTTTCAGCATGTACGCTATGTGAACTCATGAGATATCTCCTGCTTATTTTGCTTTTCTGACTAATAGTGGTGAGTGCCCGGCGCGGAAAGTATCAAATACTGGCCGTCACTTTTTGATGCGACTTCAAACTGTCATCCAGACGCCCGCATGCGTTTTACATTTATACGCCATACGTTCTGATGCGGGCGGTCTCTACATCTAGTCTATCGCTATAAAGAAGAATGCTTAACGATATTGTCCAGCGTACTTGAGTACTTTAGCGATATTGTCTTTGGTGATATAGCCTGGACCGGAACTGATATCACGTGGACCGTAGATCGGTGTCAGGCCATACTCTGCCAGACGTGCCTGAAACTTTGGATTTGCCTTCAACTTGGCTTGAATCGTCGGGATATCGGTGGTTTTGGTTTGTGTCACGATTGCCAATACTGCAACCGGAATATAGCCTTGAAGGTAGGGTTGTTGATCTATCGCAAATTGCACCGACCCGTCTTGAATACCTTTTGCAATCTCGTCAGACAGATCAAAAGTGGCAAACCACATCTTCCCTTTAAGGCCCATTTTTTGCAATGCGCGCAGGGTTGGACCGGCGGAGTCAGGACCAAGCGCCAATACACCTTGCGTACCGGGATTGTTGCGTAAATACGCAGACACTTTACTTTCTATGCCGGTTGGGTCTTGACCCGCGTCAAGCGTGGATTTTTTATAATCTACGCCAATCGCCTCGGCAAAACCACGACAACGTTCGAACGAAGAGGGATTGGTTGCGTAATGATTGACGCACAAGAAAGATTTAATACCAGCCGCTTTCGCTTTTTCACCTGCACCCTTACCGGCTTCATATTCGGGTTGACCAACGTGCATGATCGCCCCCAGCTCTTGGCTTTGTTTCTGCGTTCCTGAATTGATGGTGACCAGCGGAATTTTCTTGGCGGTCACATTTTCCATAGATTTTTTTAGTACGCTGAAATCAGCAATACTGACAATGACACCGTCATAATGGCGCGCAGCCGCTTGCTCAACCAAACGCGCCATATCCGCTAGGTCACCATTTGGAGGATTACGATAATCGACGGTAACATTAAAATCCTCACCGGCTTGCTTGATAGCATTTTTAATGGTATTCCACCAAGAGTCAGAATCTGGTGCATGACTGATGAGAACAAATTTTTCACTCGCTGCATGGGCGATATTGCCAGATACCGCTGACATCGCCAATGTGGCGATCATCAAGGCTTTAAGAAGCTGCTTTGATCTGCTTGATCTACTAGGTAGCATTTTTATCTCCGATTTTATTTTGTCCGAACTATAGGGTGCGGTACGTGGCGCGATCAACCTACTGAGAACTGACCGGCACTAAACAATAGATCATGCGGAATAACAATGCAACTTTTTTTTCAATTAATTTTTAATTTAGAATTTAATTTTCAAATGATGCATACTCTTTATAATGACGTTGCTAACAAATAACTATCAAGTAAATAGCAACTAAATTGCAACTGCGCCGTAACTGAGTTGTAACTGCACAGAAACTAAAAAAGAAACACGAGGAAACACCATGGCGGAAACTGCCCCAGTTGATCAATTGATGCTGCAAATTGCGGATAAATATGCCGCACTTTCAAAGCAATTAAAAATTATTGCGAAGTACGTTGAGCAGCACCGTACCAGTTTGATGTTAGAGCGCATTAGTGACATCGCCGAGCATTGCGATGTTCAGCCATCGGCGATCGTCCGCTTTGCCAAACAATTTGGATTCAGTGGATTCAGCGAAATGCAAGCCGTGTTCCGTGACGCTTATACCGCCCAAACCGGCCCGTCGCCGAACTATCAACAACGTATTCGCAAATTGATAGAGACCAAAGCATCGCCACTTCCTAGCGGCGCCATGGCACGTGAATTCATCGATGCAAGTCGAAGCGGCCTGGATGAACTGTTGAGCGGCTTCGACGAAGCCCGGTTCGAAGAGGCGGTTAAACTTTTGCTTAAGGCCGAGAATATTTACGTTATCGGCGTGCGTCGCTCCTTTCCTATCGCCGCCTATATCGTGTACGCACTTCAGCACACCAACAAACGCGTGCATATGTTGTCCGGCCTTGGCGGCATGTTCCGAGAGCAAATTCGCAGTATTGGCAAAAATGACGTCATGATCGCCATTAGCTTTACGCCTTATGGAAAGGAGACGCAGGCCTGCGTGCGCCTAGCGCATCACCACCAGGCAAAGACGTTGATCATTACGGACAGCCAGCTCAGTCCATTGGCTAAACATGCTACGGTTTCATTGACGGTAAAAGAAGGCAGCGCCTTTGCTTTTCGATCGCTGACCAATGCGATGTGTTTGTGTCAGGCGCTATTTATTGCACTGGCGTATCGACTGGAACTCAATGTAGAGGAAACCAATGTTATCGAGGGTTACGATGAATAATCACTGCGAGATGGCGAACCGGATATTCGACCCATTTTCGTCGCCTATTTAAATGATTAGATGGTCGAGTTGTGTGAATGATTTGCACCCACTGGCGACCAATAAAGGCGGCTAAAGCCGCCTTTATTGGTCGCCAGTTGCGTCTTTTAAAGAGTAACGGGCAACTTCGATAGCAACGATTCCCTCAAGGCAATACCAATCCGCGTGGCCTCGGTCGCATCATCGAGCGTCAGACTTAATGGCCTATTTTGCTGAATAGCATCAACAAAATACATTGCCTCAGTCAAAAAAGCATCCTGAAATCTATCGAAAAAAGTTGGCGTGCATTCGTTACGGATTCCCGTCGCGTCTGCAATCTCGACCCGATTTTGGCGAGGATTTCGCCCGACCGTTAAGCGCCCTCCCGTACCGGTCACTTCAGTAACGGTCTCATGCCCATGCGGCATCGTGCGCGAGGCGTATAAGGTCGCAATACGACCATTCTCAAACTCACAGATTGCGACGCCATTATCGACATCTCCGCACGCGCTTAAGTCCTGATGCACTGCAATCGTGCCGCTGGCGAAGACACGTACTGGCTTTGGATTGCCCAGCATCCATCGCGCCAAATCAATATCGTGAACGCTGCAATCGAGAAAAATCCCGCCGCTAGTCGGTGCAAACTTGACAAAGAAACCCTCTGGATCAAGTTGATCGCACGTCTGTGAATACACCATAAACGGCTGACCGATGCTGCCAGATTGGATTTTTTGGTAAGCATCCTGATAGCTCGCATCGAAACGTCTTACAAAGCCAATCATTACCTTCAGATGTGGATGTAACGCAGCCTCCGCTCTCACGCGTACACAGTCGTCAAGATCCAGCGATAGCGGTTTCTCACAAAACACATGCTTTCCAGATCGCAGCGCCTCAATGATCTGTTGCGGGTGCATTGAGGTTGGCGTCACCAGAAACACCACATCGAGTCCCTCGTGCGCCAACAAAGCCTCGTAATTGCTGTATAGGCTCTTGATTCCCAACGCTTCTTTTGCCCAGCTTAATTCGCTTTCAAGAGGACTACATGCGGCGACTAATTCCGCACCTGGAACATGTCGCATCAGGTTCTCGGCGTGTCGCCTTCCAAGCCGGCCAAGTCCTACGATTCCCACTTTTAAAGATTGATGTGTGCGCATGATCTGACTCATTTGGACAAATCTATCGTACGACTTTCACGCCACGATAACGTTGCCGCTTCAGCCAAGGCTAAAGCCTTCACGCCATCGTCAATAGTTGTGCGCACGTTACCGCCATTCACCAGCACATCAAAGAAATGGGCAATTTCGCGTGCATAAGCAGCACGGTAACGCTCCAGGAAAAAATGCTCTGGCCTATCTTGGCTGACATGATGCGCAGTTGATGAGATCACTTCAGTTGGCTTGTGATTTCCTGCTTGCAACATTCCTTTGCTGCCCAGCACTTCGAAGCGCTGATCGTAACCGTACGCAGCGCGTCTACTGGTGTTGATCTGGCACAAACGGCCACGGCGAGTACGTATCGTTACCACGGCAGAATCAATGTCACCGGCTTCGGCAATGGCCGGATCGCTTAAGCAACTGCCAGTGGCTGAAATACTGACCGCCTCATCATCCAGTATCCATCTAAAAATATCAAAGTCATGAATCAACATATCCTTGAAAATGCCGCCCGAACTTTTTAAGTAAGAAACTGGTGGTGCGCCTGGGTCGCGGCTGGTGACCACCAGCATTTCGGGATCGCCGATTTCACCAGCCGCCAAGCGTGTCTTCAAAGCCTCAAAAGTAGGATCGAAACGCCGCTGAAAGCCGATCATGCAAGTCACTTTCGCTTCGGCAACTGCCAACGCGCAAGCCTTGGCGCGGGCCAATGTCAGGTCTACCGGTTTCTCGCAAAAAATGGCTTTTCCGGCCGCTACTGCCCGCAAAATAAGATCGGCATGCGTGTCGGTACTGGAAGCAATGAGTACCGCCCCAACGGACCGATCAGCCAGAGCAGCGTCGATATCAGCCACTTGCGCCCCATTTTGGGCCGCGAGCTCTTGCGCAGCCTGAGAGTTCACATCACAAACATACTTGAGTCTTACGCCAGGTTGCTGCACAAGATTGGCCGCGTGAATTTTGCCAATTCGGCCCGCTCCAAAGACTGCGACATCGATCATTTTGGTTCTCCGTGATTATTTTTGTGAACTCTATTGTAAGCAACAATGCGCCATCACAGAAATATTTTTCTATTATTTTTTTTAATCGAATTTATATTTCGAAATAATCAAGATCAAAAAACATCACTTACGAATTAGCTGGAAAGTCGTCTTGTCTTCACTGTCGCGGCGACACAACAGCAAATCATTCGTATTTAGGCCTATATAAGCGTTCTTTTCTGCTATATAAATCGTGCTGAGTTAAATCAGTCCGCCTCATCAAGCCTATGGAAGTAGTACTGATTTTTTTGTGGAGATAACGAAATCAATTGCGGTAACATCTACTTGTTCGGTACTGAGATGAAATTAGCTGGTTCGACGTAAATCGCTCGACTATTGATCTGAATGTCAGCCACATCGACCTATTTTGGAAAACCAAAATGACACCTCGACCATTTGCATTGTTATTGAGCGTTACCATTTTGTTACCTGTGTTTGGATGCGTAACGCGAGTAGATAAACTCGCGGCTAAACCGCAACCGATCACGCCATTGACGCTGCCCGATAGAAATCAGATGAGAACGATGTTGAATCGCGTGATCGTGAGGCTTGATGACGGCTATTCGATCATGTTGATGGAGGGAAGCCATTGGATGTATCGTGGAACCGTGCCAGGAGGAAGCGTCTATGAGCCCAAAAATGGGGCTTTGGAGACTGATGATAAACACCCCAAAGAATTCGATATTGTGACATCGGGTAAACAAATGATTGGTTTATACTTTCCCAACGAACGTCGATATACCCCTCTAAGACACACGCTATACCTAGTGTTTCGAGATTAAATTGGTACCAAAAAAACATATACCGTGCCTCAAGAACGACATCTCAACAAAAAAAACCTAGCGCACCGCTAGGTTTTTTGGTCGTACGAGCGAGGCCCGCTGGGCAGAATTAACGTGCCATGCCTCGCTTTGACCATGCATCGAGCTGATGTGGACGCAAACTATCATAGTCTTCGAACGGCTGATGTATCCACGGATTCGTAGGCAGGTGATCCACATAAAAATCTGGTTTAATTGTCGAGCAATCTTTCCACCAAATTACAGCTGATTTAACCTCTGTGACCGGCGAGTAATTTTCCTGAAGATGACGTTGCACTCTATCAAGCGTCACGCCTGAATCGACCAAATCGTCGACCAGCAAAATGCGACCAGCCAGCGATCCGCGACTCATCGTAATGTGCGCAGCAATGTCCAGTTCGCTTTGCACAGTTCCGGCCGCTTCACGATAGGAACTGGTCGACAAAATGGCTAATGGAACGTCAAAGATACGTGAGCAGACGTCGCCAGGGCGCAACCCGCCACGCGCCAAGCAAAGAACCTGATCAAATTTCCAACCAGACTCGTGCACGGTGAGTGCAAGTTTTTCGATGGCACGGTTGTACTCATCCCATGAAACCCATAGGTGTTGATCGTTGGAGACGTTCATCTTACTTATCTTCTTTTTAGTTATTTGAAAGGATGACGCAAGACAATAGTTTCTTCACGATCAGGACCGGTAGAGACCATATCAATCGGTACGCCGACCAGTTCTTCGATGCGCTTCACGTAAGCTTGTGCATTTGCTGGCAACGCATCCATCGTTTTCGCACCCACTGTGACTTCCGTCCAGCCCGGCATTTCTTCGTAGATTGGCACGCAACGTGCAGCTTCTTCAGCACCAACCGGGAAAATATCGACTACTTTGCCATCGATCGTATAACCCGTGCATAGCTTCAATGATTCCAGTCCATCAAGCACGTCTAACTTTGTTAAACACATACCGGAGATACCGTTGATCTGTACTGATCGCTTCAACAGTGCAGCATCAAACCAACCGCAGCGACGCGCACGACCGGTGACGGTACCAAATTCATGACCAATACTTGATAGATGCAAACCGATGCCTTGATCGGTAGGCAGTTCAGATGGGAATGGTCCTGATCCAACGCGCGTTGTATAAGCCTTGGTAATACCCAGGATATAATGCAACATGTTTGGACCGACGCCCGAACCCGCAGCAGCGTTACCAGCGACGCAATTACTTGATGTTACGAATGGATAAGTACCATGATCAACGTCAAGCAAACTACCTTGCGCGCCTTCAAACAGTATCTTGGCGCCATTATTGTAGGCCGCATATAACTCACTCGACACATCGGCGACCATAGGCGCCAATCGTGACACGTTGGCTAATGCATCGTCGTAGGTCTTCTGAAAGTCAACTGCATCTGCCTTCAAATAATTGGTCAGCACGAAGTTGTGATAATCGAGGTTTTCTCTCAACTTTTCAGCGAAGCGTGTTTCATTCAGCAAATCGGCAACGCGAATTGCCCGACGCGCTACTTTGTCTTCATATGCTGGACCAATACCTTTGCCGGTCGTACCTATCTTCGCCGCGCCACGCGCTACTTCGCGTGCCGCATCAAGTGCGGTGTGGTAAGGCAGAATAATAGGGCAAGCTTCGGATACTCTCAAACGGGATGCTACTTCAACACCCGCAGCTTGCAGCTTATCGATTTCACGCAACAAGTCAGGAACCGACAAGACCACGCCGTTACCGATATAGCATGCGACGCCCGGTCGCATGATGCCCGACGGAATGAGTTGCAATGCCGTTTTTTTACCGCCGATGACCAGCGTATGCCCAGCATTGTGGCCACCTTGAAAACGCACAACACCTTGCGCATGATCAGTCAACCAATCAACAATCTTGCCTTTACCTTCATCGCCCCATTGGGTACCGATGACGACAACGTTTTTCTGCGTACTTTTCTGTAACATCACTTAGTCCAAATTTTTGATAATCCAGTGGCCATTTTCGAGCACGACCACACGGTCGCAATCGAACTCATCTTGATCGTTTTCGTGGCCTGGCAAACTTTGAATTACTATCTCACCAGCCTGACGCAACGTCACAATCTTTTCCTTCAAACCTGCTTCTGTACTCCATGGCGCGCGAATTGCCGCCTTACGCTCTGCACTCGGCATCAGACGCGCTAACTCACGTAAATCCATCGAGAAACCTGTCGCCGGACGGGACCGACCAAACGTTTCACCGACATGATCATAACGACCGCCGCGAACTAAAGCGTTCGGAAGACCAGCAACGTAAGCGCCGAATATTGCCCCGCTTTCGTAATGATAACCCCGTAAATCCGCCAAATCCACGGTTACGCAGTCTTCGCCCGCTGCATGCGCAAGTGCTTGTAGTTCATCCAGCGCTTTGGTAATTTCTGGTAATTTTGGCAATATGTCACGTGCTCGCTGAATCACGGTGCTATCGCCATACAAATTCGGTAAAGCTAGTATAGCGGCACGCGTCACAGCACCATAGGATGCACTTATTTCCAATAAACCCGGAGTGTCTTTTGCTTCTAATAACTTAACTAGCGCAATTTCGTCTTTTTTAGCGGGGTCTTCAGCAATAATCGCTCGTAAAATACCGACGTGGCACAAATCCAAACGAACCTTGGTGATACCAGCAAGCGCAAGCGAAGCTAGTGCAAGATGTTGAATTTCTGCATCCGCTTCAAGTCCTGCATGTCCATAAATCTCTGCACCAATCTGAAATGGCTCGCGAGTCGCATGCAAACCGGACGGACGGGTGCGTAAAACACTACCCGCATAGCAAAGTCGCGTAAGCGACGAACGATTGAGCAAATGCGCATCAATTCGCGCCACTTGCGTTGTCATATCAGTTCGGATTCCAAGTGTACGACCAGATAATTGATCGACCAGTTTAAAGGTCATCGATTCGGTATCTTGCCCCGCGCCTGCCAATAACGATTCGACGTACTCCAACATCGGCGGCATCACAAGTTCGTAACCATACACGCGAAAGTTATCAAGAATTAAACGTCTTAAGTCCTCAATCTTACGCGCCTCGGACGGTAAAACATCGGCAATGTTTTCAGGAAGAAGCCAATTAGGCATATAAAAAATAAACCAAAAAATTCAGCACCGGAACTTACCAGTGCAGGAAACCATCATTATCAAACGCGACGGAGTATACAACCCAACAATCCGTGCATACAATCCACTCCGCGTGCGTGCCGCAAACCAGACAGTGCCGAATGTATCAGAAATTATCCTCGCCACCAAAAAAAGAAATGGCGTCTCGATAAATGACGCCATTAAATTACGACCTGGATCAGTGTTGTTAACGACTTTAGTGACTGTCGCGGTATGCGACAAGCCACTAAATATTAACCTCAGACAATCTTTTTTGGGTCAGATCTTTACTTATTCGCTCATTTAGCCGAACCAACTCCCGGACTCTTGAAATACTTAAAGAACTCGGAGTTCGGATCAATCACCATCAAATCATGGCGACTCTTAAAGCTTGCCCGGTACGCTTCAAGACTACGGTAAAACTTGTAGAACTCTGGACTTTTGCTAAACGCTTGCGCATAAGTCTGTGAAGCTTTGGCATCGCCCTCGCCTCGCATATTTTCTGCATCACGATAAGCTTCAGCCAAAATCACAGTCCGTTGTTTATCTGCATCAGCCCGAATTTTTTCAGACTCAGCAAAACCAGTAGATCGTAATTCATTGGCAACACGAGCACGCTCGGACTTCATCCGGTCATACACAGAAGCATTAATCTGATCAACATAATCGACGCGCTTTAACCGCACGTCAACAATATCAACTCCAATCTGCCTGGCCTCTTCCGCCACCTTCTTACGCAACGCATCCATCACCTTGCCGCGCTCGCCTGAAATTACCTCACGCACTGTGCGTTTAGTTATTTCTTCGTTCAACGCCGCTTTGACAATTTGAGACATGCGATCTTGAGCACGTTGTTCGTCCACACCAAAACTGACGAAAAACAACTTAGGATCGGTGATACGCCACTTTACGAAAGCATCAATGAGGATATTTTTCTTTTCGGCAGTGATAAACCGGTCTGCTTCTGGCGGATCAATCGTCAAAATCCGCTTATCCAAAAATACGACATTTTGAAACGGAGCCGGCAATTTAAAATGCAAACCAGGTTCATTAATTACCTGCTTCACTTCACCGAAGGCAAACAGGATGCCGTATTGACGCTGATCAACTACAAATACCGTCGAAAGCAATATTCCTATTACGATAAACAGACCTACAGCGAGAGATATTAAGCGATTCATTAGCGGCTCTCCCGATCACGTGTGTCACGGGAACGCGAGTCAATAACTGCCTGCGCATCGCTCTCTTTAACCGTTGCTACCGGCGCAGTAGCTGGACTGACACCTGTAGCTCCTGTATTCGGCATTGCGTTGCCAGCCGAACCTGATGCTACGGATTGGGCAATCAACTTATCTAATGGCAAATACAATAGATTATTTCCGCTCTTGGCATCAATCATGACTTTAGTCGTATTCGCAAAAATCTGTTGCATAGTATCCAAATACATACGGTCACGGGTGACGGCTGGCGCTTTCTGATACTCAGTCAGCACTTGCTTGAAACGTGATGCATCACCTTCGGCATTCGCAGTAACACGGGCACTATACGCCTCGGCTTCCTGGAGCAAACGAGAAGCTGCGCCACGCGCTTTAGGAATCACGTCATTAGCGTAAGCCTGGCCCTCATTCTTTTGCCGTTCGCGATCCTGACCTGCTTTAACCGCATCATCGAAAGCGGCCTGGACCTGTTCAGGTGGTTGTACACCTTGCATCGTCACATTCGTGATTTGTACTCCACTCTGATAATGATCGAGAATTTGCTGCATTAACTGACTAACATCTAACGCAACTTTTTCGCGCCCCTCGTACAGCACAAAGTCCATTTGGCTTTTACCAACGATTTCACGAATTGAAGCTTCGGCGACCTGACGTACCGTTTCTTCCGGATTTCGAATTTTAAAGAGCCAGTCGGCAGCATTTTTAAGTTTATACTGAACTGCAAACTGAATATCGATGATGTTTTCATCTTCAGTCAGCATGAGCGCTTCTTTAGGTTGCTTATTTTTAGCATTGGCGCGATAACCAACTTCAATTGTCCGAACGCCTGAAACGTTGACAATCTCATGACTTTGAATCGGATACGGCCAGCGCCAGTTAAAACCGGCCATAGTGGAGTGGCTATATTTTCCAAATGTCATTACGACACCAGTTTGGCCTTCCTGAACGGTAAAAAAACCGCTAGCCAACCAAAGGAAAGCAACGATGACGGCGATAACGCCCGCGCCAACACCAGCGCTTTTCCCTGTAGGAAAACCACTGCCTCCGCCATTAGAATCACCGCCACCGCTGCCACCGCCATTTTTTTTGTTACCAAAAAAGCGATTTATACGTTGGTTAAAATCGCGCCATAGCTGGTCGAGATCTGGAGGGCCATTGTTCGGCTTTTTGCCGTCGTTGTTTTGTTGGTTGTCATTTTGCGAATTACGACCCCACTGCGGGTCGTTTAGCGAAAATTTGACACCAAGTTTTTTTAATATAGAACCAAGCATTCGATCGTGATCCGGTATAGAAATAGGTTGGAATGCTCGTTAGAGGCGTTTTAACTGCAAATCTTGGGTATTCTCACCTTGGTGTTGCTCGACCCTCGCCGCGTTGCTATCTGTTACAAATTCAGTAATAGCCTGACGCATTAAATTAAGACCGGCGCCAGTTTGAGCACTTACAAAAACACGCTGGATTTTATCATACTCGTTACGCTCTATCCCCGGCTCCAACTCAGCGGCATCAATCTTGTTCCACACCAAAATCTGCGGAATATGATCAGCACCGATCTCTTTCAAGACTAAATTAACTTGCTCGATCTGTTCCAATCTGGTCGGACTGGCAGCATCTACAACATGTAACAACAAATCTGCATGGATTGTTTCTTCAAGCGTTGCCCTGAACGCGGCGACCAATTGATGCGGTAACTCACGAATAAAACCTACAGTATCCGAAATCACTGCATTGGCACCTTCCCCAAGGTAAATTTTTCGTGAAGTCGTATCCAACGTCGCGAATAATTGATCTGCCGCGTACACGCCGGCTTTGGACAAGGCATTGAACAACGTCGATTTTCCCGCATTAGTATAACCAACCAGAGAAATTGAAGGAACGTTACTGCGCCCACGTGCGCGCCGTTGCGTAGCATGTTGTCGATGTAATTTCTCTAACCGACCACGCAATGCCTTAACACGGTCCCCGATCAGACGACGATCAGTTTCAAGTTGCGTTTCGCCGGGGCCACGTAGACCAATCCCCCCTTTTTGACGCTCCAGATGGGTCCAGCCTCGAATAAGGCGCGTCGCCAAATGTTGAAGTTGCGCTAACTCAACCTGCACTTTACCCTCGTGACTCTTAGCACGTTGGGCAAAAATGTCCAAAATCAAGCTCGTCCGATCAAGTACACGCACTTTTAATACGCGCTCAAGATTGCGTTGCTGTGCAGGGGACAGTGCATGATTAAAAATAACGATCTCTAGCTCATCATCATGCACAGCATCGGCAACTTCCTGCGCCTTGCCTGAACCGACGAATAACGCGGCATCCGGCGCCCCTCGCCTTCCGGTGATGGTGATGATTGGCATCGCCCCCGCCGATTTTGCGAGCAAGGATAGTTCTTCCAGACTTGCGGCAAAGTCACCTTTGCCGAAGTCCACGCCGACTAGTGCGGCGCGCATGGGAGGAGTCGAATAGCTGCCCAAACTGACAGCGATTGATTATTCTGCGTCTGCTTCAAGATTAAGCGTCACAGCCCGTGCAGGAACAACAGTCGAAATCGCGTGCTTGTATACCATTTGCGTGACGGTATTGCGTAAGAGCACAACGTATTGATCAAACGATTCAATATGACCTTGCAGCTTAATACCGTTTACTAAATATATCGAAACCGGAACGTGCTCTTTACGTAAGGCGTTCAGAAACGGGTCTTGTAACAATTGCCCTTTATTACTCATGGCTACTCCACTATGTTGTTGTGATTAGAAGTCAAACAGACCCCGCCTTATTTGACGGAGCTTCTATGTATGACTCGGTGGTGTATGACGAATGTAAACGATTTCTCACATTACTGCCAACGAACTATTTTACCGGACGTGCAAACGGGTTTTTCCCCGACTTGAACTCGATACGTAATGGAGTCCCAATTAGTGAAAAAGTTTCACGAAAGTATTTTTCAAGATAACGCCTGTAGTTGGCATCAATCGCTTCGAGTGAATTGCCGTGTATCACGACGATCGGCGGGTTCATACCACCCTGATGCGCATAGCGCAGTTTAGGACGGATTGAGCCCTTACGTCGCGGCTGCTGATGCTCGACGGCTTCCAGCAATGCCCTTGTTAGTTTCGGCGTTGTCAAATTCGACATCGCGGCAGCGTACGCAGCATCGACAGACTTCATCAACGGTGCAATACCGGTAGACTTCAAAGCTGATATGTAATGAAATTTTGCAAAAGAGAGAAAATTCAGTTTGCGATCAAGATCAATTTTAATTTCATCGCGGCGCTCGCTGGTTAAGCCATCCCATTTGTTAATGCCGACCACCAACGCACGACCTGTTTCCAAAATGAAACCCGCGATATGCGCATCTTGTTCAGATATGTCTTGTTGCGCATCAAGTAGTAACAACACCACATTCGCTTCGGATATCGACTGAAGCGTTTTCACGACCGAAAATTTCTCAATTGCTTCGAAAACCTTACCACGCCGACGAATTCCGGCGGTATCGATTAACGTATATTGGGTGCCATCACGCTCAAAAGGAATTTCAATAGAGTCGCGAGTTGTTCCCGGCATGTCGAACGCAATTACGCGCTCTTCTCCCAGCAAGGTGTTAACTAACGTTGACTTACCGACGTTAGGACGACCTACAATCGCAATTTTGATACTTCTCTCATTGCTGACCGGCTCTTCAACTTCTGGAGGACGCTGCGCAAAAGCAAGATCAAGCGACTCTTCCACCAGATCCGCAACACCATCACCATGGGCAGCAGAAATGACATACGGATCGCCCAAGCCTAACTCATAAAACTCTGCCGTGACGGAGGTGTACTTCATTCCCTCAGATTTATTCACGACCAGCATGACTGACCGGCCCGACTTGCGTAGAAAATCGGTGATGGTCTTATCGTGTGGCGTCAATCCTTGGCGGCCATCTACGATAAAAATGACAACGTCAGCCTCGGCCACCGCTTGTTTGGTCTGCTTTGCCATTTCATGCATGATGCCATCTTTGGCGACCGGTTCGAAACCGCCGGTATCGATGACCAAAAACGGCCGCTCGCCCATGCGACCCTCACCATAGTGGCGGTCACGGGTCAGGCCGGGCATATCGGCAACCAACGCATCGCGCGAGCGCGTCATGCGATTGAATAAAGTCGATTTCCCGACGTTTGGGCGTCCTACAAGTGCGATTACTGGCTTCATTAAGTTGTTACTCTGTCGCGAATGCGATCAATGTCCCTGATTTAGTTTGAAAAATTACATTCGAGCCCACAACAACAGCATTGGGCAGAATCGCGCTTTTATCGGCACGAACACGACCGATCAATGTCCCATTCGCACGTGACAAGAAATGAATATAGCCTTCGAAATCGCCGACTACTACCGTGTCACCTAATACAACAGGACTCGTTAGGCGACGATTCGCCAATTCCGTATTACTCCACTCTGCGGTCCCGCTATCGACCGCAAATGCGCTTACTCCGCCATGCTCGTCGGCAGCGTAAAGACGCTGATCATCTCCTCCGACGCCCACATCACTGGAGAAATTTTTAACCCAGTGGGCAGCGCCGGAGCCTGCATCAAAACATCCAACGCGACCTTGGTAAGCGACTGCGCAGATGTCACGCCCGACCAAAAGCGGCATACCGGAAGCATCTGCAACCCGTTCCAGCTCTGTCGTACCGCGAGGATCGCCAATTGCCATTTCCCACCATGGTCCGCCGTTGGTCAAATTCAATGCAGACAAACGACCACCTGGCAATGCCACGAAAGCAGCTTGCGGGACAATCAATATTCCAGGCGCAGACCGCAAAGTAAGCGATGGAACGCTGCGTTGCGCTGTCCAGCGACGCTCACCTGTCTCTGCGTCAAAAGCCGAAATTCGATTATCCAGACTGCGCACAATCACCAAACCCTGCCCGACCGCTGGTGACGACAATATTTCACTTGATGCTTGCGCTTTCCAGCGTAGTTTTCCTTCAGCATCATAGACTAATAACGCGCCTTTTTCGCCAGCTACTGCGACAAAGAATCCATCAGTACCCACTCCCGCGGTTAATTTCATGCCCGCGTTGATGCGCCAGACCGATACGCCCGTGGATGCGTCGATGCGACTGATGACACCATCCGCCGATGCCGCGTAAACGCTCGTACCTGAAACCGCTGGCGAAAATGTATAAGTGCCCGCACCACCCACCGAAGCTGTCCAAACGGTCCGCACCGTAACAGCAGGTTTAAACGTCACTAGCGCAGCTGGTGGATTACTGGGTGCTTTGCCAGCGAACAATGAGCATCCTGACAACACAAGCACCGCACCAGCACATGCAAATTTTACGGCTGTACGGACTTTTTGCAATTTCTGCATTTGTTTCCTTTTTTGCGAAAATTTTCTGAGCGAATCTTTTGATTTTTATAAAACTTTTTGTCTATAAATATTTAACAGATCAGGCAGCAGCCTTAGCTGGCGCCCCACCAATCGCGTCCAGCTTTATTTGAATCAGCTGTCGTCCTGGGTTACCTTGGACGGCCTTGTCGATGGCTAATTGGTAAGCGACGCGCGCCTCATCAAGTTTATTTTGAGCAACCAAAATATCACCTTTACGATCTGCCAGCGCACTGGCAAATTCCGGCGATACATCTCCGGTCAATACTTTTAGCCCTTCGTCATACGCATTTTGATCAAGCAGGATACCGGCCAAACGAATTTTAGCAATTGTCTTGTACTCTTCTTGCCGACCATGATCAATAACCCACTGTAATTGCGCCTTGGCGCCATTCAGATCGTTCGCGTCAAAGGCAGCTTTCGCAGCAGTCATCCCTGCCATCTCTGCGTAGGCTGTACTACTGAATTTTTGTTGCATATCCGCTGCTGCGCGCTGTACTTTAGCATTATCTTTGGCACCAACCGCTTTTTGCATCTCCTCATACAATTGCGATGCTTGCGAAGCCTGACTATTTTGATAGTACTTCCAGCCACCCCATCCGGCATAACCGGCGAGCGCAATGATCACCACCCAGGTAACGAGGTTTCCATACTTTTTCCACCAGTCGTTTATGGTCGCTAACTGTTCTTGCTCTTCAAGATTAAATGCCATGATAATTTACTTTAATGGTGATAGTGAACGTGCTGGTGGTCATGATCGTGCCCGTGATGATCGTTTCCGACTATCTGATCTACCAAATAGTCAGTGACGCCGTCAAAAGGCACGATGGCCTGATTACTGCCATCCTCTTTAGCGCCAATTTCGGCGCGAAGTACTTTGACTGCAGCGGTATTATTCGCGATTTCATCGTCACCGATAATAACGGCATAGGCGGCACCGCTGGCATCAGCCCGCTTCATCTGCGCCTTAAAGCTTCCTCCTGAGTTTGCCGAAGCGCAATGTAGCACAACATCCAATCCGGCACTACGCAAACGCTCAGCTAACACAAACGATTGTAATTGCGCGGCATCCCCTTGATGCACCAGATAAACGTCACACTCATTACGTGTTACCGGCTCACCACTAGCCCGCATCAACTCTAATAACCGCTCAACACCCATCGCAAAACCGCATGCCGGTGTCGATTTTCCGCCGAACATTTCGACCAGCGGATCATAGCGTCCACCACCACAAACCGTACCTTGGGAGCCGAGTTGATCTGTCACCCATTCAAAAACTGTACGATTGTAATAGTCCATACCGCGCACCAAACGAGGATTGATAGTGAACGGAATGTTATTGTGATTGAGTATTTTTTGTACGCCATCGAAATGGGCACGCGAAGCTTCACCCAGATAATCGAGCAATTGCGGCGCGCCGTTGACCATATCTTGCATAGCCGGATTTTTGGTATCCAGAATACGCAAAGGATTGGAATGCAAGCGACGTTGCGCATCAGCATCCAGCACCTCGCTGTGCCTCTCAAAATAAGCGATCAAGTCGACGCGATGCCGATTTCGCTCTTCGGCGTCACCGATTGAGTTTAATTCAAGTTTAATGTTGTCGAGCCCCAGGTCATCCCAAAGACGCTGACAAAGCATGATAAGTTCTGCGTCGATATCCGGTCCAGTGAAGCCAATTGCCTCGGCACCGACCTGATGGAATTGACGATAGCGCCCACGCTGTGGACGTTCGTGGCGAAACATAGGGCCGCTATACCACAACCGCTTAGGGCCATCGTAAGTCAAATTATGCTCAATCGCAGCGCGAACGACGCTCGCGGTACTCTCTGGGCGCAAGGTTAGATTGTCACCATTCATCGAATCAGTAAATGAGTACATTTCTTTTTCGACGATATCGGTAACCGCGCCAAGACCGCGAGAAAACAAAGCGGTAGGTTCGACGATAGGGGTACGAATCTGCTGAAAGCCGTAGCTTTTCAGGACCGACTCCACTGTATTTTCAAACAGCTCCCACAAAGCCGCATCAGCAGGCAGGATGTCATTCATCCCTTTTACGCCAACAATTTTTTCAACTTTTTTAGATTCGGACATTCTTTTTAATGCTCACTTAAGTATTCATAAATTTGATGAGGCTTGATACTAAACAGCGCTGCACAACTTGGAACTTGGCTACTCCACAGCTTGAGTGGCGTAGCGTTTTTTAACATAATCGAGCACTATGCCCTGGAATTCCTCAGCAATTCGCTCCCCGCGCAACGTCATCTTTTTTTCGCCATCAATAAAAACTGGTGCGGCAGGAGATTCTCCAGTGCCGGGCAAACTAATCCCGATATTCGCATGTTTGGATTCACCGGGACCATTTACGATGCAGCCCATGACTGCGACGTTCATGCCTTCAACCCCGGGATAAGCCTTTTTCCACACTGGCATCTGATCGCGCAGGTAAGTCTGAATTTTATCTGCCAAATCCTGAAATACAGTCGAAGTAGTCCGCCCACATCCTGGGCAAGCAATCACCATTGGGGCAAATTTACGCAAGCCCATTGTTTGCAATATTTCTTGCGCCACAACAACTTCTTTCGTACGGTCACCACCCGGCTCAGGGGTGAGTGAAATCCTGATCGTGTCGCCGATTCCTTCCTGCAACAGTACAGACAATGCGGCTGTGGAGGCAACTATCCCTTTACTTCCCATACCAGCCTCGGTCAGTCCTAAGTGCAGAGGATAATCACAGCGATGCGCCAATTCGCGATACACCGCAATCAAATCTTGCACTCCAGAAACTTTACACGATAAGATAATACGATTTGCCGCCAGACCCAGCTCTTCTGCACGAATGGCATTTTCGATAGCAGACGTCACTAATGCTTCGTACATGACTGCCTGAGCACCCCACGGTTCATCTCGTTGCGCATTTTCATCCATGATGCGCGCTAATAGAGCTTGATCAAGGCTGCCCCAATTTACACCAATCCGGACAGGCTTATCGTATTTACAAGCTATCTCGATCATTTGGCCAAACTGGGTGTCACGCTTGGCACCTTTACCAACATTGCCCGGATTAATCCGATATTTAGACAACGCTTGCGCGCACTCGGGATAATCATTGAGCAAGGTGTGGCCGTTGTAATGGAAGTCCCCTACCAACGGGACATCAATTCCCATTTTATCAAGTTGCTCACGAATAGCTGGCACGGCTGCCGCCGCTTCCGGCCTGTCGACGGTAATACGAACCAATTCAGATCCTGCGCGCGCCAGATCTTTGATCTGAATCGCTGTTCCAATGGCGTCCGCAGTATCTGTATTTGTCATAGACTGCACTGCAACGGGCGCACCGCCGCCGATCAATATTTGACGCTTACCATAACTGACAATGGCTGTGCGACTGATGCGACGAATACCGGGACCAGAGGCTATTGGAGAATTCAAATCCGACATGGATGGTTCGCTTTCAGAATTATTTCAGATTCAGTCGGGCAATATTGTTTTTAGTGCCAGCTTTCAGATCGACTGCTTCACCACGCAAAGTCACATCAACGCCCGCTAAATTACCAATCACAACGGACACAGGCTGATCAATATCAAATGTTTCGGTACTACCGCCTTTTCCTACGCGAGAGAAAAGAATCTTTTTATCGGCACGCCTTATTTCAACCCAGGAATCCTGCTTGAACGTTAATTTTAAAATATTAGCTCCCGCTAGGGCAGCTGGAATTGCAGCGGTTGCCTCTTGTGGCTTGACCGCTGCAATAACGGCATCGAGAGGCGCTAAAACACTTTCAGTAGCAATCACCGTATGACTATTTGATGCTGGTGCGGCGGGCGTGTTTACTTGGCTCGACGGCACCCCATCCTCTACATGATTCGCAGCCGATACCGGAGCTGTTGCTCCGAACGGTCGACGCAATGCAGAAAAACCACCAAACTCCGCCACTAAAATACCGATCAAAACTAAAGCAATAGCGCCGAAAATCCAATTGTAAGGAATTCGATTACGCCCCCCCAACAGTAGCCGCGACTCAGAAAAAATCGTCGCGCTGGTAGGTTGCTTGCCCAAAATTTGGGTTTTTACCGGCATGACAGGCACGGTGCTCGGTAAAATCGTCGCTGGATCCAGTCCTAACATCTTTGCGTAGGACCGAATATATCCACGTGTCATCACAATAGTCGGCAAGGCAGCGTAGTCGTCAGCTTCGATCGCCTGAATTTGGCGCGGTGCCAGCTTCAGCTGGTTGGCGACATCATCGATAGACCAACCATTTTGCTGACGTTTATACGCCAGTTGCATCCCTACAGAGGCTACCTGATCACTACCCTGAATTATTTCCTCGCCGGTGATATTAGTAATAGTTTGGTCCGGCTCACTCATCAAAAACTCCGCGCTGATAGGATCCATATTCTGCAGATCCTGGATAGACTCGACGCAACTGCGTCACCAAATTTGTTTCCGCTACGCGATCACCCAACTTACGTTCAACCTTAATGGCGCTCCATAAGACATCCGCACTCAGTACGTCTATTTTTGTGACCAACGTCATATAAAAACGCGCCCGCTCAGTGTCATGGCGATCTGCGGCAATCAAAGCCAGGTTAACGTTAGTCAGAGGGTTGCCGGCGTCAAACTGAAATGCTTGCAAAAAATACCGTTCTGCGCTGATGCCATCCCTCAACTTTAGGCTACAGACACCAGCGTTAGTGAGCGCCTTAGCGGGAGAAAGATAAGAACGACTCTTCAATGCATTTTGAAAATAAGCGATTGACTCTTTTTCTCGTCCATTTTTACAAAGAAACCAACCATAGTTATTGGCGATATCAGGATTGTTAGGTGCTAACTTAAGCGCCCTGAGCAAATTATCGTCGGCCAAGCCGACTTCGCCCATGTCCATATAGATCAATCCGCGCATGCCATAAGCATCTGCGTTCTCAGGATCTGCGGCGATCGCCTGTTTCACTTCATCCAGCGCTACTTCCAACTGACCCTGACCATAGTAACCAACCGCCAATTCCAGGCGGATACGGGCACGCCGCTGCGCTTCAGTCAGATCAGAATTGGTTGGAAGTTCGCGGCGCGCGCCCGGTTCGGTTTTATTCGCAAAGTTGCCACCAGATGGCGATGTACAGCCCGCCAACAACGTCAACATCGCAACGGTAGCCATGATGAGAATACTCATGCACCTTGATTTCACTCAGAGACCTCAACAATGCGACCGAAATTTTTACCAAATTTTTGCTGATACTCGGCCATTTTTTGCATGCGCTCCTGGACTTTGGTGCGGTCCTGCACTTCTCCGGCTAGCTGCCCGCATGCGGCATCGATATCATCGCCTCGCGTCTTGCGTATCGTTGTGACGATTCCGGCATCCATGAGGATCTGTGCAAATGCTTTTATCCGCGGATTATTAGACCGTTTAAGACCAGACTCTGGAAACGGATTGAACGGTATGAGATTGAATTTGCAGGACACTGCCTCGCTACCACTGCGTCCCTGGACCAGAGCGATTAACTCGCGGGCGTTAGCATCACTGTCGTTAACGCCGTCTAACATACAATATTCAAATGTTACAAAATCGCGCGGTGCAAACTCCAGATAGCGTCGGCAAGATGCCATCAGTTCGCTAAGTGGATACTTTTTATTTAGTGGCACTAATCCGTCCCGCAAAGCATCGTTGGAAGCGTGTAATGAGACGGCCAACGCCACAGCACAATCCTGCGACAACTTGTCAATCATCGGTACCACGCCGCTGGTTGACAACGTAACGCGGCGGCGAGAAAGGCCGTAGGCGTTATCGTCCAACATCAGTTTCAAGGCAGTAACGGTCGGTTCATAGTTTAGTAATGGCTCGCCCATGCCCATCATTACCACGTTGGTAATCTGGCGCTCACCTTTTGGACCAGGGTCAATATTTTTTGATTTGCGGAGCTCAAATTCAGCCATCCATAACTGACCGATGATTTCACCCACGGTCAAATTACGGCTAAAACCTTGCTTGCCAGTTGAACAAAAACGACAGTTTACGGCACATCCAGCCTGAGTCGAAATGCACAGCGTGCCCCGATTTTCTTCGGGAATGAATACTGCTTCTACAGCATTACCCTGTCCGACATCCAGCAACCATTTGCGGGTGCCATCTGTGGAAATATGATCACTAATTACGGCCGGTGCGGCGATCATCGCGCGCGTGGCCAGTTTGTCGCGTAAGGACTTGGCCAGATCGGTCATTGCGTCGAAATCACTTGCTCCGAACTGGTGTATCCAGCGTAGCAATTGCTTAGCGCGAAACGGCTTCTCACCCAATTCGCCGCAATAGTCGACAAGTTGCGCAGGGTCCAGATCCAGCAGGTTGGTGAGAGCTGTCATGACAGATTCCATCTAATTGTTGATCCGTGTGCAAATGCAAAAAATGAATGCAAATGTCAGGCGGATCAACGTACTACAACTTACTAACTTATCAATTATCTGTGCTTCATTGCACGTACTGACTTGATACTTATTAACACCTTACTAATTCGTGCTTTGCGAATTAACGTGAGTACACGTTCAAAGCAGGAAAGAAATAAGCGATTTCAACAGCAGCTGTTTCAGCGGCATCGGAGCCATGAACTGCATTTGCATCGATCGAATCTGCGAAATCAGCACGAATCGTGCCTTTATCGGCCTTCTTTGGATCTGTCGCGCCCATCAGGTCACGGTGCGTCAGGATAGCGTTTTCGCCTTCCAGTGCTTGCACAATAACAGGACCAGAGATCATGAAATCAACCAGATCCTTGAAGAATGGACGAGCAGCGTGCACAGCGTAAAAACCTTCTGCTTCGGCGCGGGACAAATGCATCATGCGCGCAGCGATGATTTTCAGGCCAGCTGTTTCAAAACGGCTGTAAATTTGACCGATGACGTTTTTAGCGACTGCGTCTGGTTTGATAATCGATAGGGTGCGTTCAATTGCCATTTAAAAAAACTCCAATAATATAGAAAGGTCAAACTGGTGTAAGTTATTCAATTACATCTTCAATTGCATTGATACTAGACGGTGCTAGTCAGAACTATGCGAAATTGGCTGAAATTGTGTTAGGTAAAATCATGCATTAATGCCATGTTTTAGAAGGATTGTTTTATAATCCAATCAACCTTAGATTTTACCACGAAACACCTGCAAGAGAACCATATCACCGCGACCTAACACCCCAATAGAACCTCTGACGCTGAAAACTGTCTGAATTAACGAACGACCTATAAGGCTTGATGGCCGTGGCAAAGATAGTCTTACCACAACGTGCTATGCTACTTCCAGCTTATGTTCACGCTGTTAAAAAAGGGATAATCATGAATTCAAATCAGCAACATCGTTACGCACCAACGGGCACCACCGCAGGTCTAAGCGGCGTTCGCAATCGCGTGCTACGTAATACCTATTGGCTACTCGCGCTGTCGATGATTCCAACAATTGGCGGTGCCTGGGTTGGCGTACAACTCAATTTCAATCTATTCTCCGGCAATCCGATGATCGGATTTGTTGCGTTTATGGCAATTGCTTTCGGATTCTTCTACGCTATTGAAAAAACCAAGGATACCGGCTGGGGTGTAGTCGTCCTGTTAGCCTTTACGTTCTTCATGGGTCTGATGCTGACGAGACTGATTGAACATACGCTCAGGTTTTCGAATGGTGGAACACTGATTATGATGGCGTTCGGCGGTACCGGGATCGTATTCGCAGTCATGGCAACAATTGCTACAGTGTCCAAGCGCGACTTCTCTGGCCTGGGGAAATGGTTATTTGCTGGTTTGATCGTTATAATAGTGGCAAGTGTGGCGAATATCTTTTTACAAATCCCAGCACTTTATTTGGCAGTATCAGTCATTGCTATTGCGATTTTTTCGGCCTACATCTTATACGACGTGCAACAAATTATTAACGGTGGCGAGACTAATTATGTTCGCGCAACATTAAGCATCTATCTTGATGTTTATAATATTTTTGTTAATCTCTTATCGTTGCTAGGGATTTTTGGTGGCAATCGGAACTAATATTACATTTAATCATTTAGCTGTAGACGCGAAATACCTATTCAAAAGCCAACCGTTTGAGGTTGGCTTTTTAACGTTTATACATTTGTAAAGGACTTAACAATTTGCAATTAACGCTATGCGGTCGCTTCAACCAAATCAAATACGGCAATCGATTCGACATGGGCCGTATGCGGAAACATATTAACGACACCCGCCTGAGACAATCGATATCCGCCATGAATTAACGTCCCAGCATCACGCGCCAATGTTGATGGACTACAAGACACGTACACAATGCGTTTCGGCATAAGGTGACGATTTGAGTCTGCCAATCCGACTATGGCTGCACATACTGCCGCCGCACCGTCCCTTGGCGGATCAATTAACATTCTGTCGAATTTACCGAGTGCAATAAAATCTCCAGTGGTGGCCTCGAAGAGATTCCGGCAATAAAAAGTGGTTTTGTCGCCTAATTGATTGACGACCGCATTCTCTCTCGAGCGCACAACTAACGCCTCGCTACCCTCGATGCCAACCACTTCTCGTACCAGCGTTGCGAGTGGCAACGTAAAGTTACCTAAACCGCAAAACAAATCAGCAACCCGCTCTTCCGGCAATAAGCCCAACAAACGTATTGCTTTTGCTACCAATACACGATTGATCTGATGATTGACTTGCGTGAAGTCAGTCGGCTTAAACGGCATGCGGATATTAAATTCAGGCAACGTGTAATACAGATCGCTCTGCGCAGGATAAAACGGCGCTGCTGTCTCTGGCGCCCCGGTTTGGAGCCACCACTGGACCTGATACTCATCGGCGAACGCCTTCAGCTTAACTTCATCCTCCGCGCTCAACGCCGCCATAATGCGCAATACCATCACAGTGACTTCGCCTTGCGCATTTTCGCCCACCGCTAATTCAATCTGCGGCAAGTGTTCGATGATGGTCAGTGAGCCGATCAATCCACGCAACGGCACTAACATCGCAGACACCTTTGCGGGCAAAATTTCGCAACTGGTCATGTTGGTGACGTAGGGCGACTTTCTCTCGTGAAATCCAACTAGAACGCCGCCTTTTTTAGGCACGTTCCGCACAGAAATCCGAGCGCGATAGCGATATTCCCATGTTGGCCCATAAATTGGCCGCAGCATGAGATCCGCTTTCACTTTGCTGATATGCCAAAGGTTATCTTCTAGTACACGTTGTTTTATGGCAACCTGGGCGTTCGGCTCTAAATGTTGCATTGCGCATCCGCCACACACACCGTAAAACTGGCAACGTGGCTTTATGCGCGAGACAGATTCCCGATGCAATGCTGTCATCGTGGCGAATTCCCACTTCTTTTTTTTACGAAATGAGTGAAAGCTGACATTTTCTCCTGGAAGGGCTCCTTCAACAAAGATCACTTTGCCTTGAGTGCCGTCTTCATTGTGCAGGTGGCCGATTCCCCGGGCATCCATGTCGAGAGATTTGATATCAATAGTGATGTCTTGATGCATAAGAATAGAAGTACATTGCTTATGTCGTCGCATTAAACCCGCTCCGTATTTCTCTATGCGGCAGAAGTATCATTCACATGGGCGAAGCATCCACATTCGGAGGCAAAGGAAATCCGCGCCAGAATCTGCTGCTCACCATCTGAAGTTGCTGCACAGGAAAAGGAAGCGATTTTGAAGGAACAGCATAAAACGAGATTGGGAAAGGACCGAATTATAACGACTATCCGACGTAAGTCATCTGTCCAATTAGCTTTCAGGATCTTCCAAGGCTAAAGAAAGGCGTCTTTATCCACCCCTTTTGCTCCTAACAAGCGCTTCAGCTTTATTAATGCTTCCTGCTGAATTTGCCGGACTCGTTCACGCGTGACGCCGATTTCAACCGCTAGCTCTTCTAAGGTTGAAGGATCATCATTATCCAGACCGAAACGACGCATGATCACATTGCGCTGCTTGTCAGTGAGTCTTTCTAGCCAAACCCGTACCAGAATAGATGTCTCTTTTTGTTCAGCACAGGCATCAGGATGTTCTTCAGTGGCACTCGGCAACAAATCCAGAAGACTGGCCAATGGATCTTGATCTAACGGTGCGTCTAGCGATGTTGCATGCTCTGAAAGCGCTAATACTGCTTGCACTTCATCCACAGGACGACCTACTAAATGGGCAATGTCTTCTGCATTCGCATCTTTGCCATCATGATGTTGTGCTTCAAGGTGATATTTGGCCCGCAAGATTTGATTTAATTCACGCACCATGTGAACCGGCAAGCGGACAGTGCGCGCCTGATTCATAATTGCCCGTTCAATGCTTTGCCGTATCCACCAGGTCGCATAGGTCGAAAATCGGAAGCCCCGTTCCGGCTCAAACTTGTCTATGGCACGCATGAGACCGAGATTACCTTCCTCGATCAGATCAAGCAAGGTAACTCCGCGATTGATGTAGTGTTTAGCGATTGAAACAACCAAACGTAGGTTGTGCTCAATCATCTTTTGGCGAGCAGGAAAATCCCCTTGCTTGGCCAGTGTCGCGAAATGTACTTCTTCAGGAATGGTGAGGAGTGGTCGGGTACCAATTTGATTAAGATAATGCTGCGTGGTATCGGTGGACAACTCCGCCGCTAATACTTTTTTCAGCTCATCAACACCATCAACCACGACCACGACACTATCACCGGCATCAAGATCATCAATACCGGCTTCGATATCTTCCGCCTCGCCATCATCGCTCTCCTCGAGCGCTTCTTTTTCAGCGGTGGTGTCGAGATCACTGATAATGTCATCTGGCACTTCTCCAGATGACACTTTATTTTGATCACTTTGTCGAGCAGGAAGGCGCTTGTTCATTTAGCCGTTCACTTGGTTAATTACACAGTTGACAACCTCTTTGAATCAGATACCCAATAACAACAATGCACCATCAAACTGACTTGCTAACCTTTATTTGCCTCTATTCTATCGTGCTGCTTATAGATTAGCGACCAGGTAAAAATTTTGAGGGATCAACTGGCTTGCCTTGCTGGCGAATTTCAAAATGCAGCTTGGTCGAATCACTATCCGAATTTCCCATTTCTGCGATCTTTTGCCCCTTGCTGACAACTTGTCCCTCTTTCACAAGAATAACCTTGTTATGCGCGTACGCGGATAATAAATTATTGGTGTGCTTAACGATCACCAGATTGCCATAACCACGAATACCGCTACCAGCATACATAACCTTACCTGCCGCGGCCGCTAACACAGGCTGCCCCGTTTTTCCGGCAATATCAATACCCTTTTTACCTTGATCGAATCCCCCCAACACCTTGCCTTCTGTTGGCCACATCCAGTCTACGCGGCCATCCTCTGTCGCAGAGGCGATTGGTGGTGAGATCGCTTTCTCGTTATTTTTCGTTGGATCCGGTTTTACTTCTGCGCGGGAGTCTGGCCTCACATCAGGCCGACTATCAGATGCCGATGGTGGAGATGGCGCATCCGGTTTTTGCAATTCCGCCAGCGCGCTGTCCGAATATGGACGCTTGTCGCCGCGTGGACTTGTTTTATTACCGCCATTCATCGTGCCATTTGCACTGGAAGAAGCGGAAGGCGCTGTGCCGAGCGGGCGGACATCGACCCCGGATTCGCTCGAAACGTTACCGACTTGTGCGCCACCAGCCAGACTGCTGCCAGCCTCAGGAGGTTGAACCCGCAGCACTTGATCAACCTTGATGTCGTTGGCGTTATTGAGATTATTCCAGCTGACAATATCGCGATAACTTTGCCCGAACTCAAGTGCAATCCGATACAGCGTATCGCCCTTTTTCACTGTGTAATATCCTGGGCCGCTAACCCTGGGTGCCTGAGGCGTATTAGGAGCCGCACTTACGTTCGGGCCACCGACTCTGCGATCTACTACGGGCGCGGGTGTTCGCGTCGTGCTACATGCAGCAATTGAGCCGACGATTATTCCCAGCAATACAAGGCGTGTTTTCTTCATTCTCATTACATTTTTATTTGCGACGTATCGCGGTTAAGATCGATGCGGTTATTTGTAGTAACAGACAACCGATTAAACACAACATTTAACGCCATAATATTTCATGGATTCAATATCCGATCATTTTTCGTTTAAAAGTTTTAAAAATTTGTTACCAGCAAGTCTTTATAGACCGATGTTGGCCAACCATCGCTGCCGGGCCGCTATATTCTGCATCTTCTGGCTTTTTCGTTATATTGCCGAAGACTGCTCAGCTCATGCGATCCCGGAACGCAACGGCACGAAATGGCAATCTTCGAGCGTAGTGCTGGTCCAGTCAAATTTAGTGATACGCTGAATCAACTGAAGAACTTGATGACGCGAACCCACTGGCGCCACCAGTCGACCGCCTATCGCCATCTGATCCAGCAATGCTTGCGGCACTTCAAGCCCAGCGGCAGCTAAGATAATTCCATCAAAAGGCGCCACTTGCGGCAGGCCAAGCATACCATCTCCGTAATGCAGTCGGATATTTGCTACACGCAACGGTCGCAAATTACTTCTCGCTAACTCATGTAAAGGCTTGATTCGTTCAATCGAATAGACCTCTTTTGCCACCAAAGACAACACCGCGGCCTGATAGCCGCAACCGGTTCCGATTTCCAATACGCGATTGAGCACGCCACCTTGCTGATTGTCGCGCATAACCTCAATCATTCGGGCAACAATATACGGCTGTGAAATAGTTTGATGGTGGCCGATGGGTAGCGATGCATCAATATAAGCCTGACTAGCCAGCCCGGGCTCCATGAACATGTGCCGCGGTACCGCCTCCATTGCCGCCAGCACGCTGACGTCTCTCACACCCAGCTTCGCAATCCGCGCGACCATGGCTTTACGAACTCCCTCCGACACCAACGTCGTAGACCGTTTATCTGTTGAATGCTGGTTAGTTTGATTGGTTTGGCTGGCTAGATTGTGCTGGTTACCGGGAGTCGAACCGGTCTTCTTGCCCGCATTACCCGCCGATGCTGAAGGATTAAAATAGGGTTGTTTATCAGAGGCAGAATTAAATGCCGCTTTTGGCGGAGCCGATTTAAGATTATCGTAAGCGGCATTTCTAGTCGCAGTTTGGGGAGTTGCAACGACACGATTGGAACCCACGCCGGAAGACCGCGATTTAGTGTCGACCACCGATGACAACGTCAAGGGGAAACGCTTTGGCGCTTCCGTCATGACAAATCCTTGGTAAGTGCGGCCAGTTGCATCGCATGGGTTAAATCAATCTGTAATGGCGTAATCGAGACATGCCCTTTTGCGATCGCATGAAAATCGGTCCCTTCGCTGGCATCTTTTGCTGCACCTGCAGGACCAATCCAGTAAATTTCTCGCCCGTGAGGATCTTGCGTCTTGATGACCGATTCAGAAACATGCCGTTTACCCAGACGTGTAGCCAGCGCGGGCTTCAATTGATGGTATGGAAGATTCGGAATATTGACGTTTAAGAGATAAGGCTGCGGCATAGTCGCAAATCGACGCTCGACAATCTCACGCGCGACCTTAGCTGCGGCGTCTAATTCTTCCCAACCCTTACTTACCTGCGAAAACGCAATCGAGGGAATGCCGAACAAAAATCCTTCGGTAGCAGCCGCGACGGTACCCGAATACAAGGTGTCATCTCCCATATTCTGACCTTGATTGATCCCCGAAACAATCAAATCGGGGCGAAAATTAAGCATCCCGGTCAGTGCAATGTGCACGCAATCCGACGGTGTTCCATTGATGAAATAAAAACCATTTTCGGCGCGATGAACCGACAACGGACGATCTAGTGTCAAAGAATTAGAAGAGCCGGATCGATTGCTGTCTGGCGCGACCACCACAATTTCCGCTATCGGTGTCAGCGCATTTGCCAATGCAATGATGCCCGGGGCCAGATAACCATCGTCGTTGCTGATGAGAATTTTCATACAAGAATTTTACCTGAAGCCGCCCTTAGGTTAATGGAAGATTTGCTTGTTTTTATGTGAAGTTGTCAATAAGCCCAAAAAAATATGATTTTGGTTCCATTTAATGTTTTTTAACAAAGCAGCACTCTTATGGTGCACCGCAACAAATATCTCACGGGAAATCAAAAAAAAGAGTATTGTTAGCGCTAACAGGCTGTGTTTTGTGCTTTCTCGGCAACCATAGAGTCAATACACATTGAATGCGCACGGAGCTTTTTCGATATGCTTTTGCGGTATTCAATGATCTCATTTAGGAGTTACTATGAAATCCAACACAAACCGCTTAACCCAAGCAAGTACTACAGAAAATCCCTATACCGTATGGGGCGACCTGGCAACCCAAACGCGTGAAATGATGACAGCGTCCGCGCAAGTCATCACACATCGCAGTGTTCGTATGGCAATGGCTGGCCCTGTACCAAATCAACGCGATCAGGAAGAGTTTAGCTTAATGGGACAAGAAAAAATGGATGCACTTTCTGAGTCGGCCCATGCCATGACAATAAGGATGCTGGGCTTGCATCAGCAAGTGGCGAAACTCGCAATTCAGGAGTTATTGAACGGCACTAAAGAACTGATTGCCTTTGCGACCGGCACTTTCTTCAAGCCCATTCCAATCGAAAAAAACAAGCTCATTGACCGGCATATGAAACAGTCCAGCAATTTACTGTCGCAGTTAAACGCCTCAATTGCAGAGGTTGCTCAGACCGGATTGTACCCATTGCACTCAAGAGCGACAGCTAATGCAATACGGTTGGCAAAGCTTGAAACGGTTGAGCAAAAGCTTGATTAAAGCTTACATCAGTTTCGGGCAATCCATCAGCCTGCAGCGCCCATGCGAATGGAGAGTCACCAGTTAATTCAAGCAAAAGCGGCTTTGACACCGCATATCTGCTGCACAAGCAGATAGCGAGCTTGGAGTGTAGAGGAGAGTATAAAGTCCAATCCGACCCGGATGTCAATTTTATGCCATCACTCACCAAGGCATCCTCGCTCCACGGACGGTCGGCGCTTGACCTCATTTTGTACAACGCCTCCCGCTCGCTCCAAAGAGCATAAAAAGCTGCTTTTTTTTCCGCGTCCTTGTGCTGGGATAGCCATTGGTTCTCGGCGCAGGTAAATGCAATGTCTCCTAAAGATGTGACATCACGACTGGCATCCAGCGCCTCAATATCAAGGCCAAGCGGCGTATCAACGCTCACCGCGCAAGCAACCCAGCCACGGCTATGAGATAAGCTTAAAAAAGGCAGATCGATAATTTCCTTAGACAATCTGTCTGGAAGCACCGGTAACGGTGCGTTATCTTTACGGTCAACAACGCCTATGTCAGTGAATGCTAAATTAGCTAGTCGCGCAACGGCAAACCGTAAAAGAATCCGCCCTATTAAAAACTCGCGCTGCCGCATTGGTCTGATAAAACGGCGATAACGTTGTTGTTCAGCTTCGGTCAGACAGGCGAGCCAAGGCGCAAGTATGTGGTCCGGCCAATGACGCCCGTCGACCAACCAAACTGAGGCGGCACGCATAAATAGTCTTATCCAAATCTTTTAAAAATCAATGACGTATTAATTCCACCAAACGCAAAATTATTCGACATAAAATAATCGCACTGAATGGCCCGCCCCTCATTCGTGATGTAATCCAGATCAGCGCAGCGCGGATCTAATTCGGTCAAATTGATTGTCGGGGCAAACCAGCCTTCCCGCATCATTTCAATACCGGTCCATGCCTCTAAAGCACCGCATGCACCGAGCGTATGGCCGGTATAACTTTTCAACGAACTTATGGGAACCTGATTGCCGAATACCTGCGCCGTGGCGTGAGACTCAGCAATGTCACCTTGCTCTGTACCCGTGCCATGTGCGCTGATATAACCAATTGCAGACGACGATAGAGCCGCATCCTGCAGTGCTAACTCCATCGCAATGCGCATCGTATCGGTATTGGGATGCGTTACATGGCAACCATCACTGTTGGTTCCAAATCCGACTATCTCGGCGTGAATTGTTGCGCCGCGCGCACGTGCATGCTCCAATTCCTCCAGAATGAATGTTGCGGCACCTTCACCGATCACCAAGCCATCGCGTTTCGTGTCAAATGGTCTCGGCGTCGATTCAGGCATGTCGTTGCGTATGCTGGTCGCAAACAAGGTATCAAAGACTGCCGCTTCGGTCGCGCACAACTCTTCGGCACCGCCAGCAATCATGATGTTTTGCCGACCACTACAAATCGCTTCATAGGCATAACCAATGCCTTGACTACCTGAAGTGCATGCACTGGATGTTGTTATCACGCGGCCGGTCACGCCAAAAAACACACCAATATTCACTGGCGCCGTATGGGCCATCATCTTGATATAAGTCGTCGCGTTGATCCCTCTTGTCGAGCGCTCTTCCATCATCTTGCCGAAATCACCTATCGCTTTGGGCGTGCCCGCGGACGAACCATAAGCGATCCCACAACACCCATTTTTGAGTAGTGGATCATCGATGAGACCTGCATCAATCAACGCCACTTCAGTCGCTCGGGTTGCCATCAATGCGACCCGTCCCATGCTGCGCATCGTTCGCCGCGTGTAGCGATCAGACAGCGTAAAGTCTGTCGCCGGTGCGCCCAATTGGGTGTTCAATCCATCATAATCGGCCCACTCTTCCATCCGCACGATCGCGTTACGATAACTGCCCAGACGCGCACGGATACTTGTCCAATCATTTCCTATCGGGCTGATTCCTGCCATTCCGGTGACCACTACGCGACGCCGCGTCATGCCATTCCTCCATTGACAGAAATCACCTGACGCGTGATGTAAGCGGCATCAGTTCCCATCAGGAAACACACGGTAGCTGCAACTTCTTCCGGTTTACCTACACGCCGGGCTGGAATCATTTTAAGTGCCTCCTCAAGCGGAACATCTGCGATCATGTCGGTTTCAATTAAACCCGGTGCGACACAATTAACCGTAATGTGGCGCTTCGCTAGCTCGATTGCCAGCGCCTTGGTAGCACCAATGATGCCGGCCTTCGCAGCGCTATAGTTGACTTGTCCGCGATTGCCGATCAATCCCGATACTGATGCCAATGTCACAATGCGACCTGGCGCACGACGATGCACCATCGGCATCACTAGCGGATTGAGAACATTATAGAATCCATCCAGATTGGTCTTTAACACCAGATCCCAATCTTCACCCGACATCGCGGGAAAAGCATTGTCTCGGGCCACACCGGCATTACACACCACACCGTAATAACAACCATGCTCTGCGATATCTGCCAACAAAATATCAGACGTACGCTGCCGGTCACCGATATCACACTGCAACACACGTGCCTGACGACCCATCGCACGTATTAAAGCGGCTACCGCTTCCGCCGCATCGCGCTGACGATGACAATGTAATACGATGTCATAGCCCTCTCGTGCCAATCGCAATGCAATGGCCTTACCGATTCCACGGCTTGACCCGGTTACCAGTACCGACTTGCTTAAGTTGTCGGCTTTACCATTGTCGGCTTTACCATTTTCATTATTTACTATTGCCAACGTCATTCCACCATTCCTTCAAGAAAACCAGTCACATCATGCGGTTGAAACACGGTAATAGTGGCACGCACTAAAGGCCGCATATTGTTATCCGCTTCGCCAGCAAGATCAAACAGCGTCCCTGCAACCTCACCGCGCTTCATTTCGTCTACGCTATCGGTGGCGTCATAGATTGCGCACTCAAATGATCCGAGTCCATTATCGGCCTGCATAAGTCGTTTTACCAAAATATGCAATACTGCGCCCAATGGAAAAAAGCCACAACTTGCCTCATAACGTCGCGTGCCAAGCAAAAATCCTACTTTTACCGGATTGCCATCGATGCGTGCCTTATAACCAGCAAAAGCTGCAATAGCTTGCGCCATATATTCCACGCCAACCCAACTTCCAACACCATCGGTTCCCATAAATAGACTATCTGCTCGAATCACCACCTCAGCGCATAAACGCTCTTCGTCAGCGAAAACAAACCGATCAAGCAAAACCATCACACCCGAATGTGGCAACAAACTCTGAATATTCGGTGGTGCAAAACGACCAGATGCCACACCATCCGTTGATGAAATTAAAAGTGATGCAAGCTGCTTTTGTGCAGGTTGCATTTTCACTGCATTGATTACCTCATTGATTACTCCATCAACCGCTTGATTCATTACTACACCGCTAGGCTCTATAGAAACCTGACTGATATCATCACTGTCAATTTTGCAGGAAACCTCGCCCATTATTCGCGTCCCATCACCAGCGCTGCGTTAGCGCCACCAAATGCAAATGAGTTACTTAGCGCCCAGCGCAATGGATGCCCAAGCCGATATCCTTCAGGTAGTAGATTCAATTCCGCCAACTTGTTATCCGTGACACCATCCCACAAATGCGGTGGTAAATAACCGCCAGAATTGTCATCTTGCATTGCCAGCCAACACAAACCGGCTTCAACTGCACCCGCTGCACCTAAGGTATGACCGGTATAAGCTTTAGTCGAACTTGCGGCGACTCGGTCGCCAAAAATAGTATTCACGACCCTACTTTCCATAGCATCGTTTTGCTGGGTAGCCGTACCGTGCAAATTGATGTAATCGATCTGCGTCGCGTCGACGTTGGCCCTTCTGAGCGCTTGGGTAATGGCAATTCGGGCACCGTTACCATCTGGATCTGGCGCAGAAATATGATAACCATCAGAAGACTCGCCCCACCCGCGCAATGCTACCGTCGCAGGTTTTGCACTCATCAAAAACAATGCTGCACCCTCGCCAATATTAATACCGTCGCGATTGGCGCTAAATGGATTGCACCGCACTTTACTGACCGACGCCAGAGCACCGAATCCAGCTACAGTGAATGCGCATAACGAATCAACTCCGCCGGTAAGTACTACATCAGACAAACCCATCTGGATTAGTCGTGCGGCGCTCGCCAACGCTTTGGCGCTGGAAGCGCAAGCGCTGGAATGCACATAAGCCGGACCAGTTACTCCTAACGCATCGGCTAACATCGCTGCGGCTGATCCCATCTCTTGTTGTCTATAAGTAAAGTTTGGCGGAAATTTTCGATCCGCAGGGTCCACGCTTGCAGTTTTCCCATACGCCGCGTGAAATGCCGCTTCGGTTTCGGCAATGCCAGAGGTACTGGTGCCAAGTACAATCGCTATCCGGTCGGGTCCGTACTGTTCGATGACGGCATCCACTGCTGGTCGTATCTGTTTTAACGCAGCCAACAGCAGTTGATTATTCCGGCTACGATGGGCTAGCGGGTAGTTACCAAGATCCATCGTAGGCAAAACACTTTCCACGCAACCGATCGGCAACGCACCAACGGATGAATAGCGATCCGTCATCACAATGCCGGTTTGGCCGGCAAACAGGCGCTGACGGATTCCGGCATGGGTATCGCCAAGCGCGCAAATAAGACCCAGTTCGTTTAAATAAAACATATTCAAATGACCAAATTAAGGTGCCGCAATTTTTATCGGCGTACTTGAACTATCGCCGCCAACTGACTCAATTGTCAGGCGATAGTGATAACGGATGTTCGTTAATTCCACCTTGCCGCTCCATGGCGACGCATTACTATAAACAATGACAGTGACCGGGACGCCATCACGCAACAAGGTCCGGCGCAAACCCTGTTGTTCAATTTTCCAGCCTTCAGGCAACGCCTTCCGAATGGCTTCTACCGGCCATAAGGTCAGTTGCGTATCCTCCAACACGTCATCCGCCCGAACTTGAGACGGCAGCATCCGATGACGCCAGGACTCTAACGTTTTTCCATCATAATGCAAAGTCAATACGCGTTGCCCCAACGCCAACCCGACCATATTTAATTCTTTAGGATCAATTTCAAGCGCAGCATCCAGTTGATCAGTGCGACCATTACGTTCAACCGTCAAATGCTGTTGCAAGCTGATGCTGGCACCCAATGACGCTGGCGACAGTTTTAAACCCAATCGCTCTGGCGGTGCCGCAGGCTCGGTACTGGCGCAACCCGCCATCAGCACGGCCACCACGATTAAGGCCGCATAACGTTTGCCTATCGCAGTCAAGCGCATATTTCCTCCAGCGCCTTCAAACGACGCTTACTTTCGCGTACATAGGGATTACTCTCGTCCCACGCGTAACCAGCCAAAATTGACGAAATCATGCGACGAATTTCGGGTTGCTGATTTTCATGAAAAATAACGTTTTGAAATCCACCGCCGTACCACGACTCAACAAACGTCCGAAACGTATTGACGCCTTTTTTGAGTGGAGTCGCATACTCACTCTCCCAATCGACTTTAGCGCCGGATAACTGGCGACCTAATACTTCGGCAGCCAAACTGGCAGATTTTAAGGCAATAGTGACACCCGAAGAAAATACCGGATCAAGGAACTCACCAGCATTGCCAAGCAACGCATAACCTTTTCCCCATAACGATTTAACATTGGCAGAATAACCGACGATAGAACGCGCTGGCGTATCCCAGCAAGCGTTTTCCAGCAGTTTCCGCGATGCCGGATCTTCATTCACCAGCGCTTGAAGACGTTCAGTGTCCGACCCTTGATATTTAGCCAAAAACGCTGTTTCGGCCACCACGCCGATCGAACAGCGACCGCCAGCGAACGGAATCAGCCAATACCAGACGTCGCAATGCTCAGGATGCACCGTGACACGAATTTTATTCCGATCAAAATCTGGTGAAGCGATGCCATCTTCAATATGCGTAAAAATCGCACCACGAACAGGAAAATTAGATGGCGTTTCCAGTTCCAGCAAGCGCGGCAAAATACGGCCAAATCCACTTGCATCCAAAATAAACTCTGCTTCAACCTTATATTCTATGCCACTCGGATCTTGCACCTTAACACGCGGCTTGCCGCCATTGAGGTCGACAGCGGTGACTGTATGCTGAAAACATATTTCAGCGCCTTGGCGCTCTGCTTCTTTGGCCAACAACTGATCGAAATTGGCACGTTGCACCTGATAAGTGGTGCCCCAACCGTTAGCATGTTTATCACGAAAATCGAAAGCAGTGTATTTTTTGCCGCGCACAAAAGCTGCGCCATTTTTATATTGAAATCCAGCTTCAACTACCGCTTGCAGCATGCCGGCCTGCTCCAGATAAGCCATACTTTGCGGCAATAAACTTTCACCAATACTAAAACGCGGAAACTGCTCACGCTCAAGGACCAGGACCTGGCGACCTTGCTGTCGCAATAACGCAGCTGCGACCGATCCTGCCGGACCCGCACCGATTACGACAACATCACACTTCTTAACGTTAATATCCATTTTTTCTACCTTTACAACCGTGAGTTTTTACTTTGGCTAAAACAAGGTGCTATCAGCCACACAATCGCGATGCCAACCAACATCGTGAATCCAAACGCATGCAACGGCGGCGTACTTGATAACGCTAATAGCCCGAATGACAATAAGGCGCTTACAGCCGACAAACAAACCGCCAGCCAGGCAAACCGTCCTGCGGGATCTTGATGGTCAGTTTTCTCCTGCAAAAAAATACCGTAATCAACACCCAATCCGAGGATCAGCATCAGCGCCAGCATATGAAACATTTGCAAGGGTTGACCAATAATCCCTAGTAAAGCAAGCACCCCAATACTGGCAATAGCTGGAGGCAACACCACACGCCATCCTGCAAAACGATAACGCCCGAACAGCAGCAAGAAAATGGCAACATAAGCGCCCAGTAATACACTTCCCATATATTGCCGGTAATCACCCAATACAGTAGAAATTTCGCTCACTTTATCGACCCATTGAACACCATCCAAGTGCGATGCTGTCTTTTGTAACAGGGGTAAATTCGCATAATTATTCAGACCACGCAACGCCACAATGCTGGCAAAAGTCACACCATGCACACCCTCAACCCGACCAAGCCAAAGATGTCGTGACGGTTCACTCGCCGGGGTTTTTAAAAATGCATCAGGCGTCAAAGTGCTGGTGTTGGTACCAACCTGAGTTGCCGCACCCAACGCCCGCTCACGCATCTGCTTAATCCAGCTTTGGTCCTCGCCAAGCTGCGCCGCCAGGGCTTTCAACGGTCCGTCTTTACCTAGTAGAGCGCGCTCCACTAATACGCGGTTCGCGATTTGCGCTTGCATTGATGGCGTCCAGCTGGACATCGCCTGATAACCGCTGATTACGTGCTGCGCGATCAATGGATCGAGCCGTAACCGCAGCGCTTCTTCACGTTGCAACACTTGCTCCGCGCTATCACCGCGTACCAGATAAAATTGCACGGGAGTCGGTGCGTCGAGTATTTTTGATAATTTGATCTGATCGTCTAACAGCACTTTCGGCGGAGACTGCAAAGAGCGGATGTCATCGTTGACGCGCAATCGGGTTAATCCAGTCACCACGAAAACACCAAATAATATCGCTACCAACAAGGTGCCAAAATTACGTTGAAATAGCGGCCAGTGATGACGACTCGCCCCACACCAGTCGGCAAAACGTGTCCCCTTTAAAGTCGACGGCTGGACCAAAGTCGGAAACCAGCAAATCACGGTCAGCCACGCAAACACCAAACCCAGTACCGAAAAGACCGCCATCTGCCTTAGCCCTGGAAAAGGCGTCAGCGCCAACCCGATGTAGCCAATCACGGCAGCGGTCAACGTCAATAACAATCCCGGCAATAGACGCCGTAACAATTGGTGCGACGGTAGGGACTTATCACTTCCTGCACGACTACATAAAAAATAGATGCCATAATCCTGTGCAACACCGATCAGACTAGCGCCAAACACAAGGGTCAGCAAATGCACGCGTCCAAAAATAAGCCAGCAAATTGAAAAGGCTCCAAGGCAGCCGATAGCGATCGACAGAACAATCAAGCCGACAGGCCGAAATGCACCGAATGTCAACCACATCAGCAGTACGATCCCAAGAAGCGAACCTACACCAATGGTCGACATCTCGGCACTAGCCTGAGCGCTGGCAGCACCAGCGTGCAATATCACACCGGCGCTAATCAACTCAACTTTGGGAACGGTTAATTTGGCTGCCTTGGCAGCGACGTTCAGCAATGGCAATACTGCTTGCTGGTTTGCCATTGAAAACGCCGGTTGACGCAAAGTCAGCAATAGCATCACATATTGGCGGCCATTGGCCTCCACGAACAAATAGCCATCACGGGGCCTGACCGGCGTCTCTTGCGCGCGCGCCTGCACCCAGCCCGTAAACAAGCCAAACGGATCATCCTGCCACGCACCCAATTTAGGACCAGAAAAAGGACTATATAACTGTCTCAAGGCGGACTCAACCCAGAACGCCGGTGGCTTCTCCTGCAGCAGCTTTTGCTGCTCGGCGGTCAACAAACTGAGTCGATTTTGCTGCGATGGCCCTAACCAGTCGGTCTGCGCTTGCTCCGACATTGGTGCTGTGGCCTCGAACAATGCGGGATGTTTGATCAGTACCGCAGAGTAAGCATCGGCAGCTGCACGCGCTTGCGCCCAATCGTCGGCCCCAACCAGCACAATAACCCGTTGCTGGGCCGAATCCACCATATGCGTGAACGCTTGTTGTAAAACCGGATCACGCTGCTCCACGGGCAATAACGCAAGAATATCAGTATCGGGTACGACCTTTTGTACCAACCATAGATAGGCGTTATGACTCAATATCAGCCCAACCACCAGCAGCCAGATCCACACCAATCGTTTCGGCCACTTGCTAACACTATTACTGGTTCCGGTATCGATTTCAGTATTGGCCTTATCACCGGCCTCGTTAGTCAAGTGCGGCCCCTTCTTCGCTGGTCATCGCATTTACGCCGCTCTGCACGCCGGAGAAAGTAATCTCGGTGCGGTCACCACTGGCTTCGTTGATCGTCACGCTTTTGACGGTAGTACCGCCGGTCAGTGTCAGCGTACCGATCGCTTTGGCTAGCGCCGGTTGACGTGCCTTTAGAGCGACTTTCCAAGTGCTGCCCTGAATGCTGCCATCCATGTCAAACAAAGATTCCAATTGACTCAAATCGCCAGCTACTAAAGAGAACATCACGCTATTGATCATTCGGACTACCGGTTCCTGCTTGGCATCCAGTCGCATAGCCACGCGATCACCCTGCATTTGCACGATCTCATCGCGCTTGAGACGCAATGTATTCGGAAATGGCTGCAATGTTCGCCATAGAACACCTTTGCCGCTCACAACACAAAAACGACCATTCGACAGTAATGGTTTTTTGATTCCCATCAGTTGCTTGGCTTGGTCGAAGCGACCACACAAGACCGGCGGCTTTGCCAACATTTCCTGTATTTTTGCGATAGGTGCAGCCGCTTGCGCAGATGCAGCCAGAACGATGAAAAAACCACTAATCAAAACTGGCGTGACTATCGACGAAAATAAACCGGATGAAAATAAACGTTTCATGGTGTAGCAATTCCCAATTTTTGAAACAACACAGCAGGCGAAGCAAAACACATTTCACGCGTCGCGATATCAACCGCGACTTGCGTGGTCGTACCCTTGGTCAAGCGCTGGCCGGTGGTAAGATCGGTGATTAAATAATCCATCTTCAGGCGATTTTCCCATTCGACAATACTTGCGCGAACGCTGATATCTTGACCAAACGTTGCGGGGTGAACATACCGCAGATGTAAATCAATCACCGGCCATGCATAACCCGAATCCTGCATTTCCGAGTAGTTGTACGCAATCGCATCGAGCAGCGCGCATCGTGCTTGCTCCATATACTTTACATAATTGCCGTGCCAGACAATGTCCATCGGGTCAAGATCGTAAAATTGTACTTTCAAGGCAATCTCGGCAGTCCAGCGACTTTCCTTTTTATACATATAAATCCCATGCTTTCGAATTGATACGCGCCAGCAACAAACGCAAATCAGGCTCTAACATACGGTCTTCCTTGATCGCCGCAATATCATCCGCCAGCACATCCAGCATTACTTGCAAGTTCTTTTGGGGTTTTGCTGTCTCGTCCACCCGGCAGCGCAGCCAAACACCTTGGCGGACGCTAATTAACAATGCCGCCGTTACTTGTTCGGTCAATTGCAGCACCCGCAAACAATCCCGCGCAGCAATCGTACCCATGCTGACTTTGTCCTGATTATGACATTCGGTAGAACGTGAAAATACGGAGGCTGGCATGGTCAGTTTCAGCGCTTCAGCGGTCCAGGCCGATGCACTGATTTGTAGCGCTTTTAAGCCATGATTAATACTAGCCCGCGGTCCTTCTGCGCCTGATAGATTGGATGGCAAGCCGTGGTTATAACGACTATCGACCAGTAACGCCATCTGCCGATCTAATAAGTCGGCCACGTTGGCAACCGCATTTTTCATACTATCCATAGCGAAGGCAATATGACCACCATAAAAATGGCCGCCATGCAGCACGCGTTCATTTTCACCGTCAATGATGGGATTATCGTTAGCACTATTGAGTTCATTCTCAATCGATTGCCGCATCCAGGTAAGCGCATCGGCCAGGACACCGATCACGTGTGGGGCGCAGCGAATCGAATAACGATCCTGTAAACGCTGTTCGTTGCGAGGCGCATCTGGAGCCGGCAAATCCTGGCGTAACCATGCGGCAGCTTGTTGTTGCCCTGCGTGCGGTTTGACAGCAAATAACGCCTCGTCGAAGTGATGTGCATTGCCGTCCAGCGCAAAGCTCGACATCGCGGTAATGCGGGTGGCAATGCGCACCAGATACTCGGCGCGGTCATATGCAAGGCAGGCCAGCGCCGTCATCACAGCAGTACCGTTCATGATCGCCAGACCTTCTTTGGGTCGCAAACGTAATGGTGTCATGCCGACCGCAGCCAATGCCTCGGCAGCAGATACTTTGACGCCTTTACGCCAGACTTCGCGCTCACCACACAGCACGGCGGCGAGATAGGATAACGGCGTCAAATCACCGCTAGCCCCGACGGATCCCTCTGCGGGAATCAACGGCAACAAATCTTCTTTCAACAGCCGAGTAATCTGTTCGAGTAGGCCGACACTGACACCAGAATACCCTTTACACAACGACGCCAGGCGGACCGCCAGAATAGCCCGCGTCTGCTCGGGCGTAAAATGTTCCCCGAGACCACAGCCATGATAGGTATATAAATGATGCGGTAATTCCAGCACTAATTCAGCCGGCACATTGACCATACAGGAATCCCCATAACCGGTCGTCACGCCGTAAATAGTTCCGTCCTCTCGCAACAAACGATCCAGAAAATCGGCTCCGCGCATGATCGTGGCCCGAAATACGGGATCCGTAGATAGGGTCACTTTTGCTGAGCCGGACGCGATCTCGACAATATCTTCAATCGTCAGACGCTCTCGATCAAAACAAATATTTCGCGGCAAAATGTCAGGCATCTCTGATGCTGTGTTTAGATCAGTGTTGTGCGTTGTCATAGGTTGATAAATACCAAAAATCATAAAAGTTAAACCACTGCAAAGGCGCTTTCAAACAATAGTGTTCCAGTCGCTTCGCATACGCGGCGGCCAGTTCATTCAATATTTGATTGCGATGTTTACGTGGCAAATGAATGGCATCCCGAAACAATTCAAAATGACATTGGGAACGGCTACCAATAGTCAACGTAAACAGCAAATAAACCGGACATTGCAATACGCTAGCCAAGACATAAGGACCAATAGGGAATGGGGCTGAGTTCCCAAGAAAGTTGGCATGGGCGACGCGTGGCTGCGGCGATACTGGAATGCGATCGCCAGCAATCGCCACAAACTCGCCTTGGGCCACCTTTTCTGCCAACAACATTGCCATGACGGGGGTCAGTTCAGTCACTTGCATCAGATTCAACTGACTATCCGGATCAAGCTTTGCCAGCAATCGGTTAAAAGCTTTCGCATGCTTGGTGTGGACCAAAACAGTAATACGCAAACCGCTGCGCTGCCGCGATAACACGCGACATAACTCTAAATTGCCAAGATGGGCGCAAATCAACAAGCCACCGCGCTTTGCCTCCAAATTATCCCGAATCAGCTCCTTCCCGGTGCTGGTGACGTCTTGGGTTTTAAACAATCCGCCCCATAGCAGCATTTTGTCCAGAATGCTTTCTGCAAACGCGCCAAAGTGCTGAAATACCCCGGATAAACCTGACTGAAGTTGCGCGTTATCATCAACCGAACCACATGCGCGCACCCGCCGCAAATAATCTTTTGAGGCATGGCGCGCTATCGGTTTGGTCGCCAGATAAAAACCGAGAATGGGATATAACACCAATCGAAACGGCAAACGACCAGCGATACGATATAGCCAAAACATCAGACGCATGCCAACCACAAAACTGGATTCGTTAATCTGGGCCCAATGACGGTGCGCGCGCGTCATTGACCGCTCCGTCGGCGCGAAAACTTTCTCACCAGCAAAGTCGGCACACGCCATAACATGCCAAGAAACAACGTCGCGTGCATCCGAGAAATCAATAAATTATCTCTCACCAGACGAAAGTGAGAAACACCGTCACTCGGATAACCGACCTTGGTCGGAAAATTGACAATCTGCATGCCATCCCAATATAAACGCACAATGACGTCAGTATCGAAATCCATGTGTTGACCAAGTATTCTTTTATGTGACAAGGCTACAAATGGCGCGAGTGGATAGATCCGAAAACCACACATCGAATCTTTGATATCAAGCGATAACGTATTGATCCAAACCCATACGTGGGTCAGATAACGTCCGTAAAACCGCACCTTGGGCACACTATCGTCATACTGCGGCACACCGGCAATCAATGCATCTGGCCGTGCAGCAGATTGCGCTAAAAAGAGTGGAATATCATCCGTACAATGCTGTCCGTCTGCATCTATTTGTAGCCCATGCGTAAAGCCAGCTTGTGCCGCATGACGAACACCACTCACGACGGCTCCGCCCTTACCCCGATTTACGGCATGACGCAGCAGAATGATGTGGTCCGGATGCGCAGCAGCGAGCGTATCTAATACTGCAGCGCACTCCGCCGAACTGCCATCGTCGACCAATATACATGGCAGTTGGCACGACAGAATTGCCGCCACCACGTGACCGATTGCATGTGCGTGGTTATAAACTGGAATAATGGCACAAGGATTAAAGTCCACCGTAAAAATTTGCCGCGTGACGATATCTGACGCATCCATATTGGCAGTCGTTTTGATGTCTATATTTTGATCGGGGTTCTGATCGGGATTTTTTTGGTGACTCAAAGTCTGATGATTATTGTCATCCACCGAATCTCTACCATGTTGAGGCTGGTCCACTTTAGAAGTATTTCCAAACAGAATACGTCCGCTTGCGTGCTGACCAGCATCAGAGCTGAAACTAAACGTCAGAGAGGATTTTTGACTATCATGCTGAAGCCTCAGTTGCAGAACCTCTTCGGGCATGACTACGCGCTGGAATTTAAGGGCATGCATGCTCAAAAAACGCGGCGCTAAAGGTAAATATTCTCGTCCATACGCAATCGCCCAATCAACCTGAACCACACCTGGCAAAATAGGTGATCCGTCAAAATGACCATTAAAATAGAGAAGATCACGCGGAACAGTAAGTTCAAGCACGACGCGTGATTGCGCCAGATCCATTTCCAGCACGCGTACGTTTGGTTTTGTCACGGGACTCACCAACAACGCGTTCGATGATGGCGCATTCACGGTCTCGACCGCAGCGGCCAATAACGCAGCACGCGTCGTCTTGCCCTGCGCGTTCAATGGGAGCGTGTCGAGATAGCGCCAGCTACGCGGCAGCGCGATCGACTCAATCGCATGAGCGATACTATCCCGTAGTCGTCGATTCAATAGTAATTTTCCCTGCTCGGCATAGAAAAGACGACCGGCATCCGACAGCACAACGAATGCGGCGATCTGCTGACGGCGCTGAAGCGGCCCTTCATCAAGCAATAAAACCCGTACGTCCATCACCAGGCAAGATATCTTCAATTGTGACTCGATCATGTCTAGCGAAATACGCTTTTCTTCTACTTTCACAATACGATCAATTCGGCCTCTTAACAAAAACCGCATTTCATCAATTGCTTGTACCCGATCCGTCAAACTGAACCAATTCGCATCAGGCAGATGCGGCGAGCAAATTTCGAGGACTGATTCATCCGAACTGATACGCCACGTAATCTCAGGCATGACAGTCCAACTTTCATCCACTTGTGCAAGAGGATTGTCAATGAAATCGAAAGAACGTTGACGCCATCCTACACCGCCTGTTTCCGAACTTCCGTAGACCTCGATCGGCACATGCCCGAGAAACTGCGAGGCTATTTGTGCAGCATCTTGCGACAATGGTCCGCCAGAAGAAAAGACTGCACGCAATGAATGCAATAGCTCTGGTTGCATTGACGCCGGAATCCGTTTCAGATGCGCGGGACTGGAAATGAGTATTGCAGGCCGATCACCAGTGACGCGCAAGACTGGCAATAGCTCTTCTAAAAATGCGATTTGCCGTGCATGAATAGTGCGGCCAGTTGTCAGCGGCCACAACACTTTGAATAAAAGCCCATAAATATGTTGATGCGACACCGTAGCAATAACATGCGCATCGCCGATAGCGTCTCCAAATAAAGCTTCTAGCGTCGTGATTTCAGTTGATAGCTGGGATAATTTCTTAATAACCGCTTGCGGTTCGCCGGTACTACCCGACGTATAAATCACCAATCCCGAGAAATCAGGCGATAGCGTCTTGAAGCCATAATAGGAAGCGTCATCAATACGGTGCGGGAAAATCGATGACTCTGCAAGATTGACCGCTTCCAAGCCTGACCTTACTGGTAAATGCATTGACAACCGTATTGGGAGATAATCGTCTGGAAACTCGCCCACAAAACCATCCACAAGCGTCGCCAAGGCGGCACATGTTGCTGGCAATACATCACCTGCAAGATAAATGATTTTGTCCGCCTGCCAGGCACCTAATAATGCGCAGGAAAATTCGGCGCAATCTGTCAAATATAATGCAAAAGAAGCGCCCGAATCACGTGATAACGCGTTACGCCATGCATCAACCCGCGCCAAAAAGTAAGCACGATCGAGGCTCTCGCCATCGCGCCATGCGAATGGACGCGCCCTGTCCGTAGAGCTAATACCTACTTTTGGTGGCGCGCTTAATGGCGATAATAACGACAACAGATCGTTTAAACTAGACATTCTGTGGCCCAGATGACTGAAGTCTATGCCGACGTTTTAGCGCTATTCTGACCATATATTCACCCACAAACAAAAGCCCCATTGCAACGTAAGCAACTATGCCGTTATAAACGCTCCACACTGCTGGCGATGCCCAAAATGCCGTGATCAATGCTAACGAACCATTCACCACAAAAAAGCCACACCAGACCTGTGTGACACGGCGAGTATAAGCAATCGCAAAATCCGGTAACTGTGGGTCAGTTAGTCGCGCCATCCGCTCTATGATTGAAGGCGGTACGAAAAGACTATATCCAAAGACGCATAACATGCCTGCATTAACCAATACCGGATACAGTTTTAACGGTAACAACGCATTATTCCAAATCGCAACAGCAGCTAATAGCAATGCCGCGACCAAACACCAACGACTAACCTTACTTAATTTAACCATTGGCAGCCGGGTTGCAGCTGCGATGATTAATAGCAATGCAAGCGCGCGAGGCGAAACCCGTCCATGTCCGAACCAGATAACAAACGGATACAACAGCGTAATTACCACAGTCAGGATGGTCAACACCGTCCGCATCCAGAGTTGCATGAAACCTGAGAATAAGCGCGTCAATGAGCGTGGCAAAAGGCATGACACCAGGCGAGACAAGTAACTAGAAGAGAGGCCGGAAAAGAAGCGTTTTATTTTGTATCCTCTGCCAACAAAGCAACCACGGCATCAACGACATCCTGCACCGTGCGGACCGATTTAAATACATCCGGCTGCAATCGCTTTCCCGTAAATTGCTTCAGTTTGACCACCAGATCAACAGCATCAATGCTATCAATATCCAGATCCGTGTATAAGTTGGCCTGCGGCGTGATGCTGGCTTTATCGATTTCAAACATATCGTGCAACACATCTACTACCCAAGCACCAATGTCTTCTTTCGTCATTGTCGCAGCTGCAGTTCCTGCCGTTGCCACTTTTATCGATGCCGTCATGTCACACCTTCATTTTTTTCTGTTGCTGGCAATCATCGCGGCTAATGCGCGTACCGAAGCAAAATGGTTACGCGTTTCCGCCGAATCTGCTGATAATGAAATACCGTAACGCTTCTGGATGGCAACCCCAAGTTCGAGTGCATCGATCGAGTCTAGTCCAAGTCCTTCACCAAACAATGGCGCATTCGTATCAATGTCTGCGGTTGTAATATCTTCAAGTTGCAATACATCGATAATGACTTGCTTTACCTCGTTTTCAAGCTGCTCCATCACATTGACTTTCTTTTATAAAATAATTCTGTAAATAAGCAGTTAAATGCCTTGCAGCCAACGTTTCACTTCCCGCCGTCTCAACAAAGGGTTGGACGTCGATATCTTCTTTTACCGCAATACTGAAATGTGCCATGGCTGATGGTACTTGCCACCATTTTTCTCCTTTTCCGAGAGTCGGTGGCGAACAACGAATGACGACCGGTGTCACGTTCGACAAACTGCGTACAGCAATATTTGCAGCACCACGTTTGAAGGCAATAGAACCGTCTGTCCGCGTTCCCTCTGGAAAAATAATCAAATTGCTCCCGCTCCGCAAAGAGGCGATACCGTCGGACAATAAACCCGTACCGGTATCATTTCGTATATAACCGGCGGCACGCGCTGATCCTCTGATAAAGTTGTTCTCCCAGAGTTGGCTTTTGAGCACGCAATCGGCATCCTTTACAAAGGCCATCAGGAACACGGTATCCATCAAAGTTGGATGATTTGCCAAGATCAGCAAACCTTGCCGTTGTAGTCGCTCCAGCCCACTAATTTCATAACGCAAAACGCCTAATATGCGCAACAACCTTATAAAAGTCCGAAACATCACGCGTATAATCTTGCGCGCTACCGATGCGCTTGATTCCGGCTTCTTGACGAAACTATTCATCAAGGGAAAAAAGATCAATCCCATCAACAATCCAACTACACCAAACACCAGAAAACTTAAGCCGGTTGCAGCAACGCGCCAAAAATGGTTCACGCGTTTGACAATTCTATTCACTGGTCACCATCGCGATTCGCCGTTGCTCCTGGTCGACACTGTATCGCCAAGACCAGCGGCGGTTGTCAACCAACCGAATCAACTCGTGATCTTGTCGTAATTGAAATGCCAATATATCCAGACCAGCTGGCTGAGGAACCTTCGCCATCACCAACTTAGTGATGTCGGTATTTTCCGCATTACTCCCACTATGCGTACTAAGACTATGACTAGCCGCAGATTCCCAAGTAAGAAATATCGTATCAGCGCCACGCTGCACGGTCGGTTGAATTAACCAAGCCCAGGCAAAGGGCTGATCTTCGCAATCCTTGAATTCACCGAACTCATCCGGTAACAGACCATCGTAGACCACCAACAATACTTCCGGCGCACCGTCAGCTAGCAATCCGCAAGCCTCAATCACCGCATGCTCGACGCCGCTATTACCTGCAGATAGAGCGCTATGACTTGCCTGATCGTGTCGCGCAATCGACAGCAAACCAGCGGTCGCGTTGTGCACCGACAAACTAAAGGAAGTCGGAGATAGCGGCACCTCTCGCACCAGATCTTGCAACAGTTCTACCGAACGTGCGCACTCGCCGTGCCGCGAACAAAACACTGTAGCAACGTCGGATCGCCCTTGTAGGCAGAGATATGCTACTTCAAGCGCCATCCTGCCGACAGATCCGGCGCGTCGACGCAGCATCGCTGGCATGGATAAAACCGGAGGCTCGGTGTCACCCTGAATCAGGGGGCAACGTTGCGCCCATTCGCGCCACTCAGCGTCGGTTTCTAGACCCGGTGCCCATGCTGCATGCGCTGCGATTGAAAATTGAACCCCATTGATTGCGCGGTCGCGACTCATTTTCATCATATTCCAACGCCGTTCCAGACCCAATATTATAAACAGCAACCTATTCGAACGGAGTTAAATCGACGATTACTTAAGTAATCGTCTTTAACTTCTGCACCTGAATAGAGCCTGAATATGTCATTTCAATCGATTAGCCTCTTCGCTTTGGATAACCTTCGGCAGTGATACGTTCCCAAACGGCTGTTTTCTCTTCATCATTCATAAAAACCCAGTGTGCGACTTCGTTAACAGTGCGCCCACACCCACGACATACGTCATCAAAAGTGGTGGAACAAACTGCAACACAAGGCGTATCGGGACGTTCCGGGCGAGACTCTGACATGCGAACCTTACTAGTAGATATTAAACTTATAATTAATATAGTGTCATGGTGTATCAGTTGTATGCTTTGTTTCCGTGACCTGAGCCCGCATATTTTGCAAGAAAATATAATGGCGAAAAATCAATATTGAAAACTACTTCACTGAGGACACAATTCTATAACAGTCCGCGTCCGCGGTATCTCACAGAAAGCTCGGTTAAGTCACATGTCGGTCAAAAGCTGAATTAAATCAACATTCAGGCGTTCGGTACTTGACACGTAAACGAAAAAGGTCAGCATCTTTCGCAGGCATTCTGCGTTAATAATGCTGACCTTGCTCATACTAAACTGGCATGTGCGCCAACGATTAAGCGCCCGTGACTGATTTACAGATTAACTAAGAGCCTACTTTTTCCCTGATTTTGCATCACTTTTTTCATTAGCCATATTGCCTCCATCGATCACCGTTTGCTGTGCTTCCAGCGCACGAATACGATTCCGCAGAACCATTAACTCGTTACGCGCCGTTTGTTGCTTATTATTTAACGCCAGAGCTTGTTGACGCGCTTGATCTTGCTGCGCAGAAACTGTTTTCTCTTGCTGACGTTGAACAGCTAAATCATTTTGAAGTGCCAACAACCGGTTTTCCTGCCCTGAAATTAATTGCTCCGTATATTGCTTATCAGCCTCAAGCTTAATTCGACGAATATCTACCTCTGCCAGTTTTTCCGTTTGCCCCACAAAACTCTTATAGGTCTGCTCTGCCTGGACTTCGGAGGTCGTTTTAACTACTCTCCAAAAGTTTTTTTGTTGAAATAAAGCCACATAATAAGTGCGGTTATCAGACTTAAATAAAAGACTGGAGCCGTAATTGCCATTATAAGTAGTACGCAACTCACTAATACCCTGGCCCTGCATTAGATGCTGCAATTCGCCGATAGTGCTGTTCGCAGTATCAATCGTTGGTGCCGCCGCCGTTGAGCCAGCTGCTGACGTCATAGTATTAGGCGACGTAGTTGCGCCCTGAGGGCGAGACGCCGACTGCGCCATTACATTGGTGGACAGTGCGGCAATAACCGCCACAATGCTCAGCCCACTTGCCGCACCGCCAACACATCGACCCATCACTTCACACACATTTAGGTTCATCCCTGTTTCCCTGTCATTGTTTATTGTTAATTGTTAATTGTTTCTTTTCAGCAATGATGATTGCCGCGTGAATTTTATTGCTTTTAAGCTTTACTTTTTAATTTATGTCCACTTTTGTACAATGATTTTTTAGCGGTATCCATTGCATTTTTTAGTAGCGCATCCATTATTCAATTTCACCAATTGCCTCAGTATCCGCAATCTGGAATTTACGCATCTTTTCCCACAATACTTTGCGGCTAATACCGATAGCGTGCGCAGTATCCTGACGTCGCCACCCATTTGCATCCAGGGCTGCCAGAATACGATTCCGTTCCGCCAACTCGCCCTTTTTACGTACCATCAACAGATCAGTGCCCTCATTGGTCCGCGCCAACGATCCCAGCATCGCAAATACGCGGTCGATGCGTATCCTGTCCCAACTTCCTAACTGACGATAAATGATCCCTATCCGTTCCGCGACATTTCGCAACTCGCGCACATTTCCGGCGAAGCTTGAGGTTGCGACCATTTCAAGTAACCAATCCGGGGACGGCGGAATTTCGTCATAAGTCTGAGCCAGCAGTGCGCTAAATATGGCGATTTTATCGACACTTCCACGCTCTTCCAGATTCGGCACGCGCAACTCGATAACAGCCAGCCTGTAATATAAATCGGCGCGAAACATATCCTGCTGAACCTGTTCCCGCAAATTGCGGTTGGTCGCTGCCACAAGCCTAAAATCCAACTTGATTTCGGTTTGGGAACCTAGTCTCGTAACCGTACTTTGCTCCAATACGCGTAATAGTTTAACCTGTTGATACAACGGTAAATCGCCAATTTCATCAAGGAAAAGCGTGCCGCCATCGGCCTGCTCAAAATACCCTTTGTGCGCCAATAAAGCGCCAGTAAACGCACCTTTTGCATGGCCAAAAAATAGCGATTCAAATAAACCATCGGGAATCGCTCCGCAATTGACTGCAACAAACGGGCCTTGCCGATACCGGCCATGACGCTGATGCAGTAACTGCGCAATGCGCTCCTTACCAACGCCGGTCTCGCCCATGATCAGGACACTCGACTCACAATCGGCAAATGCCTCAGCTTCAGCGACCAGCGCTTGCATACAGTCGGATTGCGCTATCAATGGCTGCAACTTACGATCCGGCTCGTTGCTGGCGTGCATTTCTGCTGCCAGTCGGAACACCAGCATGCGCAACTCAGCACAAGTAAAATCACGCATCAAAATGTGCGAATACTCGGTCGGATAAACACGTGGGTTAGCTGTCCGCACCACATCTGCAACCCAAATCACCGGCATGCAATGCGCTTTTTGCCAAGCCTCAGCAGAAAACTCTCCACGGTCAATTACCGTCACCGACATCACAGCAATCGATGGGCGCAACGACACCAGATCGCGCGAGATGGTCAAACCATCTGAGCGAATCACCTGGACATCAAAGCTACTAAGACAATGCGCGATTCGATCGGCAATATCCGACGTACCTTCCCACACATAGATGTCCAGGCTTTCTGGTAATAGTTTGTTTTCTATTTTCATTTACGCTCATCCATCCTTACTCTTTACTGCCAATTTTTGATGCATTATTTTGCACTCTCAACAAATCTTTGATGTCACCGAGCCGCTCATAAATATTAAATGCCAATATCCATAACTCACTCATCACACGCCACAACAACAGCGACAACAAGGTCCCGCCCAGCGCAAGTGACACCCGCCCGACACCGCCACTCGACCCGCCGCTATTGAAGCAACTCAACAAACCCCCGATGACGATCACCGCTATGCCTGCGCGATAAATAAACTTGATTAAATACGGCGCAATCAAATGTTCAAAACCAAACAGCAGAGATAGCTTTGAATACCCTTTTTTTGTTGTCACTGCATTCCCATTTTTTAATATAACGTTCTTTATAAATGCCGCGTGAATAATGTACCGGATAGCGCACTTGAAACGGCCGTGAATGGCGCGTTAAAAGTGTACCAATCCCAGCCTGTAGTCTTATGCCCTTGATGGTGCATAAGAAAGGCGGAAAGGATGTTTCCCGTGGACATATACGTCAAAGTACGTCGCGCCGTGATGGTCGAGAACAAGAGTGAGCGTGCGGTTGCGCGCTACTTCGGTATCCATCGCAATACCGTCAGGAAGATGTGCCAGTTCGCGGCACCGCCGGGATATCGGCGAGCGCCGGCCCCGGTCTCTCCGACGCTGGCACCGTTCGCAGCCATCATCGACGCCATTCTCGAGGCCGATAAGCAAGTCCATGTGAAACAGCGCCATACGGCGGTACGTATCCGCGAACGATTACGTGACGAGCATGGTTACGACGGTAGCTACACCCTGGTGCGCGAGTACGTCAACGGTGTGGCCAGCCGGCAGAAGGAAGTGTTCATGCCACTGGCGCATCGCCCCGGCCATGCCCAGGTCGATTTCGGCGAAGCCGACGGGTACATCGGCGGCAAGAAGGTCCGCTTCCACTATTTCTGCCTGGACATGCCGCATTCGGATGCGTGTTTCGTCAAGGCGTATCCGACCGAAGACACGGAAGCCTTTCTGGACGGTCATCTTGCTGCCTTCGCGTTTCTCGGTGGCGTGCCGCAATCAATTCTGTACGACAACACCAGGATTGCAGTGGCCAAGATATTAGGCGATGGCCAGCGCCGACGGACCCATGCCTTTGCCGAATTGCAGAGTTATTACTTGTTTGATGATAAATTCGGACGTCCCGCCAAAGGTAACGACAAGGGTAAAGTGGAAGGACTGGTCGGCTACAGCCGACGCCACTTCATGGTGCCATTGCCGGTGGCAGATGACTTCGCTGCATTGAATAGCCAATTGCTGGACGGCTGCCTGAAACGTCAGCGTGCCGTGCTGCGTGGTCAATCTGACACCATCGGCCAGCGCCTCATCCATGACCGGGCGGCATTGATGCCGTTGCCGGTAACGCTCTATGACGCCAGTCACAAGCAAACCAGCCGGGTATCATCGCAATCGTTGGTCCGTTACCGCACCAACGACTATTCGGTACCGACGCAATACGGTCATCAGGCGGTGCTGGTCAAAGGCACCGTCGACTGGGTCGACATCTATCTGGTTGGCAATCCGGAGTGCATTGCGCACCATCGTCGCAGTTATGCCAAAGCGGACTTCGTGGTGAACCCGCTGCACTATCTGGCGTTGCTGGAGAGGAAGCCGCGTGCGCTTGACCAGGCTGCACCGCTGCAAGAGTGGGCATTACCAGCGGCCTTCGAGCGATTGCGACGCCTGCTGGAAGCGCGCATGGACAAGCGTGGGCGCAAGGAATATATCCAGGTCCTGCGGTTGCTGGAAACCTTCAGCATCGGGCAAGTCGAGCGTGCCATTGGCCAGGCCCATCATCTGGGCGTGCTCAGCTTTGATGCCATCAAACACCTAGTATTGTGCGCCATCGAACGACGACCACCCAAGCTGGATTTAACCCTGTATCCGTATTTGCCGAACGCCACGGTCGGCACGACCGATGCCGGCAGCTACCTCAGCTTGCTCAGCGGGAATGCGCTACTGACGCAACCTGTTACCGGAGACCTCGCATGAACGCCAACAGCGCGGCGCTGTCCGAGACCACCACGGTGGCACCGCAGGTACTGTTGGTCAACCACTTCAAAGCCCTGAAGCTGCCGACCTTTGCCCGGGAGTATGAGAAGGTCGGCGCCGACTGCGCGCGTGAAGGCGTAGATTACCCACGCTATTTATTACGGTTGTGCGAACTCGAACGTATCGACCGTGAACGCCGCACGATGGAGCGGCGCATCCGTCTGGCCAGGTTTCCGGTGACCAAGAGTCTGGATACCTTCGACTTCATGGCGATGCCAACCTTAAACAAATCCCTGGTGCTCGAACTGACACGCTGTGAGTGGATTGATAAGCGCGAGAACGTCATCGCGTTAGGACCTTCGGGTGTTGGCAAGACGCATACTGCGCTGGCACTAGGATTAGCTGCCTGTCAGAAAGGACACAGCGTTGCCTTTACGACGGCCGCCGCCCTGGTCCATGAACTGATGGAAGCGCGTGACGAGAAACGACTGCGTGCCTTGCAAAAGCAACTGACTAACGTGAAGTTACTGATTATCGATGAACTGGGCTATGTGCCGTTCACAGCGGTCGGTGCGGAATTGTTGTTTGAGGTCTTTAGCCGACGCTATGAGCACGGTGCCACGCTGGTGACCTCGAATTTACCGTTTGACGAGTGGACCAGCGTCCTCGGTTCGGAGCGGCTGACTGGCGCCTTGCTTGACCGGCTTACCCATCACGTCCACATCCTGGAAATGAACGGCGAATCGTATCGATTGGCCACCAGCAAGAAACGGCAACAGCGCAATGTCAAACCAAACAGCACTGCTGAAAAAGGAGGGGCCAACCCGTAAAAGCAACGTCTTGAGGGAACGGGCTACGCTGCGCTGCGCCCGCCACCCCAACTCTGCAGAGTATAGAAATGTGCATTGAAAAGAGAATAATTCAGGCCCTCAACGGCTCTATTTATTAACCCGGATTGGTACACTTTTAACGCGCCATTTGGTACATCTTTACTCCGGCATTGACAAATGCGCGTGAAATTTTCATTTTTGTCTCCTTGATTTGATAAAATAATTGCTCGTTTCGGCCATCGGTGCCACATTCATTGCTAGACCATAGCCACCGCCCTCGTCCACCCGGACGATACACCGCGGAACTTCACCAGGAAGCAGCTTCTTAGTTCGTTTTCCAGGCAAGTACCCGGCTTTCACCGGTGCGCAGCAGCAAGTTACTTAAGAAGCCGATCATGCCGAGCAGCGCGATCCCGGCGAATAGTTCGGCCGACTGGAAGGTGCGTGCCGCCAGCAGAATCGCAAGGCCGAGGCCTTGCTGGGACGTCAGCATTTCACCGACGACCGCGACGATCAGCGCCACCGTCAGCGATAGCCGGAGTCCCGCAAAGATATCAGGCAAGGCATTCGGCAAGCCGATCTTGATGATGAATGCGATCCGGCTCATGTGAAGCACACGGGCGACCTCGCCCAGCCTCGGCTCGACCGATGCAAAACCATTCACGGTCGCGAGCAGCACCGGCCATATTGCGCCGAAGCCAATGACCGACAGCACCATACTCTCGGTAAGACCGAATAGCGAGATTGCAACCGGGATGATGGCGGAGGCAGGCAAGGGACGGATGAACTCCAGCGTCGGTTGGAGCAGCCTGCGCGTCGTCGGCGACACGCCGATAATGGCGCCGAGTAGAATTCCGGCAAGCGAGGCAAGTAGCCAGCCGTAAACCATCCGCTCGACAGTTGCCAAGGTCTGCCGCCCGGTCTCGCCATGGAGCACGCCATCCCACAGCACGTCCAACGTTGCCTTCGGTGTGGGAAGGAAGACAGGGGATATTAGTTGGATCGTCGACGCCAGCCACCACAGTCCAATTACCATGGCGAGGACACCAATTCCAGCGAACCGGATCAACATTGGATTGCGCTTCATCGCCCACCTCCCGGTATACCGCTGTAGGCCCCGAACAAGCGATGTTGGAGCTCGTGCAGCACCACGTTGATTGTCCAGCCGAGAATGCCTACCCAGGCAAGCAACGCGAGCATCAGGTCGGGGCGCAGGTTCTGTTGTGCGATGATGAGTCCATAACCGAGCCCGTAGGGATTCACGGTGATTTCCACGGTTACCGCGACGACAAGGGATATCCCAACAACCTGTCGCAGGGCGACGAACATGCGGGGCAGCATCGCCGGCAGCACGATCTTGACTACGCGTGCGGCTGCACCCAGGTTCATGACCCGTGCTACTTCAAGCAGTCGGGGTTCGACCTGCGCTGCCGCAGATTGGGTCAGGATCAACATCGGCCAGAACGTCGCGAACGCGACGATCGACGCCTCGAGGAGGATGCCCATGCCAAATACCAACAGCGCCAGCGGAATGAGGGCAACCGAGGGTATTGGCCGCAGCAACTCGATGGTCGGTGCGCCGATGTCCATGGCAGTCCGTGAGAGACCGAGCGGAATGCCAAGCAGAACGCCCAGCGATCCGCCTATGGCTAGACCGACACCGGCACCGCTCAGTGTCTGCACTGTCATGTCGAGTAGCGTTCCGTCGATCAATGCGTGCCAAGCGGCCGCGGCAACCTGCGTCGGCGGTGCAAGCGTATCGCTGCCGTGATCCATTATTCGAAAAAGCGCTTCCGCCGCAGCCAGAGCCGTGACCGGAAGTAAAAGAGCACGCCAGTTCATCAGAATTGCTCCAAGAAACCCTGTCCTTCAGGACGGGGAGTGAAAGAAGTCGGGCACCCAGCGTTCGCAGCCGCCCAGGTGAAAAAATGTGTTGAACTATATTGTTGGTTCACGATTAAGCTCCTTAAGTGCATCAGTAAGCGATTACGCGCTGGGGAATGAGCAATCCGCGGCGTTTTTTTCCAATCTGCGGTCGCTGTTGGCGAGGTCGAAAGATATCCCGCAGATCGAATAAGGAAGCAGCCTATGCTTCGGCCGGTTTCAGTCTGCGCCATCAGACGCCAGCAGTGGAAATCCTCTTCGGTTTACGAGCAGGAGGATGTCAACAGTGCGTCTCTTGGACGAAGTCGTAGAGATACCGCCGCAGGCGCAAGAACTCGGGGTGCTCACGCGTCGAGAGCTGATCCCTCGCGCGCGGTATATTGACCTCGATAATCTCCGCAACACGGCCAGGATTCGCCTTAAGGGCAATCACGCGGTCACCGAGGTAGATTGCTTCCTCGATATCGTGTGTAATGAACAGCACGGTTGTGCCTGCCTCTTCTGCCAAGCGTGCGACCTCGTCTTGGAGCGACTGTCTTGTCATCGCATCGAGCGCGCCGAACGGCTCGTCCATGAGCAGGACCGCTGGCTCTTGGGCCAGACAACGAGCGATCTGCAAGCGCTGCTGCATACCGCCGGACATCTGGTTTGGATACTTGTCGGAATGGCTTGCCAGCCCGACCTTCTGCAGCAATTGTGCGATGCGCCCTTGACGTTGCGCTGGCGGGATGCCGCGTGACTCCAGCGCCAGACTGATATTGCCGGCCGCAGTGCGCCAGGGCAGCAGCGCCTTGCCATAGTCTTGGAACACGATTGCGATTTCCGGCGACGGCCCCTCGATAAGTCGGTCACCGTAGCTGATGCTGCCTGCGGATGGACGGAATAGTCCGCTAAGTAGCCGCAGCAAGGTGGTTTTCCCGCATCCAGAGGGCCCGACCACACAGACGAATTCGCCCGCCTTCAGCTCAAACGACATACCGTCAATGATGCGGTGTCCACCGAGAACCAGCGCCACTTGGTCAAAGCGAATCGCGTGCTTTGCCGCCTTGGCGCGAACGTTGGCATGCCGCGTTTCCGCTGGCATGGAGTCGATGTGGAGGTTCGCGACGTTGTTCATGGCGCCTCCTGTACGAAGCGTCCGTTTGGGCACCCCGCTTCAATAGCCGGACGTTGTAATTGGAATTTCATATACTGTCTCCTATGTTGGTGCCAGTCTCAGCTGGCTACCTTGTTGATATCTTGTGTGGTGCTGGCTGGCGGCGCGGCTAGCAAGCCACGTTCGCGCTTCCCTTGAGCTGCAACATCTCGCGGCCGCCGCAGATAAAGGCAAACAGCTCCTCGGACGTGTCGGCTCCACCGGCAATGCACTTGCCTTCGGAAAGGCGCTCTAATCGCTTGTCAGCGATATGCATCAGTATTGTGCCCAGCGTTCAAAAATAGCCTCGAAAAGATGTTCCTTTTTCCCGAAGTAGTAACCCGTCAGGCGCAACGGTACGCCGGCGACGTCTGCAATGTTGCGATTCAACACCGCGTAGTAGCCGAACTGGGCGAAAAGCTTCTCCGCGCTCAGCACGATGTTCTTCTTTCGGTCTTGCTTGATCGGTTTCAGGATTGGAGTCGGCATGGCGAAATTTGAATACGCCACGATTAGCCATAATTACACAGATGTATAAGTTACACGACTGAGTAATTTAATGTCAAGTATTTTTTGAATTTCTGAGTTGAGCAAGGGGAAATACGGTTTTGTCGCCTTAGCCAACCCAAGTCGGATTTCTAGCAAGCGGGGATGGAACCCAGCTGCCATTCGCAATATCACGGATGTATACGCCATCGTAACTTCGCTTCGCGAACAACTTCTCCGTGCTTAGCCATATAGTCGTTTTTCGATCCTGGTTGATAAATTTCAACACCAGAGCTTGGTTGATAACGACTTTTTTCGTTGCCGCAACCTCAATACTGGACAACTGTGTAAGTACGCGATACAAATTTAGTCGTCAGGTCCATTTTTTCTTTTCTCTAAAATGACTACTTTCAATTCTCAGAATGCTTGTCCCGCTTTGACCCCGAAAGACAAAAAACTTGACCGACTCCAAACTCACGACTATTATACAGTTGTGTAACATTCGTGACTATATCGGGCTTCATCATGTTTTTGGCAATCTCACAAATAGAGAAATACACCTAACATTTAACCCGACTACGTCATAAATTAAAAAAGGAAAGCAGCTAATGTTTAATTTTTTTATGTTCTGCTTCGCAGAAGACTGCTGGTCTGTGCCGGCTTATCTGGAGCTGTTGCCTAGGGGCCTGATTGGCGACGAGTTCTAACCAGATTATTCACAGCTTATTTGCCTGCGGCTCCATAATTTCTGTGGTTTTCACATCGAGTGTGGCTGCATTCGGCGCATTGACACCTCCCAAACCACAGTCGTTCTGCCTGGCGATCAATTAATGGTTGAAATGCGACGCCGTTGCGACCGACCCAGTCAGCGAAGGTGGAACTGGCAATCGGCACGCCTTAGCGGTGACTGATCGCGCCATGAGGTACAGCGGAAGTGGTCGACAAATTTTTGCACCATCACCCAAGTAAGCAAGCCTGGAGCCGCGAAGCCACCGTCGATGATGACCGCAGGAATTGCTGCTGCGGTGATCGTCTCGCAGGCGGGCATATTGTAAGCGAAGATGGCGGTTCAGAAAAAAACGCGCTGGTTCAACATCAAGTTGCTCCGTGACGTCTTCGCCGATCTTGATAAATGCTTCACCACAGGCGGGGCAGCTGTCTTCCCTATCGCTGCATAAATCAAGAACTCAACCTCCCATTTCGTCTGTCCTCATCCCACGGTTTTACGTACTCTCAGTCAGAACCATCTTGAATCTCAATCAACCCTAGCTTTAAGGCCTTAAAAATTGCATAAATTGTAGGTAGTATATATTTTAAGCTCTTTATTGTTTCTTTTTATGAAATAATATGTTGTGTTTTTTGACCTTTATCTTGATTAGCATAGGAATTAAACTGTGCTTACGAAGTCGGATTTATAAACGACTAAGACTTCTCAAGGCCGAACCAGATGCCACCATCATGCAGGAGCGCTGAGTCCGGAGTCGATAACCGCACTTATTGGAGAGTAAAAATGAACCCCAAACACTTAATCGCTGTCCTTGCCATGTTAACTGCGAGCGCTTCCACATTTGCCGGATCGGTGCCAAAGATTGATCTTCTGGGTGATTCAGTACCAGTATCAACAGCCTTCCGAACAATCGTCATTACTCCAGACACAAAGTATGTGAACGTCACGGGTGGCCAAACGGTCAGGTTCATTGCTGGCGATAAATCTTTTGCATGGAATTTTGATGGCGCAATAGCGGTTTCCTCATTCGTCTTAAACCGGGCGGCGCCGGCGAGCATGCTTGACCACAAAGTAATCGCCTATGTCGCACCCAATCCTCTATACCTCCCATAATCATGGAAGGTGGACTAAGAGGGTGGACTAACTCTGGGGTGATGTCCTGATGTAGAGTGCAGGTAAAGCCGGAGAAAACCATGCCAGGGGTTCGTTTGATATGCGTCCTTATTCTTGTTTGTAAAACGAAGCGGAATCGGTTTTTCTCGAAACCAGCTCGCCGTGGGTATTCTGGCCGATCGTGACCACCGATTCTGGTCTATCGTGACCGACCATTCTGGCGCATCGTGACCGCTCATTCCGGTCTATCGTGACCGATTTCAAGCCCGACCAGAATCGGCGGTCACGATAGCAGAATCATCGGTCACGATACCGGAATGGTGTCGTACAGCACCGTGATGATGTTACGCATAGAGCAACCGAACGGGTACGCTTCCAGTTTGTCTGGAGACAACGTGCCCGTACAAAGGATCACTATGCGTAAGATAAAAGACGTATTACGTTTAAAACTGGATGCCAAACTATCGCACCAGCAGATTGCCGCAGCACTGGGGATTTCAAAAGGAGTCGTCACCAAGTATGTCGGCCTGGCCGCCGTTGCCGGTTTGGACTGGTCGGCGGTGCAAGATGTAGACGACACCGAGTTGGCGCACCGGCTTTTGGTCACGCCAGAACGGACCCGAGACCATGTCCAGCCAGATTACGCCAGGCTGCATCACGAACTGCGGCGCAAGGGGATGACGCTGATGTTGCTATGGGAAGAGTATCGTGCCGATTATGCCCAGCACCAGACCTATGCCTACTCACAGTTCTGCGTGAATTACCGGCAGTTTGCCAAACAGCTCAAACGCTCTATGCGCCAGATTCACCGGGCTGGCGAGAAACTGTTCATTGATTATGCTGGTCCGACTATCGGTCTCACTGATGGTAGCCGTGCCCACATCTTCGTCGCTGCTCTGGGCGCATCGAGCTACACCTATGCCTGTGCTACGCCGCGTGAGACGATGGCCGACTGGCTCACTTCGACAGCGCGTGCGCTGCGCTTCTTCGGCGGGGTACCGCAGTTGATTGTTCCCGATAATCCGAAGGCTATGATCGCCGACGCCAATCGCTACGAACCACGCAGTAACGACACCGTACGCGATTTTGCGCGCCACTACGGCACCTCCATCTTGCCAGCCCGTCCGCGTCATCCTCAGGATAAAGCGAAGGCCGAATCAGCAGTGCAGATCGTCGAGCGCTGGATCATGGCGCGTCTGCGACATCAGCAATTTAGCAGCGTCCACGAGGTCGATGTCGCCATCGCACCGCTGCTGAGCGTACTTAACGATAAGCCGTTTCAGAAGCTACCCGGTAGTCGCGCCAGTGCGTTTGCCCAACTCGATGTCCCGGCGCTACGGCCTTTGCCATTGCAATGTTATGAGATGGCGCATTTCAAGACTGTCAGGGTGCATAACGATTACCACGTTGAGATCGGCCGCCATCACTACAGTGTGCCGCAAGCCCTGGTCGGTCAGGTGCTGGAAGCCCGGATGACAGCGACGACAGTGGAAATCCTGCATCGCGGTCAACGTGTCGCCAGTCATCCGCGCAACAGTGGCGAAGGCGGGTTCACCACCGACACCCTGCATATGCCGGTGGCGCATCGTGCGCAATTGGAATGGACGCCACAGCGACTGATTCACTGGGGACAGACCATCGGTACGGCGACAGCGGAGGCGGTGACGCGTCTGATGGCCGAGAACAGACATCCCGAGCACGGCTACCGTGCCTGTCTTGGTCTGCTGTCATTGGCCAAGCGCTACGGCAAGCCACGTCTTGAAGCAGGATGCATGCTGGCCTTACAGCTCGGTGCCTGCCAATACCGCCACGTCCGTGACATTCTCAAAAATAACCGTGATCGCACACCGTGTGCCCCAGTTGGCGATTGGGTCAGTCCTGACCATGCCCATGTGCGTGGCCCTGATTACTATCAATGAGGATGTCAACGATGATGATGCATACCACTCTGGCCCAATTGCGGACCTTAAAACTCGATGGCTTAGCGACCGGACTGGAGGAACAATTGACGCAGGCCAGTATGGCGGCGATGAGTTTCGAGGAACGTCTGGCACTCTTGGTTGATCGCGAAGTCCATTGCCGCAATGACCGCAAGCTCCTGCGCCTGCTTAAGAACGCCCACCTGAAATACGCACAAGCGGCGATTGAAGACATTGATGCCCGCTCGGGGCGTGGCATCGACCGCCGTGAAGTGATGAGTCTGGCGCTGGGAGATTGGGTCAGTGCTGGCCACAGCATTCTCATTACCGGACCGACCGGTGCTGGCAAATCGTGGCTGGCCTGCGCACTGGCACAGTACGCCTGTCGGCGCGGATACTCTGCTGTTTATCAACGCGTACCCCGTCTACAGGAAGAACTACGCATCCGGCACGGCAGCGGCAGCTTTGGGAAATGGCTGCTCCAACTCGCCAAGATCGATGTCTTGGTACTTGATGACTGGGGCATGGGCGCGATCGACAGCACGACCCGTTCCGACTTGCTGGAGATGATTGACGACCGGGCGGCAAACAGAGCGACGATTATTACCAGTCAACTTCCTGTTGACCATTGGCATGCCTGGATTGGCGACGCCACTATTGCCGACGCCATCCTGGACCGCATTCTGCAGCGCAATCATCGGCTGACACTGACCGGCGATTCACTGCGTGGCGCAGAACGACCTAAAACCAGCAAAAAGGAGAAAACTATCGACCCATCGTGACCGCAGACATTACAATTTAACCGCGTAACAACATCGCAGGCGCAGCGGTCACGATCGGCCAGAATGAGCGGTCACGTTGACCAGAATACGCACGCCGTTCAAGACCACCGCACAGACCTGCACCGGTAAGCGGACACCTTTATCGGTCCTTCGCATTTGGCGCTTCTTTGGACAACCCAAGCGAATCCCTTCGTTGACCGCGGACGCTGCAATACTGCTACTGATGGGCATGCCGCGCCGATAACGCCAGCCATAATTGGCCAGACATTTTTTGTTGACGGCCAAATAGAACTACGTGCCGGGTAGGTTTCCTACCATAAAGGCTGATGGGCCGGATCAGATAGCGTGGGCCCACCATGTCAGGCAGGTTTTTGAGTCCTTAGACTACCGCGTAAGGTCTGCCGTGCCACGTGCTTTATTTGGCATTGGCGATTTCATCTCTGCGATCATAGAATCGTTGAATTGCTGATACCGCGTCTCAGTAAGAAACTGAGGGTAAAAGTAACGCAAACATGCGCCTTATTCAACCAACTCAGCATTAGCATGTACCAACCTGTCACGCGCACTAAGAACGTGCTCGTTGGCTAATTTTTCCGCAAGACCGCTATTTTTCTCTGCGATCGCCGCAATGAGCTCAAGGTGTTCTGCGTGCACGGTCTCGGCACGAGGGTTCGATAAGCTAGCCAAGCCGCCCACCATCACAAGCTGTATTTGGTTTCGCAGGCTTTGAAGGACTCTCTGTAGCTCTATGGATTGCGAAGCTTCGGCAATCGCCGCATGAAATTCAATCCCCATGCGAGCCGCATCCTTCTTGCTTGGCTCAACACCGACAAGACGATCATTCAATATCGCGGCTGCGTCACGTAATGATGCGACGAGTTTTGGAGTGGAACGTTGCGCTGCCCAACTAGCTGCAATACCTTCCAATGCCGCACGTATCGTATAGATCTGATAAATTTCCTCAGCTGTCGGACGCCGCACCACAGTTGAACGGTTTGGGCTACTGAAAACGAGATTTTCGCGCTCTAACTGAATGAGGGCTTCGCGTACAGGAGAACGGCTGACACTGAGTTCCTTGGCTATCGCTGGTTCTTGAAGCAGTGCTCCTGCTTTTAATGAGCCGTCCAAAATCGCATTGCGCAAGGCTTCGGTAACCCCGTCAGCAAGAGAGGATCGAGATGAGAGGTGAAGAGCCATAGTTAATTCTTAAATGTGTACATTGTCGACATTGTACCGTACACCGAGATCATGACCGTGAATTCGTTCAAGGAAACTGTCATTCAGTTCGCCGAGAGAAGATAAACCCATGAGTGCCATATTTCGAGATACTTCATCTTTAAGAATGTGTACTGCCCTCATCACGCCCTCCTCGCCCGCCACGGAGGCGGCGTAGGCGAACGACCGCCCCAACAGGACGAACCTGGCACCAAGCGCAAGCGCCTTAAGAACGTCACTTCCTCGTCTAAGTCCGCTGTCGAAAATAATAGGAGTTTCTGGGCACGCCGATACTATTCTCGGCAGTACTCGCAATGGGGAAATAGCACCATCCAACTGCCTTCCGCCGTGGTTAGATACAACAATAGCATCGGCTCCCAGGCCTACCGCAGTTTTTGCGTCACGAACATCCAACAGTCCTTTGACCACCAGTTGACCTCGCCAAAGTCGGCGTATCGCCTCAAGGTGGCGCCAATTAATGTGTGCTCGTTCGCCCAGATCTCGCTCCAGTGTAGATGAGAAAATTGGCACACCTCTACCTACATGATTGTTTTCAAAATGGGGCATACCGTGGCTCGCCAGCGTTCTCAAGAAAGTCCCAAAGGTCCAGCGCGGATGCATCAGGCCTTGCCAGGCCAGCTTCAGGCTTGGTCGTACTGGCGTGGAAAAGCCTGCCCTCACATTATTCTCCCTGTTTGCGCCCACCGGGCAATCTGCGGTGATTACAAGCACGCGATAACCTGCGGCGCTGGCGCGCTCAACGAGTTGAATGACACCTTCGTCGTCGCCAGGAAGATACGCTTGAAACCAGGCATCTTCATTCTCGCGCGCGATCTCTTCGAGCGCAATAAGAGAGGAGCCACTCAATATCATTGGGATGTTTGCTCGACGAGCAGCGCGTGCAAGCACAATGTCGCCGCGGTAAGCCCACAGTGCCGCGATTCCCATAGGTGCTATGCCGAAAGGCGCATCGTACTTGCGACCAAGTAAAGATACGCTAGTATCGCGGCGTCGGACGTCGACCATATAGCGCGGAATGAACCCGTATTCGGAAAAGACAGCCGCATTGTCGCGCAACGATTGGTTAGTCTCTGCTCCACCGGCAATGTACTCGAAGAATGGCTGGGGGAGATGTCGTTTTGCGGCCTTTTCGAAGTCGGCGAGACAAAGGAATTGACGCTCCAATAATTTCTGTTTTCGCATGCGTGAAGTCTCCCCCGTAAAAGGCGCATTCACAACCTGACTCCAAATCGAAAACCGAGGATAGACAGTTTGGAAAACTCCAGATCGGAATATTCAATAGAGCCCTTTGCACATGTTGACTCTGCCGTTTCAAGTTCAGGCTGACCCGGCCACATGACTTTAGCCACCCCTGTTGCGGGTGGGCTCTGTTCTATTTTCTTCTTCAACTTCTCAGAGCGAGAAAAATATTCCTCCTGCGCCGAGAATCGCTTCAGGTCAACAGCGACCGCAAACCAGTTCAGTTCATGCGGCGTGCCCAACGCGGCTTCACCGAATAGCTCGGCGAGAAATGCCATTCCATATCCCTTGTGCGCACCGGACGACAGGAGTGCCCCGCCCTCATAGAACGACTCTGGATCATTGGAAGGATTTCCCTCTTTGTCGATCAGCCAGCCATCTGGTACTGGCTTACGATTGGTCCGGTGGACAAGGAGCTTTCCTTGGGCCGTCGCGGAAGTGGCGAAATCGATAGTGCTGACTTGATTCTCTGACAGCGGAGCGCTGATCGAATAGGGATTCGTATCGAACTCTGCCTTGGCTCCGCCAAAAGGCGCAACCTCGCGGAGTCGCTGATTTGCGCCGCCTCCAAAGATCTGTGCCCACATGAAGTCCTTCGCCAGGGCCTCGGTAAATGCGCCGATCCGGCCGGTGTGCGCACAGTTGATCACCGAACCACCCGCAATACCATAAAGCCTTGCATTCTCGGCGAGGACGGGAACAAGATCGTTAAGTGCCAGGATTCCCCACGTTCTTCGCGCGTCTACTTGAACAAGCCCCGTGCTCAGTATCTTAATGACCGGTGTTGCGCGGTTATCTATATAGCCAGTTTCAATCTGATCGACATAACGCAACAACCTCAACAAGCCGTGTGATCGGACTCCCTTGGTATCAGACTCAACCAAATGGCTGGCCACGATATGAGCATGTAAATCGCTGGTTCCAAGCGCTACCAGGACCGACTTGCAATAGCTCAATGCCGTATCAATTTGAATCTTCATTTGTGTGTGAAATATAGAGGATATTTAAAAGACGTCTCATTGTCAGATCGCTGTCTGAAAGCTGCCCATCGGCTACGGTGTATTGATCGGAGCGACAGAAATCTTATTTACAGATAAATGCAAGTTGCGCAGCACCGTTCGAACAGCGCAGCATGCAAATCCTGCACGCTTCATTCAATTTCAACAATTAGGTCGATTTCTACGCAGGCGCCGAAAGGTAGTTGCGCAACGCCAAGCGCCGCTCGCGCATGCGCACCGGCCTCGCCAAAAACCGCAACAAGCAGCTCGCTTGCGCCGTTGGTCACCAAGTGATGATCGGTGAAAATGCCGGTCGAATTGACGAGTGAGGTCAGTTTGACAATTCGCTTAACGCGGTCCAGATCGCCTGTCGCGACATGCAACGTGCCCAAGAGATCGATCATTGCCGCCCTCGCCGCCAACTTACCTTCCTCAATCGATATCGCAGCTCCGAGTTGACCTATCCAGGCCTGACCATTCTTCTTAGCGATCTGCCCGCTCAGGAAGATCAGATTACCCGTTTGCACGAAAGGGACGTACGCTGCGACCGGCATCGCCACCGGCGGCAACGTGATGTCAAGTTGCTGAAGTTTTTTATAGATACGCATTAGTTTTCCAAGTTGAATGTGCAAGGCGCCAGTACATACGCCGTTAATGGGTGATGATTTTGGAAAGGAAGTCTTTGGTACGCTCGTTTTTTGGGTTTTCGAAGAATTCGCGCGGTGCAGCCTGTTCGACTATCTGGCCTTGATCCATGAAAATGACACGATCAGCGACAGCCTTTGCGAACGACATTTCATGGGTGACGCAAAGCATGGTGATCTTCATTTCAGCCAACTCAACCATGACATCCAGGACCTCCTGAATCATCTCTGGGTCGAGCGCTGAGGTTGGTTCATCAAAGAGCATTATCTTCGGCGAGAGGCAGAGCGCGCGCGCGATCGCCACGCGCTGCTGCTGTCCGCCTGAAAGCTGGAGCGGATACTTCCCGGCTTGCTCGGCGATGCGGACTCTCTTTAGTTGCTGCATTGCGCGCTCCTCCGCCTCGCGCCTGGACACCTTGCCAACCCATATCGGCGCCAGGGTCAGATTCTCAAGAACAGTCAGATGGGGAAACAAATTGAACTGCTGAAACACCATGCCGACATCCCTGCGGACCCTCTCTATGGAGCGCACATCATCCGTCAGCTCAGTGCCGTCGACAACGAGACTTCCCTGCTGGTGCTCTTCGAGCCGGTTGATACATCGAATCATCGTCGACTTGCCCGATCCCGATGGTCCACACACGACGATACGCTCACCACGGCGAACAGTCAGATTTATGTTGTGCAACACTTCAAAGTCGCCGTACCACTTATGGACGCCGTTAAATTCGATGATCGGTTGGTCAATTTTCATGCTGTCGAGGAATTGAGTGGGTTGAGAGGTCATTGGCGGCGCGTACCACGGTTCAAATGGTGCTCGATCCAACGGCTGTAGCGCGACATGGAAAAGCAGAATACAAAGTAAATTGCCGCAACGAATAGCTGCCCTTCAATATAGAAGCGCCGCCACTCTGCATCGGCAAGGGAGAGTTGGAGAGATCCTGTCAGTTCGAAGAGTCCGACAATCGTCACCAGAGAGGTGTCCTTGAAAGTCCCGATCAGCGTATTCATCATCGAAGGAACGACAAGACGCAGTGCCTGCGGCAGGACGATTTTGCTATTTGTCTGCCAGGTCGAAAGGCCAATTGCGCAAGCCGCCTCAACTTGTCCTTTCGGAATAGCCTGCAACCCCGCCCGCACTGCTTCGGCGAGATAGGCTCCGGTAAAAAGCGTCAATCCGACCAGCACCCGCACAAGCACATCGATGCTCATCCCTTGCGGCAATAACAAAGGAAACATGAACGACGCCATGAACAACACCGAAATGAGCGGTACGCCTCGAACAATCTCCACAAACAAGACGCAAAGTGCCTTGATTATCGGCATTCTGGATCGACGCCCCAACGCGATCATCACAGCCAAAGGAAACGAGAGTCCAAGGCTCACCATGGACAACAACATAGTCAGTGGAAGTCCGCCCCATCGCTCAGTTTCAACCGGTTCGAGCCCAAACAACCCGCCGCGCAACATAAAAAATGCTGACAGAAGCGTCACCGACCAGATCACTAGCAATTTGGCGTGCCACATCCTTCTCCAGCAACTCAACACGAGCAGAAGCACAAGGGCAATCGTTACGATAAGCGGGCGCCACTGCTCCGGAAAGGGATAACGCCCAAAGAGCACGATCCGGTATTTGGCAGCTATAACGCCCCAGCATGCGCCATGTTCCGCAGCTGCCCGACACGCAGCGCTATCGGGCGCAAATACGGCGTTTCGAATAGCCCAGTTGAACGCAGACGGAAGAACCGACAACACCAAAACTGCAATGACACAAGTAACCACGGTGCTGAACAAGCCGCCAAACAGATTCTTTCTGCACCACAGCCAAGCCTTGCCCAGGGAGGAAGTCCTGGCTTTCGCACTAGTTGCTGCAAACGAGCTTTTCATAATACCCTCCACTTCAGCGCTCCTTGATGAGTGACCGTTTGTTATAGATATTCATGCCGACCGCCGTCACCAGCGAAAGCGTCAAATAACACCCCATGACAAGCGAAATGCATTCGAAGGCACGTCCCGTCTGATTCAGTGTCGTGTTTGCCACTGAGACCAAGTCGGGATAACCAATCGCGATAGCAAGGGACGAGTTTTTGGTCAGATTCATGTACTGGCTTGTCAGCGGAGGAACAATCACGCGCATTGCCTGTGGTAACTGCACAAAACGCAATTCGTATATCCGGCCCAACCCCAGCGCTGCCGCAGCCTCGTGCTGACCAAAGGGCACGGATTGAATGCCGCCGCGTACGATTTCTGCGATGAACGCGGAGTTATAGATCGTCAAGCCGATCAGAATAGTCAGAAACTCTGGCGTCACCGCAGCACCACCTTCGATAACCCCATCTGTTAGCCTCGGAACATCCATCACATGTGGTGCCCCACCCAACATCCATCCGGCACCAACACAGATAATCACAATCAAGATCAGCGGAACTAATACCGGCAACCGACGGCCATTCGCCTCTCGCTTCCGTCTGGCATAAATGCGCCATGCACAGCAGCCGACCGCAGCAGCCAAGGCTCCAACAAATACTCCCCAATAGCCAGCATCCCATTTCGGCAAGGGGAATTGCAGGCCATTTTTGCTCAGGAAAAGACCATCAATGGGGTGCAGTGCTGCATCAATCGACGGCATCAGCTCAGTCAGCAGGAAGTAGAGCGTAAACAGCTGAAGAAGCAACGGCACGTTTCGTACAACTTCCACATAGGCACCACAAAGCCCTCGCAGTAGTACGTTGCGCGAGAGACGGCCAATGCCGATCAGCGTGCCGGCGATAGTCGACAGAACACAGCCAAGCACTGCAACGCGAATAGTGTTCAACAGCCCTGCCATCAGAGCGCGCAGGTAAGAGTCGCTCGAATCGAAGACGAGTAAGGTTTCACTAATGGAAAAACCGGCCGGTTGCGACAAGAAGTCAAATCCGCTTTGAACACCACGCGCACGCATGTTTGTGAACGTGTTGTGTAACAGGTATGTCGCCATGGCGATCACCGCTGCCAGCGCGATCACCTGGTAGATTGCGCTGCGGGTACTTTTGCTACGCCACCCGCCTCGCCAACGCTGATTTCCAGTATGTTTCATGGCCGTGATCACCGTTCGGTTAGCGAACTGGCGGCACGTAGAACAAGCCACCCTTATTCCACAGATTGTTCATTCCCCGGGTCAGCTTCAAAGGCGACTTGGCACCGACGTTTCGCTCGAACATTTCGCCGTAGTTTCCCTCGGCCTTGATTGCGCGGTAAGCCCAGTCCTTGTCTAGCCCGAGCAGACGCCCCATGTCTTCGCCGCTGCCAAGGATCCGCTGCACCGCTGGATCCTTGCTGCTCGCCTTGAGCTCGTCGACGTTGGCTTGGGTGATGCCATACTCCTCTGCTTCAATCAAAGCAAAGACAACCCATTTCACGATGGCAAAGAACTCATCATCTCCCCGCCGCACCGAGGGCGAAAAGGGTTCCTTGGAGATACGCTCGGGCAGGATGACATGGTCTTCCGGATCCGACGCCTGTGCACTGCGCACCGAGGCCAGGTTTGAAGCGTCTGACGTATACGCTTGGCAGCGACCACTGAAGTAAGCTTTATCGGTCGCCTCTTGCGATTCGTAGACGACAGCCTTCAGGTTAAGGCCTTTGGCTTTCGAGAAGTCAGTGAGATTTTTCTCCGTGGTCGTCCCGGATCGAACGCATACCGTGGCACCCTTGAGTTGATTCACGCTAGTGATGTTGGCCCCTGTAGTCTTCTTGGTCACTGGATCTGTCTTCTGCTTTTTCACCATGAATGCCTGACCGTCATAGAACGTTGCTCCCGTGAAGTTCAAACCCAAGGAAACGTCGCGCGTAAGCGTCCAGGTGGTGTTGCGCGACAGAATGTCGATTTCACCCGACTGGAGCGCCGCAAAACGCTGCACAGAATTGAGCGGCACCCACTTGACCTTGTTCGCGTCGGAGAGCACCGCTGCCGCCACCGCCTTGCAAACATCGACGTCGATTCCCGTCCAATTGCCTTGGCTGTCAACAGCCGCAAATCCCTGCAAACCGGGATTAACACCGCAGGCGAGCTTACCTTTGGATTTGATTGCTTCCAGCGTCTTGCCGGCATAAGCCGGCTCTGTATAGATGGACAAAATGGCGAGTATTGCGGCAACCGACAGCGAACAGATCGAGATTTTCATTTTGATGTCCTGAAATGGTTAGTAAAAGAACGAAGTTTTCCTAGAATACAAGGCTTTGCAAGGTTTCGATGGCGGCCTTGGCGCGCTTGAGGCTTTCGGCGCTTCCGTGTTGCAGCGGAGACCGAGCGGCGCCAATGACTTGACCAACGTAGGCCATTGCGTCCTTGAGAGGGCCTGGATGATTAGCGGTATAGAGAGCTTCAACCAATGCCAACAGAGCATAGTGGGCTTTTTTCGCATTGGCGATATCGCCGCGTTTGGTAGCCTCGAAAAGCTTCTTATGAAAAGCCGGCACGAGGTTTGCCGTCATAAAAATACCACCAGGGCTACCTAACAAAAAGGTCGGAAAGCCAAGGTCATCATCACCAGACATGACCGCGATTCGCTCTCCCACTGCCTTGATTTTTGCGGAAACAACCGCGAGATCGCGCTCACATTCCTTCAGCGCCACTATGGATGGAAGTTTGGTCAGCCGCTCAAGAATCGGGATATCCAGGGTCAGTCCCGTGCGTCCCGTGTTGTTGTACGCCACAATCGGCAGCGACGTGCCGTCGGCAATTGCGGCAAAGTGTTCGACAATGCCATCCGCGCTTGGCTTGATGTAGTAAGGAGGCAAGACCAGAACCGCATCGGCACCAGCGTCTGCGGCATGCTTGGCCGTGTCCAGTACCTCGCGGGTAGCCGGAGCTAACGCGCCGACGATGATCGGGATCCGTCCCCGCACTTGATCAACAGAAACTTCTACAACCTTTTTACGTTCGGACGGCGTGAGGCTCACGTATTCGCCGCTTCCGCCAACAACAAGTAGGCCACCGGCGCCCTCATCCACTTGGAAATCGATGAGTTTTCGAAAGGCTTTTTCGTCAAATTCGTCGTTTGCGGTGAAGGGCGTGACGATCGCTGTGTAGATTCCATTTGCAGTAAATTTCATATCTTTCCTTATTTAGTGTTTGTCGTTCAATGAAAGGGGAGACCAATCGCTCTGAAGCTCTCGGAAAAGGCATTCGGCGATCCAGTAATTTCCATAGGGCATGACATCTTCTTGCGGAAATCTGCCCAGGCGCGGGTGGCCTGGTTCGATGTGGCGCATACGCCCCCAGGTTCCGTGCAAAAGAACACCACCGTCGGTAAGAAAATTCGCGATCAAGGTCTTCAGCGTTTCGCGCGCTGTGGTGAGATAACGCTCCGCTTTATCCGGAATCCAGCGGGCGAGCCGAAACAAAACAGCGGTGGCGATTGCCGCGGCACAAGAGTCATACGGCATCTTTTCGCGCTCGGGATCGAAGTAATCGTATCGAGGCACCCAATCCGAAGGCGCATTTTGAACATACCAGTCCGCAGCACGTTCTGCAGCATCCAGATATTTCTGATTGCCGCTCGCTTCGTATCCGTGCGCGTATCCAAGCATTGCCCAGGCCTGACCACGTGCCCAAACACTGTCGTCGCGCCAGCCTTGAAGGCTGAACAAATGTGTGACCGATCGCGTTTCAGGATCCAGGGCGGCAGCGTGACAGCTTGAGCCGTCCTCTCGGACAAGGCCAACAGACAAGACCGTATCAAGATGCCGGTACGGTAACGTTGCCCGCTCAGGTTCCCATTGAGAAGCCCAAAGCATCGAAGGCAAATTCAGGCCGGTATCAATCACGATCCGATCGGCACTTGCTATTTGCAGGAATGCATTGGCTTTTTTGTCAAAAATATTGGCAAAATTATCACCGCCAGCCAAAGCCCATTTCTTTAGCTGTTTATCGCCCGTCATTTGGTAGCCAAGCGTCAGGGCGTAATACATGTCGATGCCTGTCGACGAAAAAGTCGTTGGGTTTTTCGCAAGTACAGGGCCGATCTGCCGACTGATATGCATTGCAGCATCGGCATAACGCTGGTCTTGCGCGAGTCGGGATAGCAACCACAAGCGCCCTGCGAGGAAACCCGCCCACTGAAAGTTCGCCCAGCTATCCCAGACGTACTCGGAATCCCAGCTGTAGCTGCCGGTCATCGCATTAAGCCGCGGAACTCCGCCCCACTTTTCCAGCCCCTCCACTACAGCATCCGCGCTACGGCATAAGTGGCGCACCGCAGTCTCTAGCGTGTCCGCATAGTCATCATTCATCTCTACCTCTCAAAGTTCTAGTTCTCTGTCTTACCCGTTGGACTCTCCGCCGGCTGCACCACGAATTGCGGAGGCTTTCCTCTTAATGCATACTGTCGACAGAATACAATGTACACTACGCATATTCGACTTGCAAGTTTTTTTCTGTGCAGGTGCAGAACGGCCTAGCTCTGAGCGCAAGAAATCGCAAAAATTGGTTGAAAATCAGCGCCGAAAGCCCGAGAAACGGGCTTTATCGCTAAGCAGCATGAGCACGTCTTTCTCTTTATTTGGGGTGGCGACTCATCTTGATCGGTGACGACACAGCAAAAAGAGTCAACGCCACAATAAAAGACCGGTCCACGCGTTCGTAGAAATACGATCGCCCATATTTAGGCTCGCTCCAGATAGTTGTTCGCTCTGGGTAATTTAAAAGACATCCAATCGAGACACACATCGTGAAAATCGTCATTGCGCCAGACTCATTTAAAGAAAGCCTTAGTGCGGCGGAAGCTGCAGATGCCATTCGGGCCGGCTTCTACGAAATTTTTCCAAATGCGGAATATGTCCTCCTACCTATCGCAGATGGCGGCGAAGGCACTGTTCAGACGCTTTTAAGAGGGCTGGGAGGGGAATATAAGAACGCTTGTGTCAGCGACCCGCTTGGCCGCCCCATCGATGCAAAATTCGGTATTACGCCAGAAGGTGTCGCACTGATAGAGGTAGCAGCGGCCAGTGGACTTGAACGCCTCGCGCCATCAGAACGCAATCCACTAATTGCCAGCAGTCGTGGCACGGGCGAGCTCATCATCGCGGCCCTCGACATCGGTCTGCGTCGGTTCGTCATTGGTTTGGGCGGTAGTGCAACAAACGATGCGGCTATCGGAATCTTGAAGGCTTTTGGAGCCCGTATGCTGGATTCGAACAGTCAGGACGTGACGCTAAAAGACCTCCATAGATTAGAAAAAATTGATCTCACCGGTTTGGACCGCCGCCTGCACGAATGTCAGTTCGAGCTTGCCTGCGACGTGGACAACCCGCTTTGCGGGCCAAATGGCGCTTCTGCCATATTTGGACCGCAAAAGGGTGCGACACCGGAAATGGTAGCGATACTGGATCAGGGACTGGCACATTTCGCCAGTATTTTGCAGCGGGATTTCAACTTGCAAAAGGATTTGATTGATTTGCCGGGCGGCGGTGCGGCCGGCGGTATCGGCGCGACACTCGCTGCGGTTCTTGGCGCTCGTCTACGTCCAGGTACCGACATCATCGCAGAAGCAATAAAACTGGCAGAACTGATAGATGGAGCAGCACTGGTTATCACCGGCGAAGGTCGGATAGACAGCCAGACCTTGCGAGGCAAGGCGCCTGCGGGGGTGGCGCGAATCGCCCGCATGAAGGATATCCCGGTCATTGCGCTGGGCGGGTCAGTCGGCGCCGACGCCGACGCCCTCTATCACGCAGGCGTTAACGCGGTTTTTGGTGCCGTTCGGACTCCCTGTTCGCTCGATGAAGCGTTGCGGGACGCCTACCTAAACCTGCGCAGCAGCGCAAGAAACATTGCTGCGGCAATTCGTATCGGCCAATCATTTCATTAAGAGGTACGACGATTTTTTACGATGCGGCGAATTGACACAAATCTGGCGAAACAAATTGTTGCGGAAGCAACGAGGATCCCGCTGTTCAATATCAATGTGATGGCGACGAACTTCATCCTGAGGCCACATATTGCGGTGGGCCAGTCCGTTGTACCAAGTCGACGCAAACTATGTCGGACCAACTTGCACCAACAGGGGCGCTCATCTCATTCAGACCTGCTCTAGCGAAGCCCTACCACCTTGCTTCAGCGTTCTGATCAGCAGAACCCCTGTTGTGCCTTCGCCGAACTCTCGGCAACCCCGTTGATAAACCATCACGCCCAGCGCAATCAAGGAGTAAAGCTTATCCTCAGTGATTTTTTCTGACTCAGCACCCTGACCAACGCTGCGATACCTATGAAAATCGAGACAATTGATTCCAATGATTAACAGGCGATATATCGTCCAGGCTATAGTGCGGTAGTTTTAAAGCGATGGCTAAACCAAACCCTATACAAATTTCCAGACAAAAAAAACCCCGCTCACCTTACGGGAGCGGGGTAAATCCAAACCCTTAGGAGGTGTTGGAGGAGACAAATGAACTATATCGCACCGCACCATAGCTGTCTTCTTTATTATTGATATAAAACATATAAAAAATCAATATAACATCGATCAAAACCGGTCCCAGCCTTACTCAAGACACTTCGAGCCACCAACACTATACTAATCAAAAGTTAAATGCAGCCCTACAGAAAATACGCTATTCACCAACCCTCCTCGCCCAAACTGACCATCAAAATTCGCAAACCAACTTAATCTACGATTAATTGCTGTCGAAATACCAACACCGCTCCATGCTGTATTACGCGATAAGCCAATCCCCTGAACAGTAAAATTGCTGCCCGGCGCACCAGAAAACGCCGCCGAAAAATCTAAATTTCCGCTAGAAAATGCATGCTGCCACGCAGCATAAGCTTGCACCGTAGATGTGCCAGCAAACCAATCCACATTTGCCTCTCCACGCACCCCAAGTGCTGCCGCAGTTTGCTGATAATGTTGACTGTTAGCATTAAAGCCAAAACTGCCCCCGCTTTCAGCAAAACCGCCGCGCTTTAGCCGATCATAAGACGCACCGACAAATGGCGTGATGACCGCATCAGGCGATAAGGCATACGCATAGCCTGACTCCACATACGCCGAAAACATATTGTCCTTATGTTCTCCCGTCAGGCTCTCGATTTCAGTCCCGACGCTGGCGGTGCGATTAACCGTACTCGTTATCGTCGCCATCCCCACCCGACCTGATACATAAGCTCCGCCATTGAAGACATTGCCACTATCACTTTTTGTCTCTTTTGCCGCGAGCGTATTTAGATCGCTCAGTGCAACCCTACCGTAGAGCGAAATGCCCGTGTTCTGACTTTTAGAATTGCCCGCAGACCGATCAAAACTTGCCTGACTTTCTGAATACGATATTGCCGCGCCAACGATCGCCTTTTCATTCAATTGCCTGTCGACGCCAAACTCTCCACCCGCCATCGACGTACTTGCACCGGGGTAACCTGACTCGGTCAGTTTGCCGGAAGCACCGATCACGTTGCCCCACACACCGGCTTTAACTTGCTTGTTCTGATTACCCAATTGCGACAAGCGATTCGACAGTGCGCGATTGACTGCTTGCGATTGTTGAAAGGTCAAACCTTGTGCCGATGCGTAAATTTGTCCCGATAAACTATCCAATGCCAAGCCTAACGCGGCCACAGTTGGGACTCGCTCCAATGCTGCTGCGCTAGCGATCATCCCCGCATTGGAACCGCCCGTTTGACCGCTTGCCACCATAGCGTCAACTGCGGTCATGGCATGCTCGACATTGGCAGCGCTATTAGTCGTAGTCGGGTTGGCGGCAAGTGACTGCGCCGCTAGTGTCGTTGCGACACGTCCGATAGTCAGATCAACCTCCTTCGGTGCATAAGTGACATGCGCGCTCAGCAATGGCGGAAAAGCGGTTCCGACGCTTTGAAAACCAACATCACTAAAAGTATTTATCACCGCTGTACCCGCAGTGATCACCTTTTGCGGCACCCCGCTCGCCTGCGCAGTCACGTACGCATTAGCATCGGCGTTTCCGGCCGGAACCATCGCAACCAGATGCGACCCGCCCAACGTCGCAGTGCCGCCAACCGCCAGCGTTGCATTTATATCATTAGCCAACACCGCGCCGGTCGAAGCCGTGTAATTACCGCCAATAGTCAGACCGCTACCGGTATTGCTGAGACGACCGTTATTGACCACGCTGTTAGCGACAACCCCACCGCTCCCGCTCAAATTACCGCCCGCGTCGATTTGCACTGGCGAGGTAATCGACCCCGTGACATTCAACGTGCCAGCCACGATCTCGTTTTTGCCGGAATAAGTACTCGCACCCGATAAAGTCAGCGTGCCAGTACCAGCCTTAACCAGTCCCGCATCGCCCGATATCGCATTGCTAAAAGTTGATGCAACCGTATCGAAAGTAACGTTGACGTTTGGACCAAGGGCCAAACTCTGTATAAACAGTCCAGGCCCATTAACGGCTTTGCTAGCGTTGAGTAATCCCCATCCATAGGTTGCCGTATCGTTCATACTGGTTGCAGTCGACAAGATCGTCTGGCGCAGTAAATCGGCGTTCATCCAAGGGTAGACTTGCTGCACCATCGCAATCGCACCGGTCACCGCCGGTGTCGCAAATGACGTTCCGTATACACGTCCACCGGCGCTTGGTGAGACAAAATCACCCGCTGCGGCCAGACACCAGTTGGCCGCGACACCACATCTATTGGCATAACTGGAAATCACACCCGGAACCGTATCTGCGCTAGAAAAGGCTTGCGTACCGCCGACAGCATTCAACGCTGTCACCGCGATCCAGCCCTTCTGCAGATCGGGATAAAGCGCGGGCAAGCCTGCTGTCATCGTCGGCTGCGATGAACCGCCGTTACCCGTGGCCCAGACAAACAAACTGCCTTTCGCCACGAAGGGTTGATAAAGACTGTAATAAGTAGCGCTACCGGATGGCGTCGAAATGGAGCCGACGCCACTGGATTGATTAAAAATCCGCACGCCGTTGTTGTATAGAAAATTATAGATATCTGAATTCAATGCCAACTGATCAGCACCGATACCGGACGCAACTCCCTGAATATGTACGCCTGGCGCGACACCGGTATTCGTGCCGCCTAATGCTTCAGCCACTTCCGTACCATGAGGATCGCCGTTGCCGCTCGCACCAAAAAAACCGCCGCTGCTCGTCCCACTTGCAGCGGTATATACCGTCTTCGTGATGCGGTTGATCAGCTCAGGATCAGCGACGTTGAAATCGGTATCCACTACACCCACCGTCACGCCCGCGCCGGTAATGGCAAGTGCACGCGCCGCCCCGACCTTGCTCGGATCACTGGGGTTGTACACGACTGTATTAGACGAGATTGGGGGACTTGATGCAGTTGGAATAGGTGCGCTAGTACCGGGACTTTGACTACCACCACCGCCACCACCGCAACCATACAACAAGACTGAAACCGCAAGCGGTATTGCCGCTGGCGGGAAAGAAACTAACCGCTTGTGACGCATTGAAAACCTCGCCTAGAGCGTGAGCAGAAATGCTCACAAAAGTGCATATCGTCGATATGGCCTTAAAATCGTGTCGAGGTTTTCACGGGAGCTGATACGCGTTACATAGGTGGAATTTTTAGCGAATTCCCCGTTGCGACGACAATTATAATTAAAGGCTCTTAGTCGCCACATTCATCATCACAAGATTTCAAATTAAAGATAGACACGAATTCCCATCAATACAATATGATAAAAATAAGGTGTTCACGTAGCGTGAATATTCTGATTTTTTTGAGCAATAAAAGGGGTTTAAAGAGAATCGAAAAAATTTTATATGGAATTATTATTTTAGTCGAGTAGCAGTAAAATCGACGTTTATGATCAAGGAAAGTATTTCTGCAAAATAATATTATAAATAGAAGCAAGCTCTATAAAATCCACAAAGCTTGGAAGTAACGTGCACCACACTGCGAAATCGTATAAAAATTTTTACCGTGAAATTTTTATAATCCACTGAATCACCCCCAAGGCGAGTCGTGCAAATGATGAATTGATGGTTGAGTTCGGGACTGCATAACCGACAGAATTTTTTTCAATATTTATTTTCGATTTTCTGCATAAATTTTGAATTAAATTATTCAGAGCGCTCACAGATTCTTAATGAACGTGCAGTGGTTTTGCTAGCCGTTGTCTCGGATGTTGTCCACCCTGTTTTACTACGGGCTTATCTGGTTATTGTAGATTTTATCTGAACCAAATTACAAATTAATGGTCGAAGTCAACTTGGATCAGTTATCGCGTCTGGCACGATCCCAATCTTAAACAGCGTCGTTGCGCGGGAATCAACTAAGGCTCTGATTAAAGATGCTGACTAAAGATGCTGACCAAATAATGACGGGCCGATTCTGACGGCGTTTTAAACTGCCGCTACTAACATCTGCGCACCAGCGATGCATTTTTTAAACAAAAAAATGACGCCAACAAATTTAAAATAACACCTCGGCACGCGTCTAAAATAAACTGCTTATAAAAACAATGCGCTCTCAAACTCAATTTCCTCACAGTCGCCTGATAATTTACGGATCATGACCAATCAAAGTACTATTCAACATCCAAAAATAAAATATTTATAGCGCGCCATTTGTTTCGACAGATAGAGCACTCTCTTCGACAGTCGCCCGCGGCCATTGACGATCGCATTTGGTCGCAGCCAATGTAAGCTCCATCCGTGCCGTCACTACTTTCCAAATACGAGCAATGAACACGCATTTGTGCAATGCTCCACTCTTCAGCGTTACCCAATGCTATTAAAAAAATAATGAAAAAAATATCCTCACTCAATCGCTCAACGCTGATGTTCCCGCTGGCATTGGTGTTATTTGAATTTTCTGTCTACATCGCCAACGACATGATCCAGCCTGGCATGCTGACGGTCACCAGAGAGTTTGGTGCAAGCGAGGCATGGATGGCGTCTGCGATGACCGCCTTCTTATTAGGTGGCGCGTTATTCCAGTGGCTGTTTGGTCCGTTGTCTGATCGCATAGGACGACGTCCCGTGATGTTGGGAGGGACAGTATTTTTTATCCTTGCTTGCCTGGCAACCTTATTCTCCAATAGCATTGAGAGTTTTATCATTTTGCGCGTGGTCCAGGGGATTGGTTTATGCTTCATCTCCTCGGTCGGTTACGCCGTCGTGCAGGAAGCTTTTGAAGAAAAATCAGCCGTCAAAGTCACTGCCATGATGGCCAACGTCGCACTAATCGCGCCACTTATCGGTCCGGTCGCGGGGGCCTTCATGATCGAAATGTGGCCGTGGCGCATGGTGTTTGTTTTCATCGCAGCGGTGTCATCGGTCGCGTTGATTGGCCTCGCCCTGCACATGCCAGAGACTGTTCAACCGCGCAAGGAAAAGCTACCGCTCATACACATTTGGCACGATTATCAGCAAGTATTCCGCAATCGTTATTTCTTGATGGGCGCCCTTTCTATTCCCTTGCTCGCCGTACCGTTGATCGGCTGGATCGCTATGTCGCCGCTGATTTTGGTCGCAGACGGACACTTAAGCGTGATTGAGTATGGCTTATGGCAAATACCTGTTTTCGGCAGCCTGATTGCTGGCAATCTTGTGCTTGCCACGCAAGCAGATCGCTGGCGCCTCGGCACGTCGGTCAAGTATGCAATGTATCCCATTGCATGCGGCATCGTCGTGATGCTAGTCGGCTCTGCGATATTCAAAACGCCCTACTTTCTAGTACTCGGGATCAGCCTGATCTCTTTTGGCGAAGGATTATCAGTCGCGGTGATGGTCCGATTTACGCTAACAGAAAGCGATATCTCCAAAGGCACGGTCGCCGCGGCCATGGGTATCGTCAGCATGCTGATGTATGGTGTGGGGATCGAACTTTATAAGATGCTGTACTTGTACGCTGGCATGATGGGTTTTGCTTTTTTATCAACGTTGGTCGCATTGCTCTATTGGCGCTTGTCGCGCGATGTTGTGCAACGGGCGATGGCGGCGCGGGTGACTGGTCACGGTACCAAGCAAGGATCAGCGCGCTAAAAAAACCACTAAATCTTGATAAAAAATAGCACAAAATAGTGTGGGAGGCGCACAATAAAGTTGGCCAGGTGGCATGGTAAACTTTATTGTTTCGCTGCCGGAACTGTTCCACTCTAGTTAAATTTTTACCTTATATTTGAATTTAGGAAAAATTACTATAAAGTAAATTCAGCATTTGAATAACGTTATGTGAACGCCGCTTTACCGCCCCAGCGCCGCTGTCATATCGCTGTCACCAACTCGCTATACTCTTTTCAATCACACAGTTTTTCAGGATCAGTGCCGTACTTATCACCCATTTCCTCACTAACTTTCTACTGAAAGAATCATCATGAGCGCAAAAAAAATTCTGTTTATTGCCGGCGACTACGTCGAAGATTACGAACTGATGGTGCCTTTTCAAGCTTTACAGATGGTCGGTCATGTCGTCGATGTGGTCTGTCCTGAAAAATCTGCCGGTAGCAGTATTCGAACCGCCATTCACGATTTTGAGGGCGATCAAACCTATAGCGAAAAACCCGGCCATCGCTTTACCCTGAATGCGTCTTTCTCTGATGTCAATGTCGCCGATTACGATGCATTGTTGATTCCCGGCGGTCGCGCACCGGAATATCTGCGCCTGAACAAACGCGTGATCGAAATCGTTCAGCAGTTCAACGCGGCTAACAAACCTATTGCAGCGGTTTGTCACGGGCCGCAGTTGCTGGCTGCCGCTGGTATCTTGAAAGGCAAAACCTGCTCGGCCTATCCAGCCTGTGCGCCAGAAGTAGAACTGGCTGGTGGAATATATGCGGAGATTGATATCACGGCAGCGCATACCGATGGCAATCTGGTGACTGCACCGGCTTGGCCGGCACATCCGGCTTGGTTGGCGCAGTTTTTGAAGGTGTTGGGGACGCGGATTGAGTTGTAATTTATTCGTTGTTTGTTGCTGATATTTGGTTCAGGCAGAAAATGGCCGCTTCCTACAATGGGAGGCGGCCATTTTGTTTGTTGGTTGTGTGGTCGTGGATTGTCTATATTGTGGTTGCATCAAAATTTCGCAAAAGATGGTGCAATGTCTTATACTCTGTTGGTCCCTGAGAAAAAGGGGAACTGGTTTGACGACCTGACATACCTACAGCGCACAGACGGCGCAATGCCGTTTTTTTTCGTGCGTCTACCTTTGTTGCGCCTTCATTGGGTGGCAATGGTGGGGAACCTTCGGGTTGCCGGTTGCTGTAGGTATCGGTTCGTCAACCTTGCCATTTGCTGCCCACCCTGTTTGACGACAGGGCGCGGTTTTACTGCCACCTACGGAAGTCACAACATGCCTATCTTTGCCTGCTCAGAAACCATCACACGCCTTATTACTCACACCGACACGGGTGGGCAATCATGAGTAAGCCGATCCCGCCATCATCATCAGATTCGGAAGCATTTCATCAGCCTTTTTCTTGGCTGCCTCACGAGTATCAGAATGATCGGGCCGCGCAATTTTATGCGCTGACGGTGGACGTCTGCCGCGGTGTTCAGACTTGTATTGATTTGGTCCATTTGAGCAATGCGGATCGCGGTACGAGTGATGCGCCTACGTTGACTGTTCTTGCTACGGAGCGCTTGCTGCGATTGGCGTTGACGTCTTCTCAGATGCTGGCTGAGAATGCTGAGAGGCGGATTGATCGACTGGCGCTTAAAACATCCCTAGACGTCGATTAAATTCGTTAGTTTTATCGGATCACGCTTGGGTAAAAGTGGCCGCTTTCTTTTGCCGAAAGTGGCCATTTTTTCTTTACTGGATGTTATTGCCATGGATGGATGGTTGATAACTTAAACGGTTGGCGCTCCGTGGGTGCTTGTCGGGGGTAGCCCGACAGCTAGTGTCTTTCTTTTGCTTCGCCAAAAGAAAGGCACCAAAGAAAAGGCGACCGCAGAGACGCAGCCCTTCGGGTTCCCAAGTTTTTCGGGTGTCAGTCGGGTTGAAAGACCAACTCGCTACGCTCAAACATGTCTTCCAACAATTCCCGACTAACACCCGAAAAACTTGGCAGCGTCAATGTCGGGGTAGGTCAAGTGCCACTTCAAAATCAACTGCAACGTCAAAGGTGGCTGCGCCTGCAAGGTCAAAAGCAACGTCAAAGGTGGCTGCGCCTGCAAGGTCAAAAGCAACGTCAAAGGTGGCTGCGCCTGCAAGGTCAAAAGCAACGTCAAAGGTGGCTGCGCCTGCAAGGTCAAAAGCAACGTCAAAGGTGGCTGCGCCTGCAAGGTCAAAAGCAACGTCAACTGTGGCTGCGCCTGCAAGGTCAAAGGCAACGTCAACTGTGGCTGCGCCTGCAAGGTCAAAGGCAACGTCAACTGTGGCTGCGCCTGCAAGGTCAAAGGCAACGTCAACTGTGGCTGCGCCTGCAAGGTCAAAGGCAACGTCAACTGTGGCTGCGCCTGCAACAGCAACAGCATTCATTGATGATGTGCTTCAGTTTGCCCTAATCTTTTTATTAGCTTTTTTTGTTAGCACGACGGAATGTCAGTGCCTTTTCTAAAACGAAAAAAAATACCGATAAATCGGTATTTTTCTTACGCACTTCCTCTCCATTTGTACGGAGAGGGTGCGGGATACTTACACGACCATCGACAATGCCAACGTAAACAACAAGCCAAGTACCGAGATAAGAGTTTCGCAGACGGTCCAGGTTTTGAAAGTTTCTGTGACTGTCATGTTGAAGTATTCTTTCACTAACCAGAATCCGCCATCGTTGACGTGCGACAAAATCAGCGAACCGGCGCCGGTTGCTAATACCATCAGTTCTGGTCGCGTGCCGGCAACGCTGGATACGATCGGTGCAACGATGCCGCAGGCGGTGATCATGGCGACGGTGGCAGAGCCGGTGGCGACACGAATAAGTGCGGCGACAAACCAACCTAAAACCAAAGGCGATAAATGCGCGCTGGTGGCGATGCCGACGATAGCATTTGAGATGCCGCTGTCTTTTAGGATTTGACCGAAACCAGCGCCTGCACCGACGATGAGGGTGATGCCAGCGATGGGTGCCAGACTCTCGGTTGTGAATTTAAGAATCGCTTCACGATCAAAACCGCGTGCTTTACCGAAGGTGTAGAAGCTGACCAGGGCGGCTATCAACAATGCGATGACGGAGTTGCCAATCAGGCGTAAAAAGTCGTTGAGGAAAGTCTTTGGCGTAAAGAAAACGTCTGCCCAACTACCTAACAGCATCAATACAACTGGCAACAGAATCGTCGCTAATGTAATGCCCAGACCTGGCAAATCGCGGTTACTGTCTTTTTCTACAAATTGCGCCAAGAGTGGATTGTCTGGATTCGGAAATACAAATTTCGAAATCAATTTTGCGAACAACGGGCCAGCGATAATCGCAGTAGGAATACCAACGATGAGCGCGTACACAATTGTGCGGCCGATGTCAGCGTTGTAAGCCGTTACCGCATACAGTGCAGCCGGATGCGGAGGAATCAAACCGTGGACGACCGACAAACCGGCCACCATCGGGATACCAACCAAAATCATATTAGTACCGGTGCGCTTGGCAACGTTGAAGGCAATCGGAATGAGCAACACAAAACCAACTTCAAAAAACACCGGCAAGCCGACGATCAATGCGACCACCATCATGGCCCAATGGACGTTCTTTTGTCCAAAGGCACCGATCAGTGTGTTGGCAATCCGTTCTGCCGCACCTGATTCTGCCATCATCTTGCCGAACATGGTGCCAAGACCGACGACCAGTGCGATATGACCGAGTGCGCCACCGACGCCTGTTTCATATGATTTAACAATGGTGCCCATTGGCATGCCTACCGCAGCGCCTAAAATGACGGATACCACGATCAATACGATGAACGGATTCATCTTGAATTTTGCAATTAATACTACCAGCGTAATCACTGCGATCAGTGCGTACGCTAGCAGCATGTTTCCCTGAACCATCTCCATTACTATCTCCTAAGGTGAGCACTTCAGATAACCGGCCTGCCACTTCAGCAAATGCACTTGGTAAGTGATACCACTATTTCCCATTTGGTGGCGCTGTTTTTGGGCGGCGCTCCGTGTTAAATAATGGCGACTATTTGCAATGGGCAAGGTCAGTTTCAGGTTGGTTTTTTAAACGATGCTCTTTATATCACGTCAGTTGGTTATTTTTGATGCTTTTTCTACCCGTTGACAAGCCCCGCCAGCAAATCCACTACGCTTGTCTTTTTAGACTTAATGCTAGCGTTTGAAGGCGATGCAATCTACTTCCACTTTACAATCGACCACCACCGCCGACTGGACACAGGCGCGCGCCGGTGGATTGGCACCGAAGTAGTCCTTAAACACACGATTGAATGATGGGAAGTCGCGTGTGTCGTCAAGCCAGACGCCGCAACGAATGACGTGTTCGGGACCATAACCGGCTTCGGTCAGAATCGCGAGGACATTCTTAATCGCCTGATGCGATTGGGCGACAATGCCGCCATCAATTACCTCACCATTGACCATCGGGACCTGACCGGATACATACAGCCAGCCATCCGCCTCAACCGCGCGCGCAAATGGCAGATGCTGACCACCTGTTCCAGTACCGCCTTCTACGCCGTATCGTTTGATTGTCATTTTCTTTCCTTTAAAAATTGATATGTACTACTGTGGTGTTGCTTGCTTAATTGTTTGTTTGCATGGCTTGTTGAAAATGCGGTAACGACCTACGTACCCGACCGTGCCAAAAATCGCCCGGCACGTTGACCGGTGGCGGCCTTTTCTGTGCCGCCACGATACGATAGAACACCATTCACCCAAACCGCCTCGATGCCTTCGGCAGCTTGCATTGGGTCAGTAAAAGTCGCTGCGTCGCGTACCGTTTCAGGATCGAACAACACGAGGTCGGCCCAGTACCCTTCTCGCACCAATCCACGCTCAGTTAATCCAAAGCGTTGCGCTGACAAGCCAGTCATCTTGTTGATGGCGACAGTTAAGGGGAAAAGTTTTTTTTCACGGCTGTAATAGCCAAGCACCCGTGGAAAAGCGCCCCATAAACGTGGATGCGGCAATGGATCATTTGGTAATCCATCCGATCCAACCACCGTTGCAGGGTGGCTGAGAATACGGTCAACATCATCATCATGCATGCCGTAATACACGGCACCGGCTGGCTGCAAACGCCGCGCTGCTTCCAGCAAATCAACATCCCACTCCGCCGCTATCGCTGCTAATAACTTGCCGCCCATGGCGGGATGTGGCACGGACCAAGTGACTTGAATATCAATGGTATCGGTGACTTGCTTCAGATCCAGCGTGGATGAACTTGCGGTATAAGGATAGCAATCACAGCCGACCGGCTGATAACGTTGCGCCCGTTCAAGTGCCGCAAGCACTTCTCCGCTGCGCCCCCAGTTATCAACACCGGCGCATTTCAAATGCGAAATCACGACCGGAACGCGTGCATGTTTACCGATTTCAAAAGCTTCGTTCATTGCTTCCAGAATCTCGGCAAACTCACTCCGTAAATGGGTCGCATAGATTCCACCGGCAGCGGCCAGTGGTGCGGCCAGCGCCATCACTTCGGAAGTTGGCGCACTGATCGCGTTGCCGTAAGCAAGGCCGGTACTCAGACCCAACGCGCCATGTGCCAATGCTTCGCGCAATTGCGTGCACATGGCGTTAATTTCCTGGTCCGTAGCTGCGCGATCAAGACGATCCATTTGATTGTTGCGCAATGCTGTGTGTCCGATCAGGGCCGCGACATTGACGGATGGTTGCGCTTGATTGACTGCTGCGACATAACTGGCGAATGTGGGATAACTAAAAGCGTCTGACTCGCCCAGCAAATTCATCGGATCAGGCGGTGCGCCTTTGAGGCTGACCGGAGCGGCGCTGATGCCGCAATTACCAACGATGACGGTGGTCACGCCTTGCGATAGTTTAGGAAACATCTCTGGCTGGCGAATGACATTGGTATCGTCATGCGTGTGCACATCGATAAAGCCAGGACTCAATACCTTGCCGCTTCCGTCAATAACTTGCGGCGCTTGCCAAACGTCCAGCAAACCGACTGCTGCGATTTGCAGGATGCGCCCATCCATGAGGGCAACATCAGCACTAAAGGGAACTGCGCCGCTGCCGTCGATCAACGATACGTTGCGGATTAATGTATCACAGCTTGTATTACTGCTATTTTTGGCGCTATTGGCCTCTTGCTTATTTGTTTCGCCATTCATTTCAGTCTCCTAACGGTTCACGGTTGCCGCTTCCAAGGTGTGTATCGAGCGTGAACTTCAGCCGTCGCAGTAATTCCTGACTATGATCTTTTTGCAATAAAGCCAGTTCAGCCATCAGTACATCTAGTACCATCATCATCGCGTAGCGTGACGACGAAGGCTTAAAAATGAAATCGGTTTCAAGCGATTTGAGGGGCAGTAATACGTCGGCGATCTTCGCCAGTTGCGAACCTAATGCGGTGATCGCAACCAGACGCACGCCGTACTCTTTTGCCACCCGACAACTGGCAAGCAACTCGGGCACATTTCCTGTAGTTGAAAACACTAATACCACGTCATTTTTGTCCAACGTAGCGGCCACCATGCGTTGCAACAAGGCATCGTGATAGGTGGCTGCGGGCCTCCCCAAACGTACCAACCGATAACGCGCCTCGTCAGATAACATGGTGGAACCACCACCCATACCGAACGCGTAAATCATGCGAGCATCCAGTAACAAGCGCGCGGCATGCTGCAATGCATCTTGATTCAGCAGAGTTCGATTGACTTCCAGTACTTTGCCAATATCAGCGTAAATAATGTCTGCGATCTGTGGCACGCGCCCTTCTGGCGCTGGCAATTCAGCGCGTAAAAATCGCTCGCCAATCGCGGTGGCTTGTCCCAACTTCATTTTCATGTCGCGTACGTCGCGGCATCCGATTGCTCTCGCGAAACGTGTCACACTGGCTTGACTGACCCCGGCAAGTGTTGCCAACGTGCCGATACTTGCTGCCGCGGCGAACGGCAAATCGGCCAAAATCGTTTGGGCAACCTTTTGCTCGGCCAGCCGCAGATGTCCGCTGCGCTCGGAAATACGAGACACGATATCGAATGTTTCTGTAACCGTATTTGCTATGGCACGCGCCATAGCAGGCGACCAATTGGGTGGCATGCGCTCTCTTTTCCTATCTGAAATATGACCTATTCTAAAATCTGCCGCGCATCAATTTTAAACAACTTTACCATGCGACGAATATCTTTTGTGTTACTTTATATCAGAAGCAGAATATTTTCTATTTACGAATGAAAAATGAATAGAAAATGTCAATTTTTTGTTGCAATATTTTACCTATCTCCGATATAAATGAAGGAAATATCAATGAATGATACAAACTATCACGACAGCATTGTCAATCCGATTTTGCTGCCTCTGAACAAAGGTTTGGGAGATTTTGAACAACCGCTTGTAACCGCTGCTGTCAAGGATTTGCGCTGGAACTTACTGCGCGAGGAAGTCAGCTTGCCGTCCGCCGTGCTGTACGAAGAACGCCTGCAACACAATCTCGCATGGATGCAACAATTTGTCACCGAATACGGCGTTAAGTTAGCCCCACACGGCAAAACCACGATGGCACCAGCATTGTTTGCACGTCAACTAGCTGGCGGCGCATGGGGTATTACATTAGCGACTGCGCACCAAACCCGAGTGGCCTATGAACATGGCGTGCGCCGCGTGATCATGGCAAATCAACTGGTCGGCAAACAGAATATGGTGATCGTCTCCCATTTGCTGACTGATCCATCATTCGAATTTTGTTGTTTAGTGGATTCGGCTGCGGGCGTTGATTTGCTCGGCAGTTTCTTCAAAGCACGCAACCAGACGTTACACGTGCTGCTAGAACTAGGTTCTGATGGCGGTCGCACTGGCGTCCGTGATGCCGAGCAACAAACTGCCGTACTCGAAGCTATCGCCCACTGGAAAGGTCACATCGTTCTGGCTGGCGTAGAGCTTTATGAGGGCGTATTGGAAGAAGAAGCAGATATTCGACAGTTTTTGCAACGTGCCGTTACTTGCCTCGGCGATATTGCCAAATCCGGTCAATTGGGCGAGCGCGCTGCGCTGCGCCCAGTGATTCTGACAGGCGCTGGTTCTGCCTGGTACGACGTTGTGGCGGAGGAATTTTCTAAAGCTGACATCGGCTTGCCATTGGATGTCATCCTTCGGCCCGGCTGCTATCTGACGCATGACGTGGGCGTTTATCGTGCATCGCAAGAACAGATTCAAACCCGCAATCCGGTTGCCCGACAAATGCGTACGAGTCTGTTACCGGCATTGCAATTATGGGCTTACGTACAATCTCGCCCAGAACCGGGCAAAGCGATTATCGCGCTTGGCAAACGGGATGCAGCCTTCGATGCCGGATTGCCGCAACCAGCAAAGCACTATCGTCCCGGAACCAGTAAACCTGGCGCAACACCCTCACACTGGAAACTGACGGGAATGATGGATCAGCATGCTTACATGGAAATCGCCGCTGGCGACGATATCAAAGTCGGTGACATGGTCGCTTTCGATATTTCTCATCCGTGTCTGACTTTCGATAAATGGCGACAAATAGCGGTGGTTAACGCTGAGTTCGATGTCATTGATGTTGTTCATACGTTCTTCTGATGCACTCGTCGGCAACGATTGTTGCCAACAAATAATCCCTTCGTCGCCACACATTATGTGAATGTAGCGGCGATACCGCCTTTGAGAATTGCAGCCGCTCGGAATACTTCCTCGAAGACGCACTTTGGGGCGTACTATTTAGACAATATTTACAGGGTTGCGCGCATTGATACTAAAAACTATCATCGTTTTTTGAAATAATACGCAACCCATTGGCACTGAATCGATTGGTATTTTCTGGGGATTGAGGCACTAAAAAATCGTGGAAAATTTATCTGCAAATGTTACGTTCACTTGTGCAAAGTAGCGTGCCAAGCTTATCCTAACGGACATGAGTATCACCCGCCAAGACCTGGAACAAGACCGCTTGCGTAGCGCGCTAATCAACACACCTATTGCTGCTTCGTTTCTATCGGAAGAGGCGCTAGAAGCTTCCTGGCGCGGGATGCTGGCGTCGTTACCGACAACGCATGGTGATATCTGGCTGTTCGGTTATGGCTCGCTGATCTGGAATCCGATGGTGCTATTTACGCAGCGGCGGCGCGCTACTTTGCACGGCTATCACCGAGGATTTTATTTATATTCAAATATCAATCGTGGCACGCTCGATAAACCGGGATTGGTATTGGGACTGGACCGAGGCGGATGCTGTCATGGTGTCGCTTTTCGCATACCGGCCGCCGATATCGAAACCGAGTTGCGCATGTTGTGGCGGCGTGAAATGTTGACCGGCGCGTATCTGCCACGTTGGCTATCCATTCGATTGCCAGAAACGGCGGACCATCAGCCGCATCAGGTCAAAGCGCTGGCGTTTGTCATGAACCGTCATCATGCTGGCTATGCTGGACGCCTGTCTGACACGATCGTCGTCTCGCATTTACGGGATGCGAGCGGTTTATACGGGCCAGCAAGAGAGTATTTGCAACATACGCTTGAGGGATTGCTTAAGGATGGACTTCAAGATCCTTATCTGGCGCGCTTGTGGGCGCAATTGCAGAGTGAGAATAAATAAGTTTTATGACAGGGCAGAGAAGGTCTGAGAAGGCTGCTCGTTGGCGGTAAAGCCTGTTCAGCAGAGAATGCGAACAACGTACAGATACCACGATGACAGCAGTGCTTTAAAAGGGGAAGTGTGCAACTGGTGCACTGATGTTGCACACTCTACTCACGCCAAACGCAGCTGCCGTAAAAACAGCTGCGCTTTATATCAACTCACAACTGCGGATTCAATTTTTCCGCACGTGAATGCAGCTTGTTCAACGCCGTCAAATAGGCTTTTGCACAAGCGACCACGATATCCAGATCAGCGCCAACACCGTTCACTATTCGCCCGGCTTTAGAAAGGCGCATGGTAACTTCACCCTGCGATTGCGTGCCGGTGGTAATCGCGTTAACCGAGAACAACAGCAGTTCAGCAGCACTCGCCACTTTGGTTTCAATAGCATTCACAATGGCATCAACAGGCCCGTTCCCCTGCCCTTCGCAAGTCACCTCTTGACCGTCAATGGAGAAGGTCACTTTGGCGCTTGGCTTTTCGCCAGTTTCTGAATGTTGGGATAAGGAAACGTACCGATAATACTCATTTTCATGCGATTGTTGTTCGCTGGATACCAATGCAATAATATCTTCATCAAAAATATCCGCCTTTTGATCAGCCAATTCTTTAAAACGCGCAAAAGCAGCATTTACTTCAGTTTCAGAATCGAGATCAATGCCCATATCTTGAAGACGCTGCTTAAACGCATTGCGCCCGGACAATTTGCCAAGCACAATTTTGTTGGCACTCCAGCCAACATCTTCAGCGCGCATGATTTCGTAGGTGTCGCGTGCCTTCAGTACGCCATCCTGATGGATACCGGAAGCATGTGCAAACGCGTTGGCGCCCACCACGGCTTTGTTAGGCTGTACGATGAAACCGGTAATCTGCGAGACCAACCGTGACGCAGCAAGAATTTGCGTGGTATCGATGCCGATGTCGAGATTAAAGTAATCGCGGCGTGTCTTGACCGCCATCACGATTTCTTCCAATGCGGTATTGCCGGCGCGTTCGCCGAGGCCGTTGATCGTACACTCAACCTGACGCGCCCCACCGATCATCACGCCAGCGAGCGAGTTGGCAACCGCCATACCCAAATCGTTATGGCAATGAACCGACCAGACAACCTTGTCCGAATTGGGAATCCGTTCACGCAAGGTTTTCAGCATGTGTCCGTACAGTTCGGGCACGCCATAACCGACCGTGTCGGCAAAGTTGATGGTGGTCGCACCTTCTTTGATCACGGCTTCCAATATGCGACATAGAAAATCCATGTCAGAACGGCTACCGTCTTCGGGACTGAACTCCACATCATCGGTGAAATTGCGTGCATAGCGCACCGCCATCTTAGCCTGTTCAAAGACCTGATCGGGCGTCATGCGCAGCTTCTTCTCCATATGCAATGGTGAAGTCGCCAGAAATGTGTGTATGCGCTTGCGCTCAGCTGGCTTTAAAGCCTCAGCGGCACGGGCGATGTCTTTATCATTGGCACGGGACAGCGAGCACACGGTCGAATCTTTGACGATACCAGCAATCGCTTTGATCGCTTCAAAATCACCAGGCGAGGCCGCGGCAAAACCAGCCTCAATCACGTCGACTTTCATCCGCTCCAGCTGTTTGGCAATACGAATTTTTTCATCCTTGGTCATTGATGCACCAGGAGATTGCTCACCATCACGTAACGTGGTGTCGAATATGATCAATTTTTCGGGTGAGTTGGCTGCCATGCTGTGCTCCTGAATGTTTACTTATTATAAGACTTACGCAAAACCGCCCCAACTGCATTGGGCTTTCATAGCCACTTACGAGGCCCGACATTCACATACTGTCTTCGTCGGCCGGGTTAGCAAGCCCGTTGATGGGACGGTTTTGCGTAAATCCTATAATAATCAATTGTAAGGTTTAATAAATGACTATATCCCAGCGCACGCAACAACATGCACCATTACCGTTTTCTAAAAAAGAACCATCTTTTCAAACTAAAAAAGATTAACTATTGGAATTTGGTAGGAAATCACCCATCGCCGGCGCTGGATGCGAAGCCGCAGGACAACGATAGGTAATCAAAGTCCGCATTTTAGTAAAACGCGCCGCAGCCAACTGACCGCCACCGCAGCGCCATCTCCACTTCTATTTGCTACATAGAATCAAAATCCGTCATAAAGACATGGGTTGACTTATTTTTACGCGCTAATAAAGCCATGCGGCTGTTGAGCAACGTAACTATTGCAGCACCTGGTATAAATTTACTTACCTGTCCTCTCGCTCATGATCATGATCGGGCTCGTGTTCGGTTTGCAGTATGCTGACTGGCTTACCTTTGAATAAGCGCCAAAAATAGACGCCCAGACCGGATAGTCCATACAGCACGAACAGGCCAAACAAAACCTTCGACGGTGCACTTGAAATAACCACTAATATCAGTACGACGACAAAGGCAGCAATGAACGGTACCGGCTTACGCAGATTAATGTCTTTAAAGCTATAAAAAGGCACGTTCGTGACCATGGTCAGGCCAGCGTATAAAGTAATCCCCCACGCCACCCAGTTTAAGTCAGCACCGACAAAACCAAGATCATCCATAATCCAGACAAATCCCGCGACAAGTGCTGCCGCCGCTGGGCTTGGCAAGCCTTGAAAATAACGTTTATCGACGACGGTGATATTGGTATTGAAGCGGGCAAGACGCAAGGCCGCACCAGCGCAATACACAAACGCTGCAAGCCAACCCAATTTACCCATTCCACGCAATGACCATTCATACACGACGAGTGCAGGTGCAGCACCGAACGAAACCATGTCCGACAAGCTGTCATACTGCGCGCCAAATTCGCTCTGGGTATTAGTCATGCGAGCCACGCGACCATCCAGACTGTCGAGTACCATCGCTGCGAAAATCGCAATCGATGCATAATCAAATTTCAAATTCATCGCCATAACAATTGCATAGAAGCCACAAAACAGCGCAGCGGTCGTAAATGCATTGGGCAATAAATAAACACCACGACGTCTCAGACTTGGCCGCGCCGGGCTGTCATCTTCGTCATCATCCTGATAAGACGGTCGCAAAGAATTTTTTGCGCGTAATGCCTTTGGGAACTGTGCAACGTTACTCTTCGCCTTTCGGCGTGGGAAAGTAGCCATGTGAATTCCGTTTCAATCTATAAATCAAATTTGTGGTGATGATGATGCAATAAAGCTATCACAACCGGTCATACGGCCTTGCTAAAGGTCGGGATAAACAATGCACGGTTGAAGCGCGGTTGACTTGCGCGACTCGCTTGGATTACTCCAAACGCCTCAGGCATTGGCATCAGGCATTGTTTAGCCGCGACTAGTCTTACAGATTTCTTTGGCGAAACTTAAAATTCAGCCAAAATGGTTTCTGTTGCTGAGACTTTATCGCCTACGGCAACTTTCGGTGTCGCAGTCAATGGTAAGTAGACGTCAACCCGTGAACCAAAACGAATAAATCCATACCGTTGTCCGCGCGCAAGAACATCACCAACTTTGACATAACAAAGAATACGGCGTGCAATTAATCCTGCAACCTGAACGCAAGTGACTGTCTGACCGTTTTTTGCAGTGATTACCAATGCGTTACGCTCGTTTTCAATCGATGCCTTATCCAAATCCGCGTTGACGAACTTGCCCGGAAAATACTGCATCGTTTCGATCTTGCCATCAACGGGCGCACGATTTGAGTGGACGTTAAAAACATTCATAAAAACGCTGATTTTTAATGCTTCACGATTAGCGTAAGGATCATGGGCTTTTTCGACAACCACAATACGACCGTCAGCAGGAGAAATTACCGCGCCAGGGATTTGTGGGATCACGCGTGGTGGGTCACGAAAAAATTGCAATACGAATAAGGCAATAATCCAAAAAGGAATGGACCAACCGATCGAGAAAAAGCTGATCAGCAACGCCACGGCAAAAGCAATGGCGAGAAACGGCCAACCTTCGCGGGCGATAATAGGATGTGGGTAATTATTCAACTGCGCTCCGGATTGTCTTAAAGAAATGATAGAAATTTGATAGCGAGGCTATTCTAGTCGAGCGAGGGGCAAATGTAACCCTTTGCATTGCAATCAGTAACTAATTCCATAATAGCTTGAAAACAATCGGACACCGCCATTAGCGCGCGACTTTTGGCACGCGAACGACGAAACGGCAAAAATACAGGCGACCCGATCTCGGTCTGACGACAATCCAACTGAGGAAGTGGCGACCCGAATTGTCACTTGAAGCGCACTTTGCCAACCACGCGCATGGTCAATGTCGTTTCACCTGGCTCGAAGCTTGGCTCTTCCACTGGCGCACTATCCATTGATACCGAGCGCATCATCATTGCGCCTTTAGGCATGGCGGCTTCTGGCGCATAGTTTCCAGAGCCTTCAAAATCAATCGTGTCCAGTACCGCATCCGACTCACTGCGCCCCATAGCACGTGCAATAGAACCGATTCGCTCATTCAAATTCAGATAGGTAGCGGCGATCCGCTGATCGTCCATCTTTTTGCTGGTGGCGTCACTGAGACTGAAATGTAGACCATTCAGTCCGAGCACGCTTTGCACTGAAGCGACGGTCTTTGGCAAAGTATTCAAGTTGGTTGTGGTGGCATCCAGATATTGACCGACACGCCAACCAGTGGGTTGCCGTGGTTTATTGGTATTGGTTCGAGGCTGCGTCTCTTCAGGGTAAACCGGATAGGTGTAATAACCGCGCGTCTGCAGGATAGCCTGAGGGTCTTGCCGTTTAAGGATCTCGGCTCCCTGTTTCATCTTCTGGTTCACGCGCGAGGCCGCTGCGGCTTTGTCTTTATCCTGCTCTTCAATAGTGAAGGTCACGCGCACCTCGTCATTGACGTGCTTGACTTCACCGTAAGCAGGTACGACGACTAAAGCCCCGGTCGTCTGCACTTTAGTTTGTGCATATACGCTCAGACTAGCGACTGCCAACACGGATAAAACCACTAAATTACGGTATGGCGACATAGTATTTTCCCAAAAATAGAGGTTTGTACTAGAGATGTGAATCTCAATAGGATTCACAGCTCATGAAATTGTAACAACAAGATGATAGATTGCCACTTTGATGACGGCATTCCGGTTTAGTTCTCATTGCCAACTAAATTCACATAGATTTATTCTATGGGATGAAGCAGATGATTTAACCAAATGTTTACTTCCGCGGCGGGGAAGTGGCGATGGCATCATATTGATAAGGTGGCAATGCTTCGCCACAATGTTTACAGAATAACGAGTCAGCTTCATGACCTTCAGTTAAACAATTTACACAAGTGCGCGTGGTCGGTGTCCCTCGCATCATGCTCATGGCCAGCTCTACCCCAACAATGCCTGTCGGCAAAGCAATGATGCCGTAACCGAGCAACATGGCCATGGAGGTAATCAACTGTCCGAATGGCGTTTTAGGATGGATATCGCCATACCCGGTGGTAGTCAGCGTCACGATGGCCCAATACATGCCGACAGGTATACTGGTAAAGCCATTCTCCGGTCCCTCAATGACATACATGATCGTTCCAAGAATGACGCTCATGATGATCACGGCACCGAGAAACACAAATATCTTGTGCCGACTATTACGCAGTGCCTGTAACAAAACCTGCGATTCATCGTAATAACGCGGTAATTTTAAGACTCGAAACACGCGTAACATCCGCAGCAACCGCACATCAATGAGGAAGTGAAACTCGGGCAACAATATAGCCAGGTATGTGGGTAATATCGACAACAGGTCAATCACCCCAAACAAGCTTGTCGCATAGCGCAACGGCCGCTTCACGCAAAGCAAACGAACGACATATTCAATCGTGAAGAGGATGGTAAATAGCCATTCCAATCCGTTCAATATCAAAAAATCGCGAGCCCGAATTGTGCCGATGCTATCGACGATAACCGTGGCAACACTCAGAACAATGATAATTAATAGCCCTGTGTCAAAACGCCGCCCGGCAACAGTGTCAGCCTCAAAAATGACTGTATATAGTCGCGCCCGCCAAGATTGATCGGGCTTACCAAAATGGGGCTTTTTAAAAACCGTTGTTGTCATGCTATGTGGGGATGATTTTTCGGATTGATAAATAAATGACTAATTACGACTCACAATGTCTCTCAACGACAGGTATCACGACTTTATAGCAAAAAGAGACGCAAATGCGCCCCCTTGTTTGCTTAACAGGCCAAATACTTACTTTCGAAACTAGGCGCTGATTCTAAGCCCGAGTATGACCGCTCCCCTGCTTCTTAGTTCTTGATGCTGAGACTTGGTATCTGGTTTGAGCGATGATTGCTCTTTTTTTTGATCCTGAGGGTGGTAAACAAAAAAAGCTGTGCGTGTGCACAGCTTTTCGACTTCACGCTGTAGTCGCTTGCAAGCGATTACAGCAATGATGCCCTACCTTTCTTGAAACTAAAAACTGTATTAGTTTTTAGTTTGGTCCACCATTGCGTTCTTTTTGATCCATGTGCACGTGAAGTCGAAAAAAAAGCTGTGCGTGTGCACAGCTTTTCGACTTCACGCTGTAGTCGCTTGCAAGCGATTACAGCAATGATGCCCTACCTTTCTTGAAACTAAAAACTGTATTAGTTTTTAGTTTGGTCCACCATTGCGTTCTTTTTGATCCATGTGCACGTGAAGTCGAAAAAAAAGCTGTGCGTGTGCACAGCTTGTCGACTTCACGCTGTAGTCGCTTGCAAGCGATTACAGCAATGATGCCCTACCTTTCTTGAAACTAAAAACTGTATTAGTTTTTAGTTTGGTCCACCATTGCGTTCTTTTTGATCCATGTGCACGTGAAGTCGAAAAAAAAGCTGTGCGTGTGCACAGCTTGTCGACTTCACGCTGTAGTCGCTTGCAAGCGATTACAGCAATGATGCCCTACCTTTCTTGAAACTAAAAACTGTATTAGTTTTTAGTTTGGTCCACCATTGCGTTCTTTTTAATCCATGGCATCATGCCACGCAGTTTTTCACCAACAACTTCAATTTGGTGCTCTGCATTTAAACGACGACGGGAGATCAACGTTGGTGCGCCAGCCTTGTTTTCAAGGATGAAGCTCTTTGCATATTCACCAGTTTGAATGTCTTTGAGAATCGCACGCATTGCATTTTTTGTTTCTTCGTTGACGATACGTGGGCCCGAAACATATTCGCCGTATTCAGCGTTGTTCGAGATTGAGTAATTCATGTTGGCAATACCGCCTTCATAGATCAGATCAACGATCAGTTTCAATTCGTGCAGGCATTCGAAGTAAGCCATTTCTGGTGCATAACCAGCTTCAACCAATGTCTCGAATCCAGCTTTGATCAGTTCAACTGCACCACCGCACAAAACTGCTTGCTCACCGAACAAGTCTGTTTCAGTTTCTTCACGGAAGTTAGTTTCAATGATACCAGCGCGACCGCCACCGTTTGCAGTTGCATACGACAGAGCGATGTCACGTGCAGTACCAGATTTGTCTTGATAGATGGCAATCAGGTGGGGAACGCCGCCACCTTGTGTGTATGTTTGGCGAACAGTATGGCCTGGTGCTTTTGGCGCGATCATGATGACGTCCAAATCAGCGCGTGGTGTTACTTGGCCATAATGTACGTTGAAACCGTGCGCAAACGCCAGTGTGGCGCCTTGCTTTGCGTATGGAGCAACATTTTCCGCGTAAACCTGGGCGATGTTTTCATCAGGCAAAAGAATCATGATGATGTCTGCAGCTTTAACAGCATCATTGACTTCAGCAACTTTCAAACCTGCATTGACCGCTTTATCCCACGATGCGCCGCCCTTGCGCAGACCAACAGTCACTTTAACGCCGGAGTCATTCAAGTTTTGCGCGTGCGCATGACCTTGTGAACCGTAGCCGATGATAGTAACGTTTTTGCCTTTGATCAGTGAAAGGTCAGCGTCTTTGTCGTAAAAAACTTTCATTTTTAATCCTAGTAATAATTCAATTGATAGAGAACTGTTTAGACAATCCAAATCAGTTCGATACATTCAGTTAGTGGAAACACATCCGAAAGCGTGACTTTTTCAGTCTTGCTTTACATCTCACGCATTACCGCTTATGCACATAAGAATGACGCATCAGACATGATTAAATCATCCCTGACACGAAACTTTTACACCTTTAAGATACGTTCTCCGCGTCCAATGCCCGAGGCACCGGTACGGACCGTTTCCAAAATTGAAGCCCGGTCTATCGACTCTATAAAGGCGTCCAGCTTGCTTTTGGCACCAGTCAATTCAATAGTGTAAGACTTATCCGTGACATCAATTATGCGGCCCCGGAAGATATCCGCAGTGCGTTTCATTTCTTCACGCTCCTTGCCGACCGCACGTACTTTGATCAGCATGAGTTCGCGTTCGATATGCGCGCCTTCGGTCAGGTCGACCACTTTGACGACTTCAATCAGACGATTCAGATGCTTAGTAATCTGTTCGATCACTTCATCTGAACCCCTTGTCACGATGGTCATCCGTGACAGGGTTGCATCTTCGGTCGGTGCGACCGTCAATGTTTCAATGTTGTAGCCACGAGCGGAGAACAAACCCACTACGCGTGAGAGTGCACCGGCTTCGTTTTCTAGCAGTACGGAAATAATATGTTGCATTACAGATCCTCCGAACCGAGTAGCATTTCAGTCAAGCCCTTACCCGACTTCACCATCGGCCAGACATTTTCGGTTTGATCAGTAATAAAGTTCATAAACACTAAGCGATCTTTCATGGCAAACGCTTCTTTCAGCGCACCGTCGACATCGCCAGGTTTTTCGATTTTCATACCGACGTGGCCATACGATTCGACCAGCTTGGTAAAGTCAGGCAACGAATCCATATACGACTCAGAGTAGCGGGAGCCGTAATCAATTTGCTGCCATTGACGCACCATGCCGAGGAAACGATTGTTCAGAAGGATGATTTTTGGCGTTAAGTGATATTGTTTGCAGGTCGCCAGTTCCTGGATACACATTTGGATAGATCCTTCGCCGGTAATACAAGCGACAGTAGAACCAGGGTTCGCCATCTGCACACCCATGGCGTACGGCAAGCCAACACCCATCGTGCCAAGACCACCGGAATTGATCCAGCGACGTGGTTTATCGAAACGATAATATTGCGCTGCCCACATTTGATGTTGACCAACGTCCGATGTGATGAACGCATCACCGTCTGTAATCTGCCAAACTTTTTCCACGACAGATTGCGGCTTGATAAATTCTGACGAACTCTCAAATTTCAGACAATCACGTGAACGCCATTGGTTAATCTGCGTCCACCAAGCAGCCAAAGCAATAGCGTTTGGCTTGGTTTCAGCAGCTTCTAGCTGAGCCAACATTTCTTGCAGAACGTCTTTTACGTTACCGACGATTGGAATATCGACTTTGACGCGTTTGGAAATCGACGATGGATCGATATCAATATGAATAATTTTGCGTGCATTGCTAGCAAAATGTTTAGGATTACCAATCACGCGATCGTCGAAACGCGCGCCGATAGCAATCAATACATCGCAATTCTGCATCGCCATATTGGCTTCGTAAGTGCCGTGCATGCCTGGCATACCGACAAACTTATCGCTTGACGCTTTGTAACCACCCAATCCCATCAGGGTATTGGTGCAAGGATAGCCAAGACGATCAACCAAACGGTTCAACTCTGGCGATGCATGCGCCAGAATCACGCCACCGCCGGTATAAATCATCGGGCGTTCAGCAGTTAGCAACAATTGCAGTGCTTTGCGGATCTGTCCTGAATGACCTTTATCTACAGGCTTGTACGAACGCATCTCGACTTCTTTCGGATACGCAAATACATGGCGATGCATGGTGATGTCTTTAGGGATATCAATCAGCACCGGTCCAGGACGACCGGTAGTGGCAATATAAAATGCCTTTTTAACCGTTTCAGCCAGATCCTTGACATCTTTGACAAGGAAATTATGCTTAACGCAAGGACGTGTAATACCAACGGTATCGCACTCCTGAAAAGCATCTTCACCGATAGCATAGGAAGGAACCTGACCCGAAATCACGATCATCGGAATCGAGTCCATATACGCAGTTGCCAAGCCAGTGACCGCGTTGGTGACGCCGGGACCGGAGGTGACAATCGCTACACCGACTTTGTTCGAGCTGCGCGAATAGGCATCAGCAGCGTGGATCGCAGCCTGCTCGTGACGAACTAGTATGTGTTGAAATTTATCTTGTTGAAATATGGCGTCATAAATGTATAACACCGAGCCGCCTGGATAGCCGAAAACGTGCTCGACGCCCTCTTCTGCCAGACAACGAACTAAAATTTCTGCGCCGCTAATGGGCAAATTTGTATCTTGACTCATGCTTCTATGTCCTTTCAAGGTCCATGGGAAATTGATCGGATGCTCTCTCCTAATGATAACGGCGGCTTGCTACATGGATTTTGGCATTCCTTTTTTGTGCCTTCACAACATTTCGTTGCGTACCCGTAGATACGATTCAAAATGTCGCTTCGCGCGACTCGTTCAGCCAATTACCTTGAAGCAACACGTCCATTCTCTCGCGCTTGTGGCACGGGTTAGAGCAAACAGCTTTCAAATATGAAGCGCGTCTTGTCACTAATCAGCATCTTGCGCTGGTCGCGAAAAGACCATGGGTCCACTTCAGGATGCTGAAGTGGAGTGATACCATAATGCGTACTTTCATTTTGGTCAAGGCAAATTCAACGAAACCCTCTTGAAATCTTCCTAATTTGAACACAACTACGTATTATTGCCCCACGAGCACTGTATTTTTGATAGCATTCGATCAGTTTAAAAATCCCTTTTTTAACGATTCAACCTGATGCATCAATAAATTAGTCAGCGCTTACGAGCGAACTAATACTCTTTGATTACTCAGGACGCGTTAGAAACTAGTTTGCCCGCAACAACGCAGCAAAATTCTGAACAACTTTCACTGGCTGGCAGCGAATGACACTCTGTATGACACACGGTGAAACGCGCGCCACAATGCATGGCAACCGATAAAGAACTTTCAGATTTTCTCGAAAACGTAGAGCGACGCGCTTTTAAACAGGCGGTGTACGCAGTCCGCAAGGACGAGTCAGCGCTGGACATTGTCCAGGACGCGATGATCAAGCTTGCGGAAAAATACGGTGACAAACCGTCTGCCGAGTTACCGATGTTGTTTCAACGCATCTTGCAAAACACGATCCTCGATTATTTTCGGCGTGAAAAAGTACGCAACACGTGGGTTAGTCTTTTTTCGAGCATGGGTCACGATAAGACCAGCGACGAAGATTATGACGTGCTTGAAACGTATGAATCAGAGGACGGCTCGCAAGCTGCTGAGTCCAGCTCGTCCCAGCTTGAACGAGAACAAATCCTCGAAATCATTGATCAAGAGGTTCAAAAGCTGCCTGGGCGTCAACGGGAAGCGTTCCTGATGCGTTATTGGGAGGACATGGATGTCGCCGAGACTGCCGCCGCAATGGGTTGCTCTGAAGGCAGTGTAAAAACACACTGCTCTCGTGCTACACACACCCTGGCACAAGCGCTTAGGGCCAAAGGAATAAGTTTATGAGCAGTAAAGACATCAATTTTGCGTACAAAGTACGCCACGCGCTTAATGAGCGTATCGACGACATGCCGACAGCCACATTGGACCGGCTAGCCGCTGCACGTCAAATGGCCTTGTCTCGCAAGAAAGCCGACAAACCTTTACGCGTTGTCGCCCACCAAAATGTTGTTGCAGGAACAGCAAATAGCTTTTTCCCACAAGCTACTTCATGGTGGACGCGACTAGGCGTTGCTGCGCCGATACTTACTGGCGTTGTGCTATTTTTCGGCCTGTATCAGTATGAGCAACAACATCGTATAACCGAAATTGCGGCTATTGACGCCGCTGTACTTGCTGATGAAGTCCCGCCTTCCGCTTATTTAGACCGAGGTTTTGATACTTATCTTGCCAAACACGAAGAATAAGAATGGCGCTAATACCAACAATAGAAAATAATGAAGAGCGACTTGCAGCGACTGCGCTGTCAAATAGCAAAGCCACATCTATAGGTAAACTTCTATCTTTAAAGCACCTTGCTAAATCGCGTACTTTTATGCTTACCTTATTGACAGTATTAATGTTAATAATGAGCTCTGCGTCGGTGCTGATGCGTCCTTCACATGCTGCCGATGCCCTTGGTGCGAGCGCCAGCACAAGTACTGTAGGCAACAACAGTAAGGCGACAGGCGAATTGGCGATCAAGCCAAAACCTGCCAATCCATCAAAGGTCAACAAACCGACCGACAGCAAAGCCGAATGGGAAGATCTTACTGCTGCACAGAAACTGATATTAGCGCCGCTGGCTTCTGGCTGGAATAGCTTAAAACTCTCCACTCGAAAAAAGTGGGTTGAGATCAGTAAACGTTTTGCCAGCCTGAGTCCTACCGAACAATCACGGGTTCAGGACCGAATGCATGATTGGGTAAATCTGACACCTGAACAACGGCGGGTCGTGCGTGAAAATTACGCTAGGAACAGAAGACTGGACACCGAGCAACGAGCGAAACGTTGGGCAGAATATCAACAATTGCCGGAAGCAGAAAAACAAAAATTAGCAGCAGAAGCGGCGGCGGCAAATAACCGCAAGCGCATCACTGCGCAAGTGCTGTCGCCCCAAACCAAACCTAAAGAAGCAAAACCAATTCAGCTGGCACCGAAACCAGTGCCTGCTGCGGTGCCAGCGCAAACTGCGAGTCCGGCATCGGCCGTTGATGCAGTTGGCCATTAAATCAGATCTGGATAGGTCACGACATTGCCGAAGCGGTCGATGCTAAAATTTGACGAATAGTCAGCACTGTAAGTCGGCTAAAAGTAAGCTATAAGTCGGTTATATTGATCGCCACACGTACAAAGAAATAATCGCACCTTGAATCCTTCCGCGCCATCCAACGATACCGTTATTTCCACTGAACCCGCAACGCCATCGCTTAAAAGGCGCTTTGGCAGCATGATGTACGAGGCAATGCTGCTGTTTGGCATCCTGTTCATCGCCGGTTTGCTTTTTTCGACATTGCTACAGCAACGCAACGCATTGTATTTGCGGCACGGCCAGCAAATATGGCTATTCGTGGTGTTGACCGCGTATTTTGTCTGGTGCTGGAGTCACGGTGGTCAAACGCTGGCTATGAAAACCTGGCGACTCCAGTTGATCAATAAAGATGGTAGCGCAATGAAGGCAAAAGACGCTTTGGCGCGCTATTTGTTAGCATGGCTATGGTTTCTTCCTGGATTGATGCTCGCCTGGGCTTTCGGCGCGCACACCTGGATGCTGGCAATCGTTCCCGTTTTGAATTTTGTTTTATGGTCACTCACTATTTATCTTGACCCACAGCGTCAGTTTTTGCATGACCGACTGGCGGGGACCAAATTAGTAGACATGGTGGAAAGCGTAAAGCCGCCAGGAAAAAGACGCTGGTATCATTAAAGACTAAGGGCCTTACAATCCAGCTACGTCAAATCTCGAATCCCTTGGTTAGCCGCTTTGCAATACCGCCAGTTCTTCTTCCGAAAATCCTGCCGCGCGGCGTGCGTCCAAATTAAAAGGTCCACGCAAAACCGGTGCTTGATATTGGACTACCAGATTGGCAAAGGCTGCAATCGGCTCAAGCTGGCGCTCTTTACACAGCCAGTTATACCAATGGTTACCAATCGCGACATGACCCACCTCTTCCCGTAAAATAATGTCGAGAATCTCGGCCGCGGCTAAGTCTCCGGCCTGCGCAATTTTTGCCCGCACAGCGGGTGTGGCATCCAATCCACGCGCCTCAAGGGTACGCGGCACCAACGCCATGCGTGCCAAAATGTCATCTTTTGTTTTTTCAGCCATTTCCCACATGCTGTTATGCCCGGGGAAATCACCATAGGCAAACCCTAAGGTCTGCAGATGTCGCGCCAACATGCCAAAGTGTTGCGCCTCCTCCACCGCGACACTCAGCCAGTCAGTGTAATACTGGTCCGGCATAGCAGGAAAACGGCACACAGCATCTAACGCCAAATTGATAGCATTGAACTCAATGTGTGCCAGCGCGTGGATCAGTGCGGCGCGGCCTTCCTCGGTGCGCATGGACCGATGCTTCAATGTTTTAGGCAATACGAGTTCGGGCCGAGACGGGCGACCCGGAATCGCGCCTGCTTCAGCCTCACCCACCAGCGAAGCATGCGCATCCAATGTAAGGGTGTTATTTTTGAAATCAGCGTTTAATGCCGCTACCTCCAATACCTTTGCCGCAGGATCGCGCAATAGCAAGCAGCGCAAGGCCGATGCACGCAACTCGGGCAACAGTTCAGGCGATAATACTGGTGGTAACTCTGCTTCTGGAACAACAAAAATAGGTTCAGACATACTCTTCATGCTAGCAGCGGTAAAATAGGATTTTTAGGAATAATTGCGATTTAAGTTACAACAAACCGCGGCGTAAAATGTAAATAAATTTCGTCAAAACCTGGTGCAGGAATAAAGTAGATAAATATAATCAATTAAATAATCTACAAAACGATCCTGTCACCGATCAAAACAAACACCCACATTCTACGGAGAATTATGAGTATCTACCAACTTGGCGAACATTGCCCCGACGTTGACCCATCCGCCTACATCACAGAGAGCGCGACGCTTATTGGCAAGGTTAAGATTGAGGCCAGAGCCAGCGTCTGGTTCGGCGTTACCATTCGTGGAGACAACGAACTGATTACGGTCGGTCTCGGCAGCAATGTACAAGAAAACTCAGTTTTGCATACTGATCACGGCTATCCCCTTACTATTGGCGAAAATGTCACTATCGGTCATCAAGTTATGTTGCACGGATGCACCATTGGCGATGGCTCGTTGGTTGGGATACAGGCTGTGATACTCAATGGTGCCAAGATCGGTAAAAATAGTCTGGTTGGCGCTGGTGCTCTGGTAACCGAAGGCAAAGTCTTTCCCGATAATGCATTGATTATGGGAACGCCAGCCAAGGTGGCCCGCATGTTAACGGAAGAAGAAATCGCCAAGTTGGTAAAAGGCGCGCAAACTTACGCCGAACGCGGTCAGGAATATAAAACCCAACTTAAAAAAATCGGCTAGAGAGTAATGACCGAAAAAGGTACAAAGAACGTAATGGATATGAGTAACGATAATCTACAAAAATTTATGATCGAAAACGCCTCGGTTCGAGGCGAGTTGGTTGAACTTTCTAACACTTGGCAGCAGGTATTGGCGCGTCGAAACTATCCGCCAGCAGTGACTAATTTGCTGGGCGAAATGATGGCAGCGGCCGCCTTGTTGAGCGCCAATTTGAAATTCAATGGCGTGATCGTGATGCAAATTCACGGGGATGGCCCGATCCGCCTGTTGGTGGTCGAATGCGATGCCAAGTTGCAGATGCGCGCCACAGCAAAACTAGTCCCCGATACGGTAGTAGAGGATGGTGCTACATTGGCCCAACTGGTGAATGTCAACGGTCATGGTCGTTTTGCCATCACACTTGATCCGCAAGACAAAATGCCAGGACAACAACCCTATCAGGGAATCGTGCCTCTCGACGGCGATAACGTTGCGGAGGTGATCGAAAATTACATGCTGCGTTCAGAGCAACTTGATACAAAGTTGTGGCTGGCTGCTGATGCTAACGTCTCGCGTGGTTTGCTATTACAAAAGTTGCCCAACCATGGCGGGATTGGCATTACTGAAGAAGACCCGCTGGAAAGCTGGAATCGCGTGTCTATGCTGGGTGCGACATTACGTCCCGCTGAAATGCTATCGACCGATATTCAGACATTATTGCGACGTTTATTCTGGGAAGAAACAGTCCGCGTTTTTGAACCACAACACCCTAGTTTTGTGTGCAACTGCTCACGAGAAAAGGTAGGCAACATGCTGCAGATGCTGGGACAAAAAGAAGTTGATGAAGCGATTGCTGAGTTGGGCAACGTATCGGTCGACTGCGATTTTTGCGGTCAAAATTATGCATTTGACAAAGTCGACTGCGCGCACCTTTTCGCTATCAGTGCACCTGTAGAGACCTTGTTAGGTACCGGAAATATTAAGCATTAAGCACGTATTAATTCGTAGGTAATAAGCATTAGCAACAGGCAAAGGGAGTGCCCTTTCCTATTGTAAAGATCACGATCCAGCCCGATACCTTAAAGGGTTACCGGCGCTGGCAATCTTGCAAGATATAAATTGGATGAAATGATCTTGGGGAATTTCAGTTGTTGCACTTAACGCTAGCTAAAGCGTAGACAGATTAGTCCCGTACTTGCTGCGCCACCCGTTGAGCAGTGTTGACTTGTGCTTGTTTCAACACTCGCTTAGCGGTCGGATGAACAGGCTTAGCAGACTTCAAACCCGCGGTCTTCTTTGGCGCTTTATCTTCTGTCTTGCCCGGTATCGCAGCGCCCACCTTGTCTGACAATAGTTGCGCTTCCTTCAGCGTCGATACCAGTTCAGTATTGTTCGGATCTAATATCTGGACGAAAATTTCATCCTGTTTGATCATGCCCAACTCAGTACGAGCGCGCTCTTCGACAGCACCGGTCCCTTCTTTCAAATCATGTACTTCCGAATCCAGCTTGGCATTCCTTGCTTTCAGCTCGACGATTTTTTCATGCGCAGTGGTGACTTGCTGCCCCATATCAGCGACTCGCAGCCAGCCGCCTTTTCCTAACCACAAAGGGTATTGGATCAACGCCAACAACACAGTAAGGCAAATAGCGATAAGACGCATTAACAATCCATATTCAATTTATGCAAATCCGGCCAGCGATTAAATTAACTCGCTGGCCGGATTTACATAAGGCAATTCGCAATACTTTTACTTCAAGTTATAAAAAGCAGCACGACCCGGATAACTGGCGATATCACCCAAATCTTCTTCAATACGCAGCAGTTGGTTGTACTTCGCCATCCGATCGGAACGCGACATTGAGCCGGTTTTGATCTGCAATGCGTTTGTACCAACTGCGATATCTGCAATAGTAGAATCTTCGGTCTCACCTGAACGATGCGAGATCACCGCAGTATAGCCAGCGCGTTTCGCCATTTCAATCGCAGCAAACGTCTCTGTCAGCGTACCAATCTGGTTGATCTTAATCAAGATCGAGTTCGCGATATTTTTTTGTATGCCTTCGCGCAGAATTTTGGTATTGGTCACAAACAGATCATCACCAACCAACTGTATTTTCTTACCCAAAGTCTCGGTAAGAAGTTTCCAGCCATCCCAGTCGTCTTCGGCCATGCCGTCTTCGATACTGATGATCGGATATTTGTCGCACCACGATGCCAGCAGACCGGTGAATTGCGCGCTCGTTAGTGTCATATCTTCACCGGCCAGCACGTATTTACCATCTTTGTAAAACTCACTGGCTGCGCAATCCAGGCCCAGTGCGACTTGTGTACCTGGCTCGTAGCCAGCCGCTTCAATCGCCTGAATGATCAACTTCAGCGCTTCTTCATGACTAGCAACTGAAGGGGCAAAACCGCCTTCATCACCAACTGATGTTGTCAATCCTTTTTCTTGCAGGATTTTTTTCAACGCGTGAAATATTTCAGCGCCGTAACGAATCGCTTCACGGAAGCTAGGAGCGCCAACCGGGATGATCATGAACTCTTGAATATCGAGGTTGTTGTCTGCGTGCGCGCCGCCGTTGATCACGTTCATCATCGGAACAGGCATTTGCATCGCACCGCTACCGCCAAAATAACGATACAGTGGCAAGCCGGCCTCTTCAGCCGCCGCTTTAGCGACTGCCATTGAAACTGCCAGCATGGCGTTGGCACCCAAACGACCTTTGTTTTCGGTGCCGTCAAGATCAATCAGCGTCCGGTCGAGGAATGCTTGTTCGTTAGCGTCCAAACCCATGATCGCTTCAGAAATTTCTGTATTAATATGTTCACAGGCAGTCAATACGCCTTTACCGCCGTAGCGATTTTTATCGCCGTCACGCAATTCGATTGCTTCCCGGGAACCAGTCGAAGCACCGGATGGGACCGATGCACGCCCCATCACGCCGGATTCTAGCAGGACGTCGCATTCGACAGTTGGATTGCCGCGTGAATCAATGATTTCGCGGCCGATGATGTCAACAATTGCACTCATGTATTTCTATCTCCGTAATGATGCGTCTTAATTAATACGTGACTAAATGTCTCACTTCATGTCTCACTTAGTGCCTGAATTCGTACTTAACCTCATGCTTTAGATTAATCCTCAGCTTAGTATCTCGGTTGTTGCCAAAAAAGCATCCCAAAAAAAAGTATGAGGAGAAGTCGCTTTTTGACTATTCCAATATTGCCAGACTGACCACCGACTCTCGCCTTAAGGCGATTCATGTAACGCAATAATAATGTAGCTCGGCTAATGTAGCTTAACAAAAGTGATACGCCATCATTCCAAGATGATGACGCATATCTAAATTTTAAGCTAAATGGATCATAGTCATGCTTTAAGTCTTTGCATTACTCACAACGGCTTGCTGATGTGCTAACGCTGCAGAAATGAACGAAATAAATAATGGATGCCCATCACGCGGCGTCGACTTGAATTCTGGATGATATTGCACGCCGACGTACCAAGGATGCGCATGTTCTCCAGTTCGCGGCAATTCCATCACTTCGCATAAATCTTCGGTAGGCGTACGTGCCGAAACCACTAAACCGGCCGCTTCGATACGGTCCAGATAATGATTGTTGGCCTCGTAGCGGTGACGATGACGCTCTGTCACGGTTGAACCGTAGATTTCAGAAGCTAGCGTGTTTGGTTTGATTTGACAAGTCTGAGCACCCAGACGCATCGTTCCGCCCAAATCTGAATTCGCATCACGCGTTTCAACTTTGCCGTCGTGATTTTGCCACTCATTGATGAGTGCAACGACAGGCTGCTCGGTCTGTTCGTCAAATTCGGTTGAGTTTGCCAATGTCAAGCCGGCTACATTACGTGCATATTCGAGCAAGGCCACTTGCATACCCAGGCAAATACCCAAGTAAGGTATTTTGTTTTCCCGAGCGAACCGCGCCGCCATGATCTTACCTTCTACACCGCGCTTACCAAATCCGCCTGGTACTAAAATAGCATCGTATTTCATCAGTGAATTCGCGCCATTGGCTTCGATTTCTTCTGAGTCCAGATATTCAATGTTGACACGCGATTCTGTATGGATCCCGGCGTGACGCAAGGCCTCCGTCAAAGATTTATACGACTCCGTTAAATCTACGTATTTTCCGACTATGCCGATTGTCAGCGCGTGTTTTGGATTTTCCAGCGCACTGACAAGGTTGGTCCACATCGTCAGGTCAGCAGGACTTGGTGTCAAGCCGAGCTTTTCGCAAATGATCGCATCCAGTCCCTGATCATGGAGCATTTGAGGAATTTTATAGATTGTATCGACATCCCACACTGAAATCACCGCTGCCATTTCAACGTTTGAGAAGAGCGAAATCTTGGCCCGCTCTTCATCCGGAATAGGACGGTCTGCACGACACAAGAGGGCGTCGGGCAATATACCGATTTCACGCAATTTTTGTACGCTATGCTGGGTTGGCTTGGTTTTCAGTTCACCGGCAGATGGCAAATAAGGCACCAATGTCAAATGCACGAATGCGGCAGCCTTGCGACCAGCCCGCAAACTTAATTGGCGTGCTGCTTCAAGAAACGGTAGCGACTCGATATCTCCGACAGTACCGCCGATTTCGACTAGCGCCACGTCAAAGCCTTCTGCTCCGCGATGAATATAGTCCTGAATTTCATTGGTGATATGCGGAATCACTTGCACGGTTTTACCGAGGTATTCACCACGACGTTCCTTGCGGATAACGGCCTCATAGACCTGTCCGGTAGTAAAGTTATTTACTTTCTTCATGCGCGTTGTAATAAAACGCTCATAGTGGCCGAGATCGAGATCAGTCTCAGCGCCATCGTCGGTGACGAAAACTTCACCGTGTTGGAGCGGACTCATGGTGCCTGGATCGACGTTGATGTACGGATCGAGCTTAATGAGGGTGACTTTTAGGCCACGCGATTCGAGGATCGCGGCGAGGGAAGCGGCGGCAATCCCTTTACCTAGGGAAGACACGACGCCGCCAGTAACAAATACAAACTTGGTCATTGCGGATGGTGCCGAACGGCACATGCGGGAAATTCGAATTATACCTCAATCGGAGGCAATTCTTACTGAAAAAAGCACGCAATTATCGTGTAGTGGTCATCGTAGCTTTGTTCCCGTTCCGATATACGCAATCTTCTGTTCATCAAAAAAAAATTAAAAATGTCGTGGACAAAATGACATTACAAGACCGGCGTCGGCAAAAAATTGTGCATCATGTAATAATTCTGCACTACCGCACACCTCTCAATCGCCTGCCAACCTGGACTTCTCCGTGTTTTTTCTTATTTCCCATCATCATCTGTCGACGGCTCGGCAACACACTCTTCAGCGTCCAGCAATATGAGCAGACTTTTTAGCGATGTAGAAGGTGATGATGGAATTTCTGGCGCGCAGAGACGCGTCGCCATTATTGTCATGATTTTGGGTACCGGAATGACGGTCCTGGACGGCTCTATTGTCAACGTTGCACTTCCGATCATTGCGCGTGATTTACACGTCGTCCCGTCGGCGGCTGTCTGGATTGCGAACGCCTATATTCTGGCTGGTGCGATGACGATGGTGGCCTTTGCTTCGCTCGGCGACGTGATTGGTTTTCGCCGTTTGTATATGGGCGGCATTTTCCTGTTTACGCTTAGTTCGCTCGGTTGCGCTTTATCTGAGTCGTTAACGACGCTCAATATATTGCGCTTTATCCAGGGAATAGGTGCGGCTGCGGCCATGAGTATCGGTCCAGCGCTTTATCGTAATATTTTTCCTACACGTCTACTTGGATCGGCACTTGGTATCAATGCCATGGTGGTCGCGTCCTCCTTAGCCGCGGGTCCGGCTATTGGCGGCGCGATGCTATCGGTATTGAGTTGGCCCTGGCTATTTGCGGTCAATGTTCCGATCGGCATCCTTACGCTGACATTAGCGCGACGCGTGCTGCCATCTGACCGTGGTCGCGGCGGTAAATTTGACGTCGCCGGTGCGGTTCTCTCGGCGCTAGCGTTAGCCGCCATCGTACTTGCAGTGGACGGATTGTCCCGACACGATAGCTTGTTCAACGAACTGGTACTTGCCATTGTTGCCCTTATCGCCGTAGTGCTTTTTATTTTCCGACAAAAACGTGCACCCGCGCCTTTATTACCACTCGATATTTTTTCTTCGATTCGGTTTTCGATGGCCGTGGCCACGTCACTGTGCTCATTCGTCGGTCAAGGCATTGCGTTTATTGCGCTACCATTTTTATTTCAGGGCGCATATAGTTTCAGTCCACTAATGTCGGCAGCCCTATTTACACCGTGGCCCGTGGCAATCGTGATTACTGCGCCCATCGCCGGACGGCTCGCTGATCGCTACCCGGCGGCATTACTGTCCACTTGCGGTCTGGCTGTATACACAATCGGCCTGGTGTTACTGGCCTGTCTTGGCCCGCATCCATCGGTGATGGATATTTTGTGGCGCGCCTTTATTTGTGGCCTAGGATTTGGATTTTTTCAAAGCCCGAACAACCGCGAAATGATGACCAATGCACCGCGTTCGCGCAGCGGTACAGCTTCCGGCGTGTTGGCAATCGCCCGCACGTTCGGTCAATCGCTGGGTGCAGCGATGGTCGCCATCGCTTTAACGGCGGCAAGCAGTCATCTGGCTAGCACGCTAAGTGCATCACCTGATTCCTCAGTGAATATTACTTCTCCGATTAACTCTGCGTTGATCGATGCCAGTGCGGTCCATTTGTCGCTTTGGATTGCCGCTTCAGCCACGTTGCTCGCGACAATTATTAGCGCTTTGCGTATTCGACACGGAAGAGAAAATAACACCAAAATGTAACCGCGTATTGTGTGCTTGCAACTACGCGTAGCCGCTGACTAAGTAGTATTTATTGCCCTATAGAATTTTTTATCTGAAACTGACAAATTTGTCATATTCATGACAGCCTGTCGTCCCTTGGCGGCGCTTAAAGTACGGTGGTAAACATGCCAGTCCGGCAGCTACTTGCATTGACGGACGGGCATTCCGTCCGATAGCCCAACCGCTCAATGCAGGCCATGACCTCGACCACATTTTATCCCTGTCAACACGCCCATCTGACCCGCCCTTCTGCCGTAAAAGTATCTGTTAGGGCGGCCGCAGTCACCGCAGTCACATTACTGACGATTACACTATTGGGTGGCTGCGCAGTCGGGCCGAATTACATACGGCCGCAAATCGATACTCCAAGCGCTTTTAAAGAAGATACCGCCTGGAAAACGGCAACCCCGCAACAAATCGATGCCAACCAGCAATGGTGGGAAATGTATGGCGATAGCACGCTCAATGCGCTCATCATTGAAGCCAATCGTGCCAATCAAAATATCCGTCAGGCGGAAGCCCAATATCGTCTGGCACGTGCCACCGCTGATGTCGCTCGCTCAGGTTTTTGGCCAACCGCAGGCGTCGGCATTGGAGCGGGTCGTGCGCGAACCATCAGCAGTGGCGTGGCCTCACAGGGCAATAGCTACAATGCCTCTATCAACGCCAGTTGGGAGCCGGACATCTGGGGTGGCGTGCGACGCGCGGTGGAATCAGGCGAAGCTGGTACGCAAGCAAGTGCAGCCGATCTTGCTGCAGCACGGTTGAGTATTCAGGCCACATTGGCACAAGATTATCTGCAACTGCGGATAACCGATCAACTTAAAGATTTATATGCCCGCACCGATGCGGCTTATACGCGCTCGCTTAAACTGACTCAAAGTCAGTACAACGCAGGTGTCGCCTTACGCTCTGACGTTGCGCAGGCCGAAGCACAATTAAAAACAGCCCAAGCGCAGGCTATCGATCTAAACGCACAGCGTGGCCAATTGGAACACGCAATAGCCATTTTGACCGGTAAATCACCGGCAGCCTTTTCGCTTCCCGCCATACCGTCCGCCTCACTGTCACCTTTAGTCGCGCATTTGCCCATCGTCCCGCCCGGCCTGCCCTCTGATCTTCTGGAGCGACGGCCGGATATTGCCGCCGCCGAACGCCGCGCTGCGCTTGCCAATGCCAATATAGGCGTTGCCAAGGCAGCCTATTTCCCTGTCCTGATGCTGAATGCCAGCGGCGCTTTTACTGCTGGCAGCCTGGCGACCTGGTTTGATACGCCAGGCCGCGTATGGTCGCTTGGTAGTGCGCTGGCGCAAACACTTTTCGATGGCGGATTACGGCGCGCGCATAGTGATCAGGCCATCGCATCTTATGACAGTGCAGTTGCACAATACAAACAAACGGTCTTGGGCGGCTTTCAGGACGTCGAAGATAATCTGACGACGCTGCATGTACTGGATCAGGAGGGCACCGTGCAAGATCAGGCCGTCGCTGCCTCGCAACTGTCTGAACGGTTAGCGCTGAGCCAATACCAGGCTGGTACTACGACCTACTTAAGTGTTGCCACCGCACAAACAATAGCGTTGACTAACGCTCGCACCGCCGTGCAAATACGCGGACGCCAATTGGTAGCCAGTGTCGGTTTGATCAAGGCCATCGGCGGCGGTTGGGATGTGCGCGCTTTAAGCAAAGACGCCATGAACAAGGATGCGCTAAATAGCCCTGCTATTGGCCCTACCGCACAAAACACTCAGAACAAACCCGTTATCCAAACTAATAAAACCAATTAATTTCGTGAGTAACCACATGTCCACACCATTTTTCCGCCGCCGCTCAACACATATCATTGGCGCTGTTCTTTTGATTTTGATTGCTGTCGGTATCTGGAAGGTAAAGCACAAAGTTGTTGCTCCTGTCGCTAATCAGATCCCACCGGTCGAAGCAACAACCGCGCTGGTCACACAGCGAGACATGCCAATTTATCTGAGCGGTGTTGGCACCGTCACTGCCAATGCAACGGTCGTCGTCAGAACCAGGATTGATGGTCAACTGCAGAAAGTTGCTTTCATTGAAGGCCAGGATGTGAGGGCAGGACAATTGTTAGCACAAATCGATTCACGTGCATTGCAAGCACAACTGGAACAAGCGCAAGCACAAAAAGCGAAAGACCAGTCGTTAAGCAGCAATGCCAAACTGGATTTGCAACGTTACACCGTGCTACGTCAGCAAGATGCTGCCACCCAACAAACACTCGACACGCAAAAAGCGTTAGTGACGCAGCTCGAAGCTTCAATACAAACCGACGATGCGCAGATCAGTTATGCCAAGGTGCAACTGAGCTACACCACTATCAGCGCGCCAATCAGTGGTCGCGTCGGGGCGCGATTAGTCGATGCAGGCAATGTTGTGCACGCCACGGACACCAATGGTCTGGTCGTCATCAACCAAATCGATCCAATCACCACTTTATTTACATTGCCCGAAGAAAACTTTCAAGCAATTAATAAGGCCCTTCACGGAAATCAATTGCCGCTGAAAGTCGCTGCCTATGATCGGCAGAGTAATCAGGCACTAGCCACAGGTCGCCTGACTTTGCTTAACAACCAGATTGATACCACTTCAGGGACAGTGCAGCTTAAGGCAACGTTTGAGAATCCGACTCATGTGTTATGGCCGGGACAATATGTCAACGTCCGTCTCTACCTGACTGACATCCCGCAGGCGTTAACGTTACCGGCCGCGGCAGTTCAACGCGGTCAGGATGGTACTTACGTCTATGTCGTGAATCCCGACACTAGCGTCAAAGCACAGTCGGTGCATGTCGCACAAATACAGGAAGGTGTAGCGGTTATCGATACCGGCCTGACAAATGGCGAAAAGGTGGTCATTGACGGCCAATATAAGCTCAAACCTGGCGTCAAGATTATTGAAACCAATACGCCGGTCGCACCAGCAAAAGGAGCGACTAATTGAGCATCTCGGCAGCCTTTATAAAGCGTCCTATTGGGACGACGCTCTTAGCGATTGCTATTATGCTGGTAGGCGTTGCGGTCTGGCCGTTGTTGCCGGTCGCCCCGTTGCCGCAGGTTGATTTTCCAACGATTCAGGTATCTGCGAATCTGCCGGGCGCTAGCCCTGAAACCATGGCATCCAACGTTGCCCAACCATTGGAGCGTCAGTTTTCATTGATTGCCGGTTTATCGCAAATGACCTCAGCCAGTGCGCTTGGATCATCTCAAATTACGCTGCAGTTTGATTTAAACCGGAATATTGATGCGGCCGCACTTGACGTGCAGGCTGCTATTAATGCATCCAGCGGTCAACTACCGGCTAACTTACCGAACCCGCCTACCTTCCGCAAAATTAATCCGGCCGATTCACCGATTCTGGTCATGGCTGTGCAATCGTCGACTCTGCCATTAATTGAAGTCAACGATTACGCCGATAATATTTTGGCGCAACAAATTTCGCAGATTACCGGCGTTGGATTAGTGAATATCGGTGGCGCACAAAAGCCTGCGATTCGGATTCAAGTTGACCCGACCAAAATGTCAGCGCTGGGCATGAACCTTGAAGATATTCGTGGCGTTATAGCCAGTACGACCGTCAATCAGCCAAAAGGTACGATTGATGGCGACAAGCAAAGCTTTACCGTCTATACCAACGACCAATTACTTAAAGCCAAACCGTGGAATGACATGGTGCTGGCGTACAAAAACGGGGCGCCGATACGTGTCAGTGACATCGGTATTGCAATTGATGCGCCTGAAAACATGAAAGTTGCCGGTTGGGCCTATGCAGGTAAAGCCGCACCAGCCGACAGCACAGTGATCAATGGACGCTCGATCGTGCTGGCGATTACCAAACAACCGGGCGCCAACGTGATCGAAACAGTCGACCGGATCAAGGCCGCGTTGCCACGCTTGCAGGCAGCAATCCCACCCTCGGTGCGCGTCAACACGCTGATAGATCGCACGCAAACAATCCGCGCATCCGTGCTGGATGTAGAACTCACGCTGATGCTGACAATTGCGTTGGTGGTGATGGTTATCTTTATGTTCCTGCGCAATATCCCAGCAACATTAATTCCCAGTGTCACCGTGCCATTGGCATTAATGGGCACAGCAGCGGTTATGTATCTGATCGGCTTTAGTCTCGACAATCTGTCGCTAATGGCGCTCACCATTGCGGTGGGATTTGTAGTCGATGATGCGATTGTGATGTTGGAGAATATTTATCGTTACGTGGAAGAAGGCATGTCACCGATGGAAGCAGCGTATAAAGGCGCGGGTGAAATCGGTTTTACGATTATTTCTATTTCGGTTTCATTAATAGCAGTGTTTATTCCACTGCTCCTGATGGGCGGCATTGTTGGACGTTTGTTCCGCGAATTTGCAATCACTGTGACCTTGACCATCGTGATATCGGTGATTATTTCACTGACGTTAACACCAATGCTTTGTTCACGCTTTTTGCGCAATCATCATGACGAAAAACACGGTCGCCTGGCGCTATTATTTGAGCGCGGATTCGATGCGATGCTGGATGGCTATAAACGCGGTCTGCATGTTGTCATGCGCCATCAGTTCATTACTCTGTGCGTATTTATTTGTACTTTAGTCGCTACAGTGGTGTTGTTCGTGATTATTCCTAAAGGGTTTTTCCCGCAACAAGATACCGGCTTTATTTTCGGCTTTGCGGAGTCCGCACAGGATGCATCGTTTGCATCGATGAATGGCAGAATGTTGAAGCTTGCCGACGTTATTCGCGAGGATCCGGATGTGACCGGTTTCGGTATGAGCGGAGGGCAGACAACGTTCAATACTGGCAATTTCTTTATTAGCCTGAAGCCAAAAGACGAAGGCCGTACTTCGACTGCTGACGAGGTGATTACACGATTGCGTCCGCAGCTTGCTAAAGTTCAGGGCGTCAATCTGTTCTTGCAGGCCGGCCAGGATATTAACGTCGGAGGACGTTTATCCCGCACCCAATATCAATATACGATTACCGACTCCTCCTTATCAGAACTTGATGTGTGGGCACCAAAATTATTAGCGCGCTTCCGTCAATTACCGGCATTGACCGATGTCGCCTCCGATCAGCAAAATGCGGCAGCAACGGCGACCCTGACCATTGATCGCGCACGTGCATCAAGTTTTGGCATTTCCCCTGCGTTGATTGATTCCACTATTTATGACGCCATTGGACAGCGTCAGGTCGCGCAATATTTTACGCAGGTAAACAGTTATCACGTGATACTCGAAGTAACGCCAAAATTGCAGACCGATCCTGCATTATTTGACAAGTTGTACATGACCTCGCCGTTGACCGGACAACAGATTCCGTTATCAACTTTTATTAAGGTCGACACAACCAAGACCGGCTATCTATCGATTAGCCATCAAAGTCAGTTTCCGGCTGTGACGATTTCGTTCAATCTGGCTCCGGGCGTAGCGCTTGGCGACGCCGTTACTGCAATTCAAAAAGCGCAAGAAGAAATGGGCGTTCCGCACACATTAAGCGGTGCCTTTCAGGGCGCGGCAAAAGCATTCGGCGATTCCCTTTCGTCACAACCGTACTTGATCGCCGCAGCGTTGGTTGCCGTGTATATTGTGCTCGGCTTGCTGTATGAAAGTTACATCCATCCGCTGACGATTCTGTCTACACTGCCCTCGGCGGGAGTCGGCGCTCTGTTGATTTTGATGTTAGGCGGTTATGATCTCAGTGTGATTGCATTAATCGGGATCATATTATTGATCGGGATTGTGAAAAAAAATGGCATCATGATGGTGGACTTTGCGCTCACGGCCGAACGCGAAAAAGGAATGTCGCCGGAAGATGCTATTTTCCAGGCCTGCTTGCTACGCTTCCGTCCCATCATGATGACGACGATGTGCGCACTATTGAGTGGATTGCCATTGATGCTAGGCCACGGCGCAGGGTCGGAATTGCGTCGTCCATTGGGTTATGCAATGGTGGGCGGTTTGATTTTGTCGCAAATCTTAACGCTATTTACCACGCCGGTCATTTACCTGTATCTGGATCGCACTCACTTCTGGTACGAACGTCGTAAGAAAGAGCGCAAAGAACGTAAGGCAGCAGCAAAGAACGCTTCGCCGGTACTTGAGTAACAATAGGGAGTTGCTTTTTAATCGGTCTAGAAGTGTTGTCGAATTATTGTTAAATGAGCTTCAAGCACGGTAACTTTGGATGAATCTAAGATACGCCAAAAGTACCGTGAGCGTTACCGATACAATATAAGTGAAGTACCGGAGACTGATCCAAGTATGAAAATTCTCATAGTCGAAGATGAACTAAAGACTGCCGATTATCTTTTTAAAGGATTGACGGAACAAGGTTGTACAGTCGACCTGGCGCACAACGGCGTCGATGGCCAGCACTTAGCATTGCAACACGATTACGATGTCATCGTGCTGGATGTGATGTTGCCCGGAATTGATGGATTTTCTGTATTGCGCGCACTGCGCACCGTCAAGCACACGCCGGTCATCATGCTGACAGCGCGAGACCACGTTGAGGACCGGATCAAAGGTTTGCATGATGGCGCCGACGATTATCTGATCAAGCCGTTCTCATTTCTCGAACTGTTGGCGAGACTGCAAGCTTTAACCCGACGTGGGAGAACCCAGGAACCTGTCCAACTACGTATCGGCGATCTGCAAATTGATCTACTGAGCCGTAAAGCTTATCGCGGAGACGGTGCGACCCGCATCGATCTGACCGCCAAGGAATTTTCATTATTGGTTGTGCTCGCGCGCCGACAAGGTGAAATTTTATCCAAAACGGCGATCGCCGAACTGGTCTGGGATATGAATTTTGACAGCAATACCAATGTCGTGGAAGTCGCTATCAAACGGCTTCGAACCAAAATGGATATACCATTTAGTCCAAAGTTACTCCACACCATTCGCGGAATGGGCTACGTGTTGGAACTGAGGAAGGATGAAAAGTCCGAATGAAGCGCTCTATTACAGTCCGTCTTGTAGCGATGTTTGCCGCCGCTGCTTTGTTGACGTTTTCACTCATCGGCGCGTCTCTTTACAGCGTCGTCCACAGCGAACTTCAACGACATCAGCAAGAAGAATTGCATACGATATTCCAAGACATGCAGTACATGATTGAACATAACGGCAGCGCAGAACGCTGGCCACGTGTTCAGGCAAAACTGGATACTCTAACGCCGACCGACGGCAGTAGACGGTTCTGGGTTTTAAGCGACGACTCCCACTTTCAGTACGGTAGGGGGTTGGCTGAAATAGACGATTTGCAGCGGGATCGTGATGGCTTGGGCACCATGCAGCTTCGCAAGCGCGAATATCCCTTACTAACGATGACCAAAACCATTGACGCTTTTGAGCAACGACCGCCTGTCCGTTTGATCGTCGGTATAGACTCAGAACCATATTTTCATACCTTGCGTGCGTTCGTCATTGCGTTGATCAGTTTGTCGCTGGCGGGTGTTGTACTTGTCATGTTATTCGGCTATTGGATCGCCCAAGTTGGCTTGCGCCCATTGAAACAACTTTCCAACGAAGCCCAGATACTGAGTCCAAAAGCGCTCTCTCAGCGGCTGCAAGTCGCCCGATTACCAGACGAGCTATCGAATTTGGCGACGACCTTTAATGGTGCGCTTGACCGGATCGAAAACGCGTACACACAACTTGAAGGATTCAATGCGGATGTTGCGCACGAGCTACGCACACCATTGGCAAATTTAATCGGTGCTACTCAGGTTGCTCTCTCGCGAGAGCGCACTGCACCTGAGTTCCAAGACGTATTGCAATCGAATTTGGAGGATCTGGAACGCGTTCGGTCGATCATCAACGATATGCTATTTCTAGCACGAGCAGACCAGGGAACGCACGCTACGGGTCTGATTGTGGCGTCGATCGCGCTTCAAGTCAGTAAAACAGTGGAGTTCTTTGAATGCATTCTGGATGATTCTCACATGACGGTGTGTATCGCTGGCGATGTGAACGTAGAAGCGCCTATAGAAACGGCGCTATTTCGTCGCGCCATGAGCAATCTGCTACAAAATGCGATTCAACATTCGAGCGCCGAAGCACAGATTATCGTGACGATCACGCAGCAAAACGACGTGATACAAATTGCGGTTTCGAACCCGGGCGAACCGATTCCAGAATCACACTTAAACCGATTATTTGATCGCTTTTATCGCGTAGATGCTGCACGCCACGATCAAGGCCAACAGCATGGCTACGGACTGGGTCTGGCGATAGTCCGAGCGGTGGCAACAATGCATGGCGGTAGCGTATTTGCGTCCTGCACGGACGGCATGACGACGATCGGATTTAGCGTACGAACCGCAGTTCAACCATTAAAAAGCTAAATTAAGCCAGTGCAGCTAACACTTGCTCCGAGCGCACTACTTCGGCCTGACGCGGAAATACTTTTTGCATCAGCAATTGATGAACCTCCGCTTCTGGGTCTGCGCAACCATCCTCTACAATAAAAAGTCGATAGTCAGCATCTGCCGCATCGCGGGTAGTCGACAATACGACGCCGCTGGTAGAGACGCCGCACAACAGCAATGTATCAATATCACGCGCTTTTAGAATAGTCTGAAGCGCAGTCGTGCTGAAAGCGCCAACCCGATGTTTGAGCAGCACCACATCCGTGACTGCGGGCTTAACTGCTGCGTTAATATCTGCGCCGGGTGAGTCCGTGACCAACCATCCCGCACTCTTGATCCCACTGAACATTTTATTGCGTGCATTGACTTCCGGATGTCCGGGACGAAATCCGACCACGATGTAAATGACAGGTAAACCAGCTTTGCGTGCTGCGGCGATGGTTGCAGCAGTTGCCGTCAGAACGGGTGTCGGATCTTTTAGCAAACCTAAAATAGGTGCCTGAAAATCCATTACCAGTAACGCACTGCGAGCTGGATTGATTGTTAAAGCGTCAGACATAGTCACCCGTTCAGATTATGGTGTTTGTGGCATGGTTGAGCGCTAACTCAGCTGAGGACTTTGCTGCACCTTTGGCGGAAGCTTGTCACCAATCAACTGCAACGGCCCAGTGCCACTGTAACGATCCAGCAATAAATAAATCACAGGCGTAATAAACAGCGTGATCACTTGAGAAACTAATAATCCGCCAACGATCGCCACGCCGAGCGGTTGGCGCAACTCCGCACCAGCACCCAGGCCTAAGGCAATAGGAATCGCTCCCATCAAGGCCGCCAAAGTGGTCATCATAATTGGTCTAAACCGTAAAATACAGGCAGTACGGATCGCCTCAACCGGACTCAAACCCTGGCTACGCTGGGCGTCTAGTGCAAAGTCAATCATCATAATCGCGTTCTTCTTAACGATACCAATCAGCATCAAAATACCGATTGTGGCAATCAGCGTCAGTTCGAAACCAAAAATACGTAACGCCAATAAAGCGCCAATCGCGGCCGATGGCAAACCCGCCAAAATCGTGATCGGATGAATATAACTTTCATACAGTACGCCGAGCAAAATATAAATCACAGCAACCGCCAACACAAGCAAAACAACCTGACTACTTTGTGATGATTGAAACACTGCGGCGTCACCTCCGTAAGTTGCAATGATACTGGCGGGAAGACTCAACTCTGCTTTAATCAGATCAATCTTTTGACTGGCGTTGCCAAGTGGCACGTCCGGTGCAAGATTGAAGGAAATGGTGACCGCCTGTAATTGCCCTTGATGATTCACCGAAAGCGCTGTCGGTTCGCGCTTCACGGTGGCCACGCTGAGCAAGGGGACCAAGATGCCGGTTTTACTTCGCAGATAAATTTTGCTGAGATCGGCCTCATCCTGATGACCGGAATTGTTGCCTTGTAAAATAACCTGATAACTATTACTGCTGGTGAAAATCGTGGAAACCTGACGGTCGCCATAAGCGCTGTAAAGTGCGGTACGAATGTCATCAATCTGAACACCAGCATCATTGGCGCGATCACGGTCAATGTTAATGCTGGCTTGCAGACCATTCATTTGAGAGTCACTGGTAACGTCGCGGAACATTGAATCAGCGCGCATTTTTACTTGTATCCGTTCTGCCCATTCGGTCAACTCGTCAGCGCGCACGCTTTGTAGCGTGTATTGATAGCGACTCTTACTGGAACGACCGCCGAGACGCAAATTTTGTACCGGTGTCATATATACCGCCATGCCGGCTACACCACTCAATTTTGCACGGAGTCCCTCCAATACTTGATCCATGGTCGCGCGGTCCTTGCGGGCTTTCAAACCAATGAACAACGAACCACTATTGGTGCCGCTGACGCGCGAAGTCACACTCTCAACATTGACGTCTTTTCCGATAATTTCTGAAGCATTGCGTACCATGTTAACCATGGCCGGATACGATATATCTTGCGGCCCTTCAACCGTAGCGCCGATCTGTCCGATATCTTCTGTGGGGAAAAAACCTTTGGGACTTGTGGCAAATAAAACGCCGGTTAGAACAAATGTTGCGACCGCGCCACCCAATACCCAATGCCGATGCATCAAACACCAATCGAGACCGCGCGTATAGGTATTCAGTACCGCGTGAAAACCGCGTTCAAAGCCCTTACTTAACCAACCATCTTGCTCGTGATTTTGATGTTTTAAATAACGGCTGCACAACATTGGCACCAATGTCAGGGACACGACCGCTGAAACCATAATCGCCAATGAGACGACAGCAGCGAATTCATGAAACATCAAGCCTATCACGCCAGGCATAAAAAAGATCGGGATGAAGACCGCGACCAGTGAGATGGAAATAGAGATGATCGTAAATCCGACCTCTTTCGACCCTTTAAGCGCAGCAGTCATCGGGTCCATTCCCTGCTCAACATAACGGACGATATTTTCAAGCATCACAATGGCGTCATCCACCACCAGACCAACCGCGATCGTAATTGCCAGCAAGGATATGTTGTCCAGACTATACCCAAACCACAACATCAATGCACAACATCCAATCAATGAAATCGGCAGCGAAAGTACGGGAATTACCGTCGCCGACAAGCGCTTCAAAAATAGAAAAATAACTAATATAACCAACACCACCGTCAGCAACAATGTGTGTTTAACGTCGGCAATCGCATCTCTGATTGAGACTGATCTATCGTTTAATATATGTACGTTAATTGACGCTGGCATTTGCAACTTAAATTGCGGTAAAGTGGCCTTTACCGCATCCACCACCGCTACCGTATTAGCGTCGGGCTGACGCTGAACGGCTAGTACGATGGATGGTTCGCCATTCACCCAACTTCCGCTTTTGGTGGATTCGACGCTATCTTCAACCTCGGCCACATCTTTGAGGCGCATGCTGGAACCATCCTGGCTTTTGATCACCAGATCAGAGAATGCTGCCGCGTTAGCCAATTGCTTATTGGCCTGAATAGTTAAACTTTGACGTGGTCCATCCAATACCCCAACCGGACTATTCGCGTTCGCCGCTTTGATGGCAATCGCTAATTCGTCCATGGTCATGTTACGTGCGGCTAATTGATCCGACTTCGCTTTCACGCGCACTGCATAGCGGCGTTGGCCATACACCGCCACCTGCGCAACACCGGCGATGGTCGACAGCGAAGGCGAGATCAGATTTTCTGCGTAGTCATTCAAGTCCGCTAAAGAAAGCGACGGAGACGTCAATCCCAGCAATAACACTGCCGCATCAGCTGGATTGACTTTGCGATAGGCCGGTAAAGAGGTCATCTCCACAGGCAAATTGCGTTGGGCACGCAAGAGTGCCGCCTGCACATCAACCGCTGCCGCATCAATGTCACGGTCGGCGTTAAATTCCAGCGTGATGGACGTGCTGCCGAGGGTATTGGTAGAGCTGATCGTCGACAGACCTGGTATCGTCGAAAATTGTTTTTCCAAGGGTGTAGCGACCGATGCCGCCATGATTTCCGGACTTGCACCGGGCAATGACCCGCTGACGTTAATCACCGGCGTGTTATAGCTTGGTAGCGCGGCGATCGGTAATTTGGAATACGAAAAAACACCAAGTACGACGATCGCTACCGATAACAGCACGGTCATTATCGGACGACGGATACACAGTTCGGATATATTCACATTGATCTTTTCTGCTCATTAGGTCGGACCAACCATGGACCAGCCATGTTCGGATTTTTACCAGACTTTAGTTCGCGATTGCCCCGTGTTAGCCTTCTTACTTTTCGCTAAAAAGGTTAGTTGGCACTTGCAATGTTGAGCGTGATGAAATCATATAGCTACTTCCGGCCCTGTTGCTGGTAGTTTTGCCTGAGATTCTTTTACCAATACTCCGGGACGCAGATTCTGCATACCCTCAATAACTACCCGACTACCGACAGTCAGGCCGGTCACAGCGGCATGCCCATTCGCAATTTCAGCGACCTCAAGTGCTTGCATTTTGACCGTATTATCCGCACTCACCAAATAGACAAATTTGTTGGTTGGGCCTGTCACAATAGACTGCGCAGGAATAATGACAGCGTCGGTCAACGTGCGGGAAACAAGACGGACGTTAACATAGGTGCCGGGCCACATAATGCGCTTGGCGTTATCGAACTGCGCTTTCATCCGAATAGTTCCGCTTTGCGTATCGGCCGTATTGTCGATAAAAATGAGTTTGCCTACTAACTGCTGCTTAGCTGATATTTGCACCGTAACTGGTGCATCGCCATTTGGATAGCTGGCGCGTATCGACTGGAGTTCTTTTTCCGGGAGCGAAAAGCTGACTGCTATCGGATCCAGCTGGGATATCGTGACCATCGCCACGCCACTCGGCTGGGCCAAACTGCCGGGATGTACACTGATAGCGCCGATGCGACCGCTAATACTGGCTTTAATTTGATTAAAACCCAAAGCAATACTACTAGACTGAACCATGGCCTGATCCGCTTGAACCACACTACGCAGAGAATTAACTTTGTTCGTCGCGCTATCCACCACCGCTTGCGAGACAAATTTTTGCGCCAGCAAATCCTGATTGCGCTTTAACACCATTTCCGCGTCATTCAGATTGGCTTTATCCATAGCCAGTTGCGCCCGCGCCTTGTCAACACCTGACGTATCGCTACGATCATCAAGGGTAAACAGAAGCTGGTTGGCCTTGACGTCCTGCCCTTCCAGTACGTGGACTTGTCGCACTACGTTTTGGATTTGAGGGCGAACGTCTACGGTATTGATAGCGGTAACATATCCGTTCGCAAAAACCGTAATCGGCACCGTTTTTTGTTCCGCGATACTGGTTCTAACCATTTGCGGAGCTTGTTCACTTACTGTTGAAGTGCCAGGAGGCTTTCCGCGCATACCAACATAACCAGCCGAACAGATTAATGCCAGTCCCGCTAAAATAAGAGAATACTTATAAGAGACGCGCATAGGAGGATTCTGAAAAGTATAGATACGACCAAATTGAAATATCCTGCAAATATAACGCAAAATAAACAAGAAGAAATAAACAACCGGATTGAAGCCAGCAACATTTCTGTCGCAGACCGAACCTGTATCATCGTTATTATTTAAGACGTAGGATGCAGAAACCAGCAATAACAACTTCATACTGGCGATGCAATTCTCAGCTAAATGAAGCTTGGCTAGCGCTCAAGCACGTGCGGATAGAGAACATATCAAGAAAAACTGCGATAAATTAAGAGGCGAGCCTTGTCTGCGGCACTTGCGGGAAATAGCTGTGGCTGCTTCGTTCCCGACCTGACCAGATTCACCATGCCACAATGCGCAGGGGCCCGCCAACACGAATTGTACCGCATCATCGACAAATGGCAGCTTTTTTTTCGTGGCAACGCTGCCATTTCATCAAAAATTTAATTGAATACGACCAACTAGAAGCTTCCTTTTATAAGTACGCACTAAGCCGACCACAAGCATATTGTCGACGACCTATAAGCCCAACTCTTGCCATATTTGATCCACGCGCGCCTTCACCTCTTTCGTCATCGAAATAGTTGTCCCCCATTCACGCGTCGTTTCACCGGGCCATTTATTCGTGGCATCAATCCCCATCTTGCTTCCTAAGCCACTGACCGGAGAGGCGAAATCCAGATAATCTATCGGCGTGTTATCAACCAACGTGGTGTCACGCAATGGATCAACCCGTGTTGTGATTGCCCAGATCACTTCGTTCCAGTTGCGAATATTGACATCCTCATCGACCACAATAATAAATTTGGTGTACATAAACTGCCGCAAAAAACTCCATACCCCAAACATAACCCGCTTGGCATGACCGGCGTACGCCTTCTTGATTTGGACCACGGCCATGCGGTAGCTGCATCCTTCAGGCGGCAAATAGAAATCGATTATTTCGGTAAACTGTTTTTGCAATAATGGAATAAAAACTTCATTTAACGCCACGCCGAGCACCGCGGGCTCATCAGGCGGTTTGCCGGTATAAGTCGAATGATAAATCGGTGACGGGCGCATCGTAATACGATCAATCGTAAATACCGGAAAATAATCTTGCTCGTTGTAATAACCGGTGTGATCTCCGAACGGCCCCTCAAGCGCCATTTCATAGCCAGAAGGATGATTGGGGTCTGGATTGATATGGCCTTCCAGCACAATTTCTGCCGAAGCCGGAACGCGCAATTCAGATCCAACAGCTTTTACCAACTCGGTGCGACTGCCACGCAATAATCCTGCAAACTGATATTCAGACAAGCTGTCCGGAACCGGCGTCACGGCTCCTAATATAGTAGCGGGATCGGCGCCGAGCGCGACCGCTATTGGATACGGTTTGCCGCCAGTGGCAATTGCATGCTCACGAAAGTCAAGCGCACCACCGCGATGCGCCAACCAGCGCATGATGACCTTATTCCGCGACAGCACTTGTTGGCGGTAAATACCAAGATTCTGACGTTTTTTATGCGGCCCTTTAGTAATCACCAGGCCCCATGTAATTAATGGTGCAACATCCCCTGGCCAGCAATGCTGAATTGGCAATTTTGCGAGATCAACATCGTTACCTTCCCAGACTATTTCCTGACATGGTGCCGAACGACGCTCTTTAGGCGCCATATCCCATAGCGATTTCACTAAAGAGCCCAGGCCCAATAAATCCTTAAAATCCTTTGGAGGCTCTGGCTCTTTCAAGCGTGCCAAAACGTGCCCAATACGACGCAACTCGCTGACATCGTCGACCCCCATACCCAACGCGACACGTCGAGGAGTTCCAAATAAGTTACCCAAAACCGGAATTGTGTGGCCAGTGGGGCTTTCAAATAGCAATGCCGGACCGGACGCGCGAAGGGTCCGATCACATATTTCCGTCATTTCAAGAAAGGGAGAAACGGGGACAGAAACACGTTTCAACTCTCCTAACTGCTCCAACTTGACAATAAAATCACGTAAATCGGTATATTTCATGGGTTTTGAGTGTTTCTATTTGTGAAGCCTACAATTTAAGCATTTCAGCCAAGCCATTGATTCTATTGACTTTTACCCCCGTACACCTGCAATCATTAGATTTAAAAGTAATAGAATCTATGTTCTATAGTGTTGACTTGATATAAACCGCCCCCTACAATGCGCGGCAGTCTAGGTGAAGTCAACAGGGGTCGAAACGCCCTTTCCACCGCATTTTCAGCTCTCACCACACACGGGATTTGGGGTCCCAAATATCATTTTTAAACGATGATATTTTAAGGAATGTAGCAAAAGGCATCAGCCTTCCCAAAAAATTTGTTTGCAACTGGTCGGCACATTAAACCGAATGTGATTTTCCTAACCACCAGTCGACTGCAAACAAAACGTTGTTTTGCGCCATATATAAGTAGGAGCCTTTTCAGGCTCAAGGAAGCGCCAAGCGATATTGATTACGTTGTATGCGGGATTTAGCCGATGTTTTGGCTTATGCGCCCATTTGGGCCGCTGCATGCAACGCAACGATACAGGAGGTTCAATTTGTTAGCACGATCAATAAAAGTAGGAACTACAAGGGTCAGAGTCGGCCCTCATAAAACACCGTTAGATGCAGTAAAACAACTAGGCACTCAATCTGCCAGTCTGACAGTAAATGCACTATCGACTGCCCGGAGCACCGTAAGCGACGTCATTGGTAGCACTGGCATGGCAGGTATGGCTGTGCTAATGGTTGGACTGATTTCCGTTATCGGTGTAACAACCTTAGTCGCAAAACCAGAGTTAGTCGACGGATTTAAAGGTCTTTCGGCATTTATGCCGACTAGCCAGATACGGTCTGCGCTGCCAGCGGTATCAGCAGTCGATGAGAGCGATGTGGTTGATACTGAAGCGCGTACCGCCAATAATCTGGCTGCAATCGCTGAGACAGTGGCGCAGAACCCGTCAAATCAGCCTCAATTGGGTAAAGCAAAGAGCCCAATTATGAAAACGTCGGATGCGCATCAGCAACAGTGGGTCACCAACTGGCTGTCAAAACGTTATCGCGTGGCCAGTGACGCGACGAATATGTTTGTCAGCACCGCGTACAAGACTGCTAAGGAAACCAAACTTGATCCGCTTCTGATTTTAGCCGTGATGGCGATCGAATCGGGATTGAACCCGTTTGCCGAAAGTCCTGTTGGCGCGCAAGGACTCATGCAAGTAATGTCAAAAGTTCATCAAGAAAAATTTGAGAACTTTGGTGGTGTAAAAGCGGCCCTTAATCCAGCTGCCAATATTAAGGTCGGATCGCTCATCCTGAAGGATTACGTCGTTCAAGGCGGCTCAGTTGAGGCTGGTCTAAAACGTTACGTTGGTGCGGCGGCTTTTGCCAATGATGGCGGCTACGGCAGTCGTGTACTTGCCGAGTATCGTCGCCTGCAAGATGTTGCCACAGGGAAAAACGTATCCTCGCGCGGTGCCGTGGTTCCGAACTTCGCACCAAAACAACGTCCTGTGCACGTTGTGACGCAAGCGCCGGCGACTACTCCTGATGAGGTGAGTACAATGCCGGCAGAAGCAGCCGCAGATGTCAAAGACTTCAAACGGCATCAATCGGAATCAACATCTGATCATAATGCTGTTATTTAAACTTGGTTTGGCCTGAAAAATTGGGCCACCATACAAAATATGGTGCGCGGTCAATAACAGTAAGGAAACAATAAAAAAGGAGCCTTGGGCTCCTTTTTTATTGTTGCATGAAGGTATAACTATTCATCAAGCTGATCTGCCATCTTAAGACATCGATCTAGGATGGAACGGCCAAGCATCCGCGATCAGCATGAAACGTCCGTTAGCCTTCGCCCAAATATGCCGCTTGAACTTTTGGATCATTCAGCATGTCTTTAGCATTACCGCTCATCGTGACCAGGCCGGAATCCATCACATAACCGCGATGTGCTGCCTCCAATGCCAACTTAGCATTCTGCTCAACCAGCAAAATAGTAATGCCTTGCGCCGACACATTACGGATTACTTCAAAGATTTTCTCTACCATGATTGGAGACAAGCCCATCGACGGTTCATCCAGCAATAATAGTGTCGGATGACTCATCAGTGCGCGCGCCATGGCGAGCATTTGCTGTTCGCCGCCCGACAACGTTCCCGCCATCTGCGCCGAACGCTCTTTTAGACGAGGAAACACACCGAACCATTTATCGATATCCGCAGCAATAGCAGCCTTGTCGTCGCGAATATAAGCGCCCATCAACAAGTTTTCGTGAATGCTCATCCGCGTAAAAACACCACGGCCTTCCGGCACCATTGCTAGATTTTTCTTGACGAGATCGAACGAGTGATTACCCTTGATCGCCTGACCCAAATAGTGCAGCGTGCCTTCAACTTTACAGTTTGGTAAGGTGCCGGTAATAGCTTTAAGCGTCGTGGTTTTGCCTGCACCATTGGCACCAATCAACGTCACTAACTCCCCTTTGTTGACCTCGAGAGTAATGCCTTTAACTGCTTTGATACCGCCGTATGCCACTTTTAGCCCATCAACGCGCAGAATATTCTCAGCCATTAGTGACCACCTCCCAAGTAAGCTTCAATGACAGCTGGATTCTTTTGGATGTCCGCCGGCAAACCTTCGGCAATCGGCTTGCCATAATCCAGCACCGTCATACGGTCGCATAGCCCCATCATCAGTTTGACGTCATGTTCGATCAACAAAATGGTTTTTCCTTCATTCTTGATTTTAACCAGCAGCTCACGTAAGCCGAGCTTTTCGGTGGCGTTCATCCCGGCGGCGGGTTCGTCCAGTGCCAGCAATTGCGGCTCGGTCGCTAACGCACGTGCAATCTCCAGACGGCGTTGGTCGCCGTAAGACAGGTGGCGCGAGGTGCGATCCGCAAAACGTGCGATACCAACGAAATCAAGCAACGCCATAGAACGCGCGCGGATGCCTGCCTCTTCACGGCGTGCCGCAGGATGCTTAAATACGGCACCAAATACGCCTTGATGGCTACGGACATGACAACCGACCATGACGTTTTCGAGAGCGGTCATTTCACCAAACAGACGAATATTCTGGAAAGTGCGAGCAATTCCCGCTTTCGCCACCTCATGTGGTGCCGAAGGTGAATACGACTTGCCAGATAGCTCAAAAGACCCTGTATCAGGCTGATACAGGCCAGTAATTACATTAAATAAAGTCGTCTTGCCAGCGCCGTTAGGACCAATCAGACCATAAATCTGGCCTTTCAAAATCTTGATGCTGACTTCAGACAATGCCTGCAGGCCGCCAAATCGCTTATTGACGCCGGAGATATTCAGAATAATTTGTTCGCTCATGAGATCTCCTTAGGCCGCCACGACGTCGGCTGACTTCGCAGGTTTATCGACATCGGTATCAGGCCGGTCTTCGTGTTTTGGCGCAGGCCACAAGCCAGATGGACGGGTCAGCATAATCACCACCATTGCCAGGCCATATAACAATTGACGCAATACTTCTGCGTCAATTAAGACCTTACCGAAAATCGCCATCTGGACCGGTTCTACCGTATGCCGCAATACCTCCGGCAATGCCGACAACAAGACAGCACCCAACACGACGCCCGGAATGTGTCCCATACCGCCCAATACCACCATCGCTAATACCGCGATCGACTCGGTCAAGGAGAACGATTCAGGTGACACAAAACCCTGGAACGAGGCAAACATCGCGCCAGCAACTCCCGCAAATGACGCACCCATCGCAAACGCCAGCAACTTGACGTTACGTGTGTTGATGCCCATCGCCTTGGCAGCAATTTCATCTTCGCGAATAGCAACCCATGCCCGACCAAGACGTGAGTGCTGCAAACGCACGGTGATAAAAATGATGGCGACACAAAGAAATAAGAACAAAAAGTAATACGCATTGACGGAAGGCATGCCGAAACCACCAAAATAAACCGTCGCGTTCGACCCACGTGCGCCAGCAAGCGACACGCCAAAAATATGGATCGGGTCAATCAGGTTGATCCCTTGCGGACCGTTGGTAATATTCACCGGTGCGTTCAGATTATTCATGAAAATTCGGATGATTTCACCAAAGCCCAGCGTGACAATCGCCAAATAATCACCGCGCAATTTCAAGGTCGGCGCGCCAAGGATCGCACCAAACAAACCGGCCAGCGCAGCGCCCAGCGGAACAATCACCCACAGCGATAAATGGATACCATTCTGGACGATTTCTGGCCCACAAATCATCACCAGAAAATTCCCCACTGCAGGATAAGTATTGACGAAGGATTCCAGCACCGACGCAAATTGCGGCGATGCCAGAAGACCGGTCATGTAAGCGCCAATCGCATAAAACGCGATGTAGCCCAAATCAAGCAGACCGGCAAAGCCGACCACAATATTGAGTCCCAACGCCAGCATAATGTACAGCAGCGCAAAGTCCATGATTCGGACCCACGAGTTACCGTACATGGAGGCTACAAATGGAAACGCCACCAAAAATACCGCCAGGACGGCCAAACTGCCATAGGCTTTCGCCGGATTTTGTTTCGTATCGAAATAATTAGCCATAAGTTTCTCCAGTCCCGGTTAAGCTCGATCGGCCACACGTTCGCCCATGATGCCGGACGGACGAAGGGTCAGTACGATGATCAGTACGATGAACGCAAAAATATCCTGGTAATTACTACCGAGAAAATTGCCGGTAAGATCACCAATATAGCCAGCACCCAGACTTTCGATTAGCCCCAACAAAATACCACCCAACATCGCGCCGTAAATATTGCCAATTCCGCCCAAGACCGCAGCCGAAAAGGCCTTCAATCCCGGTACGAAGCCCATTGCAAATTGGGCCGAAGAATAATTAGCACCCCACATCACGCCAGCGACTGCCGCCAATGCAGCGCCAATCGCAAACGTCATCACAATGACGCGATTGGAGTCAACACCCATGAGACCGGCAACCCGAGGATTTTCGGCAGTAGCACGCATGGCGCGACCCATTTTAGTTTTCTCCACCAGCAACACCAGACCGACCATCGCAACCGTCGCCAATATCAACAGCATGATCTGGGTCGGAGAAATCAGCGCGCCCAATATATGCACGGGATCAGATGGCATCACTTGCGGCATTGCCAGAGGACTGCGTCCCCATATCATCATCGCAAAAGTCTGCAACAGAATAGAAACACCAATCGCGGTGATCAACGGTGCCAGACGCGGCGCATTGCGTAACGGCCGGTATGCGATCCGTTCGATAACCAGATTGACGATCACACAGACCGGAATAGCGCCCGCAATAGCGATCATCAGTTTGACGATGCCAGGTAAGTCAGGCGCATAAGCCTGGATTAACTTCAGAATCGACAGACCAACCATCGCGCCGATCATTAAGATATCGCCATGGGCGAAATTAATCAGGTTCAAAACGCCGTACACCATCGTGTAACCCAGCGCGATCAAAGCGTACATGCTTCCCAGCACTAAGCCATTGATAATTTGTTGGATAAAGGTATCCATGATTTCCTTATTCTTAATATGATTCGATTCAAATCAGCTCACCTATACCGTCCAACACAGTAAGGAGCCCCGTAGGGTGCTGTTCATCTGTATAGCAAAAATCATTCCAGATACAAAAACGGCACCCGGGTAAAAACCGGCGTGCCATCGAAATAATGAGATTAATTAGCTAAAGTGATGAGAAAGGAAATTTTGTATGGTTGAAATGTCGGCAATTGTAAAAATGCACATAGTAGTTGTCTCCTAATTCATTTTTTTAAAATATTTTTTGTTTCGCTCACTTTTCGCACATTCCCGAGTTGGTGCATTTGTGTAAGATTAGCACCATAACAGGGCGATTATAACGAGCACTGCAGGACTTATCTAGTAGGTTTATAGCATGAATAATTAAGCGATGGCAGCTCGGGGAGCCGATGTTAAATCTACGATGTTTCATCTCCTTTGCATTTAAACTAAAATCGTTTTTTTGCAAAATTTTTATACTATTTTTATACTATTTGTATCCGTTCCAAAGGCCTTAAAATTCAGCGGATTATATCGATATAGAGTGAGTTGGAAACCTTAGTAGTTTCCACATTTCCGTATGTTAATTAAATCCCAAAAGCGGCTGTAGAAGTCTCCATTAGACGCCGCCATAATAACGAGGAAAGGAAAAAACTTTCCATGGAAAAGTAAGCCCTCCTCTAAATTTTATTCCGTGAACACCAGTAATAGAGCGTCATGACGAAAAAAAACCTCATGTACAAATCACGAGGTTTTTTGCTAATGCTCTACAGATTTACTCAGAAAATTTAAGCAAACCACACTGGATAAGGATTGATCTTTTCAACTACCACCAAATAAAACATGCCCGTTAGACCGCTGAGTGACGTCTATTGAGGTTTGATGTTTTCGACGCGCATTAAACCTTTAGGCATCGGAAAAGTCACATTTTCCTCAACGCCGTCCAGCGGGCGAACACTTTTTGCACCGTACTCCTTGAGCCGATCAATGACAGCTTGCACCAATACCTCAGGGGCCGAAGCGCCAGCTGTTAAGCCTATTCGTGGCTTATCTTGCAACCACGCTGGATCAATTTGTGACGCGTTGTCCACCATATAGGCCGCGGTTCCCATTTTTTCGGCTACCTCACGCAGACGATTGGAATTAGAACTATTCGGGCTTCCCACAACAATAACAACATCCACTTGCGGTGCCATGAACTTGACGGCTTGCTGACGATTAGTCGTTGCGTAGCAAATGTCACCCTTCTTTGGCTCGGTAATATTGGGATATTTACGTTTGAGCGCGGCAATCACATCTGCCGTGTCATCCACAGACAACGTGGTCTGTGAGACGTAAGATAACATTTCGGGGTCCGTCACGTTGAGTTTTTCAACATCGTCCACGGTTTCAACTAAATGCATACCTTGCTCTGTCTGCCCCATCGTGCCCTCCACTTCTGGATGACCGTCGTGCCCAATCATAATAATCTCGCGGCCTTCCCTGCGCATCTTGGCGACTTCGATATGCACCTTGGTGACTAACGGACAGGTCGCATCAAATACTTTTAACCCACGCTGTTCCGCCTCTGCCTGAACGGCTTTGGAGACCCCATGTGCCGAGAAAATGACGGTATTACCGGGCGGAACGTCCGCCAATTCCTCAATAAACACCGCCCCTTTTTGGCGCAAATCAGCAACTACATAGGCGTTATGCACAATTTCGTGACGTACATAAATAGGTGCGCCAAACTGTATCAGCGCACGTTCCACTATTTCAATCGCACGATCGACACCTGCACAAAATCCGCGTGGTTGTGCCAGCAAAATCTCTTTATCCATCATATAACCCACCAAAACATGTAATTTTCACAATCCTGCGTTACTTACTTAACTTGGTGCCTACGTTACAAAATACCGATAATTTTTACTTCAAACTGAACCTGTTGACCGGCTAAAGGATGATTGAAATCGAATAATGCACTTTGCTCATCAATTTCACGCAATACACCTGCGAACTGACCACCTCCTGGTGCTGCGAAATCAACTAAATCGCCAATTCGATACTCGTGTCCCAGTTGCGAGTTTTGCTTCAGGGTGGCGCGGGAGACTCGTTGTACCAAATCAGGATTACGAGGACCAAAAGCTTGCTCAGGCGGTAGTTCGAACGTTTTGTGCGTTCCTTCTGGCAGGCCAAGCAAACAATTTTCGAGAAACGGCGCTAACTGTCCCATACCAAATTGCAAAGTCGCAGGAGAAGCCTTGAAGGTGCTGACAATATCATCACCCGCCTGAGAGGCCAGACGATAGTGCAAAGTCAAATAAGACGCTTCGGTTACTACTGGTAAGGAAGAATTAGGCATGAATAAAGGAAATTGGAAACAAAACATCGGAACCGTATTGTAAGGCAGGTTAAAGAAAAAGGTCGGAGTTACCAACGTTATCTCCGATTCAACCCGAACAATCCTTAGGAATACTAAGAATTATTTTTTACATCACCTTTATGAATTAGGACTTACCCAAAATTGTCCGATCAAGGCATGCTTACGAAGACAGTGCACTATTACCGGGCCACGTTGACGGCCAGGAAAGCACAACGCCGATGGGGCGATTTTGCGTACGCACTATGAATAATACCCACAACTGGAAAACATACATTGGCTATTACTGACTGGCCGCTAGACCAACGCCCTCGCGAACGGCTCATCCGACTCGGACCTGAAGCGCTTTCCGATGCAGAACTATTAGCGGTTTTTTTAAGAGTCGGCGTGACCGGCAAAAGTGCGGTTGACCTTGCTCGCGACATGGCTAACCACTTTGGCTCGCTCAACCGCCTGTTTTCCGCCACGCTAAGCGATTTTTCAGCCATTCATGGTCTTGGCCCTGCCAAGTTTGCCCAATTGCAGGCTGTCCTTGAATTAGCAAGACGGGCGCTGAGCGAAAAACTACGGGATGAAGGTAGTTTCAATTCACCCACCGCCGTCAAACAATATCTGCAATTGTTAATATCAAACAAACAGTACGAATCATTTGTAGTACTTTTTTTAGATGTCAAAAATTGTCTGATTGCCTCAAAGGAATTGTTTCGGGGCACTCTGACGCATACTAGTGTTTATCCGCGCGAAGTAGTGAAGGCCGCCCTGGCACATAATGCAGCCAGCGTCATGCTTGCGCATAATCACCCATCCGGAAGCCCAGAGCCAAGTCAGGCGGATCGTGAATTGACCAAGGTGCTGAAACAGGCATTAGATTTAGTAGACGTACGCACTTTGGATCATTTCATCATCGCTGGGTCGTCTGTATACTCATTTGCAGAACACGGATTTTTATAACAATGGTTGACATAAAGCCTCGGCAGAGTTCATTACCTCGCATTGATACGCATTGATAATTGCGTGCTAACTTAAGAAGAGTACTTAACTTCCAGCATGACGTAACTCAGATAACAGCCTGCCCTGGCTGGGCAGTTCCCTATAGTCGCATACCGCCCGAACGATTTCACATAGCTACTTAACAACCAAAATGGTCACCGCATGGCAAATTGTTAAATACAACAAAAGTAAAAAGACACACTTGTTTTCGCCAAGTTATTGAAAAACATCAGTTTTTTAGATATACTCTCATTTTTTCCAATTTCGGAAATCATCTAGGAGTAAAACATGGCACGTGTCTGCCAAGTCACCGGGAAGAAGCCGATGGTCGGCAACAATGTTTCCCATGCAAACAACAAGACAAAACGTCGCTTTTTGCCTAACCTGCAAAATCGTCGTATTTTTGTTGAGTCAGAAAACCGCTGGGTCTCCCTGCGCCTTTCCAACGCCGGTCTGCGCGTTATTGACAAACTCGGCATTGATGTCGTTTTAGTTGATATGCGTGCTCGTGGCGAAAAAGTCTAACTAGCAGAATAAAGGAACCATCATGGCGAAATCAGGCCGCGACAAAATCAAGTTAGAGTCGACTGCTGGTACAGGTCACTTCTACACGACTACCAAAAACAAGCGTACAACACCGGAAAAAATGTCGATCATGAAATTCGATCCGAAAGTTCGTAAGCACGTTGAGTATAAAGAGACAAAGATCAAGTAATTGATCAGACCTCACAAAAAAACCCCGCAAGATTGTATCTTGCGGGGTTTTTTTATTTTTACTCAGCCAAACGTTGAAGCAAAATCTAGTTGATATCGTTTCTGATTAGACAGCCAGAATTAATTATTTTGTTGTCGCTGACGCTGCTGCGCCGTTAGCCGCGATAGGTTGGACCTTATGGACCACGTAACCGACTGGCACCCAACGACCAGCCGCGTACATTAATGACACAGCCTCTCCAGCAGGGGATTTAGTGAAGCGAGAGGAAAATACGACATTTACATAATCCCCTTTCGGTAGGTTTGTTGGTTGACCCACGCGTACGACTTCCGCCCATTCCCGACCATTAAGCGAACCTAAGTCATTGCGTAGATTGGTGAGATACTTGGCCCAATCCTCTTTATTGATGCTTTTTTGCATTACCGGCCCGCTAGCCGTCCACATACGTTCGGCCTGATTGGCATCTGCAAGAGTCGCCCACTGTGATGCAGCCGCGACAGCGCCATCCAGAGACAATGTTTGCGCATACGCGTTGCCATTGCAAACCATCACGCCAACAGCCAGCAAAACATACGCACAATATTGTTTAGACGCTAAGGACTGATTCATAATTTTCTCTGAAATAGAAATGAAATTGACTGATCACTTACACTTGCCAGTGCCATTTTTAGTACCGCACATACAATCTACATCATTTGGCACGTTGTTCACATTTCAGTTCCCTCAAAAAAGAACAAAGCGCCCTCTACGACGGAATAAAAAGTTACCACGGCTTCACTAAAGAAGACACGTTAAAAAATTTAGATTTGCGGCCAACATAAAGTAGGCGAAAAAAAACGGCCTTAACAGGCCGCTTTATAATTACTCACTTTTCGCTTTCGATCAGGAATAACTCCGCAGACGTAAAGAGAAATCTTCCAACGCTTTAATCTTAGATGCTTCAGCGCGTGCACACCAATCCTGAAGCTGATGCAGCAATTGATCACGTGTAAAATGTGACCGCTCCCAAATTGCACCTAACTCAACCCGCATCTCATGCATAGTTTGAAGCGCCTTGCTGTGAAGGAATAACTCCGTTAACTGCTGCTTTTGAGGCGCTTCTAATTTAGTTGGCTCGCGTTGCAATAGCTTTTTTGCCGATTTAAGAAAACCTGATTCCAAAGCTGCTTTTCCAGCCAAATGCGCCCGCTCTTCTTGCCAGGTGCTTTTGAGTGATTTGGCATATTTCGCCATCACATCATATCGATTAGCAATAACAGACTGTAATGTATCCAAGTCCGGAACTAATTTGGCACTATTGAATTTTGGTGCCGGAGCAATTTTCTTGACCTTGGCAAGACCCACTATTTCAAGCATGCGAATATACATCCAGCCGATATCAAACTCATACCACTTCGACGACAACTTGGCCGATGTCCCGAATGTATGATGGTTGTTATGTAATTCTTCGCCACCGATGAGAATACCGAATGGGATGATATTCGTTGCCGCATCATTACAATCGTAGTTGCGATAGCCCCAATAGTGTCCAATGCCGTTGATAATCCCCGCAGCAGTAATTGGAATCCACAGCATTTGTACGGCCCACACGGTCAATCCAATAACACCGAATAAGGCTAGATTGATAAACAGCATCAGCACAATACCCAACGCACTATGTTTGGTGTAAAGATTACGTTCAATCCAGTCGTCTGGAGTGCCATGGCCATATTTTTCCATGGTTTCCGGGACCTTTGATTCGGCGCGATACAACTCGGCACCTTCTAACAAGACCTTTTTAATTCCGCGTGTCACCGGGCTATGAGGATCTTCCTCAGTCTCGCATTTAGCGTGGTGCTTCCGATGAATCGCCGCCCATTCTTTGGTGACCATTCCGGTACTCAGCCATAGCCAGAATCGAAAGAAATGACTCGGAATCGCATGCAAATCAAGCGCACGATGAGCTTGGCAACGATGCAGATAAATAGTGACACCAGCGATGGTAATGTGGGTAACAACAAGCGTAAAAATGACAACTTGCCATGCTGTAGCACCAGTCAAACCATTCGACAGAAAATCAATAATTGCATTGAACACTAAGTGTCCTCCATAGGTGATGATGGCGCTGTAGCAGAATTTGGCGCTCTTTTCGTACAAGTTGAGGGTAAGTTCGCGGGTAGTTACCAGTCACTTAACCGAAATTAACTCCCTATTGTACTACCTTTACAGGATGTTTTTTGAATTCGGTAAGACCGACTGGCTATCTATCTGCGCAACTTGTTGTGAATCTGCACCTGGACTGTGGCTGGCAACCATCCGCAAATCAGTCCGTGATTGGGCTACTTTGATCTTGTGCGTCTGTAGCGCCCGCCAGATTGCTCTGTTCACATCAGACAGCACATTCAACCTTCCGTTCTCTGGATCGACAATCCAGAATCCGACCTCTAGCTCTAATCCGCTCGAACCTATCTTCAACAAAATAGCTTGAGGTAAAATTTCGTGAGTCACACGTTCGACAATACTGACGGCCTCTTCCAATATTGTGAGTACTTCTTCAATATTTTCCTGATACACAATCGTGAGTTGTGTAGATAGTCGCAAAATACGATGATTCAGAGAGTAGTTCTGCACCGCATTAGTCATGAAGACATCATTCGGCACAATCGACTCGATGCCGTCCAGCGCCTCCAGAACCGTGAAGCGGCTGTTAATTTGGGTCACTTTTCCGTAATAAGTCCCTACACCGACCATGTCGCCGATAGATAGACTGCGCTCGAGCAAAATGACAAATCCGGAAACGTAGCTGCTCGCTATTTTTTGTAGACCCAGACCAAGGGCCACACCAAGCGCACCACCGAATACTGAGAGCACAGTTAAATCAATACCGACCAGCGATAGACTCAGCAGAACCGCTACCAAAACCAACACTGCGCGCGCCATTCTCGCCACCACAGTGCGCAGGGATGAATGCATGGTGTTCAAACGCATCAGGCGCTGTTCAAGTGTGGCCCCAGCCCATAACGCGATAATTAGGGTTACCAGAACGGAGATTAAAGCCTGAAATATAGCGAGAAGAGAAACTTGATGGCGACCGATCGGCAAGATAGTGTTGGCAAGGTAATCGACTAAATCCGGCCACAATCCTGTGATGTACAACAAAACGCTGCCCCATATTAGCGCCCCGAACGCCTTCTCAAACAGCAACAAAAAAGTGCTGACACCACGGTCGCGCACAAATACACGACGCAGCACGTAAAAAACAAAACGCATCAGGCCAAGAGAAGCCATCAATGGTATCGCCAGACGCAAAAAACTAACTGGTTGCTGCCATTTGGCGGCAATCAATTTAGCCAGGACAAGAAACAATACTGCGAGAAGCGGCGTCAATACTTGTGCAAAACTGCGTAATCCAATTTGGACTACCGGTTGCTTGAGATCGTCAACGGCAAAAATACGACGTAATACCCGTGCGCAGAGCCATCCAAGTCCGACGCAAGCGAGGGCCACTGCGACCTGCATCAGCAAGCCAGGGGCCGCCAAATTGTGTGCGAGGCTATCAGCCATATCAGAGAGAAAATCGAACATGATGATGGGGAGTGTTGGTCTGTATAGGATAGGCGTCTGAGGGTGTTACCGTTGGACTGTCGTGTTGTCGCGCACGGTTTTTGTACCGGCTTTACCGCGACGCTTAGCCGTATCCGGCAGGCTTCTGGCGTCCTTAAGGTGACGCTGCCAATTCATTGCGTAACGTGCGGCTATCGCTGGATTATCGCGAACGATAAGGACGTTTTCCGCATTTTTATGCTGAGCGCTCCAGGTAAAATTAAAGCTTCCTGTTATCACCGTGGCATCTTTTTCCGTCGGATCAATTACGATAACTTTATTATGGGCACTCCGATAGTTTGTCTCGCCCCATACTGGAATATTAGCAGTTACTAAGCGTTCGACTTGAGTTCCAGGATTTTTTTTAAGCTGATGCTCATCGACCAGTATCTGAACATCTACCCCACGTTTCCTGGCAGCAATCAATGCCGTAGCAATTGGGCGATTCGTCAATATATACGCTTGGACCAATACCTGTTTGCGAGCGCCCGCGATCTCCTGCGTGATCAAACCCTCAATATCATCCCAAGGTGAAAACGCGGCTTGCAAAGTGCCGGTCGCCAGTTCACGTGGCGGTGTCGCGTCAAAAGCGCGAACCTGCGCCGCCGCCAGTCCCATCGTGATGATGATAGTGGCGGCAACCAGCCGTTCGCGCAGCTTTACGAAACAAAAAGAGCCTGGCGTCATTTACGGACAAATACCGCCGCAAAAAAACCGTCTGTGTGATGCAGATGTGGCATCAGCTTCAGATAATCATCCATTTCCAACGCAATTTTTTGCTCTGCTAAGACATCCTTCATCGGTAGCAATGAAAAATCTTCGTGCGTAGCCAGGAACTGCGCTGCAATTGCTTCGTTTTCTTCATCAAGTAGACTACAAGTGCCGTATACCAAACGACCACCTGATTTGACTAAGCGTGCAGCGCTCGACAAAATCGCGGTTTGCTTGGCATTCATTTCGATAATCGCTTCTGGCGTCTGACGCCATTTAACATCAGGATTACGGCGCAAAGTGCCTAAGCCACTACAAGGTGCATCAACCAACACGCGATCAATTTTGCCAGCCAAACGCTTTACCTTTGCGTCATTTTCATGCGCAATCAGTACTGGATGGATATTCGACAAACCACTACGCGCCATCCTTGGCTTTAGCTTTGCCAGACGCTTTTCAGAAACGTCAAACGCGTACAAACGTCCCGTATTGCGCATAGTCGCACCGAGCGCCAAAGTCTTACCGCCAGCGCCAGCACAAAAATCCACAACCATTTCGCCACGTTTTGCGCCAACGATTTGGGCCAGCAACTGACTTCCCTCATCTTGCACTTCAATTGCACCACTCTTAAATAGGGGCAAATTTTGAACAGATGGCTTTTTAATAATACGCAAGCCGAGCGGCGCATACGGTGTCGGCTCACAAAGAATCGGTGCCTCCGCTAGCGTAGCGATCACATCATCACGTGCAGCTTTGACTGAGTTGACCCTTAAATCTAGAGGTGCAGGCGTATTCAATGCTTCCGCGAGCAACAAGGTATTTTCCTCACCATCACGCGCGACCAGTTTTTCATAAAGCCATGCCGGTAAATTAGCGCGCATGTGCGCTGGCAACAGTCGGCGATCGATTTCAGCCACCCGCGCTAGCCATTCTGCTTCTTCTTCGGACAGACCACCAAGAGAATCTGCACCAACCGCGTCAGCCAGACCTAACAAAGTCATTCTGCGCATAGTCGGGCCATTGCCAGATTCGGCAAAACTGGTGTACACCAATTTGTTACGTAATAAACCATACACAGCTTCGGCTATTACACCACGTTCACGTGAACCAAGCTTTGGGTGATCGCGAAAATAGCGGGATAAAGTAACGTCAGCAGGACCGGTAAATCGTAAAACTTCGCGCAATACTTCTTCGGTAAGACCGATGATCGCTGGAGGCAATCTCATGTTAAATCTTTCATAAAAACTAATTATTTTGTTTGAAGCGCAGCGCTTCAGGTTGCTATCTGTTTTGGATACTTCTATTTTTACTATGTTTTTGCTCTTTTTATGGTGCTGTTTTTTTGTCTTTTTTTGCTTCAAACGTATTACTGATACTTATAGCGTCTTTAAGATTACGTTTCCAGACTACATGCGTGACCTATTCGGGTCAATGACGGTGAGCAACTATTCCGCCAAATCACCATCCAGCGCGATGTCACCGCGCTTATACACTCGTCCATTTTGGATCATGAGTCGCCCTTCTACAAACCACCGAACTGCACGGGGATACATTTGATGTTCCAGTATCAAGATCCGCGCCTCTAACGATTGAACAGTGTCGTCGTCCATTACCGGCACCACTTCTTGCAGAACGATCGGCCCATGATCAAGATCAGCAGTCACAAAATGAACCGTTGCGCCATGCACTTTAACACCCATTGTCAATGCTTGAAGATGCGTTGCCAACCCGGTGAAACTTGGTAATAAGGACGGATGGACGTTCAGCATCCGACCTGCATAATGCTGAACAAACGGCGCAGTCAAAATTCGCATAAATCCCGCGAGCACGACCAAATCGGGTGAAAACCGGTCTATTTCATCTAGCAACGCAGCGTCAAATGACGTGCGGTCAGGGTAATCTTTATTGGAGACAACCGCTGTCGGGATACCGTGCGCAGCGGCAAAGGACAAACCACCTGCATCGGCGCGATTGCTTATAACAGCCGCAATTTTGGCCGGCCATTGCTCAGTTTGTGCTGCCCGGACGATGGCTTCCATGTTGCTGCCACGTCCAGAAATAAGGATAACGATGCTTCTCATGGCGCGCATTGTACCCGCTGCGCAGCAGCTTAGGAACGTTGACGCACAAAATGACGTAGAAAATCTTCTTAAATTTGGTCTGAAAGAGACAAAGCGATTTCTAAACCGACGATGCGTTGCAATCGCATTTTGGTTGCTTATTATGCAATACTAAGTCTTGAAACCAAGTTATTGAAAAGAGTAAAACACGCGAAAAGCGACTTTTTTCTCTGCCCAAAAATCCGCACTATCCCGGAACACGTCCAGCAAAATTTCACGAGCCTCTTTGTCAAATTTTTGTGTATTTGGCAATTGCTCTATAACGATGATAAAACCTGGCTGCGGTCCGGCTTTATGCGCAAGATCTGTCAGACAATCGGCTAGTGCATCGAAGTTCTTACCGAAATGTTTAGGAAAATAAAAAGCTTGTGCAATTTTTGAAAGCACCTGTTGTTTGGTCATTGCCTCTGCACAATATGCGTACAGAAAATGTTGGCCCAGACGAACTGCCTCGGTCTGTAATTCAGCCACGCGAAATGCACGGATAGATTGCACTACGTTTGGCGGCACGGTTTTAAACAAACTCATTTTTCCCTCAACTAAATGCAATGATGGGTTGCAGTTTTATACTGAAATCGATATTTGACTATTCCTGAACACGCTTAAAGGAGGCGTAATGGTCATCGGTATAATAATATTCACTCGAAGCGTTGACTGTTCCACCAGAGATAAGTCGGCGAGCGCCGCGGTTCCTTGCTCGCGGTGTTTTTACGGTGAACTCATGATAATAACCACGCTTTTGTTTTGGCAAAAGCCCCTCATAGTTTCCAAACACGACGCCATCTTTCCTATAGGAAAAAGGTCCACCCTGCTTGATCAGCACCAACGTTTGCCGGGCCTCGACGGGGAGTTGCGATAAGGCAATTGTATCGACTAGCAACGGATTGCGGGCAAAAACTTGGACCGAAAACAACAAGCCTATTAGCAGGAGACCAAATTGCTGAAGAAATGGGAGTCGTCGCCGAGCGCTCACAATCGCGAAAATGCATGCGTAAATTGAAGCTACTTTATTTTTCATATTTTTAATAATTTCTGAAGAATCAGCTATTGAGATTAACTTGTTGCAGAAACCCAATCAACACGCATCTACCATCCGTACAAAGTTGATGCCCACTTTCCCTGTATTTAGCCCGATCGCGGGCCTCTCAATGAAAACACTTAATATCAACTCGCGCAGTTTCGGTTAAAAGTTCTGACAGTTCTTCAATAACAAAACAAGAATAGAGCTAAAGATATTTTTTAGCCGGTACGAATTCGGCTAAGCACGAATCAATCGTTCGACACTTGATCGGCAAAAAAATTCACTACATCCTCGCGCCGTGCATACGTATCCTTTTGCCCCATTTGTATTAATTCGCAGGTATAACCTGATTCGAACAATAAATAGGAAGCCAATGCCGCCCCCCTTAATTCGGTTGCACCTATCCCGCCCAGCAATGCACGAATTGATTTCGGGAGGCTACGGATATGACGAATAGCGATGTCATCAATTTGCTCTGACGGCGAAATAATGAGCATTTCAATGGGCTTCAATGGCGTATGCTCGCGTTGCTCCTCAGTGAGAAATGACAGCGTGTGATTAATACGCTCCAGTCGCTCGATATCGACGGCCAGCCCATCGAGAAAAATACTCGATAAAGCATGCCCTGCAATTTGCGCCAAACTAGGGTAATGGGGAAACAGAGGAACATCCATCGGTGGCTGCATCATGCGGCCCGCACCGACTACCAATACCTTGCTCGCGCCAAGATGAATTGCGGGAGAAATGGGAGCCAGTTGTCGCATCGAACCATCTCCAAAATATTCACGCTGACCTTCGCAATAAATGGGAACGGCCGGAAAAATAAACGGGATCGCAGACGATGCCAGCAAATGTTCGACACCGATCTGGTCTCTGATCGCACGTCGCTGGCTGCGCGTCCAGGATTGAATTTCGTGGGCACTCTGGTAAAAGGTCGTGTGCAGACCCGTACTATAAGAAGACGCCGTTACCGCCAGCGCTTTCAAACTCCCGTTAGTCAACGCGGCGTCCAACCCCTTTAAATCTAACGAACGATGTAACAGTGTCACCAAAGGCGTATTGTCGAGCAAGGAACTCGGTGGATGTGCGTGCCATTGACGCAGTAACCAGCCAAACGACAGCAACGAAAGCCAACGCGCGCCCGACCGTAACACGCCAAGCGAATCCGCCCGATAGACATGTTCGACACTAAAATGCTTCCAGACCTGGAGAAGATGATCAACGCCCTCAGAAAAATTATCCGCCCGACACGCCAGCGCAGTAGCATTAATAGCACCTGCTGAAGTCCCGCAAATGATATCGAACGGATTCCGCTTTGGCGCCCACCCGTGCTCACGCAAAATGGCGGAAACCGCATCCAGAACGCCGGCCTGGTAAGCTGCACGCGCTCCGCCTCCGGTCAAAATAAGGCCCACATTTTTTCTGTTCGTCATGATGCCAAGCTTAACAGGGCAACGCATTATTTTTGCAAAGGACCGCAAAAACAAGAAATTCCCCAAATATGTTCGCGCTGATACATACACACAACATATGCACCCAAACGTAGAAGAGAGAGACCAAAGCAAGAAGCGAAAAGCGAAAATCAAGCTTCCAACAACAATCTCACTACGATCAGCGGTTTTTATAAAAAATTTGCGCAATCCTGTGGAGTCGATAACGTGCTATCTGCTTGGCGCAGATAGCCAAAGATTTGATTGCGCCCCCTCAATATCGTGAGGCGTAGTCACTGCCAAAATCATTGGATGCTAATCTCCACTCTCCGTGCCTCTGCATTGTCGCCACTACCGGTGGTTATCTCGGGTTTTTGCAATATGATCCGGTCTTCGGTGACACCACCCATTAACAACAGTGCCTTGACGCTCATGGCGCGCTCTTTGGCGATCTCGGCGTTATTTGCTGAGTTACCAGTGGCATCATGAAACCCTCGCAAGACCAGCTTGGCGTCGGGCCTGGCTTTAGCGGCAGCGATGATAGTAGCCAGCTGATCTGCAGCACCAAACGGGGCATCGCTTTTGCCCTCGGCAAAACGAATCACTGTGACATCGGTTGGCGCGGCAAGCGTACCGGTTACCTGACCATGAGCGGAAGCACCGCCATCAACCGCGCCACTGCTTCCGCTCACTGTTGGCGCTACGACCAAAGGTGTCACCACGACTGCAATAACTTGGGTCGGCGCACTTGCACCACCCAACAGGTTTGCGCCTCCCATCGGCAAAATTGGTACCAGTAATAACGCCACAATATTGATGATTTTGATGAGTGGATTAATTGCCGGTCCCGCCGTGTCTTTATAAGGGTCTCCGACGGTATCGCCGGTCACTGCCGCCTTATGCGCCTCCGAACCTTTGCCACCGTGATTGCCGTCCTCGATGTATTTTTTGGCGTTATCCCAGGCACCGCCGCCGGTCGTCATCGAGATGGCGACAAACAACCCCGTAACAATAGTCCCCATCAACAAACCACCAAGTGCCGCCGGGCCTAATATTAAACCCACCAGAATCGGAACAACGACAGGAAGAAGCGACGGCACGATCATTTCCTTAATCGCAGACGAAGTCAGCATATCCACTGCCTTGTCGTACTCAGGTTTACCAGTACCATCCATGATTCCTTTAATATCACGGAACTGTCGACGCACTTCGACCACTACAGCGCCAGCAGCCCGACCGACCGCTTCCATCGCCATGGCCCCAAATAAGTACGGAATCAGTCCACCAATAAATAAACCAACAATCACAAGTGGATTTGATAATTCAAAGGCGGTACTGTTACCCACCGAATCCAGTGCATGGGTGTAATCAGCAAACAGCACGAGCGCCGCCAATCCGGCCGAGCCAATCGCATAGCCTTTGGTCACCGCTTTGGTCGTATTGCCGACCGCATCAAGCGGATCAGTAATCGCACGCACCGATTCCGGCAAGCCCGACATCTCTGCGATGCCGCCCGCATTATCGGTAATCGGTCCATAAGCATCAAGCGCAACGATGATGCCAGCCATTGACAGCATCGCGGTCGCAGCAATCGCAATGCCGTACAAACCGGCCAGCCAATAAGACGCAAGAATCGCGACACACACCGCGAGCACTGGATAGGCGGTTGACTTCATGGAAACGCCGAGGCCAGCAATAATATTGGTGCCATGACCGGTGGTCGAGGCCTCAGCAATATGACGTACAGGTTTGAAATCAGTGCCAGTGTAATATTCCGTGATGTAGACCATCAGGCCGGTCAGAATGATACCGATTAGTGCAGAACCCATCATCGGCAACACCATCGGAGGCGGTAATAGTAGCCAAGTGACTACCGCGAAGCCAATCAGGCTGAGAATCGCCGCCCACCACAAACCCGTGTACAAAGCCGACATAATTTTTTTGCCGGGCTTGACCTTGACCATTGAGCAGCCAACGATGGAAGCCAGAATCGAGACACTGCCCAGCATCAGCGGATATAGCACGGCTTGTAATTCAAATCCTTTAATCAGCAATGATCCTAACAACATGGTTGCAATCAACGTCACCACGTAAGTCTCAAATAAATCTGCCGCCATCCCCGCGCAATCGCCAACATTGTCGCCAACGTTATCCGCAATCACGGCCGGATTGCGTGGATCATCCTCAGGTATACCAGCCTCAACTTTGCCCACCAAATCGGCCCCGACATCTGCTCCTTTGGTAAAAATACCGCCGCCCAACCGCGCAAAGATAGAAATTAACGAGGCGCCAAATGCAAGACCGATGAGCGGCTTTAAGACATCATGCAGCGACATATCCGGGCGACTAAAAAAAGTAATCAGCAATAAATAGAAAATCGTTACACCAAGCAGGCCTAGTCCGACTACCAACATTCCAGTGATAGCACCGCCACGAAATGCCACATCGAGCGCTTGATTTAAACCTTTGGTGGCGGCTTGTGCAGTGCGCACATTGGCACGTACCGATACATTCATTCCGATAAAACCACACGCCCCGGACAACAGCGCACCGACCAGAAAGCCGAGAGCCGTGACCAGTCCGAGGCCTGGAATAAATCCGATGATGATGAATAGCACCACACCGACGATAGCAATGGTGCGGTATTGGCGAGCCAGGTAGGCTGCAGCCCCTTGCTGAATGGCCGCGGCGATTTCCTGCATGCGCGGGTTTCCTGGGTCTTGCTTTAAAATCCAGCTGCGTGACACCATTCCATATATCACAGCAATAATGCCGCAAGCGATCGCAAACCATAGACCAGATGCCATGTTGACTCCTCCTGTTTTATTACGGACAACCATCACAAAGTAAACAACCACATTAAGTAAATAGGCGTTCCGCCATTTTGGTGGATACGCATCAATCTACAAATCATGTGTACTGAAAAACTTTTTGTTGCCCTTTTATTTTCAGAAGTCGGCCTGGGCTGGCGTGTCTAAAACTAACGGTTATTGATTACTATCCTAACCACATGTGAAATTCTTTACAATCTTTACAGCGCATAGAAATAAAAAAAGCGGACTCATGGTCCGCTCTTTTTTAGGCTTCCAATGCCTTGAAGGCACTGTCGCGAATTTGATCAACAGGTCCAACTCCAACGATTTTGCGATATTGTGGCGCGCCGGGATTTCCTGCCTTAGCCCAGTCACCATAATATTTAACAAGAACTTCAGTTTGCTCGTGATACACAAAAAGACGTTTCTGCACGGTTTCTACTTTGTCGTCGTCACGGAGGATCAACTCTTCTCCAGTCACATCATCAATCCCTTCCACCTTTGGCGGATTGAACTTGACATGGTAAGTGCGACCAGAAGCAGGATGTACGCGTCGGCCACTCATACGCTCAACAATTGCCGCGTCCGGCACATCAATTTCCAGCACGTAGTCAATCGCCACGCCTGCTTCTTTCATCGCATCAGCTTGTGGCACTGTGCGTGGAAAGCCATCAAACAGATAGCCGTTGGCACAATCCGCTTGCTTCAGACGATCTTTTACCAGGCCAATAATAATATCGTCCGAGACCAAACCACCCGCATCCATCACTTTTTTTGCTTCGATACCAAGTGGTGTTCCCGCCTTGACGGCTGCCCTTAGCATGTCACCGGTAGAAATTTGCGGAATGTTGAATCGTTCTTTTATAAAGGTAGCTTGCGTGCCCTTACCGGCACCGGGCGCTCCTAGAAGGATGAGGCGCATATTATGTAGTCCTAAGGTGAGTTTGAAATTTATTTGATGACGCTCATTTCTACACTTTCAATGCTAAATATCTAGACTTACTTTGAAAATCGCAGCGGCGTCATTTTGCAACCATTGTTATAACACGCTAACTTTGCATGAAACTTACCACAAAATTTTACCAAACAGCACTCTAACGGTGCAGTTACGTGGTTTTGTAGATGCTTATTTTACCGAGCCATTACTGTTCTTTTACTGTTTTGCTCTGATTCATTACCGGCTTAAAGCTGGTTTATAGCTGATTTAAAGAAAAATCATAGACCAACTTTAGCCAATAAAGAAACCGCTGAGTCAGCGACGCATTAACAAATTAGTCCTTGAAAAATTGTCGCACGCGCTCCAGGTCTTCTGGTGTATCAACGCCAGCGGCCGGTGCGTCCTGCGCGATATGGACCGCAATCGGAAAGCCATGCCACAACACGCGAAGCTGTTCCAGCGCTTCAATTTGTTCTAATGGCGACACCGTCAGTGTCGGATAAGTTTGTAAAAACGCGTAGCTATAGGCGTACAGCCCGATATGCCGTAATGGTACGTAGTCGCTGGGCAACGATTGTCGCGATTGCGCAAACCCATCCCGGTGCCAGGGAATAGTTGCACGAGAAAAATACAACGCACGACCATGTTTACTGACAACCACCTTCACTACGTTCGTGTTAAAGGCATCCGCGACACTATTAATTGCATGCGCTGCCGTTGCCATGGGCACGCCATCTACAATCTGCGCGGCGGTGGCTGCAATCAATTCTGGATCAATTAACGGCTCATCGCCCTGAACGTTAACCACTACGGCATGTGCCGCCAATCCTAAACCCGCTGCCACTTCCGCAATCCGATCCGTTCCAGAAGGGTGATCAGAACGCGTTAAACGTGCGACAACCCCGTATTTCTCACACGCAATCAAAATGTCGACATGATCAGTTGCGACGATGACCTGAGCAGCGCCGGAGAGCGCCGCCCGCTCGGCGACTCGCACAATCATTGGCTTGCCGCCGAGATCAGCTAAAGGCTTATTTGGCAATCTGGTCGATGCTAATCGCGCAGGAATAATGACAGTAAAGGACATTGGCGATCTTTATAGGGACTATTTGATAAGCTATCTGAGCAGTCACGCAACAGCAGACGCAAACGAAAAGCTAAATAAAATGAAAAGCTAAATTCAGTCGGGCGGCTATCAGCTATGACGGCGCGCCGTCCGAGACCACCAGGTCAGCTGGACTATTCAGATCCCGCGCCTGGTCCGCCCACATAATAGGGATGCCGTCGCGAATCGGAAAAGCGAGCCTGTCGGCGTTGCAAATCAGTTCTAGTGCTTTTTTATCATGCTGCAAAGGCCCTTTACAGATAGGGCAAACTAAAATATCAAGCAGTTGGGTGTCCACGGAGTTTCTCCACAATTTGTTGTATCAGCGCGACGTCAATCTGCGCGGTCACGGGCACAACCCACAAACGCGGGTCGTTTTTGATGGTTTTGATTTGACTACATTTTACTGCATCCTTTTCGGTGATCAGTATGATCTCTGCATCCAGTGCAGCAAAAGGATTCGTCGAAAAATCGTAATGATCCGGCAGCGACAGGGAGTGAAATACCAAACCCATGCCGGACAACATGTTAAAAAACCGTTGAGGATTGCCAATTCCTGCAGCGGCCAGAATCCGAGGTGCCGGCAGTTTGGTCGAAAAATCAGCGATGCGGAAAGTCTGCGAGCGATCACTCAGGCGCTCTGCGACCTCGCCGATCAACTGCATACGGATCGCCGAGCGCGGCAATGAAGTCGGCAAAACTGCCGCTCGTCCCAGGTTCACCACTGTAAAGTCGCGCCTTCGGGACGCCGTTTCACGCAAGGGACCGGCTGGCAATAACCAACCGTTACCATGTCCGCGGCTATCAAACAGCACAATTTCGATGTCGCGCTGTAACCGATAATGCTGTAAGCCATCGTCGGATAAAATCACATCCACCTTCGGATGCGCCTGCAACAATGCTTGCGCCGCTGCAACCCGATTTCGACCCACCACCACGGGACATTGCGCGCGCTGAGCAATCAACAAGGGTTCATCACCGACTTCCGCTGCAACCGAATTCGTCGACACCACGCGTGTTTCAACACTGGGATTGACACCATAACCACGGGAAATCACGCCAGGCGTATATCCCGCCAGCCGTAAGGCTTGTACCAGCCAGATGGTCAAAGGCGTCTTACCTGTACCACCGACGTAAATATTTCCAATCACTATGATCGGAACCGGCAAGCGCGTACTCGCACGCAAGCCGATCACATACGAAATGCGACGTAATCCCGATATACACAAGAATAATAACGATAACGGCCATAGCAAGCACGCCAGCAAACCCCGTCTTTGCCAAGCCGCGGTAAGCACTGATTCGGTCGTGGAGAGCTTACGAGTCAAATGGAATAACCTGTCATAAAAAAGGAATCAAAAGAAATACATTAAAAAACAGAATAGGAACAGAAAGAAGGAACCGTATCTATCATCAATAAACGACCACGCTGCGTCAGGTAATGCTATTGATCGAAAAACCTTGATCGAAATACATCGATCAACATGCGTACAAGCCATGATACAAAGCAAGCAATCCCTGCTTTTTACTACTTGTGGGCGGCTGCCTGTGCAGCAAATGTCACTTTCTCAAAACCAGCTAAACGCGCTGCCTCCAACACATTAATCACCGTTTGATGGGGCGACATCGCATCCGCGTTGATGACAATCACGGGCGTTTCCTTTGACTTATTGGGGTCGCTTTGTGCGGCCGTCTTCAAATCCTGCGCTAATGCCTCAGCATCCCTCGACGACACCTGCTCCTTATTTATCGCATACTGACCTTGCGCAGTCACCGCCACTGTAATACGAAACGGCTCCGCGATCGCCTTGCCTGCATCTGCGGTCGGTAACGTAATCTTTAGCGTGGTTAAGTTGCTGTAAGTTGTTGTGACCATCAAAAAAATCACAATAACCAACAATACGTCAATGAACGGAATCAAATTAATTTCAATTTCTTCGCGCGCTCTACCTTTGCGAAAATTCATACATGATCCTCCTGGCATTGATTCCTGCTTCGGTCTTACCTAAATTCGCACCTAAGTTCGCACCGAAATTGATTTCTGCGTTTTGTCCCATAGACTTTTCAAAACCGTAGTGAGCGGCATCGTCAAACCGCACATGATGCACCAGAACAGATACTGCTCCACCCTGCAATCCGTTCGTCCGTCGTTTGTAATGCCGTCGTCTGACGCTGCGCAGTATACGTCGAAAAATACTTACTTCCGTTCGCCATGGACGATATCGACAAACTTGATCGCCTGCTGTTCCATAGCGACAATGAAACTATCGATCGTGGCCCGAAAATGGCGGTAAAAAACCAGCGTGGGCATCGCGATACCTATGCCAAACGCGGTATTGTAGAGCGCCACTGAAATCCCATGACCCAGTTGCGCGGGATCAGTACCCGCACCATTGGTCGCACCAAAAATTTCAATCATCCCCACCACTGTGCCGAATAAGCCCATCAGCGGGGCGAGCGAAGCAATCGTTCCAAGGGTCGTCAGAAACCGCGCCAACTCATGCGCTGTGGCCATCCCCGCTTCTTCGATCGCCTCTTTCATCATATCGCGTGGTGCATCGACATTACGTAAACCCGCAGCCAATACGCGTCCCAGTGGGGAATTGTTTTCCAGGTTGGTGATCACTTCAGCGTTAGCGCGCCCGTTGTGATAAACCAGGATAACCTCGTGCAACAACTGCGGTGGCAAAATACGCGAGCGACGCAAATAAACCAAGCGCTCGATGATCAATGCAGTAGCGATGACGGAGGCACACAATAACAGCCAGATCGGCCAGCCTGCAGCTTGAATAATGGCAAACAAAAGAAACTCCTTGAGAGGACCGCAGACAGGTCTGTCTAATGGAAGCAGAATGTAAACTGTTGAGGCGAAGTGAGCAAGCCCATCGATCGTTGATTTATTCTATTCAGCTCCTTCATTCCCCGAGCAGGAAAAGTTCCACACATTTTTTGTGAATAAGATTGTGGATAAGTCCTAGTGCAGAAATCTAAATCATTGTTTTAAAAGGTTTATTTATCCCTGCATTAAAAAAGTGCAATGCAGCAAACTAATTCAAGAATATTCCCATTTGCAACCGAGAAAGTTCTCCACAGATTTTGTGGACAACTTTGTGAACAACTCAGCCTTGAAGAATCTAACACGTTGATTCGGTTCATCTTTTTGCCATTGTTCAGAATGGGTAAGTGGTTTGGATTTTTTGTTACAAATAACCAGATGTAAAGTAAATCAGTGGAAATACTATGTTCATAAAAAACTGAGGTATCCGCACATACAGACTTACACTAATGCGCAGCAATAGAAAAATAGTTATCCACAGAATTTGTGGATAACTTTGTGCACAAAGCAGTCTAAAGTAGGCTAAGCACTTGATTAGCAATGAGTTTTGATTCCTGCGCAGTTCGGACGCAAGGGTGGCGTATTCCTCTCCCCCAATTTATGCAATGCCATGATTTCCAGCCCTGGGAGTGAATAAACAGTCGTTTTATGTCTGGCTGACCCAAAAATAAATCGTCAGACCAACTCCAACAAAAATAAAATAGTGTGCCGCAGCATTCCGCATGACTAGAGCACATTGATAGTTATTTAATAATATAAAATGAACTACTAACCCTAATACACAAAACGACAAAATGCATACAAATGTAATTCAAAAGAGGTGATTTATGGTCGTTGATATCATTCTTAGTTTTTAGGTTGATAAACACCAAATTGACAAAAAAATAAGGAAAAACATGAAAACTTTTCATTGTGATAAATGTAAACAACAAGTTTTTTTTGAAAACACCTTATGTTTCAGTTGTGAAAGCACCCTCGGATACCAACCCGAGCAACGTGCGGTCAATAGTTTTGAATTAGTTGAAGATAACAAGTGGCGCAGTCTCAATCCGGCCGATGCCGGACGCCTCTATAAACAATGTAGCAATTATGTCAATCAGCATGTCTGTAACTGGATGCTGGATGCAGATGACGAAAATGAGTTTTGCGCCTCTTGCCAGTTGACAGTCATCATTCCCTCGTTGCTGAAAGAAAAAAACCATCTTTTTTGGCAACGGCTGGAGTCTGCCAAGCGCCGCCTTCTTTATTCTCTTTGGTCGCTGGGTCTTCGCCCACTAACGAAGCAGCAAGATGAAGAGCGCGGGCTAGCCTTTCAATTTCTAGAGGATGGTTTGAGCGAGGAACCGGTGATGACCGGCCATGATAACGGTTTGATTACCATTAACGTGATAGAGGCCGATCCGTCAGAACGTGAGCGCACCCGCGAGCAAATGCACGAAGGTTATCGCACGTTGCTAGGTCATTTCCGCCACGAAAGCGGACATTACTATTTTGATCGATTGATTGCCGGCACTGATTGGATAGACAGTTATCGAGAATTATTCGGCGATGAACGCCAGGATTATGCCGAGTGCCTGAAACTCCACTACGAAAATGGCACGCCGCCTGATTGGGAGAAAAACTTCATCAGCATCTATGCCAGTTCTCATCCGTGGGAGGACTGGGCAGAGACGTGGGCGCATTACTTACACATGATTGATACACTCGAAACCGCTCACACCTGCGGACTATCGCTGAGTCCACCGAAGGCTGCCGAGCCTGAAATGGTCATCAGTGCGCCACCTCTAAAAATCGACTCATTCGAAGAAATAATCGGTAACTGGTTTGCGTTGACTTACGTGTTGAATAGTCTGAACAGAAGTGTCGGTACGCCTGACTCTTATCCTTTCAAATTATCAACGCCAGTGCAGGACAAGTTGCACTTCGTTCACCGGGTAGTACTGGCCCAGGTTAAAGCCAAAGAGAAAGCGAATGCAAAAGCAAAAGCAAAGGTGCAACCGAAACCGAAATTCGAACAGGAGTCAAATCCAAACCCGAAACCGAAGCCAAAATAGAAAGCAAAGCTTAGGACAAGCGTGTCTTAACCTTTTAGTTATCCACAGAAATTGTGGGTAACTTTGTGTACAAGACTGGCCGATTCGCGTTAAGTACTTGATTAGAATGATTTTTATTGGTGTGGATAATATCCGCGCACTTTGTCCAAAAGTACGCTAGCCAGACCATTATTCGCCAAAAAGGCATTCCTGCGCGTCACGTCGGGACTTTTCCACAGATTATGTGGATAACTTTGTGTGTAAGCACCTTCCAACACACTTAAGTCGTTGATTGCAAATACTATTTAGACACTGCGTACAGGTGCAGCAAAAATCGATCACAGTATTTTGGTCATGGGCCTTTCGCGATGCAACCAAGAGCACAACGAGTAAGTGTCTTCCAGACCGTCTTTCGTCGCTTTACGTTCTACAATAGCGCCTTGAATGTGTGGGTAGCATCGCTTCAAATACGCAATCATAGTAATCAGCCAAATAATAAGTCACATTTAAATGCCATTCGAATGACATCCCATTGTGTTTTTGCAAATAAATAACTAAGCCACTCACCGAAGGTCTCAATGCTTTTCGCCCCACCCGCCGACAGTCGCGTCGGCAGCGCACCCGTGCTCTCTGTCTCCGCCCTCAATCAGGCCGTGGCGCGTATGTTAGAACGCAGTTTCCCCTTAACGTGGGTTTCCGGCGAAATATCCAACTTTACGAAGGCGGCCTCCGGTCATTGGTATTTCACGCTAAAAGATGACGGTGCACAAGTGCGCTCGGTCATGTTCAAAGGCCGTGCGCAACATGCCGGATTTACCCCGCGCGAGGGAGATAAGGTCGAGGTACGCGCCCTGGTCACGCTCTATGCACCGCGTGGCGACTACCAACTAAATGTAGAGGCCATCCGCCGGGCTGGCGCTGGAAACCTATACGAAGCATTTTTACGACTTAAAGAAAAACTCAATGCAGAGGGTCTTTTCGATCCTGTTCGCAAGCGCCCTATCCCACAGTTCGTCACCTGTATCGGCGTTGTTACCAGTCTGCAAGCGGCAGCGCTACGCGACATTCTGACAGCGCTGGCCCGCCGCGCACCGCATGTCCGCGTGGTCATCTATCCCACGCCGGTTCAAGGCGAAGGTGCCGCGGAAAAAATTGCTAAAGCAATCAACACCGCCTCATCGCGTAACGAATGCCAGGTATTGCTGGTCTGCCGCGGCGGTGGCAGTATTGAAGATCTCTGGTCATTCAATGATGAAAGCGTCGCCCGTGCCATCGCTGCGGCAACGATGCCGGTTATTTCCGGCGTCGGTCATGAAACTGATGTCACGATTGCCGATTTCACTGCCGATGTCCGTGCAGCGACCCCGACGGCTGCCGCCGAACTGGCAGCAATCCCCCGCAACGACTGGCTGTCGTTAATAGCAAGCAATGCCGCTGATATGACTCGCGCAGTCCGCAGACAACTCGGCGAAACCGGCCAGACCCTTGACTGGCTAACCCGTCGCCTGGTTAGCCCTGCGACCACAATCGGCCATGAGCGCCTGAAATCACAAACCCTGCAAACCCGATTGATGCACGCCACTACTATTCCGTTAAGACAGTCGCGCTATAGCCTTCTGCATTTGCGAACACGCTTAACCGCACAATTACCGGACACGCGCCGCGCAAGAATTCTTTTACTAGAGCAAACACGGCGCCTCGAACATGCGCTCACGAACCAAAACAAACAATCCCGGGTCGCACTAAAGGCACTTAATGCGCAACTGGAATTGCTAAATCCACAACGGACACTTGAGCGTGGTTACGCCATTGTGACCAATGCAAAAGGCACCGTTTTGCGCGCGCCAAAGGAACTCCAACCGCGTCAGATCGTCACAATACAGTTGGCAGAAGGTAGTGCGAAAGTCGGTATTGATAGTGTCCAGCCAACGTTCGACTAGCGTGACTTTGCAATAAAGGTATTTGAATTCGTCTGATTGCTGCATGGAATAGATAAGCGCTTTACAATAACGCCCTTGAACCTGTGGAATCTCTGTGGTTAGGTAGCGCAAAAACCCTTCATAAAGCGATCACGGTCAGCAAGATGATGCTTGTAAAAACTGGAGCCGTACGAAAGGTTGGAAAGCATCGCAGTACCGGAATTGGTTTATGTAATCGGTTTGAAGGCGGATTTAACGTTGCCCTGATTTGCACAAAGCAGGACAAAACACAACAGACCTAACAGGGTCTCAGTAGCCCCATAAAACTTAGAAAGGACACACCATGGCATACACACTCCCACCCCTACCGTATGAACTTGATGCATTGGCACCTCACATTTCCAAAGAAACACTGGAATTCCATTACGGCAAGCATCACCAAACCTATGTGACCAATCTGAACAATCTGGTTCCAGGTACAGAATTCGAAACCGCCTCACTAGAAGATATCGTCAAGAAATCTTCTGGCGGCGTTTTCAACAACGCAGCGCAAATCTGGAACCATACGTTCTACTGGAACAGCTTGTCCCCAGATGGCGGCGGCGCACCTACCGGCGCTCTGGCTGATGCGATCAATGCTAAATGGGGTTCGTTCGACAACTTCAAAGTTGAATTGACCAAATGCGCAGTTGGCACCTTTGGTTCCGGTTGGGCATGGCTGGTCAAAAAGACTGACGGCTCGCTGGATCTGGTCTCGACTTCAAACGCTGCAACACCACTGACAACCGATGCAAAACCACTGCTCACAGTGGACGTGTGGGAACACGCGTATTACATCGACTACCGCAATGCTCGTCCAAAATACCTGGAAGCATTCTGGGCATTGGCAAACTGGGATTTTGCTGCAGCGAATTTTGCTTAATTTCAATTGACCGAATAAGCTGAAGAACTGATTTGACGAATGAATTAATGGTAAACCAGAATTTATAAGTCAAACAAAAGCCGACTTCCCAGTCGGCTTTTTACTGCCAATTTCAGTTACAAAAAAAATGCGCAAGAGATTGCTATACTGGTCAGAGCAACCGGAGAAGAACGGCACAGCTATCGTAATTGATTACTGGCCTCGACATTTGCTCACCTGCTTCACTAAAAACGCTATGCGGATTTGCTAGACAACATTCATACTTCAGATCGCCAAACTCATTTTAATCCGTAAAACATCCATAGCTAAAATAGCATTTTTCTCATACGCGAGTAAGGCGCTTAGCCCCCGATAACACCGGTCAGGCGAGCCTTCCTGTATGCTTCATGTACGGAGGAAATATTTGCCTATGGATTTCAGCTTTTTGTCCGAGATACATCAGGGACCATTACGTTCGGGTCTGATCGCTCTTACTACCGCTTTCGTGGCATGCCTACTTGCCGCAATATTGCATCGCGCAGGAATTTTTCTGTTACGGCGTATAGCCGGTAATCGACCGTTTACGACCAATGCAACCATCATCGCGTTTCGTGCGAGTCAGGTTTGCATGCTGCTATTCGCGATCCGAATAGTGCTAACCGGCGCGCCGGAAGATACGCCATGGCTAGTGCCTTTGTCTTACCTGACCTCAGTCGGCCTCATTCTTGCACTTACCTGGCTCGCCATGCAATGCATCAAGGCGGTCACTGTCACCGTAGTCAATCGCAACCCAGCCGACGTGATCGACAATCTAAAGGCGCGTCGAATCCTGACGCAAACCCGCGTACTGGCGCGCAGCGCACATTTTATCGTTGGCCTGCTCGGACTTGGTTTCGTCCTACTCACCTTGCCCGGAGCCAAACAATTTGGCGCAAGCTTGTTAGCATCTGCGGGCGTGGCTGGGTTGGTCGCCGGTATGGCGGCGCGACCGGTTCTTGGTAATTTTATTGCAGGACTACAAATAGCGTTTTCCCAGCCAATACGAATCGATGATGTTCTCATCGTCAAAGGCGAATGGGGACGCGTAGAAGAAATTACCGGCACTTTTGTTGTGATACGCATCTGGGATGAACGTCGCATGATCGTGCCACTACAATGGTTCATCGAGAACCCATTTGAAAACTGGACACATAATTCCTCCACAATTCTCGGCACCGTTTTTTTGTGGCTGGATTTTGTAGTGCCGGTACCAGCATTACGCGTCGAATTTGAACGCATTTGCAAGTCCTCGCCGTTATGGGATGGCCGGGTCTGTGTGCTCCACATAACAGATGTCAACGAACGGGCGATGCAAGTTCGTCTACTCACAAGCGCCCAAGATTCTGGTACCGCTTTCGATTTACGTTGCATCATCCGTGAAGAAATGATTTCCTTCATCGCCGCTCATTATCCACAGGCATTACCGCGCCTACGCACCGCACTTGATCCGATTGAAGTGAAATCGTCTGGCCGAAACAACACCGATCCGCTTGATACGATCATTGATGGGCCGCCACAGCAACAAAGCGATCAAATTGCACCCATTCGCTAGTCAACAAAAGCCATCGATTCAATAGCCTGGAAGACAGATCCCTTGTAAATGAGAAACCACGGTAATAGTAGCGTGGGCTAAATATAGAAAGTGGGTGCCATGGAAAGTCGGAAGATTAAACGCTCTTATGATGACCGGGATTGTTGCAGCAAATCCCATTCTGATTATCGTCGTTCCATGATGACTTAAGAATCAGGCTACAAAAATTGATGCGTTTATAAGTGGGATCTTTAAGTGCCAGTACATCGGCCTTGATATTGCCGAAAGTTGTCTCCGGTTTATGACGGGTACCTTTAGCAAAAGCATCAATAATATTATCTTTAAAATGCAGACCACGCGGATGCGCTTGCACAATCTGGTTTCGCTGCGCATCGGTAAAATCGCTATAGGCAAAACCCAGCACATCCATTTCGACACCCGCCGTGACCAGTGCCACAACAGGTTTCTTGTATTGTGTAATTCCCGGCGTAGTATGCAATGCGATGGCGTCCCACACCTGCTCAATATCAGCCTCGCCAATACCGTATCCCTTTAAAAAATCACGTGCGGCGTTTGCGCCATCCACTTCGAAGCGGTCATGTTTGCTACTATATGTCTCGATGAGCCCCATATCATGGAACATGGCGCCGATGTAAAGCAGTTCTGGATCGTACTTCAGCTTTTTGCGCTCTCCAGTCAATGCGCCAAATAAAAATACCCGAGTCGAATGATGAAACAATAAATCCGTTTCAGTGTCTCGAACCAGTTGCGTTGCGTCCCGCGCCATCCGGCTATCAGGAACGTGGATACCTGCGATAAAATTGCTCATAAAATTCTCCAGATCGCACTGCGCTGATCAAGGCAGCGACAATGCGTTGTTCAAATAAAAAGTGGCCGACAATCATCACAACAGATACAAAAGACACCATAGTCGTGACAATTACACGCGATCAAATGTGGCAGAAGTCAGCCATTCCTTGCGCGCCTGACTCTCTTAATGCTAGCGTGCAATGCAGTTCACTTTAATGGGAAGAATGCTTCGGTACAATGCGGAGCATGCGTTGAACACAGCCAACCGCACGCCTTATCCAGCCATCACCGATACTATGATTTCATGTAGTATTTCGTTCGGTAGCCAAAAAACTTTCGGACGTGGCGTGGCGTCCCCACCGACAATCAGCTACAAAATGATCTGAAAGTGCGATATTTCGCGACGCCGCCGCTCTACGTCCGACCGGCTATTTGACTCACTCAAGGGTATCTTCGATGCGAACTATTGCCATTGCGATTTTTTCTGGTGTTCAAGCGCTTGATGTTGCCGGACCGCTCGATGTTTTTGTTGAGGCAAATAATTTCGTTTCTCCCGGTAACGGCTATGCGATAACATTAGTAAGCGCAACCAAGGATGCCGTGCGCGCTTCGAACGGCATGCGTTTGCTTGCGGATGTAACGTTTGCCGAAGCCAACGGCCCCTATAACACCGCGTTAGTAGCAGGTGGACCCAAGCTACCAATTGACGCACCAGATTCGCAGCTAATCGCATGGTTAATTAATGTCGCTTCACGCTGCGAACGCTTTGGATCGATATGCACGGGTGCCTTTGCACTTGGCCACGCAGGGCTGATCAATGATCGCCATGTCACGACACACTGGCAAAATGCACCGCAATTAGCGCAACAATTTCCGCGTGCGCGGGTTCAACTTGATCGTATATACATTCGCGATGGAAATCTGCTAACCTCCGCTGGTGTGACGGCAGGGATTGATGGTGCGCTGGCATTAGTAGCAGAAGATCACGGTCCAAAGATCGCACTTGCGGTAGCAAAGCGCCTGGTCGTGTTTGCTCAGCGTCGGGGTGGTCAATCTCAGTTTAGTCCTTTCCTCGTTGCTCCCACAGACGATACATCGCCAGTCGCCAAGGTACAAATCTATGTGATGGAGCATATTAGAGAACGCTTTACGGTCGAAAAACTCGCCGAAGTGGCTGGTATGAGCACACGTCATTTTGCGCGTATGTTTTTGCAATTGACAAGCGTGACACCACATGAGTTTGTCGAACGCGCACGCGTAGATACGGCCCGCTATTTTCTTGAAAGTACCGATGACGCGCTGAAGGCGGTCGCATACGATTGTGGTTTTGGCAATGCTGATCGCATGCGCATTGTATTTAACAAGCGCCTCGGCGTAGCACCTCATGCATATCGGGCGAATTTTAGAAAGAATAGTCCTGATTAAGTGAATGGTTCGTAGACATCAAAGCAAATGCGACTGTCACTTTCTTACGCACTGCCTTGATACTTCAATCTTTGTTATCTGACGACTGACATCACTTCGCAGTCATGCAGATTCCGCCATCTAGACGAATGACTTCGCCGTTAAGATAAGCGTTTTCGACAATTGTGTTTACCAACCCGGCAAATTCTGCCGGCTTACCCATACGCGCTGCAAACGGTACTGTCTTACCCAGCGCATCTTGCACTTCGGTTGGCATACCCAACAACATCGGCGTTTCCATAATGCGAGGCGCAATAGCCATCACCCGAATACCAAAACGTGCCAATTCACAAGCCACGCAGCAGAAGACACCACTATCAAGGAGATAACGTTTCATTTACCCCCTTCAGCCACCATCAAAAATTCACGGCAATAATTACCTAGCCGACAAGTCTATCAGAAATGGCAACTGCATTCTCATTGGGTTTGCATGAAAGTCAAGCTGTAAAACATTCCAGTTTCCGATGCTAGGCTTGAGCAGCAAGCTTAGGCGTGGTTCATAGCTACTCCAAAAAATTAAGTGAATCGACAAAATTTTTCTTAAGTTTAAGTTTAAGTTTCAGGCATTCAAGATTAATTTCTTAAGCGAGGAGTGAAGAATGACCACAACTTCCATAATAATTGCTCAACTTTCTGATTTTACAGTTGTCATGCCTCATGCCACTTATGATCAGGATGATATCTTATGTTGGCTGGCGGCTGCCCATGCGCGCGTGGAGACTCTACGGACACCGAAGGAAAATGGAGAAATTAAAGAATCATGGGATCAACTTAATTCTAAAATGCGCAAGAGTTTTGAGCTCTTCGGTTGTAAAAAATCGCGGATTTCCACTCGCTCTTTTGATGTCCTCGATGTAGGAAATATTAAGTGGGATGAATTGCGCTTATACAACTTGAATTTGCCTCAGGGAGATATTCCTACAACTTCCCTTTATGGAAAAGACATGGGGCAAAGAACGAAATTTTTCCGAGAAAGATCGCGCTCTCTTTTTCATAGATTTTTCCCTCAAGAGTCTCATCCACCTGAACATATTATTCATGTGAGTTGTACCGGCTACTTTTCACCGAGTCCGGCTCAAAGTCTCGTAAATCTTAATAGATGGATGAAAAAAACAAATGTCACCCATGCCTATCATATGGGTTGTTATGCTTCCATTCCCAGTATTCGCCTCGCCGAAGGGTTGCTATCGGCATTGCAAAAAAAGAAAAATTCCCCATCAGCGGGCGTTAATACGATCGACATTGTTCATACAGAAATGTGCAGTCTTCATGTCAATCTTACTGATCACTCACCAGAGCAAATAGTGATTCAAAGCCTTTTTGCGGATGGCCATATAAAATATTCTTTGCAGCCATTTGATGCTGAATCGAAGAATACTTTGGCACTCATCGTGATCAAGGAAGAAATCATTGAAGACACAGAAGAACTGATGACATGGTCACCTGATAGTTGGGGGATGACAATGACGCTTTCCAGAGAGGTTCCTAAAAAAATAGCCAAGCATGTTTTGACTTTTGTTTCTGAAATGCTTAGTGAGGCTCAGCTTCCCATAAAAGAAATTTTTCAAAATGGTATTTTTGCCATTCATCCTGGAGGTCCAAAAATAATTGATTCGGTTCAGTCTTTGCTCGGATTAAGGGAAGATCAGGTTCAACATAGCCAAGAAATTCTTTTTTCTCGCGGGAATATGTCTTCGGCGACTCTTCCCCACATTTGGAAAAATTTAGTAGAGGATGCAACTATATCTAGCGGGAAAATCATTGTTTCCCTCGCCTTTGGCCCAGGTTTGACAATATTTGGTTCTGTGATGAGAAAATCCTGATTTGCCGGAATAGCGTTCTGGCGCAGACTCCCACGAAATGTTGGCGTCTGGTTTCAATTTTTCCAGGCGATGATGAAGACTGCCATAACTGACATTTTGCTAAAACTGCTCCCTTGATTTTTTTAAGCAGCCTCTTTTGGAATAAAGACCATCATGCCGGCTCGATCTCGCCTATTTTTTGTGAACTGCAAAGACATGGAAGGCTTCTCGGCAGGCTATTTAAAATCCCAAACGGCTGTGGATCGAACAGAGTCGCCCAATTTGGAAAATCCGTAGACTGCCGCTTTTGAGAAAATAAATTCAGAAACGCGTAAAAGCTGTCTTTTAACCTGATCAGGAAAATCTATGGATATCTCAAAGCGGAGCTACCAAAAAGAATTGCTCGACGGTGACGGGATTGCCTTTAAAGATATTGAAAAGACTATGCAGGAACTGGATTTCATCAATACGTGGCTCGGCGGTCACGCTATCAGCCTATCCGGGCTTAAGCAATTATTAAACAACAGAAAACGGGTGACTATTTGCGAGATCGGCTGCGGTGGCGGTGACAACCTGAGGGTACTCAGCAAGTACTGCAAGCAGCGGCAGATCGAGGTGAGCGTAACCGGTATTGATAGTAATGCGTATTGTATAGAAGTAGCCCGGGGGAAATGGCAGGGAGAAAATGCAAAGTGGATACACTCGGATTACCAAGATGTTCTTTTCGGTGAAGAAAAGCCGGATATCATTTTTTCTTCTTTGTTCTGCCACCACTTTACGGATGAGGACTTGGTGTTCATGTTAGGGTGGATGAGAGGAAAAGCAAGAGTCGGCTGGTATATCAACGATTTGCACCGACACCGTATAGCGTATTACGCCATACGGTGGTTGACCGGATGGTTGTCAAGCTCTTATCTGGTAAAAAATGATGCCCCGGTATCCGTCCTGCGGGGTTTTACGCAAAGGGATTGGGAGAAAATACTGTTTGAGGCTGGCGCCGATCCTTACACCATACAATGGAAATGGGCGTTCCGGTGGTTGATAGTGAGCAGGACAGAAAATGAACGTTGAACGTTCTGAGTCGAACAATGCCAATCCATATGATGTAGCCATCGCGGGCGGAGGGCTGGCCGGCCTGGCTCTTTCTATTCAATTAGTCAGAGAGGGCTATTCCGTGGCTCTTTTCGAAAAAGAAACCTATCCTTTTCATAAGGTCTGTGGGGAATATATCTCCATGGAGAGCTGGGAGTTTCTGGAAGAGTTAGGGCAGCCTCTCAATGACTGGAACCTGCCTATCATTCGGAAGGTATTGATCTCGGCACCCAATGGGGCCTCGATCGAGCAGGAATTGCCGCTTGGGGGCTTTGGCATAAGCAGACATAAAATAGATGCGGCGTTGGCTGTCTTCGCACAGACCAGCGGGGTGGTTTTATATGAGGCCACCAAGGTGATGGATATTGCCTTTGAAAAGTCTTTATTCCATATTCAGACCTCTGCAGGAAATTTCCAGGCAAAGGTTATCTGCGGAACGTTTGGGAAGCGCAGCAATCTCGATGTAAAGTGGAAACGAGCTTTCACTCTGAAAAAATCTACGAAACTGAATAATTATATTGGCGTGAAATACCATGTGCGAGCGAATCTCAATGCGGACGTAATTGCCCTGCATAATTTTAAGGATGGGTATTGCGGCATTTCGAAAATAGAGGATGACCGTTATTGTCTCTGCTACATGACCACGGCTGAAAATTTGCACTTGAGTGGCAACTCAATTCCGCTCATGGAAAAGAATATCTTGCAAAAGAACCCTTTTTTAAAAAAGGTATTTTCTTCAATGGAGGATTGTTATGAGCGGCCTCTTACTATTTCCCAGATCAGTTTTGAGAAAAAAAACCAGGCAGAAAATCATATATTGTTCATAGGTGATGCCGCTGGCATGATTTCTCCGTTATGTGGCAATGGGATGAGCATGTCGCTACATGGCACCCAGATCGCCTTCAGATGCATAGATGCTTTTTTACAGAATCATGTTACCCGGCATCAAATGGAGCAGCAATATGTGGATCAATGGAAAACGCAGTTCGGCAGGCGACTTTGGGTGGGACGGCAGTTACAACGTTGCTTTGGTAACGAGTCTCGCACCAATTTTTTGATACACGCTTTGAAACCTTTTCCTAAATTGTTCTCATCTTTGATCCGGCAGACACACGGACAATCTTTTTAGCATCCGGCCTGCAATGGGGAATATCAACAGACACCGAAACCGATCTTTTGCGTATTGTATTTAAGTGGCATCGGCGTGGCGCCCAACGCATATCGGGCAAGTGTCCGAATAAAGAGTCTTTATTAATGACATCAAAGCAAATGCGACTATCCATTTCCTTCGCACTGCCTTGATGCTTCAATCTTTGTTATCTGACGACTGGTATCACTTCGCAGTCATCCGGATTCCGCCATCTAGACGAATGACTTCGCCGTTAAGATAAGCGTTTTCGACAATTGTTTTTACCAACCCGGCAAATTCTGCCGGCTTACCCATACGCGCTGGAAACGGTACTGTCTTACCCAGCGCATCTTGCACTTCGGTTGGCATACCCAACAACATCGGCGTTTCCATAATGCCCGGCGCAATAGTCATCACACGAATACCAAAACGTGCCAATTCGCGTGCCACCGGCAACGTCAACGCCACGACACCGCCTTTGGACGACGCATAAGCGGCTTGACCAATCTGACCGTCAAACGCTGCAACTGAAGCAGTGTTGATGATCACGCCGCGTTCACCGTCTGCATTCGGTTCAGTCTTACTAATGGCTTCTGCTGCCAAACGCAGCATATTGAATGTGCCGATTAAATTAATCTGAATTACACGGGCGAAATCATCGAAACCGTGTGGACCTTCTTTACCGAGTACTTTTTTAGCCGGTGCGACACCCGCACAATTGACCAAGCCGTGCAATCCACCAAACACTGACACCGCCGCATTGACCGCCGCCTGAGCACTCGCTTCATTGCTAACGTCGGTCACGACAAAATGTGCACGGCTGCCAAGTTCACTGGCTAACGCGGTACCAGCTTCCTGATTCAGATCAGCAATAACAACCTGCCCGCCTTCTTGAATGATCATGCGTGCAGTTGCTGCGCCGAGGCCGGAACCGCCACCGCTGATGAGAAAACATTTATCTTTAATTTGCATATAACCCTCTTTTGTAGATTTTCATTAGTCAAACGTTTAAAAATTAGATGTCATCACCGGCTAAGCTGGGAAGGCACGACTGAGTTAAATGACCTCATTCACTTTGCTCCTTTGCAACTATCCGAGGTATTCGCGCTGTCTGGGTATCCCGATTCGGCCAAATGCTCCTAAGGTGCGCACCTGAACTGCTGAGCTGCACTGTTCCTCGTGCACTTTTCCTCATGCACCGCTCCACTTGTGCTCGCGATATTACCGCGATCCTGACTTGTCTTTCTCTATTTTTTGATTGATCTGCATAAAACCGTGCAGCTTTCCCGTTCAGATGTTAAAAGCTCTCCCTAAAATCCACTTCTAACAGGCTCACAGCCGACTATGCTGAGGAAAACAATAAAGGATAAAAATACAACATTTAACTTAACAAATGCCGTCCTATTTTAATTTAACGCTATAAACAAAAATGCCCTCCCTGAACAACCGTCGGGGAGAGCATCTTGTGACCTATGAGATTTGCCAGCTCACATTAACTAAGCGACGCCATTAGTTACCCTGCTTTTTAGAGATCGCATTCGCCACCACCAACGCTGTCATATTGACCACCCTGCGTACGGTAGCGGAAGGTGTCAGAACATGCACCGCCGCCGCCGCACCCAATAATACCGGGCCAACTGTGACGCCCTGTCCACCGGTCATCTTCAATACATTGAACAGGATATTGGCCGAATCCAGATTTGGCATGATCAACACATTAGCGTTTCCGGTCAGTGTCGATTTTGGCAGATATTGGGCACGGATATCTGCGCTCAATGCTGCGTCGCCGTGCATTTCACCATCGGATTCCACATCCGGCATGCGCGCGGCGAATACGTTTCTTGCTGCGCGCATCTTCAAAGCCGATGGGCGAGTGCTGGAGCCGAACATGGAATGCGACAAAAATGCCACTTTTGGCGGCACGCCAAAACGCCGTACTTCTTCAACCGCCATGGCGGCAATGTCCGCTAATTGTTCGGCAGTCGGATCATCGTTGACGGAGGTGTCAGCAATGAAGAGCGTGTGCCGATCCAGCACTAATCCGTTGAGCGTGGCAAAGCCTTTCGCGCCTTCACGCAAACCAATGATGTCGCCAACATGTTCCAGATGACCATCGAAGCGTCCGACCAAGCCGCACAACATACCGTCTGCATCACCTAGTTTGACCAGCATTGCCGCGATAATCGTGTTGGAACGACGCAGCATGGATTTGGCCATTTCCGGCGTGACGCCATCACGCGCCTTGAGTTCGTGGTATGCCTCCCAATATTGACGAAAGCGTGCATCGTCTTCCGGATTGACCAGCTCGAAATCCCGGCCGACTTTAAGCCGCAAACCGGCGCGCTCGATACGTGCCTCGATCACAGCCGGACGGCCGATCAAAATAGGACGGACCAATTTTTCTTCCAACGCGATTTGCACTGCACGCAAGACCCGTTCGTCCTCACCCTCGGCATAGACGATACGCTGGGGGTCAAGACGCGCAGCTTCAAAGACTGGACGCATAAACATGCCGGTATGGGTAACAAAGCGTGTCAATGACTGGCGATAGGCGACCATATCCTTGATTGGTCGTGTGGCCACACCGGATTCTTCGGCTGCGCGTGCGACTGCTGGCGCGATACGCAAAATCAACCGTGAATCAAAAGGTTTCGGAATAATGTATTCCGGCCCAAAACGCAGTTCTTGCCCTGCGTATGCGCTCGCTACTTCTTCGCTAATCTCGGCTTTCGCCAGATCGGCAATTTCACGTACACAAGCGATTTTCATTGCCTCAGTAATCCGCGTTGCGCCGCAATCCAACGCGCCACGAAAGATGTACGGGAAGCACAAAACGTTATTCACCTGATTCGGATAATCCGAACGGCCAGTTGCGATAATACAATCCGGACGTGCAGCTAATGCCAATTCCGGACGAATTTCCGGCTCCGGATTTGCCAGCGCCAAAATGATCGGCTGCGTACCCATCGTCTTGACCATCTCTGGCGTCAAGACGCCAGCCGCGGAACAACCCAAAAACACATCCGCACCTTTAATGGCGTCGGCCAAAGTCCGGGCTGAAGTTTTTCTGACATAACGCTGCTTTGATTCATCGAGTTTATCTTCGCGCGCATCGTGTATGACGCCGCGAGAATCGCAGACGAACATATTCTCACGCTGTACACCAAGCTCAACCATCAGGTCCAGACAAGCAATGGCGGCAGCACCAGCGCCAGACGCCACCAGCTTAATCTCGCCGATATTCTTATTAACCAGTTCCAATCCGTTTAACAACGCAGCAGCGGAGATAATTGCGGTGCCATGTTGGTCGTCATGAAACACCGGAATGTTCATCCGTTCACGTAGTTTTTTTTCAATGTAGAAACATTCTGGCGCCTTGATGTCTTCCAGGTTGATGCCGCCTAACGTCGGTTCCAACGCAGCGATCATCTCGACCAGTTTGTCAGGATCACGTTCTGCCAATTCGATGTCAAACACATCAATACCAGCAAAAGTTTGAAACAAACACGCCTTACCTTCCATCACCGGCTTACTCGCCAATGGACCGATGTCACCCAAACCAAGCACCGCAGTGCCGTTAGTGATAACGCCCACCAAATTAGCGCGCGATGTAAAGTCAACCGCCAATTCCGGATTCTCTTCAATCGCCAGACAGGCGTATGCAACGCCGGGCGAATAAGCCAGCGACAAATCGCGCTGATTCGACAACGGCTTAGTCGGAACAACCTTAATTTTTCCGCGCGAAGGGCTGCGGTGATACTCAAGCGCATCTTCGCGCAGTGCCTGTTCGGCGGGTGACAAAGTCTTGTCTTTAGTCATGATATGTCTCCAAAATAGGTGAAAAATGTCTCAAAGAAAATATATCAATACGACGGTCAACGTCGAAATTGGTGATCCGTCACGGCGCCATTAGCCATAACCGTTGGCGATCGGCGCGATTATTCTTGTGCTCGAAATGATAGCCCAAACGTGGACAAATTAAACGTTAAAGAATAATTTTTTAACCACCTCAACTTACACCACAATGGCCACCTCAATGCACACCAAAATGCGTGCCACAAACAAAAAGGCCTGCAAATTGCAGGCCTCTTATAAAAGCATGCCTTACGGACATGCAGCATCTTAACAAATCTTAGACCACCTATTCAAAACACGCTGATTCAACCATTTTTTTCTTACATTAATTGATAACATTAAGTCTGTTGCGACGCAACATTATGTATTCATGACAACCTCTTGTGGCTGCTGAATCAGTAATGTTTCATAACTCCATCTGGTCCAGCAAGCCGATACACCAAGCCGCGCTGCATTCGCACGGATCTTTGGTTTATGGATCGCGACCTTAATCTCTTCCAGCATTGGATAGTCACGAAACGATAAGCTTGCAACCTCTGACGCCAGGGTTTCCAGCAAGCATGTATGCGGCTTTTCCTGCATAAACGTGGATAACAAGGTGCAGTATTGGTCATAGTCGATAATCGAATCAGCATGATCGCTTTGTTGTCCTTGTTGCCGACCAGGCCGGTAAGACATTTCGATATCCAATTCGACTGCTTGCTGCTGCTGATATTCATGCGCATGCAAACCCACATACGTCATCAAATGTAACCCTTCGATAAATATTTGCCAACGCACGCCGCTGGCAATATGTTCACTTTTCATGAAACATACTCCTCGGCGGCATCAACCAGAATGCGACCAAAATAATCGGCAAAACTACGACGGATGATCACTTCGACATTGCCATTAGCAAGCGGTCGCAGCACGATACCAGCTTTGAAATAATGACTTTGTGCGCACTGTCCAACCGTAAAAACCCTTGAATGAAAATCGAGTGGGCAACCTTTCTGCAAAACGGAACGTACTTTTTCACCCATCATGACAAGGGTTGTATTGCCACTGCTAATATCCACAACCGAGGCGAATTGTCCCGCCAGAAATTTTCCCAGTGCAGCATCAATTACCGACACGCGCGGTTGGGTTGACTGAATCAACCACTCGTTGGGAGCGAGCCAATAGATGATGTAATCATCGCTTTCCGAAACGGTATTCGGTACTAGCGGTAACGTTGCGCCGGTTGCCTTTTTGATTGCCGCCAGAAACACATCAGAGTGAGCCTCTCCTTTGACGTTAATTAACTCCAGAAACGGTCGTTCATAAACGCTAAAGGCCTGATTCGTTCCGGAAGAAAGCGGTCCCATTAATCCCGCCACGCTGGCTAGTGGCGACGTCATTTTCAATGCACCTGATAGATTGATTATCGGCGCAGGGGCCCGAAGATCTTGCGGTTTGAAATCCTGAGACAGGTGGTTGGCATCATTCAACATGTTGACGAACTCCTTCTACATCATAAAAAACCAGACTGTTAATTTTGGCGTTGACATAACCACCCGATGCAGTCGGAACGGTAACGCTCTCGCCCATCTTGCTTAATCCGCCTTTGATCAGCGCAAAGGCAATTGAGCGCTGTAAAATCGGGCTAAAATAACTGGATGTGACATGCCCGATCATCTTGGTCGAAGGCGCATTACCATCCGTTGGTGCGACCAGAATTTGTCCACCTTCAGGTAATACAAATGCGGGGTCATTCGTGAGCAGGCCGACCAGTTGCTTGCGTCCTTCCTTCGCGGTATCAGAGCGCGTCAATGAACGCTTACCAAGAAAGTCTTTCGATTTTGCGCATAGGCCACCCATCCCCAGATCAAACGGCGTCACCGAGCCATCAGTATCCTGACCAACGATGATGTAACCCTTTTCTGCCCGCAATACATGCATGGTTTCGGTGCCGTACGGCGTGATATCAAATTCTTCACCAGCGGCAATAATCGCATCCCAAATGGCCCGCCCCATGTTTGCAGGCACATTGACTTCATACGACAGCTCGCCCGAAAAACTGATGCGCATAATGCGGGTGACAACATCCTTAATCGATCCGTCGCGAAACGACATGAAAGGAAATGCCGCGTTCGAAAAATCAATATCTTTGCACACTTTTTGCAATACCTGACGCGCCTTTGGACCCACCACGGCAAAGGTTGCAAAATGATCCGTGACCGAGGTCAGATTAACTTTCAGGTCCGGCCACTCAGTTTGCAGCCAGCGCTCCATCCAGTCGAGCACGCGCGCTGCACCGCCGGTTGTCGTACTCATCAAAAAATGCTGTTCACCGAGACGCACTGTAACGCCATCGTCGAAGACCATACCGTTCTCATCCAGCATCAAACCATAACGGCACTTTCCGACTTCAAGTTTGTTCCACGGATTGGTGTACATCCAGTTCAGCAATGTGATCGCATCGGGGCCTTGCACATCGATTTTTCCAAGGGTCGATGCATCCAATATCCCAACACTATTGCGAGCGGACAGACATTCCCGCGCCACCGCCTGATGCAAATTTTCATTACCGCGCGGGTAATACCAGGGACGCTTCCAGTTGCCGACATCTTCAAACAACGCCCCCTGTTCTTCATGCCATTCGTGGATGCAAGTTTTGCGAATCGGCGTCAAAAAATCACCCAATTCGCGTCCAGCCACAGTGCCGAATGTGACCGGCGTATAGTTTGGGCGGAAAGTCGTGGTGCCGGTTTCAGGAATGGTCTTGCCTAATACTTCGGCGAGAATTGCCATTCCGTTAATGTTGCCCAACTTACCCTGATCGGTACCAAAGCCCAGCGCGGTATATCGCTTCACGTGCTCGACCGAGTGATAACCTTCACGCGCCGCGAGATAAATATCCGCCGCCGACACATCATTTTGATAATCGACAAATTGTTTCGGGCCACGTCCGACGCGTGTGCGATCTCCCACCAACCATAAAGGGAATATCGGCGCTTCCGCAATATCGGCGACTTTCCAGGTTGGTATAGCTGATAATTTAAAATGTAGCGCATTGACCGCGTGTTGTGCCGCTAGTGCACCATCACGCAGCGCACCACCCAACCTAAAATCGCCATTGGCAGCACCGACGCTGGTTTCCTTTTGCATCGCAGAACCGGGGACGAAACACGCTTTTCCATTATCCCATTGTGCTTTTCCACCCGATTGTGCAAAAAGGTGCAGCACTGGATTCCAACCGCCTGACATCCCGATCAGATCGCAGGAGAACGTATTGATCGCCGCTCCCGGTACGCCATCAACGTGCGTGGCCACTTCGACCGACTTGACATGGCGACCACCTGTGGCCGCAACCACTACCGCGTTATTGATGATGGTAATGCCGTGACGTTTAGCCAACGCAGGCAAACTGCTATTACTGGCGGCACGCGGATCAATCACCATGACTTGCGCACCGACGCTTTTTAGATCGAGCGCAGACTGATAGCCATCATCGTTATTCGTAAAAATCACTGCATTGCGACCCGGCAATACGCCATACCGATGGATATAAGTCGAAATTGCGGAAGCCAGCATGATGCCCGGCAAATCATTATTGCCAAATACGATAGGACGCTCGTGTGCACCGGTCGCCAGAATCACATGTTTGGCCCTGACTTTCCAAAGACGCTCGCGTAATTTTCCGCGTGAAATCAATGGCAAGTGCTCGGTCAATCGCTCTGCGACCGTCAACAGATTGTGATCCTGATAGCCAAACACCGTACTGCGCGTCAGGACTATCACCTCCGGCATGTTGCGCAATTCTGCTGCAATATGTGCCGCCCACGCCGTGGCGGGCTTGCCGTCGATGATAGCCGGGCCAGACAACAGACTGCCGCCCAGTTCAGCCTGATCATCCACCAGAATCACACGCGCACCGGATTTGCCAGCGACCCAGGCGGCAGCCAAACCCGCAGGTCCGCCACCGGCGATCAAGACGTCGCAATGGGCATAGGTTTTCTCGTAACGATCAGGGTCCAGTTCGGCAGGTGCCTTGCCCAAACCGGCAGCGGCGCGGATCACTTCCTCATACTTGCCCCACCAACTACGCGGCCACTTAAATGTTTTGTAGTAAAACCCGGCTGGAATAAAACGCGCAATGAGTTGATTCACCGCCATCCGATCATTTTCGATGTTCGGCTTAGCGTTGACGCTGGTCGCAGTCAGCCCATGGTAAAGCTCAAGCTCTGTAGCGCGGGCATTCGGGACCGTGTAAGCGCCAGTTTCGAGTTGCACCAATGCATTCGGCTCCTCAACACCGGCGGTGACAATCCCGCGCGGCCGATGATATTTCCAGCTGCGTGCAACAAAATGGACGCCATTCGCGAGTAACGCGGACGCCAACGTATCGCCGTGAAACCCTTGATAAGTTTTACCATTAAAGGAAAACATGACCGGTTGTTGGCGATTGATTCTGCCGCCTTCCATCAAACGATGACTTTGATTTTTAGTTGGTTCCATGGATGGCTTGGTGTCCAACTTACTATCCACCTTGGTTACGGCGTTCATACTGCGCTCCCCGCTGCTGTCGACGTCACAGTCGACGCTGCTACCGATGCCACTGCTGCAATTTCTTTACCAACAGATGCGCCCTGATGAACAACACCATCACCAAACTTGCTATATCCCAAAATTTCATACGTGACCGTATCGCGCTCAGCCATGAACCAGCGACGACAACCCTGGTTATGCACCCATTGTTCACGGTGCACACCGCGTGGATTTTTGCGCATGAACAGGTAGTCGCCCCATTCTTTATCAGTTAAATTCTCTGTATTTAAAGGGCGCGCAATATCCGCCTCACCACCGCAATGAAATTCGCTCTCTGCACGCGGCCCGCACCATGGGCAAGTGATCAATAACATGGTATTTCTCCAGAATCTGTCTTTTATAATGGGGTATGCTTTGTTCTTCTCGTCGGCATTGTTGCCAAGCGTTTAATGTGCAACCGCTGCAGCGCCATGCTCATCGATCAGATGGCCGGTATAAAAGCGATCCAACGAGAATGGTGCATTCAGCGGATGCGGACTATCGTTAGCGATGGTGTGGGCAAACACCCAACCTGATCCTGGCGTGGCTTTAAAGCCGCCGGTTCCCCATCCGCAGTTAAAGTACAAACCCTTAATATCGGTCAGCGAGATAATCGGGCATGCATCCGGCGACACATCCACAATGCCACCCCATTGCCGATTCATGCGAACCCGGCTCAACACCGGAAACATTTCCACAATTGCCTGCAACGTACTCTCGATGGTTTGATAGCTTCCACGCTGGCCATAACCGGTGTATTGATCGACCCCCGCGCCGATCACCAGATCGCCTTTATCGGATTGACTTAAATACGCGTGGACGGCGTTCGACATCACAACCGTATCAATGATTGGTTTAATTGGCTCTGATACCAACGCTTGCAGCGGATGGCTTTCCAGCGGTAATCTGATTCCAGCCATGCTGGCAATCAAACTGGAACTACCCGCGGCCACTACCGCTACTTTTTTAGCCTTGATAAAGCCCTTGACTGTTTCTACCCCGGTCACCGCACCGTTTTCACGACGGATACCGGTCACGCCGCAGTTCTGCAAAATATCGACGCCGCGTGCATCCGCACCCCGTGCATAACCCCACGCCACCGCATCATGGCGCGCCACACCACCACGCCGTTGAAACGATGCGCCAAGTACTGGATAGTGGCTATTCAAGTTAATGATCGGAACGATTTCTTTCACCTGCGCTGGTGTCAGCCATTCAGCGTCAACGCCGTTAAGACGATTGGCATTAATCCGACGATCGGTATCGCGTACGTCTTGCAAGGTATGCGCCAGATTCATCACGCCACGCTGGCTGAACATGACGTTATAGTTCAAATCTTCGGAAAGGCCTTCCCACAACTGCATGGCTTTTTCATACAGGCCCGCAGACTCATCCCACAAATAATTTGAACGTACGATGGTGGTATTACGAGCCGTATTGCCACCGCCGATCCAGCCTTTTTCGATCACCGCAATATTGCGCAGACCGTGTACTTTTGCCAGATAATAAGCCGTCGCCAGACCATGACCGCCGCCACCAATAATGACAATGTCATACTCAGTTTTTGGCTCAGGGCTTTTCCAGGCCCGCTGCCAGTTTTCATGGTAAGAAAGTCCGTTACGGATCAAACTGAATATCGAATAATTACGCATGATTTTCCTAAAAGAATGCGGGTGCTGTATAAAATATGGATAACTGGTTTGGATGATCGGATAAAATTTTTAAACTTGATGATGTATGCTGAATCAGCCTTGATGATCACGATTGGTCAGCATTCAATCACGTTGACCGCCAGTCCACCACGCGATGTTTCTTTATATTTGGTCTTCATATCAGCACCGGTCTGCATCATGGTTTTGATCACTTTATCTAGCGATACATAATGTTTGCCGTTTCCGCGTAACGCCATTCTGGCAGCATTGATGGCCTTGACCGCGCCCATCGCATTGCGCTCAATGCAAGGGATTTGTACCAGCCCGCCAACCGGATCACAGGTCATACCAAGGTTGTGCTCCATCCCGATTTCGGCTGCGTTCTCGATCTGCTCTGTCGTACCGCCTTGCACTGATGCAAGCGCACCCGCCGCCATCGAACAGGCAACACCGACTTCGCCCTGACAGCCAACTTCTGCACCTGAGATAGAAGCGTTTTCTTTATAGATCAATCCAATCGCGGCGGCCGTCAGCAAGAAAGTCATCACGCCATCAAGATTGGCACCCGGCACAAACTTGATGTAATACTGCAACACTGCGGGAATGACGCCTGCCGCACCATTGGTCGGTGCCGTGACGATCCGCCCGCCCGCAGCGTTTTCTTCATTGACAGCCATCGCATACAGATTCACCCAATCCAGCATCGAGAGCGGATCATTAAGTGACTCTTCAGAGCGATTCCGAAGTTGCTGCGATAACTCATGCGCACGACGCTTAACGCGCATCGGTCCGGGCAACTCGCCATCAGTGGCGCAACCACGCTTAATCGCACCAGCCATCACATCCCAAATACCAAGCAACTTGCTGCGCACTTCCTCTGCGGTGCGCCAATACTTTTCGTTTTCCATCATCAATTGCGCGATGGTCAACTCTTTTTCCCTGCAAATCCGCAGCAGGTCATCTCCAGAATGAAACGGATGGGCCACATCTGGCCCGTTCACCTGCACGCCATTGATCGGCTGCCCTTCCTGACTGACGACAAAGCCACCGCCAACCGAGTAATACTCCTTTTGCGCAAGCACTTTTCCGCTGGCATCCATGGCCAGAAAGCGCATGCCGTTTGGGTGTTGCGGCAACGATTCACGGCGAAAAAAGAGTAAATGCTCTTTTTCACTTAACGCTATCGGGTGCGCACCGTTGAGCAGCAACTGTTTAGTCCGACGTATCTCGGTAAGGCGCGGCTCGACAAAATCCGGGTCTATCTGATCGGGCAAATAGCCCTCCAGCCCAAGCAACACTGCCTTGTCGGTGCCATGGCCTTTTCCCGTTGCACCAAGCGATCCATATAACTCGGAGCGTATTGCACTGACCGCTCCCAACAAGCCACTCTGTTGCAAATACCTGGCAAACCGCGACGCGGCGATCATCGGCCCGACGGTATGCGAGCTTGATGGCCCGATACCAACCTTAAAAAGATCAAAGGTGCTAATGCTCATCGCGTGCTTGTAGAAAAGAAATCATTGAAACTATTTTCCAGAACGTGCATCACGACTCCCTTGAAGTAGATACGATATGTTGGAATAACGACCGTCTAAACCCGGCGAAACAACCGCCGCCCCTTGGCAAACCTCAACCAACGCCTAGGTTTGATGCGGTTACGCAGTCCGCTTTTCCTTGACCCATTCTTGATCCAACGGAACGACCACTATTTTCCAAAGATGACAGGCGTTTGTATTTTTCCGACACGGATGTCGTAATTGGTGTGATTTGCGGTGATTTTGACAATCTGGACAATCTGGACGATGTGGACAAAAAATGGAGAAATATGCATATTTGCGCCGGTATGTGCACCGATATATGCACTGAGGATGCGCTTCTGCGTGTTAAAAGCCTCCCATTGCCTTCCGGGACTTACTCGCAAGAGCGCCGCCAGCAATCTTCCTTGCGTGAGACCTAAATGGCACGCTGCTGGAAGTAGCGACGTACGTACAGAGATTGTTTCAATAAAAAAAATCAACCCTGATTGCTGACCGATCCGCTCCGTAAAACTAACAACGATTACTCCAAAGAAACACCCGTACCCGTAACTGGTCCTACTGCAAAATCACCGTCCGATTGGCATTGACGAATAACCTGTGTTCAATAAAATATTGTACTGCCCGCGACAATGCCAGACACTCCACATCCCGCCCGACAGCTAACAATTTTTCTGGCGTATAAGTATGGTCGACGCGCTCCACCGCCTGCTCAATGATCGGGCCTTCATCCAGATCATCGGTGATGAAATGAGATGTCGCACCAATGAGCTTGACGCCGCGTTGATATGCCTGATGGTAAGGTTTAGCTCCTTTAAAGCTGGGTAGAAAAGAATGGTGAATATTGATCGCCTTGCCACGCAATGTCGCACTCGTTTCCTCTGAAAATATTTGCATATAACGCGCCAACACCACCAGCTCTGCTCCGTAACCCGCGATCAACGCTAACACTTCACCCTCTTGCTCTGCCTTGGTTTCCTGGGTAACCGGCAAATGATGGAAGGGAATATTGTGCGCCGCCGCCAGCGGTGCAAGATCGGGGTGATTAGATATGATCGCGGTGAAATCCATCGGTAACTCGCCCATTTTCCAACGGAACAGCAAATCAGCCAGACAGTGATCTAACTTTGACACCATGACGACCACTTTCGGACGATGGTGCATATCGTGAATCTGCCAATGCATGCCAAATTGTTCCGCTATGACGGAAAAATCTGCGCATAAATGTGCATAATAATCCGCACGTAAACGCTCCTGCTGAAGAGATTCGTCCTCGGGCGCGCGGAAGATACATCGCAGAAAAAAGGTACGAAAATCATCATCGTCAAAGACTGCAATTTCAGCAATGTAACACTGTCGATCTGCCAAAAATTTGACGACGGCAGCGACCTGACCAACCTCGCTTGGACAGGACAAAGTAAGGCCGTAAGTCGGTGTATTTTTCATCAAAAACCTCTTATCGTGCATGACAACTTAATTTAAAAAAACGCATCATTTAATCAACAAAGCCGTCAATCAAAAAGAGCTTGATCACGTCAAGTCGATCAAGCTCTTTTTTTGGAGCATAAAGATGCTGAAGACATTATCTGCTAATGAGCGGATCTCGCCAATCCATCATCAGGCCGCACGTTTGATCAAATTATGTGGATCAATGACAAACTTTTTCGGAGCACCTGCATCGAACTGTTCGTAGCCTTTTGGAGCACTATCCAGCGTGATGACTTCAACACCGACAATGTCTGCTATCTTGATCCGATCCCATAAGATCGCCTGCATCAATTGCCGGTTGTACTTCATTACTGGCGTTTGACCGGTGTGAAAGCTATGCGACTTTGCCCACCCTAAACCCAGGCGTATGCTAAGACTGCCTTTTTTAGCGGCCAGATCAGTTGCACCAGGATCTTCAGTAACGTACAAGCCGGGAATACCAATCTTGCCAGCAACCCGTGTGATTTCCATCAAGGAGTTGAGTACGGTAGCTGGCGCCTCTTCCTGTGCACCAGCATGCCCATGACCACGCGCTTCAAAACCAACACAATCAATGGCGCAATCGACTTCGGGCGTTCCAAGAATTTTTTCTATCTGATCGCTGAGTGTGGCATCGAGCGATAAATCGACGGTTTCAAAACCGACATTGCGCGCATGGATTAAACGCAAAGGATTCACGTCACCCACGATCACTACCGCTGCGCCTAATAATCGTGCAGAAGCTGCCGCGGCAAGGCCGACCGGCCCCGCCCCGGCCACGTACACCGTAGTACCGGGACCCACACCCGCAGTGACCGCACCGTGATAACCGGTTGGCAAAATATCAGATAAGCATGTCAGATCGCGGATTTTTGACATTGCCTGATCCTTATCGGGAAAGCGCAATAAGTTAAAGTCGGCATACGGCACCATCACATATTCTGACTGACCGCCAATCCAGCCACCCATGTCGACGTAGCCATAAGCGCCGCCAGCACGGGCGGGGTTGACTGTTTCGCATACGCCAGTGTGTTGCTCCTTGCATGTCCGACAGCGGCCGCACGCAACGTTGAACGGCACTGATACCAAATCACCCTTTTTCAGCGTCTCCACGTCCGAACCGCATTCAATCACTTCACCCGTAATTTCATGTCCCAATACCAAGCCAGTTGGTGCGGTAGTACGACCGCGCACCATATGCTGATCTGAGCCACAAATATTGGTGGAAATAACTTTTAAAATGACGCCATGCGCAATTTTCTTACCTTGGGGATTATCCAGTTTTGGAAACGGAATGGAATGTACTTCTACCTTGCCGTCACCGACATAGACGACACCGCGATTTTCTGACATATGATCTCCTCCTGATTAAAATCAGAGTGTATATTTCCGTTAAATTGGGTCGCTGATACCGCTAAAAAATAAAATTCGGCGGCCAATTCTTCCGGAGCGTTCTCCGCCTCCCTCTCCGACACGCTTGTCGTTATATTTTTTCTTGATAACGGCAATGCAAGCGACAGAAAGGGGAAACAAATAATGATTAATTTCTCACAAGCCAAGCGCTGCCTTCACAGCTGGCAAACCCTCTTTTCCATCAAACGTTTTCACGCCCATTAACCACTTGCTGAGGACGTCAGGATTCTTTTTTAGCCACGCCTTGGCTGCTTCTTTCGGGTCGGTTCTTTCCATGATCGGTAGCATCACCTGATTTTCCATGTCAGTCGTAAAGTGTAAATTTTGGGCTAGTTGATCGGCATTGGGACAACGCGCCTGATAGTCCGCAGGAAGAACTGTAAAAACTTTGGCTTCACCATAATTTGGTCCAAACACATCATCACCACCGGTTAGAAAGTTGATCTTTTGTTGAACGTTCATTGGATGCGGTTCCCAGCCAAGAAATACGATCCATTTCTTTTGTTTAACCGCACGACCAAGTTCGACCATCATTCCCGCTTCACTGGATTCAATCAGCTTGAAACTTTTCAAGTTGTATTCGTTTTTTCCAAGCATTTTCAATATCACCGCATTGCCATCATTTCCAGGTTCGATGCCATAAATTTTTCCGTCCAGTTCTTTCGAATACTTTGCGATATCACCGAACGTTTTTAGACCAGCGTCATAGACGTAACTCGGTACAGCGAGCGTATATTTCGCGCCGGTGAGGTTCGGGGCGGCCAAAACTTTAAGCTTATTGTCTTTCAAAAATGGTGCGATCATCGGGTCCATCGTTGGTGACCAATAACCTAAAAATATATCAATCTGCTTATTTTTTATACCGGCAAAAGTGATCGGTACCGACGCGATGGTTTTGGTTGTGTGATACCCCAAAGCGTCATACACGACCGATGCCAAACCGGTTGTGGCGGCGATATCGGTCCATCCGACGTCGGCAAATCGGACATTTTGGCAAGCTTTTGCCTCGCTTGCCGATGCTACATTTGTTAACATCAAGGTGCTAAGCATCCCTACCGCAGCAACACGAGCGATCACCTTACGATTAAAACATTTCATTGCGTTTCTCCGAACAAAGAACTGGCATGCCGAGTATAAAAACTGGCAACAAAAAGATGCTTTTCTATTTCTTGATTTAACGATTAACGCCTTATGCAATTCATTGCAAGTAGCGGCGCAAGATTCAGTATGTTTCTTAGAGCCCCGGATCAGACATCGTGTATCAATCAGGGATTTGTCACCATAAGTAACTATTTATTGCCGCACATCAGCTTTAACTCTTCAATAGTATGCCGCCGTGCAATACCTATAAATTACACTCCGCAACCCGTGCGACGTGGATAGATTGCGACATCCTATTGTCTGTCTGCGTCAAATACCTTTGATGCTGCGGCAGCGCCCGAAGCATCCAGCTCTTCACGCGGAAGCAAATGATCGGTGGCGGCAAGAAATGGATGATGTAAATGACGTTCACTACTCGGTGATCGTCCAAACTGATTGCGGTACGCTTTACTGAAGTGGCAGGATGATTGAAATCCACAAGCCACGGTGACGCTCATGATTGACATGGCAGTCTGAAGCAACAATTCACGGGCGCGCCGCAACCGTAGTTGCAAATAATAATGCGTTGGTGTGACATCAAGATAATATTTAAACATACGCTGCAACTGACGCTGGGAGAGCCCCACCAATCGCGCGATTTCATCGAAAGACAAGGTCTCCTCGATATGCGACTCCATCAGGCGCGCCACTTCAATTAATTCCTTGCGACTAAATCCCAGGCGCGCCGCAATCGGAATATGTTGCTGATAATTGCTATCGCGTATTCGTTCGAGAATGAATTGCTCTGAAATTTCTGCAGCCAGCGTCTTGCCGAAGCTGGTGGCGGTCAGATGCAGCATTAAGTCAATTGGGGCGGTGCCACCGGAGCAACTCAATCGATCCCGATCAATCGAAAATAATCCTTCAGAGAAGAGGACTTTAGGAAATTCCTCACGCAACGCAGAAAGATTTTCCCAATGAATCGCACATTGATAACCGTTCATCAATCCGGCTTTGACCAACGCATAGCTGCCAGTGCATATACCGCCAAGCTTGACGTGGCTGCGAGCCAGCTTCAACAGAAGCGCACATAGTTTTTCATTGACGGCGTCATGAATATGGACACCGCCACAGACAAACAGAACGTCTGGAATACCCGCCTGTTCCAGAGTCTGCGTCGGCGACACTGGCAAGCCATTGCTGGCCGGTACGGGGCGGCCATCCATGCTGATGACAGACCAGCGATAAAGTGGTTGACCGCTGATATAGTTCGCCATACGTAAAACTTCGATCGCACTCGAAAAGGCAATCATGGAAAAATTCGATAGCGTCAAAAAACCAAAATGCGTGGTGTTGCCAAATTTTGATTCGCCAGTGTGACTGTAAGCAGCGGCTAATGCCGCAGGCTGGGACAAAACTATTGCGGGTACTTGTTGCGACGCCATGTGATCTCCATCCGACATCCGATCTGGACGCGAGGGAAATCCCTCGCGCATTCAAGCAATTCCCAGTCTTTTATTATGGCAATTGGGTCAACTGGACACCGGCTGTCTCGCCGCTTTCCGAAGATGCCCGATGCTTGCTAAACATTTTGCGCAACTTAAAGAATCGCTGTACCTTGCCAGCTTCAGGCGTGGTGCCAAAACTTTCAGTAATCCGATCCAAAATAATCGCCAACAATACCACGCTCAAGCCACTTTCAAATCCAAGGCCAATATCCAGCCGTTGAATACTCGCCAACACATCGTTACCCAATCCACCCGCACCGACCATTGATGCAATAATCACCATCGATAACGCCATCATAATCGTTTGGTTAATTCCTGCCATGATCGATGGCAAAGCATTTGGAAACTGTACTTTATAGAGCAATTGCCAAGGCGTGCAACCAAAAGCTTGCCCTGCTTCAATAATCTCATTATTGACATGACGAATACCAAGCGCGGTTAAACGAACGGCTGGTGGCATGGCAAAAATGACGGTCGAAATAATACCTGGTACTCGCCCCAGACCAAACATCATCGCCGCTGGAATCAAGTACACGAATGCGGGCATCGTTTGCATCAGATCGAGTATCGGACGCACAACCATTGCCACCCTTTTGCTATTTGCGGCCCATATACCCAATGGAATGCCGAGCGCTAAACTAATGAGCGTTGCAGAAATGGTCAATCCCAACGTCACCACCATCTGATCCCAAAAACCGGTACCAATGATGACCAGGAAGGCAATTAGCGTAAATAGTGCAAACTTGAAGCCAACCCGCCACACACCCATCACAATAAAGAAACCTACCAAAACCCAGATCGGTAGTATTTGCAGACCATGTTCGATGGATTCGGCAAACCAGCTGATGGCGCTGCCAAAGGCGTCAAAACTGTTGCCGTGTTTGTCAAGAATATAGTGGACGCCGTGATCGACCCAACGTCCGAGTGGAATAGTGTCAGACATGAGAGCCCTCCGGTTTGGATAGTGCTTGAAGAATCATGGATTGACTGATCGCGCCGCAATAACAGCCATTTTCGTCGACTACAGGAAGTGGAACCGGACTGGCGATCAATTTCCCCATCACCACCCGAAGTGAGGTGCGATAGTGAATCTGTTCAACTTTTTGCAATGTCAACGGCTGCATCACGCCGCTGGCATCGGCAAAACCGCGTGTAGGAACGATACCCTTCACCTTGCGTGCGTCATCCACCACGAAGGCAAAGTCGGACCCGCTGCTTGCATATAAATGGGGATTTACTTTTAGCTCATCGGTGGATTTTATTAACGGTATCGTATTTGATTGCATGAGATCGCTGGCGGTCAGATAGCGACTGGTATCAACGCCGTCAAAGAAAGCGCGTACATACTCTTCTGCCGGATTATCGATAATTTCCTGCGCCGTACCGACCTGCACCAAACGCCCGCCTTCCATAATCGCGATACGAGAACCGATCCGAAACGCCTCTTCCAGATCGTGTGAGACAAAAATAATCGTGCGGCGTTGCTCTTTTTGTAGTTCGAGCAAGACGTCCTGCATCTCTTTACGCTTCAAAGGATCAAGTGCGGAAAATGCTTCATCCATGATCATCAGCGACGGATTCACCGACAGCGCCCGCGCCAAACCGACCCGTTGTTGCATGCCGCCCGATAACTCGCATGGCAGTTTGTTGGCAAATGACGCTAGGCCGACCTGCTCCAGAACCTTCATCGCCTGACGTTCACGATCCTTCTTTGGAATCCCCGCAACTTCCAGACCAAAGGCGGCGTTCGACAGTACAGTCCGATGCGGCATCAATGCAAACGACTGAAACACCATGCTCATGTCACGTCTGCGCAAATCGATCAGTTCCGCTTTAGACATCGCGGCAACGTCCTGACCATCTACCCAAACACTGCCCGCGCTCGGATCAACTAATCGGTTTATCAGGCGAATCAACGTTGATTTACCAGACCCGGAAAGCCCCATTAGTACGAAAATCTCACCCTCTTGCACTTCGAAGGAAACATCCTGTACACCGACCACTTGTCCGGTCTCAGCAAAAATCTTATCCTTTGAGTATCCTTTTTTAAGCATACTTAGCGCTATCTCGGGCGTGTTTCCAAAGACTTTGTAGAGATGGTCAACGACCACTTTTCCTGATTTCATCAATTGCCTCCTGATCGATCGTTCGCTGCTACCGCGCTGTAGTACTCGTCAACGGTAGATGTCATCACTTGGTACTGTCTTCACTTACTTTGGCGAGCGATCGCCGATATTCTTTTGAAGCTGATCCGATTCAATCAGCGCTTCAACATTGTAGTTAACAATAGATTAACCCATGGATTAACCCATGCATTAACGGCGCATCAAAAGCGCGTTCAAGACGCGTTGTAAGTTAGTACCATAGTCGCCAGAAAGGTTTTGCGCCGGATGAAAATTTGCGACAACCACTTAATCAAAAACGACGGCGCCCCTGTCGCGCGAAGACCAATGCAGGTTTACCTGTCTGCGCGCAGCGAATAGACATTTCAACATTATCGTTATTGCACTATTTTTAGTCGCCATCGCTTTAAAAAAACGACCAACTTCCGTCGTTAAAAGACAATCAATGCTCCGCCTCTCAATAGGCCAGAACGACGCCCTGATGTCCTGTCGTAATTCCATCACTTTTGGTCGTATTTACCAACACTTAAATAGATTCATGGCAGCAATAATTAGCGCGTTGATGCGAAGGTTGGTCCCGTCGTCTTTGCAACCATCACATCGGGCTAATTTATAACGGAGTGTTATCTATGCTTAAAAAATCATCTCATTCTTTAATTTCACCAAAATCGACTTTATTTTTAGTAGTCGCTGCCGTGGCGTGCGGCTATCAAGCTCCGACAATGGCCCAGACGGCACCGAATAGCGCTGCAATTATGCCGACAACTACAGCGCCGGTAACGACCGATACGCCGCAAGCAGCAACGCTTCTCGCATCTCCTTGGACCGCTAACCTTACGCTGGCCTCACAATACGTGTCACGTGGGTTCCGGCAAACCTGGGGCAAGCCAGCCATCCAAGGTGGGATCGACTATACCCATCCCAGCGGATGGTCGGCAGGAACCTGGATGTCAAGCGTAAGCGATCACTTCATTGAAAACGGTACGGTCGAATGGGATTTATATGGCGGCTATTCCGGCACCGTCGGAGATGTTAGTTATAGCGGCCTGATTTACTATTACCTTTATCCCGGCGCAGAAATGTCTTTCGCTAAGACTAAATATAACTATGGGGAAGCAGTTGCCTCGGCCACCTATAAATGGCTTAACGTTAAATACTGGCTCACCTACACGCCGACTTATTTTGGCTATGACAGCAAGACGCTGGGCGTTGGTAATAACAAAAATAGTCAGGGCTCCGGTTATCTCGACCTCAACGGCAACTTCGATCTGAGTAACGGCTACAACCTGCTATTACATTACGGTTATGAGCGGGTCCAAAATTTTTCAGCCTATAACTTTCAGGACACCCGAATTGCAGTGTCAAAAGTGCTTGATGGCGGTTGGACGCTGACCGGCGCTTATACCAAAGGCTGGGCCAAAAATGGAATTTACGCACACTACACCACCGGCGCATTAAATTCTGCGGGAGCGGCAGAAGTATCAAATCCGTTAGCAAGCACGTTTTTGGTCTCCGTCACCAAAACGTTCTAATTTCAGCTTAGCCGAAATACCCGTTCCATTTTTTTACCTGCGTGGTTCAGACAAGCTAACGCAAAACGCGCCATCCTGATGAGGGATGACGCGTCCTGGTTAATTTACAGCTAAAAGAAAGTCCCAATATGACCAAAACGACCCTAGGTTAGTTTGCTACCTGCAACCATTCCTTCACACGCTCAGGATGCGCAGCAACCCATTTATCTGCAGCAGCTTCTGGCTTTTCACCGTTTTGTACAGCCAACATCACGCTATCGATCTCGCCCGGCTTCCAGGAAAAATTCTTTAACAGATCATTGATCGGTTTCGCCTTAGCCGCCAGGCCCGGGTTTGCGACGCTATCTACATGTTCTGCGTCACCAAACACGTTCTTAGGATCCTCAAGAAACTTCAATTTGTACTTGGCAAACATCCAATGCGGAATCCAGCCGGTCACGGCGATCGGCTTGTGTGCGCGAATGGAGCGGTCCAACTCGGCTGTCATTGCACTGCCCGAACTTGCCATCAACTTATAATCCAGCCCGTAATCCTTAATTGCCTGTTCGGTCTTGATCATCACGCCAGCACCAGCATCAATTCCGACGATGCGCCCGTCAAAAGCTGCTTTTTGTGCCTGTAAATCACCGACCGTTTTTGCCGTCACGTATTCCGGCACAATCAGGCCAATCTTGGCACCATGAAAATTAACACCCAGATCAACGACCTTATCTTTGAGTTTGTCGTAATAAGCACCGTGTGTTGCTGGCAGCCATGCAGACATGGTGGCATCCAGATCTCCCCGCGACACGCCTTGCCACATCAATCCAGCATCAACAGGCACCAGCTTGACCTCATACCCAAGATTTTTTCGCATTATCTGCGCCGCGACATAAGTGGTGGCAACACTATCTGACCAACCTTGGACATAGCCAATATTGATAACCGGTTTAGTGTCTGCAATGGCTAAGCCTGACACAGCCGTGATTCCTAAACCGAGGCTCAGCCAACACAGCTTGATTAACAGAGAGTTTGAATGCAGTTTCATTGAGAGCCTCTTAAAAGTGAAATGAATAACGTCATAAAATTTTTTGGACGAATCAGATTTCAAAAACATTTACTTTCCGTCATGTTAATCATCGTCTATCAGACAGCTCACAAGTACGCAATTTGCGACAAAATTTGGCTCAATTACGACGCTATTTAGCGGTTCAATAATAGATAATCCAACGCGTTGCAGATCTAGGTTCTTAACACAACAAAGGCACAAGCTACGTAAAAGAATCACTAAAAATCAGCAAACATCGGGAATAGTCAGAACCAATCAGAATGAATCTCCTGTGACACCATCAACAACGCCTGCATCAACCGATTATTATTTATCAATCACAAGATCGGTCAATGGTTTGCTACAGCAAAGTAGCACCATTCCCTGATCAATTTCGCGCTGACGAATGCCGCCCTTGTGTTGCATCGCGACCTGCCCTGAAATTAACTTCACCTTGCAGGTTCCGCACATTCCCTGCGCACACGAAGAGGCCAATCGGACGCCGGTGGCACGCGCCGCTTCCAGCACATGTTGCTGCGCGCCGCAGACTATTTCGCGAGCACTCTTTTGAAACATGACCTTAAAACTCGTCACTTCCGACAGCAAAGCCAATGCACCAACTTCGGTGGAAGGCGTCAATGCAGCGACTTCTAATTCGGTATTGGGGGCGTCCTCTTGGTGCGCTTCCAGGACTGCTTCCAACACGCCCTCTCGCACTTCTTCCGGCAGATTTTCGAATGAAAAACTTTCTTCGTGATAATGCTGCCGTTCAAATCCCGCGGCGTCCAGCATGCTGCGCACCGCCTTCATATAAGGCGCGGGTCCACAGACAAAAATTTCACGCTCCATAAAATCAGGGGCCATCAATGTCAATGCGGATAACGACAACATGCCGGTCGGGCCATGCCAATCACGCCGTGCGCCCAGACGCTCACAAATAAAGCATGTACGGAAATTTTGCTGACTGCTGGCAATCAAAGCCAACTCGCGTTCAAAGATAATGTCGTCCGGCGTGCGAGCGCTGTGAATGAACGTGATGTCGCGGTCATCCGACAAATCAAAATGGGTACGCGCCATTGACATCAATGGCGTAATACCAGAACCGGCAGATAGAAACAGATATTTATCGGCAGGAAAAGTGACGCAGGTGAACTCGCCAGCGGCACCCAACACACGCACGCTGTCGCCCGCTTTCAGATTGTCGTGAAGCCAGTTTGAAACCGACCCGTTAGGAACGCGCTTCACGGTAATCGACAACGTATGCGGTCGTGTCGGTGTCGAAGAGATGGTATAGCAACGGTTAATCGTTTCGCCCTCAATCTCCAGTTCCAATGTAATAAACTGGCCGGGTCGGAACGTAAAGCCGCTGTTATCTGGCGTCGCAAAAATAAAACTTTTAACGTCATGCGTTTCCACGCGTACCTGAATACACGTCAGCGTTTCCTGAATATCGCTATTCCAAGGCGGTGGTAGCGCATCCCAAAAACGCTCGCTGTTGATTCTTTGCTGACTATTTTTCTGCATAACACCCTCTGGAAAATCTGGTTTCACAGACGTCAGCTTATCCACACACATTTCCATAGCCTGCTCCGGCGATACTTTAAGATTTGATCGATTTGATGAATGTGATCGGTTCAACCGAATCAGACGAGTCTATTACATCAATTGATTCGGTCAGGCGATCGATATACCATTTGCAAAACTTCTCCACCAATCCTTCTGTATAAGGCGAGTACGGCCCCGGTTGATACGCATCACTATTGGCACCCTTTTGGGATAACTCGACCAACATCTTGTCCTGATCATTGGTAGCGTTCCAGACGGCCGTCAGGTTATCCAGCTGATAATCGATGCCTTCACGGGCATCTTTTTGAACGAGCCATTTGGTGCGCACCAGCGTTTTTTCAGCCGAAATGGGGAACACAGAAAAACTCACAATATGGTCACTCATGAAGTGATGCCAAGAATTGGGTTGTGTCCAAAATGACAAGCCACCCAAATCTGCACGGTCAAAATCGCCTAGCAGAATGCCGGAAGCCACGCGACCGTCCAATGTTTGTGATTCGCCCCCACGATCTAATGGCAACCGTTGCGTCCGAAAGCCGGTAATCAAATCGTCTAGCCGATCAATTTCTTGCGACGGCAAATTAGCGCTCTCCCACTGCGCACTACGTTCCGCAGCCAAACGCGTGAATTCCTCGACTTGTTCAATATTATTCGGTGACGGTTGGTAGCCGAAACCGTATTCAAATAACGATGCTGTCAACTCTGGATGGTTGGTCGCGCAGTGATAGCACTCGCGATTGTTTTCCATCGTGAGTTTCCAATTCGCATCTTCGATCAAGTCAACTTGCTTGGCGATTTTGCAGTCTTGCAATCCATGGGGAAGCAGATACGGCATCATCGCATCGCGCATCACCGAAAAATCCTGTGGCGGCACTTCGGCCAGACAGATAAAAATCAATCCTGCCAGATTTTCTACATGTACCGATTTTAGATGATGTTCGCTGTGCTTAAACTGATCGCCCATATGTTCGGCATAGATGAGTTCTCCGGTAAGATTGTAGGTCCATTGGTGGTAAGGACATACCAGATTGCCCACGGACCCTTTATGCTCTGAACACAACCGCGCACCACGGTGACGACAAACGTTGTGATGCGCACGTACCGACATATCGTCGTCGCGCAAGATCACGATAGAGTTGCGGCCAATGTCGACCGTCACATAATCGCCCGGCTCCGGAATATCCGGATCAATCGCCACCTGAATCCAGTGCTTGCTAAAAATTTCCTTGATATCAAGGTCAAAAATTTCAGGACTTAGATAAAAAGGCGCGTCCAGGCTGTGACCCTTTAGACGTTTGGTAATCAAATCTTGAATCTGTTTGGATACTTTCAATTTCTTCTCCATCTATGACACTTTTAGAACAACACGCTTACTAATACTGTCGCTGAAGAACAGCGCTGTCGGGCTTGAAGTTTAATAATCGACAAGGCGATGCTCCCGCAAATAGGTCAATATCGCCTGCGCTTTTTCACTGGCACTGCCTTCCTGAATCATCCTGCCGCCACGACTTTCAGCCACCGTCGCTGACAACATTCGGGCATGACCGGACCGCTTTTCCTGGGCGACCAGTTTTAACGGTCTGGCGGTGGCCGGTGACAAGCGCCACACTTGCTGCTGATCAAGGTTGTTTGTCACAGATGACAATTGTGTGCGTGTTTTATGACGGTCAATAGCACCACTTTGCAAGCTAGCGTGGGCATATCGCGCATTGGATGGCGCTAATGGATGCACGGTCAAGAGTGCCGGTAAGGTCACGGCGATTGCCCGACGACGCCCTTTGGGCAAAAACTGTTGCAACATAATGTCAGTCTTCACGTCATCTGAAGCGGACGCAGGATCAGGTGTGATGCCAATCACATCAGCGACGATTGGCAGCCCTAACTGACTCGCCAACAAGTACGGCACCATGCCCGATGCTTCGCCACCTTCAGCACAACTGCCGCAAAGAATCAGGTCGTAGTTTTCCAGCGCTTGTTTCAACACCGGAATAATATTCTGATCGTCTTCTAATGCAATGACTTTGACCGTTTTAGCGCCGAGCGCCAGATAATCCGATAACGCAGCATTGTCGGGATTGCCTGCATGAATAATATCCAAGCTGATGGCGGCAGTTGACTGCGCCAATGCGACCGCCATACTCATGGCGGCAGCATCATTACGGCTATAGCGCGCGATGCCGCTGACCGGATGACGGCCGACGGAAACCAGCACAGCCAACCTTTTCGAAGCACCCTTTTTGAGGTTCATGATGCGCTCCCTGTCCGAACCTTAATATTGCTAAGCGCAACGTTGCCGACCCCAACATTTCTGGCTTGATTAACTTGTTCCAGCAAAGCCGTAATCACCGCATGCGCATCATCGATAATGCTGAGATCGGCACGCTTAATCATCGGCGCGCTTGCGTCCAGATTGACCGTAATCACATGACGACAATCTTTGATGCCTTGCAGATGCTGGACCGCACCCGAGATACCGAAGGCCAGATAGACGCTGGCGCTAACGGTTTTTCCGGTCGCACCAATTTGTTGGTCGCGACTGAATTTGCCGTCATCCACGGCAACACGGCTTGCGCCCACCGCCGCCTCCAACACAGACGCCAAACCATTAAAAGTCGCGACGTCATCGACACCATTCCCTGCCGATACGATAAAGTCTGCTTCATCGAGTGCCATTTGAGATGCCGCCAATACTTTAATGCCGTGGTCGCGGTATCGGGATGACTCTTGCGCAGAAACGGCAGCAGCGGCGCTCGCTGTAGCGATGCGCTTTTCGTCTAGTTCGCCACGCCCCAAAAATGGCAAACGCGTATCGACCGCATCGGGGGCCAACATAATGATGCGCGACAAATTACGGCGTGCCATCACGGATTGTTGCTGGCGATAAGTTGCCAATCCGGTCGAGTTGATCTCGACGACATGCGTCGCAATGCCGCTATTGAAGTCATCCGAATCGCCAGCTTGGGCCAAAGCAGCGCCGAGACGCCTCCCCAAATCGCCGCCAGAAAGCGTGCAATCAGGAATGAAAATATGCTCAGGTTGCAGCGTAGCGATCAGATGGCGTAACGCTGCCAGTTCTTGTTCCGGTGCAAAGAGGTGACTACCGTATTGCGGCAATACAATGACACGGTCAACACCCAAAATGGCGCTGGCATTGTTGCTGTCATCGTTGCTGTCATTGCCATCGTTAAATTCACCAAAGACCAGCAACACAACTTCAGTGACCGCATCGGCCAATAATGCCGCCGCCGCAATAACCTGCCGCGCATGCTCATCCAATGCGCCACGATCACTATGCGCCACGGCAAGAAAGGACTTGGTCGCCAACTGAGTGGAACGTAATGGCTTTGCCTGGTGATGCGCCTGTCCGCTAGCGATCAACGAAACATCCACCACATCGCCGATTTCGCCTTTTAAACCGGTACTGGAAAGACCCAGCACGATTCGCCTTAATCCCTCGGCTGTGACCGTAAACGGACGACGCGGATTTACCCGTTTGATAGCGTGATGCAAAGTCGATTCCAATTAAGCCTCCAAAGCTGCGGCAACCAGCTCGGCAATATCACGGATGTCAGGGCGCGGTCCGACGACGCCTTCCAGCATGGCGGTACAGTTTGGGCAACCCACCACTAAGGTGTCGGCCTTTACCGCACGGGCGTCATGAATGCGAATGTCGGGTATCCGTTGTTTGCCGGGAATGTCAGTTAAAGGCGCGCCCCCGCCACCGCCACAACAACGGCCGCGCATGCCGTTGCGCTCCATTTCGTGCAATGGCAGTCCCATTAATTTAAGCAGTTCACGCGGAGCTTCAATCTCACCGTTGTAACGGCCCAGATAGCAAGGATCGTGATACGTAAATCTTTGATCGCTTTCGATCGAGACACGGGGAGTAATTTGTCCCTGTTTCGCCAACGCTGCCATGAACGTCGTGTGATGAAACACCTCGTAACGTCCGCCAAACGCCGGATATTCGTTGCGCAAGCAATGCATCACATGCGGATCAGCAGTCACGATGCGTTTGAACGACAGCGTCGATAACGTGCAGATCAGGCGTTTGGCGAGCGACTGAAAGGTTGCCTCGTCACCCAGACGTCGGGCCACATCGCCGGTATCTGTTTCCAGCGCGCCAAGAATGGCGAAATCCACAGCGCCAGCTTGCAACACTTTGACCAATGCTCTCAAGCTGCGTTGATAGCGCATGTCAAAGCCACCCTCGCCCACAATCAATAGAACATCAACCGATTTGCCGGGAGCAATTTGGGTGATGTTCAAATCGATGGACCAGTTATAACGCACGTTGAGATCAAAACCTCCCGCCGTGGCTGTTTCACGCAAATTGGCTAAAACCTCGGGTCCTTTCCCCGGTACCGCGCCGTCTTCCAGCGTCAGATTACGGCGCATGTCGACCACTGCATCCACGTGCTCAATCAGCATCGGACATTCTTCAACGCAAGCGCGACAAGTCGTGCAGGACCAAATAGTGTCTGGTGAAATCAGTCCGGGGAAAATTGCCTTTTGCGGGCCGCCTTGATGCTGACCCAGAGGGATACCGGGATAAGGACTACCCGCAAAATGGGCATCGCTTCCGCCCGCCATGCCGAGCACCATGTCCTGAATTAGTTTTTTTGGGTTCAACGGCTGGCCCGCAGCAAAGGCCGGACAAGCGGCCTCGCACTTGCCGCACTGCACACAGGCATCAAAACTTAACAACTGGTTCCAGCGAAAATCCAGCGGTGTCCGCACCCCGAGCTCACCTTTATTCAATGCCAAAGGTTTGAGGGCTGTGGTCGGCACTCCGATGGTCGGCACTCCGACTTTTGCCATTCCTGTGCGTGCGGCTTTTTGTTGAAACCTTTCCGGGCGTGGGTGAAATGCCAGATGCAACAAACCTGCCAACGCATGTTTCATCGGTCCGCCCCGACCAATCCCGACCGTCATATTCCAGGCACCAAACCCTAGCAGCAACACTGTCACCACTGCCGTCAATCCAGATACCACACCAACCGGCAAAATACCCATCAGCAATAGACCCAAAGCTAGCGCACCAAGTACCCAAGGCAAACGATTCCAGGCACCAAGCGAGAGCCGTGCAGGAGGTGTGCGGCGACGATGCCAGACAAAAATGACACCCACCAACATCACCACAGCAAATAAGGCAATCGCAGCATTTAAGAGCGGCCAATACAACATGAAACCGTAATTGATGGCAACCAGCGCCATGGCCGCAATTGCACCGCCTGCTGTCGCAATGTGGGTGCGCGCGATATACGGATCGCGGGCCACAACATGATGCAGGTCAACAAAATAACGCTTAGGAATCGCCAGCAACCCGATCCATTGCACCGGCGCGACTGCACCCTTGCGGCCAGCGCGCCACAACGTGGCCCTCCGCGTCAGACCGGATAACAATCCGACTACGGCTATCCAGAACAGAATAGTGATGATTGGATTGAGATGAACAATCGTTCCATTTCCGATCGGGCTCATGCTGATGAAGGTTGACGAATCCATGCTCAGAAATCTTTACACAAGCGCAGCGAATCATAGATCGCTGCATGGATGTTATGCATCGAAATGCAGTCGCCGACCCGAAACAGCAAAAAGCGTCCGTTACCTAGCGGCTCAGATAGCGCTGGCTGCGGCTCGGCTGCATACAGTTTCTTGATATCGGTCTGACCGTGGTTTGCCGATTGTGGCTTGAGCGACCAATACAAATGATCGTTAGGCATGATGCCGTTTTCGATGACGACCTGATCGACGACGCGCTCTTCCTGAATTTCAGTGTATTCATTCCGTAAGATAGCAATTTTTTTATCGCCTTCGGCATAGACACGATCCAGCCAATAATTAGGCGTCGGAATGATGCCTTGTGCATATAAGCGACGATAAAAAATGGGGAATGTTGTGCCACCGGTATCGTCCGCAATCTTGACATCGGGCGTGACGATTTCAACCTGGCTGCCACGACTCGCCAGAAAATCGGCCACCCCGAACCCTGCGTGTGTGCTGATTCCGTCATACACCAGCACGTTCTTGCCGGGAGCGACACGTCCACTCAAAATATCCCATGAACTGACCGCTAATCCGTCTGCCACGCCCCATGCAGGAACCTGTCCGGTGAAATTGCTGCCGCCCGTCGCTAAAACGACGATATCCGGTTGTTCTGCCAATATCATGGCTTGGTCGGCATCCACGCCAAGTCGGCGATCAACGCCCAGTCGCTTGGTTTCCATATCGAACCAGCGCACAATGCCAGCCATTTGTTCACGCTGTGGTGCTTTTGCGGCCAGATTGATCTGACCACCAACGGCATCACACCGCTCAAACAGCACAACGTCATGACCACGTTCACGTGCCACCCGCGCGGCTTCTAATCCTGCCGGACCAGCGCCTACTACAACTACTTTACGCTTTGGACCACGGCTTTTAGCGATAATATGCGGCATGGTTTCTTCACGCGATGTTGCCGCGTTCTGAATACACAAAACGTCAAGACCGTTATATTGGCGGTCAATGCAATAATTAGCACCGACGCATTGTTTAATCTCATCTTCACGGCCATCGCGGATCTTGATCACCATGTGTGGATCGGCAATCTGGCCACGCGTCATACCGACCAGATCAACCATACCAGCCGCCAGAATACGTTCGGCCTGACCGGCATCGCGAATACTTTGGGCGTGCATGACCGGCACTTTTGACACAGTTTTTATTCCGGCCGCCAAGTGCACGAAAGGCTCCGGCGGCAATGCCATTGGTGGCATGCAATTGACCAGTGTATTGTGCGTATCAGCACCAGAACCCACTACGCTAAGAAAGTCGATTAAACCGGTTTCTGACATTGCCTTGGCGATGCGTTTGGCGGTGTCGTGATCAATGCCGTCTTCGTGGAATTCATCGCCACACATCCGCATGCCGACGCAAAAATCCGGTCCGACCGCTTCACGCACAGCAGTCAGCACTTCGATGCCAAAACGCATCCGATTTTCGAGGCTGCCGCCGTATTCATCCGTGCGTACATTCACGCGTGGACTCCAGAATTGATCGATCAGTTGCTGATGGGCGGCCGAAATTTCAATGCCGTCCATGCCTGCGGCCTTGACGCGTCTGGCGGCGGCGGCGAAATCGGCGATGACACGACGTATCTCCTCAATCTCGATAATTTTAGCGTTACCACGATGCACCGGCTCACGGATGCCAGACGGCGTCAGCAAATGCGGCCAGCTTTCGCCGTGCCACGAGCTGCGGCGCCCCATATGTGTCGCTTGAATCATGATCTTGGCACCGTGACGATGCATCGCTTCAGTCAATCGCGCCAACGGCTCAATGACTTTATCGGTCGTCAGGTTGACCGACTTCCACCAACCTTGCGGACTGTCAATCGACACGACACTGGAGCCGCCGCAAATCGCCAGACCCAAACCACCTTTGGCTTTTTCTTCGTAATAGCGAATATAGCGCTCACCCGGCAAGCCGCCAGCATCCGCATAGACTTCGGCATGTGCGGTGCTGACTACGCGATTGCGCAGCGTCACCTTGTTTAAAGTCAGCGGCGAAAAGAGATGTGGGTAACGCATGATGAATGTTCAAACTCCTAAAGGACCAATGAGCCAGCACAACAATTTTTGCTGCCGATATTATTTAAGCCAACAATGCCGTGACCGTAAACTCGCAATGCGCATGACCCTCACCAGCACATTGGGTTTCAATACAGGTTGCTTTTATTTTTTGACCGGTAGTGTCCGATACCCAATCCATCGCGCCGGAGAACCAGCCTGCAAACATGTAGCAAAGTTTGCCTTCTGCATCAGGCTGCTGGAGAACAAATGATGAGTTGAGCAACTTGATTTTTGCCGTCGCTTCAGCTGCATTAACTTCAGAGAAGCTAAACAACCCCCAACCGCGTTGTGACAGGCGATTGAGGTAATGTTGATACACTTCAAGTCCACTCATGCCATGCTGTTTTGCTTCTTTTTCACACCAGAAATACGCTGACTTATGACCTGCGTCATAAAGAATCTGCGCATACTTATCGCGACCCAACGCGGCTTCAACGGCGGTGTGATTATTTGTGAAAAAATGGCGCGGCACGTATAGCATCGGCAAGTTATCGGTCGTCCACACGCCGGTTTCTGCATCGACTTCTATCGGTAATTGAGGTTTCATCTTTGGCTTTCTCTGGTCGTTATCGATTCAATCGGATCATGTTTTTGGGAGTGACTTAACTACGGCTAGCCGACCCAGACTTCACCAAAAACACGCATCCAGTTTTCGCCCAAGACCTTACGAATCCGGCTTTCTTTCCACCCTGCGCGTTCCATCGCAACAGTCAGGTTGGGAAAGTCGCCAATGGTGCGAAAACCTTCAGGATTGGTGACAGTGCCAAAATCAGTCAGGCGACGGTGGCGACCTTTGTCATGCGTCAACCACTCAAAGAAAGGCTTGCCATATCCTTGCGTAAAGTCAGTGCCAATGCCGACGCAATCATCGCCCACAAGATTAATCACATAGTCAAATGCCTCGACGTAATCGTCCACGTTGGCGTTGCTGCCACGCTTAAGGAAAGGCGGAAACATGGTCACGCCGATAAAGCCGTTATGATCGGCTATAAATTTCAGTTGCTCATCGCTCTTGTTGCGGGGATGCTCTTTCAAGCCAGATGGCAGACAGTGGGAATAGCACACCGGTTTACTGGAAGCCAGAATCGATTCAGTAGAGGTGTTACCACCGACATGAGAAAGATCGACCATGATGCCGACCCGATTCATTTCGGCGATCACTTCGCGGCCAAAGCCTGACAAACCACCATCGCGTTCATAGCAACCAGTACCGACCATGTTCTGCGTGTTGTAGCAAAGTTGCACTACACGCACACCCAACTCGGCAAACACTTCGATGTAGCCCAGATTATCTTCAAAAGCATGGGCATTCTGAAAACCGAGAATCACGCCAGTGCGGCCTTCCTTCTTGGCGCGCTTGATGTCGTCGACACCGCGCACCAACGTGAGCAAATCGGCGTTATCACGGATCAGATTTTTCATGTCGACAATATTGCCGACTGTGCCCTGAAAATTTTCCCATACCGAGACGGTGCAGTTAACCGCGCTGAGCCCCCCTTTTTTCATATCTTCAAAAACCGGTCGTTCCCACTTGGAAATATTCAGGCCATCAATGACCAGACTTTGTTGGTGTAATTGGCTCATAGTGTGCTCCGTTGGTGACCGGAAATAATCCGAAAATAGTTAGTTTCAATCTGAATTTCAATCTTATTGAAAGCTAAACCTACGTTTAGCCGTTATGACAATTCAATAAATGGGAAAGCGTTTACACATCGTCAGCACGCGTGCACGAACACTTTGCTCAGTCTCGGCACAGCCTTCTGGCTTGCGGGCTAAACCATCCAATACTTCGACGATCAGACCACCGATAGTGCGGAACTCTTCGATACCAAAGCCACGAGCCGTGCCTGCTGGCGTACCCAGCCGGATACCGGATGTGATGGTGGGCTTCTCGGTATCGAACGGAATGCCGTTCTTGTTGCAGGTAATACCGGCCCGTTCCAGCGCATGCTCAACGTCGGTGCCCTTCAATCCTTTAGGACGCAAATCGACTAGCAATAAATGATTTTCAGTACCGCCAGTGACCAGATCGACGCCACCCTTTTTCAGAACTTCGCCCAATGCGCTGGCATTGGCAACCACGTTGCTGATGTACTGCTTAAATTCTGGTTGCAGCGCCTCACCAAATGCCACGGCCTTACCGGCAATAACGTGCATTAAGGGGCCACCTTGCAAGCCGGGAAACACCGCCGAATTAATTTTTTTGGCGATATCTTCATGGTTGGTAAGAATGAAGCCACCACGCGGACCACGCAGCGTTTTGTGAGTGGTTGAGGTCACGACGTGCGCATGTTCAATTGGATTTGGATGATGACCAGTGGCAACCAAACCAGCGATATGGGCCATGTCCACCATCAATAACGCGCCGACACTGTCAGCAATGGCGCGGAAACGCGCAAAGTCGAGCTGGCGTGGATAGGCCGAATAGCCAGCGATGATCAGACGTGGCTGGTGCTCTTTAGCTAGCGCTTCGACCTGATCGTAATCAATTAACATAGTGTCGGGACGCACGCCATACTGGACCGCGTTAAACCACTTTCCCGACATGGCCGGACGTGCACCGTGGGTTAAATGTCCACCTGCATCCAACGACATACCGAGCACCGTATCGCCCGGCTTCACTAACGCCAGCATCACTGCGCCGTTCGCTTGCGCGCCGGAATGCGGCTGAACGTTGGCATAGCTGGCGCCGAACAATTGCTTCACCCTTTCCAGCGCCAGTACTTCAATCTGATCGACGAACTCACAGCCGCCGTAATAGCGTTTGCCGGGGTAACCCTCGGCATATTTGTTGGTTAATACCGAACCTTGCGCCTCTAGTACGGCACGCGACACGATGTTTTCCGACGCAATCATTTCGATCTGATCTTGCTGACGCTCTAGTTCAAGCGAAATGGCTTTCATCACCGGCGCATCGCGCTCGGATAGTGACTGGGAAAAAAACGCGTTTGTAGAAGTCATGGGCTCGGGTCCGGTAGTGACAGCAACTAAAATGCACGAAGAGATAACGTCTCGAAGCTGGCTTATTCCAACTCTCTCTCTGTTGGTCACATCTTGTCCTAAGCCTAGCCGTGCTATTTCCTAAAGCGGACGGGAACCTTTCAAATTACGACAACGCTGTCACTTTTTGCCAAGTCCATGGAGATCTCGGCAAAGCCAAAATGCTTAAAATGGGAAAAATATCTTTTTCAACGCCGGCGCATAATAAACTTAGCGAATTATTCGCCTGCATGGATCCCAAAGCGTAAAAGAGAATAGTTGTGTTAATTGCAATTTATCCGGATTCGCCACAAAAAAATTTTGTATGGGTGCTGCGTTACACCAATTTTGTTATTCACCAAAACAGCACAGGCGATAGCGCCAAAACCGCGCTCGCTGCACGAAATCGGGCGCGGGAAATCGACGACACACAAAAAAACAACAATGTGTTTTGGATGGATTTATTAACAATTGCAATACGCCGCTCAAGGCCTCAGTTGATTGACCTCACGCCGAATTTGATTTGTCGTCCAGCGCTATGAACTGATGAATGGATTGGCGGAGATATGCGCTAATACCGTTCCGAGGCATGCCAATAAGTCAGATGGAATTTGCGAAAATTTAACAATTGCTACATGTTCGCGAATGGCATGGTTATTGCAGCGCACAATCGAAAGCATTTGTTTTTTTAAGTAATTCGACGGTACATTGTCCGTCGCTGATGGTTGCCAACGGAGTGGGTCATGTCTAAAAGTGAAATTTCATCTTTCTCGCATTTTGCTTTTCTTCCACTTAATAACTTTACGATGATTGCATTTTCAAATGCCATCGAAGTATTAAGAATGGCCAATTATCTAGAGGGTAAAACACTCTATCGCTGGACTGTTGTTAGCCCGGAAGGTGGCTTGGTATGCGCCAGCAATGGATTATCTATTGATTCCTCCCCGCCTGATCCAAACGACATCCCCGACGTTGTCTTTGTTTGTGGCGGCACAGATATAGAATCCGCAATCAATGCGGAGTCATTGTCACTCATGCAGCATTTTGCGGACCAAGAAGTGGCGATGGGTAGTTTGTGTACCGGCACCTTTGCTTTAGCCAAAGCGGGCTTGCTGGATGGTTACACCTGCGCGACCCACTGGGAAAACATGTCGGCATTACGCCGCGCATTTCCGTCCGTCTCATTTTCACGCGATCTTTTCGTGATTGATCGGGATCGCTTAACCTGTACTGGCGGTATAGCGCCACTGGACATGATGCTCAATCTGATTTCTCGCCAGGTGGGAAAAACGACTATCGCAGCCATTGCCGATCAATTTATTCTCGAACATGTACGTGATGATAAAGACCAGCAGCGCGTGCCATTAACAGTCCGGATGAATTCGGCAAGGCCTGCGATGGTTGAGGTCGTGTCGCTGATGGAGGCAAATATAGAAGAACCGTTATCGCTCGAAGACCTGGCGCAGCTGTCCAATTCTTCGCCGCGGCAATTACAGCGCATGTTTAAAGAGCATATGGGAATGTCGCCAACACACTATTATTTAACGTTGCGTTTGCGCAAAGCGCGTGAGTTGTTACGTCAGACGGATATGTCGATTTTGAGTATTACCATGGCATGTGGTTTCCAGTCGGCATGTCACTTTAGTAAAACCTATCGTGAGGTGTTTAATGTGGCGCCAAGTTCTGAGCGCCGTAAACAAACTCCGGTCTCCATTCCTATCCCACTATTAAATCAGGCGACAGGTGGACAATTTCAGGCGGCAGCATTCCGATAATAGCTACATTAAACGGTACGCTGTAATACAAAGGCCTGCATCATCGCAGGCCTTTTGACTTTAATATCTCCACTCAAAACAATCTGCTTAACCTTGTGAAGATTTAGCCCACAAATTAATGCCGCCTTCCTGCGCCAACCCGTCAATCGCCGTCAACTCTTCAGCGGTGAAATCCAGGCGTTGCAACGCGGCGACATTTTCCACAATCTGAGCTGGACTACTGGCCCCGATTAATGTGGTCGTCACGCGTGGATCGCGTAGCACCCAAGCCAATGCCATCTGTGCCAGACTTTGACCACGCGCCAATGCGATCTCGTTGAGCGCTCTGACACGGGCCAGATTTTCGGGGCTGAGATGGGCTTGTTGTAACGATCCGCCACCAGCTTGATTGATCCGCGCATTGTCTGGAATACCATTCAGGTATTTATCCGTTAGCAGTCCTTGCGCCAACGCTGTGAAAGTGATGCAACCCATGCCCTCCGCTTCCAGCGCATCGAGCAATCCTTTCTCAATCCATCGATTGAACATGTTGTAGGAAGGCTGATGAATCAGGCACGGTACTTTCCACTCACGCAATAAAGCAGCAGCTTCCCGGGTCTTTTCGGGAGAATATGACGATACGCCGACATACAGCGCTTTACCCTGTTGCACGGCCGTCGCTAACGCGCCCATGGTTTCTTCGAGTGGCGTTTCGGGATCAAAGCGGTGCGAATAAAATATATCGACATAGTCCAGTCCCAGCCGCTGCAAACTTTGATCAAGACTTGCCAGCACATATTTGCGCGAACCGCCGCCCTGTCCGTATGGACCGGGCCACATATCCCAACCAGCTTTGGTTGAAATAACCAGCTCGTCTCTATAAGGCTTTAAATCTTCCTTAAGTATGCGACCGAAGTTAATTTCTGCACTGCCATATGGCGGCCCGTAATTATTTGCCAAATCGAAATGGGTAATACCGTGATCAAAAGCGGTATGCACCAACTCGCGTTGACGCGCCAATGTGGTTGTGTCGCCGAAGTTGTGCCACAAGCCCATTGACAATAGCGGCAGCTTTAAACCGCTGCGACCACAAAATCTGTACTGCATCTGTTCATAACGTTTATTCGAGGCGTGATAAGTCATGCGTTGATTATCCTTATTCAATTTATAACTTTTTATCTACTTGATCATTTTAAGCCGCAACCAGCGCTTGAATCGAATACTCAGAGAAAACTCCTTACCGACTTACGTCGATTTAATCTCAGTATCTAATCGCGTTTAGAGATGATTATTACTTTACAAAAATGCCGATTATTATAGGTGCATATATAATTCCACCGGATTCAATAGGAACAATGGAAAAAGCTGGTGAAGAACGATCCTGATTCTCCCTCTATTCAATGTCATCGGAGTGGGCATTATGCGCGTTTAAATTTTGCACATCGGCACGCCTCGAATTGTATCAATTTAGACCCTGTACCACAGGATTTGCAACCGAAAGTAACTTAGCTTGGTAATAGTTCTAATGCAGAATTATCATTAAGTACTAACAAATGGTGAGAGACATCATGAAAAAATTCATTTTATTGGCATTAACGGCATTAAGCTTATTAGCCGCGAGCAGCGCTAGTTATGCATGGGGTCATGGCGGTTATTACGGTCACGGGGGATTTTACGGGCCGAGTGTTGGAATTAGTATCGGCGACCCTTATTATTATGGTCCTCCGCCGGTCTACTACGCGCCGCCGCCCGTTTATTATGCGCCGCAGCCGATATATATCGAACCGCAGCAACAAACATATATTGAGCGCAACGATAATGTCTCTAACGGACAAGATTTTCGGTATTACTGCTCCAACCCTTCAGGCTACTACCCAGAAATTGGACGTTGTCCTAAAGGCTGGCTAAAGGTAGTTCCCGACAACTCTCAACCAAGATAAACAAAAGGTGGTGGCACTGTGAACAAACCATTTCTGAACAAGCCTAAAAAAATCATCGCTGCTGCAGCCGTATTAATGCTGGGTGGATGCGTGGGTGTGCCGACTGGGCCGAACGTGATGGCCATGCCGGGCGCTGGCAAAAGTTATGACCAGTTCCGGAACGATGATAACGATTGCCATCGCTATGCGCAGGACCGGGTGGGGCCAGGTGCAGGGCAGGCTACAGCAGATAATGCTACCGGAACAGCCGTTGCAGGTACGTTAATTGGTGCGACAGTCGGTGCTTTGATCGGTGCAGCAAGCGGCCGTGCTGGCGCGGGCGCAGCAATCGGCGCAGGTGGTGGATTGCTGGTCGGTAGTTCAGCAGCAAGCAACAATGCTGATCGTAGCGGTGCTGGTATCCAACGCCAATATAACAATGTGTACACCCAGTGTATGTATGCAAAGGGCAATCGCGTACCAGTGCCGGCGGGCTATGACGACAATCGCCGCCCTCGCTATGCCCCTGCACCACCGCCTGATTATTATGCTCCGCAGCAACGTGGATACAATACGCCGCCGGATTATGTGCCTTATTGATGTGGGTTAATTAATGTGTAGCTGAAGGCCTGCTTCTGGAAATGGAGGTAGGCTTTTTTTTGGAGTGTGACGTTGATTTGTAGATCGTAATTTGTAGATCGTCGTTATCCAATACATGCTGCTCAATGAAATTATTCGATAACAACGACCGCATTTGATACATCAAATTAAGGAAACCTAACCGGCCAGGAAAGGAAGCCTCCCAAACCATCTACCCATTTCCCGGCAATCGCAAAGTAACCTCCAACCCACCCTCCGGATGATTTCTCAACGTCAATCCTGCTCGGTGATTCTCAGCGATATTACGCGCAATCGTCAATCCCAAACCCGTCCCCCCGGTATCCCGTGAACGCGATGTTTCAAGCCGGAAAAACGGTTCGAATACTGCGGCCAGTTGATCCTCCGGAATTCCCGCACCGCCATCGCGTACCGTTATCACGATCTGAGTGAGATCTCCTGCACCTTCGCGACTTATTTGCAAACGGGCATAGCGACCATATTTGACGGCGTTGTCGACCAAATTGGTGAGACAGCGGCGTAAAGCATTGGGCTGGGCCATAATCGACGCCCGCGTCAGGCCTTTCAGCGTCACGTCCTGACCAGCATCGGCTGCATCCGCGCAGACGCTATCAAGCAGCGAGTCGATGTCGAGCAATTGCATCGCTTCTGCCGAATCCATGCTGCGCGCCAAATCCAAACCTTCGCGCACCATGCCTTGCATTACTGCCAAATCCTCGATCAATTTATGGCGCAAATCGAGATCATTCACCTTTTCGAATCGCAACCGCAATCGGGTTAATGGCGTTTGCAAATCATGCGTGATCGCCGCCAGCATGTGGGTACGATGCTGAATTTGCCGTTTGATTCTGGCCTGCATCGCGTTGAATGCATTTGCCGCCTGGCGGATTTCCGTCGGCCCTACCGCTTTCAAGGGAGGACGGTCAATATCGCGACCAAGCGCGGACGCCGCCGCCGCAAGTCTCTTAATCGGACGCGCGGTCATTTTTGCGACCACGTACGCGAGTAATCCAATTAAGAGCAAAAATAAAGCGAAATATGGCGAGAAAGCAGGCAAGCCGGGCGGACGTCCGCGCAGACCGCCAGGGTCTCGCATCATACGCAACTTCAGTTTAAGTAAAGCGCCATCTTTCAAGCTAACATACACCACCTGACATTCGTCAACCCTTGGTCTACCACGTTCAGCCGGACCACCGGGGCCGCCCAGACCAGCTAATCTACCAGGCCGCCAATTACACCCAATCTGTTTGGATACGACGATTTGGCGGTTTGTACCCAGCCTGGTTCTTAATAACGCAGCAAGGGAGGCATTGTCTGGAGCGACGTTTTCGGTATCGTTCGCCAGACTGGCTTCCAGCCCAAAATTTTCACTAGCCTGCAATACCGTCTCGCGCATGTCGGGGCTGACGTCGTCCAACGACAGCACGATCTGTTCCACCCGTTCGGCGATTCGGAAATCATACAACTCACGGAATGCGTTACGGCGTTCGTTATCCGCCAGCCAACTGGTAGCGCCAGCGGCGACTAACACCCCGGCAAGTAAAATGAGGAATACCCGATTAGCAACTGAGTCAAAAAAATTCTTCACGAATTCACGACTCGACCGAAACCGACGTTGCCAGAACATAGCCTTCGTTACGCACCGTTTTAATGATACTTGGCGTGCGGGCGTCGTCGCCCAGCTTTTGTCGTAAACGACTAATTTGAATATCCACCGAACGGTCAAAGGGATCAGCCTCACGACCTTGCGTCAGCTCCAGCAATTGATCACGGTTCAGAATACGATTCGGATGATCGAGGAAAACCTTCAGTATCCGGTACTCCGCTCCCGATAGCGCGACAACGACGCCCTCCCGATTGACCAAATGGCGGGCGATCAGATCGAGCGTCAAACCGGCAAACTGAATTTGCTGCGCTTCCGGCGTTGCCATATTGGGCGGCAGCGCTTGTGTTCGACGTAATACACTGCGGATACGCGCAAACAATTCGCGCGGCTCGAACGGCTTGGACAAATAATCGTCAGCCCCCATTTCCAGACCGAGAATCCGGTCAAGCGGCTCGCCTCGCGCAGTTAACATAATAACTGGGATCCCAAAATGCGTAGGATGCGCACGCAGCGTCCGGCAAAGCGTCAATCCATCTTCGCCCGGCAAAGTAAGATCGAGCACGATCAGATCAACCCGCGCCTCCTCCATTACCCGACGCATTTCGGCACCGTTGTTCGCCGTTAATGTGCGCAAACCGTTGGCGTCCAAATATTCAGCCAGTAAAGTGCGAATTTCGCGATCGTCATCGACCACCAATATGTGAGCAGTAGTATCCATGGACTCGATTATGGCAATTGATTCAGGCAATGGCGAAACTAATTTTGTATATTTGCATATCCAAATGGCGTCTGGATACATTGCGATACAAAGTTGGGCTTACGTAACACACGGGGTTACAAACCAATAGCAAGGCGAAAGATAGTTGATACACAGATGCGGTTTAATGAGTTCTGTGCAGATTACCTGCTCAAGACAACTCTCCCTGAAAGGATTCATCATGTTTAAGTTTCGCAAACAACTTTTGATCGGCATCACCGCTATTGGCTTTGGCGCCATGGGGATGAGTGCCCACGCCCAAAATACCACCGGTGGTGTACCTGCCGTTGAAAAAGCGGAAGCTGCGCAAATGCATCAACCTCCAACGCCTGAACAACGCGCAAAATTTGAAGCGCGTATGGCTAAACGACAAGCCAAATTGCACGATGAGCTAAAAATTACTCCCGCACAAGAAGGTGCCTGGAAAACCTACATTGGTCAAATGAAGCCAAACCCTTCAGGTATGCCAATGCACCGTCCAAGTGAAGAAGAATGGGCCAAACAAACAGCGCCTGAGCGTATGGATCATCGTATCGACATGATGAAAAAAATGGAAACACGCATGGGCGAACGTGCCGCCGCGTTGAAACAGTTCTATGCAGTGTTGACGCCAGAACAACAAAAAGTCCTGGATAAACATTTTAGCCATCATCACCGTGGCCATGGTGGCCCTCGTGGTCATTGGGGCGAGCAAGCAGGAAAGTAAAACGGATCAATAACCGGTAGCCACGACTTAGCTTATCTTTCTAAAATTTTTACCTTAATAACGATATTTATTAGAGATGACGGCTTAGTAGAAATTTCCATTTAACGTATGTCGACCACTATCAGAAGCCTCGCGTAATCCTGCCTGAGGCTTTTGGTACATGGTTGATCTTCAAAAAAGTTAAGTTGGCATAAATATAATTACCTTATTTTGTTTAACGATATCTGTTAACAAAGCTACTTTCGGTAAATTTTTCTCAGATACGCGAATAATGCACTTATCAAAAGTTGACAATAAACACAGTATGATTGGCAATACTGCGATTTGCTGAAATCCTCTTTTACGTTCTTTGTAATACTTTGCCTGAATTATTACGCTGGTAAAATTTACTCGTTACACTGCTTCAACTTATCCACAATTGACTGACTTCCGGCCCGCGATGAACACAACCCCACCACCGAATAAGCAAAATTCTATGACATCAGAGCAACCAAATTCTACGGAAAATAAACCTGTCGGGTCATTCCGTCGTTGGTGGTGGCTATTGTTGATCATTGTATTAGGGGGTGCGGCATACTTCTTCTGGGGCCGCAATACACAGCAAGCGGACGGTCAAAGCGCAACAATGCAGAGCGGTGGTAAAGGTCGCCGTGGCATGGCAGGCGGCCCAAACAGCGTTATGCCGGTTGGTGTGGCCAGCGCTACTATCGCCGATGTGCATATTTATCTATCTGGCCTTGGTAGCGTCACACCCGAAGCCACCGCAACGGTCAAAAGCCGCGTCGACGGGCAATTAATGAAGTTACATTTTAAAGAAGGCCAAACTGTCAAAGCTGGTGCTTTATTAGCAGAACTCGATCCACGTCCTTATCAGGTTCTGGTTACCCAAGCGGAAGGCCAACTTGGTCATGACAACGCATTACTAAAGGCTGCACAAATTGATCTGAAGCGCTATCAGACTTTATTGGCGCAAGATTCCATCGCTAGCCAGTTAGTCGATACCCAGGCCGCACTCGTCAAACAATACGCCGGTACAGTTCAAGCAGATCAGGGCACGTTAGACAATGCACGGCTACAACTTCTCTATTCGCGCGTGACTGCGCCGATTAGCGGTCGACTTGGTTTGCGGCAGGTTGATTTGGGTAATGTCGTGCACGCTTCGGATACCAATGGTGTGGTAATCATTACGCAATTGCAACCGATTACCGCCATTTTTAGCATTCCGGAAGACAATATTCCTAGTGTCATGAAGCAAATTCAGGCTGGCAAAACATTGCCCGCGGAAGCGTGGGATCGCTCGCAGGCCAATAAATTGGCCACCGGTCAATTTGTCACCATCGACAATCAGGTCGATGCCACAACCGGCACTGTCAAATTAAGAGCGGTTTTCCCTAACACCGACTACGCGTTGTTTCCGAGTCAGTTCATTAATGTGCGGATGTTGCTTGATACTTTATCCGGTGCGACCGTCGTTCCAAGCGCAGCCATCCAGCGCGGAAGCAGCGGCAACTTTGTGTATGTCGTCAAAGCCGACAAGACGGTTACTATCCGTCCAGTGACCGTTGGCCCAGTAGAAGGTCAAAATACTTCTATCGCCAAGGGAATAACAGCGGGCGAAATCGTGGTGGTAGACGGCGTCGATAAGCTGCGTGAAGGTGCAAAAGTAGAACCGGTCAAGCGCGGTGCAGGTGGCGCAATTGGCGATGCAGCAAGCCCGACCAATAGTCAGAAACATGGCCACCGCCGTCAAGCTGGTCAAGATGCTTCAGCAGCAGCGTCAGCTAGTGCCAGTGCCAGTGCCGATGCTTCCAGCGGTGGCAAACCGGCGCAGACGACAGGCTCGACGGATGCAAAGGTTGATTCAAAAGCTGACTCCAAGTCTGCTTCCCCGCAGCCAGCGAAACAGCCATAACCTGACCGACGCAACAACGCAACTAATATAGCTTACGCAACCGACGACTAATTAACGTATAACGACGACCATAGCGCATGAATCCATCACGGCAGTTTATTCTCCGGCCAATCGCCACCACCTTAATGATGGTCGCCATCTTTTTGGCTGGGATCGTCGCCTATAAGCAGTTACCGCTATCGGCCTTGCCGGAAGTCGACTATCCGACGATTCAAGTCGTCACGCTCTATCCGGGAGCCAGTCCGGACGTCATGACCTCTTCGGTCACAGCACCGTTAGAGCGCCAGTTCGGGCAGATGCCCGGACTCAACCAAATGTCATCCACCAGTTCTGGCGGCGCATCGGTTATCACGCTCCAGTTCACTCTCGCGCTGAGTCTGGATATTGCCGAGCAAGAAGTCCAGGCAGCGATCAATGCCGCCGGTAATCTGCTGCCGTCAGATTTGCCGACCCCGCCAATTTATAACAAGGTCAATCCAGCCGACACACCGATTCTGTCACTTGCCATCACGTCAAAAACTCTGCCGTTACCTAAAGTTCAAGATCTGATCGACACCCGTCTGGCACAAAAAATATCGCAAGTTCCAGGCGTAGGCCTCGTCAGTCTCTCCGGGGGTCAGCGCCCTGCGGTGCGATTGCAACTTAATCCACGCGCAGTAGCAGCGCTCGGGTTGAACCTCGATGACATCAGAACCGCCATCGGCAACGCCAATGTGAATCAGGCAAAAGGCAGCTTCGACGGTCCGACGAGGGCGTCGACCATCGATGCCAACGACCAGTTATCCTCCGCCAATGAATACCGCAATCTGATCATCGCTTATAAAAACGGCGCCGCCATTCGCATCTCCGATATTGGCGACGTGGTCGATGATGCAGAAAACATCCGCCTTGCAGCATGGGCCAACAACGCGCCGGCCGTTATTTTGAACATCCAGCGCCAACCGGGTGCCAATGTTATCGGCGTGGTTGACAGCATCAAGAAAATCTTGCCGACTCTGCAAGACACGTTACCCGGCGCTATCGATGTCAAGATTCTAACTGACCGCACCACCACCATCCGCGCATCTGTCAAAGACGTCGAATTCGAATTGATCCTGGCGGTGATATTGGTTGTGATGGTGATTTTCGTCTTTCTGCGCAACATACCGGCCACTATTATTCCTAGCGTCGCCGTACCGTTGTCATTGGTCGGCACATTTGGGATTATGTACATGGCTGGATTTTCGATCAATAACCTGACGCTGATGGCGCTCACCATTGCGACCGGTTTTGTGGTCGATGACGCGATTGTGATGATCGAAAATATTTCGCGCTATATCGAGCAAGGCATGAAGCCGTTACAAGCCGCGCTAAAAGGCGCAGAGCAAATTGGCTTCACCATCATTTCGCTGACCTTCTCTCTGATCGCTGTGTTGATTCCGCTGCTATTCATGGGTGATGTAGTCGGCCGATTGTTTCGGGAATTTGCGATTACGCTGGCGGTCGCGATTCTGATTTCAGCGTTTATTTCGCTGACCCTTACTCCGATGATGTGCGCCAAGTTGCTGCGCCATACGCCGGAAGCAGAACAAAGCTGGTTCTATCGCAAAAGCGGCAATTTTTTTGACAATATCATTGCGCGCTATGGCAAAGCCCTGGTCTGGGTTCTGAAACATCAAAACGCTACGTTGTTAGTCGCCCTCGGAACACTCGCGTTAACAGTCATCCTCTATATTTTCATCCCAAAAGGTTTCTTTCCAATACAGGATACCGGTGTGATTCAGGGCATTTCCGAAGCTGCGCAATCCACTTCGTTTGGCGCGATGGCGGAACGCCAGCAAGCACTGGCAAAAGTCGTACTGGAAGATTCCGCGGTCGAAAGCTTATCCTCGTTCATCGGCGTTGACGGCACTAATACCACGCTCAATAGCGGCCGCATTCTGATCAATCTTAAAGCCCACGATACTCGCGACGTCAGCGCCACCGATGTCATCCGTCGTTTGCAGCCAAAGTTAGCCCGCGATGTACCGGGCATTACCTTGTACATGCAACCCGTACAAGATCTGACCATCGAAGACAGCGTCAGTCGTACCCAATATCAATTTAGCGTGGAAGATGCAAACGGACTTGAACTGACAAAATGGGTACCGAAATTAATTGATAAATTACAGCAACTACCGGAACTAGCTGATGTCGCCAGCAATCAGCAAGATATGGGATTACAGGCCTATATTGAGATCGACCGTAACGCAGCATCGCGTCTTGGCCTGACAACAGCGGCGATTGACAATGCTCTTTATAACTCGTTCGGCCAACGCCTCATTTCTACTATCTACACCCAGTCCAATCAATATCGGGTGGTGATGGAAGTACAGCCGGAATTTCAAAAAGGCCCAGCCGCGCTCGACAGTATTTTCCTGGTCGCCGCCAACGGCAAGCAGGTCCCGCTATCCAGCATTGCTACCGTCAGCGAGCGTAACGCGCCGCTAGTGGTGAACCATATCGGGCAGTTCCCGGCAACCACGATCTCCTTTAATCTGGCTCCTGGCGCATCGTTGGGCGCAGCAGTTGATGCGATACGTGTCGCTGAGAAAGAAATCGATTTGCCAGTCAGCATCCAGACGCGGTTCCAGGGCGCGGCGCTGGCATTTCAGGCTTCGCTAAGTAACACGCTCTGGCTGATTCTGGCCGCCATCGTCACCATGTATATCGTGCTTGGCGTCCTGTACGAGAGTTATATCCATCCCATCACGATTCTATCCACGCTACCATCCGCGGGCGTCGGAGCGTTATTGTCATTGATGATTTCTGGCAATGATTTGGGCATTATCGGCATCATCGGCATTATCCTGTTGATCGGTATCGTTAAAAAGAACGCGATTATGATGATCGACTTCGCCCTGGATGCAGAACGCAATGAGGGATTGTCGCCGCATGATGCGATTTATCAGGCCTGCTTGCTGCGTTTTCGGCCGATTTTGATGACCACCATGGCGGCGCTACTGGGTGCATTGCCGTTGATGCTTGGCACCGGCGTCGGCTCGGAACTACGTCAGCCGCTGGGTATCACCATGGTCGGCGGCTTGCTGGTTTCACAGGTATTAACCTTGTTCACCACGCCAGTTATTTATCTTGCATTTGACCGTCTGTCACGACGCTTTAAGGCGCGTTTTGGCAAAGCCGACAATGACAATCAAGATGACGATGATCAAGATGCGCGCGCGCCTACCGAACCAGTGCGGCCCTAATTGCACGTCGTTATGCTAATCAAAAAATGGTCCAAAGAGTCGAAAAAAAAGCGGCTCAAAAAGTGTATCAATAAAGTGCCCCTATGAATATTTCGCTTCCTTTTATTCAGCGACCGATCGCCACAACGCTTCTGACGATCGGGATAGCGTTGGCCGGTCTGGTGGCGTTTCGGATGCTGCCGGTATCGCCATTACCGCAAGTCGACTTCCCCACCATTTCGATCTCGGCATCCATGCCCGGAGCGAGTCCAGAGACTATGGCGGCGACGGTTGCGACCCCGCTCGAACGGGCGCTAGGTACGATCGCCGGAGTCACCGAAATGACTTCTTCAAGCTCGCTCAATTCCACGCGTATTACCTTGCAGTTCGATTTGAGTCGGGATATTGATGGCGCGGCGCGTGATGTTCAAGCGGCCTTGAATGCCGCACGTAACCTGTTGCCAACCGGCATGCCGAGTAGTCCCACCTATCGCAAAGTCAATCCCGCCGATGCGCCGGTAATGATTTTATCCTTGACTTCGGACAGCTTGACGCCAGGCCAGATTTACGATGCTGCCGATACGATACTGGCGCAAAAATTGTCTCAGGTTGCTGGTATCGGTAGTGTCAGCGTGGGCGGCAGTTCGCAACCGGCAGTTCGGATCGAGTTAAATCCAACTGCCCTTAACAAATATGGTATCGGTAGTGCTGACGTTCGCACCGCCGTTGCCGCAACCAATGCCAATCGTCCCAAAGGAATACTGGAAGACGGTGACAGAAATTGGCAGATTTACGCTAACGACCAAGCCAAGACCGCCGCTGAATACATGCCGTTAATCGTATCGTATCGCAACGGCGCTCCGATCCGCGTGCAGGATGTTGCTACCGTTTTGGATTCTGTTGCCGACCTGCGCAATGCCGGTTCCGCTAATGGCAAACCCGCCATTCTGGTCACCTTGAGCAGACAGCCGGGTGCGAATATTATTCAAACGGTCGACAATGTTCGCGCGATTTTACCGCAGTTGCAGGCTTCCATTCCATCCGCTATCAATCTTAATATCGCGATGGATCGCACGCCGACTATCCGAGCATCGCTGGTTGATACCGAACATACGTTATTGATATCAATCGCGCTGGTCATCATGGTGGTGTTTATGTTTCTGCGCAATGCACGTGCCGCGCTGATTCCCACCGTCGCGGTGCCAATCTCGTTGATTGGCACATTTGGCGTGATGTATTTACTCGGCTATAGCCTGGACAATCTGTCTTTGATGGCGCTGACAATCGCGACCGGATTCGTCGTCGATGATGCGATCGTGGTGCTGGAAAACGTCTCGCGTCATGTTGAAGAAGGTATGACGCCGTACGACGCCGCTATCAAAGGCGCGCGTGAAGTTGGCTTCACCGTCCTGTCGATGAGTATCTCGCTGATCGCTGTTTTCATCCCGATTCTGCTGATGGGCGGTATTGTTGGCCGCTTATTCCGTGAATTTGCGGTCACGCTGTCGGCGGCTATTCTGGTGTCACTGGTGGTCTCCCTGACGACTACGCCGATGATGTGCGCGCGCCTATCAAAACATGAGCCAAACCGCAAGCAAGGACGCTTCTTCACCGCTACCGAACGCATGTTTGATGCTGCGCTAAGCGGGTATAAACGTTCGCTGACCTGGGCGCTGCGCTTTGGGCCGCTGATGATACTGATTTTAGTGGGAACCATCGCGCTGAATATTCACCTGTACAAGATTATTCCGAAAGGCTTTTTCCCGCAACAGGATACCGGACGCCTGATTGGCGGGATTCAGGGTGATCAGGCGATTTCTTTTCAGGCGATGAAAGTCAAGCTGAATACTTTTGTGGCAATCGTTCAAAAAGATCCCGCGGTCGAAAATGTCATTGCCTTTACCGGTGGCAGCCGACGTAATAGCGGGGTGATGTTTATCACGCTCAAGCCGCTGTCTGTGCGTAAACTATCCGCTGATCTGGTCATTGCCAGATTACGCGGCAAACTCAGCCATGTTCCGGGCGCAAATCTCTTCTTGCAATCGGTACAGGATATTCGCGTCGGTGGACGCTCCAGCGATGCACAATATCAATACACTTTGCAATCGGATGACATCAATCAGTTGCGTCTTTGGGAGCCAAAAATACGGGCTGCACTGGATGCATTACCAGAACTGGCCGATGTCAATACTGACCAAAATGATAAAGGTCTGCAAACCTCGCTGGTGATTGACCGCGAGACCGCCATCAGAAGCGGCGTGACACCGCAATTAATCGATTCTTCGCTCAACGATCTATTCGGTCAACGCCAGATTTCAACCATCTATAGCGGAATGAATCAATACCATGTAGTGATGGAAGCATCCCCTGAATATTGGCAGAGTCCCGAAATTCTGCGCCATACGTATGTCAGCGTCACGCCAAAAAGCGCCAATCTTTCGCCCACCACTTCGGCATTAGGAACACCGCCAGCGTTGACCGCGAATGGTCAACTTGCATCTAACTCATCGCTGGCGCAAACACTTTCCACTGCGGTCGAAGCACAAGTCCCGCTATCTTCATTCTCGACGTTTGCAGCGACCAATACCGCACTCTCGGTGAATCACCAAAGCCAGTTTATCGCCTCCACTATTTCCTTTAATCTACCACCGGGGAAATCATTATCCGAGGCAACGTTAGCCATCAACAATGCCATGAGCCGACTAGGTGTTCCGACCTCGGTGCACGGCACTTTCGCTGGAACGGCCAACGTGTTTCAGTCTTCTTTGAACAGTCAGCCACTATTGATCCTGACGGCACTACTGGCGGTATATATCGTGCTGGGAATATTGTATGAAAGCTATATTCATCCGCTGACGATTCTATCGACCTTGCCATCTGCTGGCGTCGGTGCACTGTTGGCTCTGCTCATCACCAAAACCGATTTCAGTCTGATCGCTTTGATCGGCGTGATTCTGCTGATCGGTATCGTTAAGAAAAATGCCATCATGATGATCGACTTTGCCCTCGACGCGGAACGCAATCGCGGCATGTCGCCACGCGACGCGATTTTTGAAGCCTGTCTCCTACGCTTCCGCCCGATTATGATGACCACAATGGCCGCCATGCTGGGCGCAATACCGTTGGCACTTGGTCGCGGCGATGGCGCTGAATTACGCACCCCACTCGGCATCTCGATCGTCGGTGGTTTGATTGTTAGCCAACTCCTGACCTTATACACCACACCGGTGGTTTATCTTTATCTGGATCGCTTTAGTTTATGGTGGAAAGAAAAATTTAAACGCGCTGACCATGAAACTGATGGCGAAAGCGCCCATGTTTGACCTAAAAATAATCCCAAAATTTGGTGAGAAATTATCGGAACAAAGAACGGCGCGAAGCAGCGGGCGCAAGATTTTTAGACATATTTTTAGGGCTGCCCTATTAGGCCCGATAAGTGGATGGAATTGATATGAAATACAATAATAGATTCACATTAGACTTATTGCGGAGCCGTAACGAGCGCAGTGAAGTCAAGGCGCGGGTAGGCGGCTACGAAAGAAGCCGGTTACCGGCTACATTGTTAGTAGCCTTTTCCGTAGCGGTGTTAAGCGCCTGCGCGGTCGGTCCTGATTATGTCCGTCCGGTCATGGAGGCGCCAACCGCCTTTAAAGAATCCAAGGATTGGAAAGTTGCGGAGCCGCGCGATCATGAACTTGGCGACCATTGGTGGGAAGGCTACAACGATCCCACACTGAACGCACTCGTCACCCAGATCGACATATCGAATCAAAATCTGGCGCAAGCCGAAGCCAAATATCGCCAGGCGCGCGCGTTGGTGCAACAATCCCAGGCCGCATACTTTCCAACCGTTGGCGCGAATGTTTCAGCGACCCGATCTGGCGGAGGTGGCGCAAGCAATCGCACCAGTAATACCAACTCGACCAGCGGCAGTAGCTCTGCTTCAACTAGCCACTCGCTATCACTCAACGCAAGCTGGGAACCTGATTTGTGGGGGCGGGTGCGCCGCACAGTCGAATCAAATCAAGCCAATGCGCAAGCCAGCGCTGCCAACTTGCAGGCCGCAAAACTGAGTGCACAATCGGCATTGGCGCAGGATTATTGGCAACTGCGGATACTCGACGCACAGAAAAATTTGCTGCAAGATACCGTTACAGCCTATCAGAAGTCTTTTCAGCTAACCAAAAATCAGTATGCTGCGGGCGTAGTTGCCCAATCCGATGTCATACAGGCGCAAACCCAATTAAAATCGGCACAAGCTCAGATGATCGATCTCGGCGTACAAAGGGCTCAAACAGAACATGCGATCGCCCTGTTAGTCGGACAACCGGCGTCGACATTTTCAATCGCGCCTGCGCCTTTGGTTGCGGTCGTACCAGCCATTCCTACCGGCATACCGTCGTCACTATTAGAGCGTCGCCCTGATATCAGTGCCGCCGAAAGGCTCGCCGCTGCCGCTAACGCGCAGATCGGCGTTGCCAAAGCAGCGTACTTCCCTGCCCTCACCTTATCCGCATCAGGCGGCTTTGAGAGCAATAGCTTTGTCAATTGGCTTAGTCTGCCAAGCCGTGTCTGGTCGCTCGGACCCGCGCTGGCCCAGACAATTTTCGACGGTGGCGCACGCAAGGCGCAAACCGACCAGGCCATCGCCAACTATGACAGCACCGTCGCCGGATACAAGCAAGCGGTCTTGACCAGTTTCCAGGAGGTTGAAGATAATCTGGCAGCATTAAGAATATTGGAACAGGAAGCGCAGGTGCAGGACGAAACGGTAGTATCCGCACGCAAAGCGGTAACGCTGATCCTGAATCAATACAAAGCGGGATTAGTGAATTACACCAGCGTGGCGACTGTACAAGCTACCGCACTTAGCGCAGAGAATTCGGCTCTTAACATTCTTAATCGCCGCATGGCTGCCAGCGTACAACTGATTGCCGCATTAGGGGGCGGATGGAATCAGAACGCATTACCGGACAACGCAGCCTTAAATCACGGAAAAACACCAACAACATCACCCGCCCCAAATTAATTATTCTCCAAAACTGGCGAAGTATTTTCGGGATTGAGCGGACGTTTCCGGATAGTTCAGGTCTGCGACCAACTTAATTTGATCATTGTTTTAGATCATCAGACTCTGGATAATTGGTGTGAACTTGAGAATAAATGCATAGGGATGTAAATTAGCAATTTAGTAAATCAGCGACCTCGCGACTGAGAGTTAAGATACTACAACATCAGCTTGATAAACGATTCAGGAGAATCACATGGACTTGCGCAATAGTTGGCAGTTATATGCACTTGGATCGGCTTTTTTTGCAGGCCTGACCGCCATCTTCGGTAAGTTTGGCGTCACCGGTATGAACTCGAATTTCGCCACATTCATCCGCACCGTAATTATTTTGTTTGTCATTGCTGGTATTGTGACACTACGCAACGAATGGGAAAAACCAGCCTTGGTCGCCTCCAGCAACTGGTTATTTCTCGCACTGTCAGCCATCGCCACCGGCCTGTCCTGGCTCTGCTATTACCATGCCCTGCAAATCGGACCGATCACAAAAGTAGCCCCGATCGACAAACTCAGCGTCGCCTTCGCGATCGTATTGGGACTGTTGTTCGCTGGTGAGCAACTCACTTGGCCAATAGCTATCGGCGGATCATTGATCGTCGCCGGATCGGTCGTCATTATCGCGTTTTAGGTCGAATATAAGAATCGAGGCGATAAATCTTTCACCGCCGTTCGTGAAGGATTGGTATTAGCTGAACGGCGTCGCTGCTTATCTTTTTCCAATAGGTCAAAAAGATAAATGACTTATAAATTTCTTCTGGCGAGCCATTTCAAAAATCCCAAGGTTTTTTTCTCGGAATTTTCACGCCGCGAGATAGCATAATCAAATCTGCCCTGTCGTTAAAAAACCGCTATTTTTTCCCACTCTCCTTCTGGCGCCAACATGTCAAAATGTTTCTCTACGGCGTTTATAAAAATAGTATTATCATCTGTATCTATTTTAAAATCATTAGTTACATGCGTGGTCGGCGAGATTTCTTCCCTCTCAATAAACCCGATTTCCACGACGAAAATATCCATGATTATTTCGAGGACTTCTTCCCGGGTCTGGTTATTTTTCATTAAATAAAACTCATCGAATTATACAATTCAACACCCAACTCAAAATTCCCTTAGGTCTTTTGAACGGAATTTTCACACCGCGATAAAGCATAACCAAATCTGCCATCTCGTTAAAAGTCTCTATTTTCTCCCACTCTCCCGCTGGTGCTAACATGTCAAAACGCTTCTCTACGGCGTTTAAAAAAATAGTGATGTCGTCTGTATAAATTTTAAAATCTTTAGTTACATGCGTGGCCGGCGAAATTTCTTCCCTTTCAATAAACCCGATTTCCACGACGAACATATCCATGATTATTTCGAGGACTTCTTCACGGGTCTGATTATTTTTCATTAAATAAAACTCATCTAAATATCCGTCTCAAAAAATCCCAAGGTTTTTTTCTTGGAATTTTCACACCGCGATAAAGCATAATCAAATCTGCTGTCTCGTTAAAAGTTGATATTTTTTCCCACTCTTCCGTTGGCGCTAACATGTCAAAATGTTTCTCCAAAACGCTTATAAAATAAGAGAGATCATCTGAATTAATTTTAAAATCTTTAGTTACGTGCGTGGCCGGCGAAATTTCTTCCCTTTCAATAAACCCGATTTCCACGACGAAGATATCTATGATTATTTCGAGGACTTCTTCACGGGTCTGATTATTTTCCATCACGCGCCTCCAGTGCACACATCCCAATACTAACAACATCGTAAATGGCAAAACCAACTGCGACAAAAGGAAATCCTCTACCGATGACGCCAAAAATTCGAGTCGAGCCAAAAGTGGCTTTCGCGGATTTTCGAAGACTAGTATGGACTTTTGCCATTGGAAAAAATTTATGTCAAAAATGACTGACCAAATTAGTATTTTCACTAGAGCGCAGCAACTGTCTATAACCAAGCATCGATTTAGGTACTGGCATCCCACCAATACCAGCGCTCACAGAAATAGCAGCCAGTCCGTAATGGTCTTTCGCACAATCCCATAGTTGGTCAAGTGATAGATCCGGGATTTTTACATCGGGCCTTGAAATTTTCATAAGTTGATATTGACCGTCATCGCCGAGCATTGCTATTGCGCCGCTGTAACCCTCCAATGATGAAAAGTCGTTCGCCAATCTACCTGTGTGAAGATTGTTGGTCAGACTACGATTATTTATTTTTTGTACGCCTTCAAAAATAGCGGCGTCAATAGTACATTCTTTCATGAGGCTGATCCCGGTAGATGCATCTTTACGCGTTGTGCGTAAGAGCGATCTATTGTGCTTCAAAAAAATTGTAATTATTAATTGGCGAAAGAGTACTTAAGGTTTTGTCTTACCATTGAAAATCAAGCGAAAATGTTTCTGCCATGCGTTTATCAAAACGTATCGACGAAATCGGCGAGCGTGATCTGCCCGACAGAACGGTTTGTGTGGAGGACCTTGATATGGGAAGAAAATAGGGGATTTTTTAACTTGGGCTGCGGGCCAAGTTGAACAGATTACTCTGATCGGCGACACCGTCGGAGCAATTTTGCGCAATGACCATACCGCACGTTGCGGTATCATTTCAGAAAAAAATTAACTCCAACCAGCATCAACCACAAATTCCTGCGATGTACACATCACACTATCGTCCGATGCCAAAAACAGCACCATCCGCGCCAGGTGCCAGGGCAATAATTTTCCAGACAGACATTGGTTGCGTTTGATGTCAGCCTCGCCTTTTTCATCCAGCCACAAATTATTCTGTCGTTCAGTAATTACCCAACCCGGCGTGACAGTATTGACCCGAATATTATGTGGACCAAGTTCCCGCGCCAGTCCACGCGTTAATCCGATCACCGCCGACTTAGCCGTGACGTAAGCCGGATAGCCACCGTTTGCTATGTGCCAGCTAATCGAACTAAAATTAATAATTGAACCACCGCCTTTTTTCTTCATGCCAGCTAACACCGCCTGACAAGTAAAAAATAACGGTCTCTGATTAATCGCAATACTGTTATCCCAAAACTCTACACTGACATCTTCAACGGCGTGCCGTGTATCATTCGCAGCGTTATTCACCAGAACGTCAAAATCACCAATCTCTTTGGCCATTGCTGCCATCGTTGCCTGCAACAGGCCGATGTCGCGGATATCGCAATGCCGAAACAACGGTGCAGGGAAGCCCGCTGCAGCCAATCTAGCGCATAATGCCTCGCTCGCTTCCGTTGCGATATCGACGAAGGCAACCAACGCACCCTGCTCCGCAAATGCGCTGACCAGCGCCTCGCCAATTCCGGTACCGCCGCCGGTAATGAATATGCGCTTCCCCTTTAAGCTCGGATATTGTGCAAGACCCTTAATCGCTTTTTGACTCGCTGACATGCTTACTCCAAAGTGTGAGGATTTACGTAAAATCGCTCCGTTAGGATTGTACATTCCTGACGAACTGTCTTCATCGCCAGGTTTGACAACCGCGTATCCGGAGCGATTTTGTGTCAGTCTGATAGAACTGTTCCGTCATCTAACATAAATAAACCTCACCGACTGTTTAGGGATCCACCAAGTATCCACGGATTGAACGTTATTTTGATAGTTTGCCATCCACACGCTGCCAGATTCCCAATGGATTGCTATCCTGAATAGCGCTTGGCAACAATTGCTGCGGCAGATTCTGATACGACACCGGGCGCAAGAAGCGCTCTATTGCAGCACTGCCAACGGATGTACTGCGACCATCGGAAGTCGATGGGAATGGTCCGCCATGCACCATCGAATAGGACACTTCCACGCCAGTTGGAAAACCATTTGCCAGAATACGGCCAACTTTTCGTTCGAGGATGGGCAGCAATGTTCCCACTGCTTCATAGTCGCCCTCATCCATTTGCAATGTTGCGGTCAACTGACCTTCAAGATGTTCTGCAACTTGCTGCATTTCGGCGATATCCGCACAACTGATCAATAACGATGTTGGGCCAAAAATCTCTTCCGACAAATGCGCATCGACCAAAAAATCTGCCGCGCTGGCAGAGAATAACGATGGCGTACCTTTACAAGCACCATCAACGGCAACACCGCGACTAAGATCGTGCACCTTAGTATTTGCTGCCAGGCGACTAACCCCTTTTTGATAGGAATCATGTATCCCTGCGGTCAACATCGTGGCCGCAGTGCGTTGCGATAATTGCTCGGCTGCGAGTGTCGTGAAGCGTTCGAAATCAGCGCCCGCTACACCCAGTACCAAACCAGGATTGGTACAAAACTGACCGACGCCCATCACCAGAGAATCGACGAAACTGGTCGCCAGCGTATCGCCGCGGGCGGACAATGCTTGGGGCATCATAAACACCGGATTAATACTACTCATTTCGGCATATACAGGAATCGGTTGCGGACGCGCAGCCGCAACTGCCATCAACGCCAATCCGCCTTGTCGTGAGCCGGTAAAGCCAACAGCCTGAATGGCAGGATGACGGACCAGCGCAGTGCCAAGATCATTGCCAACACCTGTCAATAGAGAAAATACGCCTTCCGGCAAGTTGCACTCGGCGACCGCTTGTTGTACCGCACGCCCCACCAATTCGGAAGTACCAGGATGCGCAGGATGTGCCTTAACAACTACCGGGCAACCGGCTGCCAGCGCCGCGGCCGTATCGCCACCGGCGACGGAAAATGCCAGTGGAAAATTGCTAGCGCCAAACACCGCAACCGGACCCAATGCAATCATCCGCATGCGCAGATCAACACGCGCAAGCGGCTTACGTTCTGGCAATGCCGGATCAATGCGCGCATCCATCCATGAGCCTTCGCGCAACACCGCAGCAAATAACTTTAGTTGTCCGACGGTACGACCGCGCTCGCCTTCAAGACGCGCTTGCGGCAAACCGCTCTCGGCCATGGCGCGTAGGATCAACGGTTCGCCCAGATCAATAATTTTTTGGGCAATCGTTTCCAGAAAGCGTGCACGGGTCTCCGGATCGGTCGCCCGATAGGGATCAAAAGCTTTTTGGGCCAGAGTGCAAGCTTGGTCAATCTGTGCGCTATTGACCGTATGAAAAACTGGCGCGATGTCCGTGCCCGAGACCGGACTGAATGCCGAAAATACTTCACCGTCGCCGGTAACGCTTTTAGCGCCGATGAGCGCCTGACCTGTGATATTCAATGGAGATTCCTTGGCCGATAACGGCAGATGTTTAATGGCTTAGCGATAGCTTAAAGAGAATGAATTATAGGACGCGATAGTTCTTCCACGGCAAGTCGATTGCGCAAAGGTGGTCCGAATGCGGCTACGTCGATCTCAAAGGTTTCGCCCGCTGATACTTCAATTCCATCCACGCAACTTAGTGTCGCTGTGCCGAAGAAATGCACGTGCACGTCACCTGGACGGCAAAATAATGGATATTTAAAGTGATGATATTCCAAATTGGCGATGGTATGCGACATGTTGTCCTCACCGCTGACGAATGGTTTCTCCCAGCGCACTGCGCCTGCGGTGTCGAGAATTCGTGACATCCCTTCTACGTGGGAGGGTAATTCTCCCAACAATAAAGCCGGTCCCAGTGAACACTGGCGTAACTTGGAATGCGCCAAGTAGAGGTAATTCTGGCGCTCAGTCACGTGGTCTGAAAATTCGTTACCAATTGCATAACCCAAACGATACGGGGAGCCATCGACACCGATCACGTACAAGGCCGCGATTTCAGGCTCTTCGCCGCCATCTAACGCAAAGTGCGGCATGGTTAACGCTTCGCCACTGGCGCGTACGATCGAGCCATCACCTTTGTAGAACCATTCTGGTTGAACGCCCAACTTTCCTGCTGCGGGTTTTCCACCGTCGAGTCCCATACGAAACATTTTCATGCTATCGGTGAGCGTATCGATAGCGCTGACTTTTTTATGCATGGCGTCACGGCCATCAGCGCTGCCGAGATGCGTTAAGCCAGTGCCAGTAACAAAACAATGCGCGTGATCGGAATGATCCAACGGCGCTAAAAGTCGACCTTGTTCAGCGACGGTTACATAATCCACAACAGTCTCACCCAATGCACTGGTGGCGAGATCTTTTAGGGATGTTTTTTTGGCGATAGCTGCTTGCGCCAACGCATAAGTCGTCGCGTAACCGTCAATCAGGCGAATGGTCTCACTGTCGCTATCTAAAACGCCGATATGGCGGCTGTTGTCTGGTTGCTTGAATTGAACTAATAACATGGCTGTTCCGATTAAAAAATGCTTTTTAAAACGGTACAAACCTCGCCAAAACCACATAGTTCTTTTGATTAAAACAGCGAGACCTGACCGATTACGTTCATTGGTTAGTGTGAGTGCTTTGGCACTGCCGACCCCCGACAACCAACCAGGAAATCGAAGTCGCAACCTTCATCTGCTTGCAGCACACGGTCAATGTAAAGCTGTTGATAGCCACCTTTCATGGTCGGCGCATTGGTATCCACTGCTGCCGCCCGTGCGGTCTGGCGCTCCGCCATTTCTGCGTCGCTGATATCCAGATGCAAGCGTCCTGCATGACAATCCAGCTCGATCCAGTCGCCATCCTGTACGATGCCCAGCGGGCCACCGGCGGCTGCCTCCGGCGCTACGTGCAACACCACTGTGCCGTACGCAGTACCGCTCATTCTTGCGTCCGAAATTCGCACCATATCTTTGACCCCTTGCGCCAACAATTTTGGTGGAAGCCCCATATTGCCGACTTCAGCCATGCCCGGATACCCTTTAGGGCCGCAGTTTTTCATCACCAGCACCGAGCTTGCATCGACGTCCAGATCAGGATCGTTGATACGGATCTTATAGTGATCGAAATCCTCAAAAACAACAGCGCGACCACGGTGCTGCATCAATTCCGGCGAGGCAGCTGAAGGCTTTAGTACTGCCCCGCGTGGGGCCAGATTACCGCGCAGAATACAAATTCCGCCATCAGCAATCAGCGGATTATCCAACGTTCGAATCACCTCATCGTTGTACACCGGCGCACTTAATGTGTTTTCCCAGATCGATTTGCCATTCACCGTTAATGCATCCTTGTGCGGCAGCAGATTGCCATCACCAAGTCGACGCAAAACACCGGGTAAGCCACCAGCGTAATAGAACTCTTCCATCAAGAAGCGGCCGGACGGTTGCAAATCAACGATCGTGGGTGTGCCACGGCCAATGTTAGTCCAATCTTCCAACTCCAGATTGACCCCGATACGGCCCGCAATCGCTTTCAAATGAATCACCGCGTTGGTGGAACCACCGATGGCGGCATTCACACGGATCGCATTTTCGAACGCTTCACGCGTTAGAATTTTGGATAGGCGCAGATCTTCCCATACCATCTCCACAATCCGCATTCCCGACATATGTGCCAGCACATAGCGTCGCGCATCAACAGCGGGAATGGCAGCATTGTGTGGCAATGACGTACCTAGTGCTTCGGCCATACATGCCATGGTCGACGCCGTTCCCATAGTGTTGCAGGTGCCGGCCGATCGCGACATACCGGCTTCTGCCGACATAAATTCGTGCATGGTAATCTGGCCTGCCTTGACGGCTTCGCTCAACTGCCAAACCGCCGTGCCGGAACCAATATCTTTGCCATTATGTTTGCCATTCAGCATCGGGCCACCCGTGACGACGATGGCGGGAATATCGCAGCTGGCCGCGCCCATTAGCAAAGCGGGCGTGGTTTTATCGCAGCCGACCAACAACACCACCGCATCCATCGGATTGCCACGGATCGACTCCTCTACATCAATACTTGCCAGATTACGGGTTAGCATTGCCGTAGGACGCAGATTGGATTCGCCGCTGGAGAAAACCGGAAACTCAACCGGGAAACCGCCCGCCTCTAAAATCCCGTTTTTTACGTGTTCCGCAATTTTGCGAAAATGGGCATTACATGGCGTTAGCTCGGACCAGGTGTTGCAAATCCCGATGATGGGCTTTCCTTGAAACTCATGATCAGGAATGCCTTGATTTTTCATCCAGCTACGATACATGAAGCCGTTTTTGTCATTGGTGCCAAACCATTCGGCGGAGCGTAATGGACGTTTTTTGTCGATAGTCATGGTTGGCCTTCTTTTAAAAGATGAGCAGCATCCACTGGATCGCCGGGATACAGGATGCAAATGAAAAAATTGATCTAGGTTGTAAAGCGACATCAGGTCTTGAAGCGTAAGACCTGGCGCTTAAACGGTCTTGCAATAATTCTTACAATAAGCGTTGCGCTTATTTGTTCTTGTTGTAGACATCGACACAAACAGCAGCTAGCAATACAAGACCTTTAATGACTTGCTGATAGTCAATTCCGATACCCATTATCGACATGCCGTTGTTCATCACACCCATCACAAACGCGCCGATCACAGCGCCCATAACTTTGCCGACACCGCCGGATGCCGAAGCGCCACCGATGAAACAGGCAGCAATTACATCTAGTTCAAATCCGGTACCGGCTTTTGGTGTCGCAGTATTCAGGCGTGCGGCAAAAATGAGTCCCGCCAAAGCAGCCAGCAAGCCCATGTTGACGAAGGTATAAAACGATACACGTGTTGTTTTGATGCCAGATAATTTTGCGGCCTTTTCGTTACCACCGACAGCGTAGACGCGGCGACCTAGCGTCGTGCGATTAGCGATAAAGGTGTACACGACCATCAATGCAAACATGATGATCAATACGTTTGGCATCCCTTTGTAAGTCGAAAGCAAGTAGCTGAAATAGATGATGATGGACACAAACACGATATTTTTAATGATAAAAAACGTCAGCGGTTCGTCCTCCATTCCATGCTTGGTTTGGCTTAACCGCCCCCGAATTTTGACAATGATCAAGATTGCAGCAACAGCAACGCCTGCAAGCAACGATGTAGTGCGCAAGTCGACACCGTTTAGTGGATCAGGGATAAATCCTGAGCTGAGTCGCTGAAATGTATCAGGAAACGGTCCTACCGACTGTCCGTCCAGCAACGCCAGTGTTAATCCTTTAAATACCAACATCCCGGCAAGCGTAACGATAAACGACGGTATCCGAAAAAATGCCACAAAATAACCTTGCGCGCCACCGATAACAGCGCCAGCAATCAGGCAAATTACGATAGTAAGAATAAAGTTAAGGTGAAAATTCACCATCAGAACAGCCGCCAGCGCACCAACAAAACCGACTACCGAACCCACCGATAAATCGATGTGTCCCGCGACAATCACCATCAACATCCCAAGAGCCATGATGACAATATAACTATTCTGCAACACCAGATTGGTGAGGTTCAATGGCCGCATCAGCGTGCCATTTGTCATGTATTGGAAGAACGCCATGATCGCTATCAACGACAGCAACATCCCGTACTCACGCATATTCTTTTTGAGAAAACCTGCGTAGTCTTTGGTTTCCGCGATTGGTATAGGGCCAGGAAGTTGTGTCTCTGCTGCTGCCATTTTTGAGTTCATATTAGTTATCTCCGATCTTCGCGTTTTTTACAATCGCGCGCATAATTTTTTCTTGAGACGCTTCTGCCGCCAAAAACTCACCAACGAAGTTTCCTTCGTTCATGACATAAGTACGGTCACACATTCCCAGCAATTCGGGCATTTCCGATGAGATCATGATGATGCATTTTCCCTCAGCAGCCAATTGACTGATGATGTTGTAAATCTCGTACTTTGCACCGACGTCAATCCCGCGCGTCGGCTCATCGAGAATTAGCACATCAGGGTTGGAGAACAGCCACTTACTCAGCACCACTTTTTGCTGATTTCCACCCGATAAATTCAACACTTTTTGAAACACACTGGCGCAGCGAATCCGTAATTTGTTGCGGTAATCGGCAGCGACTTTATATTCCTGCCCTTCATCAATCACCAGCATCTTAGACACGCCGTCAAGATTCGCCAGAGTGATATTTTTTTGTATATCCTCATCCAGAATCAGACCGTAACCTTTTCGGTCTTCGGTGACATACGCGATGCCGTGGTTAATTGCTTTTTGGACTGTGCCGACATCAATTTCTTTGCCACGCAAAAAAACCTTGCCACTGATACGCTTGCCGTAAGTCCGTCCAAAAATACTCATCGCCAGCTCGGTACGACCCGCGCCCATCAATCCGGCGATGCCGACAATTTCGCCTTTTTTTACATGAAAATCGACGCCTTTGATCACTTCCCGATCAGGGTGCAACGGATGATGCACGCGCCATTGCTTTACTTCAAATATGGTTTCGCCAATGTCAGGTGTGCGCTTCGGATAACGATCAGCCATTTCACGACCAACCATGTTCTGGATGATGCGATCTTCGCTGATCACTTCTTTGTGGCAATCCAGCGTATCGACTGTCGTGCCGTCGCGCAAGATCGTAATCGAGTCCGCTACCTTCGAAATTTCGTTGAGTTTATGTGAAATAAGGATCGAAGAAATTCCCTCAGCCTTGAGTTCCAGCAACAGTTCGAGCAATGCGTCGCTGTCGCTTTCATTCAGGCTGGCGGTTGGCTCATCCAAAATCAGCAATTTGACTTTTTTAGAGAGCGCTTTGGCAATTTCAATCAACTGCTGCTTACCAACACCCAAGTTCGTGATCAACGTACTCGGCGATTCTTTCAGCCCGACTTTTTGCAGGAGTTCTTTGGCTTTGTTGTACGACAAAGCCGTATCGATAATACCGTTAGTGGCCTGCTCGTTGCCAAGAAAAATATTTTCTGTAATCGACAACAACGGCACTAATGCCAACTCTTGATGGATGATGATGATGCCGATCTTTTCGCTATCGGCAATATCTTTAAATTGGCGTTCCTGACCTTGAAAATGTATTTCACCTGAATAGGTGCCGTAAGGAAACACACCACTCAACACTTTCATCAAGGTTGATTTTCCGGCCCCGTTTTCGCCCACGAGAGCATGAATTTCGCCACTGCGGACTACCAGGTTCACATTGTCCAGCGCTTTAACGCCAGGGAATGTTTTCTGGATTCCTCGCATCTCAAGGATCGTTTCCATCTTATAACCTCTTATCGTCACCAGAGCGCCGCAATGTTGCAACTTTCAGCACTTGATTGACAACCAAATTTCGACTGAATATTAATAACAGGGTTTCGTTAACACCTTCGCTGATCGTACGAATCGGCACTTGCGACGGGTTCAGTACCGACATCAATACCGCATCCATTCAGCACCGCAGAATCGAATGGAGAAGCAACTCTCCTATCGAAACCACGGTTCTTCGCGCAGGTTTATTACTTTATTTAATTTGCGCTTCGGTGTAATAACCGCTGCCAGTGACCAATACTTGCTTCCAGTTAGACGCATCAACAACGACCGGCTTCAACAGGAACGCAGGAACAACCTTCACGCCATTGTTATAGGTTTTGGTATCGTTGATTGCCGGTGTCTTACCGCTTAACACAGCATCAACCATGCCGACCGTCACCTTGGCGAGTTCACGCGTATCTTTAAAGACCGTTGAGCGTTGCTCGCCGCGGATAATTGATTTCACCGATGGGATCTCGGCATCTTGTCCTGTGACGACAGGCATTGGTAGTTTTGGCGTGCCATATCCGACACCTTTCAACGATGAAATGATACCGATACTCAAGCCATCATATGGCGACAAAACCGCATCTACCCGTGCGTTTGTGTAATACGCGCTCAACAGATTATCCATACGCGCCTGTGCAACTGCACCATCCCAACGTAGCGTGGAAACCTTTTCCATGCCCATCTGCTTGCTACGAACAACCAGCTTGCCGCTATCGATATATGGTTTCAAGACTGACATCGCGCCATTGTAGAAAAAGAAGGCATTGTTATCATCTGCCGAACCGCCGAAAAGCTCAATATTGAATGGACCCTTGCCATCTTTTAAATCGAGCGCTTTGACGATATAACCGGCTTGCAGTACGCCAACCTGAAAGTTGTCGAAAGTGGCGTAGTAATTAACGTTTTTGGAATTGCGGATCAAACGATCATACGCAATAATCTTGACGCCCTTGTCGGCGGCTTTTTGCAGTACGTCGGACAGCGTTGTGCCGTCAATTGATGCGATCACCAGGACTTTTGCGCCTTTGGTTACCATGTTTTCAATTTGCGCCAACTGATTCGGGATGTCATCTTCAGCGTATTGCAAATCGGTCTTGTAACCTTTTTCTTTGAAGACCTTGACCATATTGTCACCATCAGCGATCCAGCGCGCTGAGGATTTTGTCGGCATTGAAATACCGACCAATGCTTTTTCCTGCGCGCTGGCCTGCGATGCAACGCCAATTAGGCCTATCATCAATCCTAGAATCGTGGATTTAATCATCTTCACAACTTGTCTCCTTTAGTTATTGTGGTGCTGCGAGTATTAAGTACGACGAACCTGCTAGTGTTAGGTCAAACGACAACGGTGATGTGCTTTCTACAGCAACCTCGCCCGGCGCCAATCAGCACACTTTTTTTATTATCGCAAAATAAGGTAGCACGGCTTTGATGGAATACCTTTCCCAAACGCATCTTAACCTTTTCAATGCCAACCTTTTTAACAACTTCACCCGTTATAGTACGAATGTTAGCGATATCAAACAAATGAATTTTTTTACAAATTCAATATTCATTTTGATATCCAGGGCTCAGTTCGCCCCCAGAGATATAGTGCAACTGTGAGCGACCTGATTACTCTAGCCAAAAGAAAAAATACGCGCTTATTGGCTAAATCTTGGCATAGTGTAAAAATTCCTGGGCGCTATGACCAATCACTTTTTATTCATAAGTGATATCTATTTTGGTATCACTAGATTGCGCGCTGACTGAATAAAATCAACGGCAGAGTGACATCCGAGCCATTAATTTATTCACGGGGTAACGAGCGTATGGAAAACGTCGCCGATTAGGAGTTGCTGGAACACGAATAGACACGCGGTATGAATGGCGCTAGCGATGGTAAGGAATATTCCTATCCATCCAAGCTTGCTCTCAAAGGTGGCGTGGGTGTTGTTGCGATTTTTTGATACGTAATATTTCGTGTTTCTCAGTTACGCGATACGTAGACTTTCAGAATATAGATAGAGTCGCGCAGGTATTTGACACGATCAACCGCAGAACGCGGCGCTAAGTCAGGCGGACTACGCAATATATCTCTTAATACCAGACGATAAAGAGAGATTCCTCTCCATCAATTTGACATCGCATGGAAACGAACTAGACTTGACTCAAGCAATGAATGCGCTTTTTACGCAACTAATTGAAGCGCGCTCAAAACCGCGCCAACAAATCAATCTGACTCACTAATGGCTCTGCATCACCCGGCTTCACTTTTTTGTAAGAGCCATCACTCGTCATATCCCATGCTGAGGCATTATCTTGCAGATGTATCAGCAAACTTTCTTCAATGACCCGGCGCTTCAACTTACTGTCAAGAATCGGAAATGCGGTTTCAATGCGGCGGAATAAATTGCGATCCATCCAGTCGGCGCTGGACAGTGTCACGTTTTCCTCACCGTCTGCATAAAAATAGAAGACCCGATGATGCTCTAAAAAACGGCCAATAACGGAACGCACGGTGATGTTATCCGACAAGCCGGGAACACCGGCTTGCAGCGCACATACGCCGCGAATAATCAGCTGGATTCTTACCCCAGCTTGTGAGGCCTCGTACAAAGCGGCGATGACGGTTGGTTCCAGTAATGCGTTCATCTTGGCAATGATGTAGCCCTGCCGTCCGGCTTTGGCAGCGTCGACTTCCTTCTGAATGGCCTTGAGAATATTCGCGTGTAACGTAAAAGGCGATTGCCACAAACGCTTAAGCTGAACTTGCTTGCCGAATCCTGTCAGTTGCTGAAACACGTTATGGACGTCTTCGCACATTTTGTCATCACTGGTCATCAGACCGAAGTCCGTGTACAAACGCGCAGTCCGGGAGTGATAGTTGCCTGTACCAAGATGCACGTAGCGCTTGAGTTTGGTGTGCTTGGCATGTTGTTTTCGGCGTACGATCAACAGCATCTTGGCGTGGGTTTTATAACCGAAGACCCCATATACAACATGTGCGCCGACTGCTTCCAGTTTGGCAGCCCAGCCGATATTGGTTTCTTCATCAAAGCGCGCCATTAGTTCCAGCACGACAGTCACTTCCTTACCGTTTTTTGCTGCTTGCATCAACGCATTCATCAGCGCCGATTCATTACCGGTACGATAAATAGTTTGCTTGATGGCCAGCACATCGGGATCAATTGCTGCCTGCTGTAACAGTTCCAGAACCGGCTGAAAACTCTCGTAGGGATGATGCAACAAAACATCATCCTGATCAATGACATCAAACACCGACGATCCGGTAAAGAACGACTTTGGCAGCACTGGTGTGTGCGGTACAAACTTCAAATCGGGGCGATCAACCAAATCCGGTAATGGCATCAACCGGACCAGATTGACCGAACCATTGACGCGATAACAATCGGCTTGCTGCAAACCGTTTTGGTTCAGTAACCGTAATACTAACGATGCGGGGATATCATCCCCAACCTCCAGACGCACCGCATTGCCAAGTTGGCGAGTTGGGAGTTCGCCCTGCAATGCCAGCCGTAAATCGGTGACTTCATCTCCATCCACAAACAGATCGCTGTTACGGGTCACGCGGAATTGATAGCATCCGCCGATAGATAAGCCGGGGAATAATTCACCCACGAAGCATTGCATGAAGCTGCTTAACAGAACGAAGCCATAAGGATGACGCGACAACTCTTCCGGCATGCGCACCAATCGCGGTAACGCGCGCGGTGCCTGAACGATGGCAAGTTCCGGTTCGCGACCAAAGGCATCTTTGCCGCTCAATTTGACGGCAAAATTTAAACTCTTGTTGAGTACTTTGGGAAAAGGATGCGCTGGGTCAAGACCAATCGGTGTCAATACCGGCAGCAGTTCCGTTTTAAAAAATTCGTGCGCCCAGGCGCGCTGCTTTTCGTCCCAATCCGACTCTGCGTAAAAAACGATTCCCTCAGCATTGAGCGCAGGCAATAGCACATCGTTAAATAGCGCATATTGGCGAGCGACCAGTTTTTGGGCGCGCTCGCTGATGACCGTGTAAGCCTGTTGTAGCGACATTCCGTCTGGCGTCACGCCATCGATCGATTCGCGCATTTGTTCCTGCAAACCCGACATACGAATTTCAGAAAATTCATCAAGGTTGCTGCTGGTGATGCATACAAAGCGCACGCGCTCGAGCAAAGGCACGTTTGAATCTTCCGCTTGGGCCAACACCCGCTCATTGAAGGCAAGGACGCCGAGTTCGCGATTTAGTAGAGGAAAGGTCATATTTTTCAATAAATCGTCATCGGGTGGTGGACCAGCAATCTGCCTGAATCGCTAGTCGGAGGTATTGCTCATCATAATCGGGCAGATTGTAATGTTCGATTGTGACGAACCAATGACACGTAAAAAAGGAGCCCGCGCCCATACATGCCTGTCCATGTTATCCCTGTTTAGGACTAACGTTGCTCCGGTGGGATTGCTTTGATTGTAGCGGCAAAGCGCGCATGCACCTCAGCATCGACCGGCCTGTGCTTAACCTCGGTTTTTGCCGGATCGGTCCCGAGGAAATTACCGCCCTTGCGGTTTGTTGCCGGTCTGATCGGTCGATGAACAAAGCCGCCGCCACAATTTGGACAGACATTCTCCAGAACGTTATCGACGCAGGATGCACAAAAGGTACATTCATAGGAGCAAATACGTGCGTCAAGTGAAGCCGGAGGTAATGCTTTGTTGCAGTGTTCACAGGTGGGTCTGAGTTCCAGCATCGTATCTCCTTTTGTTATTAAAGAGCAGTTGAGGGGTAACCAAGAGGTGATTAAGAGGCTAGTAAGAAGCACTTAAAGCGTAATTTTTATTAGTGTATGCCGTTCAACACCCACCACGAATATACCGAAACTGTGCAGGTTAAGCCACAGGATAAGTTACTCCGCTTTGGTCAGCGAAACGACACCGTGCGTGTACCAATAGATTGGCTTAAATCGGCAAAAAACAAAATACACCCTTAAAAATTTGCCGTACCGTATACTCCTCCCCTACCATATAAATAACGCCAATCCTGGTCAGGGAAATTTTCCACCATGCTTTTGACTGCATTCGTAAAAACGTTTGGATTATTTTTTTTAACCGCCGTTGCCGAGATACTCGGCTGCTATCTGCCAATGCTATGGCTCAATGGCAAAGGTTCAGCGTGGTTGCTACTTCCAGCGGTCGTTAGTCTGGTCGCGTTCGTCTGGTTGCTTACACTCCATCCCATTGCCAGTGGTCGCGTCTACGCTACCTATGGCGCGGTATATATTTCCACAGCTATAGTTTGGTTATGGAGTATAGATGGCATTACGCCACGTTGGAGTGATGTACTGGGTGCCGGACTAGCATTGAGCGGCGCAGCCATCATAGCCATGGGGTCGCGCGCCTAGTTCGTATGTCCTTGGAAAACGGTCAAAATCAGGTCATCACAGTTTTCCGAAAAATCAAAAATTCACCAAGAAAATTCACATGAAAAAACAAATTATCCGTATCGCCCCGCTGCAAACCGCCAAGATATTAGCTGTTCTTTATTTTGCCATCACCTTACTGCTCATGATTGTGTCGGCTCTAATTACGTGGATCGAGCTGGATTTCCGCGCATTCCAATTGTCCCGATTGATCCTTTCGACACCGATTCTGTACGCGCTATGTGGTTTTGGTTGTACGCTGTTTGGCGCGTGGGTGTACAACACGGCAGCGCAACGCATAGGTGGAATTGAATTTGAAACCAAAGAGATTAACGTGGCGCGAGATGAAATCAATACCGGAGTGTCGGAAATCTGAAGCACCGATGATGCGAGGATCATAACGCGCCTCAAGACCACGGGCCTGAACAGAGCGAGGCCCCTCAAGTCCCTAGCGCTCACCCCCCTGTAAATAGTCAACATTTAACGACGGCTCAAACTAGCTTAGACAAATTATGACCATTAACGTACACCAATAATCGCCAGGCCCGCTGCAAATATCAGATACAGTCCGCCAAACATTGCCAGCCGACCACCCGTCAACACCTGTTTGCGCAACAGCACATACAATCCTGCGATTGACACCATGGTGATCGTTCCGGCCCAAATAAGCGCGGTATCCAGCATCCATGGCGTGAAGATTAATACCAATGCGGTGGGAATCGTCGCTTGAATCATCATTGCACCACTAATATTACTCAGCGCTAATGTCTGTTTACCTTGTCGCACCCAGATCACCGCATTTAGAATCTCTGGCAGTTCAGTCGCAATCGGGCTCAGCAATAAAGCCACCAAATGGGGGGAAATACCAAGCCATGGCGCCATTGCCTCAAGCTGCGCCACAAATAGCTGTGAACTCAAAAAAATGACGACGAGCGCAACTATTGTCTGCAATGCAGCCCAGCCAAGTCCCGGTTGTGGATCGTTTGGGCGAAATTTCAGCGGATCAAGATCGTGAATCTCCACATCGGCGCTATCCTCTTTGCGGATCTCGCCCCAAATATAAGTGCCGTATGCCAGCAGAAACAACAAACCGAGCCACGGCTTGAAGGTGAACGCGAACAAACCAAGCAAGACCTTCAGGACAAAAATTCCCATGAACCAGGCTTGGTCGCGACTTAATCGGGCGCCATCGGTTGCGGAAAGTAAGATGCCTCCAATTTTTTTGCGGTTCAGAATAAACATCAAGCCGACGACTGCATAAGCAATCGTGCTCAGCGCCAACGGGCCACCAAGGGCAGCGCCAACGCCGATATCTTTATGCGCCGCATCGCGACCAAACACCACCGCTACAAAAGTAACGACAGTTTCTGGTAATGCCGTGCCGAACGCAGCCAGCACAGTACCGACAGCGCTTTGGGCAACACCCAAACGACGTCCTACCCATTCGATACTATTGACGAAATACTCACATGACAAATAAATAACAATTGCTGAGCCCAGCAACAACGCAATGGTTAATATCATGCCGATACCTCGTGCCAGACGATAGCCTGATCAGCGGAGAGTGAAATGCGTGATAAATTGGAATGACCAACAGGAAAATAACGAGACTTGCACATAAAGGAGTTCCTGAGGGCTGGGCGCTGACAAATGGCGCAGCGCCCCCGCCCAGCCGGGTAAGGACATTGCACCAAAGGTCTTGCCACACCTGACGGTCTCGTATGCCATGACGATAAGCGTCAAGTATGTTGACATACGCTCATTGCAACAATGACTCGCTCTACGCTAACTTTAAGTCAGGCACGGCAGCGTCAATCTATCGCAAGAAGGCTACTCCCCAAAGGAAGCGCCGATATTATCATTAAAATTCACGGTCTGGCAATCGTCCAAATAGGTTTGCCGCCATTCATTGCCATTCTATTTGCCCATAAATGGTCATAAACGAGGAAAAATAGTCACAAACGGCTAAAATGTCGACTAAATGCATTTCAGGCTGACTTCTTATTGTTTTTTTGCTCATTGATACTTAACGTTAGCGCGCCTTCCTGAGTGCCTCCGACGTTGAATAATCGTGAAGCAGTTTTTTTTGATTGGAGCACATTGTCATGAAATGGGCAGTGATTAGCATTTTTCTTTTATCCATTATTTACGTCCACTTCCGCGGCAAGGTACGGTTACCGTTTTTTCGTCAGTTGTTCGACCATTCGTCGATCATGGCACCGTTGAATATTTTGATGTACATGTTTTCCAAAGTGCCGACCAACACGGCTTATCTGCCAACCAGCGCTTTCAGTGACTTGAAAATTCTGGAAGACAATTGGGAAACTATTCGCGACGAAGCGCAAGCCCTGATCGGAATGGAAAAAATCCGCGCTGCGGCGAAGAACGACGACGCCGGTTTTAACTCATTTTTTAAAGCTGGCTGGAAACGTTTCTATCTGAAATGGTATGACGCCAGCCATCCATCGGCTGAACAGTTTTGTCCGAAAACGGTCGCGTTACTGCGCCGGACACCAAGCGTAAAAGCTGCCATGTTTGCAGAACTTGGACCGGGCGGAAAACTGAATTTGCATCGCGATCCATTTGCTGGATCGATGCGCTATCATCTTGGTCTTATTACGCCGAATGATGATCGCTGTTTTATTGAGGTCAATGGCGAACGCCATAGCTGGCGTGATGGTCAGGGTGTCGTATTTGACGAAACATTCATGCACTGGGCGCATAACGGTACCGACGTCAATCGCATCATCATCTTCTGCGATATCGAACGCCCGATGAAGTATGCGTGGGCGCAGGCTGTCAACCGCTGGCTTGGCCGCCACATGATGAGCGCAGCTGCATCACCGAATGACACAGGAGATGAAACCGGCGGCATTAACAAGCTGTTTCGCTTTGTCTGGGCTGCCGGACAATACCGCAGAGCGCTCAAAAAGTTTAGCAAGCCACTCTATTACGTGATCAAATTTGGGTTAATAATCGGCGTCATCGCTGCCATCATCTGGTTATAAAAGATCCTCACATAAATGTTTGTTTGGGCACGAAGCATCGTGCCCAAGCCTCCCAAATCCGCTTTACCGCGCTGGCAATATCTTGCCGGTGACCTGACCAAAACCAACGCGATAGCCGTCACCCTGACACCATCCGGTCATGCTGATTGCATCGCCATCCTGAATAAAACCGCGTTGCATGCCATTTGCCAAGATCAACGGCTTCTGCCCGTTCCGCGTCAATTCCAGCAGACTACCGAACGCGCCTGATGCGCTGCCACTGATGGTGCCAGAGCCCATCAAGTCGCCGACTTTAGTATTACAGCCGGATACAGTGTGATGCGCCAGTTGTTGCGCCATGGTCCAATACATCGCCTTAAAATTGGTCTTACAAATTGTTTGTCCCGAACCAGGCTTCCCCTCGTCCTCTATGGGCGTCAACGTCACTTCGAGAGCAATGTCATAGGCATTATCGGTCTGTTGCTGCAAGTACGGCAATGGTGTCGGTTGCTGCACAGGACTGGCAACACGGAACGGCTCCAGCGCTTCCATCGTCACCACCCAAGGTGAAATCGAGGTGCCGAATGATTTACTATTGAACGGTCCCAGCGGGACATATTCCCACTGCTGTAAATCGCGGGCGCTCCAATCATTAAGCAATACCATGCCAAAAATATGTTGCTCCGCCACGTTGATATCAATCGGTTCGCCCAAAGCATTTGGCTGCCCGATCAAGAAACCGGTTTCCAGCTCAAAATCCAGCTTGCGGGATGGTGCAAAAATCGGGGCATCAACATCTGGCAGTTTTAATTGTCCTTTTGGGCGATGCAATGCGGTTCCACTCACCACCACTGAACTGGCGCGCCCGTTGTAGCCAATCGGGATATGCAGCCAGTTTGGTAACAAGGCATTTTCTGGATCACGGAACATTGATCCGACATTGGTAGCGTGTTCTTTCGACGAATAGAAATCGGTGTAACCGGCGATTTCCATCGGCAAATGTAAAGTAACCGCATCTTGCCGCAGGAATGCAGCAGCACGCAACGTCTGATCATCACGTAATAGCGGATTGTCATCACGCAACAAATGGCTAATGAGCTCACGCGTCGCGCGCCAGGTCGCATGCCCTAGCGCCACAAATTGATTTAAGCTACCGCTAAGAAAAATCTCCGATGGCAACGGCAAGAGATCTGCGTCTGCCAGAATCGCCAGATCCAATACTTGGTCGCCAATGGCGACGCCGACGCGCAAGGTCGGATCTTCTAGATTGCTAAAGATGCCAAACGGCAAATTTTGAATAGGGAAATGGCATTCTGGTGATGTCTCAATAAAAGACTTCAGCGTTGGGTCATTGGGTTGCATAAGAACTCCCGTTTAAATTTATATAGTGCATTTCGTCATACCGTCACCCACATTAAGCATGACTGTCAGTCCGTAAAAAAAACTCAAGGCTGTCCATTAAAATTCTTTTTCAGACCATCCCAGCAAGCCAGATAATCTTTCTGTAAAAGTGGCGACTCTAGCGCAAAATGCGTCGGATGAATCACGTATCGACTTTCAAACATAAAGGCCAACGTATTGTCGATTCGATGCGGCATCAGTGTCGCGTTGCTAGCGTTCTCAAAAGTTGTGGCATCGGGGCCGTGGCCACTCATGCAATTGTGCAGACTACCGCCGCCCGGGGCGAAGCCTTCGGCCTTGGCATCATAAGCGCCGTGCACCAATCCCATGTATTCGCTCATGACATTACGATGAAACCAAGGTGGCCGGAAAGTATTTTCGGCCACCATCCAGCGCGGGGGAAAGATTACAAAGTCCACATTAGCGGTTCCTCCAGTATCCGATGGCGAGGTCAAGACCGTAAAAATAGAAGGATCAGGATGATCGAAACTGACCGTATTAATCGTATTAAAGCGACTCAGGTCATACTTGTAAGGCGAATAATTGCCATGCCACGCGACCACGTCCAGCGGTGAATGGTCAATCGCGGCAGACCAACATTGCCCGCCAAATTTTGCCACTAACTGAAAATCGCCTTCCCTGTCTTCATAGGCGGCCACTGGCGTCTGAAAGTCACGGGTATTGGCTAATCCATTTGATCCAATCGGGCCTAATTCGGGCAACTCAAATTGCGCGCCATAATTCTCACAAATGTAACCACGCGCTGCGCCATCCGGCAGCACCATACGAAAGCGCACACCACGCGGGATCACCAAAATCTCACCCGGCTTGACATCCACTATGCCGAACTCGGTATGCGCCAGCAAACGGCCTTGCTGCGGTACGATCAACAATTCGCCATCAGCATCATAAAAAAATCGATCGTACATCGAACGATTCGCGACGTATATGTGGATTCCCATACCCGCTTGCATCGACGTATCACCGTTTCCGGCAATGGTCACCAAGCCATCAATAAAATCGGCCGGTTGATCGGACGCTGGCAACGGTAAAGGGTCCCAGCGCAGCTGGTTGGGCGACGCCGCCACCTGGTTAAAAGGCCCACTGCGCAATAAGGGATGATCACACGGCTCAAAGGCATGATGCATCACGCCCGGCCGAATGCGATACAACCAGGAACGACGATTACGCGCGCGCGGTGCGGTAAACGCCGTGCCGGATAATTGCTCGGCATAGAGGCCGTACGCTACTTTTTGTGGTGAATTTTGGCTGGCGGGCAACGCGCCGGGTAAAGCCTCTGTAGCGAAGTCATTACAAAATCCGGATTGATACCTGAGCACGCCGGCATCTTCAGGATCTGTTTTGTGAATTGCGTCCTGCGTAGATGCGTGCAATGGCTCGGCAATTGGTGTTGACATGCGTACTCTCCTTACGATTTATGTGGCGCGACTAGTGGATTGCCCCGCATTGGCGCTGGTTGATTGACGAAGGGAGTTGTTTCCCATCAATATCAGCATCAGCGCCGAAACGAGTGCCGGTACTGCCAAGACGATAAAAATCGTGCTGTTCGGCCAGTTAAGGCGTATCAATTCACCACCCAATACCGGACCCACAATCGAGCCAATCCTTCCGATTCCGAGACTCCAACCGATACCAGTCGAACGCAATGTGGTCGGGTAATACGTGCCAGCCAACGCATTTACCGCAGGTTGACCGCCAACAATACAAAAGCCAGCAACAAAAATACTTCCAAATAAGAAAATCAACGATGCCTCGGGACGTCCAATCAAGGCCACGGCGATACCGGCAACGACGAACACTGGAATCAACACCCGGCGAAAACTCGAACGGTCAATTAGTTGTCCCATAATCAGCGTCCCGAACGTGCCACCGATCTGTAGCGCGGTGCCAGCCAATACCGCGTTCGCCGTCGATAATCCAGCGTCTTTTGCGATGGTGGGCAACCAGTTTGACAGAAAATACAAATTCACGAGATTCATGAAGTTGATTACCCATAGCAGGATCGTGACCTTTGCCCTGCCCTCCTGAAAAAGTTGCAGCATCGGTGCGCCTTTACCTGCTTTTTCGTTCACCACGTAACGGGTATCAGCATCTATGTGGATGTTTGGATCAATCCGACGCAACCACTTGCCGACCTGATCTAGCTTCTTACCGCGCAGCACCAAAAACTGCATTGATTCTGGCAGCAGAAAAATCATCAGCGCACCAATAACCAACGGCACAACGCCGCCAACATGGAACACCGATTGCCATCCGAAACGCGGAATCAGGTATGCCGACAACAGCCCGCCCAGCACCGCACCCAACGTAAAGCCGCAAGATACCAGCATCATCAATGTCACACGTTTGCGTAGTGGACTGTATTCACCCGCCAGCGCCATCGCGTTCGGCATAATCGCGCCCAGCCCCAAACCGGTGACGAAGCGGATGATTTCCAACTGACCGATGGAAGTTGCCATCGGCGTCACTAGCATGCAGATGGCAAAAAATAACGTCGCTGCGATCAATACCGGACGCCTGCCAATCCGATCGGCCAAAATACTAAACGTCAACGAACCGACTAGCATTCCGAACAAACCAGCCCCAAAAACCGGTCCAAGATGCGATTTCGCAATACCCCAATCCTGAATAATCGCGGGCGCTACGTAGCCCATGGCCTGCACATCAAAACCATCAACGATCAGACACAAGCCGCACAAAATTAACATAATCGTTTGAGGAACGCCGATTTTGCTGCGGTCGATTAAGGCAGGAATATCTAACTGGCGGTGGACGCCATCAGGCGATGATGAGGCTAATGTCATGAATACGGTCTCCGAAAAAAGTGTTGTCTGTCGGATCATTAGCGCCCGACCTACCCATATTATGCACATTTTTCATTTACAAAATAATAGGAAATATTTAAAATCATTATTTAGATTTATTAAATAATCCCTAATCAGTCACCAACCAATTACGCTTCCCATGGACCGACTCGAATCATTGCGAATATTCTGTCACGTCGTTGAGCTCAATAGCTTCAGTCGTGCAGCACAGCAACTAGAACTCTCAAACGGCTCAATTACCAATCATATCGCCAGTCTTGAACGGCATTTTGGCGTCCGCTTGTTAAATAGGACTACGCGTAAAATTTCTCTGACCGATGACGGACATCGCTGCTATCAAAGTGCGCAACGATTGCTGGGCGACATGATGGAGCTGGAAGACGCATTACAAGGTTCCAGGGCGACACCACAAGGCGTGCTGCGGATTGACGTGCCAACCGTGATCAGTCGCATTTATCTTGCGCCAGCGCTATCGCGCTTTACCGCGCTCTACCCCGATCTAACGGTGCGCATGAACGTCAGCGACCGGATGGTCGATATGGTGGAAGGCCGGGGCGATATCTGGATGCGGATTGGTGAATTAAAAGATTCCAGTATGGTGGCGAGACGGATCTATCAAACAAAAAATATGTGCTGTGCGTCGCCGGATTATCTTTCACAGCATGGCACGCCCGAGACACCACAAGATTTGGCGCGCTTCAACTGCCTATCCTTTATTCATCCAAATACCGGCCTGAACGTTCCATGGACCTTTAACAAAGGCAAGCAACACGTTGAATTGAATCCGCAAACAAGTATTTCAATCAATCACGCTGAGTCGCTGATTCATGCAGCAACCAGCGGTGCGGGTATTGTTCAGTTACTTTCGCTGTCGCTACACCCGCAGATACGAAGCGGACTGTTGACCCCGATTCTCACCGACTGGAATACGTCTGGCCCGCCGGTATCGGTCGTGTATCACCACAGTCATCAGCTATCGGTAAAAGTCCGGGTGTTTGTCGATTTTGTGACGGCGTTATTTGCAGAAGTTGAAGCGGCTGATTTAGCTTCTGCATAGATCACTCATCGTGACCTTCTACGCATCATGGCGATTAACATAAAAAATAGCGATGCCGGAAGCATCGCTATTTAATTTTATTCACACCCTACCGTTTTAGATCAGAAATTAAATTCCGCACTAGCCCGCAACGTCCGCGGCGCGCCCTGAATCAGGAAGCCATTCCAGCTACCTAACCAATATTTCTCATTGGTCAGGTTATCCAGATTCGCCCTGAAAACAACATCCTTGCCGCCGACTTTTACCTTGTAGCGTGCGCCAATATCAACCAGTTGATAACTACCGATTATGTGCGCGTTATCGCTTTCCAGCGCTTGATTGCCGACATAGTGGGTATTCTGGCCGATCGTGACCACCGATTCTGGTCTATCGTGACCGACCATTCTGGCGCATCGTGACCGCTCATTCCGGTCTATCGTGACCGATTTCAAGCCCGACCAGAATCGGCGGTCACGATAGCAGAATCATCGGTCACGATACCGGAATGGTGTCGTACAGCACCGTGATGATGTTACGCATAGAGCAACCGAACGGGTACGCTTCCAGTTTGTCTGGAGACAACGTGCCCGTACAAAGGATCACTATGCGTAAGATAAAAGACGTATTACGTTTAAAACTGGATGCCAAACTATCGCACCAGCAGATTGCCGCAGCACTGGGGATTTCAAAAGGAGTCGTCACCAAGTATGTCGGCCTGGCCGCCGTTGCCGGTTTGGACTGGTCGGCGGTGCAAGATGTAGACGACACCGAGTTGGCGCACCGGCTTTTGGTCACGCCAGAACGGACCCGAGACCATGTCCAGCCAGATTACGCCAGGCTGCATCACGAACTGCGGCGCAAGGGGATGACGCTGATGTTGCTATGGGAAGAGTATCGTGCCGATTATGCCCAGCACCAGACCTATGCCTACTCACAGTTCTGCGTGAATTACCGGCAGTTTGCCAAACAGCTCAAACGCTCTATGCGCCAGATTCACCGGGCTGGCGAGAAACTGTTCATTGATTATGCTGGTCCGACTATCGGTCTCACTGATGGTAGCCGTGCCCACATCTTCGTCGCTGCTCTGGGCGCATCGAGCTACACCTATGCCTGTGCTACGCCGCGTGAGACGATGGCCGACTGGCTCACTTCGACAGCGCGTGCGCTGCGCTTCTTCGGCGGGGTACCGCAGTTGATTGTTCCCGATAATCCGAAGGCTATGATCGCCGACGCCAATCGCTACGAACCACGCAGTAACGACACCGTACGCGATTTTGCGCGCCACTACGGCACCTCCATCTTGCCAGCCCGTCCGCGTCATCCTCAGGATAAAGCGAAGGCCGAATCAGCAGTGCAGATCGTCGAGCGCTGGATCATGGCGCGTCTGCGACATCAGCAATTTAGCAGCGTCCACGAGGTCGATGTCGCCATCGCACCGCTGCTGAGCGTACTTAACGATAAGCCGTTTCAGAAGCTACCCGGTAGTCGCGCCAGTGCGTTTGCCCAACTCGATGTCCCGGCGCTACGGCCTTTGCCATTGCAATGTTATGAGATGGCGCATTTCAAGACTGTCAGGGTGCATAACGATTACCACGTTGAGATCGGCCGCCATCACTACAGTGTGCCGCAAGCCCTGGTCGGTCAGGTGCTGGAAGCCCGGATGACAGCGACGACAGTGGAAATCCTGCATCGCGGTCAACGTGTCGCCAGTCATCCGCGCAACAGTGGCGAAGGCGGGTTCACCACCGACACCCTGCATATGCCGGTGGCGCATCGTGCGCAATTGGAATGGACGCCACAGCGACTGATTCACTGGGGACAGACCATCGGTACGGCGACAGCGGAGGCGGTGACGCGTCTGATGGCCGAGAACAGACATCCCGAGCACGGCTACCGTGCCTGTCTTGGTCTGCTGTCATTGGCCAAGCGCTACGGCAAGCCACGTCTTGAAGCAGGATGCATGCTGGCCTTACAGCTCGGTGCCTGCCAATACCGCCACGTCCGTGACATTCTCAAAAATAACCGTGATCGCACACCGTGTGCCCCAGTTGGCGATTGGGTCAGTCCTGACCATGCCCATGTGCGTGGCCCTGATTACTATCAATGAGGATGTCAACGATGATGATGCATACCACTCTGGCCCAATTGCGGACCTTAAAACTCGATGGCTTAGCGACCGGACTGGAGGAACAATTGACGCAGGCCAGTATGGCGGCGATGAGTTTCGAGGAACGTCTGGCACTCTTGGTTGATCGCGAAGTCCATTGCCGCAATGACCGCAAGCTCCTGCGCCTGCTTAAGAACGCCCACCTGAAATACGCACAAGCGGCGATTGAAGACATTGATGCCCGCTCGGGGCGTGGCATCGACCGCCGTGAAGTGATGAGTCTGGCGCTGGGAGATTGGGTCAGTGCTGGCCACAGCATTCTCATTACCGGACCGACCGGTGCTGGCAAATCGTGGCTGGCCTGCGCACTGGCACAGTACGCCTGTCGGCGCGGATACTCTGCTGTTTATCAACGCGTACCCCGTCTACAGGAAGAACTACGCATCCGGCACGGCAGCGGCAGCTTTGGGAAATGGCTGCTCCAACTCGCCAAGATCGATGTCTTGGTACTTGATGACTGGGGCATGGGCGCGATCGACAGCACGACCCGTTCCGACTTGCTGGAGATGATTGACGACCGGGCGGCAAACAGAGCGACGATTATTACCAGTCAACTTCCTGTTGACCATTGGCATGCCTGGATTGGCGACGCCACTATTGCCGACGCCATCCTGGACCGCATTCTGCAGCGCAATCATCGGCTGACACTGACCGGCGATTCACTGCGTGGCGCAGAACGACCTAAAACCAGCAAAAAGGAGAAAACTATCGACCCATCGTGACCGCAGACATTACAATTTAACCGCGTAACAACATCGCAGGCGCAGCGGTCACGATCGGCCAGAATGAGCGGTCACGTTGACCAGAATACGCAACATAGCGCGTTCCACCCGATAAAGTCAGACCAGTCAACGTTGGTACTTTGTATTCGGCTTGTAAGGCGGCTGTGAAGTTGGCGACATTGTTTGCACGTTTGCCATCAACCGTTGGATCATCACTCTTATTTTTGCTGGTCATCCATACCGCACTAGCCATCAAGCCCCAATCGCGACCCAATTCCATCCGACCCGCGACATCCAGCCCCTGATAGCTTAATGCCCCTTCCTGGATATAGACGTTACTGCTGTTCGTGAACTCCAGCCCGCGTTCGATACGGAATAAGGCCGCTTCGGCAGACCAGCCTTTTCCTTCTTTTTTGACGCCCGCTTCATACTGCTTACTCTTCAACGGTCCAAATGTATCGCCATAGTTGACTGTGCTCAGCGGTGCGGAGCCGCCCTGTTCCAGTGATTCAACGTAACTGACATAGTAGGAGACCGATGGAGCAGGCTTCCAGATCATGGCAAGCGTCGGCGACAAAGCAGTTTTGGTATAGGTGTCCGATGTGGAACCGTCCAAATTGTACGAGTGCTGCGTGTAGTTGCTATGACGCAAACCGATGATAGAACTCCACTGCGGCGTCCAATGAACCGTGTCACTCACAAACACGCCCACATTGCGCGTATCGGACGCTTTGAAGAGCGCCTGATCTACCGGCAAACCAGGATTGGCAAGCACAGTATCACGATACAGATTACCGGTACCAAGGAAGTCTTCACCCAAATTGCCGTTGATACGTTCCGCCCTTTGCATATCGGTACCGAAGGTGACGTCATGGTTAATTGAGCCTGTCTGTAATTGACCAGAAAACAATAAATTTGCTGAGTCGCTGTTCTGCTTGCTATACCAACGATAAAGGTTTTCGTTATAGTTGCCGACGTTGTCAGTCACCGTCAGAGCACTATCATAGTTGGTACGTGTCTGGCGCATGCTGCGATAGCCCGAACGCATGTCCCAACTTCCCGCAATGTTCCAGCGCAATTCTGTTCCGACGGTGGCGATCGTTGTTTCGTGATAAGTGAAATCCTGACTAAGACGATGGCTTCCATCTACTGGACTAGGCAACGCCACGCCATCAGCCAAGGTCAGCGCAAAGAGCGAACCATTCACTTTACGTTTTTGATACAGTCCGTCTAACGTCCAGACTAAACCTGGTGCGAGGCGCACATCAAAAGCCGCCGATACCGAATCGCGCTTAATCGGCGCATCAAGATAAGTCGTACCGCCTTCGTGCACCGCATTGACGCGTAAACCATAGCGATCATTTTCACCGAAACGTCGGCTAATATCGGCCTGTGCCTTGTATTGCGATTGGGTGCCATAACCCACTGTCACCATCGATATTGGCGCTTGGGTAGCGCGCTTGGTCTGGAAGTTAGCAATCCCACCCGGCGAACTGAAGCCGTACATAAAGCCGGACAATCCCTTCAGAATTTCAATCTGCTCAAAATGCTCTAATGGCAAATCAGCTTGCCATAGGACTGTGTTGAGGCCATCAACTTTAAATCCATTCAGTGTATCGAGTGCCAGCCCGCGAATGGCTATCTGAGAGTTTTCACCAGAAATATTATTATTCAGCGCTGTCACAGCGGCGTCACCCTTGAATGCATCCGCAATGGTAGTCGCCTGCTGGTTGGCGATATATTCCTTGGTTGCGACGCTCACCGAGAACGGGGTATCAAGCAACTCTTTCGTTCCCAAAGCGCCGGCACTCCCGATGTAGGCGCGATAACTGGATAATGCACTTTCATCACCCTGCTGGGCAGTGACGTTGACAGTTGGCAATTCAGCTTCGGCATGAGACGGGGCCGACAAAGTCAATAACGCTAACGCAAGCGGCGTCATACGCACAGTCCCAAGCAGAAAATTACGGCTGTGTTTATTATTTAGTTTGCGGCCAGGACTGCGGCCACTATGACCATCAACAGTATTGCGAGCACCAATATTATTGCGCGCACCATTACGACTACATATTTTCTGCATACTTCAACTCCCCTGGGGTCAAACTAACAATTAAGCCACATGGCATCAAAGCAAAAGGATCTCCCAATCCCCAACCTTGATTTAAATCGCGACGCGAAATGCCGGACTTAACTTTTCGACCGGGCAGCAACGTTGGCCGCCGGTATTTTGTTGAATACTTTTATTCTGTTTATTTAAAAGAATCCGATCATCTCGAAGAGATTCCAGAATTTCGACTGATCGCACGGCCAGTACCGACAGCAAGGTATCGCTTAGACCATGGCTATCTTCGCAACATCCTTGCAGATAAATTTTGGGTAAGAAATCACCCTTGGTACGCAAGCGATAATCACGCTCCACGTCATATCCATCGATATAGCTTTCCAAGCTGCCGAGAAGCCGTTTGTGATCGTCGCGACGATATCCTGTTGCCATCACTACCGCGTCAAATTGAATTGGCTCAGTCTCGCTGCTATCCCGTTTACATAGGGCTAACTCGACGCCACTACTACCGAGGCGCACCTCGCTCACATCACGGCCCGGCAACAGCGCATGACGCTTATTGCCGCTTACCTGCTGTTGATAGAGCAACATGTAAATTTTTTCGATTAAATCGAGATCAACCACCGAATAATTTGTACTGCGGTATTTTTCAAGGGTGGCGCGGCGTAACTCCTCCGGCTGGTGATAGATAAGATCGGTGAATTCCGGACTGAAAATTTCATTCACAAAAGGGCTATCATCGGAAGGCATCAACGCCTTGCCACGCGTGATCAGCGTGACCTCGACATCGCTAAAGCGCGACACCAGATCCATGAATATTTCAGCGCCGCTCTGACCACCACCGATCACCGCGATTCGGCGTGGTGTGGCGTTACGCTGAACTAGTGCCTCGATTCGCTCAAGATAATACGCCGCATGAAATACCCGATCATCGCGCACACCATCAAAAGCCTCAGGAATACTTGGTACGCCGCCAATGCCAAATACTACATTTCTCGCCAACCGCGTATGCGCGCGACCGCTGGCATCCAGCGAATGGACCTGCAACCGCGTTACCTTTCCGCCCTCTTTCACGGGTTCAATATCCACCACTTCCTCGCCGTAACGGCACCGATGATCAAAGTGACTTGCCGCCCAGCGGAGGTAATCGTTATATTCAATACGCGACGGGAAAAAACTCTTGAGGTTGATAAATTCCCTCAATCTGCCTTTTTCATGCAAGTAGTTAATAAAAGTAAAACGACTGGTCGGATCGCGCAATGTCGCCAGATCTTTTAGGAAAGATATCTGCATATCACTGCCTTCCAGCAACATGCTGCCATGCCAGATAAACGCAGGCTTTTTCTCAATGCAGCAATAATCCAGAGCCTTCTTACCGTGTTGTATTTGTTCCTCGATGGCGACTGCAATTGCCAAATTTGACGGGCCGAAACCAACGCCGATAAAGTCGTGCTCAATAGCAGAAATACGCATGTTCAACCTCTTGCCGGAAATGGGAGAAAGACGCACGTTATGCCACGCACATCCTGCCGATATCAAACATGACGAACGAACGATGCAAATATTTATAGACGAGAGTGAGATTCATTCACATTGAGGTTGGGTTGGGTGTTATTTCTGCGGTTCGGTTCATCAATATCTGGAACGGTTAGTGCTCCGTGGATGCTGGTCGGGGGTGGCCCGACAGCCAGTCACTTTTTCTTGCTTCGCCAAGTAAAAGTAACCAAAAAGAAGGCGACCGCAGAGGCGCTGCCCTCCCTTTGGTCGGGTCCCCAAGCATTTCAGTTGTCAGTCGGGTTGAGAAACCAACTCGCCTGCGGCTCAAACATGTTTCCCAACAATTCCCGACTGACAGCTGAAAAGCTTGGCAGTGCCAATGACGGGGTAGGTCAAAAAAAACAAATTCAACAGCAACAGCAACAGCAACAGCAACAGCAACAGCAACAGCAACAGCATTCATAGTGGATGTGATTCAGTTTGCACTAACCTGATCTACTGACCTCACATCTCAACACCCACTAAGACTTGCCCAGAACTACTATTAATCTCTGCTAACGCCTTACTGTGAACAACCTCAAGTCAGTCCGTTATCCACGGTCCTTGAGAGAATACCTCGCGTTCAAGTATTAACAACGCGGCACGTTTATGTGGAAAGTCGAACTCACGATGAAAAGCGAAACCGGTTTGCCGTAGATAGTCGATCATGCGAACGTTGTCGGCGCGGGGTTCGCACACTATTAATTGCGTACGTGGATCGTCCAGCATCACATAATGTACGAGCGAGTTCAGCCATGCCGAAATGAAGTGCGGACCACGCGCCCATTCCTCACCAACCAGCATATGTAAGCCACGGTCATAATCTGTCGCATTATAAAAGGGCGCAATACGATCCTCTTTTGCCCAATACACTTCAAAATAGCCAAAGGGCTTATCGTCCAGACAACCAATCAGCGGATGTACGTGCGGATCAGCCAATGCGTTGATGATAAACGCACGGTGCTTTTCAATTGCACCATCCTCTTCCCAAAATTTTGCCACACGCGGATTATTCATCCAGGCGTGAAAACTATCGAGATCGGTATCAAGATCCAAAGTACGCAATGTTAGCCATTGATTCAGCCAAGGAATAAAGCGTCGATAAACCGTTTTTGGATTGTTCGGTGGACGGCGTGGATGACGTTTGCCGTTGCTGATCACATAAGCAAGTGGATACGCCGCACTGGATTCAACTTGAAGCCATAAATCCGGCTGCTGAACAAACGCGTCTCGTGTGAACAAAACCTGCCCGTTGAGATCAACGACGGCAAGACCACTTCTCAACAGCGACGGCAAGGCTTGCTGATAATCCGAGAAATTCAGCTTCAATGTGTCAACCATTACATCTGTCGCGAACAGAAAATTTAACGCACCAAGTATTGCCAGCCGCAATCCCACCGCATCCGTGGTATTCAAACCAATAATCATTGCACTGCGCGTGGCACTGTCAGTTCCGCCTAGCAACAGTCGCAACGAAGGCGCATCGTCAAGCCATACTTCAAGCGCCTGTCCGTCAAGTAAGACTTTCACACGCGGCCCATCATTCAAAACAATGTCGAAACAGTCAGCAGTGCGGGGTATGGTTGCGTTGTTTTTGTTCAAGACATTTCCTTAGATGTTTGGCGCGGCACAATAGTGCGAGTGTGCGGTTTGGTAGCACACGGAAGCGATGCTCCCTTTGCCGCTGCAAGTTGTGCAATCGTCTGATGAAGAAATAAATCGGCAAGACTAAGTCCAAGTCCAAGTCCAAACCGATTTGATTGCGCCAACACTGTGAGGCAAAGCAATGAACTTCCCCCCAAAGCAAAAAAATTATCATCTCGCGCGACTGCGGCGACACCCAGCGTTTCAATCCACACTTGTGTCAATATGGATTCCCATTCGGGATACAAAGGCAGAACGATAGGCGCTATGGAGACATCAATAACGGGGGTGATTTTTTGACCGTTCGCAGGATTCATGATGGGCTTTACGATCCCGGCAATTGGCAAGTCGGGCGCATCCAGCAGCGCGGCAAGCAAAGTGGAATAATCATCCCGCAGCGCTGTTACAAACGTTGCATCGATCCGTTCAACTGCGTACGAAAAAGCCCCACACACTGCGCCATGCACATCCTCGACGACATCCAATTCGAGATCAAAAACCACCGTCCGCCGTGGTACGGGAAAGTCATCAATCTGCATTCCCGGCAAACCGGAAAGACTCTCAAAATCAGGACGTAGAAAATTGTAAAGAACCTGAAATAATGGATTTCTACCGGCCTCCCGAACTGGCGATAAGTCTTCTACCAATGAGGAAAAAGGCAGACCAACGTGCATTTGTGCCGCTAAATGTGTTTCTTTCACTGCGCCCAATAAGCTAGAAAACCCGAGCTTCGGATCAATTTGTGCGCGCAGCGTCAGAGCGTTAAGAAACAGGCCGACTACCGGCTCAATGTCGATACGATCACGATTGGCTGCAAGAATACCGATGCAATGATCTGCCTGACCGGTATGCCGATATAACAAGGCATGAAATGTCGCCTGTAACAGCATCGACAAAGTCGCACCGTTGCGTTGCGCCACATCGCGTGCACGGCTAATCAGATTAGATTCCAACGTAAATAAAAGCTGCTCGCCACGCATCCCGGGCAATTGCACCCTCTTTTGTGGGCGTGGTAAGTTAAGCGGCTTTATAGCATTGAGTTGTTGCCGCCAATAAGCGCGGTCAGTCGCATCCCGTGTCGCAGCGTCGGAATTGGCGACGGTTGGCAGCCGTTGCCAAAAAGCGTAGTCAGCATAATCAAGTTTCATTGGCGGCAGTGCGATGCTTTGGTGATCATGAAAACCACGATAAAGCGCCATCAACTCATTGAAAATTAACCCTATCGACCAACCGTCAGCAACAATGTGATGGATCGACAACAGCAAGATATGATCAGCCGCCGCCATCTGTATTAATTGCACTCGCAATAGTGGTCCATTTTCTAAATGAAATGGCCGCAAAGATTCGACTTCAGCTAACCGCTGTGCTTCTGTCTCGCGCTCAGCATCTGCCCAATGCGAGAGATCAACCAGCGTCATCTGAACCGGCGCAGGCGGATGAATCCGCTGCAACACAGAATCATTTTTTCCTTGCATGAACGTGGTCCGTAGCACCACATGGCGTGCGACTAATGCATCAAAACTGGCCTGCAATGTATCGTAGTCAAGCGCACCACGGAATCGCAGCGCACTATAAATGTTGTAGCCCGCATCTTCTGGATCAGCAAGCCAGAGCAACCACAACCCTTGCTGCGCAAATGATAAAGGCACCGACGCTTCGGGAGGACGCTTGGGTATCAGCGCTAACTCGGCACTTCTGCATTCGGTCGCTACACGCGCTGAAAATTCGCTTAAGACTGGCGTTTGAAAAAGGTATCTGAGCGGCACGACCAAACCCAGCCGACGCTGAATGCGCGCGCACATCTGAGTCGCCAACAATGAATGCCCGCCCAGTTCAAAGAAATGATCATCAAGGCCGACGCGATCCAGTTTTAATACCTCGGCCCAGATCGCGCCCAGACTGATCTCAACAACGCTTTCCGGCGCACGATAAGCGCGACCTTTCCACGTTGGCGCAGGTAACGCGCGACGATCCAGCTTGCCGTTGGCCGTCACCGGCAAGCGGTCCAGCAGCATGAATTGGGCCGGTACCATGTAATCCGGCAAACGTTGCTGAAGCTGAGATTTCAGTAACGTCCGATCCAATGGTGCACCGCTTTCTTCCGCCACCAGATAAGCCACCAGTTGCCCATCGCCCCCGTCGCCGTGGACCAATACCGCCGCTTCCCGCACACCCAAACATGCTAGCAATTGCGCCTCAATTTCGCCCGGTTCGATGCGCACACCACGCAATTTAACCTGATGATCCAATCGCCCCAAATAATCCACACTGCCGTCGCTGCGCCAACGGGCGCGGTCGCCGGTACGATACAGTCGACCGCCAGCGCAGAATGGATCAGGGATAAACCGCTCGGCGGTCATCCCTGCGCGCGCGTGATACCCACGCGCCAGTTCCGCGCCGCCCAGATAGAGTTCGCCTGCGACACCGACCGGCAGCGCATTGAGCGCGGCATCCAGCACATACGCCGAGCGTGCACCGACCGGCGTGCCTATCGGTAGATAGGCGTTATGTTGCCATTCGGCAGGATCGGTATCCGGTTGCGTGATCCAGAGCATCGGCGAAATCACGGTTTCGGTCGGACCGTAGCCATTGATCAGGGTCGCAGGGGCAAACACGGTGCGCACCAGTTCGAAGTGTTCACGCGAGAGCGCTTCACCGCCAAAGGCAAGTACCCGCAAAGCCAGCTTATCCTGACGTGCTTGCGCCGCTTCGGCCAGTTGCACCAGATAACTCGGTGGAAACGCAGCCACGGTCACGCCGTGATGCGCCAGTTGTGCGCAGGTCTCAGCCGGACTCCATAACACGTTGTCGGTAATCACCAGGCGTGCGCCAAACAGTAACGGCATCAGCCAGTACTCATGCGCCAGATCAAAGTTGATCGAGGCAAAATGCAAGACCCGATCTTCGACACTCATCTGATAACGTTCACCGATGGCCTGACAATGCCGTGCCAGCGGTCCGTGTTCGACAGTGACCCCTTTCGGTTGACCGGTCGAACCGGAGGTATAAATTAAATAGGCGCTTTGCGACGGATGAATGACCACGGCGGGCGGATGATCATATTCCGTGGAATCCTCATTTTGCACGTCCTCCACGTACAAGGTGGTCATCGAGTCGGGCGTGATTGCTACAGTCGATAATCCGCGCTGCGTGACCAGATGTTGCACACCAGCATCACTGAGCATGTAGGACAAACGTGCAGCCGGATAACGCGGATCAAGCGGCACAAACGCGCCACCGGCTTTGAGAATCGCCAGCAACGCGATGATCATCTCGGCAGAACGTTCGATGCTGACACCGACCCGCACTTCGGCTTTAACCCCGCTGGCGATCAGACGATGCGACAGCCTATTTGAGCGAACATTCAATTCATCACAACTCACAGTCGTTACGCCATGGCATAGGGCAATGCGGTCTCCGTACATCTCGGCTTGCGCAGTCAACGCCGTATGGATGGGCACAAATAGTTTTTCAACTGTTTGATCTGCTGCCGCATTCCAGCGCGTAATTTGCGCTTGTTCTGCATCGCTTAACAATGCCAATTGATTAAGGGTAATACTCGGACTTTGGGCGACTTGCTCGAGCAAGCCCAAATAATGGCCGGTCAATCGGGTAATCGTTGACGGCAAAAACAACTCTGCCGCATACACGAACGCACCGCTTAACACGCCATCTGCGCTTTCCTCGGTTGTCAACGTTAGGTCAAATTTGGCAACTGGATTACCTTCCGACACCTCATCGACAACCAAGCCATCCCACTGCGGCGTTGCACCACGAGTCTGGTGATTCGCCATTACCTGGAATAACGGATGATGGCTTGTACTACGCACATCCTGCAGCGCTTCGACCAATTGCTCGAATGGCAAATCCTGATGCGCCTCAGCACCCAGCAATGCGTCCTTCAGTTCCAACAGCAACTCCGCAAACGTTTTTTGTCCCGATGGACGAGACCGCACCACTAAAGTGTTAATAAAAAACCCAATCAATCCCTCGGTTTCAATCCGGTTTCGTCCAGCAGCGGGTACGCCAACGCGGATATCATCCTGCCCACTATAGCGGTACAAAAGCGCTTTAAAGCTTGCAAGCAATACCATGAATAACGTTACACCCTGCCCTCGGGCGAGCGTCCGTAACTGCTCTGTTACCTGCGGTGTTAACGTAAAAAATTGGCGCGCACCTTGTGACGACGGGATTGCCGGACGTTGCCGATCTGTTGGCAAAGCCAGCACCGGATGATCATCTCCCAAAGTCTTACGCCACCAATTACGCTGACGCTCGGCTTCTCCCGCTTCCAGCCAGCGCCGCTGCCAGAGTGCAAAATCGGGATATTGAATGAATAATTTCTCGGGTAAAGCTATTGCAACAGCAACGTCAAAATCAACACTGACATTAAGCCGATAGCCTTCAGCCAATTCACGCAACATCACTTCAGCAGACCAGCCATCGGAAACAATATGGTGAACCGTCAGTAATAAACAGTGGGTGTTGCTATTGCATCGAATCAGCATCACGCGCAAGAGTGGCCCGCTTGCCAGATCAAACGGACGCAAGGCCTCAGCCTTGGCTGCGCTTTCCCGCTCCGCATCAGACAAATGCTGCAAATCGACATAGCGCAGTTCCAGCGACACTATCGGATGCACCTTTTGTAGCGCTGCACCGTCAGATCCAGCTAGAAACGTGGTGCGCAATCCCTCATGCCGCGCCAGTAAGGACTGCACGCTGGCGGTCAGCGCCTCCACGTTTAATTCGCCGACAAGTCGAAGCCGTCCAGCCATATTATAAGCCGGACTTTCAGGGTCCATTTGCCACAAAAACCACAACCGCGACTGTGCGAAAGACGCCGGTAAAGCGATGCCCGCTTCGGCCTGGCTACGGGGCGGAATTGGCAACAGACTAAAGTCAATATTCTGATCCGCTAACCGCTGCAAAAATACCGAGCGCTGCGCCGGGGCGAGATCAGCGAACCGGTGTGCAAGTGCCAGCAAGCGGTCCTGATTCATAGTCCCTCCATTTCGCCAAACAGTGCATCCAGCGCATCCAGCTTGCTATCATTCAATGCACCATTCCGAGCCTGATCTACCACCTCGGCAAAACCCGCCAGTGTCGCGGCTTCGAATACGCGACGTAACGGCACGCTGACCTGAAGCTCTGCCTTGAGTCGTGATATCACTTGCGTCGCCAACAACGAATGTCCACCCAGACCAAAGAAATTATCAGCTCGCCCGATTGCCTTAACACCCAACACATCACGCCAGATCGCGGCGATGTGTTGCTCGATTTCAGAGATCGGCGCTTCGTCATCAACACTCTGCCAGATCGGATCCGGTAGCGCTTTACGGTCTAACTTACCGTTTGGTGTCAGCGGCATCTTTGCCAGCGTCACCAGTTGTGCTGGCACCATAAATGCAGGCAGATGCTGTCCCAGATATTCCAGAAGCGCGATCGACACTACTTCCTCAGGGAGCACGCCATCATAGCGTACGACATACCCAATCAACTGCTCACCGCCATGCGCCACCACTACCGCTTCTGCCACAGAAGAATGCATTAACAACAGCGCCTCAATTTCGCCCAATTCAATCCGCAAACCCCGCAACTTCACCTGATGGTCAAGTCGACCGAGATACTCGATTACCCCATCATCCCGCCAACGCGCAAGGTCGCCGGACCGATACAGGCGCGCACCAATTCGAAAAGGATCTGGTACAAAACGCTCTGCCGTGAGCGCAGGACGTGCGTGATAACCGCGCGCCAATCCAACGCCACCGATATAGAGTTCTCCAGCAACACCGGGCGGCAGCGGGTTAAGTGCATCATCCAGAATATGAATTTGCGTATTCGCGATAGGACGTCCAATGGGGACCGATGCACCGTGTTCGCTCACACAAAGATGATGCGTGACATCGATGGATGCCTCGGTTGGACCATACAAGTTAACCAACGTTGCGTGCGGCAAATATTCTTGCGTGCGCACAGCCAGTTCAGCCGATAGCGCTTCGCCACTAGCAACGATACGCCGCAGAGTCGCACAGTTCGACACACACACCGGCCCACTCTCCAGCGCAATGTGCGTCACAAAAGCTTGTAGCATCGACGGCACAAAATGTAAGGTCGTGACGGCATGTTGCGCAATCCGCGCAACCAGCTTAGCCGGATCGCGATGTTCGCCCGGGGCCGCGATAGCAAGACGCGCACCGGTCATGAGCGGCCAAAAAAATTCCCATACTGATACGTCAAAGCTAAAAGGCGTCTTTTGCAACACTGTATCGGTAGCATTCAAACCATAGGAGTCCTGCATCCACGATAAACGATTGCACAAAGCGCCATGACTGTTGCCCACCCCCTTGGGCTGTCCGGTCGATCCTGAAGTATAAATCAGGTAAGCCAGTTGCTCTGCATGCACGTCCACATCGGGTCGGTGGGTCGGCTCGTTCGACACATCCTCGACATCGACATAAAACAGGTGAGCAGCAGTCTGCGCAATTTGCGGTACATCGATAATCGCAACTTCGGCATCACTTTGTGCCTCGCTCCATTGATGCTGGGTCAATACCAAAGTCGGCGCGGCATCCTCCAACATATATGTACGCCGCTCAGCCGGATAATCCGGATCAATCGGCACGTACGCCGCACCCGCTTTCAGCACCGCCAGTAATGCAACAACCAATCCAAACGAGCGCTCAAGGCAAACGGCAACGCGATCATCTGGTCGCACACCCAAGCTAATTAATCGATGCGCCAGTTGATTGGCCCGTTGATCCAGCGCACGATAATCCATCGTTGCATCGCCAAACAATAACGCGATAGCCGCCGGTTGCAATGCAGCCTGCTGTTCGAACAAACGATGCACCGGCGTTGCGTCAACGTATTCTGTATCAGTTGCATTCCATGCGACTAATTGTTTGTGCTCGGCATAAGTTGGCATGGTCACTCTGCCCAAAGGCCGCTTGGCATCTTGCATCAAATTATCCAGCAGCACGACAAAGTGCGCATGTAACTGACGTATCTCATTCTCTCCAAACATCGTGCGATCAAAACCATATTCGACCGACAGCGTTTGCGCATTATTGACCACTAAGGTGAGCGGATAGCTGGTTGATTCGACATTCACCAAATCACTAAAGCGTAACGAAGGAAAACGTGAATTAACATCCTGCTCGGTCCACTCTCGCGCTACGGGATAGTTCTCGAACACGATCAGACTATCGAACAATGCTTGTCCCGCCCATCCCGCCCATCGCTGAATGTCAAACAAAGGCGTGTGCTGATGTTCACGCATCACCAGATTATCGGCCTGTAAAGCAGCTAACCAATCCTCCACCGATACGGCTGCGGACGGCGTAACAACCAACGGCAGCGTATTAATGAACAAACCAAGGACCCGATCTACATCAACCAATTCAGCCGGACGACCGGCGACAGTTACGCCAAAAGCGACCGTAGACTTACCGGTGTAACGTTGCAGCAACAAACTCCACGCGCCTTGAATGAGCGTATTAAATGTAATCCGGGTTTCACGTGCAAACTGTTGTAAACGTGTGGTATCGGTAGCGCTCCAATCAAGTGATAACGTGCCGTAACCGAGGCCAGAAGCTTTAGCAGAAAAAGCGCCAGCCAAACGCGTCGGCTCATCGAGCGTAACAAAACGGCTTTGCCAAAACTCGCGGGTGGCGGCGATATCTTGTCCCGCTAAGTAAGCGATATAATCCCGATAGTTGGATCGCCCTGCGCCTTGTACTGGCGAACCAGCGTAGTGACGCACCACTTCTGCCCATAATTGCGCTGTACTCCAACCATCCAGCAATAAATGGTGGCGGGTCCAGATTAACCGATACTGGCTGTCGGTCAACCGCACCAAGGCCAGTCGCATCAGCGGAGGACGCGCCAGATCGAACGGTTGCTGACGCTCGCGCTCGCTTAAACCGGCCAGCGCCGCCTTTTGATCCGCGTTATCTGTTCGCCAGTCATAGCGATCCATCACCAAACGCGCGGTGCGGTGCACTACCTGTTGCGGCTTCTCAATACCATCATGCCAGAATCCCGTTCGTAAAATAGCGTGGTTATCTACCGCCGACTGCCACGCCGCGGCCAGTCGGTCAGCATCTGGATCCGTCAGGGTCATGGATAACTGATTCACGTAAGCCAATTCTTCCGGGGCTAACAATGCGTGGAATAACAGCCCTTGTTGCAACGGTGTCGCCGGATAAATGTCGTCGATTTCTCGCGCTAATCCGGGAAGGTGTTTCAACTCGCTCGGTGTCAAAGCAGCTAACGGAAAGTCAGACACCGTGATACCGCCCGATGCTGGCAGGCAACAGTGTTCAATCAATGCAATCAGTTCGACGCGATAATCCTCGGCTAAACGATCAATCGTCGCGGCATCGAACATCTCTCGGCTGAAGACCCACGTAAGAGCCAGTTCACCATCCGAAACCTGTCCATGAATTGCCAGCCAGTTGGTTAAGGGCCCACTACCGTCGCGCTCCATTCCCGATTTGCCAAATACCGGCCGAAGCAGCGCGTCTTGCACAGCGCCGGAGTCAAACTGTCCAAGATAATTGAAGGTGACACGCGGCTTTGGCAGTGCCGCGATCTGTGCGCGGTCGTCGGGGCTTGACAGGCTTTTTAGCAGTCCAAAACCGATTCCTTTATTTGGCACATTGCGCAAAGTTTCTTTGACCGAACGAATCGCTACGTCAGTATCCCCTTCTGCCATCAAGCGCACCGGAAAGTGACTAGAAAACCATCCCACAGACCGCGACAAATCCACGTCATCAAATAGCGCTTCACGCCCATGCCCTTCCAGCTCAACTAACACCTCGGGCGCGCCGGTAAAGCGACACAACACCCGACCAAGCGCGGTCAATAAAAGATCATTCACCTGTGTCCGATAAGCGGCTGGCGCATCCTTTAATAGCTTGCGCGTCAGTTCGCGGTTAAGTGTCACCACGCTCTGCGCGCCATCGGCCACGCGGCTTGCGCCATTGACCTTATCTTGCGGCAATGCAATACCAGAACAATCGACCAGCGCCAGCCAGTAGGGCAACTCGGCCGCCAATTCTTTACCCTGCGCATAATCGGTCAGGCGCTCGGCCCATTCGGCGCCGGAGGTTTCCGGCGGAGTCAGTCGAACCGACTCACCGGCAACCAGTTGTCGGTAAGCGACATTAATATCTTCCAGCAGAATACGCCAGGACACGCCATCCACAGCCAAGTGATGAATCGCCATAAACACTGTTTGTGTACCGTCGGAATGCTCGGCAAGCATCGACCGAAACAGTTGTCCGGCATGGATATCCAGACTCTTATTGACTTGATCGCAGAGAGATTCAAGCTGCGCGTCATCGGTAAAATGACGCAACCATAGCGCGTCATCCATCACACCATCCGATACTAATTTTGCGCGCCATTTACCATCTACCGTGCGTTCATAGGCACAACGCAAGGAAGCATGCAGCGCAAGGACCGATTTTAACGCCTGATTAAACAGATTTGGATTGAGCACTTCACTCACATTAAAACGTAGCGCCTGATTCCAGTGATTGGCGTTTGCGATGTTCAGTGTGAAAAAATGTTCTTGTACCGGCGTCAGCAGCAAACTTCGACCCGCAACTGGCGCGGCCTCACCCAGGGACACAGGCGCCGCAGCGATCGCCACCAGCGGCACAGCTGCGCGTGCCAACGTCGCCACAGTTTGATTTGCAAACAACTGCTTCGGTGTCAATTTCAGGCCCTGTTTTCGCGCCCTTGCAATGATCTGCAAACTGAGGATAGAATCGCCGCCCAGCGCGAAGAAATTATCATCCAGTCGCACCTGATCAATCCCAAGAACTGTCTTCCAGATAGCAATCAGGGCTTGCTCGTTATCACTCATCAATGGTGACGGCGGTGGCGGCGCTGACAACTGTATCTGCGCAGCGAGTCTTCCGATTGTCTGATGTTCGAATAGCTGCTTAGGGGTTAACCGTATGCCTTGCTTTCGTGCGCGAGCGATGATCTGCAAGCTCAGAATCGAATCGCCGCCAAGCGCAAAAAAGTTATCATTCAGCCCGACTTCATCAATGTTTAATACCGCTTTCCAAATTGCTGCCAGCGCGCTTTCCGCTGTGGACATGACTGACGTTTCCGAACTCCGCACAAGGCCTATTTTCGGTAGCGCTTTGCGATCAAACTTACCGTTAGCCGTCAACGGCATGCGCTCCAATATGACCAGATGCGCCGGAACCATGTAGTCCGGAAGACGTTGTGCCAGTAGATTTCTGATTGCAACAATATCCAGCACCTTGCCTTCATCGACCACCAGATAGCCAATCAACTGATGCCGACTTTCGTCATCGTTAATCGCCGTGATAATCACTTCGGCAGCAGCGACATCTGGCAGTGAGCGCAACGCCTCTGCGACTTCCGACAGCTCAATCCGATAGCCACGAATTTTGACCTGATCATCGGCCCGACCAAGAAACTCAACTACACCGCTTGCCAATAAACGGACCCGGTCACCGGATCGATAAAGCCGTGCGCCATCGGCGAATGGATGCGGCACAAAGCGTTCTGCGGTTAAGTCAGCACGACCCAGATAACCACGCGCCAGTCCTGCGCCACCGAGATAAAGTTCACCGACTGAACCCAACGGAACAGGACTAAGATTAACGTCGAGCACCAAAGCCTCGGCATTTGGCAACGGAACGCCGATGGGGACATTGATGGACGCCGCCGGTGTGGCCGCCTGTTCGAATGACACTTCTTGCGTCAGAATACCAACAGTCGTTTCAGTCGGACCATAATGATTAATCACGCGGCAAGTCGGCTGCAATCGATGCACCGTCTCGCATAAACTCCAGGACAACGCTTCGCCACCCAGAATCAGCGCATGGCGTGGCAAAACATCAGCTGATGTAGCCGCTTGCAACAGGCCTTGCAGATGACCCGGCACAATCTTTAACACGCCAACCTGATGCGTAGCCATGTAAGCGGCAAAGCGGTCGGGATCGGCCACACAATCCGTTGAAATCAGATGCAACAATCGTCCTGAACACAGTGCGCCAAACAGCACGGTATGACCAAGATCGGCAGCGACCGTCGATATCATCGCCATGCTTTCCCCCAGCAACAACGTTAAACGAGAAAGCATCCCGCACACGTAATCGGCCAACGCACCGTGGGTAACTATGACGCCTTTCGGACGACCGGTAGAACCGGAGGTATAGATCAAATAAGCAGCGGCAAGCGGGTCTGGACGATAGGTTAATGGCGTCGCATCAAATGTCGACCATACCGCGTCGGCGCTGAGAGAAATGACACTCGCCCCAGTTGCGCCCGCGGCAATAGCACCGTCGATATCACCCAGCACGCACTGCACGCCGGCGTCTGCCAGCAAAAAGGCGATCCGTTCGGTTGGCAAAGTCGGATCAATGGGGAGGTACGCCCCACCGGCCTTCAATACCGCCAGCAAACCGAGTACCAGTTCAGGTGAGCGCGCTGCGCATACTGCCACGCGCAACTCGGCTCCATGGACCGTTATCTGGCTTATCAAATAATGCGCCAGACGGTTAGACGCTGCATCCAATTCAGAAAAGCTGATGCCTTCGCTTGTGTGCTGGTCGCTTGTTTGCTGACCGATCTTTTGTTGAACCTGATATTGCAAAGCCCGTGCATCCGGGTTAACCGCTACGCTGTGCGCCCACGCATCCATAATATTAAAATCTTGTGTATCGAGCCGCTCGCCTTGTAAAGAAAAATCGGCTGCATCGGTCGGCAATCCCAGCGTCGCCAAATGAGATGCTGGCGTGGCGACGATCTCGCTCAACAAATGGACGTAGGCGTCAGCAAAGCCAAGCACGCGTGCCGCATCAAACATATCGGTCGCGTAGCTGAATGTCGCCTCAACGCCTTGCACGCCATCCGTCACATCCAGCGACAGATCAAAACGCGCCGCATGATCCGGTAACGGCAGCAATTGCACCATCAATTCCGGCAAGGCGATGGCCTCTGGCAACGCAATCTGCTGGGTAAATTTCACCTGCACCAAAGGATTGTGGCTCAGACTGCGCTCTACCTTCAATGCATCCACCAGCACATCAAATGGCAAATCCTGATGCGCCTGTGCGCCCAGCGTGGCGCTCTTTACCTGCGCCAAAAAATCATCAAACCGCTGCCCACCATCGACTGTTGTACCTAAAACCTGGGTATTCACAAAGAAGCCGACCACGCCTTCGATTTCGCGCCGCGTACGTCCAGCCGTTGACACGCCAACACGAATCTCAGACTGACCACTCAGACGCGACAGCAACAATTGGAACGCTGCAAGCAACACCATAAAAAGGGTCGCGCCACTGCGCTGTGCGAGCAAATGCAAGTCGACCGACAGCGCCTCGCCTATCGCAAAGGAATGGCGTGCGCCGTGTAAATTACGCGTAGCTGGACGTGGCCGGTCGGATGGCAACGTCAGCACCGGATGCTCGGTACCGAGCGTTGCACGCCACCAGTCCAGTTGACGTTCGCGCTCACCGGCTTCCAGCCAGTGCCGTTGCCACAATGCATAGTCAGGATAGTGCACCGTCAACGTTGGAAAAACAGGGTTTTCTCCCGCGCAAAAGGCGCGGTAACAGACAGCGAATTCTCGCAGCAACAACTCCACCGACCAGCCATCGGAAATGATGTGATGCTGGATGAATAGCAAACGATGCTCGCCATCGGAAAGACGAATCAGTCGCACGCGTAATAGCGGTCCTGCTGTCAAATTAAATGGCCTTAATGTCTCTTCTTTAGCTACGCGATTCGTCTCGACGATCCGCTCCGATGGAGCAAGTGCTGAAAAATCTGACTCCGTAATAATGACTGCTGATGGAGAGTGGATTATTTGCTCGGGCTGCGCGTCGCCCACTGCGGTGTTGCCAAACGTTGTCCGCAAGGCCACATGGCGCGCAACCAAAGCATTAAGACTAGCTTGCAATGCCGCCCGATCCAGTCGTCCGTTCAAGCGCAGCATCGCGGGGATATGATAGGCAGTGTTACCCGGCTCCATTTGATCGAGAAACCATAAACGCTGCTGTGCAAACGAGAGCGGCAACATACCCTCCGTCGGCGCTGGTACGATAGGAAGACGAGAAAAATCAATGCCTTTAGCTGCGAGGGCTTGCAAAAATTTACTGCGTGCGGCAACTGGTAGCGCGATAAAACGGCGCGCAATATCGACTTTATCAAATGACATAAAATTAGTTCTCCAAGGCTTGCAACAACGCGTCCATATCGGACAAATCGTCCGCTTCAGTCAATCGCGCCGCGCCAACATGTCGGGACAGATGTGCGGCGCACTGCGTAAGGGTAGGATGTTCAAAAAAATCAGCTAACGACATATCAATTAACAGTCGTTCGCGTATGAGCGCAGTCGCTTGAGTCGCCAACAATGAATGCCCGCCCAGTTCAAAGAAATGATCATCAAGGCCGACGCGATCCAGCTTTAATACCTCGGCCCAGATCGTGCCCAGACTGATCTCAACAACGCTTTCCGGCGCACGATAAGCGCGACCTTTCCACGTTGGCGCAGGTAACGCGCGACGATCCAGCTTGCCGTTGGCCGTCACCGGCAAGCGGTCCAGCAGCATGAATTGGGCCGGTACCATGTAATCCGGCAAACGTTGCTGAAGCTGAGATTTCAGTAACGTCCGATCCAATGGTGCACCGCTTTCTTCCGCCACCAGATAAGCCACCAGTTGCCCATCGCCCCCGTCGCCGTGGACCAATACCGCCGCTTCCCGCACACCCAAACATGCTAGCAATTGCGCCTCAATTTCGCCCGGTTCGATGCGCACACCACGCAATTTAACCTGATGATCCAATCGCCCCAAATAATCCACACTGCCGTCGCTGCGCCAACGGGCGCGGTCGCCGGTACGATACAGTCGACCGCCAGCACAGAATGGATCAGGGATAAACCGCTCGGCGGTCATCCCTGCGCGCGCGTGATACCCACGCGCCAGTTCCGCGCCGCCCAGATAGAGTTCGCCTGCGACACCGACCGGCAGCGCATTGAGCGCGGCATCCAGCACATACGCCGAGCGTGCACCGACCGGCGTGCCTATCGGTAGATAGGCGTTATGTTGCCATTCGGCAGGATCGGTATCCGGTTGCGTGATCCAGAGCATCGGCGAAATCACGGTTTCGGTCGGACCGTAGCCATTGATCAGGGTCGCAGGGGCAAACACGGTGCGCACCAGTTCGAAGTGTTCACGCGAGAGCGCTTCACCGCCAAAGGCAAGTACCCGCAAAGCCAGCTTATCCTGACGTGCTTGCGCCGCTTCGGCCAGTTGCACCAGATAACTCGGTGGAAACGCAGCCACGGTCACGCCGTGATGCGCCAGTTGTGCGCAGGTCTCAGCCGGACTCCATAACACGTTGTCGGTAATCACCAGGCGTGCGCCAAACAGTAACGGCATCAGCCAGTACTCATGCGCCAGATCAAAGTTGATCGAGGCAAAATGCAAGACCCGATCTTCGACACTCATCTGATAACGTTCACCGATGGCCTGACAATGCCGTGCCAGCGGTCCGTGTTCGACAGTGACCCCTTTCGGTTGACCGGTCGAACCGGAGGTATAAATTAAATAGGCGCTTTGCGACGGATGAATGACCACGGCGGGCGGATGATCATATTCCGTGGAATCCTCATTTTGCACGTCCTCCACGTACAAGGTGGTCATCGAGTCGGGCGTGATTGCTACAGTCGATAATCCGCGCTGCGTGACCAGATGTTGCACACCAGCATCACTGAGCATGTAGGACAAACGTGCAGCCGGATAACGCGGATCAAGCGGCACAAACGCGCCACCGGCTTTGAGAATCGCCAGCAACGCGATGATCATCTCGGCAGAACGTTCGATGCTGACACCGACCCGTGCCTCGGCTTTTACCCCGCTGGCGATCAGACGATGCGCCAGCCTATTTGAGCGAATATTCAATTCATCACAACTCACAGTCGTTACGCCATGGCATAGCGCAATGCGGTCTCCGTACATCTCGGCTTGCGCAGTCAACGCCGTATGGATGGGCACAAATAGTTTTTCAACTGTTTGATCTGCTGCCGCATTCCAGCGCGTAATTTGCGCTTGTTCTGCATCGCTTAACAATGCCAATTGATTAAGGGTAATACTCGGATTTTGGGCAACTTGCTCCAACAACGCCAGATAATGGCCGGTCAATCGGGTAATCGTTGACGGCAAAAACAACTCTGCCGCGTACACGAACGCACCGCTTAACACGCCATCTGCGCTTTCCTCGGTGACAAGCGTTAGGTCAAAAAAAGGCGCACCCTCAAGTTGTGGCGCGTTGTTCGAATACCACATTTCCTCGCCGAAAGGATGGTGAAAAGCAGCGACCCGACACAAGTCTTCATCACCATCCAACCCATCTGCAAAGCATTTTTTTTGCTGTAAAGCGAGCAACGATAATGGCAACGGATGCGCCCGCGCATCGTTTAATGCTGCGTCAACATCGGCCAATAATGATGATACCGGCTGCCGTCCTAGTGGCTGAATTAATGACAAATATGCATCTTCCGCGCCCGACACCGCCACCCGCAACGCCGACTCGCCGCTATATCGATGCAGCAGCGCAGCAAATGCGGATAAAAATGTACCTTCCAGGCTGTGTCGCCCATCTCGCTGGCAATGACGCAACCGACTAGTTAACAGATCGGTCAGCGCAAAAGGATGGCGCACAACCTGATGCGAACGCGGAAAACGCCGCGGCCGGTCATAAGGCAATACTAATTGCGCGTCGGCATCCCCTAATTTTGCTTGCCAATACGGAAGATGGCGCTCAACGCCTGTCGCATTTCTCATTTCTTACCGTCTTTTCTTCTCGTCATTTCATTCGTCAATAACCGTCAAACCTCGCGGTTGTAATGGGATGACGAATGGGGTCAGCACTTTTTAAGCATGACCTTCACCCGAAAAAAAAAGACGCTAATAAGATTTACGCAAAACCTTCTCAACAAGGCGCGCCGACGACAGTACGTTAGTCCAGCCAGGAGAGCGCAACGCAATTGGGGCGATTTTGCGACAGTCCTGGCTAATTATTCTCGCCTCCCAATCGTCTAATCAATGACACCCACTTTTGCGAATACGATGAAGACTCCACCGCGCCAAAAAAATCGACCGGCAACCCGGCTTTTACTGTCACTCCTATATCGTTCGCGCTGGCCGCTCGCTATAGCGTTAATTGCCTGCGTCGTCAATGGACTTTCCAGCGTGTCGCTGGTCGCGCTCATCAACCATGCGCTGACAGCCACACCCGAGGCGCTCACGCCGCTGGCCTGGAAATTTGCGGGGCTGGCCGTGCTGACGCTGGTAAGCCGGATTCTGGGTGGCGTACTGTTTGCACAACTCAGTCAAGGCACGATGAGTAAAATGCGCGAACATATTTCCCAACGCGTCGCCAGCGCGTCCTATCGCGATGTCGAAAAATTGGGTGCAGCGCGTGCACAATCGATCGTTACCGAAGATGCGACCAATGTGTCGATGCTTTTCTTCGCCCTACCCAATCTGCTTATGCACGGCTCCATCGTCGCCGGTTGCCTTGGATATCTGGCCTATTTGTCATGGCCAGTATTCTTCCTGGCAAGCGCAGTCGTCGTCATCGGTTCGCTAGGCTATCGACTCGGCGATGCCCGTGCCATCAAGGCGCTAGAAGCTGCTGGCGTGGCGCAAGACAAACTGTTCGGCTACTTCAACGCCTTATTCGCCGGTGCTAAAGAGCTAAAATTACATCGCGAACGCGCCCGCAGTTTTATGCACGAATCACTGAATCCAGAGATTGACGCAGTGCGCTTGCATCGTACCAAGGCGTTCGTATCGTATGCCGTCGGAGTCGGCTGGATTTTGTTTCTATTCTACGTATTCCTCGGCGTAGTGATTTTTCTGCCAAGTCAAATTGCCGTCATCGATTTCAAGGTTCTGGCCGGTTATGTGATCGTATTTCTATTCATGCTGGTGCCGCTGGATGGTGTACTCAACAACCTGCCAACACTCAACGCCGCCCGCGTCTCGCTCGGCCGTATAGAGAACGTTTTGCAGGAACTCCAAGACGTTGAAAACGACACTACGTCCACGACATTTGACGACTTCCAACAACTATCCATCAGAGGACTGACGCATCGCTACTATCGCGAAAAAGAAGACGGCATGTTCCAGTTCGGCCCCATGGACCTGACCTTCAAACCCGGTGAATTAACATTTTTAGTCGGTGGAAATGGTAGTGGAAAAACCACCCTGGCAAAGTTATTAGTAGGTCTTTATACGCCAGAAGGTGCCGATGTACGCGTCAACGGACACATCATTAACGACGTCAATCGGCCGCAATACCGTCAACTTTTCTCAGCGGTATTCTCAGACTTTCATTTGTTTGAATCGCTGCTTGGTATCAGTTCCAACGCCAACGGAAAACCAGGTGATTCAAGCGATCTGGACGCCCGTGCCAATGCACTGCTGGCAAAACTCCATCTAGATCACAAAGTAAAAATCGTCAACGGCGCCTTTTCAACACGAGAACTATCGCAAGGCCAACGCAAGCGCCTAGCGCTGGTTGTCGCCTATCTCGAAGACAGACCGTTTTATCTGTTCGATGAATGGGCAGCAGATCAAGACCCCATGTTCAAAACCGTGTTCTATCAGGAATTATTGCCAGAGTTGGCAGCACGCGGCAAAGCCGTACTCGCCATCACCCACGACGACCGCTATTTCCACCTGGCGGATCGCTGTATCAAGCTGGAAAATGGGATGATTGTTGATGAAGAGGTGCAATCGAACGGGGGAACAAACCAATGCTTAACATCAACTTTACCCCTGCAGGTAAAAACGTATTAGCGCGCATTGAACTGATGCACAACATACGCAAAGGACGGCCCAAAATGGAAATATCCGATGAAATGTCTTTTGCCAACCAATTTTATAGTTTGGCGCGATAAATCCGTTCAGTTTAAAGGTTGATCAAAGTCTGCTAGCAGTCTGATCTGTCTCTGCTAACGCGACAGAATCCTATTTTTCCAGTGTTATTAATTACCTGATTAATGGAAAAATAGTAGTCCATATTGACTGTTAACTGTAGTAACACTGAAGCCCTGTTCACCACGGGCAAGAGTCGCCGGTTTGCCAACATAAAGAGTGTAGCCGAGCGTAAGCTGGCCCTACTCAATTCAGCACCCTCAGTGAATTTTATGAAAGTCCCGCCAGGCAACGACCTGAAAGAGTACAACGGCGCTTGGCATGCGCGGATCAACGACCAGTGGCGTCTAACCTTTAAGTGGGGTGAAAGTGGACCCTACGACGTATTGATGAAAGACCCACACTGAGCCTGAAGCCTATGGGTGTCAGCGTGCGGGCTGTGGCTTTGGCTCTGCATGTTCCTTACTCGCGTCTTAGCGAGATCACCCAAGGAGTACGTGGCGTGTCTGCTGATACAGCCCTGCGCCTCGAACGGTATTTTGGTAGCGAGGCGCAAGGCTGGTTGAACCTCCAAAGCGCCTACGATCTTCGTATTGCCGAGATATCTGCTGGAAAGGCCATCGCCCAAGCGATTAAGCCGCTCGCGCTGGCTAGCTAAGGAAAATCTCTCAAAACAGATTGGAAATTAATGAAACTGTATAGACATTTATTGTCGATAGCCTTATTCGGCACGATGAGTTGCATCGCGAATGTTTCTTGGCATTCTTGCTTACATCGTATTAGACCAATATAACTATCGTCGAGAGCATAGCGACCGTAAGCATTTAATCCAATATTATTGGTTTTAATCCAATATTATTGGTGTTGCGGCATTCTGCCCCGTAGGATCCGTGTAAGTTAAAGGGTTATTCAATCCGTAAGTGCACGTATTAATCCCACCCGCCAACCCAATCGGGTCGCTCTGCAAATACCGTCCCAACTGCGGATCATAATCCCGATAGTAATTATAAAAGTGATCCGTCTCCCGATCATACAACTGGCCGGGGAAGCGCGGGTTGTAGGTGAAGTTGCCGAGTCCGCGTGGATTCTCACTTGGTGGCAAGATGCCGAACGGATCGCCAAGATCCCAGCGCCAGACCATCTGGTTATTGCTGGCGTCGGTGATGACGCGGGGTGTATTGCTGTGGTCGGCATAAATGTAAAAAATATCGGTGACGGTCGTTGGTTCGCCGCCCTTGGTCGGAAGGGGCCGCCAGACCGCGATCAGAAAATTATCAATGGCTCATGATGAATTCACGGTTTAATTGGTGATGGCTTGGCATTGTTTCCATGGGGTGGATTTTGCGCAAAATAAGCTTCGGCCAAAGCATAATCTTCAGGCCGCAAGTTTAAAGTAGTTAAGGCCGCCGCTTTTTTAGACGTCTCTCAAAGACCAAACGTACTGCATCAACTCGTAATGATTTTGACTCAACCATAAGCACAGTTTTTGCTGTAGCTTTGATTACAGAATAGATTGCTCTATGTAGATCGCGCCATATTTTTTTCAAAGCGCACACAAGCTGACGACGCCTCATCCGGGTTATCGTGGCGGTCAGTGATAACAAAACTCGTAGTATCGCCCGGTGTATTTGGCACCATTTTTTTACTGATTAATTTCGCGCTGACCTTATTGCTAAGTAAAATCATGCTAACGAAAGCACTAAGAATCGCCACACTCAACCCGCGAAATACGCCACGCACTGGATCGTATTGCTGCAGCGCCGATGCCTCTTTCTGCGTCTTAACAACTACCGCCGATGTCGATACGCGCACGTGAAATCAACACGGGCGAGACACGACATGGCGCTTCTGTCTGTTTGGTATAAGAAAAATGCTCAAGAATTTGTTAGATTTTTATTCAGCGCAATGGCGGATAAAAAGTGTGTAAGTGCGCAATACTAGATCGGATTAGGCGCAATAAAAAAGGGGTGATTGTGAACAATAAGGAATTTCTTACGTGTCGTCTGATACTAAATTGCACCGAATTAAATAGTAAATTAACCTGGAAAATAGAGTTGGTATAGACGTGCGAATGCGCTAGCCAGAAAACTAAATCGACATGAAAATGGTACGGAGTGAGTGTTGTTTTATGGCCGCTATGCGCCAGATTCATGCGGGCACGTCGTGCCAGTTTGGTGCGTTTAATTATTTAACATCGGGGCAAAAATCTGTCCGCCAGCATTGACGCTAGAGGCTTTTAGGTCGGTTATTCCGTTTGCTGATCAGGTTGACGCTTCAGTCGATCAATCCGACTCTCTGCCACATCCGCCAGCATTTGTGATGACATTGAAGCCATGCGTAACAAGCGGTCGGTGTCGGCGGTATCCAGCACGGGTTTTGTATCGCTGCCTCGGTCCATGGTGCTGAAATGGGCCAGATCGATACAGGTTTGTACGCCAAGGCAGATGTCATTGGTCATGGCAATAAATTGCGCATGTGGATCTGTTCTATGTTCAAGCGGCAGCCATGAAAAGGCTTGGTGGATTGACGCTGGTTCCGGTTGCGTTGTTGGTCCGGGCGAGTTATTGGGGATGTTTGGTTTGGTCATGATGGCATCACCTTGGCAGCGTGCCGGGCAACATCGGATACTTCTTCGACTTTGACGTAACCAGGAATGCGGTGGATGGTGTGTAAACAGGATTGGTAAAACAAGATGTGAGGCATTGTATTTGTCTTGATAGGATTAAAACGCTTAACCGTCACCGCTGCCTAAAGAGGACGCACAAAGACGAGCGCAAATAAAAAAACCGCATTTCGCGGCACGCTCTTTGGATATATCAAGTATCAAGTCGTCAAACCAGTTCCCTTTTTTTTCAGGGACAAAAAGAGTATAGAGCATCAAGGCGATTTTTTGTGCAGACCTGATTACGCATTGATGAGTACTTTTAAGCTTTTTGGTGCAGTGGCTAATATTTGATTCTGTATCCGACGTTTATAAGTTAAATGCAGCGATTTATCCTTAAATTGAAAAAACACCAAAATCGCCCTTACCTATTCAACGCGCCATCACCCCGCCCCGCCGCGAGCATTGCATCCGTCAACTGACGCGACAATTTAGCCGCTGACATCGGGCCGCCGAATCCCCATATATTGCGTGGTACTAACGCTACGTGTCCGGCAATGCGTGCTGGCACATAGCGCCAGATTGGTGAATGGAGCTTTTGTGCTAATCCGACTTCTGGACCGGTTGCGCTGATCATCAAGACGTGCAATTCTTTCTGCTTAAGAAGGTCTTCAGATGATACAAACGTTGTTCCTTCTTTTGTCGGCCAGTTGGGCCAAAGGGAGAGTCCTAATACCTGGGCAATACCACCGGCCATGCTGTTGGTGGCGTAAGCCCAGTACATGTCTTGCAGACCAAGTTCTTGCAATACGGCTAAGCGCTTGCCGGATAATCCGGCAGCAGTGAGACGTGCGCGGTCGGCTGCCAGTGATATTTCCAAGTTCTGCTCTACTTTTTTACCAGCCGCGCTACGACCAGCGAGTTTTGCAAATACGTCAAACACCTTAAGTGCGTGATCGAGCTGATTGACTTTGATGTCGGTTGCGTTGAAGTTGAAAAGTACAGTGGGAGCGATTCGCTCAAAGGCATCAAACAATGCGGCGTGCCTGAACGTGACGCCCACGATGAGATCAGGTTTAAGTCTGGCGATGGCTTCCAGACTGGGTTGCTGGCGTGTGCCGATATCAATAACGTTGCTAAAGCGCGCATTGTCGTAACCGATCCATTCACGGTAGCGATCTGGGTCGACCATGCCAACTGGTGTCAGGTCAAGCGCGGCGAGCGACTCGGCGAACAAAAATTCTAGCACTACTATGCGCTTTGGATGGTCGGGTAATACGGCGCTACGTATACCGATCTCATCCGAGGCCATGGCCTGTGTTGCCGTTAGGATCAAAAAGCAACAAATGGCTAACATCATTTTTTGAAAGAATTGCATCACGCGTCGTCACCTTGGTTCATCAATTGCAACTGGATCGCGAGTAACGGTTCTTTGAGGTTTACTAGTAAAGGACAGCTTGAGCACAACATTTGTTCGCCGGGTAATTGGTTGCGAAGACAGCAAATGCGTCTGATACGCATTGGGTTGGGCAACTGTGCCGATACCGCTCGCACATAACGAATCGCCCTGTATAAGGGGTTGGGTTGACTGGTATCGAAGAAGGCCTGACGCTCGAATAGGTAGGCGATATCGTGCGCTGTGCTTTCATCCACGGCGAGCGTAGAGAGTGCATATTCTAATGAATTGCCAACGTTACTCCACAGCACACGAGCGGGAATTTTTGCGGCTGCTGAAATGGCGGCTATTTGTGGTGCAAGGTGTTCTACACATAGTGAGTGATAGCGCGCAAGAGGATCATCCGTAATGGCGCCAAGCGCGTCGGCAGGCAACCACAGCGTATGGGGCATGCCGTTGCGTAGTACTAACGTACTTGCTTCCAACGCCATGTGGAGCGGACGGCGTAATACGCGGGCGGCGACCACAGCGGCGGGAATGATCAGACTGAAATAATATTTACTCCATTGCGATAATAGTGCGCGGATATCGTCGCCAGCGTAATGCTGTTGCATCGCGGTGATTAATGACGCCACATGCTCCGTCAGCCGGTTAGCTGGTACTAACAGGCTGGTTCCTTTGATGACTGGATGTCGGCCAAGCCAGACACTTCGACACTGCGCTGCGAATTCTGCTGGTACGGATGCGGCCAGGCAGATTGAATTGCCAAAATGGTCTATCGCGACGGCATTCATTGACGACCTCGCGCTGAACGCTTACGACGACTGAACGCTAACATGCCAAGCAGATACGGCGCGCCAATCAGAGCTGTCATGACGCCAGCCGGTATTTCGATCGGTGCCAAGATAGTGCGCCCCAAGATGTCAGCAAGTCCCAACAAAATGGCACCGAAAAGCATGGCAATTGGAAGCCGACGACGATGCGGATGAAAGCCGAGCATGCGCGCCAGATGCGGCGTCATCAAACCTACAAATGCGACTGGCCCTACAACCGCAACGGCGGCGCATGCTAAGAGCGTGGCTAGTCCCAGAGCGACCAGTCGCAAACGTGTCACTGGAACGCCGAGTGCCGCGGCACTTTGCTCGCCGAGTGCCAGCAGATCGAGTGGGCGCGCGAGCCAGTAAATCATCGGTATAGTCAGCACCAGCCATGGCAATAATGATGCCGCATCAGTGGCGCTCCGACCATACGTGCCGCCGACCAGCCAGACCAGAAAGCGAGCTTGCTGAACGCTGTTTTCAACGATCAGCCATTGAGAGAGCGCGGCACACATCGCGCCTAAAGCTATGCCGGTTAGTGCGACTGGCAAAGGTGCCAGACGATGGCGACGGTTAAGAAACAATATGATGAGCAAGATAGTTGTGCCACCTAGTAACGAAGCCCCGAACATGGCGGGACGCGAGACCAACGGCGATACGACTAACGCTAACAACACTGCTAAACCCGCCCCTTGGGTAATGCCTAACACTTCCGGCCCCGCGAGAGGGTTGCGCACGACGCTTTGCAATAAAGTCCCGCTGCCCGCTAGCAATGCACCGGCCAACATGGCTGTCAACACGCGTGAAAGTCGCAAGTCAATTATTAGCCGTGCCACCGCATCGTTGCCTATTGCTGCTTCCCACCAACTTAGCGGACTAAGCCAGGTATCGCCGCACGCGACGGCAAAGGCAGCCAACGCAATGAGCACACTGACACAGAGCAATAGACAGGTCTGAAAAGATAAATTGACACGCAGCGCGGCACGCACTTCGGTTTCTGCGCCTGCCAGCATGCGCTTGCGATGAATCAGCAGTAGTAAAACGGGTGTACCGATAACGGCAATCATGACGCCGGTGGAAACGGTGGCATCCAATTTCAACGCTAGTACGAGGCTATCCGCGGCGAGCAGAATACATCCGCCCCATAAGGCCGATAGTGGCACAAGAGCACGGAGTCTGTGCACACCCGCGGCGCGGATAAGATTAGGTGCGATCAGTCCGACAAAACCCATTGGTCCCGCCACGCTCACCGCTGCGGCAGCAAACATGGTTGCGGTGACCATCGTCACTAACCGCATTGGTCTCAATGGTACGCCGAGCATCCGCGCACCGTCATCGCCGAGCGCACTGACTTCTAACGGACGAATTAACCACGGTAATACTAAGAGTGGCGCAATCAACCATTTCATGACAGTAATGAGCCCCGCCGCACCGGGTTGATATAGCACGCCGTTACTCCACAACGCAACGCTCGCAATATCATCTTCAAATATCGTCAGCAGCATCATGGTGATGGCCGAAAACAGTAGCGAGCAGGCAGTTCCGGCGATAATCAATTGCAACGCAGATACGCGCCAGCCGCCCGCTGTCACCATCGCTAACAGCGCGGCCAATAATCCGCAGCCAAACAATAACGGCACATTGGCGACGCCGCCCAAGGCAGGCAACATGATCGCGGCGAATACGCCAAGTTGCGCACCGCCGGTGACGCCTAATAAATCAGGTGCGGCTAACGGATTGCGGGTAAGGGCCTGAAACAGTGCACCGGACAAACCAAGCGCCGCACCTGAAACCAGTGCTGCCAGGACACGCGGCAATCGCAATTCGTATAGGAGTAGACGCGCAACCTGACCATCTGGCATGGTCGCATCTGATTGCGATAGCGCATTGATATCCGGCCACAGGCGCAGCGCGGCTAACATAATCAGGAAAAGTGTGCCGCCAATGGCAAGCTGGTTTGTCCTTGATCCCTGGAAAAGAAAAGGCGAGAAAAGAGAAGTTTTGGCCGTCATAACATTCATGCCGCGTACGCTGATGTGCTGTCTTTGATGCGGTTTTTGAGGCCGCTTTTAAGTTTGTCCTTGGGAGCGTTAACAGCAACGGTGGCAGTACTGATCGGACGGGTTTCTTCAGTAGAACGATAAGACGGCAAACACACTGGCTCGCCGCTTTCGGGATGGTTGAGGCGCATCATCGGCAAACCGAATGTTTCCGACAGACAGACTGGATCGATCATGGCATCGGGCGTGCCTTGATGCAAAATGCGTCCTCCGCGCATCAGGACGATATGATCGCTAAAGGCAGCCGCTTGATTGAGCTCATGCAATACCCACACAATCGTCAGTCCACGTTCGCGGTTAAGGCGGCGTAACTCTCGCAATACATCAATCTGATGATGAATATCGAGATAAGTCGTCGGTTCATCAAGGAGCAATATTTCACACTCTTGCGCTAACGCCATGGCGACCCAGGCCCGCTGCCGCTCTCCGCCGGACAGCGCAGTCACCTGACGATCTGCATAATCCTGAAGTCCGGTCGCGATCAAGGCATCCATCACGGCAGCACGGTCGGCATTGGACGGACCTGAAAAAATCGATCCAAACGCATAACGACCGTAAGCCACAAGTTCGGCGACCGTTAATCCTTCAGGAATCTGATTAAACTGGGCCAGCATGGTGAGCGTCTGAGCGAGTTCGCGCCGCTTATAGGATGCTAGTGGTCGCCCTTTGACTGAGATCGTGCCTTCTGTAATCGGTTGCAAGCCAGCGAGACTGCGTAGCAGTGTGCTCTTGCCACAGCCGTTCGGCCCGCACAATGCAGTGATTTGTCCGGGGGCGATATCCAGACTCAATCCTTTGAACACTGCGTGATCTTGATACGAAACCGAAATGTCGTGCGCTGACAACGCTGGCGCAGAAGTCAGTGATTTGGCAGGATCATGCAAAGAAGCGATTGTTGAGGAGGTCATGCCGTTCCTATTGTTGAAACTAAACTGAAACTAAATTCATACTAAATAAGCAGCGCCTGAAGCAATGACAAGTAAGGAGTAATGCAAAAGGAATAATGCGATAAACCTTGACCGCTTGAAACGCGCTTAACGATCACCATGGCTTTCCGCCATCGCCACCATGACTTTGCGCGAACCGGTGAATGGCGCACGCGCATGTGCGGACAACATATTGTCCAGCATCAGGACGTCACCTTGTTGCCATGGAAACGCTACTTTGTGCGCCTCTAACACCGTCCGAACGTGATCCAGTTCTGCATCGGTTATTACACTGCCGTCACCGTAATACACATTCCGCGGCAAGTTTTCTTCGCCCACGCTATCTAATAATATTTCGCGCATATCGGGCTCCAGCGTCGAAATATGAAACAAATGCGCCTGATTGAACCACACAGCATCGCCCGTGACCGGATGTTGGCCGACGCCTTTACAGCGTTGACTAGTGCGCAAATCGCCCTCCTCCGACCACTCAAACGCAATCGCGTGCTGATTGCAATAGGCCTCTACTTCCGCCGTATTCTCGGTATTAAAAACCCGTTGCCACGGCAAATCCAGTCCGTTGCCATAATTGCGCACGTACATCAAGCCTTTGTCAATGAAGCGCTGGCGAATCTCTGGTGCGATGTCGCGATACACCGCACGGCTATCGGCAATTGGCGTCTCGCCACCGACCTGTGCGGCAATATCGCAATAGAACCATATCTTCATCGGCCATTCGCTGGTGTAAGCTTGCTCGTTATGTAGCGGAATATGTTGATGTGCCGGATATTCGGTCGAGGTGTAAATGCCGCCACTGACCTTGCTGCGTGGCGTCGAGCCAAATTCATAGTTCAGTAGCGGATACCCAAACGATGCCGCAAATTGTTGGAAGGCTTCGGCCCCGCCAACAGCGAATCCGGTAAATAAAATCGCTCCGACTTCTGGCAGCCGTGATGTCACGAGTGCATGCAATTGCGGTAAAAGACTCATCACGCTGGCACCCGACTCAAGTGGACTGACTTTCAGCGGAAAGCCAAACTCGACACAGAGGCCGGTCGTATCAATTGATTGTATTTGCATGTTGAAACTCTCCAGATAAACGGCTGCACCAAGACCTCATGGCGCGAAATATAAAGCGACTGCTGCACAATAGCCGTCAGTAGTTACTATTGGCTGCACTGAGATCAATGCGGGATCAAATGGCGGAGCCGCATCCGGCGTGCATACGCGTCCGTCATCTTGTAATGCAATGGTCCGCATATGATCCCCGCCAATCCCTACGCCGACCGCCTTGAGTGCCGCTTCCTTACCGACCCATAAACGGTAGAAGGCATCCTGTGCTGCTGCGGCACTCAATGCCGCAAGCCTGGCGCATTCTGATGGCGTACAAATAAGCGGCGCTAAACCCGCAACATTTATCGGCGATAATTTTTCAATATCAACACCGACTTGCCCCGACTGAGATACAGCGATTAAGCCACACGCGCCTGAATGCGATACGTTGAACGCAAGCGATGCACCTAGTGGCGTAACTAATTCCGGTTTTCCGAAATGATCGCGTTGGATCAATGCCATCGGATCTACGTGGTACACAGTTCCTAATATTTTTCTCAATGCAGCGCGCACACCGGCAAAACGAACCCGATCTTCGCGCTGGCGGAAACGCAACATTTCCTGCTGCTCTTGCGGTAATAGTGCTTGTAACATAGCGATGTCCGGCTCTTGCGTCAGATTCAGATGTACTTGCCAGTAGCGAACCTTTTCCGAAAAAATGTGTGTGGCTGACGACAATTCGAAGCAGCTCGTTGCGTTGATCGTCAAGCTGCCTCAACTACTGATTGTGCGGAGAGCGCTTCCAATCGCCCTAACAAAACACGCTCGTGGTCACGAATAAAGAAATGATCGCCATCGAACATCTGAGTCTTAAATTCTGCCGTTGTTTCACACTGCCATGCATGCAGCGCTGCAGTCGATACGACTGGGTCACGCGTTCCGCCGAATGCGTAAATCGGGCAACGCAGTGGCGTGCGTTCACGTCGAACAAAACTGGCACCCAAACGAAAATCTCCAGCCATTACGGGCAATACCATTTCCATCAATTCGGCGTTTTGCAGAAGTTCTGTCGGCATGCCATTTAGGCGGCGCAACTCTTCCATCAATTGTGCATCTGTTGGCCACGTGCTAAAGAAATCATCTCTGGCAATATCGCGCCAAATCGGCCCCGGCGCTCCTGAAACGAATAGTGCCGCAGGCATCGATACGCCAAGCTCTGCTAACGCATAAGCTAACTCAAAAGCAAGCAAACTGCCCAGACTGTGACCAAACAATGCATATCGCGGCGTGCTATGCGCTGCGGCTGATAGTTCATCAGCTAATTGCGCGACCAACACGTCAAAGTCCTTAACCAACGGTTGGTTCAATCGGTTGCCACGCCCTGGCAATTCGACCGGATGCACCGTCATCCAATGCGGTAATAATCGACGCCAGGGCGCGTAGACATTCGCGCTAGCGCCAGCATGCGGCAAACAGAACAGCGTCATTGATGACTTCATCTGTCGTTACTAGATCGATTGCGCAGCCAAATGTCGGCGCAGGCTTAACGGGCGCAGATCAACCCAGACTTCTTCAATGTGCGCGAGACACGCCTGCTTGTTACCGCTGAAGCCGGTTTCGCGCCAACCCAATGGCATATCCTTGTAGTCGGGCCAAATCGAGTATTGCTCTTCGTGATTCGCTACGACTCTAAAAACTGTATCTATGCTATCAAAACTCATGTCGTTACTCCTTGAACCATGGTGGGAAATGGCCACCCATTTTCTTATAGACGGATGAGCACGGGTTTTATTTACCCTTAGTTTACATGTGGGATCAGCCGTGTAATCGTTGGCCTGAACAGGTTTTGTTCAGTCTTTGATTTAGCCTCTGCATGCAACCGATGGCTCACGCAATAATGCATGCGCACCCTGCACGCAATTTAGACAATGGGTGGTGGCATCACGGACCATAAAGTGGACCAAGGTTTGTGATACTTTGAGTTCACGCGCTGTTTCTTGTAATGTGCAATCGCCAATGCGCACCATCTCAAAAGCAGTCCGCGTGCGCTTGGGCAATGTCGACAACGCATCCGACACGTGTTGCAACATGTCGCGGAGAATCACGCTCGCCTCAGGCCCCGCATGCGGAGACGGCACGTCATAGCCTTCTTCTTCATTGGTGGTGTGACGACGCTCAAAGGTCCTGCGACGGTAATGATCAATCGCCAGATTACGCACCATTCGCATGAGATAAGCTAATGGTTGACGCACTGATGCGAGCGCAACGCCTTCGCTGACTTTAATAAAAACGTCCTGTACAACATCCTCGGCACGACAGCGACAACCGGTAATTCCTGTTGCAATATTCACCAGCAGATTACGATTTGCAATCAACACTGTACCTACTTCTGCACTTCCGTTATTCGCTTCCGGCTGCCTTGACGTACCCATGTTGTCGCTCCGTTCTGCAAGTGGTGGAACGAAGACTATAAAGCAAATACGAATCATTCTCAATACAATAATTGGCGTGCAGCAATAAATAAATACGTCATTTACGCTATATTTGAATCACTATTATTTAGATCACAATGTTTTATTTTCACTCAAAATGAGGATCGAATTGTCGATGAATTAACGCACTTTTAACGTTGCTTTGAAAGCAATAAAGTGTGAAAAAATCATCCTTTTGACAGCATTGAAATTGTAAAATAAATAACTATTTCGAATTGTCAAACGTGATCAATAATGGCTATTATTTCTTAATAGAGAGATGACCTGACAAGGTCACCGTAAGGGCTTGCGGAGACAAACGGCTGAAGGTACGGCTGAAGGTTTTTATACTTTTCTAACGACATTTATGGGATCAATTAATCAATATTATTTACAGCAATCGATAATTTTATAATAACGACTTTAAAAAGAAAAAACGGCACACTCAGCGCCGCTTTTATCTTTACTATTTACTATTTTATAGCTAAGCATTTTCACTTAGCTCAATCATGCTCGTGCAATATTTAGTACAACATTTATAACAATATTAATGAAAAAATTTATGGCATTATTTAGGTTAAACACTTACTAACTTAGAAATCCTGAACCGTCGGCCGCAAGACAATTTCATTAATATCCACGCCAGCGGGTTGCTCAATTGCGTAAGCGATTGCACGCGCGACCGAATCCGCTGGAATCGCCATCTGATAAAAATCATTCACTGACGCAGCACTTGCTTCGTGGGAACTGCCCAGCTTGAGTTCGGAATCCACCGCACCTGGCGAAATGGTCGTGGTGCGGATCGCGCCACCCACTTCATGACGTAATCCTTCAGTAATCGCATGCACGGCAAACTTGGTGCCACTATAAACAGTGCCGCCCGGACTGAATACTTTAATACCGGCCACCGAAGCAATGTTAATAAAATGTCCACTGCCTTGTTTTTGAAAAATTGGCAATACCGCTGCAATGCCGTAGAGCACGCCTTTGATGTTAATGTCGATCATCCGATCCCACTCATCCACCTTGGTCTCGCTCATCGGCGCAATCGCCATCAACCCCGCGTTATTTACCAATACATCGACACGTCCAAAAGTGCGGACGGCGGCGTCGATCAACGCCTGCACTTCAACAGCCTGCGTCACATCTGTGGCAGCAATCTCTACTTTTCCACCTGCTGCGCGAATGTCAGCGGCAATCTGAATCAATTTATCCAGGCGCCGTGCGCCGAGCATCACTGAAGCTCCAAGAGCGGCCAGATGGCGCGCAGTGGCTTCACCCAAACCGCTGCTGGCACCGGTAATCACAACTACTTTACCTTCGATATTTTTGTTCATTTTTGTTACTCCAGTTTATGCAAAACATTTTTTGCGTTGGAGCAAGTATCGTAGGATACTATCTGCCAGTAAATGATCAATATTTCACTTTATAATTCCATTTTTTGGAATAGTTAGGGAAAATGTTAAATCGCTTAGAAATGTTGCGTATCTTTTGTGTTGCAGCGGAAGCAATCAGTTTTAAAGAAGCCGCGATCAAACTTGGTATATCGCCGCAAGCGGTCACCAGAGCGGTGCGAGAGCTTGAACGATTACAAGGTGAGCTTCTGTTTCATCGTAATACACGCAATGTCCAAATTACAGCCTACGGCGAAATGCTCGCAACCCGCGCCAGTCAAAGCGTAGCGCAATTGGATGGTCTGTTTGTAAGCGCCGATGAAACTAGCGAGTTGGAATTGGAAGGTCTGATAACGCTGACCGCACCCAGCGTCCTCGGGCGTCAGTTATTGTTGCCTGCGCTCACGTTGATTGCAAAACAACATCCTCAACTCCGTTTCGACCTTCGTCTAAGTGACCGCCATGCTGACGTGGTAAGTGAAAAAATCGATATCGGCGTACGGATGGGGTATTTACGCGATAGCCGTTTCGTCGCGCGACAGGTCGCCAAAGTGCGCTTTCATGTGGTTGCTACGCCGGGCCTCTTTGCCGAACATGGCGATCCCAAACATATAGAAGATTTAAACGCACTCCCAACCACCGCCATGTTTGATCGCGATACCGGTCGACCATGGCCATGGTTATTCGCGGGAGGACAGCAATCTAACCCTCCCAACGCACGTTTTATTTGCGATGACGCAGAAGCTGAATTGGCGGCGGTGCTATCGGGCCTGGCGTATGGTCAGATACCGGGATTCTTAGTGGAAAAATTAATCGCCGCCGGAGAGCTTATTCCTGTGATGGAAAAACTGGCTCCCGAGCCTTGGGGCTTGTTTGTGTATCGACCACAGCGAGGTCCGGTACCCGCCAGAATCCGACTTGTATTTGATGCGTTGATTCTCGCTCTGTCCGACGAAGAACCCCATGGCACAGACAGCGAGTAAGCGCTCCCAATATTATCGGCATGCCGCATTCATGCAAAAACCTGTCGCGCAAACATCCGAGGTGTTTGTCTGTTCTTATATGATCAGATGTTCACGCAGAACGCACGCACAAAGAAATACGCAAACCGATAGCGACTTAACGTGAACTGAGAAAATCCAAAATCGATGATGTTAGTCGACCAATTTTCACCCGCTGCGCCAGTACTGGCTTCTAAGGAAAATAATGCATTGGCTCTATTTAGGTATCGCTATCGTCGCAGAAGTCATTGCCACCAGCGCACTAAAAGCCAGCAGCGAGTTCACCCGCTTGCTGCCGTCAATCGTAGTCGTCACAGGTTATCTGATCGCGTTTTATTTTCTGTCGCTAACATTGCGCACATTGCCGGTCGCCATCGTGTATGCGATGTGGTCCGGCATTGGTATTGCGCTAATCGCCATGATCGGGTGGCTAGTATTCAAACAAACGTTGGACACCGCAGCGTTGATCGGGATCGGTTTGATTGTGGCGGGCGTCGTCGTACTGAATGTCTTTTCTAAATCGGTTGCGCATTAACCGTTCGCTTAAGTTTATTGACATATAAAGCTTGTAGACGGGGTTATTGCAAACTGAATCACAGCCACTATAAATGCTGTGGAAGTTGCAGTTACAGTTGCTTTTGAATTTGACGTACCCCGTCAAGGACGCTGCCAAGTATTTCAGCTGTCAGTCGGGAATTGTTGGAAGACATGTTTGAGCGAAGCGAGTTGGTCTTTCAACCCGACTGACGGCTGAAATACTTGGGAACCCGCAGGGCAGCGTCAGTTGCGGTCGCCTTTTCTTTGGTTACTTTTTCTTGGCGGGGGCGCCGAGCCGAGGCAAAAGAAAGTAACTACCTGTCGGGCTACCCCGACCAGCATCCACGGAGCACCAACCGCTCAAGTTATCCAAGCATCGAACCGCAAGCCCTTCCCGACTCAAAATACCTGCACAATAAATCAAGCCTCCAAAGCCAACAAAGCAAACGTTCCCAACCAATGTTCCCCCATATAATCACCAGAAATATGTGCAATGGCACTGTCAAAATGGTGATCGGCTGCATCCAATAATACGACTGAACGTGCATCATCCAACGGCAATGCACCTGCCAGTGAACGCTGACACCAGGCACGACTAAAATTAAGTCCGTCCAGATGCGCAATCTTGCCATCGCTTCGGTCAGTAACTGTTGCTGGTTCAAACAAGGTAGCCGGTTGACGTTGCGCCAGATGAGGCAAAAATGCACGGAACCACGTATCAAATTCGGCGGCTGGCAAAACCTGCCGCATCAGTTCAGCCTCCATCAGCGCAGGCGACAAAAATTCATCCCCGCTTGGTTCCCAGGCCTGACAGTCCACGTCCTGGGCATGCCACCGTCGTGCCGTTTCGGCGATCAGTGTTTCCAACTGTGTGTTATTAACCGCACGGGCGTATTCCAGCGCCAACGTCATCGCAAAGGCCGTATTGAAATGCGTACCGACGCGCACCGGATAAGTTGCTTTAGGCAAAAAATTAACGAAAAGGGCAACAAAAGCATCGGACAGCGGCATTAAGGTTTTGGCCCAACGCTGGCCTTCTGGGGTGTCAAGTTTGTTCAGCGCAGACTGCAACGCCAGTAACCACCCCCATCCATATGGACGCTCAAAGCCGGCGCGTGATGGCGATGCAAGATAGGCCAACTCACCTTTTACGTTTTCTTCAGTCAGTTGTTGGTCAAACACGGCCCGTATTGCCGAAGCCTCCGCCAATGTCGGATAACGCGTCAACAACCGCGTAAGTAACCAATAACCGTGAACGCAAGAATGCCAGTCGTAGCTGCCGTAAAAAATGGGATAGAGGGCGCGAGGACTCTTTACATCGGCGGCGCTATCTAGCGTATGCGTCAGTTTGTTGGGGTATTCCTGCGTCAGATGACCAAGGACCATGTTGGCAAACTGAGATGCCAATGCGGGTGTGAGTGTTTTGCTGTTTGATGTCATTATGTATCTTCGATTACTTTGTCTATATACGCTTTAGAAGTAGCAAAACTGCCGTCAATTAAATCGAGGCGTTTTGCTGACGAGCTTTGCGTCAATTCCAGCCATCTAGTTGCCAGAAACCTTACGCTGGCCACAACGGTTGCTCATCCATCAATGCGATCTGCTCGCGCAACTCCAGCACGCGATCCTGCCAGTAGCGCTGCGTATTAAACCAGGGGAATGCAACGGCAAAGGCAGGATCATCCCAACGCCGGGCAATCCATGCCGAATAGTGAATCAGACGCAAGGTTCGCAACGCTTCAATCAGATGCAATTCACGCGGATCGAAATCGCAAAAATCCTCATATCCTGCAAGCAGGTCGGACAACTGTCGCACCATGTCCTGACGTTCACCCGACAATAACATCCATAAATCTTGTACAGCGGGTCCCATGCGGCTATCGTCAAAATCGACAAAGTGCGGCCCGGCATCGGTCCAGAGTACGTTACTGCCATGACAGTCGCCATGCAAGCGCAGCGCGCCAACGTCACCGGCACGATCAAAGCAGCGCCGCACACCGTCGAGCGCCTGCGCTACAGTAGTGCGATAAGCCGCAAGCAGATCTTCGGGCACAAACCCGCTTCCCAACAAATAATTACTTGGCTCGATTCCGAAGGTAGTGATATCTAGCGTAGGCCGATGTTGAAATGTTTTTAATTGTCCAACCGAATGGATACGGCCCAAAAATCGTCCGAGCCATTCTAACGTCGCACTATCTTCCAATTCAGGCGAACGTCCGCCATGGCGTGGAAACACTGCGAATCTGAAGCCGTGAAATTGATGCAAAGTATTGCCGTCTTTACTCGCCGAAGCTGGCACTACGGGAATTTCGCGCTCTACAAGTTCTTCCACAAATGCATGCTCTTCCAAAATCGCGGCATCGCTCCAACGCTGTGGTCGATAAAATTTCGCCACCAGCGGAGGACCATCTTCCATCCCAATCTGATAAACCCGATTTTCGTAGCTATTGAGCGCAAGCAAACGACCATCGCCGTGTAAGCCAATGCTGTCGAGCGCATCGAGCACGGTGTCCGGGGTCAAGGTAGAAAATGATGCGGGTGTGAGTAGGTTCATAATCTCCATTGTAAGCTGCAATGTCGCCCTATCATCTTTCGTGACATCCAAATATTTCAGTCACGGTCACTATTTTTTTCCAACCGAAGGAATACCGCTTATTGACCGTCATTTTTGCCACAATGGGATAAAGCACAACGTCATCATTCAACAGGCGTAAAATTTGGGTTACGGAGAACAAGTGGCCGTTGTTGTCGACATCAATTCAACCGGAATTTTTCATGCCAGCCATCGGCCTCAATCATTACAATTTACGCGCACCGCACGACCTGATGTTGATACTCAGGGATTTCTATTGCGATGTTGTGGGTCTCGAAGAAGGTGCGCGCCCTGCTTTTAATAGTGTCGGATTTTGGCTTTATGCAGGCGGTCGCCCGATTTTGCATTTGAGTCAGGCAATGAATGAGATTGCCAGCGAAGCAGTGCAGGAAGTACCAAGCGACGCATTATTAGGCGATGCAAAAAATACAAGATCCAACACTTTTGACCACGTTGCCTTTACCTGTATCAATCAGGCAGAGATGCGAGCACGATTGGCGCTGCATCAAGTCGTGTACAAAGTTGCTTTGGTGCAGATAACGCGGCAAACCCAGCTTTTCTTCAAAGATCCTGCTGGTAACGGCATTGAGCTTAATTTCGAAGAAGAGATCGGCTAATGCACGCACTAGGACGGGACTTCCCAAGCTGATCTTCACGTTCATTTGACTGAGCGTCGGCAATAAAATGGCCGGAGCTAGTCAACACTCCCGTGATTTGATTGTTTTTTGACGCTTTTTGCAGGTTTGGCGCATTTCAATCGTAAAATCCGCCATCGCGCACTTTACACTTACATTTTATATAGGCATCACGATGGAACTTGACGAACCGTTATCAGATAAAGAATTTGATGAATTAGACGACTTTTTGCTTTCTGACCGCTGCGGCGAAGAAAGCATGACGATGGATACGCTGCACGGTTATCTGACCGCGCTGGTGATCGGGCCAGAGCAAGTTTTACTTGGTGAGTGGTTACCGCACGTCTGGGGACCATCACTGAAGGATGCGCCTAAGTTTAAGTCTGACAAGGAATTCGAGCGCACTGTCGGCCTGATAGCGCGCTACATGAATGAAATCGCGGTGACGTTGGAAGTGGCACCAAAAGAATACGAGCCATTATTTTGCGAGTTTGAGCATGAAGGAAAGCCGCTGCTGGATGGTGAAGCGTGGACGTGGGGTTTCTGGGAAGGTATTAATCTACGCGCCAAAGCGTGGGAGCCAATCTGGACCTCGAATTTAGCGACCGTGGTGCGGCCGATTTATTTGCTTGGGGCCGAAGAGCTGGAAGAAGAGGAAATGCTTTTGCGCGAGGATCCGGTCAAGCGCCATAAGCTGACCGTGGAAGTCGAATCAGCCATTCCGGAAATTTACCGTTATTGGTTGCCAAACCGCAAATCCGCAGTCAAAACGATTCAACGCGAAACACCAAAAGTCGGACGTAATGATCTGTGCGGGTGCGGTAGCGGCAAGAAATTTAAAAAATGCTGTGGCGCTGGGTTAGCTGAAGAATAATTAACTTTGCAGCGCTGTCTGCAATGGTGGGCAATCCGATATAGCGGAATGCATTGCACAATATAAAAAACCTCACCGATTCATATGAGCGGTGAGGTTTTTTTGCTTGAACGCCTATCTTGACGCGTGTCCGGCTTACTCTTTAATAAAGTGTTCGCGGTAGTATTTCAGCTCTTCAATTGACTCTAGAATATCTGCCAACGCCGTGTGCTTTTGATGTTTTTTGAATCCACTCGCCAACTCTGGCTTCCAGCGGCGGCATAATTCTTTTAATGTTGAGACATCCAGATTGCGATAGTGGAAGAACGCTTCCAGCTTAGGCATGCCACGCGCCATGAAACGACGATCCTGGCAAATAGTGTTGCCGCACATCGGCGATTTGCCGTTCGGTACGTATTTGCGCAGGAAGGCGATCAGCTCAGTTTCGGCTTCGGCTTCAGTCACCGTGGAGGTCTTGACGCGTTCGATCAAACCAGAGCGACCGTGCGTGCCTTTGTTCCAGGCGTCCATACCATCCAAGAATGTATCAGACTGATGAATCGCAAAAACCGGACCTTCTGCCAGAATATTCAGTTGCGGGTCGGTGACGACTACCGCCACTTCAATAATGCGCTCTGCATCCGGGTCAAGTCCGGTCATTTCCATATCAACCCAGATCAGATTGAATTCATTCGGACGTAATGGCGCCACAACAGGTGCGGATGGTGTCGATGAGTCGATAGCTTGTGACATAATTGTTCTCTTTACTATTTATTGGGAAACGCGATTAGTTTTCGCCGTCAGTCGCGTATTTTCTCACATAGGGACAACATGTCTTCATTTGCATTTTCAGTATTATTTATAGTTTTTTTGGCAATAAGCCTATCAGTACGCTTTTGGCTCGGTTCGCGACAGATTCGTCACGTCATCCAGCATCGTAGCGCAGTGCCACCCGAATTCGCCGAAAAAATTCATCTTTCGGCGCATCAAAAGGCCGCAGATTACACCGTTGCCAAGACCAAATTTGGACTTTTTGGCTTACTCATCAATGCCGTTGTGTTGATCGGCTTCACGCTATTGGGTGGCTTGCAATGGCTATCCGGCACATTATATGGCTGGACCGGTTCTGGCATGTTGTATCAAATGAGCCTGGTGGTCGCCTTTGTATTGATCTCTGGCGTAATCGATTTGCCAATTGCCTATTACAAACAATTTGTTCTTGAAGCGCGTTATGGTTTCAACAAAATGACGCATAAGCTGTTTTTCGCCGATTTGTTAAAAAGCACCTTGTTGGGGGCTGCAATTGGCTTGCCGTTGATTTGGGTGATTTTGTTACTCATGGAAAAATCCGGTGATATTTGGTGGTTTTATGCTTGGCTGGTGTGGAGCGGTTTCCAATTATTGATGCTCATTCTGTTTCCAACGGTGATCGCACCGCTGTTCAATAAGTTCACGCCATTGACCGATGACAGCTTGCGAGCACGGATCGAAGGGTTGATGCAGCGTGTCGGCTTTGCGTCAAAGGGATTGTTCGTCATGGACGGTTCCAAGCGCAGCGCGCACGGCAATGCTTATTTCTCCGGCTTTGGCGCTAGCAAACGTATTGTCTTTTTTGATACATTACTGGCGCGCCTTGCACCGCATGAAATCGAAGCGGTATTGGCGCATGAATTGGGACATTTCAAACTCAAACATATTGTTAAGCGGATCGTGGTCATATTTGCAGTCTCACTTGTTTTCTTGGCATTACTCGGTTATCTCAAAGAACAATTATGGTTTTTTACCGGACTTGGCGTTATTCCGTTGCTGTTATCTGACCTTTCGAATAACAATGCGATGGCATTAATTTTGTTCATGCTGGCACTGCCAATTTTTACGTTCATGTTGTCACCGCTGTCATCAATCACTTCGCGAAAGCATGAATTTGAAGCAGATGCGTTTGCAGCCAAATATACTAATGCTGACGATCTGGTCGCCGCGCTGGTTAAATTGTACGAGGACAACGCCTCGACGCTCACGCCTGATCCGTTACATTCCGCGTTTTACGATTCGCATCCTCCAGCCTCGGTACGTATCAATAAGCTACTCGCCACAAAATTAGAACCGGTTACATTCCATGGTTGATCATTACAAACCGAAGCCGGGTAAAGCGGTAAAAACGGGCATCGCCAATGCTGTCGGCGTCGTCATCGCGGCCCACGGACGTCACTATATGGTTCAGGCGCTAGTGGATGGCGAGTCCTTAAAACTGCATTGCGTGACACGCGGCAAGAAGAGCGATGTTGCCGTGGGCGATAAGGTCAATCTCAACATGACCTCAAAAAACCAGGCGGTGATCGAGTCCCTCGGAGAACGGCGCAGCCTCTTATACCGTTCGGATCAATACAAATCGAAGTTGCTCGCCGCCAATGTTTCGCAACTATTTATCGTCGTGGCGACGGAACCGGGCTTTACCGACGATCTGATTTCGCGCGCCTTGGTGGCGGCTGAAGCGGCGGGTGTCGCCGCGCACATCATATTGAACAAAACCGACATCGTCGCCTCACTGCCGAGAACACGCGAACGGCTACAACCGTATGCCAAGCTTGGCTATCCGATCCACGAAGTATCGGCAATAGGAGCGCCAGAGCAAACCTGCGCCACCTTAATGCCTCTTCTGGAAAACCAGTCGACCATCCTGATCGGGCAATCAGGTATGGGCAAATCATCGATCATCAATCTGATCGTGCCAGACGCTGACATTGCCACCCGGGAAATCTCGGCGGCATTGGATACCGGAAAACACACGACGACTTTCACCCGATTGTATGAAGTGCATCCAACGGCTGACGATGAAACCTACATCATTGACTCGCCCGGATTTCAGGAGTTTGGCCTGTATCAACTCAGCGAAGGCATGCTGGAACGCGCTTTTCGAGAGTTCGCACCATTTTTGGGGAAATGTAAATTTTACAACTGCCATCACTTGATAGAACCGAATTGCGCTGTTCTTGAAGCGGTGCAAGAAGGAAAAATTGCCCCAATGCGGCATCAGCTCTATAAGCAACTGTTGCATGAATCATCACAAACACTGTATTGAAGCCAGATGATGCGGCCATCCCAACATGCTTCCGATACGCCGTGGCTTGTGCATGGCTTGTAGCGGAGATAAGGTTGATTAGGCTCCTTCCTTAGGTATCTTTTTGAGCAATATCCCTTATAATTGAACGGGTTAGAAACTTCGGCGGCAGATCTACCACTGGCCGCCATTTTCATTTATGGCAATCAAACACTACCTGCAGTTTTCCGACTTTACGCTCGATGAGTACGAGTACATCATTGAACGTACCCGCATCATCAAGCGTAAGTTTAAGAACTATGAGCCGCACCACCCGCTACTTGATCGCACGCTGGTAATGGTTTTCGAGAAAAACTCGACCCGCACCCGCTTGTCGTTTGAGGCCGGAATGCATCAACTCGGCGGTGCCGCCATTTATCTCAACACGCGCGACAGCCAACTCGGACGTGGTGAACCGGTCGAGGACGCCGGACAAGTGATGTCACGCATGTGCGACGTCATCATGATCCGTACCTTCGGCCAGGACATCATTGAGCGTTTTGCTGCCAATTCACGCGTGCCGGTGATCAATGGCCTGACGAATGAATATCATCCATGTCAGGTATTGGCGGACCTTTTCACTTACGTTGAACAACGTGGTTCTATCACTGGCAAGACGATAGCGTGGATCGGCGATGCCAACAATATGTTGTATTCATGGCTACAAGCGGCGCAGGTGTTTGGCTTTCACGTCAATATCTCAACGCCAAAAGGCTACGATCTCGATCCGATGCTGGTCACCGCTGATAGCACGCAATACACTTTGTTCGATAATCCCTCGGATGCTTGCGTGGGCGCACACTTGGTCACGACCGATGTCTGGACGAGTATGGGTTATGAGGCTGAAAATAATGCACGCCTGAAAGCCTTCGATGGCTGGATCGTGGATCAGGCCAAAATGGCACGTGCACAGCCGGACGCACTTTTCATGCATTGTCTTCCCGCGCATCGGGGTGAAGAAGTATCAGCCGAAGTCATCGACGGACCACAATCGGTCGTTTGGGACGAGGCTGAAAATCGCTTGCACGTGCAGAAAGCACTGTTGGAATATCTGGTGGTAGGAAAACTCGATACCTGAAATGTATATTTTTAAATGCGATTTCTGTCTTACATTCCTACGCAAGCGAGAATGCAACCAGATCGCCTAAGCAGACTTTCAAGCGGTGTAACGCCACGTTGACGCCGACCGAAAAGCCACTTAGTTAACACGTTAGCTAGCAACTTAATTACTGAATAGCACTGAAACATTAGAAAGAAGATCATGAGCGACGTAAAAAAAGTAGTTCTCGCCTATTCCGGCGGCCTCGACACTTCAGTCATTTTGAAGTGGCTACAAGACAACTATCAATGTGAAATCGTCACCTTCACCGCCGATTTAGGTCAGGGCGAAGAGCTGGAACCAGCGCGCCAAAAAGCATTGAAATTTGGTATCAAGCCGGAAAATATTTACATCGATGATGTCCGTGAAGAATTCGTGCGTGACTTCGTATTCCCGATGTTTCGTGCCAACACCGTGTATGAAGGTGAATACTTGCTCGGCACGTCGATTGCGCGTCCGTTGATCGCAAAACGCCTCATTGAGATCGCCCGCGAAACCGGCGCAGACACAATCTCGCACGGCGCGACCGGCAAAGGTAACGATCAAGTTCGTTTTGAGCTTGGCGCTTATGCGTTGATGCCAAACGTCAAAGTCATTGCACCTTGGCGCGAATGGGATTTGCTGTCGCGTGAAAAATTGCTGCAATACGCAGCAGACGCCGGTATCGAAATCGACATGAAACACAAAAATGGCGGCGCACCCTATTCAATGGATGCCAACTTGCTGCACATCAGCTTTGAAGGCCGTCATTTGGAAAATCCAAGTGCCGAGGCCGAAGAAAGTATGTGGCGCTGGACTGTCAGCCCAGAAGCAGCACCGGATCAAGCCGAATACCTCGACATCGAATACGAAAAAGGCGACATCGTTGCACTCAACGGCACGCGCATGTCACCAGCAACCGTTCTGACCGAACTGAACCGTTTAGGCGGCAAGCACGGTATCGGCCGTCTGGATCTGGTCGAAAACCGTTTCGTCGGCATGAAGTCACGCGGCTGTTACGAAACCCCGGGCGGCACGATCATGCTGCGCGCACATCGCGCCATTGAATCCATCACACTGGATCGCGAAGTCGCGCATCTGAAAGATGATCTGATGCCACGTTACGCATCGATGATTTATAACGGCTTCTGGTGGGCGCCGGAACGGGTTGCATTGCAGACGCTGATTGACCAAACTCAATTACGCGTCAACGGCTGGGTTCGTCTCAAGCTCTATAAAGGCAATGTCATCGTCGTATCACGCGACTCCAAAACCGACTCATTATTCGACATGAAGATTTCTACATTCGATGAAGATGGCGGCGCTTATAACCAAGCCGATGCAGGCGGTTTCATCAAACTGAATGCGTTGCGTTTGCGGATTGCTGCTAACGCGCGTAACCAGCGCGGATAATATTGGTCGCAAAAGTGTCTGAATGATTTGAATCACATTCACTCATTCATCCATTCACTAAAACACTAATACACGTGGAATTCTGCCTGAAAAAATAAAAAGTCCCTATTGATGCAATGATCAATAGGGACTTTTTATCGTTGAAAGCATATTCAGCGATCTAGCGCGCCGATGTAGAAAAATACTAACGCACGACATCCACGTTACGCATCTTTTTTTACATATTTTTTGCGTATTGATTACGGAAAATATTGCATTAAATATTATGGACAAGCCGATCATGAAAGCAATGAAATTTGGCATAATTGCGCACGCTTTATCACATTCACCAACTCTTACCCTCTAACTAAAAGGCTTTCCTTATGAGCGCGCAATTCGATAACGTATCTGTCCTGAAACAAGCCAGCGTCTACTTTGATGGCAAATGTATTTCCCACACCATCATTCTTGAAAATGGCATAAAAAAAACCTTGGGTGTAATCCTGCCTTCGACGCTGACATTTAACACTGGCGTGGCCGAAATAATGGACGTCACCAGCGGACTCTGCCAAGTGCGCCAAAAAGATCAGCCGCTGTGGACCAGGTACGTGGCAGGCGATAGCTTTGATATTCCAGCGAATTCCAGTTTTGATATTGAAACGATTGAGACGCTGAACTACGTTTGTCATTATGCCTAACATCGTATTGAATGGAGAGTGGGCGGCTTCTTAAAAGTCGCCCACGGTGCAAGACGACTCATGTAAAACCGCCTTGCACGTCATCACCGATCACACAAAAATCGGCTCCGGTTCCAATGCCACGCCAAAGCGCGCCATCACATCGGCCTGAACCGCTTCCGATAAGCGAACAACGTCTTGCCCGTTCGCACCACCTAGATTAACCAGAACTAACGCCTGCTTTTGATACATGGCAACCCGTCCCAGAGCCTTCCCTTTCCAGCCACATTGATCAATCAACCATCCAGCGGCAAGTTTAAAGCCACCGTCTGTTTGTTTATAGCTGACCATTGCAGGATGTTGGGCGAGTAAAGCGTCGCGTTGAGCGGCTGGGATGATTGGATTCTTGAAAAAACTGCCTGCGTTGCCGATCACCGCTGGATCAGGCAACTTGCGCGTCCGAATCGCGATGACGGCGTTACTCACATCAAGCGCATCTGGTTCGGCGATACCACGCGCCGCTAATTCATCCTTAATATCGCCATAACGCACATCCGCTTGCCAACGTTTCGGTAATGAAAATGTCACATCAATCACGACAGCACGGTCGCGTAAAGCGTGTTTAAAGATACTGTCGCGATAGCCGAATGCGCAATCTTTGCGATGCAACGTCAACATTTCTCCGGTCGTAAAATCGAATGCGGTTAACGCATGAAACCGGTCTTGCATCTCAATGCCATAAGCGCCGATATTTTGAATCGGTGCGGCACCAACATTGCCTGGAATTAACGATAGATTTTCTAATCCACCCAATCCGTGCGTCAATGTCCACTCAACGAGCGCGTGCCAGGTTTCACCGGCAGCGGCACGTATCATGACAGCATCAGCATCTTCCCCAACAACTTGGATACCTTGATTGCGGATGTGCAGCACCAATCCTGGAAAATCGCGCGTGAGCACCACATTACTACCGCCACCTAATATCAGGCGCGGCAACTGAGATAGGGCTGGATCTGATCGCACCAGTTGCAGGTCTGCCACCGAGTTGATCGATAAATAGGCATGAGCGGTCGCCTCGATACCTAATGTATTGAGGGCGCGCATGGGAAAGTCGGTCTGAACCGCCAAATTTGCGGTGAGAGTCGTGTCGTGCTGATAGGCGAAAGGCATACAAGATTATACGTAAGTCGCACAGCTCCCGCCAAATAAGCGAGCAAAACTCGGGTAAAGTAGACACCACGGTGCAAAGAATGAGGGAAGCCATAGCCGCCCGGTTTTTTGTTCGATAGAATGCACGCTATGAGGCTGTCGGTCTAATTGGTTCGAAGCGATAGGATCGTCCACAATGGGCCAAAATGCTAAACGGTACGCACGGCCTCAAAGAATACAAAATACACGCACCATTAGAAAAACATTAAGGAATTACCAAAATGCCATCATTTGATACCGTTTCCGAAGCCAATCTTGCTGAGGTTAAGAATGCCGTCGATCAAGCCAGCAAAGAAATTGCTACGCGCTTCGACTTTAAAGGCAGCGATGCACGCGTTGAACTGAAAGAGCGCGATCTGACTGCTTACGCCGATTCCGACTTCCAATTAGCCCAAGTACGCGATGTGCTCACAAATAAGCTGGTGAAGCGCAGTGTTGACGTAAGATTTCTCGACATCGGTAAGATCGAGAAAACTGGCGGCGACAAGGTCAAACAAGTCATCAAGATCAAGAACGGCATCGAATCCGACGATGCCAAGAAAATCGTTCGCGTGGTCAAAGACAGCAAGATGAAAGTACAGGCCAGTATTCAGGGCGACGCAGTCCGCATAACCGGTGCCAAGCGCGACGATCTGCAAGCGGCGATGGCAATGCTGCGCAAGGAAGTACCAGACTTGCCGCTGGAATTTAACAATTTCAGGGATTAAGCGAGATTGTTCGCTACGGCAGTCTCAAGCCTCAAAAGACGCCACTGCGGAAAAGCGCTATATCGTGCGCTTTCCGCCCTCCTCCACGTTAACTTGCCTATCGGAAGTCCACACTCCATGCGCTTGCTGAAGCTGAACGCCTGCCTTTTCATGATAATTACGGCATTATCGGCTCAAGCAACCGATATCGGCGTGGCTGGCCTTTTCCCTGGTAAAGCGGTTTTAATCATCGATGGCGCCGCTCCTAAAACCTACTCTGTCGGCGATAATGTTCGCGGCGATATACGCCTCACTTCAGTCACAGGCTCGACTGCAACGGTGAATGTAAAAGGCAAACTTGAGACCATCGGTATTGGTGAGTTCGTCAGTCGCAGTGCGCCCAGCGCAAACGCCAGTGTGACGTTGAAAGTGAACGGCGCAGGTCATTTTGTGGCACAAAGTCAGGTCAACGGCGGAATCATGACGATGTTGGTTGATACCGGCGCGACCGTCATTGCTTTGCCGGCATCAGATGCGATCAGGCTTGGCATCAACTACAAGCGAGGTCAAAAAACGATGATGAATACCGCCAACGGTCTTACGCCTGGTTATCGTGTACGGCTAGATATCGTCAAGGTTGGCGATATCGAAATAAGGCAGGTTGATGCAGTCGTGCTCGAAAGCGGATTGTCATTTGCATTGCTGGGTATGTCATTTCTCAATCGCACTGAGATGCGGCGCGAGGGTGACATGATGGTCTTGACCAAACGTTTTTGATTAAAGACTTACGAAAAAATAAAGGCCGGTTCAGATAACTGAATCGGCCTTTATTTTTTGCTCAGAAGCGATTTCCGCACTGATCGATAACAGCAGTTACGCCGCGTTTTTTTTCAGACGACGCTGCTTAACCGCCTCCGCCAATCCATCAAGGACGGCAATACTTTCTTCCCAACTGATGCAACCATCGGTAACCGATTGACCGTAAGTCAGTTCCTTGCCTGGAACCAGATCCTGACGTCCGGCGACCAGATGTGACTCAATCATGACGCCCACAATGCGATCGTCACCAGCGGCGATTTGACTTGCGATATCAGCACAGACAGGAATCTGATTCTCTGGCTTCTTGGAGCTATTCGCATGCGACGCATCAATCATCAGGCGTTGCGCCAAGCCATTCGCTGCGATGTCCTTGCAGGCTGCATCGACACTTGTAGCGTCATAATTAGGTGCTTTTCCACCGCGCAAAATGATGTGGCAATCTTCATTTCCGTTGGTCGATACGATGGCAGAGTGACCGCCTTTGGTGACGGACAGAAAGTGATGTGGCTGCGATGCTGCTTTCATAGCGTCTACTGCAATTTTTACGTTGCCGTCAGTGCCGTTTTTGAAGCCTACCGGACATGACAGGCCAGATGCCAACTCACGATGTACCTGGGATTCAGTGGTCCGTGCGCCAATCGCGCCCCAACTGATCAGGTCAGCGACGTATTGCGGGCTGATAACATCGAGGAACTCAGTACCCGCTGGCAAACCTAACTCATTAATATTGAGCAGCAATTCGCGCGCCATGCGCAAACCGTCATTGATGCGGAAACTGTTATCCATGTAAGGGTCATTGATCAGACCTTTCCAGCCAACCGTAGTGCGAGGTTTTTCGAAATACACACGCATCACGACTTCCAGTTCGCCTTTCAGACGATCACGTGCGACGACCAAAAGACGTGCATATTCCATCGCCGCTTTGGTGTCATGAATTGAACAAGGTCCAATCACGACCATCAATCGGTCATCCTGTCCATGCAAAATGCGATGTAACGCAATGCGCGAATCAGCGGCTGTGGTAGCACCTTTTTCGGTGACGCCAAATTCGCGGATTAAATGGGATGGTGGCGTTAACTCTTTCATTTCTCGTATGCGCAAGTCATCGGTACGTGGCATTTCTCTCTCCTGGCTAAAAAGTGACTGGGAATAAAAAAACCGCCATCAGGGGCGGTTTTTTTGAATTTCGGTTTGTTCTGTGATTACGAACGCTTACCGCTTTTCACCGCCGTGGGGCTGGAATAGCTAAAATAAAAATAAAAGTAAGTGTTTGAAAAAGACATTTTTTCGCGTAATTAATGAGAACTATGGACCAGATAATGCAGCAATTTTGAAAATTAAGCAAGCACCACCCAATTACCACCGAAAAATTATGTGCGTTATCAATCAGAAACGCAATCTGCACTCGCAGAATAATGCCTTATAATCAATTCTTTAAATCATCCAACGTAGGGTCGCCATTGGCCATTTGTGCATCGTGACCGAGTTTTCAAGGCGCGGTTCAGAGACAGTTCCTACTGAGAATTCGGTTTCGGAAAACGTGATATTAATCGCAGCCACCGCGTCGAACAATGACCATTGTCCGACAACATAACGTTTAGTTTTCGGATGGCTTAGGTACATGTGTCAGAACCTGCTGACTCAGCCGATGACGTGATCGCCAATTAATGCAATACATCCTCGATATTAGGAAGAAAGTAAAAGCGTAGCACGCGGATTCCGAGCGCTGCAAACAGGTACATCACTGCGACAAACCAGAATCCTGCGGTCAGGCCACACCACGCAATAGCGGCCGTCCCGCACCCAAGGCCAAGTAATGCGCCGGCCTTGGCCGCACTATTTCCCAGCCCCATAATGTAACCTTGAATGCTGTCGCTGCTGGCACGCGACAATAGCGCATAAAAAACCGGCAATAGTCCACCTAGCCATATCCCCCATAGAAACCGCACGGCAATGAACGCAGTAATGTTGGTAGCCAATGCCTGCAAACCCACGGTGACTGCACACAGCAAGGTAATGCGTTCGACCGTTCCCAATGCGCGCGCGTCAGATTGCTTATCGAAGTAGCGCGCCCAAAATGGCGCCGAGAGCGTTAGACCCAAGGCGGTGACTCCGTAGCAAAGTCCAGTCACCCACGCCGGAGCCAATAATACGCTATCGATATAGAGCGCAAAGAAAACTTGCGGCATCATTTTTCCGGCTTGTATCAATACGATTGCTAGCAGCAATCCGATCCAAAAAAGGGATAGATTACTAGCGTTTTTTTTGATCATACAAACGCTACTGCGTGGCTGTGGCAAACAATTTCGCTGCGGCGGTAAGCATGCAGTCGCAGCTATTGCGCATGACAAACATAACCCGGTTGCGACCAAATTTACACTTTCAAATCCGGAATAGGCATATAGCCACCCACCGAGCATCGGCCCCGCAAAAGAGCCAATTGCCGTCGCCGTTTGTAGCTGTGCGATCAGAAAGGTACGTTGTTTAGGCGCACTCATACCGGCCCCGTAAGCTTGTGCTGCGGCGATGAAGCCAGCAAAACCACCCTGTACCAAACGTGCAAGCAAGATGCTGGTGACACTTCCCGCGATTGCGACCCATAATTGGGTTATTGCGAGCGCAAACAGGGCACGCAATAACATCGGTTTGTGTCCAAATCGATCCCCCAAACGTCCCCATAGCGGCGTCGTCAACATCGCCGCCAGCATCGGACCAGCATATACTGCACCGCCAACGATACTGGTCATCTGTGGTGAAAGATGGCCGAGGGAGCGCAGATAAACTGGCCAAAAAGGGCCACTCATTTCGAGTGCTCCCATTGATACCAACTGAATCCCGTACAGCCACCATAACGCACGGCGGCTTTGAGCTGACTCAGTTGCCATTGATCCTTGCCGTATCACTTGGATCTAGCCCAACAAGTGGATTTGACATAGTACGCAACTCATCGTCGGCGCTTTCCGTCAGACGCATTCGCATAAACGATTTTGCAGGCCATGCTTGTTCCATTAATAGCGCGTGTTCCTCCTTCCACAATGTAGGGGCGATGCGCGGCTTCAAATGGTCGAAGGCATCTTGCATTACATCGCGCAGAACCGTCCACAGTTTTTTCTCTGGTAAATCGTAAAGCTGCGTTAATAACAGAGCCAGTTCACCCAGATGGCAAAGAAAGACCGCATGCAATAACTTATCGCGCACCGTTTGACGATCCTCAAATACGGTCTGATCAGCCTTATAACAACGCAATGTCAACCCTGCGACCCGGAGAGCCTCGGCATGAATACGGATATCACCAAAATCACGCAATAGTAATTTTTGTGGCATGCCGTCCGCGTCGATCAGTACAAAACTATTCTGTTGGTGCGCCTCAAAACCTATGCCGTACAACAAATAAGCGCCAAGCGTAGCGGTCACCACAATCTGCGCATACTGGTGGAAGAAGGCGATCGCGCCTTGTGCATTATCCTGAAAAGCGCTTGCAACCAATTCCGTCACTAATGCCGTCTTTTTACCACTGTTTTGTATAGATGTTGGGGCAAAAAGTGCGCCTACAGGAATCGGAAACATGCCGTCCTGAGCGTGATGCATGGGATTGACGCGATACAAAATCGACAGATGCCGGGCGTGCTCATCATTACCTTTCGGATCAATATAATGCAAGCCGATCTGCTCGCAAACGATGGCCAACGTATCACCGAAGCCCTGCTCTCTCGCAAGAATTTCCTGTAGTAGAGCGCTCACCCGCGGGCCCATTTGGGCTGACTTTGGGGAAAGACTTCGCTGCACACTCGTCAACCGTAATGAGATCGGTAATTTCATCATCGGCAAATGTGAAGAGCGTTGTGGAACGACAGTTCGAAAGGACATAGTTGGCGAAGCCACGCACGTGACCTCGTTAAGTAGAATTAATTTCCGATCAGCGATCTCAAGCGCAAATTCGGTCGGCAAATGGCGTTGTGCCTGCCATGGATGCATCGGCAACGGCAACCATTCAGAAACGGTTAAATTACGCGCAAGCAAAGCCTCTTTCCATATTCCCCAAACCTGCGGAAAGGTAAGTTCGAACCAATCCGAATAAGTAGAAAAGCCAGACATTCCTGGCATGTTTTCTATATGCATAACGTCGGCACGCACTGCAGCGACTTCGACTTCGATGCTGGCTTCGAATTCAGGAGACATGTCAAATACCTCCTGCTTTGACATCCCAAGTTTTGTCTTATAGTTTGGATGCCATGGATGTCCCAGAGTGCCCCATTGTTCAAGAAACAGACAGCCATTAAAGCGCTCGCCACCTTTGTTGTTTCCTGATTTTTTTTGCAACCAGGAAATCATTCCTTCCCCCATCGGTATTTCTTGCTCAAGTCTACGCGCCCAAGATTGACGGTAAGCCAGACAGAGCGTGTCGTTCTCGGTGCTATTACGTAATTCGGCTTGCAGCCTTTCAATGTCCGGCTTTGAAGTCGCTACTTCAAACAGACCGGCCAAAATATTTAGCGCTTCGGACGGGGTCGTCACTTTAATCGGCCTTTGATGATTTTTCAAATAATGAATATGGCCATTCAATTGCCAACTCCCCGCCATTCCCGCCTTCAAACCATCGAAACGAAACAACGTTTTACTTCGCCAGTGCGGCAGCCAGACCGCATCACTCGCGGGATCAAAAATTAACTGATCAGAATCGAGTAATTTTTCGCGAAATAAGGCCTGCAACAAGAGTTGCAAACCACGTTTATTGGCTTCAGCTCTGGCCAGAGTCCATTGTGTCTGCGTCAAATTTTGAGGAAAATTATCAACACGTTCCGTCAAATTGCTAGTGACACTTAGAGTAGTTTGAATCATATTAGAACCCTTCCCGTGCAAAAAAAAATGAGATCCAGGCCACCTCTTCCGCCAACTTGAAATCGATCAAGCGATGGGAAAGAGATGAAACTTCCGATAAAGCCATAATTTAATAATGAGAATCATTCAAACATGCTACTTAAGTTGACACCACCAATCCTTGATCGGCAAACCGATACTTTTTTGAAAAAAAAGAGGACAGCTTTACGTGAAAAAAATCTTCGCGCAAAAAAAAACCGCCATCCGTGGCGGTTTTTATCATTCGAGAAACATCGGAGAATGCTAAGACTTACGAATTTTTGCAATAGTTTCGTCGTGCATGAATGTCGACGAATTTGGCATACTGGTGGTTATCATTTGAATGTGAGGAATGCCATCTTCATCATACACTTCACCGATCCGCTCAAAACCGTAGCGACCATAGAACCGTTGCAAATGCGCCTGCGCACCAATTTTAATGGCATGCCCGGGAAATAACTTCGCGACTTGCGCCATCGCTTGATTCATCAAGGCATGTCCGGCGTTCATGCCACGCAATGTTGACGCGGTTACGACCCGACCAATTGACGCTTCTGCGTAAACAACACCGGGCGGTGCGATGCGCGCATAGGCTACTAAACCGGCGTTGGGCAAATAGCCGAGTCCGTGCCAGCATTGCTGATCAATCCCGTCTGCATCTTGAAAAACACACTTCTGCTCTACAACGAAGACTTGCTGACGCAAAGCCAACATATCATACGTCTGGGAAGCGCTCAAATCTTGAAATGGAAGCCAACTCCAGTCGAGCATCCGGATATTTTCCTGATTATTTTTTACCTCGTGCTCCGACTTATCAGCGACGACAACCTTTTCGACCATCATGCGCCTTTCGCTTTTAAGCAGTTCCACCTACGGTCACGCCATCAATCCGCAACGTTGGCTGTCCCACGCCAACAGGTACGCTTTGACCTTCTTTACCGCAGACGCCCACGCCTGGATCAAGACGCATGTCGTTGCCAATCATCGACACGCGATGCAGTACGTCAGGGCCATTACCAATAAGCGTCGCACCCTTGACCGGATAAGTGACCTTACCGTTTTCGATCATGTATGCCTCGCTCGCGGAGAATACGAACTTGCCGTTCGTTATATCGACCTGTCCGCCGCCGAAATTTACCGCATATAAGCCATTTTTGACCGAAGCTAGAATCTCAGCCGGATCTTTATCACCGGCGAGCATGTAGGTGTTGGTCATCCGTGGCATCGGAAGGTGGGCAAACGATTCACGACGTGCATTACCCGTGACCGGCATCTTCATGAGACGCGCGTTCATGGTGTCTTGAATATAACCTTTGAGAATACCGTCTTCGATCAGCGTGGTGCACTGCGTTGGATTGCCTTCATCATCAATGTTCAGCGAGCCACGACGGTCCGCCAGCGTTCCGTCATCGACTACCGTTACGCCTTTGGCGGCAACGCGCTCTCCGATGCGCCCCGAGAACGTGCTGGAACCTTTGCGATTAAAATCGCCTTCGAGGCCATGACCAATCGCTTCATGCAACAAAATACCTGGCCAGCCATTACCCAGCACCACGGTCATTGGACCGGCAGGAGCGGGACGAGCGTCCAAATTCACCAAGGCCGCTGCGACTGCTTCAGCGGCATATTTTTCCAGCAACTCATCGGTAAAATAACCGTAACTATAACGACCGCCACCGCCGCTACTACCCATTTCACGTCGACCATCTTTTTCTGCAATAACAGTGACTGATAGTCGTACCAATGGGCGAATATCGGCAGCAATAACGCCATCACTTCGCGCTACCAGAACGACGTCATATTCACCAGCCAGCCCGGCCATGACTTGCACGACGCGCGAATCTTTAGCGCGGGCTATGCGTTCGATTCGCTCCAGCAATTTTACTTTTTCAGTTGCATCCAGCGACGTTAAAGGATCGTTGGGCAAATACAACGAGCGACCGCCTTTTTGCTCCATGACACTCGCTATTTTTACTTTTCCTGCACCTTGACGCGCAATGGTACGCGTCGCAATTGCAGCATCGTGTAATGCGCGTTCCGAAATTTCGTCTGAGTAAGAGAACGCCGTTTTATCGCCAGAAACCGCGCGTACACCGACGCCTTGATCAATGGAGAAGCTACCGGTTTTGACAATTCCCTCTTCCAGACTCCAGCCTTCGCTTTTTGTAAACTGAAAATAGAGATCGGCATAATCCACCTTGTGCGTGAACATCGTCGCGAGCGCTTTTTGCAGACTGGATTCATCAAGGCCGAAAGGCGTTAGCAAAACATCGCGTGCGACAGCGAGCGCTTGTAGATTGGGTTCAAATGGTTTCATATTATTAGGTGCCTTGCAATGTGGACAGATTAAGCTTGATTGTAGAGCATCCAATTGCTGGCTGCAGTAAACAACCTAAAAACAGCCCCCAAATAGCCTAAAAACAATACGAAAACCGCATCAAGGTAATCCACGAGGGCCAGGTAATGCGTCAATTGTCAGAACGATCACTTTGCGCACAAATGATGGGTTGAGGCAACAAAGCATAAAAAGCGTAACGCTCATTGAGCAATGTGTAAATTTGCATTGAAAAATTAGCAGCCGCGGGATCAAGATAGGAGACAATTTCGATCAGATGCGAGTTGTCCTCTTTCCCGCCCCATACTTTGGTGTAGCGCCCAGTTTTATAGCCGTGGTTTTGGCGGAAAACATTTAATACATGCTTAGCAATATATAAGACCATAATCTGGTCCCAGTTCAGACAACAGGCACGACACGTGACCTCCAGCAAAGCCAATTCGTTGCGCCCACTAGCAGCAAAAGCCGCGATTAGCTCCAATAGCTTCGGTACGTCGCACTGCGCCAACGTATATTCTTTGCCATCAAAATGGCAGCTTTCCAGTTTTGGATTGGAGCGACTTAATAACACGCTTGTCGCTACATTCAGGTTCCCATCACATTCACTAATAAGGTGAGACAAGCTGAAGTGCAACATATCAATGAGCTCAATCTGCACTAGAGAAAAATCTCTTGGCTCGCTACTCCACCATTTCCATCCATAGTGATCCAGTGCTTCGACAGCCTCAACCAGTACACCGCGTAAATAGGGATATCCCGAACCTAACCAATTATCATCAACCTTTCGATTAATTTTATCTTGCATAGCCAGGATGATTTCTGCTTGTCTCACATTTATTTTTTCCACGATGACCTATCTTAGATTGTTATTCGCTTCGATTCACTATAAACGAGATGAATTCATTCCCAGCAGGTAAACCAAGACAATTCTGCCAAGATAATTCTCTCTTTATTAGCGCAACCTAAAACAGGTTTTCATCGGGTCGTAGCGTTCCATTGACTTCTTTCTGAGGTCAACATATTGCAATGATTTGATCAGGTGAAATTTTTCTAAAAATCTGCCTGTATTTTTTTTCACCTTCCTTTTTTACTAAAGTGAAAAGAAAACGTGGACGAACACCAGCGTCACAGCTTAAAAATAGAGCGTGAAATGAGAGGATGTAATTAGAAGAATTTTAACGAATTCGCGCAATCAGATAGCACACGATGTGCGCCACCTGATGCGGATTAATTTTAAGTATTGCGGGCGAATCTCATAAATCAAAAGTGTTACAAATTATAGTTTACAGCGGCGACGATGATTATCTGGATCATTGCATAAACCAACCATGACTCACCACGATCGACTGGCCAGTCAATGCATTAGATTCGAATCCCCCAAGAAATATGGCTGTTTGCGCGACATCATGTACCGTCGTGAATTCACCGTCCACGGTATCTTTCAACATCACGTTTTTGATAACCTGATCTTCAGTGATTCCCAATTCCTTGGCTTGCTCTGGAATCTGCCTTTCAACCAGCGGTGTACGCACAAAACCGGGGCAAATGACGTTCGCGCGAATCTTGTTCTTTGCACCTTCCTTGGCGACTACTTTTGCCAGACCGATCAAACCATGCTTAGCGGTAACATACGGTGCTTTCAGGGGCGAGGCTTCATGCGAATGCACCGATCCCATATAAATGATCGAACCGCCCGTTCCCGCCTTGATCATTTCTCGCATAGCCGCGCGCGTGGTCAAAAAAGCGCCATCGAGGTGAATCGCCAACATTTTTTTCCAGTTATCCAACGTCGAGTCAACGATAGGCGCGATAATCTGAATTCCCGCATTGCTGATCAGCACGTCAATACTGCCAAAAGCGGCAACCGTATCTGCGATTCCCTTATCAACCTGCGCTTCATCCGTGACGTTCATCGCGACTGCCATTGCAGTACCACCGGACTTATTGATTTCGTCAGCGGTAGCGGTAGCAGCGTCGAGGGCCAAATCGGCGATCACAACTTTAGCACCGGCACGTGCGTATTCAATGGCGATTTCTTTACCGATACCGCTGGCTGAACCCGTAATTAGTGCAACTTTATCTTTTAATGACATAGCATTCCTTTACTTTGAATTGGCGAGATAATCATAAACAACAGTGCCGTGCGGCAACGTCAGATCGGACATAATATGTACAGCAGAAATCACTTCAAGCACAGGCAGATCAGCTATCGGTGCCAATGCATGGGGGCGTAAATCAAGGGCACCAGGACCGCTCCACGCACCTTTGATCGTCACATCGGTGAGGCTATATTGAACAAGTTCGCAGATTCGTGGCGTCCCGTCAACATGTGGAATAATCTTTAACAAAAAGGTCGGTGCTTCCAGCGATTTTTTGATCACGCCTGCGTCGAGGGGTAAATGCTTATAGCCCATCGTTCCAACGGCTATCTGGGTATCACTATAGGAGAGCGTACCAACCATCGTATCTTTATGCACTTTTAGCTGTGGTTCACCCATCTTTTTTGGAAAACCCCACAACTCCCGACCACCTGCAATTGGCGGCTGGTCATTCAAATACATACTGTGAACGTATCCTCCAGCAACACCATCCAGCATTACCGGAATAACCTGTCCCGATTCACAATAATGCCCAAATCCGGTTGAATCCGGCATCTTGATAAATTCAAATTTGACGATGGGTTCAACAAATTGTAGCGGAGCAGGAATAATCTTTTTTAATGCTTCCGGATCTGTTCTGTAAGTGATGATCAAAAATTCCCGATCAACAAAACGATAAGGTCCGGGCGGAAAGGCTGGATTATGAAACGGCATAGCAAACGCGTTGCGGCGAATATCTTCTTCAGTCATAGCGCTTCCTCATGATAAAAAATACTACAGCCAATATCGATTTATTGAATCTAAAAAATATAGGGTAAAAATGATTCACGTGCTCATGAACGTACTAACAGGAATCGCTGCGCATCAATCAAGCTTGAGTACACATAAAACACATGCGATGTACACAACACATGTGTCTCTGAATTATGCCTTACCGGCAGCGAGGCTGCAGAAAGCTTACCAAATTAGATTACGAGGGAGTTGCGTTGCCTTGAACACAATTTTTTATCGAGAAAGCACCTTTCTAGTAATAACAAAAAATTGACACGACCCCCTACTTCACGATTGTTTAGCAAGCCATTCCAGCAGTATTTTATGGAAATTTTCTGGATCTTCCATCTGCGGGGCATGACCAAAACCAGGAAATTCAACCAACGTCGCTTGTGGAATCATTTTTGCAACTTGCTTGCCGAGGTGAGAATAATGACCGATGACGGCCTTCACTTCAGGCGGCGCCACATCACTTCCAATCGCGGTGGTATCGGCGTCACCAATCATCAACAGGGTCGGCATCTTTAAATTTTTAAACTCATATACAACCGGTTGCGTGAAAATCATGTCATATATCAGAGCCGAGTTCCAAGCCACCAATTTTTTACCCGGCCCCTGATTCAATCCCGTCAGCATATCTACCCAGCGCTGATACTCCGGCTTCCATCGTCCAACATAATACGTATTCAACTCATACTTTCGAATACCCTCCGATGTCATCTTGAGTTCGCGCTCGTTCCATTGGTCCACCGTTCGATAAGGTACGCCAAGTGCCTTCCAATCTTCTAATCCAATTGGATTGACCAGGACCAATTGATCGACCTGCTGTGGATACATCAAAGCATAACGTGTAGCTAACATTCCTCCGGTGGAGTGGCCGATAATCGTCGCCTTCGTGACTTCCAACTTTTCCAACAACCCATACGTGTTGATCGCCAGTTGCTGGAATGTGTATTGATAGTGTTCCGGTTTGGTTGATGTACAAAAGCCGATTTGATCTGGTGCTACAACCCGATATCCCGCGCCGCTAAGAGATTTTATGGTCTCTTCCCACGTTACGCCGCAAAAATTTTTACCGTGCATTAGTACGACAGTATGGCCATTCGGCTTAGTGACCGCAGCCACGTCCAGGTAACCCATTTGCAAATTAACGCCTTGTGATGAAAAGCCGTAATGCTGCAAAGGATAAGGCATTGAAAAGCCTTCGAGTTCAGGGCCATAAGTTGGTGCAGCCTGCACGATTGATGACGCCGCACCAAAAAAGGTCATCAGTAAAAAACTGAACGACCTAAAAGAGGGCAAATCTGGCATAGGATTTTTTCGGAAAAATGTGGTTATAGAAAAGGAAAAATATTCTGCGTAACGATAGCATCTGGCGCTAAAGAAGAATCTGTTTATTGCGACCAGTTTACGACCAAAATTCTCATCTCGGGCTTCTCCCATTTTTCTATATGAGAAAAATGATCCAAATCCGCTTCTGGCATGCAAATTTTGCGGTGTCACATTGCCGTAATACTTGCCTATTTCCGTTTCAAGTAAGCGCTGCATACCTAAAAAAACGATACAAAAATATGTAAGAATGCACGAAATAAGAACGCTCGTACGCATCTTTTGCGCAAAGCAAAAAACGCCATACAATGATTTTTATAGCAAAAAATGCCTATTTTTCCGCCCTAAAATTCACACTATTTAAATTAATTTTTCAGTTAAAAAAATCCGTGAATTTCATAGATAAATGATCTTGAAACAGAATTATTTTTAGTGCCATGGCACAACAATTGCGTTAGGGAAATTAAAAAAAGTGCCGCGTATAATTTTGAAAAATACCTAAAAAGACAAAGAGCACTATCGAATTATGTCGATGAAGTAGTAAAAAATGCTCCTGAATTGATGCCGCCCGGCGCTTCAGCAGTTGTGAATCCTGACAGAATTTGCCGAAACTATCCGGCAACGAGCACCGCAAAGCAATCCCAAAAAGAAGCCCTCGTACTACTGTAAAAAAGCACCGTTAACATTCGTTTTTTGATGTTGGCTACGTAATTGCATAACTGCGGAAATTTTTTTGTGACTGTTTTGCTTGCAACGGGGAATCGTCCCACAACCACGCGTCTTTAGGAGATTTCAAATGGCTACGCTTTCACTATCCAAATTCCGTCACATTAAAAATATTAAAACGGCATTGCGCCAACGTGGACAAGGAATGTCGGAATACATCATCATCGTGGCATTGATTGCGGTCGTAAGTATCGGTGTTTTTGCAGCCTTTGGCAGCACCATCCGCCATCAGGTTGCAGGTATGGCTGCAGAACTGTCTGGCAGTAACGGACAGACAGAGATTACTGCCGCTGGTACCGCAGCGACGCTGGCCGCCACGAGGGCTGCTACACAACGCACTATGAAAGATTACGGTACAGATAACCGTTAATCGCCCCACAAACGGTTACCGGTATCTGTCGCTAATCCTGGAGACAACAACTCTCGCGTCGCACATTTTACAGCGACGCGAGAAAATTTTACGGGAAAGAGTTGCCTCACTACCGACGGGCAGACTAGTCACGCAACAAAAGTGTTTGACCATGCGAAATCATTAATCTATAAAAACTTTGTTCAAATACGGGGCGCAAATTGAGACGTTTATCACCATGCGCTAAAGAAAGGATGGCGAGCGCCGTATGGCGCAACAGCAAAGCTGTGCACCAACATCGCCCTTCCCGCTCTATCGTCGCGCGTCAGCGTGGTGCAGTATTACCAATCGCCATCTTCTTCGCCGCTGTATTATGTCTCGGACTATTTGCGGTCTATAACATGGCGCAAGTAACCAGTGAGAAACGCCAACTAACGAACGCCGCCGACGCCATTGCCTATAGCACCGCAAATGTCGCCGCTGAGGGCCTCAACTACACCTCTTATACCAACCGCGCCATGATCGCCAACTATCAGGCGGTCGGTCAAATGACGGCGATGTGGTCCAACATGACTATGTCCGAGGAGTACTGGAAAAACAATTCAGTGGTGATGAAAGCGGTTGCCGCACTGGTTAAATATATTCCTTATATCGGCACAGGTCTATCTGGCGTTCTCAACGCAGTCAGTAAGTTTTCCACCTTTTGGGACAAAATCGTTGATGGTGTGCGCGTTACCAGTCAGGTATTGGCTAACGTTGGCACGGCGACGACCTCACTGACTAATTACGCTATTTTTGCATCGCAACAAGTGCATCTCGCCACCACTGCCTCGGCCATGATCTCGATGCAGAGCAATCTGCTGGCCGCCAATGCGCCACAAGCAGAATATATACCGCAGACGATCGTGTATCAGATTGGCAAAAGCATGGTTGACTTCGGCAGCATGATCAAACTGCATCAACCGCCGCGCAAGTTCTTAGGCGACACAGTGATGAAAACCGACATGCCGAACAGCACCGGTATTAAACACAATATGGTGCATGCCCTGATGATGGACGAAATGTTTGGCTTCACCAGCAATATGGCTGGGCGACGCCTGTTTCCAAATGCAGTAGGTTTATGGACGGTAGACGGTTGCAACCTGAGTGCCATCAACGGGATATTAACCGGGTTATCGACCAACGGCCTTGAACAGATCATACCTGCGCTCGCTGGCAACACCGCTGCTGATGTCATCGGCCCCGTCATCGAAGCCTTCATGAATACTGTCGGAATCATTGCTAGTCCGATCATGTGTCTGTATGAACGCACGGGTGGGTCACGTGTGATCCAGATGCAGGACGGTACCTACGCGTGGAGCAATATTGACATCATGGAAATTAATCCACATCTGTTTAATATTCATATCCCGATGGCGGGTGCCGTGACGATGTCCAAAGTTGGTCGTCAGGGACTAGACAAAAATCAAGAAATACCTGATGACCTGAAAAAGTTTGTTGACGTGGTAAATGGCAACGACGCATGGAAAAGATCCTTTTGGGGCGAAGCGGTCGCCATTGACGACTGCATGTATTTCACGCTCCCAACCGGCGGTGTGTACGCACCGCGCCTCGGCGGTGCCTGTGCGTCACTGAATGCCGGTGTGGCGAAAAAATATTACGATCGCGGCGTGATGAATATTGCCGAGTCTTCTGCCGATAGAGCAATGAAAGGCCAAGCCCAGATTGCGAATGCCACCGAGGTAATTAGCAATGCAGCCACTGCCACTTTGGCACCGATAATTCAGGCAGTCGGCAGCAGCATTAACTCCACCAGCTCGGCGTCATCTTTAATCAACCTAGCAGATGCCAACGCAGGCAACACCACTGGCGTATTGGGTGGCGCACCAGCTGGTCTTCCCGCATCCGGTTCAGCATTGAACGCGCCAACCCCAGGCAGCGGAGATCCGGCGGTAGGCATTGCTAGTGGTCTAGCACAACAAGCTGCCAATTTTGCGAACCTGTCGAGTCAGGGTAACAACGTCTCTTCGGCGGTTTCAAACGTGTTGGGCAACGGCTTCACCTTACCCAACATGTCCTTTACCGATCCGGTCAACGCGCCAGACGCATTTACTCAATTCCTTCTAAAAGCACTGGGATTGAGCGATTTAATCGATGTTTTGGGGATGCGCACTTCGCGCGGGACCGAAACGTTATTCCAAAAACCTGGCTTGGGTGGCGTGATTGCGGCCGATATGGGATTGCCGGCCGAACGTTTCGGTTTTTGGGAAATGCGTCACGCGAATCTTGGTAACTACCGTGTTCAAAACGCAGACCGTGCCAACGGGGACAGCAGCAATATATTTTTGGCTAGTAAGGAAGTCCAAAACAATGCCCTAAAAGATATTGGTCCATCCTTTGTGGTGGCCTTGCAGGAAACGGCAGAGAAACTGCCGCTGCGCTCAGAAAGCAAATTTAATCTTGGACGTGCACCGTTGAAGGATTATGACGCCGAGACCAAACAAAGTTATCTGAAAGCGATCGGCAAGGCCCGTGTTTACTACCGGGCACCAGTGGAGCGCTGGACCTCTCGAATGCAGGTTATGTCACACGCCAATCTGATACTGCCATACTGGAATGCAAGGCTGGAAGGCCTGAACTATCCGGAAAAATCTCTATTCTTCCTGATCGACTAGCCCTATGCGCAACCCAGCTAAACGCCCAGCCAAACGCCAAAGCAAGCCGACCAGAGTGCCCTATCCAACCTTGCTGCAACCACGCCGCCAGCACGGGCAAGCGCTGGTGGAATCAATTCTGGCTTGCAGTATATTTATGGTGTTAGTTTTTGCCTTGCAGTGGGTATGGCGTTTTGGCGAATTGAAACAATTAAATACCGAGGCCACCCGCTTTGCGATTTGGGAACGTACGGCATACAAAAGTAATGGCGATGCCGACTTCCAATCATTATTTAGTGACGATGCAGATCTGGCACCCAAGGTCTTTCGCAATGTTTATCTGACGCCACGCGGTGCCAGGCTTTCGCAGGCCAACGGTGGCGGCGATTTGCTGCAGGACCATCCTGACTGGATGAATACTGCAGCGCGCTTTTTTTCGAATACGTTTGCAACAGCTACCTTTTCTGCCGTTGCCAATAGCGCATTGACCGTCACCACAAACGCCAATAAAGTCCCGGGCGGACCGATGGGATTCGACCCCACGCACAACACGCTGACCAGACTTAAACTGGATGACCAATCGTACGAGCAAGTCCAGGTTACCGGCGCAATTGGACTCAGTGATTTCATTACCGCATTCATGCAACAACGATTTGGCGTGACGCCGCCAGTTGGATCACCCAGCGCAGGAACCACCACGCCAACCCGCTTGGGTAGTTTGACCATGGTGACCAATTCCTGGTCTGCACCACCGGCAGTTGGCAGCAAGCGTATGTTTGAGGAACTCAACCCGTTGGGGCCAAGCAATTATGTGGGAATGGTGCTGAATAATGGCCAATACGCCAACCTGTCGCAACTGATCGGCGGCGCCTCTGGATTTGGCGCCAATTACCGCGTCGATAAGGTGGGGATTAATCCCGCGCAGATCTCCTCGTTGGTCTCGCAAGGAATGAGTTTCAATTACGACAGCCTGAAAAATCCAGCGGATCTTTTCAAAATTTTTAAACCAACTGATGATTACAAAGAAACTTTCCAATTTAAGGGCGGACCACCTTTTGAAGGCGATTACGTTGGTGTTGCCTGCACTTCCAACGTGCCACGCTCTATCCGCCTAACGCAATATACGCAGGACGAACTCTGCCCTGCGGGGATATTGCGCGCCCGCACCATTTCCATGTTCGACAACCCGGCGCTACGCTTTGTCTCACCCTAGTTCACCAACGTTAGGATCAACCACGATGCAAAAGTTAACCGTTGTCACAACCACGACAACTATCACCATGGTGAAGTGTGCCGATTGAAGAATCTGATCGCAACGTGCTTTTGGTTGTGCGCTCTGGTATCCACCAGCGCCCATGCATTTGACAGATGGAAAGGTGGAGAACAGTTACTTCTTGAGGGAATTCCTAAAGATTGGGGAATGACCAGAATGGCCGATGAAATCGAGGTGAACGGATTGCCGATGTTGATCTTTCAAATCGACGGACCGCAAAATCTGCGCGAAGCATCTGTACTGATCGCAGCTGCGTGGGCCAAAGATAGCTGGAAAGTGACCACCAAACCAGCTGGTCACGAAGTCCAAATCATCGGTATCCGAGACGGTTGGCTGAAGCAGGCCAATCTTAGCAGCAGCAATCGCAAGACCACGGAAGGCTATCTTAGCTTGTCAGACCTTCCAACCCGCATGAAAGCCGATATCGATTCCAAAGCGCCGGTGCTCGGCAAACACTTGCGCAAACCTTCCGGCACGATAATTTTGAACGAAGTGCGGACCGTGGATAAAGCGGGTGAATCAATTATGACGACGATGACAAACAACTTCGACCTTGAACAAAACATTGCTTTCTATGAAGAAGATCGCGCTGCGGAGGCCTGGAAAGTCGCTTACCGGCGCGTCGCTGAAGGTAACAAAGGAACCGTAATCAAGTTCGTCTCCGGCGAAAACCACGAAGCAACCTATACCTTCACCCGACGAGCAGGACAGACTTTTATTGTTGTCAACTGGATTACCCGATGAACCAAAGATTAAGCACAACTGGCTCACCCGTCTGCACCAAATGGAAGATTTTCTATTGCGAGGATTGTCATGCGTAATATCAGATTCGTGCGCATCGAACGAGGTCAGATTGCGGTGGAGTATTCCATTTTACTGGTCTTCGTGGCCATGGTTCTATTTGTTTCCGTCGATGGAAAGTCAGTCTTGAGTGTGTTGTTAGACGCGATTCGACATTTGAATTTTAGTTATATCCAAGGACTTGGTGTCGTCTCAACGCCTATTTAAAACCAACATCCTGAAATCTTCAACGACTGACGCCCATGCTGAGAAAAAATAGACGCAAGTCCAAACACCACCGAGGCGCCAGCCTCGTAGAATTCGTCGTCGCCATTCCCGTCGTTCTGATATTCGCCCTGCTTTGCCTGCAACTGATGCTGATGTATCGCGCCAAACTGGCACATAATTTTGCAGTTCAGGAAGCAGCACGCATCGGTGCGATGAGCAACGGCAGAGTCGTCCCACGCTTTGTGACCGATCCACTCACCGCGCAACTTGGCAACCTCGGCTATGCTGCTGTTGGCAAAATAGTGCACAGCAAAGACGCCTCTGGAAAAGACGTCATTAGCGTGGTCACAACACCCGGCAATGAACTGGCCGGGGCCGGTCAGGCCGGCGGCGTGATGGACGGTCCCTCCGCCAATAGCGACGTCGGCACATCGGGCGGCGATGGGTCCGAGGCGGCCAACAAGCCCGGTGGTGTCTCTTCCTTTCTGGGAACGGCTAAAACCAAAGTAACGCCCGCAGTCTGGGCGTTCATCCAAGGCCTGATGCGCTACGGCGACAGCTCGGTATTGCAAGGTTTCATAAACGGTATTACGCCGATGTACATGGGAAGCGGCACTGGTAAACTCGCCGTGGTCGAGGCACAGGTAGCGGCCTATAAGGATGCGATGTTCAATTCTTGCATTCTGTATCACAACCCTACTCAAGCTGCTTTTCTCGAATCTGGCACCATTGAATTGCAGGGATTGGATTACGGCATTCTCAAATTACCATCCGACTATATGCGTTTTCGTACGCCACTTGGCGTTACCGCTGCCGCTGGCGGCGACGATCTTAGCAGCGACAGTCTTAAAGGTAACCTGACTAACAAAAACATTCAGGACAACACGATTCTATCGATTGAAATCTTATGGAGTTATCCGCTTAAAGTCCCGATCGCCAATAGCATCATCATCGGTATCACCAACATGATGGGCGCACTTAGCCCGAGCTCCAACCTGACCGCCGCATTTCAGGCCAAGGCGTTATCTCGCGGCCGCTATCCATTTTCTTCATCAGCCAGCTACCGTGCACAAAATGCACTGGCATGGCATCCGTTCTATCCATTAGGAAGTATGGCACCACCGCCAGGCGGCAGCGGCGGCTATGAAGCCTTCGACGTTATCGTCATAATCTGGAACAGTATCGTCAGCAGAATGGAAGGTAAGTTTGACCCCGCAGAACCACAGATCGGATTCTGCCTTGGTGCCATGGATATGGGTGCCTGGGCCGAGGGCGATCCTAACGACGTGAAAACACATTGGTGGGGTGAGAGTTACGACCGCTCACACAAATAGGATTCCCCGTTTAAGGACTACCCAAACAATCCGCACCGCACGCACCGCCTTTACTTACCGTCCTTTGCACTTCTTTTTTCAAGCAGAAAACGAGTCTTTCGAATTTATTAAAACCTCACCTCCAGACCATCACTATGAATCTAAAACGTTACATCAATCCCGACAAGATTAAGAAAGCGCTTCCGCTAATAGTTATTCTGTTGATTGCAGCGCTAGCGGTTTTTCTGGCTAATAGTTATTTAAAAAGCCGTTCCAGTGAAATAGAAAAAAGCCTCAGCGATGAGGCCAGCAAAGTACGTACAACAGTCACGGTACCACGTATGGATTTGAGTCCCGGCGATATCCTGACGATGGACCAGCTAGCTTCGCGCACGGTACCAAAAGAGTATATGAACTTTGATGCGATCACTCCAGAACAGATTGACGCTTATATTGGTAAGAAAATCATCCGACCGGTGCGCAAGGGAACGCCGTTACTAGAGTCCTATTTTCTCTTGTACGAATCCGTACCTTTTTCCAAGTCAATTGACGCGGGTGATCGTGCCATCACCATTCCAGTGGATGAAATTAATTCGTTCTCCGGCTTACTGCGCGCAGGCGATCATATTGATTTGTTTTACATGATGAAGCGACCGCCGGATGGCCCACAAATGCCGATGCCGACGCCGGGACCAGCGCAAGAAGACACAATGCTGGCACCGCTACTGGAAAATGTTGAAATCCGGGCGACAGGCCAGACCACCGAACGCGAAGTGCTAGCGGCTGATCGGGCCAAAGAAAGCGGCTTCGGTGACCGTCAGAGTCAACCAGGACGGACGACATACAGTACGGTCACTATTTCGGTTCCTGCTGCCGATGCCCAGAAAGTGATTTTGGTACAGACCGGCGCCCGTATCGTGGCGGTCCTGCGCCGCCCAGACGATGTAGATGGCGTCCAAAAGAAATTGTTTTTGTCTGATGTACTTGATCCAGGTGCTAAAGAACGCTTCAAGCTGCCGCAAGGCCCACAGGTTGATTACATCATCGGTGGCCGCTTCAAGACCGGCGAGTACATAGACGGTGGTGACGACCAGGCGAAAAAAATCGAAGCACTTAAACGCTTTCTCGGCACGGTAGGGAATCCACAATGATTACTATAAAAAAACCACGCTACGACATGATCAATCACCGCACCGCACGTATACTTGTACTATTGTCAGCCTTGATAGTGACACCTAGTTTTGCCGCTCCAGCTGCACAAGACTCTGGCTGGAAAACTGCATCTACCCAAAAAATTGCATCTAGAGACGGCGCCGAAGTGCAGTATCTAGATGGAAAATCACTTGATCGCAATGGTAGCGTCCAGGTAATTGGTCAAGATGGTCAAATTGCGCAGGGAGAAAATGAGCCGGGCGCATCAACCTCAAACGCCGCAAAAAATAGCGCAGCGAATCGCGTCTTGAAAGGCCCTGCCAAACCTCTGCCTCCGCCTGATGACGAAATTCTGATGTATGCAGGTGAGGCCCGCGTAATGGAAGTCGGGCCAGTCAATCGCATTGCAGTCGGTAACGGCAAGATTGCGTCAACCGCTGTGATCGAAAAAACAAAACTTCTGATCATTGCACAGGAAGTCGGACTGACCAATATCCTGCTATGGAAAAAGCCGAATTTATCACGTGAAATTCGGCTGCGCGTCACCGCACTCAATGTACTAAAACAACAACGCGATGTCAAAGCTGCACTCGCCGATTTACCGAGTGTTGAAGTAGTCCGCCGAGGTGAGCGACTATATGTCGAAGGACATATCTCTACGCGAGAAGATCTCTCTAAAATTACTGCGCTGACCGGCCAATATGCCAATCTGATCAACTCCACCACATTAGATATCGACACCGTACCGGCCTATAAACAGGAATCGCAAATGCTAGTGTTTGACTTGTACTTTGTAGAGTTCAAGAAAGGCTATCTGGAGAATCTTGGTGTCAATTGGGCCAAGAGCTTTAACGGCTTCAATATCGGTATATTTGGTGAAGCAACGCGTGGCAGCACCAATCTGCGGCCGTTACCACAAAGTGCCGACAGCACAGGTGCCACCTTCACTGTGCCAGACCAGAAGCAGCGTGGAGTAAGTGCTGCCGTGAATGCATCAATTGCGATTCCGTCCATCATTCAGTTAGCTGTCGATAGTGGGAACGCGTTCGTCTTAGCTTCGCCCAGTATCGCAACCCGCAACGGCGGTCAGGCCAAGTTCGTGGCTGGTGGAGAAGTACCGATCCCAACGGTTAGCCAGAATGGCACTAACGTCACGTTTAAACCTTACGGCATCCTGATCGAAATCGCACCCAAGCTAGACCCTTTCGGTAATGTCACAGGACTTCTCAAGGCTGAGGTTAGCAAGATTGATCCAAGTGTCAGTGTTGGAGGCATTCCGGGCTTTACCACCCGTCGGACTGAAACCGATTTTTCGGTGAAGACCGGTGACGCCATTATCTTATCGGGCTTGTATAGTCAGGATGGCAGTACCGACGTACAGAAGGTGCCGGGATTGGGAGACGTGCCGGTGCTGGGTAATCTGTTTAAATCAACTGGGACGATACGCAATCAAACCGAAGTATTTCTGGTGGCGATCCCACACATTCACGAAGGCGAACAGGCAGAAACATCAAATGCGCTGCGTAACCTGAATAACCGGATCAATCAATCGCGTAAAGAAGCAGGTATGCCGCAACAACGCGAATTGCCGACGATGCGTAGTTTAATGGACCCACCAATGGAGGAGCCCGGTCCAATGCCAGCTACGCCAGTTCCGGGTCCTGTGCCAGGCGGAGTGTCATTTCCTGAAGACCGCACACCTTAAACAGTTCGAATGTGCGCCGAACTCAGGTCGAACTTGGGTAAAGCGTATCAATAGGCGTTATACAAAATTGCTCTAGCACCGCGCTTGCCATCGTGCCGATGACGACAGTAGCGAGAACCGCCAATAAATAACGACGGCGCTGGAGTAGATTGCATACATCTGAATACATTTATTTTTAATGGAGAGATATAGTCCATGGCAGATATTTCTGGAAGTTTCTTATTGACGGTGGTGTCAGATGGTTATGACACACTTGATGAAGTCGCCATCACTAAGGATAAATTTATCGTCGGAAAAGCCGACGGATCCGATCTGCGCTTAAAAGGTTGGAGTGTCAGTAAATTACATGCGACATTTCTGATCAACGAGGGCAGTATTTTCCTTGAGGATAGCGGTAGCATTTTCGGCACATGGATTGAAGGCGAACGGATTAATCGCCTTGGTCCACTCAACGCAGGAACGGAAATTCGAATCGGTGGCTACACGCTGACCTTGCACGTTAATCGGCAAGGAGACACCTCCGCCAGTCGACGTGAGCTTGACGACCCAAATGAAGCAAACAATGCAAACGCACGTCGGGCATTGTCTGCAAATATGCACAATAATCCACCGAACCATTCCACTAGGCCCAGCGCAACGGTCGATGAAATCAGTTTCGATGATGACGTATTGTTAGCAGATGATCTGCTTGATGCTTCTGCTGAGCGGGTACCGCGTGCGCAGGAACGTGCACCGCAACCGGTAAAGGCTCCATCAACGGCCGCGTTCACACCAACCGTAACAGCGAGGCACGAAAGCGCGACATCTTCAAATCCTCCTCCCATCCTGAGACCAGCGACTAAGCCGGAACGCACTGAACGTGCAGAGCAGCCAGCGTCATCGCGTCCAACTAGTGCCGGCACACAAGCGCCTGCGGTTCAAGCGCGCGTCATTGATCATGAGTTTTCGCGCTGGCGCAAAACGCTGCACGAGGCCGTTCTGTATGAAATCGATTTACGCCGGATCGATGCCAATAAGATGTCGGAGGAAGATCTTAAGGCCAACGTCAAAACGTTGATCAAGGAGCTTTTGGCCTCCACGTTCAACGTACCGGACAATATTGATACCGAGCAGCTAACCCGAGAAGTACTGGATGAGGCAGTTGGCCTGGGCCCTTTAGAGCCCTTGATCGCCGACGAGAGCGTCACTGAAATTATGGTCAACCGGTTTGACGAAATCTGGGTTGAGCGCGGCGGTCGACTCGAACTATCGGCCGCTACTTTTACCAGCGACCTGGCTGTCATGGGCGCTATCGAACGGATTGTCACGCCTCTTGGGCGTCGGATTGATGAGAGTTCGCCAATGGTTGACGCGCGGCTAAAAGATGGCTCACGCGTCAACGCCATCGTACCGCCGCTATCGCTACGGGGACCAACACTGACGATTCGAAAGTTTTCACGTCGCAAAATGATCGCTGAAGACTTGATAAAGTACGGGTCCATGACCGATGAAATGCTGCATATTCTGCGTAGTGCTGTCGAGCAGCGTCTGAACATTGTCGTTTCGGGAGGTACTGGCTCCGGGAAAACCACCTTCCTTAACATGATGTCGGCCTTCGTACCAAACGATGAACGGATTGTGACGATCGAAGATGCTGCTGAATTGCAACTCTCTCAGCCCAATCTGGTATCTCTGGAAAGTCGCCCTCCCAATGTGGAGGGCAAGGGCCATGTCGCAATTCGCGATTTGGTGCGTAACTCTTTGCGGATGCGACCGGATCGCATCATCGTCGGTGAGTGTCGCGGTGGCGAAGCGCTCGATATGTTGCAGGCAATGAATACCGGCCATGATGGATCAATGACCACCTTGCATGCAAACTCCCCGCGCGATGCATTAGCACGGATGGAAGTGCTGGTACTGATGGCCGGCATGAACTTGCCGGTGCGCGCAATCCGCGAACAGATCTCGTCGGCGGTACATCTGATTATTCAGCTCACCCGCTATTCATGCGGGGCGCGTAAAGTGACCGCCATCACTGAGGTAGTCGGGATCGAATCAGAAACCGTTCAACTTCAAGACGTTTTTAAATTCCATCGCGAAGGATTGGACAAAAATGGCAAGACATGTGGAGAATTCCGTTATTCAGGGATGATGCCGGCGTTCATCGAAAGGATGAACAATGAATAGTATGATCTTCATGTTTTCCTTGATTGTGTTTGTACTGGTCGTGTTTATTGCCTGGTCACTGCTAAACTCAAAAAACTACTTTCTTAAAGTACTTTTTGATATGCACGTGCGCTATCTAGAGCGCATCAAGGAGTGGACCGGCCTTACAGATGGCCGGGTCTATCTGGTTCTATTTGCGCAAATTGCGGCCACGATATTGCTGACGGTGGTGATCTATTTTGTCGTGCGTAATATTTTATTGATCATGCTGATTGGTTATTTTATTTTCAAAGCGCCATTGTGGATCAGTGATCACAAACGTAAACGTCGCCTCAGTAGTATTGAATATGAACTGCCGACTGCCCTCACCGTGATTGCATCGAGCCTGACTGCCGGTGTATCGCTGAGCATCGCACTGCAATCTTATTCCAAGGAAATCAGCTCGCCGCTGGCAAATGAATTTGCGCACGTGATTCGTTTACAAAAAGTCGGTGTCGACTTTGAGACCGCCATCGAAGAAGTTGGCAAGCGTATTAATTTGGTCGATTTTCAGTTATTGGTCATGACCTTCCGTATTTCAAAATCGGTCGGTGGCAACCTATCTGAAACCCTGATGAGTCTGTCTAATACGATACAGCAAAAGCTGACTATTGAAGGAAAAATCAGGTCATTGACCGCGCAGGGAAAAATGCAAGGGTGGGTCATGATCTGCCTGCCAGGACTGGTGGGCGTTGCTTTGTATTTCATCCAACCGGAAGAGATGAGTCAACTAGTCACCACCTTCTACGGAAAAATCGTCTTGTTTATCTGTTTGACCATGGCCTACATCGGTCACAAAGTAATACAAAAAATTCTCGCCATCGATGTCTGATACAGAAAGCCATCCTCAGAGATACTAACGTTTTCTAAAACTCACGCAATTGGCAATACGCATAAACCCAACACGAACATCACTAAGGGACGAATGGTATGAACAGTTCAATTTATCTATATAGCGCGATCATTCTGGCCTTCGGCAGTCTTAGCGTATTTCTTTTTTACATCTTTAAGTTATTGGCGAACGCCAAAGTTAGCAAATTTCGGCCCAATATGGATCCATTGCCACCACTCCTGAAAAAAGTATGGAATGGCGTCATGTTTTTTGATTTTTATTTCGGTGCTTATTTATCCGAAGCCACCTTACTCAAGCGTAAGCAAATGCTCAATTCGGCCGGTCTGGAATATTTCATGACGCCGAACGAGACGTTCGCTGTTCAATTTTTCTCTCTGGCTGTTTCTCTCTTCTTCGGAATTTTGGTCAGTTTTGGGGCATTTGGTATTGATTATAAGGTGCTTTATATTGTCGCTGTGCTTGGGTCAATTGGCTGGTTTTATCCGCTAATGTGGATCAAGGACCAAAAGAAGCGCCGTAACCTGGAAATATCCCGCTACTTCCCATCCTTTGTCGATATCGTGACGCTCTGTTGTGAATGTGGCCTAACCTTAAATACAGCCATCATTAATTTTTGTGAGCGTGGCCCCGCCTGTATCTTGCGGCAGGAAATAGAGCGGGTAGTGCGCGATATGAAAACGGGAGCCGGACGCGCCGAAGCTCTCGAAAAGTTCGCCCGTCGTACCGGCAATCTGGACATCAAGCGCTTTGTTGGTATTGTGCTGCAATGTGACAAACTGGGCGTTCCACTCGGACCGACTTTGCGCAAATTTTCGGAACAAAAGCGCACCGAGCGCTTTCAGAGAGCAGAGAAATTGGCAATGGAGGCGCCAATGAAAATGATCGCCCCACTCATCATGTTCATTTTCCCAATCACTTTTATCATCATCGCCTTTCCGATTGTGCTCACTATCATGACAAATTTCAGATAAAGAGTGCGCGCGTCATAGCAGCATTCATCAAAAGCTATACTTTTTATCATTCTCACTGAACCATTCCCAATCTGACAACTCGAACAAACACTAATGAAAACAAAAATATTCAGCTCGGCCCTAACACTATCTCTTGTTTGTTCTGGCACGGTCTGGGGCGCTACAGTCCTGCCGCAGCTTAAGCAAGCAAATACGCAGGTATGCATACAAATGGGTGCAAGCGCACAAGGCACTCCAAAAAATAAGACGAAGTTGCCTACGTTCTGCGATTGTGTTTCTAATACTTATTGGAACAGCGTACCGCAGGCAGAGTACGACTCGCTAATCAAAACCGGCAAATCGCCATTGCTAGAGGCCAGCATGGAAAAACGACTAAATGTGGCTAAAGCAAGTTGTCTAAAAAAAAATGGATAAGCATGGGTCGCGTCTGAAAATCTGACTCTGTATTAATGGTTTTATTGGAAAATCATCGCTGAAAAAGCATTCCGTTTATGAGGATTTCCCTGCTGGATATTCAATTTATCACCCCATGAATCCCTTTCAAAACTGCAATGTGTACTCGCCCAAATCGACGATTGCCATCAGTTGAGAAAGTAATTTATTGCCAATTTCAACACAAGATGATGGATAGCGCGCTTTTGAGAAGTTTCAAACCAGATTAAGTAGTATTTTTCGATGAAAATTTGGGATCGCTTTTGAATGAGATTGGGACAAGTTTCATGGAAATTTTTATCGCTGATAAGGCTAAGAACGTCATCACCAACAGCGCCCCACCAGTTCGCTTTGGATTTGGGAGAGAGGAATGTAGGATGATAAAAGTACCAGCGACTACGCTTACGCTTCTGGAAAATATCAAGAAAGCATTGAGTAAAAACTTGTTGCTGACAGATGACTTTTACACCGATGAAAACCTCAAGCGTTTCACAGGCGGCGCTCAGATTAGTCGTGTCGGAGAAAACAGAGAGAACGTCAAACGTGTTGAAATTACCCGCTTTGGCGCTATGGTTAAAACCTCTTGGGACGGACGTCGTGACGAAGGGGGACTAACGATCCTCTGCCGGAAGGAGGAACAATTCGGCGGCGACGTAGAGGGACGTCTCAACTTGTGGTTGCGCAACGAAGATGAACGAGTCAGTTATCGGAACATGGAAAAATTGTTTGGACAACAATGGGAAAAATCAACTGCGCGTAATGGTGAAAAATGCCTACCACCGCTGCACGAACATGGAAATGCGGAAATGGAATTCTTTGCGCTGACAAACGGAGTGGAACAAACCGTACGACTCCTGTTTAGTCCACGAGCCAATCTGGAGATGGCAAGTTTTTTGGAGGTCAGACCTTTCGATTTGTAATGACCACTTCATATTTATAGACGTACCACGCTGATACCGCAAGACGATCAGTCCATTATTTGTGGCGTTTATTTGTGTGGTTTATTTGTGTAACTTATAGCCTCATTATTTTTTCTTCACGCATCATCAGATTGTTAAAGACGATGACCCACTCCACACTCGCCATCGCACTGACCACGCGTTCAAATAACAAACTACCCTATGAAAATTGACGTCCGGATCGCCAATAATTTTTGGAAACGCGCTGTCGGTTTGTTGGGTTCACTTCCTCTAAATGACCAGCAAGGAATGCTGATTTCTCCATGCAATAGCATCCATACATGCTTCATGCGATTGCCAATTGATGCAGTATTTATTGATCTAGATGGAAATATCATGCGTATTGTGGAACATATCCGACCATGGAAATTTGCTGCGGCTAAAGCGCATTCCTGCCTTGAGTTGAGCGCCGGAAACGCCGCTCGGCTTGGTTTGAAAGTGGATGATTGTCTGGCAGAACTTGCTCAACCGGTTACTGGCAAGGTCATCCAGATAGTCGTTCTTTTACCAGTTTCAACGCCACATTTCTAACGTTACGCCGTACTAAAAACGATCGCGCAATGCGATCGTCTTCTGATAAAACTTCCATCACTATTTTATAAAAGAGACAGCGTGAACATCGTCACGCGCGTGCTTTTTTGCGTTATTTTTCTGTAGAACGTAGCAATACGTTTCGCTCTTATGCCAAGTTAATTCACAATAAAAAATGTAATTCGGATGCAAACTGGCGGTCGTCATCACCCCGTAACAAAACCTTTCTACTATCAACCATCATCTTCCCCGCGTCATTAAATTCAAGATTCATGACACCGCTTGTCATTCACGCCGATTGAATGTCGTATCAAGATATTAATATCGCGGCTAGCTTCCAGATCCCGACCATAAATTTCTATGATCTCAACAATGTCACATGAACGACCTGAGCGTTGAGGCTATTTTGTTAAAAACGGAACCCGATTTTTCTCTACAATACGCGCGCAAAAATACTTTTTCAAAAGCTCATGGCGATATGCTCCGCACACAACGTGGTGCGGTTTTACCTATTACCATCTTTTTTCTTGCAGTGCTTTGTATCGGATTATTTGCCATTTATAACATGGCGCAATTAACTGCTGAAAAGCGCCGCCTGACCAATGCAGCCGATGCCATTGCTTACAGTTCAGCTAACGTCGCCGCTGAAGGACTCAATTACACCGCCTACACCAACCGCGCCATGATTGCGAACTATCAGGCTGTTGGACAAATGACGGCGATGTGGTCTAACGTCACCATGTCGGACCAGTACTGGCGTAATAACGCCAAGGTGCTGAAGGCAACGGCTGCCTTAACCAAATTCATCCCCTATATCGGTACCGGTTTATCGAGCATCCTCAAAACCGTCTCAACCTTTAGCGACTATTGGGAAAAGATCGTCAATGGCGTGCGCGTCACCAGTCAGGTATTAGCCAATGCTGGCACGGCGACTACATCGCTGACTAACTACGCCATTTTTGCTTCGCAACAGGTCCATCTGGCAACTACCGCTTCTGCCTTGATCTCAATGCAAAAAGATTTGCTGACAGCGAATGCACCGCAAGCAGAATACATTCCGCAAACGGTGATGTATCAGATCGGTAAAAGTCTAGTTGATTTCGGCAGCATGATTAAGCTGCATCAGCCGCCGCGTAAGTTTATGGGCAGCACTGAAATGAAAACCAAAGTTCCTGGCGATAAAGGCACTGCTGAATTCAATTTGGTACATCGCTTGATGATGGCAGATATGTTCAAGTTGACGAGTGGTATGGGCGGTCGTCGCCTGTTTCCCAATGCCGTTGGTTTATGGACAGTGGATGGCTGTAATTTGAGCGCGACGAATGGGTTGCTAACAGGCCTATCGGTCAACGGTCTGGAACAGATCGTCCCCGCGTTGGCAGGTAATGTTGCGGCCGACGTGATTGGTCCCGTTATCGAAGGATTCATGAATACGGTAGGTCTTATCGTGAGTCCGATAATGTGTCTTTATGAGCGTACTGGCGGTACACGCATGATTCAAATGCAGGACGGGACATATGCATGGAGCAACATCGATATCATGGAAATTAATCCCCATCTGTTCAATATCCACATCCCGATGGCAGGTGCGGTAACAATGTCCAAGGTGGGTCGTCAAGGTTTGAATAAAAACCAAACGATTCCCGATGACTTAGACAAGTTTATAGATGTGGTGAACGCTACGCCCGCCTGGAAGAAAGCATTTTGGGGCGAGGCAACAGGGATTGATGACTGTATGTATTTCACGTTACCAACCGGCGAGGTGTATGCACCCCGCATCGGCGGCGCATGCGCATCGTTGGCCGCTGGTGCTGCAAAAAAATATTACGAACGCGGTGTCATGAATATCGCCAAGGCCTCAGCCAACCGCGCAATGAAAGGCCAGCCGCAAATAGCGACCGCCACCGAAACGTTGAACAACGCCGCTATGGCCACGTTGGCACCAATTTTGGATGCTGCCGGTGGCGGCATCAATGGAAGTAGCTCTGCTTCGTCAGCAGTGAATCTACCTGACGCTAATGCAAGCAACCTGACTGGCGTCGTAGGCGGTGCGCCTGCCGGGATGCCAGCGTCGGGCGCTGCACTCAACGCACCAAGTCCGGGTGGTGGCGATGCCGAAGTTGAAATGGCCACTGCGCTGGCACAACAAGCAGCAAATTTTCAGAACCTGTCCAATCTGGGCGGCAATGTCGCCACGTCCATTTCAAACATGCTCGGTAGCGGTTTTACGATGGCGAATACGGTATTCGATGATCCCGTCAACGCGCCAAACAAGTTCACCCAGTTCTTTCTCAAGGCGTTGGGTCTCGGCGATCTGATTGATGTGCTCGGCATGCGCTCCTCGCGCGGAACCGAAACGTTATTTCAAAAACCGGGATTGGGCGGTGCGGTTGCAGCCGACATGGGATTGCCTGCGGAAAGATTTGGCTTGTGGGAAATGCGCGACGCAAATATGGGCAACTATCAAATAGGTGACCGTGCCGCCAGTAATATATTTGTCGCCAGCAAAGAAATACAGAATTCAGCCTTAAAGGATCTTGGCCCTTCGTTCGTGGTGGCATTGCAAGAAACGACCGACAAATTACCGCTAAAATCAGAAAGCAAATTCAATCTCGGCCGAGCGCCGTTACATGATTATGACGCGGAAATAAAACAAAATTATCTGAAGGCTATTGGCAAGGCGCGCGTCTATTATCGCGCACCGGTTGAGCGTTGGACCACTCGCTCGCAAATTGTCTCGCACGCCAATCTGATGCTGCCGTACTGGAACGCACGACTGGAAGGACTGAATTATCCTGAGAAATCGTTGTTCTTCCTGATTGACTGAGTCCTATGCTTATATCGCAAACCCGCAGGCTTTATCTATTACCTTCCCGCCGTCAGTTTGGGCAGGCGTTATTCGAGTCAGTGGTGGCGCTCAGCCTGTTTATGGTATTTTTGTTTGCGATGCAGTGGGTGTGGCGCTTTGGAGAACTGGCGCAGTTAAATGCTGAAGCCCCACGCTTCGCTATGTGGGAAAGAACTGCCTATAAAGACAACGGGACAGCGGACGTGCAGTCGCTTTACAGTAGCGATGCAGATCTAGCGCCCAAAGTGTTTCGAAACGTTTATCTAACGCCACGTGGCGCACGACAATCGCAAGCCCCGGGAGGCGACGCGATGATGCAAGATCATCCAGATTGGATGACGACAGCCGCTCGCTTTTTTACCAACACGTTTGCAAGCGCTACCTTTGGTGCCGTCACCAGCAGCGCATTAACAGTCACGACTAACGCCAATACGGCACCCGGCGGTCCGATGGGATTCGATCCTACTCACAATACGCTCACCAGCCTCAAGCTTGATGATAAACCTTACGAACGAGTTCAAGTCAACGGTGCCATCGGATTAGGGGAATTTATTACAGCATTCATGCAACAACGTTTTGGGATCACGCCGCCCGCTGGCGCAAGTAGCGACGGCGTGACGACCAATCTGGCGTTGGGCAGCCTGACTATGGTGACTAACTCCTGGTCGGCGCCCGGAGCGGTCGCGATTAAACGGATTTATGGAGAGCTCAATCCGCTCGCACCAACCAATCACGTGGGCATGGTGCTTAACAATGGTCAGTATGGAAATTTATCCCAGTTGATTGGTGGTGCATCGGGTTTCGGCGGCAATTATCGGGTAGATAAAGCGGGGATCAATCCAGCGCAGATTTCAGCGCTGGTAACCCAAGGCATGGGCTTTGATTACAACGGCCTCAAAAATCCAGGTGATCTGATAAAGCTATTCAAGCCGACCGATGAATACAAGGAAAATTTCACCTTTAAGGGTGCTGGTCTGGAACCTGAGTTTGTCGGCGTGACGTGCAAAGCCAACGTACCGAACTCTATTCGTCTGACCCAATATACCCAAGATGAATTGTGTCCATCCGGCACCATGCGCGCACGCGTCATCTCGATGTTCGATAACCCCGCGCTAAAGTTTAATGCGCCATAACAACTCTGCAGAAAGGCCCAATTGATCAGCCTTTCCTAGCCTCTTTCGGATATCTGCGGGTCTACTCCGAGACATTCATTAAAGCAAAAGAAATTACAACTTCCGATGTCGCAAAGCTGGCAGATTTTCACGCACTTGTCGCATGTAATCGGCGTCGATCTCGCCGCTGACGACACCTTCGCCTTCAGGCAGTACCATTTTGATTTCGCCCCAAGGATCAATCAACATACTGTGGCCCCATGTGCGGCGGCCATTCGGATGTTTACCGCCTTGCGCGGCAGCTAAAACATAGCATTGATTTTCGATGGCGCGGGCACGCAATAAAATTTCCCAGTGCGCTTTACCGGTCGTGTAAGTGAAGGCGGCCGGCATCACAATTAAACTGCAATCGCCCATGGCGCGGTACAACTCAGGAAAGCGCAAGTCATAGCATACTGAAAGGCCAACTTTGCCACACGGTGCATTGAAAGTGGTGACGTCTTTGCCATAAGAAATGGTGCGCGCCTCGTCGTACGATTCTTCGCCTTTATTAAAACTAAATAAGTGAATTTTATCGTAATGACTCAACTGCTCGCCGCCAGGGCCATACACCAACGTGGCGTTAAGCACTTTTCCTGACTCTTGCGAGATAAGCGGCAACGTGCCGCCGATCAAATGAATATTATGTTCTTTTGCCAGCCCTGCCATAAAACGTTGAATAGGGCCAGCGCCAAGAGATTCGGCAATGGTCACTTTGTCGCTATCTTGCCATCCCATGATCGGCCAATATTCAGGCAGTAAAACTAATTGCGCACCTTGCTGTGCCGCTTCAGCGACCAATTTTCGCGCGGTAGAAAAATTTTCTTCAACCTGCGGCGTCGACACCATTTGTATGGCGGCAATTTTGAATGGGCTTGTAGCTTGATTCATCATATTTCGACTCCGACTCTCAGGTTAATGTGATTTGCGCTATTTTTTTAAAGCGATACAGCTACTGACTAATTGATGGTGATTGCTTTGCTTTTAATTTTTACTTTTAATCTTTGCTTTTAATGTTAACTCTAATGATTTTCGATGACAGTTGTAGCATTACTTTTGCCTTCAGACTGATCGTCTTTATGCCCGATTTTCTTCACTATCGGATCTTTCCATGGACCAGTAATATCATACTCAAAAGTGAAAGCCCGCATCAACGGATCACGTAGAAATAACTGGGCTAAAAAAGTACCGATGCCAACCACAGGATTGATTGCCAATACTGCCAGCGAGGCCGCACCCGCATTAATTTCCGGAAGAACAGCGACATGCAAATTCTGCGTTTCCTGAGCAATGTCAGCGCTACCACTCAACAAAACCGTCGCCGCCACACTACGCATCTTGAAGTTATCAGTGGTTGCCTTGCCTTGCGCAATCGTCGCCGTGGCGGTGACGCTGTCGAACGCAAACCCTTCCGAAAATACATCCCTGAAATCTAGTGTCAGGCGACGCGGCAATGACTGCAGGCTGAGTACGCCCAGCAACTTGGCTGCACCGGGATCGACTTTGAGAAATTGACCCTGTTGCATATCCAGATTAATCTGTCCTGTTAGTGATGGTATATCAATTGAAAACGGCAATCCCTTCCATGTAACATCGCCATCCATCCGCCCTTTGGTGCTCTTAAGGATATGGGCGAAACCAAAACGTTCGAGCAATTTTCCTGCATCATTGACGTCTAGCGCATAAGTTAAATTGGTCAAGTTATTGTCATTGACCGTGGTCCATTTGCCCGCTGCCTTGAGTTCGGCATCGGGATTGCGAATGGACAATCGCCGTATACGCCATTCGCTACCGACATCGGCATGCACGTTGTCAGCAACCAGTTCCAGCCGACCTAATTTTTTATCCATTAACTGAAAATCTTCAGCAACGATATCAAGACCCGGTATCTCGGTCGCAGCATCTTTGCTCTCTAATATTTCTTTCACATCCGACGTCGCGTTCTCTGGAATGATCAGCGATGACAAGCGTGCTGTGACCTTACCAAGGCCGTGCCCAGAACTGACCGTATTCCAGGTCACGTAACCAGATGCCTGAGTAGAGTCGATATTTGCCTGCCATATATTTTTTTGATGCGATGCGCCCACCACCACATTGTTCAGCTTTTTTCCCATGAGAATCAATTCACCAGCCCGGACCGCCACTACCTCCGGTTTGACATATTGGGCGATACCAGCAAGTTGAGCTGGATCTGTGATAGCTTTATTAGCCGAGCCATCGTTAGCAGCGCCTGCCAGATCACTCCACTGATCAAGGTTTAACGATTTCGCATTCAGATTAATGACCACTCCGCTATCGGGTTCCGGTATAGGTGCATTGACCCCGATACCGCCACGCAATACTTTCCATTCGGCTTCTTTGTCGATGGATTTCTGCCGTTGATAGCGTGCAGCCATCGCCGCGCCCAAAGATATACGAATTTCGTCACGTAAAAATAATGGATCATTAGACGTTACGCCGACCCATTCAAATTTAAGTGGCAAGCTGTCATTAGCAGCCTTTTGCAATGGTGCGGGGAAATTCAATGTCAGCCCTTGTAAACTGGAATCAACCAGCAATTCGGTATGATGATCATGGATAGATACGGTTGCGCTGTAGCGACTGGCACCACTGGCATGACTCAAAATACTTTGCGCGTTGGCACTTGGATACACTATTTTTAACCCATCCAGCGTTGCCACACCGTCAATCTTGATTTTGCTCTGACCATCTGGCTGCGTGCCACCACTGGCCTGAACCGGACCGCCAAGAAAAGAACCCTTGAGTCCATTTAGATTGAACCCTTTTTGATTGAATTCAAGTTTGCCATTGACGCCTTGTAATGGCGGAATGATCTTTTGCAACACAACGTCATTGTTAAAAAATTGGACCGTACCATTGACTTTAGAATCGAATGCATGCGCCAAGGGAATGTGAAGATCGAGATTGAGTTGCGCGTTGCCCTTGCCTTCAGACTCATTCGTAAAACCACCAATCCAGTGCTCAACTGGACTGTTATTAACAAAGGACAGAAAATCGCCGAGCGCACCGGCACCTTTCCCCTCAATATTGAGCATTCCATCATGCGACAATAAATCCGGAACCGTTGCGACCACATTGCTCAACGCCACGTTAGTCGTTTTAGCGCTATCAGCCTTAATTTGCAACCGTGTCCTGTCCACGGCAATCGTTCCGTTAATTTTTTCCAGAAGCGGCCACAAGGGTTGCTTGCCGTCCTGACCAAAAATACCAGGATCATATTCCATTGTTCCGTTATCAATCTTACCGAAAACGCTAAACTCACCCTTGGCTTTTGCGGTAGGATCGTTCGCTGGCGTATTAAATGGAAAATGTGCAAGATCACCTTTAAGTTTAATCGTTACGTCACGTGCGGTCCCGTCTTTCAATGCGCCAACCAACCAGTGTCGCAAATGCTCAGGGGTGTGTAACGGCAAATAAGACCCGATAGTATTTATTTGAAACATGCTTATCTGGCCGGTTATATCGATCATTCCGAGACCACCGTCATGACGCCCTAACGGCAACAAATGGGTGCCCGATAGTGATCCGGCGGCTCCATCCTGCACAAAATTCAGGCTATCAATTTGTATCAGCAGATTTTTGCCCTGCCTTGGGATTGATGGTGAGGGTAACGCTTTCTGAGCTAATTTTTCTAACATGCCATCCTGAACCTGCCAATGCGCCTTTAAGTCCAGGTGCTGGAACGGCATCACCGGTTGCACAAAATAGCCGGGCAAGGTCACTGACATTTTGTCCGACGCAACGTTGAGCGAACCGCCTGACTGACTAACGTCGATACTGCCAGTAATATTATCAACGCCAGGAATAGCTGACATGGCCGGTTGCGCTGGCTGGGATGCCGTTTTTGGTTGAGCAACTCGAGACGACTGCGCAGCTAGGCTCAGTCCTTTAAACTGTCCCTTAGCATGATAAGCGGTAACTGCTGGATAAGTGCCCTGCCACTGGGCTGAGAAATTGTGTAACTCGCCACGCGGTGCATAGTCGTTCAGCATCTGGACTTGTGACTTGGTCAACGGCAAGCGCTGAGCAAAATCAGCTAAGGTTTGCAGTACAAGCCTGTCGGCGGTTAAAGAGTATTTTTCTGGCCGACTACCTTTGGCTGGCAAATAAGACTCATTAATGGTGGTGCGCGGAAGGACCAAACCGTCCATGGTTTCGAACGAAAAATCCGTCAACGAAATATGATGCCCGTTGCTACCGAAGGTCGGTACGCCATCTGCTGATGACGGTCCGATTTCTTCCTGCGCGGAAATCCGACCATGTACCTGACGCAAAGTCAGGAGCGCTAAATCTTTGCGCAAACGTACCGACAAATCGGCTAATTCCACATCGGCAGCAAAATCGACCACCTTGGCATGATCAAGATCAAGCCAGGCTCTTACCGCGCCCTTTCCTTGATTTAGTTCAATCGGATAATCGACGTAAGCTTTCCAGAGTGTTAAATCTGTATTCCGAATGTCCGCGTAAAGCGTTCCCTTCCAACGAGAAATATCGGCTTTCTTCCGAGCAAACACTGGATGCGTGAATTCAGCGCGCAAATCAATCGGCGTAGAAAATGTCGCAGGTGGCGTTGCCCGCACTGATAGCCGATGGTGACGCCAACGGTTGTTTATTACCACATCAACATTCGTGAGCGCTAGTTCTGGTGCGCCCCGCAACTTATCGTTCCAGCTGACACGTCCTTGACGAATCACAATTTGATTTTGTGCCAAAACCCATTCTGCACCGCCGCCGCCATTCTCGGATTTGGGATTAATTGGAATCCCGGCGATAAACAAGTTACCTGCCGTATCGCGTTCTATTTGTAGATTCGGGCGATCAACTTCTAATGAATCAAGGCGCAGCGTACCTAACAATAACGAACGCCAGGATAGTGTGGCAGCAACTTGCGGCAAACTTAAAGCAGGTGATTTTTTTTGATCCGCAACAATGACATCGGTCAACGTCAGCGTCGGTTGCAAACCGTCCCATGATGCCGCAATCGTTCCAATTGATATCGGAGATCCAAGCGCACTGCTGACGATTTGTTCAACGTTACTTTTGTAGTGGCTAATATTTGGCAGAACCACATAACGCAGCGTCAGAAACACCCCACAAAATATAAAATACGCCACGACCAAGGTCTTCAGCACAAACCCGACCAAATGATGTGTTAGCAGGTTAATACGTTGGTATGCGCTCGTAATCGCACGCCACAATAGTGTGATTCGAGGCACGGCGACAGGATTATTTTGTTGCTTTTTAGACATCAATCAATGGGGAAAATTGGTGATTTAAAAACGAAATGGCGCAATAACGCAAGACAAACAGAAAACAAACATACATCAACGATGCAGAGAAAATAAAAATAAACCTACTTTCCGCTTAGTGACGCAATCAGACTCAAAATACCCCTCTATGTTCGCACGTATCGTTATCGATAAATATCAAAACCCTTAAAACCCGACAAAAGTATTCCAAATCCATTCCATCCGCGGCATCATGCGTACTTACTCACTGTGCGATGCTTAATGTCTAGAGTCACACGCGTAGTGATTCAATTAGTCAAACCGTATTCATTACTTGAATGTCAAACGCCGTGACGCAATCCCTCATTAGCACCGATGCCGCCTCTCATTTTTATACTCGCTGGATTAGCGCGGAAGCGGGCCGCGCAGAAAAAGTTGCGGGATTAGCGCAATTATCCCTAAGCCAGACGCCTTTTGCACTGCTGTTACAAAATGAAATAGATTCCGGCATGCCGTTACCGCGTGCGATGCGCCGTTTGCGGAATTTGATTGTCTGCACGTTAATTGCGCGTGATATAACTGGTGTGGCAGATTTGGAAGAAGTCGTCACTACGATGACCGTATTCGCCGATTTTGCGGTCAAAACGCATCTCGCCAGCGTCATGAGCGAGATGGTCGGGCTGCACGGCATGCCGATTGGTAAAGAGTCTGGCTTACCGCAAGAACTGATCATCCTTGGCATGGGTAAACTGGGTGGTGGCGAACTCAATGTATCGTCCGACATCGATTTGATTTTTGTGTACGCGGAAGACGGTGATACCGTCACCGATAGCACTGAACAGCGTCCTTTATCAAATCATGAGTTTTTTATACGTTTGGGCAAAAAACTGATCACCGCCATATCCGAAATCACTCAGGACGGCTTTACTTTTCGGGTTGATATGGCATTGCGTCCAAACGGCGCATCGGGTCCGCTCGTCGCCAGTTTAAATATGGTCGAGAACTATCTGGTCACGCAAGGTCGGGAATGGGAGCGCTACGCATGGTGCAAAGCGCGCGCAATGACCGGTCGACCTGAAGACATTGTCGCGCTTGAGAGCATCTCTCGCCCTTTCGTATTCCGACGCTATCTGGATTACGGCACGATCGATGCCATGCGGCTGATGCACAGACAAATCCGGGCGGAAGTCACCCGCCAGGAAGCTTTACATCCTGATCGCAACAATAACGTCAAACTGGGACGTGGTGGAATCCGGGAAATCGAATTTCTGGCGCAGGTATTCCAATTGATACGGGGCGGACGTGAGCATGATCTGCGTGACCGCTCGACCCGTAAAACCTTGCGCACGTTAGTTGACAAGAATTTGCTGACTGCCGAGGTCGTCGACCAACTGTTGGAAGCGTATGATTTTTTGCGTAATCTCGAACATCGTTTGCAATACCTCGATGATGCGCAAACCCATACCCTGCCGGTTAGCGATGCCGAACGTCTGATCATCGCTCAATCGATGGGATTTGGCGATACCGAGACTTTACTCAACGAACTTGAAAAACGTCGCGTGCTGGTTGCGGCTCAGTTTGATGCTATTTTTAGCGACAAACAAGATAAGCAAAATAAACAAAATGGACAACACAATGCCGCCAATAATGAGGCACAAAATATCCTCTGCGCCCTGAGCGACCGCGACAGTGTGGACGTCATCGAAAGCGTATTGACTTCACTAGGCTTCGGCGATGTCACCGATAATGCGCGCCGCCTTGCCTCGTCCTGGCAATCTGGACGCATACAGAACTTACCCGAAATTAGTCGCAATCGCTATACGGCGTTAATCAACGTTGCGCTGCCTATCATTGGCAAACTGTCAGAATCCAAAAATAGCACTGAATCGACCTCACAACACATTACGCTTGGCCGACTGCTTGATTTTCTCGATACTATCGCTCGTCGCGCTGCCTATCTGGCATTATTAACAGAGTATCCCGGAACCTTGCTTCGCGTGATCCGTATGATCGGCGCAAGTGACTGGGCAGCTAAATTCCTGACGCTTCATCCTATCCTACTTGATGAATTGCTGGACGACCGTAGTCTCCATGACGATCCTGACTGGCCACAATTTGCCCAAGATTGCCGACGTCAGATGGACGCCGTCGCAGGTGATACTGAGCGTCAGCTTGATTTACTGCGGGAACTCCATCACGCCCAATTGTTTCGATTGTTGGCGCAAGATCTGGAAGGCAAGCTAAGCGTCGAGGTCTTATCTGATTACTTATCCTTGCTTGCAGATATTTTAGTCGACACCACCATTCAGTCGGTCTGGAAAACCTTCCCAAATCGTCATCGCGAAGTGCCCAAATTCGCCGTTATTGCTTATGGAAAGTTGGGAGGGAAGGAGTTAAGCTACGCGTCCGATCTTGACGTGGTCTTCCTCTACGACGATGCAGATCAGGATGCACCTGCGCTATACGCCAAACTGGCACAGCGGTTTATCACCTGGATGACGAGTCACACTTCCGCTGGAATACTATTCGATATCGATATCGCTTTACGTCCGGATGGCGCCAGTGGTTTACTGGTATCAACGTTTGCCACATTCGAAAAATATCAACGACAGTCAGCGTGGTTATGGGAACATCAAGCGTTAACCCGCGCGCGGTTTTGCTCAGGCGACAGCGATATTGGTGAACGCTTCGAAGCCCTTCGTGTTGATGTTTTGCGTCAGGTCCGCGATCCGCTCAAACTGGAACAGGAAGTGCGCGCTATGCGCCAAAAAATGCGAGACGCCAATCGCAATCGTAGCGATCTATTTGATCTCAAACACGATGAAGGTGGGATGATCGACATTGAGTTTTTGGTACAGTTTTTAATCTTGCGACATTCCGCGCTACACCCTGAACTCACCGCCGACATTGGCAATATCGCATTATTAAAATTATGTGGCGAGTTAGGCTTGATTGATGCGGAACTCGCGAGCGAAGCTGCAAATGCTTATCGCCATTATCGCAAGTTGCAACATCAGCGCCGCCTTCAGGGTGACGAGCGAGCGCGGGTATCGCCGGATTGGGTTGCCGCTGAAACACCCATAGTGAAGAAGCTACTGGCATCAGTATTTACGGCCGCTACGCATTAAACTTATGATGCAGTTGATGGGAAAGCGGCCTAATTTCCCATCAACTTAATCGCTCAAACCATCAAACTCATCATGTGATTTGATCCTTAAAAACGCAGAATCATAACGTAATAACGTTTACTCTCTGCAAGTTAAGGTCGTTAAAAAGCCCCGACTAGCGGGGCTTCGGAAAATTCAGGTAACCGTTAAGATTACTTGGCTTCCATCAATGCCACAGTGGTATCCAGCATGCGGTTCGAGAAACCCCATTCGTTATCATACCAGCTCGACACTTTAACCAAATTGCCAGAAACTTTGGTCAATGTTGCATCAAAATTGGACGATGCAGGATTGTGGTTGAAATCGACTGAAACCAATGGCTCAACGTTATAAGTCAGTACACCTTTCAGTGAACCTTCCGAGGCTTCTTTCAGGATGGCATTGACTTCATCGACCGTTGTTTCGCGTGCAGAAACAAACGACAGGTCGACCAACGACACGTTGATGGTTGGCACGCGAATGGCGAAACCGTCCAACTTACCGTTCAGTTCTGGCAAGACCAAACCAACTGCGGCAGCTGCACCCGTTTTGGTTGGAATCATGCTCATTGTCGCTGAACGTGCCCGACGCAAATCTTCGTGATAGACATCTGTCAACACTTGATCGTTAGTATAAGAATGAATGGTTGTCATCAAACCATTTACCACACCAATTTTGTCATTCAATGGCTTAACCAATGGTGCTAGACAGTTGGTGGTGCAAGATGCATTCGAAATGACAGTATCAGTGGACTTCAACACATTGTGATTAACGCCAAAAACAATCGTCGCATCAACATCTTTACCGCCTGGTGCCGAAATAATCACTTTCTTGGCGCCGCCATGAATATGCGCGCTAGCTTTTTCTTTGGTGGTAAAGAAGCCCGTGCATTCCAAAACAACGTCAACCTTCAGCTCACCCCATGGAAGTTCAGCTGGATTGCGTTGTGCAAATACCTTAATACGGTCTCCGTTAACAACAATCGCGTCGCCATCCACTGTCACAGTACCGGGAAATTTACCGTGTGCTGTATCGTATTGGGTCAAATGCGCATTCGTTTTTGGATCACCCAAATCGTTAATCGCGACGATTTCGATGTCATGCTTCTTGCCGCCTTCGTAATGCGCGCGGAGGATGTTGCGGCCGATGCGGCCGTAGCCATTAATTGCAACGCGAATAGTCATGCTTTTCTCCTAAGGTATGAACAAAAATTTACTTCAGACGATTGTGTACAATCGTCGTTGCCTGAGTGCGTTAAGCCTGCTTAGAGCCTGAGTTTTATTCTTATGCGGCTCGTATTAGCATTGCTTTAGCATTACCCGGCATTCAATTAACACGTATCGTACGCCAGCCGTAACCAACTTCCTGCATCTCCAGATCATCCCAGATAAATGTTTGCTCGGTCAGCAATTCTCCACCTAACTTGGTATAAAACTGTCGGGCAATGTCATTTTGTGACAATACCCAGGCCAGCATATTGTTTGCACCCGCGCTGGCAAGCGTCGATGCTACGTGCGCGACTAACCGACGACCAATACCAGCACGCTGCACCGATGGAATTAAATAAATCGCAGTCAGCTCACTATCGAAACCCAACTTCGGCTCACTGAGCGTCATACCTGCAGCAAACCCGACAATTTCACCATCAATTTCAGCGACAAAAACACAAGCCGCATCGGATGCTGCATGCAGTATGCGCGTCCACAATGCCGTACTTTCGTCAACTTTCATGCTATCGAGATAAGCGACAGGAAGAATTCCACGATAAGTTGCACGCCAGCTATCAATGCGCAACCCAGCGATCACCCCGGCATCGGCCACAGTACCGCGACGCACCGAAAAGTCACCAACTATATTGGCGAAATCGGTGACGTCGGCCACCTCAGGAACACTTTTAATTTTCTTTATACCCACGCTCATGCCAGGGTCAGTTTGACTTTGTCCACCACATTTTCCACTGTGAAACCAAAGTGCTTAAACAAGACGCCAGCCGGAGCCGACTCACCGAAAGTATCCATTCCAACAACTGCGCCCTCAAGACCAACATATTTATACCATGTTGAAGTGACGCCAGCCTCAATCGCCACACGTGGCAAGCCACGGGTGAGAACACTCGCCTTATAGGACGCTTCCTGACGATCAAACACATCAGTGCTTGGCATTGAGACGACGCGTACTGCGATGCCTTCAGCGGCCAACGCGTCGGCCGCCTTGACTGCTAATTCAATTTCAGAGCCAGTCGCAATGATGATGCCTTTCGCGTCTTTAGCATCTTTGAGAACGTAGCCGCCGCGTGCGATGTCCGCAATTTGCGTCGGATTACGTTGTTGAAATGGCAGATTCTGGCGTGAGAAAATCAATGTACTCGGACCATCATGGCGCTTGACTGCATAACCCCACGCAACCGCTGATTCCACCGTATCGCATGGACGCCAGTTATCCAGATTCGGAATCAGGCGCAGGCTTGATACATGCTCAACAGATTGGTGGGTTGGACCATCTTCGCCAAGACCGATCGAGTCGTGCGTAAAGACAAATATCGAACGAATTTTCATCAATGCGGCCATACGCAACGCATTGCGGCTGTAATCAGAAAAGGTCAAAAAGGTCGCGCCAAATGGAATGTAACCACCATGCAAGGTGATCCCGTTCATCATCGCGCTCATCCCGAATTCGCGCACGCCATAATTGATATGGTTACCCGGTTGGTCGGCACGAACGGCGACGCACTCTTTCCAGTTAGTCAGATTGGAACCAGTCAAATCAGCGGAACCGCCGAGGAATTCAGGCAATACCGGAGCCAAAGCCTGAATTGCATTTTGACTCGCTTTACGCGTCGCGATAGTTTCTTGCTTTTCAACACATGTGACAACGTAAGCGCTCAGCGTCTGATCAAAATTGCCAGGTAACTCGCCCTTCATACGACGCGTCAGTTCAGCGGCCTGGGTTGGAAATTCAGCGCTGTAAGCAGCAAATAAAGTATTCCATTGATCTTCAAAACGTTGACCTTGCACCTTGGCATCCCATGCGGCATAAACATCCTCAGGAATTTCAAACGGTGCTGAAGTCCAGCCCAATGCTTCGCGCACTGCGGCGATTTCTTTGTCGCCCAATGCTGCGCCGTGAACTTTATCGGTACCAGCCAGATTAGGTGAGCCTTTACCGATCACTGTTTTGCAGCAAATCAGGGTTGGTTTGTCGGCTAATTTGGCTTGATGGATGGCAGCATTCACTGCCTCAACATCGTGCCCGTCTACACTGCGGATCACGTGCCAACCGTAGGCTTCAAAACGTTTTGGGGTGTCATCCTTAAACCAACCTTCGACATGACCGTCAATCGAAATACCGTTATCGTCATATAGCACAATCAATTTGGAGAGACGCAATGTACCCGCTAGCGAACACGCTTCGTGCGAGATGCCTTCCATCAAACAACCGTCACCCACAAAAGTGTAAGTGTAATGATCGACAACTGGAAAGGCTGGCTGGTTGAATTCTGCGGCCAACAATTTTTCAGCCAATGCCATGCCGACTGCATTGGTTAAACCCTGCCCCAGCGGCCCCGTCGTGGTTTCAATTCCAGGCGTGACGTCCAGTTCCGGATGACCCGGTGTTTTGGAGTGCATTTGACGAAAATTACGTAACTCGTCCATCGGCAGGTCGTAGCCGGTCAAATGCAATAACGCGTATTGCAACATTGAACCATGTCCGTTCGACAACACAAATCGATCCCGATTGATCCATTTTGGATTGGTGGGATTATGCCGATAGTGCTTCGCCCACAGCGCCACAGCGATATCGGCCATGCCCATTGGCATACCTGGATGGCCGGAATTGGCTTTTTGTACTGCATCCATTGCCAAAGCGCGGATCGCATTGGCCATCTTCGAGGTCGGGAGTGTGGTGGTCATGGTTTTTACAGTTAGGCAATGGTTGTTCGTGCAGGGCGCAGCAAGCGGCGAAAAAATGACGTTTTAGGCTCGCGTCCAAAGAGATAGCACTAAAGCGCGATATTTTACCAAAATGCCGAGTCCTACGTTGCAAAAACACGTCGACTAGCATTTTTAGAGGCAAAAATAAATAGTTTTAAGGATCGAAATACAGATTCAGCTGCTCTCATTTCAAATGAGAAACAAACAGATGAACAAGGCGACAAACAAGCTGATGGATAAAGAATTCATTTTTACTTCGTGATCACCAACGCGATCAAAACGAATTAGTTGGGTTAACTCTTCCAAATAAACCTCTACTAAGGCGAATAGCCGTGATCAAAATAGCGATTCCGGTCAACTTCCGTCATACTAAGCCATCTTACGGCAAGCTAATAGGTCTCCATTCTATTTGCTCAACCTATTACAGTTGCCACTCACATTCTTTCGATCCTATGCCGCGTTTTTACATCCCTAATTCACTTGAAATTGGTTCCCATTTAGCACTACCGGAATCGGTGGCGCATCATATCCAAGTGCTCCGTCTTGCACTTGGGACACCGATTACATTATTCAATGGAGGCGGCGGTGAGTTCACTGCCACTATCATTAGCATCGAAAAAAAGCGCGTCAGTGTAGAAATCAAAACGTTCTCGCCACGTGAAGCTGAATTGCCTTACGCCATCACTCTGGCGCAGGCGCTGCCCGAATCGTCAAAGCTGGACTGGATCATTGAAAAAGCCGTTGAGTTGGGCGCTGCCGGCATTCAACCTCTGTCAGCACAGCGCTGTGTCGTGCGATTTTCCAGCGATCGGGTCGAAAAAAAACAAGCACATTGGCAAGCTGTCATTGTCGCCGCGGCGGAGCAAAGCGGACGCAATCGATTGCCCCATTTAGCCCCGCTCACCTCCCTCAATGAATGGTTAGGTCAACAAGACTTACATAAGCGGATTATCTTGTCCCCGCGCGGAGAAGAGTCTTTGTCAAACTGGGCCCGCCATCAACCGCCGCAATCGGTGGCGCTATTGATAGGTCCGGAAGGTGGTTTTACCGAGTTAGAAGAGCGAGCCGCGTGCGCTCAAGGCGCATTGATGCTGTCTATGGGCGCAAGAATATTACGTACTGAAACAGCGGGGCTCGCAGCGCTGGCAGCGATAAATGGTATCTGGGGAGAAATGTAATTAGTGTCGGTCATTTGCACAAGATGCAATAAAATCTATCACGCCAAAATTAACATGCTATTTTGATAAATTTAAATCATAAACATCCATTCTGATCAGTCGTCCGCAACAAAATTTGTTTCCATATTGCAAATAATACAGTGCTTTTAGGCAATATTATTAGTAAAAACTCGCATTGAGGGTCGCAGTCGTCCACATTTAGCCCTATAGTTAGGTGGGTATCGCCGTCGGTTACCCGTTCTTTTTTATTTCGCTTCATATTGGTATCCGTTTTTACTGAGGAGAAAATCATGGGATTATTAGATGGCTTGCTTGGCGCGGTCAGCGGCAATCAAGGAGAGTCAGGGCAAACGAACGATCCCAAAGCGATGCTGATACAAGCCGCGCTTAGCATGCTAACCAATCATTCTGGTGCTGGTGTAGGTGGCGCAGAGGGTGGTTTAGGCGGTCTACTGAGCAAATTTCAGGCTGCCGGACTGGGTGACGTGGTGAGTTCATGGGTCAGCAACGGCCAAAATCAAGCGATATCCCCAGATCAGGTCCAACAGGCGTTAGGCGGTGGTCAACTAGAACATTTGGCACAAGCTACCGGACTTTCTGAAGGCGAAACTGCCAGCCATTTATCAGAAATACTACCTGGATTGATTGATAAATTAACCCCTAATGGAGAGGCTTCTGAATCCGGTGGTGGTTTGAGCGGGCTTGCGGGTATGCTTGGCGGCCTACTCGGCGGTAACAAATCCGCTTAAATCGGTGACTTTTCCTTAAGTAATACCGGTCATTAATTGCGGAGAATAATACCGCGAAGCTTGGAAAATCGCCCTTTTGAGGCGATTTTTTCATCGTTTCTTCCTTTTCAAACACAAATAAAACAAAGAACGACCAACCATTCCAACGGTAGGTGGGAGTTGCGACGCGAAAGCATTTATAATCTATGGTTTTGCAACATCTTTCCCGGCCACTTCTATGAAGGTATTTCGCGGACTTCCCAACGCAGAATCGCGTGCGCCCTGCGCTCTGACGATCGGCAACTTTGACGGCGTACATCGCGGCCATCAGATTTTGCTCGCGCACGTGCGCAAAGCCGCGACCGAATTAGGTCTCGATGCTGCCGTGATGACATTTGAGCCACATCCGCGTGAATTTTTTGCTCAGCATTTCCAACATCCGGTCATATTGCCAACCCGCGTAGCCAATTTGCGTGACAAGTTGCAATCGTTGGCGCAAGCCGGTATTGACCGCGTGATCGTCGAACATTTCAATGCGCATTTTTCCGCTCTGTCGCCGCAAGACTTTATCGAAAAAGTATTAGTACAAGGCCTGCATATCAAATGGTTAATGGTAGGCGAAGATTTTTGCTTTGGCGCGCGCCGCGCTGGCAATATCGCAACGCTGATTGAAGCCGGGAAAAAATACGGTTTTCAGGTAAAAACCTTACCAAATGTGATGAACGACGGAACACGCGTGTCCTCATCGGCAGTACGTCTCGCATTGGCGAATGGTGACTTTGCCGCTGCAAGAACCTTATTAGGCCATCCTTATTCCATCTCAGGACACGTTGTTCATGGAAAAAAATTAGGGCGGACGTTGGGGTTTCCTACATTGAATCTGCGCGTTCACCATAAACGACCTGCGTTGTCGGGCATTTTTGCAGTGCGGGTCCACGGACTAACAGAGCAGCCTCTACCCGCCGTAGCCAGTATTGGCACACGCCCTACCGTCGACAAAAGCGGGCATGTGCTGCTAGAAGCCTTTATCCTTGACTACTCTGGCGATTGTTACGGCAAAGTGGTAAAGGTCGAATTTTTAAAAAAATTGCGCGACGAAGAAAAGTACGTTGATCTGCCAACATTAACTGCGGCAATCCAGCGCGATGTTGAAAATACACGGGATTACTTTCGCCAGCACGATAGCGCCGCCATTTCAGCGACCGACCGAATTTGAGGCGTGTTGCAACATGAAGCGCCGGTTGCAGCAGATAAGGTTGTCGCACTGAGTCTGTGACATATTGGTGCCATCCCAAGGGGTGCAAAGCTTACCGCAATCGCCACTTTGCCACAGACATCCACTGAATTCAATTGAAGAAAATTATGTCCGACCAGCCAACTCAAGTACCTAAGCCAGAAAATAACAAGGCCGCAAAAGTAACTAAGCCACAAAGCAAATATCCGGTCAATATGACCGAAACAGCTTTCCCTATGCGTGGCGATCTTGCCAAGCGAGAGCCGCAATGGGTAAAAGAGTGGCAAGAAAAAAAGGTGTATGAGCGCATTCGCAAAGCCTCTAAAGCCCGCCCTAAATTTATCCTGCATGACGGCCCACCGTATGCAAATGGCGAGATCCATTTAGGTCATGCGGTGAACAAAATTCTGAAAGACATGATCGTTAAAGCGCGCAATATGGCTGGCTTTGACGCGCAATACGTGCCCGGTTGGGATTGTCACGGCATGCCGATCGAAATCCAGATCGAAAAGAAATATGGCAAAAATCTGCCCGTGGCGGAAGTACAGGCAAAAGCACGCGCTTATGCCAACGCCCAGATTGATTTGCAGCGCAAAGACTTCATCCGGCTAGGCGTATTGGGCGAATGGGATAATCCCTACAAGACCATGAACTTCAGCAACGAAGCAGATGAGTTACGCGCGCTCGGCACGATACTCGAAAAAGGGTATGTGTATCGGGGTCTGAAGCCGGTCAACTGGTGTTTCGATTGCGGCTCGGCACTAGCTGAAGCGGAAGTCGAATATCAGGATAAGCGTGACCCATCGATTGATGTCGGCTTCCCGTTTGCAGAACCAGAAAAACTTGCCACCGCATTCGGCCTGTCAGCGTTGCCGATCGATAAAGGCTACGTCGTTATCTGGACCACCACGCCGTGGACCATCCCTTCTAATCAGGCGCTCAACGTCCATCCTGAAGTCGACTATGCCTTAGTGGAGACGGTCCGCAATGGCGAACCGATTTTGCTGATTTTGGCACAAGATCTGGTTGCGGCATCGCTGGTCCGTTTCGGTCTCGAAGGTAGCGTCATCGCGACCTGTAAAGGCTCGGCACTGTCGCTAATCAATTTCAAACATCCGCTAGCCACTGCGCATGCTGGTTATGATCGTTTGTCACCAGTCTATTTAGGCGACTACGTCACCACTGAAAGCGGCACCGGTATCGTTCATTCGGCACCCGCTTATGGTATCGAAGACTTTATTTCCTGCAAAGCGCATGGCCTCAAAGACGATGACATTATCAGTCCGGTCATGGGCGATGGACGTTATGCATCGTCATTGCCGTTATTTAATGGCCTGACAATCTGGGAAGCGTCGAAACCCATCTGCGCGACACTGGAAGAAGTTGGTAGCTTATTTAAGCTAGAGATGTTTGATCACAGTTATATGCATTGCTGGCGTCATAAAACACCCATCATCTACCGCGCCACATCGCAATGGTTTGCCAGCATGGATAACTTGCCAACAGATGGCGGTGATAGCTTACGCAAAACTGCCATCCGCGCTATTGAAGACACGTCTTTTTTCCCTGCATGGGGTAAAGCCCGGTTGCATGGCATGATTGTCAATCGTCCCGACTGGACGCTCTCGCGCCAACGCCAATGGGGCGTGCCGATGGCCTTCTTCGTCCATAAAGAAACCGGCGACCTGCATCCGCGTACGCCAGAATTGCTAGAGCAAATCGCACTATTAATCGAAAAAAGCGGCATCGAAGCGTGGCAAGCATTGGACCCAAAGGACCTGCTCGGCGACGAAGCTGATCTTTATACAAAAAATAAAGACACGCTGGATGTCTGGTTTGACTCGGGCCTGACACATCAGACAGTGCTGCGCGGATCGCATCATCTGCAATCGCAGTTCCCGGCTGATCTGTACCTGGAAGGCTCGGACCAACATCGCGGTTGGTTCCACTCGTCATTATTGACTTCCTCAATGCTGAATGGCCGTGCGCCCTATAAAGCGCTGTTGACACACGGTTTTGTGGTCGATGGTGAAGGCAAAAAAATGTCGAAGTCGTTGAAAAACGGCATCGAACCACAGAAAGTATCGGACACACTCGGTGCCGAAATTTTGCGTTTGTGGGTTGCCTCCAGCGATTATTCTGGCGAAATCACGATCTCTGACGAGATTTTGAAACGCGTCACCGAATCGTATCGTCGCATCCGTAATACGCTGCGCTTTCTATTGGCGAACACTTCCGACTTCAACCCATTGACTGACGCGGTACCAATTGGTGAGTTGCTGGAAATCGACCGTTATGCCATTGCTAGCATGACGCAACTACAAGTTGATGTTTTGCAACATTACGAAGGTTATGAGTTTCACCCGGTTATCTCGAAATTGCAGATGTATTGCTCGGAAGACCTGGGTGGTTTCTACCTCGACATTTTGAAAGATCGGCTATACACCGGTGGTGTTACATCGCACGCGCGACGTTCGGGCCAAACCGCGATATGGCACATTACCCAAGCCTTGCTGCGCCTGATCGCACCAACGTTGTCATTTACAGCAGAAGAAGCCTGGTCGTTCTTTGCCAGCAAAGATGCTTATGCCGACAGTGACGAGACGATCTTTACGCAAACCTATTACACGCTTCCTGTCATTGATGGCGCTGCGACATTGATCGAAAAATTCAATGCCTTACGCACGTTGCGTGCCGATGTCACCAAACGTCTGGAAGAAGTGCGTGCTGCTGGCGGTATTGGTTCGTCGCTGCAAGCTGAGGTTGAGTTGAAGGTCACGGCTAGTAAATACGCACTGTTGAACAGCCTTGGCGATGATCTTAAATTTATCCTGATTACTTCCGCAGCCACCGTGACAGAAGTCGCATCGGCAGCCGAAGAAACTATCTTGGTAACGCCATCATCCCAACAAAAATGTGAGCGCTGTTGGCACTATCGCGCTGATGTCGGCAGCCACGCCGAGCATGTTGGTTTATGCGGACGTTGTGTTTCTAACCTGTTTGGCAGCGGTGAAGACCGCCATTTTGCCTAAGCTGCTGATTGCATAGAGTACAAAGACCAGCTTTAACTGAACGGCCCGAAATCAATCTGTATTATTTTCGGGTCGTAAATCATCTTGATGGTTTTTGTTTGTATTTGCTTTATATCCGGCACCACTGATTCTTGCTTGCTGAACCCTATATTTATGGCCACTAAAAAACGCTCTGTATCGTCGAACTCGCACTCATCCTCTAAATTAAGTGCAGGATTGCTTCCCTGGATGGGAATCGCAGGGCTCGTAATTCTTATTGATCAATTGACCAAAGTCACCATCACGCGGATGTTCAGTTATGGCGAATCCCATCCGGTAACGGCGTTCTTCAACCTTGTGTTGGTGTACAACCCTGGCGCCGCATTCAGTTTTCTGGGATCTGCGTCAGGATGGCAGCGCTATTTTTTTACGGGCGTTGGTATAGCCGCCGCGATTTTCATTGTTTTTCTGCTTAAACGTCACGCTGGACAACGCATGTTTTGTACTGCGCTGGCGTTAATACTCGGCGGTGCGCTGGGCAATGTAACGGACCGTATCGCTTATGGGCACGTGATCGACTTTTTGGATATATACATTGGGCGCTGGCATTGGCCTGCATTCAATATCGCCGATAGCGCGATTTGCATAGGCGCGGTATTGTTCGTCATAGATGAGCTGCGTCGTGTCAATAAATAAGCAACTTGCACTACTTTTTTGAAGTTTTATCCCGGGAGTAATGATGGATCTCGCTGGTAAAAAAATTGTTCTCGGCCTTACCGGAGGCATTGCCTGCTACAAAGCGGCGGAATTCACGCGTGCATTGATCAAAGCAGGTGCATCGGTACAGGTCGTCATGACACAGGGTGCGCTCCAATTTATCACCCCGATTACGATGCAAGGCTTATCGGGACAGCCAGTGTTTACTGATCAATGGGACGCACGTATCGGCAATAACATGCCGCATATTGATCTGACGCGGGACGCCGATGCGATCGTGATTGCACCTTGCTCGACTGATTTCATGGCTAAACTAGCCCACGGCGTCTGCGATGACCTATTATCGACGTTGTGTGTGGCGCGACAAGCACGACTACCGCTATTGATTGCGCCCGCCATGAACGTGGAAATGTGGCAAAACCCCGCTACGCAACGCAACGCAAAACAATTGTTAGCAGACGGCATTCAATTGCTTGGCCCTGCCGCGGGAGATCAGGCTTGCGGTGAAGTCGGCCTGGGTCGCATGCTGGAGGTTGACCAGCTTTTGGCAGAAGTCATTTCATCCTTTCAGCCCAAAATACTCAAAGGTAAACGCTTGCTGCTGACTGCTGGCCCCACCTTTGAAGCAATTGATCCGGTGCGCGGCATAACCAATCTTTCGTCCGGAAAAATGGGCTACGCGATTGCCCGCGCCGCACGTGAAGCTGGTGCTGAAGTCACCCTCATATCAGGACCAACTGCTCTGCCGATTCCATATGGCGTGCGCTGCCTTAATGTTCTTAGCGCCCAGCAAATGCATGATGCTGTGTTATCGCATGTGACAGGCCAGAATATTTTTGTGGCTGTCGCAGCGGTCGCGGATTGGTACGTCGCCAATGCGAGTGATCAAAAACTGAAGAAGAATGCGGAGGGTAGCACGCCCGAATTGGTATTTGCCCAAAATCCCGACATACTGGCGGCGGTTGCCGCTCTGCCCTTGCCGCAACGACCTTACTGTGTCGGCTTTGCGGCAGAATCCGAAAACCTGCTCGAATATGCCGAAGCAAAACGTCAACGGAAAAATGTGCCGCTACTGGTTGGCAATATCGGTCACGATACATTTGGAAAAGACGAGAACCAACTTGTCCTATTCGACGTCAAAGGTCATAGCAGTTTTCCGCGTGCGAATAAACTGCAACTTGCGCGTCAGCTCATTGCCGAAATTGCCGTACGTATCAACGTCGGCATCGTTTGATCTATCGTCAAATGCCATCGTAAGACGTGGACCGAAAGGGAAGTTAAGCGGCCATGGCGGTGACACAATCGCCACATTGCAGACGCTCGATAACCGCTTTATTACGCTTAGTTGCCGCATTGGCCGATTACTTGACTCACCTTTTTCAAAAAATTAGCTAAATAATTTATTATATGAAAACAATCGACGTAAAAATTCTTGATCCACGTATGCAGGATCAGCTACCCAAATATGCCACCGAAGGAAGTGCCGGTCTTGATTTACGTGCTTGCCTTGATGCGCCAATCACGATTAAGCCGGGTGAAACACATTTAGTACCAACTGGTCTGGCCATACACATCGGCGATCCAGCGTACGCAGCGATGATCTTACCGCGCAGTGGACTGGGCCATAAACACGGCATCGTATTGGGCAACCTGGTCGGCTTGATCGATTCCGATTATCAAGGGCAACTGATGATATCAACCTGGAATCGCGGCGACACTGATTTCGTTCTTAATCCGATGGAACGTTTGGCACAACTCGTCATCGTACCGGTCCTCCGAGTCGATTTTAATATTGTTGCTGATTTCGACAGCAGTGAGCGTGGGACCGGCGGCTTCGGTAGCACAGGAAAACACTGATGGAAAAATCTATGAAGGCAACACCTCCGCAATGGTTAGCTTTAAGACGAACTGCAATAATGTTACCGCTTGTCTTGCTAGCCGCCTGTGCGACGCAAGAGCCGAATCAGCCCACTGCAGTCACAACACCAACCGCTCATAAAACTCAACCAACACTGCAGCCAATCAAGCCACCAGCTAATCCTCAGCAAGCAGAATTGCGCGTAATCGTCACTCAGCAGGATCGTTTGTATGCTGTTGCAGCGCCATTGTTGGTTAATAATGCCGATCTTTGCCGGAACAATGCCCGCAACCTACTCGGCTTTACCGCAAAAACAAAATTCTCTTATTCGAGTGAGTTTATCGAGGCGGCCCAAGTTTCTTTAGGCTTGTCCGATCAACTACAAGTTACCGGCGTATTGGCTGGCAGCGGTGCTGCACAAGCTGGTGTCAAGCCCGGCGACTTACTCTCGACTATCGAAGGCAAACCAGTCCCGCCAGGACCAAATGCTGAGAGACTGGCCGCGCTCATGTTAGGACCGCTGGTCAGCCGAAGCGCAACCATCAATTTGGGCATGATTCGGAATGGGCATAACGTTAACCTCAACGTGCCATTAACCCGGGCCTGCGCATTTGGTGTCGAACTGGGAAATACAGAGAACGTTAACAGCTATGCGGATGGACGCCGTCTGCTGATTACATCGGGAATGGTCAAATTTGCCCAAACCGACGATGAGCTGGCCTATGTCATCGCCCGCGAGATGGCCCATAATTCGCTCATGCACGTCGTGAGACAAAGAATGACAGCCACTATGAGCGGCATTATCGACAACTTGATACGCCTCCGTCCTGATACCAGTTCATTATCTGGTAGTGCGGGCGTCAAACCTTATACGCAGCAATTGGACGTCGCCGCCGACAAACTTGCACTCTACATGGTGGCACGCGCTGGATATAAGATTGATAATGCAGGGGTATTTTGGCAACGTCTGGCAAACCAATACCCAGCGAGTGCTCCAAACGGTCATACGGCGATACATCCAGCCACTTCAGCACGGCTAGATATGATCCGAAAAACTATTACAGAGATTGAAGCCAAGCAAGCGATTGGCGCTGCTTTGACGCCTTAATGGTCTGCGCGGCAGCGTATGCGTTTTTCTGTGCCCTGCCGCTACTACAAACAGTCTTTCATTAGACTCAAACAATGCTTCGTTTGATCCAAAAAAAGCCCGAATCACAGACGTGAATTCGGGCTTTTTATCGTACTTTACTGAGGTGATGACTGCACTATTTTATTCATGCAGCTCTTTTGGACCCACAATCAAAAACACAAAGAGAGGGACTGAATATATTCCCGCTCACAAGTTCATGCTGAATGCCAAAACTTATTCCACTTCAACCGTCTCTTGCGGGGTCGCCGGCTTTGCTTGATTCTTCGCAGGAAAATCAAGCTTAATCTGTTCTTTATCGTCCAGATCAACCGTTACCCGACCACCGGACACCAACTTACCGAACAATAGCTCGTCAGCAAGTGCCTTTCGAATCATGTCCTGAATCAACCGGGACATTGGTCTCGCACCCATCAATGGGTCAAAACCTTTGCGTGCCAGGAACTTGCGTAAGTTCTCGGAAAAGACTGCTTCCACTTTCTTCTCGTGCAGTTGTTCTTCCAATTGCATCAAGAATTTATCTACTACACGCAGGATGACTTCTTCGTCCAGGGCACGGAAACTGATGATTGAATCGATACGGTTGCGGAACTCAGGCGTAAACATCCGCTTAATATCCACCATCTCATCACCGGCTTCTTTCTTCTCTGTGAAACCAATAGTCCGCTTTTGCAAACTCTCAGCACCCGCATTAGTGGTCATAATAATGATCACGTTACGGAAATCTGCCTTGCGTCCATTGTTATCAGTCAGCGTGCCATGATCCATTACCTGCAACAGAATATTGAAAATATCAGGATGTGCTTTTTCAATTTCATCAAGTAACAATACTGCATGCGGCTTTTTGGTAACAGCCTCAGTCAGCAAACCACCCTGATCGAACCCGACATAACCTGGTGGTGCACCGATCAAACGACTCACCGCATGGCGTTCCATGTATTCAGACATATCGAAACGAATCAATTCGATACCCATGATAAACGCGAGCTGCTTTGCCACTTCAGTCTTGCCAACACCGGTCGGACCCGAGAACAAGAAAGACCCGATCGGCCGGTCAGTTTTGCCTAGGCCAGCACGTGCCATTTTGATTGCCGAAGCCAGAGCATCAATTGCCGGGTCCTGACCAAACACCACGTTCCGCAAATCACGATCAATCGTCTTTAGCTTGCTACGATCATCCTGATTAACAGTTTGCGGTGGGATGCGGGCAATCTTGGAGATGATGTCTTCAATCTCGGTTTTACCAATTGTTTTCTTTTGCTTCGACTTTGGCAACACGCGTTGCGCAGCCCCGGCCTCATCAATGACATCAATCGCTTTATCTGGCAAATGACGATCATTGATAAATCGCGCTGCCAATTCAGCCGCCGTCGTCAACGCAATCGCGGAGTATTTCACGCCATGATGCTCTTCAAAGCGAGACTTCAAGCCACGTAAAATTTGTACGGTTTCTTCGACTGTCGGTTCATTGACATCGATTTTCTGGAAGCGACGTGATAACGCATGATCTTTTTCGAACACGCCCCGGAATTCAGTATACGTCGTCGCACCGATGCATTTTAGTTGGCCACTGGAAAGCGCTGGTTTCAATAAGTTGGACGCATCTAGTGTGCCACCGGAAGCTGAGCCCGCACCGATGATGGTATGAATCTCATCAATGAACAAAATGCCGTGTTCGCTGTCCTTCAACTGTTTCAGGACTGCCTTCAAACGTTGCTCGAAATCACCACGATATTTAGTGCCAGCCAACAAAGCGCCCATATCCAGTGAGTAGACGATTGCGTTGCTCAAAATTTCAGGAACATCACCTTGTGTGATCCTCCAGGCCAAACCTTCTGCGATCGCCGTCTTACCCACGCCGGCTTCACCGACCAGTAATGGATTATTTTTACGGCGACGACATAACGTTTGAATCACACGCTCGACCTCAAACTCACGCCCGATCAATGGATCGATTTTGCCTTCCAGCGCCAGTTTATTCAGATTTTGCGTGAACTGATCCAAGGGGCTTTCTTTTTGCTGCCCTTCAGCCTGCACTTCTTCCACACTCTCAGGAGATTTTTGACCTTCACCGACCTGGTCTTTGCGAACACCGTGTGAAATAAAATTCACCACATCCAGACGCGTCACACCTTGTTGGTGTAAATAGTACACAGCATGCGAGTCTTTCTCGCCAAAGATTGCCACCAGCACGTTCGCGCCAGTGACTTCTTTCTTGCCGTTAGATGCCGACTGAACGTGCATAATCGCACGCTGAATGACGCGTTGAAAGCCGAGGGTTGGCTGTGTATCTACCTCCCCGGAACCAGGCACCGTTGGTGTGTTGTCGCCGATAAAAATCGTCAACGTCTTGCGCAGATCCTCAATATTGCCAGCACAAGCGCGCAATACTTCGGCAGCCGATGGATTATCCAGCAGTGCCAAAAGGAGATGCTCAACAGTGATGAACTCGTGTCGTGCTTGTCGAGCCTCAACAAACGCCATATGCAAACTTACTTCTAATTCCTGCGCAATCATGCTTCCTCCATCACGCATTGCAGGGGATGTCCTGCTTTTCGCGCGTGCGTTAATACTAATTCGACTTTTGTCGACGCGATATCTTTCGAAAATACCCCACACATACCTTTTCCCTCGCGATGCACCTTAAGCATAATCTGCGTCGCGGTCTCTCGATCTTTGTTGAAATACTCCTGAATCACGGCCACTACAAATTCCATTGGCGTGAAATCATCATTCAACAAAAATACCTGGTACATAGGGGGCGGCTTGAGCTTTTGCTCCTGTCGCGTCGCTACCGTTCCGTCTTCGTGCTTGGTTGCCATGCGTCTATTCTAAAACGTTCATACAAATACGCAGCAAAACCGCTGCAAAGATAATGCTTTATAGTTTGAAATAAACGCGGAATTAAATCTACATTAATTTAATAGTACGCGCTTTCTTCTTGTAGTGCAGATGACGTTACAACGAAGGAATTCAAGAGCACGTTATCGAAGAAAAACATGCCGGATATCATCACATGCCGCTTCACAAAAAATAACTTGACTTATTTTTTTTCTGAAAGAAAAATAGCACACAGTTAATAAGTATGTTTTCTTGTTAATAGAAGGGAGCAAGTTTTAGAGGAGGCCTAGAAAAGGCATCTTGCTTTTACGGCTCGTTTGATTGGTCATTATTTGAAAGACGCTACTTTATGTCAACAGGTACAGTCAAGTGGTTCAACGACTCTAAAGGCTTCGGTTTTATCACTCCCGATGATGGTGGTGAAGATTTGTTCGCACACTTTTCCGCAATCCAAATGAACGGTTTTAAAACCCTCAAAGAAGGCCAAAAAGTACAGTTCGAAGTCACTCAAGGCCCAAAAGGCAAGCAAGCTTCTAATATTCAGGCACCTTAATTTATCAGTAAATTGCTTGTTGTAAAAAACCCGCGCTCGCGCGTTTTTTATACAAGGTCAAAAAAGAGCCAAAAACGACCACCAAAAAAAACCAGAACTAAGTTCTGGTTTTTTTAATATCGTGCCAAATTTAATACAATTACATGTTTTCAATCAACACATCACCAAAGCCTGAGCATGAAACTTGCGTTGCACCTTCCATCAAGCGGGCAAAATCATAAGTCACCTTTTTCGATGAAATCGATTTTTGCATAGAGGCGATGATTAAATCGGCAGCTTCGAGCCAGCCCATATGACGCAGCATCATTTCAGCCGACAAAATGAGTGAACCTGGGTTCACATAATCTTTGCCAGCATATTTTGGTGCAGTGCCGTGAGTAGCTTCAAACATCGCGACGGAATCAGACAAATTGGCGCCGGGCGCAATGCCGATACCACCAACTTGCGCTGCTAGTGCATCGGAAATGTAATCGCCATTCAAATTAAGCGTGGCAATAACACTATACTCATTCGGACGTAACAGAATCTGTTGCAAAAATGCATCAGCTATCGAGTCTTTAACAATGATGTCGCGACCAGTCTTAGGATTTTTGAATTTTGCCCATGGACCACCATCGATCAACTCCGCACCGAATTCTTTTTGCGCTAATGCATACGCCCAGTCACGAAAACCGCCTTCAGTGAACTTCATGATATTACCTTTGTGAACAATGGTCACAGAAGGCTTGTCATTATCGATCGCGTATTGAATCGCCTTACGTACCAGACGCTCAGTACCTTCGCGCGATACCGGCTTAATGCCAATGCCCGATGTATTCGGGAAGCGAATCTTCTTAACGCCCATCTCATTGATGAGAAAATTGATCAATTTTTTGGCATCTTCGCTGCCCTCTTGCCACTCAATACCTGCGTAAATGTCCTCCGAATTCTCACGGAAAATCACCATATCTGTTTTTTCTGGCTCACGAACTGGCGATGGAACACCCTGGAAATAACGCACGGGACGAAGGCAGACATACAAATCCAGTTCTTGACGCAAAGCGACGTTCAGCGAACGAATACCGCCGCCAACCGGCGTCGTCAAAGGACCTTTAATAGAGACGACATAATCTTTGATAGCCGCTAGCGTTTCGGCTGGCAACCAAACGTCAGGACCATAAACGTTCGTCGATTTCTCACCAGCATAGACCTCCATCCAACTGATCTTGCGCCTACCAGCGTAGGCTTTGGCAACTGCTGCATCCACCACTTTAATCATGACCGGACTAATATCGACGCCGGTTCCATCACCTTCGATAAAAGGAATGATTGGGTTATCCGGGACATTCAGCGAATAATCAGCATTGACGCTGATTTTTTTGCCTTCAGCTGGCACTTTAATATGTTGGGACATGCAATATCTCCAAAGATGAAGCGAGAGGGTGGAGCCAAGGTTTTACCCTTCTATTTCGGCCCATTCTATATTTGGTATTGTATTCGGCATTACATCGAGTCTTATATAAGACATAAGACAGCGATTTATATTATGCACTAGTATTTTACTAGACGCTATGTTTTTGAGACACTACGGTATGCCTCTTATTCTATTCAATAAACCTTTTCAGGTGATGTGCCAGTTTTCATCGCACCCAACGCGTGAAACTCTCGCCGACTATCTTACTATCCCAAACATCTACCCTGCCGGAAGGCTTGATGCTGATAGTGAGGGGTTACTACTATTAACCAACGATGGAAAGCTGCAACATCACATCAGCCATCCCGCGTTTAAACAGCCAAAAACCTATTTGGCTCAAGTTGAAGGCTTGCCCGATAACGGAAAGCTGGCTCGCCTGCGCAATGGACTTGATCTTGGTGACTTTATGACCCAACCCTGTGAAGTTCGTCAAATCATCCCGCCAGAATGGCTTTGGCCCCGCGTTCCCGCTATCCGCGAACGCTTGGATAAACCGACTAGTTGGCTAGCACTCACCATCACCGAAGGAAAAAATCGACAGGTGCGGCGCATGACCGCTGCGGTCGACTTGCCCACTCTTCGTTTGATCAGAATCGCCATTGGAAAAATTACATTAGAGAGCCACCCGCTTTGGCCTGGAGAGTTCCGTGCAATCGATCCATCTGAGCTAACAAGTCGGCAAGCAATCTGAAGGGATTGCTTACATTTCTAAAGATCAACTAATACGACATCTGCCGCTACTTAAAATATTATTTTATTTTTTTTAAAAAAAGCGTCAACCATAAGTTCAGCACACCGTTAATTGCAGTGATTCAAATGAATCATCTATGCACTTACATGATTAATAATCAAAAGGATTCTAAAATGTCTAAACTGATCGCTGTTTTGGTAGCTGGCCTTTTCGCAACTTCTGTTTTCGCTGCTGATGCTGCCGCTCCTGCTGCTACTCCAGCCGCCGCTGCTCCGGCTACTTCAGCTCCGGCTGCGAAAAAAGCAACTAAAAAAGCACACAAAAAAGTAGCTAAGAAAGCTAAAGCTGATGCGGCTCCTGCCGCTGATGCTCCTGCTAAGTAATCCAGGCGTCAGTTTCAAAAAAAGACAGGCATTGCCTGTCTTTTTTTATGTCCGATCAGTTTTCAATCTGAGGTAGAGCTTCTGCCTTTGCATCAGAGCGTGACCACATAGCGCGTTGCCGACCCGCGATAACCCTCTGTATAATCCGGTAAAACATAAAAGGACTTTACCAACATGAGAAGATATCGCCCATCGACTGCTGTTATGGCGCTTGCACTCTTAGGCAGCACCATCGGCGTCATCTCTGCAGCAACAGCGCAAGGAACGCAACAATTTCCAGTCGTCTCACTGAATGCCGGAATCCATGTGATCAAGGCTGAGGTGGCTACGACAGAAGCCCAGCGTGAGCAGGGCCTGATGTTTCGCAAACAGTTAGCTTCCAACGCGGGTATGGTCTTTTTATTTGATGCGCCTGCGGGCGTTTGTATGTGGATGAAGAACACGCTAATTCCGTTATCAGTCGCCTTTTTGGACCAAAACGGTGTCATCATCAATATCGAAGAAATGAAAGCCCAGACCCTCGATTCCCATTGTGCTGAGAAAGCTGCGCTATATGCATTGGAGATGAATCCAGGTTGGTTTAAGCAGAAGAATCTAAAACCAGGCACCGCCATTAGCGGTTTACCGCGCGCACAATAAGCTTCCGCATCTTCTAAAATTCAATATCTTTGGCGATGATTTTACCTCCCAAGGGAGGTAATGTTGATTGGTCTGCTGATGAGTCCCCCCAAAAATGGAATGACTAGCATGACGTTACGCTGAGACGCACCCGATATCCAACGGAAAAAGGTCAACACTCAGGCTGAAGTTAGCGAGCGGCCTGTTTTGGCAAAATAAAAAATGACTATAACGGACAAAATAAAAAACAAAAAAAACCTTGCGTAACCAAAGGCTATGCAAGGATTTTTTAAATCAGTACTCAAATAAGAACTTCGACCGACCTAGTCGGCAAAATACATATTACGCTGACAGTGCTTTCAGAGCTGCGTTTAGACGGCTCTTATGACGTGCAGCTTTGTTCTTATGAATGATTTTCTTGTCTGCAATTCGGTCGATAGTTGACACAGATTTTTGCAGAACCAGAGTTGCAGCTTCTTTATCGCCACCGGCGATTGCTTTGCGAGCAGCTTTGATTGCTGTGCGTAGAGTCGAACGCTGACTAGAATTGTGCAGGTTTTGAGCGACTGCTTGACGAGCACGCTTACGTGCTTGTGCGGTATTTGCCATTTATATATCCTAAAACGAGGTCGGGAATGCTTACGCGGCAAAACTAACCAGACCGCGACGCAGAATTCTGTAAAGCCACGGATTATAACTACTTTCTCACCAATAAGCAAACCAATATCACTCCTGCCTTAATATTCATTCCTTCAGTAAGATTTCTATCTGGGACCAAGACGAATTAGTGACTTCATCATTTTAATGGCGTCTAAGGCATTTTTCAGTCTGATGTGAAGCATAAAGTTTCAATATGAGAACCTACTCGACTGAAAGAGCTTGTTACAAAGCTGTGAACAGGCAACATGAGCGGCTATAATGCCGCTCCATGAACTTGCATAAAACGCTTGCCACCGTCTCTGGCATGACGATGTTGTCGCGTATAGCGGGACTGATTCGTGAAATCTTATTTGCGTCTACGTTTGGCGCTTCAGCTTTCACCGACGCCTTCAACATCGCCTTTCGTATACCCAATTTATTGCGCCGTCTGTTCGCGGAAGGCGCATTTTCACAAGCTTTCGTTCCGATTCTTGGAGAATACAAGAATAAGAAAGGTCAAGAAGCAACCAAGCATTTAGTCGACCATGTATCAGTGGTGATGACATGGGTCATGATTCTTACCTGCATCGTCGGTATCCTTGCATCACCATTGCTGATTTATTTTATGGCAACTGGGCTCAAAAATGATGCGGTTGCGTTTAATGCATCGGTTGTAATGACGCGCATCATGTTTCCTTACATCGGTTTTATGTCGTTTGTAGCGTTAGCCGGCGGAATTTTGAACACGTGGCATGAATTCAAGATTCCGGCGCTTACTTCGGTGCTATTGAATCTCGCATTTATCGTCGCTTCACTTTTTGTCGCACCTCATATGGCTCAGCCGATCTACGCGATGGCTTTTGCGGTATTGGTCGGAGGCATTTTGCAAGTCGCGATTCAGATCCCTGCGCTGCGCAAAATAGGGATGATGCCGCGTATGATGGGAAACCCCTTTATCGGACTGCGCGATAGCGGTGTAAGGCGCGTACTCAAAAAAATGGGACCTGCGGTATTTGCAGTCTCCGCAGCGCAGATCAGCCTGATGATCAATACAAATATCGCGTCGCGCCTGGAGCACGGAAGTGTCTCCTGGTTATCATACGGTGATCGCTTGATGGAGTTTCCAACTGCGTTACTGGGCGTCGCCCTCGGCACTATTCTGCTGCCAAGCCTTTCCAAAGCGAATGCCAACGCAGACCATCGCGAATACTCCTCACTATTAGATTGGGGATTACGACTGACCTTTTTACTGGCGCTTCCTTCCGCGGTTGGGCTTGCGACGCTGTCGGTTCCCCTCACAGCAACTCTATTCCATCACGGAAAATTCGACGCCATTTCGGTCGCGATGACGAGTCGGATACTCATTGCGTATGGCGTCGGTCTGATAGGTTTAATTGTCGTAAAGATTTTGGCGCCAGGATTTTATGCCAAACAAGATATCAAAACACCGGTCAAAATTGCCTTCGCGGTGCTAATCACCACGCAGCTACTTAATTCTTTATTTGTCCCGATTTTTGCAGTAGCAGGATTGGCGTTATCAATCAGTTTTGGTGCCTGCATGAACGCAGGACTTTTGCTGTGGAGTCTGTTACGGCGTGGTATCTACAAACCGGAAAAAGGCTGGATGCTATATTTTATCCGCTTGGTGGGCGCTCTTTGCCTGATGGCTGCAGTCGCACTATGGACCGCAGAGCGCTTTGACTGGATTGGACTACATACCAATTCGATCGCTCGCGTCGGTGCGCTGATGGCCGTTCTTGTGGCTTGTGGGATCACCTACTTTGGGGCACTTCTTGCAATGGGGTTTCGATTTCAAGATTTCAAACGTTCCTCGCACTAATCGATAAGCTGAGCTACATTAGATATTATTTGGTAGCATACTTAACATGATCTCTTCTCTAAATTACTTTACGACCCTGGTGCAAGAGGCCAATAGCGTGCCGCTATTTGAAGCGGCACTTGCCATTGCGCAAGACCCCTATCCAGCATTGGATCTAAATGCTCCACAGATTGCTGTGGATAAATTCGCCAATACATTGAAGCAACGCATTCACGCAGATGCTTCACAGATTAAAAAGTTACAGTTATTAAATAATTTCTTTTTTCGAGAGTTAGGGTTCGCAGGTAATGTTAATAATTATTACGACCCTGATAATAGCTATCTGCAATGCGTCATTAATTCGCGGCGCGGTATTCCTATTTCGCTGGCGATCATTTATATGGAATTGGCGCAACAGGTGGGATTACCAATACACGGAATTTCATTCCCCGGCCATTTCTTGATGAAACTGACTGTTTCCTCGGGTGATATTGTGATAGACCCCTTAAATGGGTCAAGTCTATCGCATGTAGAACTCGAAGAAAGACTGGAGCCCTATTTACGGACTTCGCCGTCTCAGGGCAAAGAAAAGAAAATATCGCTACAACCTTATTTGCAAAACGCCCATCCTCACGAAATTTTAGGTCGTCTGTTACGCAACCTTAAAATAATATTCACACAAGGACAGCATTGGGAGCCCTTACTGAAACTGCAGCAACGCTTGCTGATACTACGGCCCAATGATCCCATTGAGTTGCGTGATCGCGGCGCGGCTTACGCACACTTGGATTGTCCGCAAGCAGCTTTAGACGATATTGAAAATTATCTGACCCAACGACCACATGCACAAGATGCTGATGCATTGCGCGCGCAAGCACGTGAACTGCGAAAAGCGTGCAAAAAACTGAATTAATAACGAAAGCAAACATACAATCGACAGCGTTATACCTGAATTGTCGTCGTTCAAATATACTGGCTGTCGACCTATTTTTCATGTCTTTTCGTCGTAACAATTAACGGCCTTGGCAGTTAACCTTTGTTGCGGGCTTCAATCACTTCCCATTTTTCCAACGCTTCGAGCAACAAACTATCTAGTTCGGTAAAGCGCAGGTTCAAGCGCTTCACTTCATCCGGCTTTTTAACATACAACTCAGGATCAGCCAATTGCGCGGTAATCGCCTTTTGCTCTGCTTCCAATTTCGCAATAAGTACCGGCAACTCATCCAGTTCACGTTGCTCTTTATAGCTGAGCTTTTTTTGCTTTGCCGCTGGAGCTTGTATAACTTCTGCCTTAGTTTCGGCTTTGACTTTAGCCGCCAATGCTGCAGGACTTGGACGCACGCGCTCCCAATCGCTATAGCCACCGACATATTCACGCCACAAACCGCCGCCTTCTGCCGCGATAACCTGCGTCACGACATTGTCGAGGAAGGTACGGTCATGACTGACCAGAAACACAGTGCCCTTATAATCTTCCAGCAACTCTTCCAACAACTCGAGCGTATCAATATCCAGATCGTTGGTCGGCTCATCCAATACCAACACATTGGCTGGTTTTGCAAAAAGGCGCGCTAGCAATAGTCGGTTACGCTCACCACCGGACAATGATTTAACGGGAGACCGAGCGCGTTCTGGCGCAAACAAAAAATCGTTCAGATATGTCATTACATGCTTACGCTGACCGTTAATCTCGACCCAGTCGCTACCCGGTGCTATCGTGTCTGCCAAGCTTGCTTCGTCATCCAATTGCGCCCGCATTTGATCAAAATAGGCAACCTGTAACTTGGTTCCCTGTTTGACAGTGCCGCTATCTGGTTGATCTTCGCCCAAAATCAACTTCAGCAACGTGGTTTTTCCCGCGCCGTTATGCCCGATCAAACCGACTTTGTCGCCACGTAAAATAGTTGCAGTGAAATCGCGAACGATGACCTTGTCACCAAAGGCGCGATTAACATCCGTCAACTCAGCGACAATCTTGCCTGAACGCTCGCCTGCTGACACATCGAGCTTGACCTGCCCTTGCTGGTCGCGCCGCGCTGTGCGATCCAGACGCAACGATTCTAAACGTCGCACACGGCCTTCGTCACGGGTACGGCGTGCCTGTACACCTTTGCGAATCCAAATTTCTTCTTGTGCCAGAAATTTGTCGAACTTGGCATTTTCAACTTCTTCAATTTCGAGTTGCTCAGCTTTACGCACCTGATACGCAGTAAAGTTACCGGGGAACGACAAAATACGACCGCGATCAAGTTCAACGATACGTGTCGCTACATTGTCCAGGAAACTACGATCATGGGTAATGAACAGGACGCTACCTTTATAGTCGCGCAATAATCCTTCCAGCCACATGATCGAGCTAAAATCAAGATGGTTGGTTGGCTCATCGAGAAGCAAAACGTCGGGGGCACTGACCAACGCGCAAGCGAGAGCGACACGCTTCTGCATCCCACCTGACAACGTACCCATCAAGGAGTCTTTGTTCAGGTTAAGGCGATCAAGCGTGGTTTCGACCTTATTTGTCAGACTCCATGCGTCTGCTGCATCAAGCTTGCTCTGGATTACGTGCATGCGCTCCATGATGGCGTCGTCATCGTCCCCACCAAATTGCCCTGTCAATGCGTCATACTCATTCAATAACGCCTGCATCTCGCCCATGCCGGATGCTACAGCATCAAACACTGACATTTCAGGAACAAAATGCGGCTCTTGATCAACATAAGCGATCTTTATCCCTTGCTGCATCACCATCAAACCATCATCCAGTTTGGAAACGCCAGCAATAGTTTTTAACAAAGAGGATTTTCCAGTCCCGTTACGACCGATCAAACCGACTCGCTCTCCCGAATCCAGGGAAAATTCAGCGCGATCCAATAGCGCAACGTGACCGAACGCAAGTTGTGCGTTGGTAATAGAAATGACTGCCATAGTAGAAAACCAGAAAAAGAGAGTCTGCGAAAATCACCACGCAGCCAATTAAATGAATGAATTGCGCATTGTACCGATAGGTGGCGATATCTCGCTATAAGTTACGCGCTTTATAGCTTGTTGTTGCATTTTATGAGTAATCGCCGCACTAAGTTGGCTCGGGTTGGATCGTTGTGTAATTTATAGCCAAAAAACCATACAGCTCACTAAGGGCATCGGCTTGAATTCGATGACCTGTCACACGCATCCAAAAAATTGGAATTTAATGAGCGGCCCATTGGCAGCAGCACCGTGTTTATTCGAATATGCTCGCTCAACATGACTTTGCCACACGCCCCTTTTGAAAAAGTTGCAATTTAAGCAATGTACGTATCGGAATTACCTTGTAGTACCTCATCAATAGCAAACTGAAACACGGTATTGTGGATACCAAATTCAATTCAAAATAGCGCTATTAACCTGAAATATGCGACCGTAATCTCGCAGTATGGTATCGCCTACAGGAATCGAACCTGTATCTATCCCTTAGGAGGGGATTGCATTATCCGTTATGCGAAGGCGACACTCGCGGCAGAATTATACAGTCTTCTTTGTATGAATTGCCTATCTAAGACGATCCATGTCACATCAGATAACAGACTGCGCCAATTTTTTAGTAATTAGAAAGAAAGGCGAATAATAAAAAAACGCATGAAGAAAATTATTCTGTCTTCCATGCGGTAGTTACACTGGAGCCACAGATTGTAGTAAATTACCGCAAGCGGTTTTGCATCATCCTATTATTCATCGGGTCCAGCACTATAAGCGCTTTCCTCAGAGGGTAAAAAAGGAATCAGAAGATAATTAAGTTACGCATGTCAGGACTAAAATAAAAGCGATTCAAGTGGTGTTCTGACATATGCATATCGCCGATTCCTATTTCAGATAGGGATTATTGAGCCCCAAGCGTTTGATTACAAACGAAATTTGTCATAATTCCATCAGCCAAAGAGCCCTTAACCGGTGCGGCAAACTTACTATTTTTCAACGCTTCTGAATGATCGCGTTTGTCCCCCTTGGCATCATTTTCCACAAACAAAATTTCTCGCGCTAATCGCGTGGTCTTCGCAGCGCAATTATATTCTGTCAAATCCTGGTACGACTTAAAAGTCGGAAACGTAGGATCTCCCTCATTCTTACGCGCCTCTCGAAAGTTCCACATCGACCATACTTGTCGTATGCCGTTTGTTTCTTTAATAGAATCCTTATCTAACTGGAGGCTGGATACATCACTTTGACCAACAACTTGCCAATCAGCAGCTTGCGCGCCAATACAAACCATTGTTAACCCGAGAATAAGTGCGATTTTTTTCATGTGTAATTTCCTTGAGTTATTAACTGTAATAGGACCCATACAGCCTATCTTAATTCATTCGTTGCACAGCTAATTTTACAAAAAAACACATGTTCCGATAACATTAAATAATCTTTTAAGGGACCGGTGATGCGAAGGTAGCCCGATAAAAAAGTGGCGCAGACAAGCTTAATCAGTGGGACACCCGCGATCAATATAAAATTATGGGTGATTTGAAGGTCTCTTATTATCATCACTTACCTGAAGTACGGTTAGTAATCCCACATTTTTATTGTAAATATCATATTTTTTCGGATTTACATGACTATTCGAACTGTACCCATTGCTGCCGATTATCCTGCGTCGGTAGCAACGGAAGAGAAGTAGCGGAAATACGCTGATCAACGTCAAAAAAAAGAGCGTTAAGACAACAAAGAGGAGGTAATCGACTAGCGGCGTCTCTTGGTCGGGCACGGCGTCCGGAAATTTCAAGATTAAACGTTGAGAGGGTGTTGGGTGTTGGGTGTTGGGTGTTGGGTGTTGGGTGTTGGGTGTTGGGTGTTGGGTGTTGGGTGTTGGGTGTTGGGTGTTGGGTGTTGGGTGTTGGGTGTTGGGTGTTGGGTGTTGGGTGTTGGGTGTTGGGTGTTGGGTGTTGGGTGTTGGGTGTTGGGTGTTGGGTGTTGGGTGTTGGGTGTTGGGTGTTGGGTGTTGGGTGTTGGGTGTTGGGTGTTGGGTGTTGTCATTGCATAAATCGTTTCTGCAAAGCAAAAACCCTCCCCGATTACTCGGGGAGGGTTTTCTAATAAGAGCCTGACGATGACCTACTTTCACACTGGTTGCAGCACTATCATCGGCGCAAAGTCGTTTCACGGTCCTGTTCGGGATGGGAAGGGGTGGTACCAACTCGCTATGGTCATCAGGCATAAACTGTAGTGTCGTGTGTTCCCAATGGGGCAACAAACAACGCAATCTAGAAGAAGTAAAGTTTTGTATTACTGCAGTGCAGTGACAAGGGTGTGTCACCGCACTGCTGGGTATGATTGCACTTTTCAGGCAAACACATATCTCATTAGCTTAATCTATAACCTGCTAAGGTTATAGGGACAAGCCTCACGGGCAATTAGTACTGGTTAGCTTAACGTATTACTACGCTTCCACACCCAGCCTATCAACGTCCTGGTCTCGAACGACCCTTTAGGGGAATCTAGTTCCCGGGAAATATCATCTCAAGGCAAGTTTCCCGCTTAGATGCTTTCAGCGGTTATCTCTTCCGAACTTAGCTACCCGGCAATGCCACTGGCGTGACAACCGGTACACCAGAGGTTCGTCCACTCCGGTCCTCTCGTACTAGGAGCAGCCCCCTTCAAATTTCCAACGCCCACGGCAGATAGGGACCAAACTGTCTCACGACGTTTTAAACCCAGCTCACGTACCACTTTAAATGGCGAACAGCCATACCCTTGGGACCGGCTACAGCCCCAGGATGTGATGAGCCGACATCGAGGTGCCAAACTCCCCCGTCGATATGAACTCTTGGGAGGAATCAGCCTGTTATCCCCAGAGTACCTTTTATCCGTTGAGCGATGGCCCTTCCATACAGAACCACCGGATCACTATGTCCTACTTTCGTACCTGCTCGACTTGTCAGTCTCGCAGTTAAGCACGCTTATGCCATTGCACTAACAGCACGATGTCCGACCGTACCTAGCGTACCTTCGAACTCCTCCGTTACACTTTGGGAGGAGACCGCCCCAGTCAAACTGCCTACCATGCACTGTCCCCGATCCGGATAACGGACCAAGGTTAGAATCTCAAACAAACCAGGGTGGTATTTCAAGGTTGGCTCCACGCAAACTAGCGTTCACGCTTCAAAGCCTCCCACCTATCCTACACAGATTGGTTCAAAATTCAATGCAAAGCTACAGTAAAGGTTCATGGGGTCTTTCCGTCTAGCCGCGGGTAGATTGCATCATCACAAACATTTCAACTTCGCTGAGTCTCGGGAGGAGACAGTGTGGCCATCGTTACTCCATTCGTGCAGGTCGGAACTTACCCGACAAGGAATTTCGCTACCTTAGGACCGTTATAGTTACGGCCGCCGTTTACTGGGACTTCAATCAAGAGCTTGCACCCCATCATTTAATCTTCCAGCACCGGGCAGGAGTCACACCATATACGTCCACTTTCGTGTTTGCATAGTGCTGTGTTTTTATTAAACAGTCGCAGCCACCTTTTTATTGCAGCCCTTTCACCCTTCTGGCGCGAGCCAGTCAAGCTACCGGGGCGTACCTTATCCCGAAGTTACGGTACAAATTTGCCGAGTTCCTTCTCCCGAGTTCTCTCAAGCGCCTTAGAATACTCATCTCGCCCACCTGTGTCGGTTTGCGGTACGGTCTCGTGTGACTGAAGCTTAGAGGCTTTTCTTGGAACCACTTCCGATTGCTTCATGAATAAATTCACTCGTCTCAACCCCTTGAATTACGCTGCCGGATTTGCCTAACAGCCTTCTCTGAGCCAAAAACCGACTATTCCAACAGTCGGACAACCTTCCGCGATCCGTCCCCCCATCGCATCACACGACGGTGCAGGAATATTAACCTGCTTCCCATCAGCTACGCATCTCTGCCTCGCCTTAGGGGCCGACTCACCCTGCTCCGATGAACGTTGAACAGGAAACCTTGGGCTTACGGCGTGGAGGCTTTTCACCCCCATTATCGCTACTCATGTCAGCATTCGCACTTCTGATACCTCCAGCATCCTTTACAAGACACCTTCGCAGGCTTACAGAACGCTCTCCTACCATATGACCTATAAATAGGTACATATCCGCAGCTTCGGTGACTGGCTTAGCCCCGTTACATCTTCCGCGCAGGACGACTCGATCAGTGAGCTATTACGCTTTCTTTAAAGGATGGCTGCTTCTAAGCCAACTTCCTGACTGTTTTAGCCTTCCCACTTCGTTTGCCACTTAGCCAATCTTTGGGACCTTAGCTGGCGGTCTGGGTTGTTTCCCTCTTGACGTCGGACGTTAGCACCCGGCGTCTGTCTCCCAAGCTCGCACTCATCGGTATTCGGAGTTTGCAATGGGTTGGTAATTCGCAATGAACCCCTAGCCATAACAGTGCTCTACCCCCGATGGTGATACTTGAGGCACTACCTAAATAGTTTTCGGAGAGAACCAGCTATTTCCAAGTTTGTTTAGCCTTTCACCCCTACCCACAGCTCATCCCCTAATTTTTCAACATTAGTGGGTTCGGACCTCCAGTGCGTGTTACCGCACCTTCATCCTGGCCATGAGTAGATCACTTGGTTTCGGGTCTACACCCAGCGACTGAACGCCCTATTCGGACTCGATTTCTCTACGCCTTCCCTATACGGTTAAGCTTGCCACTGAATGTAAGTCGCTGACCCATTATACAAAAGGTACGCAGTCACGGAACAAGTCCGCTCCTACTGTTTGTATGCACACGGTTTCAGGATCTATTTCACTCCCCTTCCGGGGTTCTTTTCGCCTTTCCCTCACGGTACTGGTTCACTATCGGTCGATTACGAGTATTTAGCCTTGGAGGATGGTCCCCCCATGTTCAGACAGGATTACACGTGTCCCGCCCTACTTGTCGCACACTTAGTTCCACACCACCGATTTCATGTAAGGGGCTATCACCCTCTATGGCCACTATTTCCAGAGTGTTCCATTATCGCTGATGCTAAATCGTGCAGGCTGTTCCCATTTCGCTCGCCACTACTCTGGGAATCTCGGTTGATTTCTTTTCCTGTAGCTACTTAGATGTTTCAGTTCGCCACGTTCGCCTTGCATACCTATGTATTCAGTATGCAATACCCATAAAGGGTGGGTTTCCCCATTCGGAAATCTGCGGATCAAAGCCTGTTTGCTGGCTCCCCGCAGCTTATCGCAAGCTACTACGTCCTTCATCGCCTGTAATCGCCAAGGCATCCACCATGTGCACTTATTCACTTGTCCCTATAACGTTAGCCTCTGATCGCGTTCACGACCAAAAACCGGTTATAGGATATTACTTATGAGTATTACTTTAGCGTTTGCCGTATCCAAAGTGTTATCGCATTTGCATACTTACGTATGCTCTTTTGAGAACTCTTTAATACTTTTTGATTTGATACAATCATACCCATCCACACTACTGTCGTAGCGCAGACGAATCTTTACTTCTTCTAAATTGTTAAAGAACAAACAGCCAATGATCTTAAAAAGATCAAACCTAAATCGCTTTTATTTCACGCTACTACCCCGCGCAAATACTGACTTAGGTTTGATTTTTTACGCTTACTTTATGCACCAGGCGGTGTGCCCGGAAAAGTAAATGGTGGAGGCTAACGGGATCGAACCGATGACCCCCTGCTTGCAAAGCAGGTGCTCTCCCAGCTGAGCTAAGCCCCCCTTAAATCGTACCTCTATAACTGGTGGGTCTGGTTGGGCTCGAACCAACGACCCCCGCGTTATCAACACGGTGCTCTAACCAACTGAGCTACAGACCCGTCCTGATTAGCACGTTCCTAATATGACTGTTCTTCTTCTAACTAACACACCGATAAGTGTGGACGCTTAATGTCCGGGCAAACTCTAGAAAGGAGGTGATCCAGCCGCACCTTCCGATACGGCTACCTTGTTACGACTTCACCCCAGTCACGAATCCCACCGTGGTAAGCGCCCTCCTTACGGTTAGGCTACCTACTTCTGGTGAAACCCGCTCCCATGGTGTGACGGGCGGTGTGTACAAGACCCGGGAACGTATTCACCGCGACATGCTGATCCGCGATTACTAGCGATTCCAACTTCATGTAGTCGAGTTGCAGACTACAATCCGGACTACGATACACTTTCTGGGATTAGCTCCCCCTCGCGGGTTGGCGGCCCTCTGTATGTACCATTGTATGACGTGTGAAGCCCTACCCATAAGGGCCATGAGGACTTGACGTCATCCCCACCTTCCTCCGGTTTGTCACCGGCAGTCTCATTAGAGTGCCCTTTCGTAGCAACTAATGACAAGGGTTGCGCTCGTTGCGGGACTTAACCCAACATCTCACGACACGAGCTGACGACAGCCATGCAGCACCTGTGTACTGGTTCTCTTTCAAGCACTCCCTGATCTCTCAAGGATTCCAGCCATGTCAAGGGTAGGTAAGGTTTTTCGCGTTGCATCGAATTAATCCACATCATCCACCGCTTGTGCGGGTCCCCGTCAATTCCTTTGAGTTTTAATCTTGCGACCGTACTCCCCAGGCGGTCTACTTCACGCGTTAGCTGCGTTACCAAGTCAATTAAGACCCGACAACTAGTAGACATCGTTTAGGGCGTGGACTACCAGGGTATCTAATCCTGTTTGCTCCCCACGCTTTCGTGCATGAGCGTCAGTGTTATCCCAGGGGGCTGCCTTCGCCATCGGTATTCCTCCACATCTCTACGCATTTCACTGCTACACGTGGAATTCTACCCCCCTCTGACACACTCTAGCCTTCCAGTCACAAATGCCATTCCCAGGTTAAGCCCGGGGATTTCACACCTGTCTTAAAAAACCGCCTGCGCACGCTTTACGCCCAGTAATTCCGATTAACGCTTGCACCCTACGTATTACCGCGGCTGCTGGCACGTAGTTAGCCGGTGCTTATTCTTCAGGTACCGTCATTAGCCCCAGGTATTAACCAAGACCGTTTCTTCCCTGACAAAAGAGCTTTACAACCCGAAGGCCTTCTTCACTCACGCGGCATTGCTGGATCAGGCTTGCGCCCATTGTCCAAAATTCCCCACTGCTGCCTCCCGTAGGAGTCTGGGCCGTGTCTCAGTCCCAGTGTGGCTGGTCGTCCTCTCAGACCAGCTACTGATCGAAGCCTTGGTGAGCCTTTACCTCACCAACTAGCTAATCAGATATCGGCCGCTCTGATAACGAGAGGTTCTTGCGAATCCCCCTCTTTCCCCCGTAGGGCGTATGCGGTATTAGCTAATCTTTCGACTAGTTGTCCCCCATTACCAGGCACGTTCCGATATATTACTCACCCGTTCGCCACTCGTCAGCGGAGCAAGCTCCCTGTTACCGTTCGACTTGCATGTGTAAGGCATGCCGCCAGCGTTCAATCTGAGCCAGGATCAAACTCTTCAGTTTAATCTCTGTTTTGTGGCATTGCTGCCTAGCATCGCTGCTATCGCTCACTCAAAATACTGACAGGCTATCTCCCCAATTTGACTCAGGCAAATATCCTATTTTCTTCTTTTGTGAACATTTAATGTTTTAAGTTATACGCAAACCACCGAAGTAGTTCACGCTGCACTTTCATTAAACGCCCACACTTATCGGCTGTTAATTGTTAAAGAACTGTCTCTGTTTGGCGTCACACCCAACCTTACGCTCGGTGTTCGCAGCGCTGACAAAGCGTTTTGTTTGTCAGCAGCAGAGAGATGAGATTATGTGGCACTTCGAACTTTTCGTCAACTTCTTTTTAAATCATTTTAGAAACAATTTAAAACCAAATCAACTCACAACTACCGCTCAAAACACCCCACTTTACAACCTCGTTTCCGCCTCCAATTTCGCCCTTCGCACCGCTTGCGCCGTACTCAGTATTTCGCGTCGTTTTCAACAGAGGCCGAACTATAGCAACACATCTCAACACTGGCAAGCAATTTTATAAACAATTTTGAAATACTTTTAAAAAGGACTTTTACCACCTTTTTTTCCATCTCGGATTCCGGCTCGAAAGCAGGCAAAACTACCGCGCAAATCCCGTCGCTATTTCAGTACTCCATAATACTTAATCCCGAAAAAATTGGAGATCACGATGGATTCATGCGCCTCATCACATACCGCCGAAAACACTTCGACAATTAGCATCTTATTAGAAGAAGCCAAAGCAGCCCGCACACTCTGCGCAGCGAACAACACTTCTAAGAAGCCACGCCATTCACGTACCCTCACCAAATGAACGGCAGCAAACGATGCCTAACCTTCTTTTCGTAATTAACATAGCCAGAAAGATTCTCGGCCAAAAAAATCTCTTCAGTAAAGAGCCTCCACGCAATTAAAAGCGCCATCAAAACAACTAACAACAACCCCCACCACGCGCCAAGCGCGCGCGGAATGCCAGTAAGCATAACGACGCCACCGGCGTACATCGGATGGCGCACGAATGCATACAGCCCAGTCGAAATGATTTTTTGATTCGCGTCGACCTCGATGATCGCCGACGCATAGGTATTTTCTTTGAACACAAAAAAAATACAAAGGAACCCCGCGGCGACAAGAGCATCTCCAAGCACCACTATATATAGAGGAACGGTTGACCAAACAAAATGATGGTCAATGGCGGACAAAACAAACACCATGGCAAATACGATGACGAGCAGCGCTAATATCGTGCGTTGGCCTTCTACTTTTTCGGCGCTGGGACCAATATTTAGTCGCCGCGCCAATAGCTTAGGATCTTTTTTTGCCAGATAGACAGTAATCGCCAGCGCAGAGCCCAAAAATACACCCAAAAAAGCCCAGCCCCTCCAATAATGCAATGTCCGCTCAGGCACAAACACTAAAGTGCCCATACTAATTAGCAGGCGAAGAAGCCCTACAACCGCTTTTTTATGCAGATTCGTCATTTTATAATTCTAATTCATCGCGGCCACTCTGCAATCTTCTGCAGAAATCCGATCTCTTTGCGCCAGACTTTACTCTGCCCACGACAAGCTGCCCGCGCGCGATCAAGAAGATGAAATTACTTACTTCTTATAGATGAGATTGTTCGCGCCGATTCTTTTTGCTAACAAAAAGGCGACGCACAATCTATGTATCTATCTATCTATCTATCTATCTATATATATATAGATAGATAGACGACGGATTTGATTTGCCAAGGAACCCCCGCTGACTATGCTTTACATACGCCATGGCCGCTAAACGGAACCGAGCAGGTTGAGATTATGCCCAACCAGAGAAATGGCGATGCACGTACCACGCAGAATTTGAAGAAAAAAAAGGGATGCCGTTTTCACGGTATCCCTTGATTTATCTTGCTAAATTTGAAGTTTTAGCTTCCTAAAAAAACAAAAAGCCCACTATAAAGTGGGCTAAGTGCTTGATTTCATTGGGGTGGCTGATGGGGCTCGAACCCACGACAACAGGAATCACAATCCTGGACTCTACCAACTGAGCTACAGCCACCACTGTCTTACTATTTCTATTTGATCTTGTGGACCAGAACAGCTCGCTATTATACAAACTAAAATTAGTACTGGCAATTCAAAAATACGAAAATGATGCGATTAATAGCGTTATTTTTTCATCATGGTACCGTCGGGACCTGAAACACCCTCGGTTGCCATCCCAGCAAACTAAAAAAGGTGTTTTTCAGCACAGTTGGCTTGCCAGTGGTGAACGCAGTCAAAGACCCACATTCGGGATTAGTTTGGCCCAAATCGTATTCCGCAAGTATCCGGATCAACTGTTTCGTTACCGCATCGCTGGTGTCGATGAGCGCAACCTGTGTGGAGGTAAGGCGTTTGACAATTTTTTCGATCATTGGCCGAACGAACGGGTAATGGGTGCAGCCGAGCACTAATGTATCAACGTTTTGTTCAATTAAAGGCGCCACATACCGAAATATCATGGAGTCCGTTGTTTCTGTATCCAGTTCGCCTTTTTCTATCTGATCTGCGAGGCCAACGCAGGCTTGCAACGTGAACTGGACGCCTGTTGCGGCTGAAATTTTTTGAGATAACATGTTAAAGCTAGCACTGGACAATGTGCCCTTCGTCGCTAAAACACCAATCTTCTTTGTCGTGGTTTGCAGCGCAGCAGGTTTCAGCCCGGGTTCGATACCAACCACGGCCAACGTGGGATAAGCGCTGCGAATCGCCTTAATTGCAGCGGCCGTTGCCGTGTTACAGGCGACTACTATCGCCTTTGCATTTTGTTCGAGCAGAAATTCAGCGATTGACAGCGACCGTTCCAGGATCGCTTGCTCCGTTTTATCGCCATAAGGCGCATGAGCGGAGTCTGCAAAATACAGCAAATTCTCTGACGGCATGGCGTCACGAATATGACGAAGAACCGATAAACCACCGATACCGGAATCAAAAATGCCAATGGGCCTCTCTTTTTCCATCGGCATTCTCGGAGTCATCATATTGTAAGACTATTAGTAAGGACTATTAACTAAGACTATATAAGAGGCGACAACGCGGCATCACTACGGCCAAATAAAACGCGCGTTCCTGCGTCCTTATAAGTAACATCAGGAAAGCGCTTACCAACCGCAATAAACCTCGTCAGGCAGCAGTAACCGGAATATTCGCCAGCGACGCCGATTGAATCTTCGCCTGCCATTCTTTCGGCCCGGTATTATGAACCGAAATACCATTCGAATCGACCGCGACTGTCACCGGCATATCTTTTACGTCAAACTCGTAAATTGCTTCCATACCCAAATCGGCGAAACCAAGAACGCGAGCGGATTTAATCGCTTTCGATACCAAATACGCAGCGCCACCAACCGCCATTAAATAGGCCGACTTGTGCTTCTTGATCGATGCGATTGTTTCCGGGCCACGTTCTGCTTTGCCGATCATCGAAATCAGACCGGTTTGCTCGAGCATCATGTCAGTAAATTTGTCCATCCGTGTCGCTGTCGTCGGACCAGCCGGACCAACCGCCTCGTCGCGCACCGGATCAACAGGACCAACGTAATAAATCACGCGGTTAGTGAAATCGACTGGTAATTTCTCACCTTTAGCCAGCATCTCCTGAATCCGCTTATGTGCTGCATCGCGACCGGTCAGCATCTTGCCGTTTAGCAGCAACGTTTGACCCGGCTTCCAGGATGCAACCTCTTCTTTAGTCAACGTATCAAGATTTACTGACAGCGATTTTTCGGTGTCCGGCATCCAATGCACTTCTGGCCAGTCGGACAAGGAAGGCGGCTCCATGAACGCAGGGCCAGAACCATCCAGAACAAAATGTCCATGGCGCGTGGCGGCACAGTTTGGAATCATCGCCACCGGTTTTGATGCTGCATGCGTCGGATGCATCATGATCTTGACATCCAGTACGGTGGTCAAACCACCCAAACCTTGCGCGCCAATACCAAGCGCATTTACTTTCTGGAACAATTCAATGCGTAATTCTTCCGTTTTGCTTTCCGGACCGCGCTTGAGCAAATCGTACATATTGATATCTTCCATCAACACTTGCTTCGCCATCAGCATCGCGCGCTCAGCCGTACCGCCGATACCGATACCCAGCATTCCCGGCGGACACCAGCCGGCGCCCATGGTCGGCACAGTCTTCATGACCCAGTCAACCAGTGAATCGGATGGATTGAGCATCACAAATTTGCTTTTATTCTCAGATCCGCCGCCCTTGGCCGCGATCTGAACGTCAATAGTATTACCCTGCACCAGCTCCATGTGCACCACGGCTGGCGTGTTGTCTTTGGTGTTTTTGCGCTCAAAATGCGGGTCCGCCACGATCGATGCGCGCAGCACGTTGTCTGGGTGAAGATAACCACGACGTACGCCTTCGTTGACCGCATCCGTGATGTCACCTTTAAAACCTTCAAAGCGCACGTCCATACCAATTTTTAGGAAAACGTTCACGATGCCGGTGTCCTGACAAATCGGGCGCTTACCCTCAGCACACATACGTGAATTGGTCAAAATCTGCGCGATGGCATCTTTGGCGGCCGGACTTTGCTCCGCCTCGTAAGCGCGTGCCAAATGCTGAATGTAATCCGCTGGATGGTAATAGCTGATGTATTGCAATGCTGCAGCTACCGATTCAATAAGGTCTTCTTGCTTAATTGTGGTCGTGGTCATGGCGTATCTCGGTAAAATCCTAGGTAAAACCCCGGGAAAGGTTTCTAAAATTAACAATCAATCGGTCAAGCGTGCGAATCGTTACGCACCGTATAGTCAGAATTGCGATATATCGACATCTTGCATCTCCATCAAGGCGTCCATCATCAGAATCAGTAATCAAATTTGGCGTATCGGTAAAGAGCGCAATTTATTCCGCATCCATTACCAGCATTTAATGTTCGCCACCGTTCATCCGCTGGCTTTGTTGGGTGGCGGTCATAATACGGTCGCACCACGCAATCGCCAATGCGGATAGCAAAAACGTTATATGAATACCGGTCTGCGCCAATAGCGTCTTAGTATCGTACGCATTGGCGTTAATAAAGGTTTTCAGCAAATGAATCGACGAAATGCCGATAATTGCCATCGCCAGTTTAACCTTCAACACCGACGCATTAACGTGCGAGAGCCACTCGGGCTGATCAGGATGATTCTCAAGATTCATGCGAGAAACAAAAGTTTCGTATCCGCCGACAATCACCATGATCAACAGATTCGAGATCATGACCACATCAATCAAGCCCAATGTCACCAACATAATGGTCGACTCGGTAAGCTTGGTCGGCCGTATCGCCCCGTCAATCGTAACGGCGTCAAGAATATGCTGGAGCGACGCCGCATTGCCAAAAATAGCACCGATCAAATCGCTTAATTCGACCCAAAAATGGAATACATAAACGCATTGCGCCAGAATCAGGCCTAAATATAGTGGCAATTGAAGCCAACGACTCATGAAAATGACATTGGGGAGCATGCCAATCGGTTTTTTTGCTACAGGATTCAAGTCGTTGCTCATAGTGTTCTGAAGTGTTGAAAAGTGCGACTGCGCTATTTTACACGTCAAGCGTGGCCAGAATTGGCCGAAGAGGCGTTTGCCCGCGTTGCCACTAACAAACCCGTTTAAAATTGTTCAAATACGCTCGATCGTAGTCAACGATTAAGGTCATATTTAGCGTAATCTATTGGAATAAAGCCATGTAATGTTATCAAAAGTTGATATACAGAACGACTGTTTTCCTCGGGAAATTCCATAACCGCTCTATTAACAAACCAGAACCCCTGAATACCATGCAAATTTCACCAATGCGCTGACTGTAAGGCTTGAGTAAGTGTAAAAGCCTACTTTCTGGCATCAATAATTTCTAATAGCAGGAGACCACCGAATGGCCAACATCGAAACTTTGTCGCACGAAACGCGCGTTTTTCTTCCACCCGCAGACTTTGCCAAGAACGCGGCGATTTCTGGCATGGACGCCTATAACGCCTTATGCCAGGAGGCGGCAACCGACTATGACGGATTTTGGGGCAGACTAGCCCGTGAAAATCTGGAGTGGCATAAACCCTTCACCAAAGTGCTGGATGAAACCAACGCCCCCTTCTACAAATGGTTCGAAGACGGTCAACTCAATGTCTCCTACAACTGCCTTGACGTTCACCTGAAAAATGGCAACGCCGACAAAGTCGCTATCGTTTTTGAAAACGACGGCGGTGACGTAGTCAAAGTAACCTATCAACAGCTATACGAAAAAGTCTGCAAGTTCGCCAACGGCCTAAAATCGCTCGGTGTACAAAAGGGTGATCGCGTCGTTATCTACATGCCGATGTCAGTCGAAGGCGTCGTCGCCATGCAAGCGTGCGCCCGTATCGGCGCCACGCATTCAGTCGTATTTGGCGGCTTTTCTGCAAAATCGCTACAAGAACGCATTATTGACGCAGGCGCAGTAGCCGTCATCACCTCCGACGAGCAAGTCCGTGGCGGCAAACGTCTGCCACTAAAAGCCATCGTTGATGAAGCGCTCGCCCTCGGCGGTTGCGAATGCATCAAAAATGTCATCGTCTATCAGCGCACGGGCGGCGACATCAACTTTAACCCCGGCTTTGATCTCTGGATGCATAAATTGGTCTCCGACCAGCCTGAGCATTGCGAACCAGAATGGGTCAGCGCAGAACATCCACTGTTCATCCTCTACACATCCGGCTCAACCGGCACCCCAAAAGGCGTTCAGCATTCATCCGGCGGCTACCTCTTGTGGGCCGCGTTGACCATGAAATGGACCTTTGACATCAAACCCAATGATGTCTACTGGTGCACCGCCGATATCGGCTGGATCACAGGCCACACCTATATTGCCTACGGACCGACAGCAGTTGGCGCCACGCAGATCATTTTCGAAGGCATTCCGACTTACCCGAATGCAGGGCGCTTCTGGGACATGATTCAGCGTCACAAAGCCACCATTTTTTACACAGCACCGACAGCGATTCGCTCGCTGATCAAAGCCGCAGATGCCGATGAAAAGATCCATCCATCGCAATACGATTTAACCTCGTTGCGCTTGCTAGGCTCCGTCGGCGAACCGATCAACCCAGAAGCATGGATGTGGTATCACAAACACATCGGCGCAGAACGTTGCCCAATCGTCGACACATTTTGGCAAACCGAAACCGGCGGTCACATGATCACGCCACTACCGGGCGCGACGCCATTGGTACCGGGTTCATGCACCCTGCCATTGCCAGGCATTCAGGCAGCGATTGTCGATGAAACCGGCCATGATTTGCCAAACGGTCAAGGCGGCATCCTCGTGGTAAAACGTCCGTGGCCCGCCATGGTCCGTACCATCTGGAACAATCCAGAGCGCTTCAAAAGCACCTATTTCCCACCAGAGTTTGGCGGCAATTTGTACCTTGCTGGCGATGGCGCAGTCCGCAACAAAGATACTGGCTACTTCACCATCACGGGCCGTATCGATGACGTGCTGAATGTATCAGGCCATCGCATGGGCACCATGGAGATCGAATCAGCCTTAGTAGCCAACCCGATGGTGGCCGAAGCAGCCGTCGTCGGCAGACCCGATGACACCACAGGCGAAGCAATCTGCGCCTTCGTCGTCCTCAAACGCAGCCGCCCAACCGGCGACGAAGCGAAACAAATCGCCAAAGAACTGCGTGACTGGGTAGCCAAAGAAATCGGCCCGATCGCCAAGCCAAAAGAAATCCGATTCGGTGACAACCTGCCAAAAACACGCTCAGGCAAAATCATGCGCCGTCTATTGAGAATCCTAGCCAAAGGCGAAGAAATCACGCAAGACATCTCCACTCTCGAAAATCCAGGCATTCTGGATCAGTTGAAAGAGGCGCAATAACGTCGTAAAAGGAACCGTTAAGGCGACTCAAGTAAGTTGTCACCCTGACGGTTTTGTGGATTTTGGCTACCTGATTCAGATTGTCGTTAGCTTCCCTTAACCTTTGGACCAAGCCGAAAAATTTGGTTTAAGTCCGCTTGAGGCTAGGTAAATCGTTAAAAGTGAACTGTTTAAAACCGAAAGTCGCCAGACCACCAAAAACATTGTTATAATCTGCGGCTTCGCGAAACACGGCTTCGGTAACATCGAGTCAGTTAGAGAAGAGTAGTAAAACAGGAGAGATGGATGAGTGGTTTAAGTCGCACGCCTGGAAAGCGTGTGTAGGTTCATAGCCTACCGGGGGTTCGAATCCCCCTTTCTCCGCCAAGAACATAGCGCGTAAGTCTTTGATTTCAAAGACTTACGCGCTTTTTTTATGGGCGTTCGATAGGTATAAGGTTAAACGAGTTAAAACGGACATACACAGGCACTGACAAGGGGCGTACAAAGTTGCACATGCGGCGGGGTCAACAACTTTATGCGACGCCCGAATTTGGGTACTCACACCTCGGAATGCCGGGCGCACCTTCGACGCACTATCGCTTGGATAAGTGAAAAGCGGATGTGAACCAGGCATCTTGCGGATCCCCGCCTAATTTTACAATTTAGCGGTATTACCTCGAATTTGAAGGATGTATCAACTTTACTTCGCGCATTACCGAAGCAAAATACAAGCAAACCGCAGCTAAAACAGGCGTAATTGCTGCGAATTCAATGACTTCTGGCTTTCGTATTGTTTGCAGATTGACCTCAATTGAGGCAAGCCCTGGAGGATGTTGATTTGGTACACAACACGCCAGGAGTAACCCGCCAGGTTTTCCATTAAGAAATAGCAACTCTGACCGGTATCCCGCAGTGCGCCGTTCATTTGATCCGGTGGATCTGGTGTGTTTTGGCCATACCTTAGCTAAGGTCCAGGCTTACTGCTGGTTCAGCGATGCTGCCGATTTGCAGACACTTTCTATACTGCGCATCAAAATTGAGGGATGCACGTATTAAAATCCCAAAAATGCTATTTTTTTGGGACATCACTGCTTCTTGTAGCGCAACCACACACCGCCGCCTTCTTGGATATCTGCCGACTCTAATGTAAGGTAAGTTGGCTGCGACCAGACATCTTTGGCGATCTCAAACGATGCGGGATGCTCACCACGTCCATCAATCAGCGGCAAGATAAGAACACTGACCTCATCGACAAGCCCTGCGTTTACAAATGACCCGCTCACCGCGGGTCCGCCTTCGACGATAAGACGCTTAGTGCCAAGTTCATTTGCAAGGGTTGCAATGACATGGGCCAGATCAATTTCTGTCTTGCCACCAAAAATATAAGACACGTTGATGGATTTCAGATAGGCCAAATAATCATCCGACACCGCTTCTGTCACAACCGCGACGACATGCGAAGCGAGCGCTACGTTGCTCTTCCAAGCCACTTTGCCGTGAGGGTCAATTGAGATGGCATAGCAGTCCGCATTGCGGTTGGCAAAATAATGAATGCGTGGAACGGGTGCTTTGGCCAGGCCTCTCTGATAATCGTCACCGTGCGCGATTTCCTGCATTGTGACCCTACCGCAGATCCATGCATCGAACTTGAATTGCTGAGCAAGCTTCTCATACAGGTCGCCAGCATTTTTTTTAAAAGGGCGCGCCCAGCCGTCAGTGAGCGCGTGTCCATCAATGGAGGACAACATATGACAGATGACATATGGCTTCATGAAAAACTCCCAATAATCTTTGATGGTTTATAAATTCTTATCAAGTTGATCCACCTAATCGGCAGGCGGTCAGATTCGCGTAAGACTACCACATCTAATTTTTAGTATAGACGCCACCGTTTTAAGCGTGTGCGGATGAAGTCGGTAAAAATTGCACCCCGATATGAAGTCCCATCGCGTCGAGGATAGCCGACAAGCAGCGAGGGACGGGATTCCCATCTGATGACAACCTGCGGTAGAGCCGGGCCGTACTCAGGTGAGACGATTTAACCGTGAGTTTTACTGTCAGTTTTGATGTAAAACAGCGTCGGATACTTTCCATCAATCAGCGCTGCAGTCTTCGAATTCACTGGGCCAGACGCGCAGGTCGCTTAACAATCCCAACCGCACGCAGTTCACCAATCGGCTCATTCAACACATCAATCGTTCTTGGCGCTCTATATGCGCTCATGACCAGGTCGCGGGTGTGTTCCAGATGCGTGCGCCAAAACTTCTCGGCGGCGGCGGGCGTGCCGCTGCGCATCAGCTTCACCATTTTTTGGCGGTCTTTGATGCTGTCTTGACGTAGCTTGTCGACACTGGCTTTTTCGATTGTGCGTTCTGTTACATGCTCGTGCTGGCGGCGGATGATGTTGTAGATTAGTGAAGCGAGAAGATGGATCGTTTTGTTGCCGCAGTGGCGAGTAATAAGCATTGAGAACTCAGCGCTGAGATCGGCGTAGCGTATCAGATCAGACTGCGCGGCCTCGCGTGCTTCGGCGATGTTTGCCTCAAGCTCAGCTAAGGCGATGGGGTTGCGCGACGCCGCCAGCAATCCGGCGGCTGGTGGTTCAATGACGATGCGAGCGAGCCATATGTCTTCTAGTGTCGTGCCTTCGATTTGTAGAAACAGACCGACTTGGCGGGCCGCGGCACCGACATCGATTGAGTTCACACGTGCCCCACCGTGTCTGCCGCGGGCGATGGTGATGAGCGACTCAGATTCGAGAAGGCGCAACGCTTCGCGAAGCGTTGGACGCGAGATGCCGAATTCGATTTGTAGTACGTTCTCGGGATGTAACTTGTCGCCAGGTTTGAGCTTACCCGTGACAATTTGACGGCGTAATGCCTCTGCTACTGTAGCGGCGGCTTTTTGAGGTTTACGGGATACCGTAGTAGTGGTTTTGCGGGGCTTGGTTACAGTATTTGTCATGCAAATTATATTAGCACATGTCGTTATTAAACGATAAATGGAAAATCGTTTTAGGTAGATAAATTGGCCTGATTTTTTGACGATTTCAAACGTGAAAAAGCAAGCGTTTGTGTGCATTCCGTAAGCAGCGACGTTCACTACTTTTGAGATTAAATAATGGCAATGACAAGGCGAAAAAAGATGGGAACAATTACCCGAAGGCCACCATTTTTAACAAAAGATAATCCTTCTTTGCAATCGTTGACATTCGAAATATCAGTTTTCTTTTACCTATCTGGTGAAAACAATGGGAGAACGCAAATTTCGCCACCGAATCCAGCAAGGCTAGTTCGCCATAAGGCGTTTGCGCATGCACAGCTAAAACAAATCGATCACCTAAAATGCAGCACAAGTCACCTAAAGCGATGCAACATCACGACATTGATTAAACAAATGTCGCTAGTTGCATCACAACCCAAAAAAGCCCGAATTTTCAAAATGCAGATTTACGCAGCGCCGCCAATGGGTATCGTCTTGTCCGAGCCGGTATGACGCGAGATATCTTCCTGTGTTGCTTCTTTGATGGTGCCATCCTCCTGGAGTTTTGCGATCTCACCTTCCGAATAGTGCAGTTCACGCAAGATCGCTGCCGAATGTTGCCCGAGCGCTGGCGCGTCGAAGCGTGTGTGTCCCGGTTCGTCCGTGAATCGGATTGGATTGCCGATATGGTCCCAGCCACGTTCATCGGTTATGACAGCACCACGCTGCCTGAAGTGGGCGTCTTCGAGCATTTCAGGCAGCGTTTGCACGGGTGCGAAGGGTATATCTCGACCCTTGAAATAGGCCACCCACTCGCTCTTGGTTTTAGTGCGGAAGGTTTCTGTCAGAAAGTCACGCACAGGATGTTGCCCCTTACCTGGCGGCAGCTTGCATATATCGATCAGATCGGGCCGGCCCAGCATGGTGAGAAGATTGACAGCGAATTTCATCTCTTGCCCGCCGAGCGCGATCCAGTCGCCATCCTTGGTAGCGTAAATGGCGTAGAGCGCGTTGCCGCCGAGCGAGCGCGCCTCGGGGACGTTAGGTTGACGTCTCCCCGCCATCGCTGTGTCGAGGTTGTTGGGAATAGCGGCAAGCAAGCAATCAGCCATTGCCATGTCGATAAAATCCCCGCGGCCGGTTTCTTTGCGACGAAGCAGCGCCATCATCACGCCTGAGAGCGTGACCATCGACGCCAGCATGTCTGCTGCCGGCAATCCGGGAATTGCAGGCTCGCCATCCCTGCCCCGGTTCAGCGACAGCACACCGGCCATCGCCTCAATCGCGAGGTCGTGGGTGGCGAGGTCACGGTACGGACCGCTCTGCCCAAAGGCAGAGATTGATGCATATACGATGTGCGGCGCGCGCGCGCTGATCTGTTGATAGCCGACGCCGATGCGGCCGGCCACGCCGGGCCGAAACGCCTCAATGACGACGTCCGAGACCTCGATCAGCCGCATCAATGCCTCCAGTCCGGCCGGTTGCTTTAGATCTAGCGCCAGGCTCTTCTTGCCGCGGCTGGAGTTGGCAAAGAATACGCTGACCCCGTCGCGCATCTCGCCAACGGCGCGAGTCGGCTCGCCCTCGTCGACTGACTCAATCTTGATGACCTCGGCGCCGTGATCGGCCATGAACTGCGTCAACATTGGTCCGGGCAGAAAGCGCGACAGGTCAATGACACGGATGCCTTCGAGCTTCATAAGTACTCCCTCTTGCTGTTAGTCCCCGCCGTCATCACAGCATCCGATTGTGCGCGTGATCCCATCATCGGGCGGATTTCCATGCATTTATATTGCAATGTGGTGTTGGTTCAAAATGGGGCGAATTCTTTCCCAAGTATGTCACGCGCAATGATGCCCAGATGCACCTCACGCGGTCCGTCCGCAGACTCCATTCCCAGACAATCCCGCAGTCGTTGCTCGAACGGCAAATCTTTCGCCCAACCGTAATGGCCGTGCAAACGCATACACGTATAAAGGACTTCGTTGGCCGCCTTCACGCCCCACCACTTGGCCATCGACGATTCTTTATCATGGCGCAGTCCCTTGTCCTTCAATGACAAAGCGCGGTAACACAACATACGTGCCGCCTCCAGCTTCGTTGCCTCCATTGCCAGTTCGTTTGCCACGCCTTGCCATTTTGAAAGTGAACGCCCCATAACTTGTCTGATCTTGACGTACTCGATTGTTTCGTCGAGGGATTTTTGGGCAGCGCCGATACAAGCCAATGGAACGAAATTGCGGTTGTAACCGATGATCGTCATCGCCCAGATGAAACCTTGGTTCTCCTCGCCGATCATATTACGTGCTGGTATCCGCACATTGTCAAAGAAGAAGCTACCCGCACGATCAATCCGTTGTCCCATGCGCTCGAAAGGCGTGGCGGTAACGCCAGGCGTGTCGGTTGGAACCAGAAAGAATGAAAGTCCCCGAGGTCCGGGTCCGCCGGTCCGAGCCGAGACGAACACCACCTTCGAGACCCCACAAAAGGTGATGCTGGTTTTCTCGCCGGTGATGATGTAATGATCGCCATCCTTAACTGCCTTAGTTGTGATGTTGCCTGCATCGGCACCACCGCCGGGTTCGGTGAAGGCCAGCGACATCATTTCGCCGTTGGCAATACGTGGAATCCACTCTTCTTGCAACTCTGGCGCCATGGACGAAGCCATTTCACCGAGGTGAATGGCGTTGCTGATGATGTACCGGATGTTATGGTCACAACGACCAATCTCCTCACACACGATCCCGCAGTCGACGAACGAATAACCCTGACCACCGTACTTTTCTGGAAGGCGCAACCGCAACAATCCCATATTGATCAGCTTGTCCATGAAATCCTTGGTCAGCCACTCACCGGTTCTGTCCCATCGCTTGTATTGGGTAAGAAGTTCCGCCTCAGCGTATTTCCTCACCGAATCGCGGATCATCTCTTGATCATCAGAATAACTAAAGTCCATTTGTCTTCTCCTTATGTCCATCATTTATAGATTCTCGCGGCCCTTGATAGTAAGGACCAGAGATAGGATGCTTCCACGGGGTGTAACCCTCTTTTTGGTATGCTTGCGGCCCCAACTTAAAATGCTTGGCCGCTTCCAGACTTTCTAAACCCGGAATGTTCGGATCGTAAAATGCATCCGGATGCATTGGTCTTGGGCCAGCCTTAGCCACGTGACCAAATACGGCGCGACCAATAATTTTCTCCAGCATCCATACGCAGTCGATGATCTTATCCAGATCCACGCCGGTATCGATGCCCAGTCCTTCCAGCATATGGATGACATCCTCGGTCGCCGCCATTCCCGATGCACGACCGTTCCCGCCGAATTGCCCGCCTCCGATTCCTCCGAGCGTTCCCTCAATGATCACAGTGTCGTCTTTATCCAGAGTGCGCAAGGCGGTATAAATCGCAGGCAGCGCCATGCCGCGCGCGTTATGCATATGCAGATTGAACTGTTTGACCTCGGGCCAACGAAGTTTGATTTTTTTGAGATCCTCCTCCATCTCGGGAGGCAAGCACCAACTCTGCGAATCGTGCAGTGCGATCTCAACGACGGCTATTCCGGCCGCATTTAACAAGGCCATTTGCCGCTCGAGAAAAGAAAAGCGATAATCCTGAGAAAACTTTCCCAAGAAGTTGGAACCCCACGCGGAGCCGATTCCAATGCGGGCTTTGCTGATGCCACGTTCCTTTGCATCCTGAATGACCTCTGGCCAACCTTCCATCATCTGCTCGACCGAGCGATTGACGTTTCTGCGCTGATGAACGTCGCAGATATCGAGAAACAGCGTACAGAACTCCTCTTCGATTGTCAGAGGGGGAGAATATTGCTCAGCGCGCTTCTTGGCCTTCTGATTGTGAATAAAGGTCAAGTACGTCACGCCCTCTTTCGGGTGGAATGCGCGCAACAGTTCCTCAAAGCAAGCCATCTGTGGAACGAAGAGCGGGCTGACAAAAGCGCCGACTGTTATCCGTTTCAAGCCGGTCTCGGAGAGTGCATCTAAAAACGCCACTTTGGCTTCCAGAGGAATGCACACGTCTTCTATTCCGAAACCTTCTCTCATCACCTCTTCGTTGTAAATCACGGTTGGCCAATTCACAGATGCGCTCCCAGTTTTCAGTCGTTTAATTTTCAGTCGTTTAACTTACTCCAGCGGCCACAGTTGTCGCATCTGCGCAATGGTCGGGGAGCGGATAATCAATCATCAAATCTAATTGTATAACTATTTAGATTATTGTGCGTTAAATCGTCTAACCTTATTTTCTAATATTTTTCACATAAGAAAATTAAGCTATTCAAATAGGCCAACTAGCGTCGCGCACTTTTCACCATATCACCATTTCGAAATGGTTTTTCGAGTGTGGCGCAATGAAATTTTTTTCTCAATTACCTCCCATCATGCTGTCATTCTTTAAACAACATTTGTCGCTTGATCAACTCCTCAATATAGATTGAGCATTCAGAGACAATTAATAACGATAGCCACCGGGGCCTAATTTTTAGAGACCTTTCTTTAGCGCCATCACCCCTACCAGCTTAGCTTACAGAGCTATTACCGTATTTTTTTACACGATGTGTGACTTCCAAAGAGATTGGAAACAGCGTCAAAAAAACAGGTACTTTGATCCACTCGCATGAAAACGATCAATCCATGACGTGATTGGATAATTGATCGGACACTATTTTTTTATATAAAGATTCTTTCGATGAAGAGAAAGAAATAGCCCGACAAACTGATAGGGCGTTTGCACAATTAAGTCCCAGTAACGCCTGTCATTTTGGCGTGTCGGACAACCTATCAAAAGGTAACAACATCATAAAATTGACTTTTTAAAAGTCCGCGGCTTCGGACCGAATCGATTTATTATTACATCAGAAAGTTAAATAGTTATACAATAAAAAAATGCCGCAGACCCGCAAAGGGCGCGGCGTTAATCAAGTTCAAGTTGATTTTTGAGGAGACAGCAATGGATTCATGGAATATCGGAAGAACAAACCGCAAGATTAAATTAGGAAAGGTATTGTCGTTGGCGTTGGCACTATCGCTGGCGAGCGCAGCGATCATCGCCCACGCCAGCCCCTATCCAAATCAGACAATCAAGATTATCGTGCCGTATTCGCCGGGTACCGGGAGCGACGTCATGGCCCGCACGATCGGCGAGAGCATATCCAGGAAATCACATGTATCAGTGATTGTCGAGAACCGGGATGGTGGAGGTGGTTTGATCGGCTCCCTGACTGCGTTGCAATCGGCACCCGACGGATACACAATTCTCATCGCCGCGAATCCATTCGTGATCGCACCGATCCAAAAATCTACACCGCCTTACGATCCGGTCAAAGACTTCGTTCCCATCGCAAAAGTGGCTACCATCCCTCTGGTGCTGGCTCTCTCCCCTGCTTTGCCGATCAATAATATAAAAGAGCTAGTGGCCTATGCCAAGGCCAACCCGGGTAAATTGAGCTATGCTTCCTCCGGTCCCGGCACAATCAGTGAACAGGAGATGGAGATTTTTAAACAGGCCACTGGCATTGATGTCGTTGAGATTCCGTACAAGAGCACTGCACAGGCTATGACCGACCTGCTCGGGGGCCACATTGCGTTGTTTCCCGTCGTGGTGCCTTTGGTGCAGCAGCATCTGCGCGCAGGAAAGGTGCGTGGGCTGGCTGTGTTTGACACCCATCGCTCGGCGCTTTTTCCAGATATCCCTCCCATTGCGGAAGGACTCGGCTTACCGACATATCTCCCGACGCCTGTCTGGTACGGTTTTGTAGCACCGGCGGGAACGCCAAAAGAAGTCGTAGCGACCCTGAGCGCCCTTATTAACGGCGCCATGCAGGATCCCGAAGTCAAAGAGCGTTTGGTCACAATGGGTGCGCAGTCGATCACCCCAACCAATGCGCAATTCACGGTCGACCTCAAAGCGGAATCCGAAAAGGCGAAGCAGCTCGCCAAGAGACTTGGCATCATACAATGACCAAGATTGGTTATCCCTCTCGGCACAGCAATAGCAATGCTAATTCATCACGTAGATATCTAATGAAATCACGCTCTTTGCCATGACACAACCTATACTCCACAAAGACACGCCCCTCAAACCAGCGCTAAAAGGAATACGCGTAATCGAGCTTGGCACCTTCATTTCTGCTCCGTTTGCCGCCACTCTATTGGCAGACTTTGGCGCTGATGTCATCAAGATAGAATTGCCAGAAGTGGGTGATCCTATGCGTACACTGGGCGCCTTTCCTTCCGACCGTGAAAGCGATAGCGGCTATTGGTGGTCAACAATCGGACGCAATAAACGGTCCGTCGCGCTCGATATTCGTACACCAGAAGGTCGCACCATCCTAGGCCAACTTCTTAAAACGACTGAACTTCTCATCGAAAACTTCCGGCCCGGAACGCTTGATCGATGGGGAATTACTTCGGCCTGGATGAAAGAGCAACGTCCCGACATTACCATCGTGCGTATTAGCGGCTACGGCCAAGACGGACCTTGGCGCGACACGCCCGGCTTCGACCGCAACGCCCAAGCCTTTTCAGGGCTGGTGTACGTCACGGGCGAAAAGGACACGGCACCGCAGCAAGCCGGATTGCCTGTTTGCGATTTCACCGCCGGATTATGGGCAGCCTTTGGCGCGGTCACCGCATTACTAGGCAAACATCTGCACAAAGAGAATGTTGGCGACGAAGTGGATCTGGCGCTCTATGAGACCATGATTCCCTTCCTGAAAGACATCCCGATGAAATACCGACATCAGGGAAAGGTGACGGAGCGCACCGGCAATACGCCCGACTACGTGTCTCCAGGTGGCGCTTACTTAACCGGCGACAATGAATGGATCTTCGTCAGCGGAACAGGTGACCGCGTCTTTGGTCGGCTCATGACCGTTGTCGGTCATCCCGAAATGCCGGAACAACCGATGTTTAAACTCAACAAGGATAGAGTCACGCATCGGCCGTTGCTCGACGCCGCCATCAACGCATGGTTGAAAACTCGCACAACCGAAGAAGCACTCGCCGCTTTTCAACTGGCAGATGTTCCTGCGGTAAAAATTCAAAGTATTGATGATTTGATGCATCACCCGCAAGTGATCTCACGCGGCAACTTTGTCGACGTGCCAGATCATGACCGTGGCGACGTATGCCTTACGTCACCGGTTCCCAGACTGTCACGCATGCCCGGCACCATCCGCTGGGCCGGCCAGCATTTGGGTGAGTCAAACCAAGAGGTTCTGCAGGGTGAATTGAATTTGTCCGAAGACACCTTGGCTGATCTGCGCGAGCGTAAGATAATTGGTCGTTAGGTTCAACATATTAGGAATTACTAATAAATGCTGAATATTAGGTATTACTAATATTCAGCGAAATATTTGCTATCCACTTTTTATGTTGCATGGCCCCTACGTGAACGTTTTTTTGACGCTTCACTTCAAGCAAGCCGTAGTGAATCATTAATCTGCACATGAAAGAAATACGTCATGCGCGTTTTGACTTATACCCCAACGCGTAACAATCTTAAAAGCGTTAAAAGCGTTAAAAGCGTTAAAAGCCTATTAGATAGCGCAATCGATAACGCACACGTTATTGTCATACAAAGGCGCGGGGTGAGGACGCAGTACTTACTCATTAAATTTCCCCCAAGCTACATACCAATATAACTCCCAAGACTCCCCCTCCGTCGCGTAGAATTAAGCTTCATTTATGCCAAGTAAGGGATGTCGCGGATGCACAACCTTCACACCAATTTGGATGCTTTTCCTCCGGCCGGTGGCATCAAACTGTCGGAATTGATCGGTTCGCTTAGCTATGCACTTGACATCACGGAAGGTCAACCGCCCGGGCATTGTATGCGTTGCTGCTGGATTGGAATGCACATTGGGCGTGAGCTGGGGCTTTCTGAGGACCAGCTATGGGATCTTTACTACACCTTGCTGCTGAAGGACTTGGGCTGCAGCAGCAACGCCGCACGCATCTGCGAGCTGTATCTCACCGACGACATTAACTTCAAGCGTGACTTTAAAACTGTCGGTGAAAGTCTACCGCAGGTGCTTAAATTCGTTCTCAACCATACCGGCCTTAAGGCTGGACTAGCCGACCGTTTTCGTAGTGTGTTGACGATCTTGCGCGACGGTAGTCAAATTGCGCGCGAATTGATTGCCACCCGCTGCCAGCGCGGTGCCGAAATCGCACGGCTGTTGCGATTTTCGGAGGCTGTCGCTGGCGGTATTTATAGCCTGGATGAACACTACAACGGACAAGGTAAACCTGATGGATTGGCGGGCGATGCCATACCTGTTTTTGCCCGTATTGCACTGATGGCGCAGGTCATTGATGTCTTTCTTACAGCCGATGGCATTGAGGCAGCAATCAACGAAGTACGCCTACGCTCAGGTCGCTGGTTCGATCCACAGTTAGTCCAAGCCTTTGAACGCGCAGCCCAAGCCAGTGAATTCTGGTCTACCCTGATCGCGCCAGATATCGCGCCAGCAGTTCTTGCGCTTGAGCCCAGCAGCTATGAAGTGCCAGTTGACGATGATTACCTTGATGATATTGCCGCCGCTTTTGGTCAGGTCGTCGATTCTAAAAGTCCCTACACTAGTGGTCACAGCACACGGGTAGCGTTTTATACGGATTTGATTGCCGAAGCGCTCGGGCTCTCCCTCGCCAGGCGCCGATGGCTGAAGCGTGGCGCGTTGCTGCATGATGTAGGAAAGCTGGGTGTCAGTAACAGTGTGCTGGATAAGGCAGGCAAACTTAATGCAGAAGAGTGGGTAGCAGTGAAGCTTCATGCCACCTACACCGAAACCATCTTATCGCGCATTGGCGCTTTTGCCGAACTGGCGCGGGTCGCCGGAGCGCATCATGAGCGACTGGACGGGCGCGGCTATCCTCGCGGAATCAATGCCGACGAGATCAGCCTTGAAACACGCATCATTACAACCGCCGATATTTTTGATGCCATTACCGCCGATCGCCCTTATCGCGGGCCAATCCCAGTACCGCAAGCACTAGAGATGATGGCCGCAATGGTCGGTAGCGCAATCGACAAGCAATGCTTTGACGGACTGAAAGCTGCACTGAAAAACTTATCCACCCAGCCCGACGTTCCCGACACTACCGAATTAATAGTCTAAAGCCAGCCAACCAAGTCGCTCTTCAATCGTCATCGCTTCATTATTAAACACGATGCTGACAAATCTAGTGCGTGCAGACATGTAAAGCTGATAGGTGAGATTAGTACAAACTGAATCACATCAACCATGACGGCTGTTGATGTTGCGGTTGCGGTTGCGGTTGTTTTTGAATTTGCTTTTGCTTTTGCTTTTGCTTTTGCTTTTGACGTACCCCTACATAGATGCTGCCAAGTTTTTCGGCTGTTAGTCGGGAATTGTTGGAAGACATGTTTGAGCGAAGCGAGTTGGTCTTTCAACCCGACTGACGGTCGAAAAACTTGGGGACCCGAAGGGCGGCGTCTCTGCGGTCGCCTTTTCTTTGGTTACTGTTCATTTGGCGAAGCAAAAGAAAGTAACTGGCTGTCGGGCCACCCCCGACAAGCATCCACGGAGCGCCAGCCGTTCAAGTTATCAACGACATTGAAATAATCATTTGCCAAACAATGCGCCATCGGCGCGTAGAAAAACAAAGCCTAATTTGTTGGGCAAATCGGCAAACAGCAAAAGCTAGAAAATCGAGACTTCAAAAAAAAGCGATGATGCTTTATACTCATTTCGTCCCTAAAAAAAAGGGACCGGGTTGGTAGCCCGATTCAACAAAGGCGTACAAACGGCGTAAAGCCGTTTTTCTGTGTGCGTTTGCCATTGTGCGCCCTCACGGGGCGGCAGTGGTAGAGAGGCTTCGGCCTGCCGCTTGCCTTTGTTGACGGTCTACCAACTCTGCCATTTGCCGCCCACCCGCTTGGTAGCGAGTAGCGGTATAACCAACAAAGGAACCGTCGATATGCTTAGCAGAACCTCGTTTACACATTCCCGTTCGCAAACGATCCCACACCCTTCCCCTTCACCAATCCCAACAGCACCCTCATCATTCACCTCCAAGGTGCAATCATGAGCAAGCCTGAATTCAACCCATCCTCCTCCAAACCACCAATCGAATCATTCCACAAGTCATTCTCATGGCTAACCCCAACATTAAAAGGCGACCGAGAAGCCGAATTTTACGCCCTGACGTTAGACATCTGCCAAGACATAAAAACCTGCATCAACCTAGCCCACTTAAGCAACACAGATCGCGACGACAACACAATGCCGACCCTCGACATCTTGGACACGGAAACCTTACTGCGCCTTGCATTGTCCTCATCTCATCTGCTATCAGAACTGGCAGCACGTCGTATCGACGCACTAAATGATCACGCCCTGACAAAGCCCGAATAACATCACCGTATCCGAATACGGACGTAAAAGATAACTGATATCCATCAGCGAGCTGGCGAATGCCCAGCTCGGCTAACGCCCCCTTTTCCATCACGCCACCAAGCGGCCGAAGACGACGCCGCTTGAAACCTAACCATCCGTCCCTAAATGTGGAATCAGATGCAGATAAGGACCCAGATCGTGAGTTTTACCGAGGTGTAGTTTTCTACCGCGTTGCAGTAACGCTGTCATTTCTGCCACAGGCAATGGGCGACTGAAATAAAACCCTTGTATCGCATCGCACTCATTTTCATACAAAAAATTAAGTTGCTCGACCGTCTCCACGCCTTCCGCGACGGTTTTAAGACCAAGCGCCTTTGCCAGTGCGATGATCGCCAGTGTAATGGATGCCGCCTCCGGTTTGATAGCAAGACCAGCAACGAACGTCTGATCGATTTTGATAATATCTATAGGGAATCGACTCAGATAACTCAAGCTTGAAAAGCCGGTTCCAAAATCGTCAATCGATAGCTGAACCCCAAGGACTTTTAGATCATCCAGAATTTGAATCGTCGCTTCGGAGTCGTTCATCAACATACTTTCGGTCAACTCCAACTCAAGATAGTTTGCCTTCAAGTCGGCTGCCTCGATCGCGTCCTGCACCAAATGCAGGAAGTTTTTTTGCTTAAGCTGACGACCCGACACATTCACTGCCACGGTCAGCGGATAACCCGCTTGATGCCAGATGCTGGCTTGCGCGCAAGCCGTTTTCAGTACCCATTCGCCGATCTGAACGATAAGGCCGGTTTCTTCCGCGATCTGAATGAAACGTCCGGGCGCTACGAACCCAAGTTTTGGATTTCGCCAGCGGATCAACGCTTCGATACTTTTTACATGTCCGTTTTCCAAATCGATCTGGGGTTGGTAATGCAGCTCGAATTCATTGTTTTCTAACGCGTGATGTAGAGCATCTTCAAGATGCCCCCTTTCCACTGCCTTAGCACCCATTTCCACCGTATAACACTGGAAGCAATTGCGACCTTGATCTTTAGCCCGATACATTGCCAGGTCTGCGTGCTTGAGTAAAGTGTCAGCGCTATCGGCATCTTCGGGATAGACGCTGACGCCGATGCTGGCGCTCATATGTAGTTCACGTCCATCCGCTGACACTGGCTCCGCAAACGCGGTCAGTATTTTCAAAGCGACACTGGCGGCGTCTTCTGACTCTCTGATGTGATCTAAAAGGATGACGAACTCGTCACCTGCAAAACGGGCGAGTGTGTCTTCGTCGCGCAGGACTGATTTAATCCTGAAGGCAAACTCCTTAAGCACGCTGTCACCGAATGCGTGGCCAAAGCTGTCATTGAAGTATTTAAAACGATCGATATCGAGAAACAGTAATCCAACTCTGGACCGTGCACGACGTGCATGACGTAATGATTGTTCGAGACGGTTGACGAAGAGATTCCGGTTGGGCAGCCCGGTCAGTGGATCAAAATTAGCGAGGGATTCGATTCGTGCAGTGCGTAACCTGCGCTCGGAAATATCAGTTGCCACACCATTAAGCCTGAGTGGATTGCCATGCGCATCGCGAGCCGTTCTGGCGCGATCTTCAAGCCAGCGCACCTCGCCATCCGGCCGCACGATGCGATATTCCAGCGTTTGTGGGTCCCCGATTAATACTTGCGCCAGCCACTGCCTGAACCTGGTGCGGTCATCGGGGTGCACGATTTTGGTCCACAAAGTAGGGTCCGCGGTAAACTCTGCCACCGACCGTCCGTAAATGACGTGCGACGCCGGGTTTATATACAGCAGCGCATATTCAGCGGAAATAGACCACACCACCATCGGGATGGAATCCAGGATGCCCGACAGTTTTTCTTCAACTTGCTCATGCTCGTGGATGCGTTGCTGGAGTTTGAAGTGCGCAGTGGTGACTTCGTGCTGCGCATGACGCAACCCTTCGCGGGCACCGTCGAGCCCAGTGGCTACGTTGGCAACTTCATACTGTAGCAAATTGAAACTTGCGGCCATCTCGCCGACTTCGTCGCGTGAACGTGCCCGCACGGGGGTAAATGAAACACTAGCATGGGCCGCGTTAATATCACCGCGTCCAAGCGCCTGCATGGCACGCGAAAGCTCTGTCAGCGTGCCGCTGGCAAGCTGTTTTGCGGCTTCGGAATCTCGACTGCTGAATGGGCGATCATGCCAGGCAACACTAACCCAACGGCAATGGTGAGCATGGCGACGGCGACGAAAATATCCGCCAGTGCCGTCATCAAGACGCCCTCGGGGCGTGGAATGTTGGCGACTGCCAGAAGATAACCGGTGCCGTCCAACACCATAACCAGTATCATCGCGCCGGTTAGCTTAAGGTGCAGCGTGCGTGCAATGCCCGGCAAACCGGAATCGCGCCGGTCCGCAATCCTGCGCCACATGTACAGCAACGAGCCAGAATAGGCAAAGGCCAAACCGATTAGTACGGTCGGCAATCCGAACTGCTCGAATCCTAATAACGCGGACACCGCCCACATGACGGCGGCAGCCAGTCCGAGCATGATGGTGCCACGAGGAGCGCGGTAAGGCCGCGCCATCGCGGGCGCATCACGCCGCAGCAGCCAGACCGCAACACTGGGCAATGCAATACTGATCAAGTAAGTAAAATTGGCAGCGGCAATTAGCCAGATCGGGTCGCCGATTAACAGGAACAAGATCGCCATCCCAGCCGTCAGCAACGTCGCCACCCAAGGTGTGTCGGTGCGCGAACGCAATGCGAGAGCGCGTGGCAACAAGCCGTCTTCCGATAATTGGGACAACGTGCGCGAGGCACCGGCGAGCGGCTGCAAGGTGCCGGAAAACATGCTTAACATCATGAACCAGACCGCGATTGCCTTGCCAGCATTGCCAAACAACGGGGCAAAGGTGGGGCCCAACTCCAGCGCCAAATCTTTGCCCATTGCATCCGCTCCAAGCGTGCCGAGCCACACGATTGGGAGCATTATGAAGAACAGACCGGCTATCGCAGCGCTGGCGAGCATGGCGCGCGGCAACGTTTTCTTAGGATCAACCATTTCGCCGACATGACAGGCCGCCGCCTCAAACGCGGGCGCGGCGAATCCAATGAGATACAACCCGGCCATGAGGCTGGTCAATTCGCCGAACCAGCCGGGAAAAGGCGTGGTCAGATGGAAGGTGGTGGCCTGTTGCCAATCGACTTCTCCAGCCAGCATCGGCGCTAATCCAGAAACGAACGCCAGTAACGCCGACAGGCTGGCAATCGGAATCGCCAGCCGACTTACCCATTTGATACCGCACAGACTGATACCGGTAAAAAAGACCACCAGCGACACTGCCATCACATTGACTGGCACGCCCGGCAAATACCATTCGTGTATTGCCGATGCCGATAGTATGGCGGTCAACCCGCAGGTGGGAACCCATCCCCACCAGTAGCAGACGCCAGTCAGATTGGCGAGTACCGGACTATATGGCCGAAAAGCCTCGACGCAACTTGCGGAAATGCCGCCCACACGGTTTGGAAACATCAATACCAGTTCAACCCAGCCAGGCGCTGCGGCCCAGGCAAGCAACAGGCCAGCGATCAGCAGGGGAATTGTCGCGCTACCTTGTCCCGATATGGTTTCCTGTCCGATAAAGAGCGCCGACAGCAGGAACAGGATTTGATTGCTGCCGCCTATTGCCAGTGCAGTGGCGCCAAACCAGCCGATTGTGCGAGGGTGGGTTTGAAGTGGCCCGTGCGTTTGGGGAATCGAATATCCGGGATTCTGCATACCCGTTTTTTTAACAAGGTGTTTGCGCATCTATCCTCCGATTTTGTTATTGCTTTTAGCAATACGCATACACACAACTGGCAGAAACAAGCGTCGCACCAGTGACTAAAAACATAACATCTGTTCCACGCTAAGATTCAGCGATCCGTTCGACAATATACGTGGATGTAGCGTTGTTGTGCAATTAAGGTACGGTATAACGGGCCGATTTCCGTTATTGATACGTTTGACCACGCTTGATGGCGTTTGGTGGCGTTTGACTATGTCAGCGGCTAACTTTGTGATCGGAGATCAAGTTAAGAACAAGCGACAGATGCGCTACATTCCAACTGCCGCAAAGGCTGGGCTGCGCATCCGCATTGCAGATATGAATGACCAGCTTGCGGTTTTTTTTGAGAGAGCGCCATACATATTAGATTGTGCAAAGGCGACAAAAATTCGGGAGAAATTCAATATCAATAATCGTAAAAATACCGTTTTTTATTTTTCATCATTGCAAATAAGCGGATCAGTTCTTCACATTTTCCTTGACCATACTATTTTATACTTTTGCTAAACTTTTCAACAGTTCGGGATCTGCACCGCCATCTGTTGCTCGCTGAATAAATAATATGTTCCCACAAGCAAAAGCGATGTGGAGAGGCGTTTTTCCTTGTAAGTCTCTCGTATCCAAAGTAGGCAGAGTAGAAAACATCATGCGTAACGTAACGTCATCATTGATACTTGCAGCATAGTGCAGCGCAGTCTTTCCACCGGAATCCGGGATATTCAGATCAGCATCATCGGAGTGGACCAAGCGATCAAGAATGGCGTAGCGCGCACGCAACCAGTGCGGACCAAATTCCAGTCGGCGAGAAGCATCTTCCATTAATTCTTCAGAAATCTTTAACAGGTTCAACATCAATGGTGTTTCACCACGACGAGTTGTCGCAGATACTTCTGCGCCGGCTTTGATCAGCATCTCAACCCGCTCCGCGTCGCCGATGAGAACAGCATTGTGTAGGAGTGAATTGCCTGCCCCGATTTTTTCGCTCACGTTCGCACCCGCGTTGATGAGTGCTTCGGTACAATAACCGCCGCGTGCCGCATCCAGATGAATTAACGATAATCCAAATGGCTCTTTGAGATGCACGTTTGCACCGTTGGCGATCAGGAAATCGACGAACGCTGTTTCGCCATTACCAACCGCTATCGCAAGCGCGGCGCCGTTGAAACAATTCACATTTACGCCTAGATCAAGCAACGTCTGCGCTTTGGCAAAATCGGTTTCTTCGGTCGCTAATATAAAATCATGATTCAGCGTTTCCTGCGTGCTTTTTACGATCGCGTTAATCACAGAATGCTCCTATCATTGAAATACTTTGCAGGATTATATTGTTATTTGACGTTAAGCGCATAGAACGTATTACGACCAACCCTGGGCCTTTCTCACGCGTGGACCTCAAGCTTGATTTGCCACTTGTTAATAAGTATTTCCACTCAACGCTATAAAATTTCTCTTGAGAAATGCCACATCCGGTGTTTTATCAAACGTCTCCAGCGCATGTTTTGATATTGCAAGAAACTACACAAGCTAATATAAATCGAAAAAACACCCCTTCAAGGCTGCTTCAGCTCTGGATACAACGTCATCAGCTGCATCGCAACGCCGTTGGTCCAGCCGAAGCCATCCTGCAAAGCATACTCACCGCCGCCAGCGTAGGCACTGGTGCCAATGACATTATATTTTTCCACCAGCTTGCCGCTAGCAGCGTAGCCTTGCTGCACTTTCCCCATCCAGCGCGTGGCGATATCGCGTGCCAGGGCATGCTGACCATAACGATTGAGGCCGTCGACCGCTATCCATTGCAGCGGCGCCCAGCCATTAGGCGCATCCCATTGCTGCCCGCTGTCGACCGTCGTGGTGACGATACCCGAGGGCCGCAACAACGACTTGCCAACCCACTGTGCCACCCGGACAGCCTGCGCGGGTTCGGCGATGCCGACGAATAGCGGGTATAACGTGGCAGCACTGGGACGGGCGGTTGATCGCCGCCTGATCCATTGATAATCAACATAATTTCCAGCGGTGTCGTCCCAAAAATACTTTTGCACCGCTGCACGGCGGCGGTCGGCGCGCTGCTTGAAATCCTTACTACACGCCACATCGTGCACGCGCTCGCAACCGAGGTGGATCGCATTTTCTAAGCCAAACATCAAACTGTTGAGATCAACCGGCAGAATGGCGGTGGTTTCAATAGTAGTCAGTGACTTTCCGTCAGCGAACCAGCGACTGCTGTAATCCCAGCCACTTTCCGCACCGGCACGCAGATCGCGATAAACCTCCGCTGCCGGGCGCTTGCTCTGCTGCGCCGCCTTGACGTCTTCTGCATACGACTCGTCGCGCGGCACGTCGCGGTCATCATAGTAACGGTTCAGCAAACCGCCATCAGGCAGCGCCACAACGCGTCGGTACGCAGTGCCGGGCTTGAGGCCACTTGCACCATCCATCCAGAAAGCATACTCCCTTCGCAATTGCGGCAAATAGCGCGCATAAGCGCTGGCCTCATCCTCAGTAGATAACAAACCCACCATCTTGTAATAGAAAGGCGGCTGCGAACGGCTTAGGTAATAACTACGGTTGCCGTTCGGGATGTGGCCGTAGCGATCAATCAGGCTGGCAAAATTATCGACCATGGCACTGATTAGCTGCGGCTTGCCATTTTGCAGAAGGCCCAACATGGTGAAATAAGAATCCCAATAGTAAACCTCGCGGAAGCGGCCACCTGGCACCACATACGGTTGCGGCAACGGTAGCAGTGAAGAACCGCGGCGCACTTGGGCAGGCTGCTGAGTCAGGTGCGGCCAAAGGCCAGCGATGTGTTGTTGTAACGATTGAGTTCGATCGCTGACATACACATCCGTGCTGTCTTGTGGCAAATCAAAGTGCTGTTGCACAAAGTCGGCCAGCTTGAATCCCAGGCGATTTTTTTCTCTCTGGTAAAGCGCCGCAATGATGGACGGTGGGTCTTTCGGTATCGCGTCAGCAAAGGTTTTGCCGTCGGTGAAAACATGTGCCATCTGCACCGTAGCAAAAAGCGCCGGATATAGCTCGGATGGTGGCGCGGAAGATAGCGCCGAAATTTCAGCGCTGGGAACTGGCCTGAACGCTAGCGTATCGGCTAGCGCGACGCCGCTGGAAGTACCAAATATAAGGCACGCTGCAGCGGCGATGATGCTTATGCGGACGCTGCGAGTGTGCGTCGAGGTGAGAAAAAAACGCATAGGTGTTCTCCGTTAGCGTTAGTACTTAGATGAAATCCGAGTGGTAAATTCCCGCCGCCTCGTAACCTACTCCGCCTGCTCGTGCATGGAACCCGTGAGGGGAGTGTTAATGAACCGTGATCTCCAACCCATCCGGGCGGGTTGTCTTTCCATCACATCATCACTAATACTTCTCTACAGACCGACTATTTGACGCTGATGACAGGCTCCATGGATATCCTTTCTCCATCATAGGTTCTAGTGATTCAGTGCAAGTAGACACGTTGTAATGTCAGCTTGCATCGTCCTCTCATTTGCTGGCTGAACTTGCAGCCAGTCGGATTGACAGACTCAATATCCGCGCCCACTTAAAGCCTGAATAACATCCCATAACGGTGACTGATCCCCAGCAAGAATATGCATTCTTGCTGGGGACGCCTTTCCTCTAACTCAAAGACGCGGCAAGACTATGTGCGTATCCTCGTATTGGTTTTTGACCGCGACGAGGTTGGCGGCAGTAGCTAGCTCGGGACCACTGCGTGCTGCCACTACGCGTGCTAAGCTACGTCGTCCATCGACACTGATGGGCACGTCACCTGCGATGGACAAACGCCGGACGATAGGATGCTGATCACCGTAATCGTTGATGGTGTAGTGCTGCGTTGCGCGGTTGTCCCATATCGCCACATCACCGACAGCCCAGCGCCAGCGCATAGTATTTTCGAGACGAGTCACATGGCTTTGAAGTATGGACAAGAGACGTTCCGAATCGCCCGCAGTGAAATCCAGCAGTTTTTTCACAAACTGACCCAACACCAATGTCCGCTCTCCGGTTTCGGGATGCACGCGCACGATGGGATGTTCGGTTTCATAGATGATTGAAGTAAATACATCCCGATAATGACGCAAGCTTTCATCCGTTGGATCAAGTCGGGTAGCGGCATGGCCATAATCATTGGTGTGTAATGCCCATAATGTATCTGCAAGCTTGCGCAAGCCCTCGGGTAAATCGGTATAGGCCGTAGCGGTGTTGGCCCATACGGTGTCGCCCCCTACCGCTGGGATCGCAACCACACGCAAGACAGAGGCTTGCGGATAGGCCACGTCAAAGGTCACGTCGCTATGCCATGCATTCGCGCCGCCATTATAGTTGGAATCCAGTTCCATCAAAAAGTCAGCGTCGTCGCGCAACGGGGCGGCTGTAGGCGGGGCCAGCTCGCCCCAGCGGCGTGCAAAGCCTTCTTGCGCTTGGTCATCTATATGATATTGGTTGCGAAAAAATAATACTTTGTGTTTAAACAGCGCTTGCCGAAGTGACTCAAATGTATCGCCATGAATGACGCCCGATAGGTTAATACCACGTACTTCGGCACCAATACGAGCGGTTACAGGAAGGAGATCTAGATTGACTATGCTCATGGTAAGTGGTCCTCGATTTGCAATACTATGTTAACTGGCTAATTACCAAATCTCACACGCTTATAATGGGTACCAACAACCGCTCAACGCCGAAAGCAGACAGATCTTTACGCTGGCGAATAATTCGCTGCGTATGGTCAGCAGCATCTGCAATCGACTAAGTTTTTAAACACTTCGGATTATTCCTTGGCATTCCTTTATTTAAGTGGAGGGACGACACTGTTTATAGGCGTCGCTGCGAATATTTGCCCCTGTTTAAAAAAATATTGACCACGTCTTGTCGAGTATCGAATAACGTTTTCAGGTCGTGAAGAGGTAACTTTCAGGGCTTGGGCTGAAAGCAGGTTGCTCTGCGAGAGTTGGGACGAGAAGAGATATGTTGATGGGCGTCGACATGCCAGAAGACGGGACGTGCTGCCGTCAAATCGCCACACTGCGAGCTACATGCGACATGCTGCGTAAAGGTCAGAAATTGTGCGCGGAAAAATATCATCGCCCAACGAAGCAACGCCGCGCACATCTCGGCGACTTGCAGTCCCGGCAACGATCCCCTTATATTGATGCCGTCAATCTTGGCACCGATATGCGCTGATAACGAGGTTACCCAAAGCGATTTGGCTTGCGGTAATACGTATGCGTTCACAGAACACCCCTAAATGATGGAACGTCGACTCTCGGCTCAAATATATCTTGCGAAAGATGTAACGCACTCCAAAAATTATCTGATGGGTAGATTTTTTTAACTTTCATAAGTCGTAAAACACTGGCTGCAATGACACCCTGTTTTCGACGATTTTATTATAAGCAACATCTCATCCAAAAACAACGAAATATTTCTCACATTCAATATTTAAAATTTTTCATTTTATTTTTTATAAAACGAATAACATACGCTCGTTTTATTTCGGAAATTTTGCCAGCCTCGCGGTCCACACCACTGGCCTTTAAGACTCACCCTTCTTATTTCTCCGGTTAAATTGGCCCTAAAGGCGATCAACCATAGATTTTTTATGTAACCCCAATGTTACGTAATGATACTTACCTGTAAACACGAATATCTATAGATTAACTTTTGCACCAACCTTCGAAATAGAAGGAGAAACACGCATGTTAAGAAATTTTCCTTTTAAAAAATGACGGCTTAGATCCGTTTGCAGAGACATTAGTTACGACCGTTTTTTAATTAAAATCATTAGTTTTTTCTTCTCCTCTTAATGGCACATTTAAAAGTTTTAGGTATGACGTTTCCGCTTCACTGATCGGCAGATTTGGCATGTCCGGCTCATGCAATAAACACAAAGGAAAGTAAACAATATGGCTAAGAATATTATTTTATGCACAGATGGCACATGGAATGGTCCCGGCAAAGATGTTGATGGCGATCCTGTTCCCACGCTGCCTAGCAATGTTCTCAAGCTGTACCACTGGCTTTCTGGTCGAGATTCAATCGCGTCAACAAGTTATGCCGGTGAAGCCGAGCGCTCACTGTTCGATTCCGACGGTAACCTGCTCCAAATCTCGAAATACCTTGATGGTGTCGGGGATGATGCGAATGCGCTGGTGAAGTTATTAGGTGGTGTGTTTGGGGCCGGGCTGGTCACTCGAATCGTACGTGGTTATACGTTCATCTCTCGCAACTATGTTCCTGGTGACCGAATTTTTCTGGTGGGGTTCAGTCGCGGCGCGTACACCGCACGTGCTTTGGCAGGACTGATTCTCAGCCAGGGATTGCTCGATGCACGTAAAATTAATCTCGATGATAAAGAGCAGGCGTATAAGCTCGGTTGTGCCTTGTGGAACCAAAAACAAAAGGATGACGATCGCATTAATAAAGTCGAATTTATTCATCGGCTTGAAAAGACAATATACGATTTACCTGGTTTTTTTTCATCACCGCCTCAAGCAAGCATGCTAATTGAGGATGTTGAGATTCAAGCCATTGGCGTATGGGACACGGTAGGGGCATTAGGTATTCCACAATACGAGAACGAAGATCAGCGGTTAGATGTTTTTCGCTTTGCGGACCTCGCTCTGAATGAGCGCGTTGAATATGGGTTCCATGCAATATCACTGGACGAACAACGGACCGACTTTACTCCGACGTTATGGGATGTGCGAACAAATCTTACCCAATGGTTGTCGCCAGGGGCGCATGCCGATGTAGGCGGTAGCTATCCGACTGGTATTGAAAGTGGATTGTCTGATCGCGCCTTATTCGCAATGCAAAAGTATCTTGCCGAGCTTCCCGGAGGGAATGCTGCGCTGTTCGGGGCGCCTCCACACGATGCCAACCCTGACGTTTTGGGAGATGCGCACCAACCCTGGATCAGCTCTCCCTATAAGGAAATGCCTGCTGAGCGTAGGCAGTCAAGATTATTCAATACCGAGCAAGGACTTTTAAAAGATACTTATATTGATCAGAGAAAGGCGGGAAGAGCAGTAAAAGCAGATCCTTCAAAATCACCCGAAAAATATACGCCAGAAAATATTCCAATGTGATGACAGCACTATCGCGGCTTTTCATTTATTTCAACTTAAGTGTAGAAACTGCGAGTGCGTCGATGACAACCAAGCTAAGTCAATTGGCTTAGCTTGGTTTTAATGGGACAAACTTCCTAAAACGATCTGGCTGCAACGAATACGATAGTTGGGGCGATACTGATGACGTTTTGGTGTTTGCTCTCTCTCTTCAATTCAATATATTTCAGCGCGGTTGAGACACCGAAGGTGTCATGAATCAGGGCATCATTTGATGAGCGTAGAATTTAATCTTCCCCAATGTCCTCATCCCAAAGCGCTGGTTGGGCTTGGATAAAATCCCGCATGAGGGTGACGCATTCGTCGTTATCTACTATTTCCAAGGTCACGCCACGCGACCGCATGTAGGCTTCCGGTCCCTGGAAAGTCTGGTTCTCTCCAATGACAATTTTTGGAATTTTGTATAGCAGCGCCGCGCCGCTGCACATGTCGCAACAAGATAGCGTGGAATACATGACCGCCCGTTGATAATCGCTGGCTTTAAGTCGACCCGCGTTTTCGAGGCAATCCATTTCAGCATGCAAAATAGCGCTGCCGTTTTGCACGCGCCGATTGTGCCCTCTTCCCACGATTTTATCGTCAATCACCAGCACCGAACCAATAGGAATACCACCTTCAGCGAGTCCTTTTTTCGCTTCTTCGATGGCTGTGGGTATTCTGGCCGATCGTGACCACCGATTCTGGTCTATCGTGACCGACCATTCTGGCGCATCGTGACCGCTCATTCCGGTCTATCGTGACCGATTTCAAGCCCGACCAGAATCGGCGGTCACGATAGCAGAATCATCGGTCACGATACCGGAATGGTGTCGTACAGCACCGTGATGATGTTACGCATAGAGCAACCGAACGGGTACGCTTCCAGTTTGTCTGGAGACAACGTGCCCGTACAAAGGATCACTATGCGTAAGATAAAAGACGTATTACGTTTAAAACTGGATGCCAAACTATCGCACCAGCAGATTGCCGCAGCACTGGGGATTTCAAAAGGAGTCGTCACCAAGTATGTCGGCCTGGCCGCCGTTGCCGGTTTGGACTGGTCGGCGGTGCAAGATGTAGACGACACCGAGTTGGCGCACCGGCTTTTGGTCACGCCAGAACGGACCCGAGACCATGTCCAGCCAGATTACGCCAGGCTGCATCACGAACTGCGGCGCAAGGGGATGACGCTGATGTTGCTATGGGAAGAGTATCGTGCCGATTATGCCCAGCACCAGACCTATGCCTACTCACAGTTCTGCGTGAATTACCGGCAGTTTGCCAAACAGCTCAAACGCTCTATGCGCCAGATTCACCGGGCTGGCGAGAAACTGTTCATTGATTATGCTGGTCCGACTATCGGTCTCACTGATGGTAGCCGTGCCCACATCTTCGTCGCTGCTCTGGGCGCATCGAGCTACACCTATGCCTGTGCTACGCCGCGTGAGACGATGGCCGACTGGCTCACTTCGACAGCGCGTGCGCTGCGCTTCTTCGGCGGGGTACCGCAGTTGATTGTTCCCGATAATCCGAAGGCTATGATCGCCGACGCCAATCGCTACGAACCACGCAGTAACGACACCGTACGCGATTTTGCGCGCCACTACGGCACCTCCATCTTGCCAGCCCGTCCGCGTCATCCTCAGGATAAAGCGAAGGCCGAATCAGCAGTGCAGATCGTCGAGCGCTGGATCATGGCGCGTCTGCGACATCAGCAATTTAGCAGCGTCCACGAGGTCGATGTCGCCATCGCACCGCTGCTGAGCGTACTTAACGATAAGCCGTTTCAGAAGCTACCCGGTAGTCGCGCCAGTGCGTTTGCCCAACTCGATGTCCCGGCGCTACGGCCTTTGCCATTGCAATGTTATGAGATGGCGCATTTCAAGACTGTCAGGGTGCATAACGATTACCACGTTGAGATCGGCCGCCATCACTACAGTGTGCCGCAAGCCCTGGTCGGTCAGGTGCTGGAAGCCCGGATGACAGCGACGACAGTGGAAATCCTGCATCGCGGTCAACGTGTCGCCAGTCATCCGCGCAACAGTGGCGAAGGCGGGTTCACCACCGACACCCTGCATATGCCGGTGGCGCATCGTGCGCAATTGGAATGGACGCCACAGCGACTGATTCACTGGGGACAGACCATCGGTACGGCGACAGCGGAGGCGGTGACGCGTCTGATGGCCGAGAACAGACATCCCGAGCACGGCTACCGTGCCTGTCTTGGTCTGCTGTCATTGGCCAAGCGCTACGGCAAGCCACGTCTTGAAGCAGGATGCATGCTGGCCTTACAGCTCGGTGCCTGCCAATACCGCCACGTCCGTGACATTCTCAAAAATAACCGTGATCGCACACCGTGTGCCCCAGTTGGCGATTGGGTCAGTCCTGACCATGCCCATGTGCGTGGCCCTGATTACTATCAATGAGGATGTCAACGATGATGATGCATACCACTCTGGCCCAATTGCGGACCTTAAAACTCGATGGCTTAGCGACCGGACTGGAGGAACAATTGACGCAGGCCAGTATGGCGGCGATGAGTTTCGAGGAACGTCTGGCACTCTTGGTTGATCGCGAAGTCCATTGCCGCAATGACCGCAAGCTCCTGCGCCTGCTTAAGAACGCCCACCTGAAATACGCACAAGCGGCGATTGAAGACATTGATGCCCGCTCGGGGCGTGGCATCGACCGCCGTGAAGTGATGAGTCTGGCGCTGGGAGATTGGGTCAGTGCTGGCCACAGCATTCTCATTACCGGACCGACCGGTGCTGGCAAATCGTGGCTGGCCTGCGCACTGGCACAGTACGCCTGTCGGCGCGGATACTCTGCTGTTTATCAACGCGTACCCCGTCTACAGGAAGAACTACGCATCCGGCACGGCAGCGGCAGCTTTGGGAAATGGCTGCTCCAACTCGCCAAGATCGATGTCTTGGTACTTGATGACTGGGGCATGGGCGCGATCGACAGCACGACCCGTTCCGACTTGCTGGAGATGATTGACGACCGGGCGGCAAACAGAGCGACGATTATTACCAGTCAACTTCCTGTTGACCATTGGCATGCCTGGATTGGCGACGCCACTATTGCCGACGCCATCCTGGACCGCATTCTGCAGCGCAATCATCGGCTGACACTGACCGGCGATTCACTGCGTGGCGCAGAACGACCTAAAACCAGCAAAAAGGAGAAAACTATCGACCCATCGTGACCGCAGACATTACAATTTAACCGCGTAACAACATCGCAGGCGCAGCGGTCACGATCGGCCAGAATGAGCGGTCACGTTGACCAGAATACGCAGCTGCTTGCATGAATTTTTCTGTCAACTGAACCTCCTGATTGATGCGCTAATGGCGTAGCGAAATGGAACTGCCGCCGAGGAACGTGAAAACCAAGTTAACGCCATGTAGTAAGCGACCTGACGCTAAATACTCTGCGGCACCGTTAGATACCTTGTTACACCAGCTTAACACTGGCTTGACTGCGGCTTGACACAGAGTGTAATGCATTGCAATCACCGGTTCATTTACAAAACGATGGCAGTGAATCGAGGATGACGTCAAGCACAGAAATTACTCTGGAAAGCGGCTCAGTCTTTTTCCATTTGCGGGCATTTGATATTGCGCCACATTGAGTTGCATCGCCAATAAAGTGTAATAGGCATTGATACCGGTAAGGTCGACTATCCCTTTGCTGCCAAATCGTTTTTCGGCCCGATTGTAGGTGGTATCTGATACACGTTTGTTTTTGTGCAGCTCGGTCGAAAAATTGTAGACGATTTCCTCGTCGTCGGTCATGCCGGTTGGACGGCGCCCATCAGCGATGGCATCAGCGACTTCTGGTTTGATACCGGCTTTTAACGCAATCGGATGATGTACATACCATTCATAATCCTGGCCCCACTCCCGTGCAGTGATCAAAATGACGAATTCGCTCAGTGTGTTGCCAAGGGCCGAGTTATACCGCAAATAATCCCCCATCGCCCGCGCCTGACTCATGACTTGCGGGCTATACATCAACGGCTCAAAGGGGCCAAAAACCGGGACCTTGCGGGAAGCAAGAAATGCGTCCGCGGCTTGCTTTTGCTCGTCGGTGTATTTCTCCGGTGAAATTGTCGGAAGTCGGCTAGCCGCTTGTGCGGTCATGTTGCATGAGATTGCCATCGTAATCGCGATCATGGTTGACTTGGTGATTGCCTTCATTTTGTCCCTTGTTGGTTATTTGGTTTTTGTAGCGAGATAGTACGTTCTTTTTGGTTTTGTTGGAGCGACTAAACCAAGCCGTCTGTTGCGGCCTTCCGAAAGGCAACAAACCCTTCGAACCGACCGTATACCAAATTCAACGCAACACAATAATAATTCCGTCTGCAAACAAAATGTCAGAAAATATAGTAATTGATAGTATTGCTGACACCCTTTTGTTGGCACGATAAGCTTTCATAACAGAGTTGCCGCGTCGAATAGATACAGCAGCACGGAATCAGGTGGATCTTCACGAATACCAATAATTCAATCTTTAATCATTACTCTCCCGCACAAAAACTAAACCGCTCGACCCAAGTCGCAGTAGCGAAATTAAACCTCTGAACGCCAAAAAAATATGGAGACTGCGCTCATCTCAAGCAACATCAGTAAAGAAGCTCACCGGGTTCACATGAAAACTGATCCCATCTTTTCTCTCGAACATTTGAATGCCGCACTTTTACCGCCTGATGCCGAACTGAGCCTTCAGAGAAATAACGTATTTTTACCAAGCGACGTACAGTCAGCTCTCAACCTTGTATTAGCCAGTAAAGCATTCTTCAAAGCGAAGAGAACGAGTCGCCTGCTAGGCTTTTTGGTGGAAAAATCCTTATCCGGTGAAGTCCGGGAAACCAGTGAATATGCTATCGGGATTGGCGTATTTGATCGTGATCCGGCTACCTATCGCACTGATCATGATCCCATCGTGCGCGTTCAAATCGGTCGGTTACGAGAAAAACTGAAAGCGCATTACGCGGCCGAGGGAGTGCACACGGATCTGATGTTCGTTATCCCGCTTGGTAGTTATATGCCATTGATCCACAAACATTCAATCCCAGACGCTATTTTTCAGTCAGACTCCTTGCTGACCGTGGTACCAATGCTGCACCTTTCCGACAGTACCCAAGGTGCTGCTTTCACCTCTGGATTTACCGAGGAACTGACGTTCCAATTATTTAAAATATTTGGCACAAGAATCATGTCGCATACGTTTCTCGACACCACTGCGCCGATGTCGCCGAAAATTCACTATCGGCTGGAAGGAAGTATTCGATTTCAAGACGGTTTTATACGTGCCGCGTTAAGACTAATAGATACTCCGGGTTGCATTGCTTGGTCTGAGCAGTTTGATCGTTGTGGACCGCTCTTGATTGCCGTACAAGAGGAACTTGCGTTGGAGATTTGCCATGCTTTAAAGCGCCACTTCCTGAAAGATTGAGAGCACCGGTAACAATACCGGGCATGCAAAAAAGTGCTACTCTCCGGTATACTCATGTTTAAGTCGTTGCTATCAGCGTGGCAAACGATCATTTAAGAGGTTGCTTGAGGTCTCATTTTTGCCATTACCGTGATCAAACCAAGAACAAAAACATGACTTATTAGCACCCCGCATTGACATAACCTCACTGCACTTGATGTAAAATCAGGTGCATACCAAAAGCAAAAAGCGTAGACAGATAACTATCAACCAGCGTTCTTTACCGGCGCGGTTTGACTTCATTAACACTTCATTCCGGAGACTAATCATTATGGCTAACACAAGAGAAGTAGTAATCGTCGGCGCAGCGCGTACAGCAATCGGTACTTACGGCGGTTCGTTGAAGGATCTTGCACCAAGTGAACTAGGCGCCATTGCCGTCAAGGAAGCTTTTGCCCGCGCCAAAGTTGATCCAGCCCAAGCAGGTCAAATCGTGTTCGGTCACGTGATCCATACTGAAACCCGTGACATGTACGTATCGCGCGTGGTGGGTATCAACGCCGGAATGAGCAAGGAATCTACTGCGTTGACACTTAACCGTCTATGCGGCTCTGGACTTCAGGCGATTGTTTCGGCGGCAAACGCGATTCAACTCAATGAGACCGATATCGCTGTTGGTGGTGGCGTTGAAAATATGAGCCGGGCGATGTATTCAACCCAAGCGGCGCGTTTTGGCGCACGTATGGGTGACATCAAAATGGTCGATATGATGGTTGGTGCTTTATCCGATCCTTTTGGCGGCGGTCACATGGGTATCACTGCTGAAAACGTGGCAGAGAAATATAGCATCTCGCGTGAAGAGCAAGATGCGTTCGCTGTTGAAAGCCAAAAGCGTGCGACGGCGGCGATTGCAGCCGGTCACTTTGCTTCGCAAATCGTGCCGGTTGAGCTGAAAACACGCAAGGGTGTTGTTCTGTTTGACACGGATGAATATCCAAAAGCCGACACCACGATCGAATCATTGGCTAAACTGAAGCCAGCGTTCAAAAAAGACGGTGGTACTGTCACAGCCGGTAATTCGTCCGGCATTAACGATGGCGCAGCTGCTTGTGTGCTCATGGAAGCGGGTGCGGCTGAGCGTGCTGGCCTGACACCACTCGCCCGTTTGGTGTCTTACGCCGTAGCCGGTGTTGATCCATCGATCATGGGAACCGGCCCGATCCCAGCCGTTCAATTAGCGTTGAAACGTGCCGGTCTTAACTTGAACGACATGCATGTCATTGAGTCGAACGAAGCTTTTGCTGCGCAATCTTTAGGCGTCTGCAAAGGTCTCGGTCTGGACCCGGCAATTACCAACGTCAATGGCGGCGCCATTGCACTTGGTCATCCGCTGGGCGCAAGCGGTGCAATCATCACGATCAAATGTTTGTATGAATTGATCCGCACGAACAAACGCTATGGTTTGATCACAATGTGTATCGGTGGCGGTCAAGGTATTGCGGCGATCATTGAACGCATTTAAGTAACGCTTGACGGTTGGGCACTTCCATTTAGAAGTCCCCGATCCATTGCAAGCATCGGCAATCAACTGATGTACAGTTGGTTGCCGATGCGAACGGTTTCTCCATCATCTCGGCGATAACACCGATATCATTTTTTCAGCAGCGGGCAGCTCGATTGTGACAAAGGGCGGAATGCCTCGTTACCCGGAACAACTCCCACCACGTTGTAATAGTCCCAAGGCGTCTTCGACTCGGCAGGTTTTTTGACTTGCAGCAGTAACATGTCGTGCACCACGCGACCATCTTCTCGCAACGTTCCCTTTGGTATCACCACGTCAGCGATGGGCAACTCATGCATTTTTTTCAGTACGGCGGTGGTTTCATCCGTGCCTGCGGCTTTCACTGATTTTAAGTAATGCATGACCGCTGAGTACATACCGGCTTGCGCCATGGTTGGCATGCGTTTTTGAACGTCGAAGAAGCGTTTGGACCAGGCACGGCTGTCCTTGTTGTAATCCCAGTAGAAGCCTTCCGTGAGATACATGCCCTGCGCGATATTGAGGCCCATCGCATGCACGTCGCTGATAAACATCAGCAAAGGGGCGACGATCTGGCCCTTGGCAGCAATACCAAATTCAGTCGCTTGTTTGACTGAGTTGACGGTGTCGCCACCGGCATTCGCCAAGCCGACCACTTTTGCTTTAGAGCTTTGCGCCTGCAGCAGGAAAGAGGAGAAGTCACGGGAATTGAGTGGATGCCTGACAGAACCCAGCACTTTGCCGCCACCAGCGATCACAACGTCCGACACGTCTTTTTCCAGCGACTTGCCAAAGGCGTAATCAGCAGTTAAAAAGAACCAGCTATCGGCACCGCGTTTGACCAATGCTTTGCCGGTCCCAACTGAGCTGGAATAGGTGTCATACATCCAATGTATGCCAGTCGACGTACATTTTTCATTGGTAATAGTGCTTGATGCCGAGCCAACCACGATCGCAATTTTGTTCTTTTTCTGTGCCACGTCCAGGACGGCTAACGCCACATTAGTCGGCACTAAATCCATCAAAACATCGACGTTTTGCTCATCGATCCATTCGCGTGCTTTGAGTGCAGCGACGTCGGCCTTGTTTTGACTATCCGCACTAATGAGTTCGATAGGCTTGCCTAGAACAGTGCCACCAAAGTCAGCAATCGCCATTTTGGCAGCAACGATTGAACCCTGACCCGACAGGTCTGAATACAGGCCAGAAAGATCGGTCAGTATACCGATCTTGACGACGTTATTGCTGATCTGGGCGAAGGCGGATGTGATGCTTGCGCCCAGCAGAACAGCCGCCAGTGTAAGTTTTTTTATTGTCGTCTTCATGCTTTTTGTCTCCCAAAAAAAGCATTTCGAGTTCAACGTTGTGAGATAAGCCGCTAGTACCAATTGCTCAGGAATAACGCAGGTTAAGTATGAATAGGTTTTCCAACCCAGCCTGACCCGCATTGGTTTATCAGCCCTTACCATTGATGCCAACACCAACCAACACTACGCTCAAATCGAAGTGCCCGGCCGCCATCTGTTCTGTTGTCAGATGTTCAGCCCGATTAAATGATTGCTCCTCCGGCGGTTGAAAGCCCGAAAAACAGACGCCACCAACGAATACCAAAACCGCTCTACTTTAAATAGGTATCACCCGCGCTCTGCGGACGATCCGATGTGCTTGCGCAATATCGGACCCCATTCCCATAGTCCCAAACATACTTCCCCAACTGCCGCTCAAACCCGAGAGCCGACTCGATATAAAGGTATCCGAAGTATCCTGGGTTGAATGATGAATCAACTCAGCACCTTGTAAAGCCCTTGCCATCGCCTCGGTCGCGGGGCGAGCCAGATACTCGTTCTCGCATGCGGCATCCATCAATTGCGCAGTTTGATCAATGTACACGTCAAAACGTCGATCCGCACCTTTTGCCTTGGATATTTCTGCAACAAAGGCATCTCTGGTCGTCCGGTCCTTGATCATCGCTCGCCGCACGTCCATGCACATCATATTGCCCGTACCTTCCCAGACGCTATTGAGAGGTGCTTCGCGATATAGTCGCGCCATGGGGCTTTCTTCAATAAATCCATTTCCTCCATGACATTGCAATGCTTCATACGCAATTGCGGGGGCGCGCGAGCAATTGAAATATTTTGCCATCGGTGTCGCAATCCGGGCAAATGCACGTTCATGCTCGTCGTCATCGAGATGATCTGTGGCACGGGCCACGCGCAACGCCATCAGGGTGGCTGACTCTACTTCGATCGCCATGTCTGCCAGTACATTAGCCATCATTGGCTGTTCGGCAAGCGGTAGCTTGAAACCACGTCGAGTCGTTGTGTGGTTGAGCGCAAGATTGAGGGATTGACGCATGAGCCCAGCGGAACCCACCGCAAAATCAAGTCTGGTCAAATGCGCATGGGACAGAATCTCACGTATGCCGTGGCCTTCTTGCCCCACCAGAATCGCCAGCGATCCCGCATATTCGATTTCGCTCGATGCATTGGAGCGGTTTCCACACTTGTCTTTCAGGCGCTGGATGAAGAATCGGTTGAAACTGCCATCCGGCAAGGTACGCGGGAGAAAAAAGCAGGTCACGCTACCGCTCACTTTTGCGAGCGTAAAGAAGCCATCTGCCACCGGGACGGAGCAAAACCATTTGTGTCCAGTCAGCGAATACCAACTGGCTTGCCCGCCATGATAGGCCTCGGTATGCGAAAAGACGGCGGTGGTTTGCGTCTCTCGCAGATCGGAGCCGCCCTGTTTTTCGGTCATAGCGTAGCCTAAGACGACGCTGGATTTCTGGCTCACTTCTTTGCGACCGAAATCGTATTGATTGCCCGTTGCTTTTTCGGCCCAGAGCTTCAAGGCCGGTTCTGCCACCAATCCTGCGTAGGCGGCATACGCCATGCCCGTGGGACAGCCTGTCCCTTGCTCGACCTGATTCCACAAAAACGACAACACCGCGCGGGCAAAATGACCGTGAGGTTCTTTAACGGTCCATGCGAGTGAATGGACCTCGTGATGCCAGGCTAACGTCATCAGTTGGTGCCAGGCTGGATGGAACTCAACCCAGTCGATACGATTGCCGAATCGATCATGTGTGCGTAATTCGGGCGAATATTTATTGGCGAGGCGTGCTGCTTCCTGCACCGCGGCATCACCGGCGACGGCGCCAAGTTCTGTGCAACGTGCAGCCGCCCACGGCGCGTCTCGGGCAATTGCGGCTGACACTACGGCGTCGCCTAGAAAAGCGTTAAACCCTTCTAATGGCGCGGCCTGATTGCGTACCTCATGCGTTGCATAGCGATCGGTGAGGCTCGCCAGTTGATCATGAATCGGGGCATTCATCGCATCTTCTCCTTTGGTGTAATGATTTTTATTGTGTAGACATGGGGCGAATTTATATGTGTGTCGTCGGATGGGCTGTGCAAACGGACGCGCAGCAAATAACGGCGATTTCGTCGGCCAAACCCGCAGCGACCGGGGATTCTGTGTCAAGGTGGGGCGACAAAGGTGATAGCGGACCGACCAGTGCCTCCATAAAGCCGCCTACGATAATGGCGGCAGCGACGTTTGCTCTCAAGCCGCTGCGAAATTCGCCACTGCGCTGGCCCTCCTCTATGATCCCGACAATTTCTTGCCCGATGGCAAAGCGCCATACCAAACGGGCCTCGTCAATTTCACGATCACAGGGTTCGGCAATCAGTGCAAATGCCAGGCGGCGATTACGCATGGCGCGCTTTACAAACGTGCGCACGGCACACTGCAAACGCTCGGTTGGACTGCCATCTCCATTGATGATCTCAGCAATCACAGTCACCTCACGCTGACTAACAATGGCGAGCACTTCTGCGAATAATTCGGCTTTAGATGAAAAGTAGCGGTATACAGTGCCAGTGGCCAATCCGGCGGCGGCGGCCACGCTGGCGACTTGACCCTCTTGCCAGCCGCCCTCGCTCACCAGACGCCGGGCAGCAGCCAGAATGCGCGCACGATTTTGGGCAAGATGGGCTTCCACCTGTTCACTACGTCGATAAACCATGGGAAATGTCGCATTAATTACAATGAAATGAATCATAGTTCATTTCTTAAAAAGTCACAATCGATAGCAAATACGCCTATGATGTCCATCGTCAGCGTCTTATCCCGTGCCACAATCGATCAATTAATATTCCTCAAGGAAACGGAATGACACGTCATCAATGGAACGTACGCTATTCGGTAGTGGGGGCTTTAGTCAGTTGGATCGGAATAGGCCTTGAATTTTTTATAACGCTCGGGCGGATATTGTCACAGGGCCGCCACTTTCAAGACGCGCTCATTTTGTTTTTTAGCTTCTTCACGATTCTCACCAATATTCTCGTGGCATGTGCCTTCACCGCGGTTGCGTTAGTACACGGTAAACGTACAGATGGCATTAAAAAATCGAGAGTGTGGAATTTTCTGGCAAGCCCCTTTATTCTTGGCGGTATCGCACCCAGCATTGCGCTGGTGGGGATCGTCTATAACCTGGTATTGCGACAGCTTTGGCACCCAACCGGATGGGCACGCGTCGCTGACGAATTACTTCACGTCGTTGTGCCGATTGGTTTCGTTATCTATTGGTGCTTGTATGTAGCCAAGACGGGACTCCGGTGGAGGGACGCACTGACGTGGGCGATCTATCCGATCTTATACCTTGTTTATGCATTGGTTCACGGAGCGCTATCAGGAGTTTATGCCTATCCATTTATCGATGTCACTACACTCGGATATGGTGCTGTACTGATAAATAGCCTCGGTATACTCATCGGATTCTTAGTTATGGCGCTCATATTTATCGCCTTTGACAGGCGCAAGGCTGCGACGGTCTCCAATAGTAGTGCATAGTAAATAATGTCATTGGGCTCTTCTGCTAGATGCTTCTGATTCCCTCGGTAAATTTGGACCAGAATAAGCCTTGGTATCACCGCCGTCGCTATGACCTTCGATGGCGAGTGAAGCCAGCCAATATTAATAAAGCAGGTTTGTATTGATTTAACAACATCGAACAGAAGGCAACCTCCCCATTTGCGTTACGAAAAATGACAGGACAAAAATTGTGATACAAGTAAAGGGCAACGCTCGTTATTTAATACTTAATAAGAAAAACGCCAAATGTCACCTATTCATGTCACCCAGTCAAACGCGTCAGCATTGAGCGGTAAATGCGTGGAATGCAAAGATTTAAAGGAATTGGACTTCGATTTTGTGTTTGCTTATCAGCCCATCGTCAATCTCGACACACGATCGATTTACGCACATGAAGCGTTGGTTCGAGGGCCGAACGGGGAGTCTGCCTTCTCTATACTCTCGCAAGTCACGGAGGCCAACCGCTATCGGTTTGATCAGGCTTGCAGAGTCAAGGCAATCCGCGGGGCTTCAGAGCTTGGGATGAATGAATTGCTCTCGATTAATTTTTTGCCCAACGCCGTCTACCGCCCTGACGTGTGCATCAGGAGCACTTTCGAGGCAGCGCAACGATATCATTTTCCAATTGAACAAATTATCTTCGAAGTAACTGAGGGTGAGCAAATACATGATCGTGCTCATCTGGTGAATATCTTCCGTGAATACCGCCGTTTTGGCTTTCGCACCGCTATTGACGACTTTGGCGCGGGCTATGCTGGGCTAGGTTTATTGGCTGAATATCAGCCGGATATTATAAAAATCGATATGGCGCTGGTACGTGATATTGATACCAGCAAGCCAAAACAGGCTATCGTCAATGGTATTGTTTCAATCTGTGCTGCGTTAGATGTACGCGTTTTAGCAGAAGGTATTGAAACTATCGCTGAGCGCGACTATCTGCATAATGCGGGGATCGATTTGATGCAAGGCTATCTTTTTTGCAAGCCCGCATTTCAGGCAATCGGAATTGTCGATCCAACATCCTGGTTATAAATCACAGCCATACGTCCAATAATTGGGGTTCGCTACACACACTACATCACTTGCTTAAGTATAAAGAAGGCAGCAATTTTGCGGCCCTGCTGAACTCTTAAAGAGCTTACGCAAACTCTCCCTGCAAAGCTTATCTGGGAGTTTCGGGCAGCGTAAGTGGTTGGGAGAGCGCAACGCCGATAGGTCGGTTTTGCGTGAGAATCATACTATTGATCGGGTGATCCGGCTCTAATCACTGTAATCCTGTCAATAAAAAATTCGCCATCAATACATTTTCTATGCGGTACGCCGGTAACTACAAACCCGTGATTACATTCCTCTGCCCATAGTTTGGCGACGGTATCGAATTCTTCAGGTTCGAGGCCTAGCATAGCGCCGGAAATAACAAATTTAGCGCCTTCTTTTTGCTTTTTTACAATATCGTCAATTTTCGCCATACGGTTTCCATCATCTTATTATCTGTGACGCATCATAACGCGACTTGGATGCACGTTGAGGTCGAAAACGCACAAAGCAAGACGATGCGGCTAAGAGGCATCTAATGTTGCTAAATGCGATTGCTCGAAACGGGCTATCAACACGTCCGATCAATAGCTTCGAGACATGATAAGCAACCATCGCCGAAATAGCAGTATCTGAAGATGGCCTGGCTGGACGCCCGCCGTACACTCCATTATCAGATTGCTTCTATACAGGCGTTTGTAATAATCGCGACAGATAAACAGCTCGCGCTTACCAAGCCGCAACAAGATTGAGTAAGGCGTGGACTCTACGCCAAATCGGGAGCCCGAAGTGATAGATGTATTGTTCATTTTATTAGCACCGACGCGTTACAGGAGCTAATACCTTACCATAACTACTGTGCATACATACAGCTATATGGATCGTAGTTGTATTTTTGCGAAAATTAAAATAGCCGAAATTTGTGCAATTTCGGCTATATTTTTTTCAAATTAACGATCATATCCTCTGCGCCATTCGTGCTCGCGCCACTCCCGTTCACGCCATCCGTAGCCATGGCGATAATAGCCGGGGTTCCGATAATAAGGACGGGGATACGACTCAACGTATACTGGCGGCGGTTGAACATACACAGGGCGCGGCGCGTAATAAACAGGTGGCGGTGGCGCGTAATATACAGGCGGTGGCGGCGGATAATATTCTGGGCCAGGCACACCTACATTGACCGACCAATCGACTTGTGTTCGCGCGATCGCCGGTGTTGCGGACCAAAGCAAACTAGCAGTAGCTAGTAAGCTAATTGCTGCAATGCGTAAGGCTTTTTTCATGATTATTCCAAATGAATTAAATGAGGTAAGGCACAACCTCATTTAACCTAAAAATTCGCCATCCTTCCATGCTGAAGTCGTAAGGCATGTAACAAACTGTATCGTAGCGTTGTACCCTTTAGCTGACGCATCAAGTGACAGACTATTTTGAAAACGATAGCGGCATCGAAGTTCCAGGCGCTTGTGCCAGAGCGGGCTAAATAAACCCCTGGCAGCCATTAGCCATCAGAACGACATGAAGAATTCACAATCGTATTCAATTCATTAACATGAATGCATACAGTAATAAAATGTGCCCCCGTTCCGCAAGCCGCATCTCACTTAAGGCGAGACCAAAATAGAATGTGAAGAGCTATCCTGATTTTCATCAGGATAGCTCACTTTTCTTGTGCTATTCGATGCACAAAATAGCGTAGTAATCGTCACATCAATTACAGTCATTACTAAGCTGTAGGCTGCAGATACTGACCAAAAATCCAAGAAAAACAGGAAAGCGTTCAAGTTAAAAAAGGGGCCAGATAGCAAAACAGTCTGATCATAGATGGAGTGGATATCATGTGGAATAATTATGTGAATCTTGCTGTGATGCATTGGCTGGGCCAATTCACATCAATGTCGGCGCCTTTCAATCAAATTATTCACTTTATTGCCGGCTCAAATCTATTCAAAGGCGTTCCTATCATGGGGATGCTTTGGTACTTTTGGTTCAGGGATAGCGACTCAACATCCAACACACGTCAAAGTATTATCGCGAGTCTGCTCGGCTGCGTCGTGGCCGTTTTCATTGCCAGAATTGCCAACAATATCGGGCCATTTCAACCGCGCCCCTTCGCCAATTTGGCACTCGCCTATCCTGAACATATCGGGTTACCGGCAGCGGACAGTCAGGCTTTATATATATGGAGCTCCTTCCCTAGCGATCATGCCACTTTGTTTTTTGGTCTCGCCAGTGGCATTTTCCTCATTTCGAGGTTGACCGGTTTTATGCTTTATCTATATGTTTTTATCTTTATTGCCCTGCCACGTATTTATCTCGGTTTGCATTACCCTACTGATATTTTGGCTGGTGGACTTTTAGGATTCGGATGTGTGGTGTTGAGCAACCGTGCAAGCGTGATAAAACTATATGGGCCGCGCTGCATTCTGGTGTTAAATCGTTATCCTGCCGCCTTTCAGGCAACCCTGTTCATCATTACAGTTGAAATAGGTACGCTGTTCGGCGATTTTCGTATGCTCCTTGAAGGAATCGTCAAATACTTTCCACGTTAAGAATGGCGCCTCCTTGATTATTCCGTTGCCAAAAGTATTATTTTTTTTCAATCTTGTTCCAGCTAAAGAGAAAATTCTTTTTGTGAATGCGATGAGATTGCGGGATTTATTTGCTGTTATCCGAGCCAAGCTAGCTAAAATTTAGCTGCAAAAAGCCAAAGCCCTTGTCGGCGTTGACGTGAAAAATTCTGCTTTTGCGTATTGATTTGCGGTGATCGGAGTGTCAAGATATGGACTCTTTTCAAGGAGATCCGATGAGCACCGTAATCCGACATGATTTCAGAAGCGATACTGTCACTCGGCCCAGCCCTTCAATGCGCGCTGTTATGGCCGCTGCAGAAGTCGGTGATGACGTATTTGGTGACGATCCGACAGTCAATCGACTTGAAAGCGCTACCGCAGAGATGCTAGACAAAGAAGCTGCGTTGTTTCTACCATCAGGTACGCAAGCCAACCTCATCGCGCTGATGTCCCACTGCGAGCGCGGAGATGAGTATATCGTCGGTCAGAAAGCACATTGCTACCGTTGGGAAGCAGGTGGTGCGGCGGTGTTGGGAAGTATTCAACCTCAACCCTTGAACAATCAGTCAGACGGTACGATGCTCCTTGCGGAAATTGAAGAGGCGATCAAGCCGGACGATTCGCACTTCGCACGGACGCGACTTCTTGCTCTGGAAAACACCACCGGCGGGAAGGTTTTGCCCGTGGCCTACGTCAATGCTGCCACGGCCTTGGCGCGACGTCATGGGCTTGCTTGTCATCTGGACGGAGCACGTTTGTTTAATGCAGCTGTAATGCTGCGCGTTTCTGTAGCATCACTAGCAACGCCGTTCGACTCCATCTCGGTCTGCCTGTCAAAAGGACTGGGCGCGCCGATCGGTTCCGTGCTGGTAGGTTCTGCTCCGTTTATTGCCAAGGCGCGACGATTGAGGAAGATGCTTGGCGGTGGAATGCGGCAGGCGGGCATTATCGCGGCGGCGGGCTTGTATGCTCTGGAACACAACGTGGAGCGGTTAATCGAGGATCACGCCAACGCTACACTTCTTGCCACCGGTCTATCAAGTTTCTCGGGACTGACGGTAGCCATGCCGGATACCAATATGGTCTTCGTCAATGTCGCTGCGGATATTGCAGTGCCGTTTTCGACCCATTTGGCCTTGCACGGCATCGGCGTGACATCGGCATACACCGCGACCCAGCAACGCTGGGTTACCCATTTGGACGCGTCCAAAGAAGCGGTCGAGGCCGCACTATCGGTAACACGAGATTTTTTCTTGAAACGATAAAGCTTTAATGAGATTGCTGATTGACGGAAAAAACCGCGACAGGATTAGAGCGAAATTCACGTTTTCCACGCATCATATCGGCACCAATCTTATTTGAATTGTCGACAATGTGATCCACCTCCCCGTATTGTGAATCTTATACATTAGCGGGGGTATCGATCTTGGGTTTCGTGCAGTAAGTATTTAGACAAACTACATTTATTCAACCCACAACACTCAAAGAAATGGAGTGGATCATAAATGTAGTAGTGGACCTCATGTCGATGAAGTATTGCAAGTGAACCGTGGAAAATTTCAGCTTTACATTTCAGCCTTAAATCACCTTCAATTCCGCAACTTCAATTAAGCTTCAATTCGGTGCTGGGTTATGCGTCGAATTGGATACGGACAACATTCGCTCGACATATCGGGCAATCAGATCAACCTCCAGATTAACCCGTTTACCGACCGCCAAATGTCGTAATGTCGTGACTTGAATTGTGTGCGGAATCAGGTTAATCGAAAACAGACACGCGTCCGCTGTATCTTCAATTCGATTGACCGTGAGCGATACACCGTTGACCACGATCGAGCCCTTGTAAGCGAAGTATTTCGCGAGATCACGCGAGGCTTGTATAACCAGTTCCCACGATTCGCCGACTGGCTCAAACTTCGTCACCAAACCCAGTCCATCGACGTGACCGGACACTAAATGTCCTCCCAAACGTTCTGCCAATGTTAATGCTTTCTCCAGATTAACCTCGCCCACAGCATCCAGACCAACGGTGCAATTGAGACTTTCTCGCGAGACATCAACGCTGAAAGTGGTGGCGGATTTTCCTGTCACGGTCATGCAGGCACCGTTCAGTGAAATCGAATCGCCAAGTGCGACATCGCCCATCGGCAAATCTGCTGCATCAATGTCCAGCCGAACGCCGTCTTCCGGGCCGTCGCCCTGTGTGTGTACTGAAGTAATTTTGCCGACTGCTGCGACGATGCCTGTAAACATAAGTGGAGGAATAAAAAGTTAAGTGAATCTGGCAAGGATACGCAAATCCTCGCCTATTTGCTTGATCTCGTAAAATTTCAACAAAAATTTATCCTGCAAGTTATCTAGACCAGGAAGATCAAACATACCCCGTGCATCCCCCAAAATCGTCGGTGCAAGGTAAACAAGTAGTTCGTCGACGCATCCTTCCCTGATTAATGACGCATTTAACTTAGCACCCGCTTCGACGTGTATTTCATTAATTTGGCGTTTGCCCAGCGCCAAAATGACTTGTGGCAAGTCGACTTTGCCTTGCGCGTTGGGGATCACAACGACTTCTGCCCCTCTTTCTTGAAGAAGTGCTTCCTTTTCGGTATTGCCGACGGCGGAGAAAATTAATGTCGGCTCACCGCTTAAAATGCGCGCTTTCGGGTCAATACCCAGTTTGCTGTCGATGATGACACGCAATGGTTGCCGTACCACCGAAATGGCCCGCACGGTCAGTTGCGGATCATCTTGCTTTACCGTCCCGATTCCGGTCAAAATTACACCAGCGCGGGCGCGCCAGAGATGCCCGTCGTCACGTGCTTGAGAAGAGGTAATCCACTGACTTTGTCCATTATAGAGCGCCGTTCTACCGTCCAGACTCGCGGCGACCTTGAGTCTGACCCATGGCTTCCCACTCTGCATACGAGAGAAAAAACCAATGTTCAGCTCCCGTGCCTGTTCTGCCAGAACGTCAGTTTCTACGACAATTCCTGCAGCCCTGAGTCGTTCAAAACCCTTACCGGCAACCAAAGGATTAGGATCGGCCATTGCTGCCACCACTTTTGCCAGGCCAGCGCTCACCAATGCATCCGCGCAAGGCGGTGTGCGCCCGAAGTGACTACAAGGTTCAAGAGTCACATAAGCGGTTGCACCCTGCACATCATGCCCTTTGGAACGTGCATCGTTAAGCGCTTCAACTTCAGCATGATTGCCGCCAGGCGATTGTGTATGCCCTTCGCCAATAATCAAACCATCTTTGACGATGACACAACCGATGGCTGGATTTGGCGCACTGGTGAACAATCCCTGTTCTGCCAGTCGCAATGCGTGGGCCATAAATACATCAGCGTGCGTCATATAGTGAACCTGTTGAAAGTAATAAGAAGTAGCAAGTTGTTATTAAGCAGCAGATAAGTTATGAGCCGCATAAGCCGCTTCATTGCGCTAACTTGGCCAAGTTGGCTCAGACTGCGTAGTAGCCGCATTATTACGTAGTGTAACAATACTCGTCATAACAGTCCGCAATTTACCGTCCGTCGCCATCTGCTCCACGCCATCGCAATCAACGTAACGCTGCGGCGTGCTGGCATTGCGCTCACTGGCATGTAATTGCAAACACAATTTGACGCGGACCACCCTTTTCCAATTTTGATGCTGGTCTGGCGATAATCCATCAACTTGTGTCGCGGTCAAAAACTGTTTCACAGAAAATCCATCAATCGCCGCCACACCAAAAACAAGCCGCATATTCTCTACGTTATTAAGTATGGGCTGCGCAATACTACGGCCATTGCCGCTATTACCTTGGCAATACAAGGATGTCGTTTTTCGACCTGACGGCGTGGCAACAAAAAATCTATTGCTGGCTATCGCCACAGCCTTACTAGCGCTGTAGCCGGGGTGACTCTCAGGCAAAGCAACTACACCAGCCTGAGAACCGTTGCAATCAGCGCCTGCACCATTATCAAAATCAAACGTATCTGCCACGCGATAGGCGACTTCAAATGCAGCCGCTCCCTCATCACTGCTGTTGCAAACAAATCCGTGCGACAACGGTTTAGTAAACCCAGAGTCACAGCCTCGCAAGCCCTGTCCGGGTTTACCGTTTAGGCCAACAAAATCTGTTTTATCGACTTCAGCAGCGTTGACACTAGCAGACGTCAAATGCCCAAAACCGGCTTGCCGCAAGTTTAACTCCATCAATTGCATGGCATAGCGACCATCTTGCTGCAACCGAAGCTGGTTTTGATTCATCCGGTAACTCGTCTTACTACCAAAATACAAACTGCCTACCGCTGCGATTAATCCAACGCTAATCATCATCGTCACCATCAATTCAACAATGGTGACGCCGCCTTCACGCGCCTTGCAAACCTTACGATATAAATCGGGGGCGCGCGCCAGTCTTTGTCGCCTGAAAAATATTATCCGCATTCTGAGGTGCCTACCAGTACGTTCATGCGACCACTTCGGCTCAAACAAATAACCCGCTCAAATTTACCCTCGTGACGCAATACCAGCTTGGTAAAACTCGCTCCGGGACGCCCCAAACCGTCGTACTTGATCACTTTATTCTGACCGATGACGCTGGTATTGCGGTGTAATGCGGCATGTCGGAGCAAGGCCACCTTTTCACCTGGTACCATCACAATCCAACCGCTACCCCAATCGTCATCGGGACGTCCCTCGCTGGCGCTGGAGATGCATAATACCGGTTTCGATTCAGCATGAACACTACGACAAATCACCACTGAACGGCCGCGCTTGATGGCCTCCGTGCGTGCCAGCGTTGCTGCGGCAACAAATTGATTCACGTATATGCTCATCCGCGTTTCGATAATAAAAGCACGCATCGATGGCGCACCAATGGCGAGCAATATGATCACGACTAGCATCGCGATCATTATCTCAATCAGGGTAAAACCATAACGCAATGTGAATGCTGGAAAGGACAATGGAACAGAAACAACGGCAGAATGCGGTATCAAAGACAGCCTCGCATCGAATGAAGGAGGAGCGAATACTATCGTCTTTTATTACAACTGAACCACTTTCGACGAGGAAAATGGACCAACTTAAGCCTAGGATTAATCGCGGACTTAATCCTGCGCCGGGCAGAGTGCAGAACTTAGGAAGTTGAGTGCTATTTTTTTCGGGTCGGCCCTGAAAATTCTTCGATCATATTTTGAAATTCTGCCACGTCCTCAAAGCTTTTATACACTGACGCAAAGCGAATATACGCAATTTTATCAAGTTGCTTCAGCTCATGCATGACCAGTTCTCCCACACGACCGGTGATGACTTCACGCTCACCGCTGGCAAGCAATTTTTCTTTTATTTTTTGCAATGCCTCATCCACCGATTCTGCAGAGACTGGGCGCTTACGTAGCGCGAGCATCAAACTTGCACGCAATTTTTCAGGATCAAATTCGGTACGACTGCCATTTTTTTTGACGATCACCGGCATCACCAACTCAATCCGTTCGTGAGTCGTAAATCGCTTATCGCATTTAGTACAACGGCGACGACGACGGATGGCATCCCCTTCTTCTGAAACACGCGTGTCCAGAACCTGGGTTTCTTCATGGTGGCAGAATGGACATTTCATGATGGCAGCAATCTAAATAACGGTTGATCGACGCTCTGTTGGCTAGCACATTATTTTTCTTTTGCTATCGCCATATTATAGGGGCCCATTTTAGTTAAAAACCAGAATGGACCCGGACTTAATGCTTACGCTTAGGACTGATGATACTTAATGCCTAGACCTGATCCTGGTATCGAGTATCGGTATAAATGCTGATAGTGAATGCCGAGAACGGAGGCGCAAATAAAATCGCCTTAACCGCCGCTAATACCGTTCAAGTATTAGCGGGGTCAAAAAAATAATCTATTGCATACCGGCAAACAAATACATCAAACTAAAGGATCAGCCATACACAGGAAATGCGTCAGTCAATTTCTTGACTTCAACTTTAACGCGCTCAATCGTCGCCGCATCGTGCGGGTTATCCAGCACATCGGCGATCAAATGTCCGATCTTGGTCGCTTCCGCCTCCTTAAATCCGCGCGTTGTCAGCGCTGGACTACCGACACGAATACCGGAAGTGACGAATGGTTTTTCCGGATCATTTGGAATAGCATTTTTATTACAAGTCATGTGCGCGGAGCCGAGAATGGCTTCCGCTTCTTTACCTGTAATATTTTTAGCGCGCAAATCAACCAGCATGACGTGCGACTCGGTACGACCGGAAACAATGCGCAAACCACGAGAAATCAACGCTTTAGCCAATGCATCGGCGTTCTTCACGACTTGTTGTTGATAGGTTTTGAATTCTGGTGTCAGCGCTTCCTTAAAGGCAACAGCTTTTCCCGCAATCACGTGCATCAGCGGACCGCCCTGGATACCAGGGAAAATCGCCGAGTTGATGATCTTTTCGTATTCCGCTTTCATCAAAATAATACCGCCGCGTGGTCCACGTAAAGACTTGTGCGTTGTCGAGGTAACGAAGTCAGCGTAAGGCACCGGGTTCGGATACTCGCCCGCCGCGATCAAGCCAGCGTAATGCGCCATGTCGACCATAAAATAAGCACCAACCGCTTTAGCGACTTTGGAAATTCGCTCAAAATCGATTCGCAACGCATAGGCGGAAGCACCGGCGATGATCAGCTTTGGTTTACTTTCGTGTGCGAGGCGCTCCAGCGCCTCGTAATCGATTTCTTCTTTTTCATTGAGACCGTACGAAACCACATTAAACCATTTGCCAGACATGTTTAACGCCATGCCGTGTGTCAAGTGACCGCCTTCAGCCAGTGACATGCCCATGATTGTGTCGCCGGGTTTCAATACTGCAAAGAAAACGCCCTGATTTGCTTGCGAGCCCGAATTGGGCTGCACGTTAGCTGCTTCTGCCCCGAACAGCGCTTTTACGCGATCAATGGCCAGTTGCTCAACCACGTCGACAAATTCACAGCCGCCGTAGTAGCGCTTGCCCGGATAACCTTCGGCGTACTTATTAGTGAGTTGTGTCCCTTGCGCTTCCATTACTGCTGGCGAACAATAGTTTTCCGACGCGATCAGTTCGATATGTTCTTGCTGACGATGATTTTCATTCTGAATGGCGGTCCACAATTCTGGATCGACGTTAGAGATGGTATGGTTTTTTTCAAACATGATGATTCCAATCGATAGAGGTTAACCTTTTCAGGTTCTGCATCGAATGAGGGCCAAAAAGAAGGGGGAATGCGGCAGCCTCAGTCGTACGTTCCATTCGGGCTGCCCAGGCGCACGGCGGTAAAATCTCACGCTTCCCGATGGTTGCCCATCTTTCCCGGAGTCGAAGCAGATTGCATCGGTCCGGTTTTCGCCAGTTACGTGAGACGAAATGGTAGACGTATTGTAAGTGAAGGGCATCGATAGAGCAAGATTGTCAAAAGCCGACAAAGGCGGTCGGAGCACCATCTCATGGGCGATACTAGTTTTTAAAACCACGGGTTTGGGCTACAATTTCTACTTATTTTGCACCGCAGCACGGGAATGATCACTCACACGGTCAGTTTCATTGCTAAAAAACAAGATTAAAGATGCACTTTCATCGACAGTCTTAAACCTTAGTCTTAATACTTAGCTAGTCATGCATGCTTTTTACGTATTAAACTTACCCATTTCGGTTCACTGTAACCATACAGAGCACATCAGCCAACACACCATGAACGCAGTATTATCTGAGACAGCAAAAGACTTCAACTGGTCCATCCGCGTGTACTACGAAGACACTGACGCCGGCGGAGTTGTTTTTTATGCAAACTATTTGAAATTTTTCGAGCGCGCACGCACTGAATGGTTGCGCACGGCGGGAATTGAACAGAGCCAGTTGGTCAAAACCGATGAAGTCATGTTTGTTGTCAAAAGCACCGCACTCGATTATCAAGCCCCAGCGCGTCTTGACGATGAACTTAATTTGACCGTCATTGTCGAAAAAATTGGCCGTGTTGCCGTTGATTTCATACAACAGGCTTGGCGTTATGACGAAGAGACGCCAAAATTATTAGCAACTGGTCGCATTAAAGTAGTGTGTGTTAATACCCATACATTTCGACCTGCGGCAATTCCACAAAGAGTATTAGACCAAATTCGTCCCACACAAATTTCCATCAATGACATAACGAACGCACCTTTTTAATTGCGCTCCAGACACGACAATCCAATCTATCAATGCTGCTAAATGCTGATCAGAAACTGAAAGCACCTGGTAACGATTACAATCACTCTTTACGCACCTCAGTGCTCTCAAGAAATTTAATCATCATTTAGCGCTAATATAAAACCACAGATCGTTTTGCTAACACTTTGAATGGCGTTAGTTAAGACAGCTGCCCAAGACCATTTATCCAGACTGCCTACATGACCGTCACTCAAGATCTTTCGTTTCTCACTCTCATCACCAATGCTTCTGTGCTTGTGCAACTTGTCATGCTGCTATTGTTAGCAGTCTCTGTGATGAGTTGGACATACATATTCCGCAAGATGTTCGCCATCAGAAGCGCGCGCGCCCAAACAGAAGAGTTCGAACGGGCCTTCTGGTCAGGCGGAAATCTCACCGAGTTGTATCAGGGAACGACCTCAAATCGTCGCCGTGGCGCAGGTGCAACAGGTGCGATGGAACGTATTTTTGCCGCTGGAATGGATGAATTCAGCAAAATCAAAGCATCCGCCGGACATAAAGCCAGTACTGATTCTGCTGCGTTGCTAGATGGTTCGCGCCGAGCGATGCGTGCCGCGTATCAACGTGAAATGGATGCGCTAGAATCTCATCTGGCGTTCCTGGCTTCAGTCGGCTCGGTCTCGCCTTACGTTGGTTTGTTCGGCACCGTGTGGGGCATTATGAATGCGTTCCGTGGCCTGGCAAATGTCCAGCAAGCAACATTGGCGGCCGTTGCTCCGGGTATTGCCGAAGCGTTGATCGCCACCGCGATTGGTCTTTTTGCCGCGATTCCGGCGGTTGTTGCTTACAACCGTTTTGCGCATGATGTAGACCGTTTGGCGATCCGCTTTGAAAGTTTCATCGAAGAATTCTCTAACATCTTGCAACGGCAGGCACGCTAATGACGGGCTTCTCATCCATGCGCGGAGGACGTCCGCGCAAATTCAAAGCAGAAATCAACGTCGTGCCGTATATCGACGTCATGATGGTTTTGCTGGTGATTTTTATGGTTTCGGCCCCGATGGTCAATCCCAATGTCATCAACTTACCCACCGCTGCTAAGTCTGTCGCGCCGCCTACGGAATACATCGAAATCGCACTGAAAGCCAATGGCGATTCAAGCGTGCGTATCAATGGCAAGAAAACTGGTGGCAGCCAAGCCGAAACAGTCGAAAAAAATAAACTGAAAGCCAAATTGCAATCGCTTCACGATGACAATCCTGATATGCCAGTGATGATCTCGGCAGAAAAAGATATTAAGTATGATGAGGTCATACAGGTTATTTCTGAAGCCAAAATAATGGGTATCAACCGTGTTGGATTGGCGACCAAGTGACGAACTGCCGCAAATTGACAGTCTGCTCATGACAGATCGCATCCCTTACTCAATACCAAAAGAACCGGGTCGATGGCGCGCTATCGCTCTGGCAGCAGCAGTGCATGCGGCGTTGATCGTATTCCTGTGGATCGGCGTCCATTGGCAAAGCCAAGTACCCGTAGCCGTTGAGGCAGAAGTATGGAGCCCGGAGGTACGGGAAGCGGCACCGCCGCCGCCAACACCAACGCCGCCGCCAGAACCGATAGAAAAACCAGTCCCGCAACCCGTGCAGAAACCCGTTGCAACGGAAGCACCACCGCCACCAAAAGTGGTTCAGCCGGTCGTGCCTGATCCCGAAATTGCATTAGAAAAAGAGCGAAAGCGGAAAGTACAAGAGAAGAAGGATCGAGATCATGCCGAGCAGGTTCTTGAGGATAAAGAACGCCAGCGTAAAGCCGACGAACAGGAAAAAGCGCAGGAGAAAAAAGATGCCGCAAAATTAGCCGATAAGCTGGCTGCGAAGCAGAAAGCGGCTGACGATAAGAAAAAAGCGGATGCTGATGCAAAAAAAGCAGCGGAAGCAGACGACAAATTGAAGCAGAAACAGGAGGCGGCAAAAGAGGCGGCTAAAAAAGCTGCTATCGACAAACAACGCAAGGCCGACGATGCAGCTTCCGACAAACGACATAATGATGATATGAAGCGGTTACTGGGACAGGCTACCGGCAATGGCGCATCGAATAGCACCGGCACCGCCGCACAATCTCAAGGACCGCGTGGCGATCCTGGTTACGCCCAAAAAGTTGGTGCCAAAATAAAAGGATTTATCAACTTTAACGTGCCCGATGGCATGGCTGGAAATCCGTCGGTAGAATATGAAGTACAGCTACTTCCAGATGGATCAGTGGCCAGTATTCACTTGCGAAAACCCTCAGGTGTCTCGGGTTTCGACGAAGCGGTAAAGCGTGCAATTGAGAGATCTGCACCTTATCCAAAAGATAAATCGGGTTCTGTTCCCTCTAGCTTCATCGGAATCCATAAACCGAAAGATCAATAAACTATGAAAAAGAACCCATCAAGCCCGTTAATCGGGACTTGGATACGACATTCAGTACGCTCAATTGCCGTGATCGGTATAGCCGTCACAGCCCTGATATCGACGCCATTGGTGTATGCCCAGTTACGCATTGAAACTGCAGGCGTGGGCGCCACGCAAATTCCTATCGCAATCGCTGGTTTTAGCAATGAAAATCTGGCACCGCAACAAATTACAGCGATCATTAAAGCTGATTTGTCGCGTAGCGGCATGTTTAAGATTATCGATACCAGCGACGTGGTCTCCGACGCATCGCAAATCAACTACGGTGATTGGAAATCACGTGGGGCCGACGCCTTGGTTGTGGGTAGTGTAGAAAAATTAGCCGATGGCCGGTTCGACGTCCGCTATAAGTTGCTCGATACAGTTAAGTCAGCCCAGCTTTCTGGACTGTCACTGTCGTCGTCTGCCCAATACACCCGCGTTTCAGCGCATAAAATTGCCGACGATATTTATCAAAAACTGATCGGCATTCGTGGTGCTTTTGCTACGCGTATTGCGTACGTCACTAAATCTGGTAAAGAATATCGTTTGGAAATTGCCGATGCAGATGGCGAAGGTACGCAAGTCGCTCTGCGATCCAACGAACCTATCATTTCGCCAGCTTGGTCGCCTGATGGAACCAAGGTAGCATATGTGTCATTTGAAGCAAAAAAACCGATTGTGTACGTGCAGAATCTAGTGACAAAACAACGCACTATTATTGCTAACTACAAGGGTAGTAACTCGGCCCCATCCTGGTCGCCTGATGGCACCAAAATCGCGATTGCCCTGGCGCGCGACAGCCTGACCCAAGTGTACGTTGTCAATGCTGATGGTAGCAGCCTGCGTCGTTTGACAAATACTTCCGGCATTGACACCGAGCCGCAATTCTCTGCTGACGGACAAAGTATTTACTTCACCAGCGATCGCAGTGGTGGCCCGCAAATTTACAAGATGAGTGCTAATGGGGGAGAGGCCCAACGCGTGACTTTTAGCGGTAATTACAACATCAGTCCTCGAATTTCGCCAGATGGCAAAACATTGGCGTATATTTCTCGTCGGAGCGGTGGCTTCCAATTGTACGCCATGGATTTAGGTAACAACCAAGAGCAGCGTTTGTCGGATACGGTTAAAGACGAGTCCCCAAGCTTCTCGCCAAACGGTCAATACATTATGTATGCAACCGAGTCTGGCGGCCGTCGTGGATCGCTCGCGGTTGTCTCAGTCGATGGCCGTGTCAAACAACGATTGACCGTTCAGGCCGGCGATATCAGGGAGCCGACCTGGGGCCCGTTTATGAAGTAATTACCAAGTAGTAGTTCCATCGCGATGTGTATTAAAGTTAAGTAATAAGTAAAACAATAGGACTTACGCAAAATTGTCCCAGCAGCGGGCTTGCCAACCCTGCCGACAAAGAACGTTAGGAAAGCACAACCCCATTGGGGCGATTTTGCAGAAGTCCTGAACAACTCACCTCTCTGGAGAATAATAATGCGCCACCTCAGTAGCTTTGCCCTTATCGTTTCAAGCGCCGTTTTACTTGCCGCATGCTCATCCCCTGTCAAGCTTGACGACAAGGCTAAGATCGAAGACCGCGGCAGCATGACCGGTGGAGCAGATCCACGTTCCGTCAACCCGGTCAACGCTGGTTCAAGCGATGCATTGAATGACCCGCAAGGCGTTCTGTCCAAGCGCAGCATTTATTTCGACTACGATAGCTATTCGGTCAAAGAAGAGTTCCGCTCTGTTGTTGAAGCGCACGCTAAATACCTGATCGCTAACAAGGGTCGTAAGATCATCATTCAAGGCAATACCGATGACCGCGGCGGTCGCGAATACAATCTGGCACTGGGCCAGAAACGTGCTGAAGCAGTTCGTAAAGCAATGGCATTGCTAGGTGTTCCTGATGCACAGGTAGAAGCCGTTTCTCTGGGCAAAGAAAAGCCTAAAGCACTGGGCAACGACGAAGCGTCTTTCGCTGAGAATCGTCGCGCAGATATCGTTTATTAATAAACCAAGTGATGATCATGCGGATTTTTTCTAAATCAACGCTGACTGCGGCCTTGCTGGCCGCAGGTTGCTTTGCACCGATAGCCCACGCCGGTTTGTTTGACGATGCTGAAGCACGACGCGCAATTCTTGATATTCGCAGCAGAATTGATGCGGTGAATGCCCGCGTCGACGGTAAAGCGGATAAGAGCAGCTCACTTAGTCTGGCTGATCAAAACGATCAATTGAATCAAGAGATCGCCAAGCTACGAGGACAGATTGAAGTGTTGACCAACGAGGTTGCCAATACGCAGCAACGCCAGAAAGATTTTTATGTCGATCTGGATAATCGTTTGCGTAAACTGGAGCCGCAAAAAGTCAACGTTGATGGCCAGGAAGTCAGCATTGATCCTAACGAGCAGAAATCGTATGACGCTGCGCTAGCCAGTTTCAAGGGTGGCGACTACAAAGGCGCTACCGCGGCGTTCTCCGATTATCTGAGGCGCTATCCAGCGTCAGGCTTTGCGCCTTCGGCACAATACTGGTTGGGCAATTCGTACTTTGCGCAACGCGACTATAAAAACGCCATAGCGGCACAGCAAGTGGTGATCAAAAAATATCCCGACAATCCGAAAGCGGCTGACGCTCTTTTGAACATGTCGAGTAGTTACACTGAGTTGAAGGACAAGGGCGCTGCAAAAAAATCACTTGAGCAAGTCATCTCTCAATATCCAAACACGCCTGCGGCTGTGACTGCTAAAGAACGTTTAGCCGGTGCAAAGTGAATTAAAAGCAGTCTTTTCACGAAGATGAAATAAAAAGACAAGAGTAGTTTGACATAGTGCCTACACCTTCTCTATAATAGCGTTCTTTCGGGTCGTTAGCTCAGCTGGTAGAGCAGCGGACTTTTAATCCGTTGGTCGCAGGTTCGAATCCCGCACGGCCTACCACGAATAAAAAAGGGTTTTAGACGAAATCTAAAACCCTTTGTTATTTCAGAAATTTTCAGAAATAACGTCGTTTAGTTTTTAAGTAAGTGTGAACAAAAGACGGCTTTTTTGATTGCACTTAGCAGCACTGTTTTGGGTCGTTAGCTCAGCTGGTAGAGCAGCGGACTTTTAATCCGTTGGTCGCAGGTTCGAATCCCGCACGGCCTACCAAAATAAAAAGGGTTCCAGATTTCGATCTGGAACCCTTTTGTATTTCTGCTTCATCCTCTATTTTGTTCAGCCGTTGCTTCTGTCATGTTGACGTCGTTTTCGGCACCGGGTCTCTACCTTAAAAAGCCATCACACTTTTCCCAGTAAGCCACACGGCTATTTTTAATCCAGGCTCTCAGCTTTACCAATATTTTTGAGATCACTGACCAAACCCAGTCAATCCAACTAACGCACCGACAGCCAAAAACCATAATGGATGTAATCGGGTTTTCAACGTACCCACGACGCAACCCAGTGTGATCGCTCCCAATATCAAGGCATGAACGGATGCCTCCGTGATCAATGACGCGCTCGCCGCCACCAAACCAACCGTCACAGGAACCAGACCAGCCTGCACAATACCGCGCCAAGGCTCATCCTTAAACCGTCGCCAATAATGCAAGGTAATGCCGGTGAGTATCGATGACGGGCCGAATTTTGCGATTGACGTCACAATCACGCCTGGCCACCCTGCTACATGCCAGCCAACCAGCGTCACCACCATCATGTTTGGCCCCGGTGCGGCCTGCGCCAGCGCGAACATGGCACTGAACTCCTGCGCCGACATCCAGTGATGAATATGGACAACCTGACGCTGCATCTCTGGCAGTATGGTATTGCCACCGCCAAAGGCAAGCAATGAAAGTTCTGAAAAAATGGCAGCAAGGGAAAGAAGAACTGCAATCATGCCGCCCACCGCCATGTAACAAGAATACTGACAGGAACCAAGACCAACATTGTTGGTAATAACGGCAAACGCAACAACGCAATCGCGACGAAGAAGGTGGCTGCTATCAAGATCCCTAACGGTTTGCGGCGTAGCGGTGTTGCCATCTTTAAAGCGGTCGATATAAGTAACCCCGCCGCCGCCGCCGCGAGACCGGCAAACATATGCGCGATATGGGTATCATTCTGAAAGCGCTCGTAAATAACCCCAAGGGCAATCACAATGGCAGTCGGCGCCGCGATCAATCCCAGCAGAGCGGCAAGCGCACCTCGGATACCACGAAACTGCAATCCGATCGCTACCGAGAGATTAATGATATTGCCACCGGGCAGAAACTGACACAGACCAAGAAGATCAGTGAACTCCGCATCGGTTAGCCACCGACGCTGCTCAACCAACATACGGCGTGCCAGAGGTAGCACTCCACCAAATCCGATCAATCCCAACCCGAGAAACCCTAAAAATAATGCCCGCACCGATGGCGGTTCCTGTGCGGGATGATTATTGTGCGCAGGGTCAGATTGTTGTGCCGCCCGTTCGGTTTGCACCTTCGTTGGTATCACCGCCTGCATTTCCGTTTGCGTCACCACTCGTATCACCATTTGTTTCACCACTTTTTTTGATCGGAGTATGGGAGATTTTTGGATCACCCTAATCGCTAAGCACAACCAGCTACCCAGTTGGCAACGGTTGGCGATTTAGTCGACATCTCATTTTTTTAAAATCTAAAAGTTGCAGCGGTCCTATAATCCATCGGATAGCGATTATTCACATTCTGACGATATAGATGAGTTTTGCTGGTTAGCCGTATTTTATATTGATACAAACTCTGCCGCACGGCACTTAAAAGGACGTCAGAAGGAACAGGAAGCGCTTAATGGGGAGTGCGAGTGCAAGCCGGTCTGACGTCAACAAAATAGGGCACGACCACCATTGCCTCGCCTCGCGGGTCGACAACATTACTGGTGAAGCCTGGATTCAACATTAGAGGAAATAAAAAAACCGCTGCAATAGATGGCAACGGTTTTTTTAGAAAAGTACAGCATTAGTTCTGATTGATACCTTCAACCTGAATCTTCAATTTTACTTCCTGTTTGAAACCCATTTTTTTGCCGTAGTCGATGCCAAAATCATCACGATTAAATTTACCGTCAACGTCGGCACCGCACACTTCACGCTTCAACATTGGGTTGATCTTGCAAAGAAAATCGTCAATCTTAAGATTCACTTTCTTAGTGAAGCCGTGCATCGTCAGTTCGCCCTCAACTTCTTTCGGGACGTCGCCGTCAAACTTGATGAACTTTCCTTTATAGGTAACCTCAGGAAATTTAGCGACGTCAAACATATCGGCGCTTTTAGCGTGATCGTTCAGCTTGGCATTACCAAAGTCGATTGATGCAGGATCAATTTTGATCTCGATTGATCCTGTTTTGGCAGCACGATCGAGCAACACGGTACCGCTACTTTTCGTGAATTTGCCACGCCATTTAGACAAACCGCCCATGTGATCGGCCTCAAAACTTGGATACGTATGAGTCGGATCCAGATTATAGGTCGCGGGAGCAGCCATTGCAGCGGTTGCAAACAGTGCCGCAAAGGCAGCAACCAAAGTACGTAGTTTCATCGTTTTCCTTTTCATTGAATGAATGGCCTCAAAACTTAGCCGTGTGTCATAAAAATTCTTAGCGCATCAACTTAATGCATCAACTTAGTCCCTCAAAATTTGCAGACCTTTTGCTTACGAGGTTTGACGGACACTTATTTTTTTACTGCAGTGACAATACGAAATTTGATCTGTACTTCATCAGCGACAACTGAGGTATCTTTCCAATCGCCCTCGCCTATGCTGAACGCGTTGCGTTTAATCGGCAATACGCCTTCAAACACGTTACCCCCAGCATCCTGCTTATAGCTCGCACCAATTACAACATCTTGCGTCCGGCCCTTGATGGTAAGTTTACCGACAACGTCATATTTGCCAGACACGCCCTGCTTAATACTGCTGGAAACAAACGTCGCTTTAGGATATTTAGCAGTATCAAACCAGTCCTTACCGCGTACTTCTTTGTTGTACTCTTCCGCGCCAATGTCGAAACTCGCCATATCGATATCGACCTTGGCTGTTGATTGCGCCAACTTAGCTGGATTGAAATCTACCGTTGCTTCAAATTTTTTAAATTTACCGTCCATCGGGACGCCCAATTGTTTGGCTACAATGCTGACCGAACTTTTAGCCACATCAAGTTGTGCCCAGGCAGTATTAGCCATCCCGGCTATCGCACCAATCAGAGCCAGTACTATCGTCGATTTTGCTATCGTCGATTGCATAAGAAAATTTTTCACTAACATTACTCCTTCATTATTTTTCGAATCATTTCAAGGGCGTTTCTTTTATCCCTGATCAGGAAGTGAAAAAACTTACTTTAGAAATGGCAGCATACGACTCAACGTACCATCACGGTCAATCAACTGATGCTTCAATGCAGCCAGAACATGCGCTAACACAATTGTCGCCATCAAATAATTCAACCAGACATGCGTCGGTCCCAAAATAGATTTTAGCTGATCATTTTTTTCAATCAGCATGGGCATTTTAAACAAACCCAAATACACCACAGGAATCCCTGATGCGGCGCTGTAAAAATAACCCGTCAGCGGAATCGCGATAATCAACACATACAACAGTTGATGTACCAGATGCGCAGCTTTCTGCTGCCAACGAGGAATACCCATCGGCAAAGGCGGAGCTGGATGTAATAAGCGCCATGCAACGCGGATCACCGCCAAGCCAAAGACCGTCACGCCGAGCCATTTATGCCACGAAAATAACTTCAGTTTTTGCGGCGTAAGGCCGGGGATGCCGGTCATATACCAGCCCATCCCAAACGCTGCAAAAATTAATAGTGCGACCAACCAGTGCATCCTGATAGCGGTTGTTGTATAGCGAATAGGGGTGTTTGAATTTTTCATACGCTCATGGTTGTTCGTTGCCTCTGAAGCAATGCATTGACTGTACCGTAAGTAGCAAAGTTCCGCATCGACCAAAATAGACTCATTCAAATTTCTTAAATGATATTTTAATATCATCGGATAGCGTGGCGACAGCGTAGGAACAGAAGTCGTCATACAATAACGCATCCCATTATCAAACAAACCATGGTTATTGGTCGGGATCGAATTTAAGTGCACGAAATTAAGTGACTCAACTTAAGTGGAGATATGAAGACATCGCCGATAAAGTCTTCGATACTACCCATCTAGCCAAGAAAAGAGAGAAATCCCAATGCGCGTTATTGAAATTACACAACATGGTGGGCCAGACGTATTACAAATCCGTGAACGCCCTATTCCCGTTTTTAAGGCCGGTGAATTGCTGATCAAGGTCCAGGTAGCTGGCGTCAATCGTCCAGACGTGTTTCAGCGCAGTGGCAACTACGCGCCCCCACCTGATGCCTCGGATTTGCCCGGACTGGAAGTCGCCGGCGAAATAGTCGATGGAGACTTTTCTGAAACACACTTTAAAAAAGGCGATCTAGTTTGTGCATTGGTTCCTGGCGGCGGATACGCGGAATATTGCACCACGCCTGCTGTGCAATGTCTACCTATTCCCAAGAATTGGACCGTGCTCGAGGCCGCCTCCTTACCTGAGACCTTCTTTACTGTATGGAGTAATGTTTTTGAGCGGGGCAGATTAACGGGAAACGAAACCTTATTGGTTCAAGGCGGTAGTTCGGGAATCGGTGCAGCCGCGATACAAATTGCCACAGCGCTTGGACACCAGGTTTTTGCCACCGCTGGTTCGGACGAAAAATGCCGGGCTTGTGAAGATCTGGGTGCTGTTCGGGCTATCAATTACCGCACTGAAGATTTTGTAGAGGTGGTGAAATCATTGACCGCTGGGAAAGGCGTGGATGTCATTCTGGATATGGTGGCAGGTGATTATGCACCGCGCGAAATAGATTGCATGGCTGAAGACGGTCGTCTCGTTTTCATTGCGACGCTAGGTGGAAATAGTGCCAAGCTGAACTTTAGTAAAATCATGATGCGCCGTCTGACCATCACCGGCTCAACGTTACGACCGCGGCCGATTGCTTTCAAAGGTGCTGTCGCGGCCCAACTACAAACGCGCATCTGGCCGTTGTTGGCAGCTGGAGAAATTAAGCCGGTGATCTTTAAAACCTTCCCGCTCGAACAGGCTGCGCAAGCGCATGCTTTGATGGAGAGCAGCACGCATATCGGCAAAATTATGCTGACGATCGATGGGCCAAAGGATCAGCAGCAATAATGGATATGCAATAATTGAGACTATCAATTGAGACGAAGCGTTGCTTATGGTACCAATTAAAAAAGCAGCCATCTGGCTGCTTTTTTAATAACGACAATACTTATCTAACACTATCTTACACTACCGAAACCATTAATCTAAGGGCACACTGCGATACCGATTCACTTCGGATGGTGATACCAACGTAGCGCTGTTACCCCAGGAGTTGCGAATGTAGGAAACTACGGCCGCAACTTCTGCATCCGTTAAATCCTGCGCGAACGGCGGCATTCCGTAAGGGCGCGGATTGCCAACCGTTGTCGGCGCAAAACCACCGTACATGACAACCCGTATCGCGTTGACCGCAGATGGCATCGTAATAGCACGATTACCCTTCAATGGCGGATAGGCTGAAGGCGCACCTTTGCCGGAAGTAAGGTGACATGCAACACAATTGTCTTTGTAGACCTTTGCGCCTAATTCAAGGACTTGATCGATCTCATGCGGCCGCGCATATTCCTTCTCTGCAACCGGCCGGCCATCTGAACGAGGTAACGTTTTTAGGTAGACCGCCATTGCAGTAATATCCTTATCATGCAAATGCTGCAAACTGGCCGACACCACTTCGGCCATGGGCCCAAACACTGCACTGCGCGACGATACACCCGTCTTTAGCAGCGCCGCGATATGTGATATCTCCCAATCACCCAAACCGATCTCGACGTCGGACGTTAATGATGGTGCATACCAGTTCACGACAGGAATAAAGCCACCGCCGAGTTCGCCTTTCAGATTGAGTCCTCCCAGCGCGTTACGCGCTGAATGGCAGGCGCTGCAATGGCCGAGACCCTGAACCAGATAGGCACCGCGGTTCCACTCCACCGATTGCGCACTTTCGGGCTGATACACACCAGGCCGAAAATATAGAGCGCGCCAACCATAAAGCAAAACACGATTGTTATACGGAAATCGTAACTGTGGCGCAGTGTTCTTTTGCTTTACTGCTGGCATGCTTTGCAAGTACGCAAACATGGCATCGGCGTCCGATCGCGATACTTTTGTGTAATTGGTATAGGGGAAAGCGGGGTATAACAAACTGCCATCCTTCGACTTGCCGTTATGTAGCGCGCGCCAAAAATCGTTTGCGTTCCAACGCCCGATTCCGGTTTGCTGATCAGGTGTCAGATTCGGTGCGTAAATCGCGCCGAATGGCGTAACAATTGCTCGCCCGCCCGCATATTTTTGCCCACCGCGAACGGTGTGGCAAGCCATGCAATCTCCGGCACGGGTGAGATAAGCACCGCGCGCAATTTGATCGGCAAGTTGATGCGGTGCTAGTGGAGCTAGTGGTGCTGCTATCTGCGTGGCGCGCGGATCAGCATCGTCGATATTCATAAACGCCAGCCACCCGATGATGATAATCGCCAGCAGGACCAGGCTGCCAATACTCCATAACAAAATACGCTTAAAACGTGTCATGCATCTCTCCGCTCAATGTGGAACGCTGCCACAGGCAAGCGGAAGTTTTAGCGCTGAGGGAGCGGCCGCAGTCGCGCCTTCAGGAACAGGTTGCGCAGCTAGCCAGGAGGCGACCGCACCGATATCGGCAGCGCTTAGTCGCTTCGCCACTTGCGACATACAATCCGGTACCGCAGCGTGCCGCACGCCGGTCTGCCAGGCACCGATCTGCGCGACCAGATAATCACGCGGTAAGCCAAGTAACCCCGGAGTTGCCGGCAGAACGCCAGTCATTGCCGTGCCATGACAGGCAATGCATGCGGGGATTTTTTTGCTAACGTCGCCATGTTGCACCAAAGTTTGTCCACGCTGAAAATCGGCAGTCGATAGCGTAAATGGTTGTGGTGGCGGATAAGGTGGATGTTGATCTGAAAAGTAATCGGCTATTTCGCGTAAATAAGTATCAGACATATGATCGACCATATAAGTCATCATCGGATATTGTCGGCGTCCGCTGCGAAAGTTGACGAGCTGGTTGTACAGATAGCCTGCCGGTTTACCGGCGATACGCGGGTAATAACCGTCGCTGGCGGCGCGTCCTTGCTTGCCGTGACACGCGGTACAGGCCAACAATCGCTGTCCGATCGTATCCGGAACCGATGCTTGATCAACATCCACAACGGGGACGGCATTGGCTCCGATAGCCTGCGCGGCAAAGCCAACGCAACTACAGGACAAAACAACGCATATGCTAACGCGCACTACCGCATGCCACGCACGATGTAACGCTTGCGTGTTGAGACGAATTAACATTGGTTTAACCATCTTTCGGGCGATTACTTTGCATGTGGGAAGTTGCCTGTTTTACAGTGTTTTGTGATTTGCGCCATCCAAAAGAGCACACCTTCTTCTAACAACCTAGCTAGCCTCCCCGATCTCGTATTGTTTGCGGCGCACGCCAAGCCGTGCCATTGAACAAGAATCAGTGAGCGAATAGAGAGTAAGGACACAATCATAGAATATGAAATAAAAACAGTCTCGGAGTATACCAATGTTCGGCAAATAAGACGGTGCACTGTATTGTGAAATCGCAGTCGCAGCATATGTCGCATGCAACATATCGCGATGACATAGCGGTCAATGATGATAACGACGGCGTAAAAACCGCGCGATGGGAGGATGATAGATGAAATACTGCACGTCATTAAAAAACGTACAGCATCAAGCTGTCACAGCAAGCGGGGCGGGGCGAGCCGTAACTATTCAGCAAAAATAACGTGCCATGGTGACAGGCGCACTCTACTTTTTATCGGAATCGCGTACTTCCGTTGACACCATGGGACGATCCTTACCGGGTGCGTCGGTATTCGCGTAGACCTGCTCTTCCAGGATATCAAGCTGCTGACTCCCATCCAATGCGTGACCAAACGCAGATTGACGATGTGATGATGCCCGTCGTGACGAGTTGGTTTTCTCTACTTCAGTTGGTATGACTGCGGACTTAGGCGATTGTTTACTTTCAGGCATGAGATCCTCCTATTGATATAACAATGGCAATTCGATACACAGGATTTTTTCTTCCAAATAGTCCGCACTGAGACTGTTCAGGCTACCTTTTTACTATATCAAAAGCCATAAAACAATATAATCAGGACTTACGCAAAATTGTCCCAGCAACGTGCTTGCCAACCATGCCGGCGCAGACAGTACGCTAGTACTGCGCCACGTTGACGGCAAGGAAAGCACAACGACGCTAGAGCATTTTTGCGTAAGTCCTGACAACTAAGTATCCTCCGAATACGGTCAATGGCAAGCACTGCTTATAAAAACGAAAATGCCGATGCGGGGGCTTCCCAGATCGGCATTTGTTGTATTACGTCATTTCTTATTAGCTGCCAGGGTGAAAACGCCATTACGCAACGACGCACTCATCCTTTAATAATCACCCTGCTTTAACGCTCGTAATAGCCATGATCGTAGCGCGGTTCATAGTCTCGATGATTATAATCTTGACGCTCATAAACCCGTGCTGGTTGATAATAGACTTGCGGTGCCGGGCGATAATAAACTGGTTCAGGACGCACATAGACTGCGGGAGGCGCGTAATAAGCAGTTGAACGGCGGTTGTAATCGCCGCGATCATAGTAACCACGATCGTGATAACCTCGACCTTGATTGCCACCCGCGCTCGCGCCAACCACTGCACCCAGCACACCACCTAAAACCGCGCCATTCCGACCACCAACGACGCTACCAATAGCAGCTCCCGCGACACCACCGATTACCAGATTAGTCCCTTGGTCATACGCTGACGCCGAGACAGAAACAGTAGTAGCTGCAGCAATAAACAGCGCGGAGATGATTACTTTTTTGGTTAACATGAAATAGTCCTTTCAGGATCGACATACGGTGCGACTCTTATGGTTAACTCAGCCAGGCTGATATTCCCAAAAACATCGTTGATAAGCTTTAAATTACCTATTCACGATGCGTTGAATTGAATATAGCAGTGTTAGAACCAAGTAAAGCGCTTCGAAACAGACTATTACACCTGCGAGAGATTGGTTACGTTTTGATGCTTTTTACGATTTACCGCGTCTAGCTACATTTTTAACGTGCCAGAGCGTGTTGAGATATGAGTTGAAATTGCGAACGAGTAGCCGCCTTAGACGCAGCAAAATAACAAACGTCCACATCGAACAGAGCAATGAAGACTAATTTAAGACTAATTTCGCACCTTGCGTTTATCGACGATCAGCTTCAGCAGTTGCCCCTGTGTCAATTGCTGCTCGAGCATTGGCAGCGTCTTAATCGCAAACTCCTTAACATCGGCATCTTTCGCTCTTTTTTGCGCCTGCTCAAACAATGCGATCCGGTCCTTGTGCGCCAGGACACCGATCTCTCGACTGAATTCTTTATCAAAACGAATTCCGCTAAGTTTTGATAATTTCAAAATGGTTGCCCGCTGCATCTTATTGGGATTCAAGGGAAGTATCACTCCCTTGGCCAAGGCCAATCGTCCCAATTCTGTTGTTATTACATCTTGATCAGCGATTAGCGCGGCAGCAAATTTTTTCACTTCAGGACTACTAAGACGCCTCTGTGCTAACTTACTTGCCTCTACTTCGGTATAGCCGCCCTCGGCAACGTGACGCAGAAACAGACCTTCATGGCGCGACAAGTCAGCTGCGCTAACGCCACCAGCAAATGCCATTGCCAGCACAAAAAATCCGCCCCTCGACTGAAGGGCGAAGCGGGATAAGTATTGTGTAATTGGTTGGATTACTGCCACCTTCATATCAACTTTGCAACTTTCCATAAGTTAAGATTTATACAAAAATAGATACAGCCATTCACCTCCCCTCACGCCCAGTCAGCATCTCGGCTATCAACACAAAAACACCTCAGCATTACAACAAAATAGCGTGATCTTTATACGACTAATCATTTTCCATGAGGGAAAAGTCCTACAAAGCAATGCGTGGTTGACCGATAGCCATTGCATCTGCAAAGGCAAATAATACGAATATAAACCGTCATTCTCAGAAAATATCAAAAAATGTCAGTTAGGCCTGAATGCAATTTTTTGTCGGGAACCCTCCCGATCACTTTCCCTAAAAGGATGCATCATGAAAACTCTACACCACATGTTAGTTGGGACTCTTGCTTTAGCATTTGTTGCGTCACTAAGCGGTTGCAGCGGCATGTCTCACCGCGGCGCTGATACGGCCGTCGGTGCCGGAGTTGGCGGAGTTGCTGGTGCTGTATTAACCGGCGGTAGCGCACTTGGTACTGTGGGTGGTGCCGCCGTTGGTGGCGTGGTTGGCAATCAAATTGGAAAATAAAGTGTTAGCTCCTAAACATGCCGCACTCAATCAGCTACGCATACAATAACGGGCCGACATCCCGATACCATCCAACCGGAAATATCCACACATCAACCCCGTACACGTGCAAACGTGTACGGGGTTGATGTGTTTTTAATGCAGTTTGACCGAAGGTTTAGCGTGCTTCATCAAGCTGCTTGCGGTCGCCGTAACACCAGTGCGAATCGGCCCTAAGAGTGCGTTCAAGTGCAACAAATGCAAACTGGTGTACATCATGCGCGCAAAAAAACCATCAACAAACCAGCCCAGTTTTGATAGCGAACCCATTAAAGTACCAACCGACGTACTTCTCCCAAAAGACACAAGCGAACCGTGGTCTGTATAAACGTAGGCGGCCGTATTCACTGGTTGACCTTTATGCTCACGAACAAATATCGCTAACAAATAGTCGGCTTGTTGATGCGCCGCTTGCGCTCTGGGCGGCACGAGTCTGCCATCAGCGCTCACGCAGGCAGCACAATCGCCTAATGCGTAGATATTCTTACTATCTTTCACCTTTAAACCGCCGTCAACCTGGAGTTGGCCCAACCCGGTTACGGGCAATCCCAATGTTTTTAATAAATCGGGTGCCTTGATGCCGGCTGACCAAACGCAGAGATCAAAAGCGTAATCGTTACCGTTTGCGTCAGTGACAAATTGTTCCGCAATACTGGCTACGCGACAGCCCGTGACTACGCGCACATCCCTCTCCCTCAGCAACTTGGTTGCCGCATTAGCGACACGTTCCGGTAAAGGGGCCAGCAGCCGCGGTGCGCCTTCAAGGATCGTAATACGCACATCCTTATCGGGATGCAATCTCGGAAAATCGTAATCTGTATACACGCCGCTGGCTTCACGTAATTCTGCTGCTAGTTCAACACCGGTAGCACCGCCTCCCACGATCACGATATCAATACCGGCATCCGGTGAAAATTCCTTTTTGAGGTCGGCCAGCGTCAGCAATTTGAGCAATCGACGGCGAAAATACTCCGCGTCCTCGGTTGAGTTAAGTGAAATGGTGTTTTTCTCGGCGCCGTTCAGCCCGAAATAATTGGAGACACTTCCCACTGCAATAACCAGTCGGCCAAAGGCAATTTGTCGTGGCGGCACGACCTCTACACCAGCCTCGTCATTGATCGCATCAACTGTAATGGTATTGTTAATTGCATCAAGGGCGGTCAAAGCACCATACACAAAACGGAATTTATTATCATGCGCCAACATCTGGTAGGACAAACCTTCCTGGTGGATATCACGCGTTCCCGCCGCAACCTCATGCAAAGAGGGCTTCCAGATATGATAAAGGGTACGATCAACCAGAGTGACATGACCATGCCCCAGTTTACGGCCCAACTTACAAGCCAGTTCAAGGCCACCTGCGCCACCACCGACTATGACGACTTCGTTGGATGCTGCTGTAGTCTGGTTCGCAACCTGCGCCAGCACCAGATTCTCATTTTCATTTGACATCGATTTCCCCTTCTCTTGATACATTACTACCTTAGTACATTGAATTGTTGTCCAATATCACTACCAACAGTGATTAGCTTAAAAATCGATGCCGAAAATAGCGCGCTATAACCTTCCCAACCCTTTCACCGCCATAGCCCTTTAGTGTTATCTTGAGATACCGCTAATAGTCTACGTTGAACAGTCTACTTTGAGATATGCAACCAAGGCAATAGAAGCATGCTGTTAGATCAAACCAGCCGCACCCGCAGCATACGTCTGGTGACTACTCCCAGTCTGCGCTATGATTAGCAGGACTAGTAAGAAACTGCTAAAAAACCGACCACCACCGGAGGGCATATGTACCGAAAAATTCTTATCGCTTACAATGGCACACCCGAAAGTCGCTGCGCGCTCCACGCGTGCATCCGCCTTGCTCCCGGTTCTGAAGTAGAAGTACATTTATTAGGGGTTATAAATCTTGCGACCTACCTGATGGCTGGGGAATTCGTCGCTGAATCCGCTATTACGTCAGAAAAAGCTTTATTGGAACAAGAGCTCACCAAAGGACATAAGCTGCTCAGCGATGTCGGCCTAAATGTCATCACCCATTTTGAAAGCGGTGAGCCGATCAATGTCATTAGCGATTTAGTGACGCAACTTGGGATTGATTTGGTGATCATTGCTCATTCACGCAAGAAGCCGTTGGCGTTACGATGGTGGCGTGGCTCCACCGATAGCCTTTTAGTAGAAAAGATTCCGTGCAGTATTCTCGTGGCGTCAGATTCCTGAGTATAAATGCAAAGAGCCCGTTATCACACGGGCTCTTTTTTTGGGCTTTTTTTTCGACGGTCAAATCCTCATATAAATAAAACGTGGGCCGCTAATCGTATCTTCAAAACGCGTTAAAAAAATGTAACAAATAGCGCGTTTTTTTATCGAGTTTAGTTAAGCGTAGAGATCGATCAGGCCCAGTGAAGATCAAAATACATTGAACAAGCTAACGAACACAAACATCCTGCTGCTTTCTTTGTGCACGTTAATTCGTCACCCGACCAAGGATTAATGACCCTTTTGTGCATCCTTTACGGATTCTTTAACGTCACCAACAGTTTTTTGGACTTTACCAGAAACTTGTTTTTCAAGACCTTTTGCTTGTTGATTGTGGCTACCAACCAATTTTCCAGTTTTTTCCTGGATTTTCCCTGCAGCTTCTTTGACGCTACCTTTGACTTGGTCTTTATTCATTTTTTACTCCTGAGTGAATAAAACACATTGGGAGAAACCAGCTACAACCATACTGAGTGTGGCGATATTGCTGGATATAACTTGGTTTCGTTACACATAAAGGCTTTTGGCAAAATTTACATCGCCGTGTAATCTCGGCCCTGAATGTACTCTTAGGTTAATTAAACTGCGCAGTAAAATCCATCAGACATCCTCCGATAAGCACGTAGGAGATTATGAAGTCCAGTCAACATTAACTTTTATCGATCCGCTAATTCAGGTGTTCACCATCGCTGGCGTCACCCAACCGCGAAACCAGTGGCACCTCGATTTCTACTCTCGTGCCCCCCTCTAATCCATTAACCCGACCCGGCTTAAACATCACCCGTCCACCGAGAAAACTTGCGCGTTCTTTTAACCCGCGCAACCCATGCGTATGGGTATTGTCAATACACTCTTGCGACATGCCGATACCGTCGTCACAAATTGTCAGCGCCAGCCGATCTTCATCCACATCGAGTACTACGTTAATTTTGGTAGCTTGCGCATGTTTGGCGACGTTATTTAATATCTCCTGAAGCATGCGATAAACAGCGATTTCGATCTTATGATTAATGGAAATATTTTCGTCCGGCAAACTGGCGCGGCAAATAATTCCTGTACGTTGCCCGAAATCTTCCAATTGCTCGGTGATCGCTGCCTTCAGCCCAAAAAGATCAAGCATATTCGGACGAAGTTCAGTTTGAATACGCCGCGTAGTAGCAACCAATGACCTGAGTAATTCTTGAATACGGGTTTGGCGCTCTTCCCATACAGGATCATCCGGGAAAACTTTATAGACGCCTTCCAAATGCATACTTAATGCGGTAAGCGCAGCCCCCATGTTGTCGTGCAACTCCCGTGCAATGGCGCGCTTCTCCTCTTCGCGGACATCTTCAATATGATTCGTCAGATCGCGCAGTAAAGCGGTACGTTGAAAAATGGTGCGTTCCAGTTCCAACTCCCTTCGCCTGAGTGAATCTTCTGCATGCTTCCGCTCAGTAATATCGGTCGCAATGCCGACGATTCCCATGATCTTTCCTTGCGAGTCGGACCAGGGCGACTTGGTCACTTGAAATGTCACAATGCCGCTTTTGAGAAGAATTGTTTGCTCTATGGTTTGGGACACACCGGCTTCCATAATGCCTACATCGTCATGATCTATCCGGTCGGCATCTTCCTGACGCAAAAATAGATCACGACTCCGCCGAAGCTTAGCCTCACTCCAACTCATATCGAATTGTCGAAGACACGCCGGATTTGCAAAAATTAAATTCCCAGTCCGATTTTTAACAAATATTGGATCGTTAGTATTGTCACTAACCGCGATTAATAAGGCGCTCGCTTCCGCTAATTCGGCAGCACTTTTTAAACGCGCGCTATATTCTTGATCGACCTTTCCTGCCGTTCGCCAAAAAATAAACAAGAACAGTCCACCGCCAATGATAGTCAATAAAGGTGGCACCAAATTGTAGTCATATAATTCTTCGCGGGCGCCCCAATCTACACACCAATTCAACACCGCTAACAAAATCAACATCTGCGGTAATGAGCGCCGCAATATTTGTCCACCAGGCGCATGCCGCGTAATAATCGCCATCAATAAATGGCGTGGACGAGACATTAACAAGGCCAATCCAAATAACAAGAAACACAACTCAGCGACTAACGGCACGCCTCTTTCGTACATCATATGAGTCAAGACGTCGACATCATATAGATAGCCAAACAATGGAATTGTGCTCAAAAAAATCAAAACACTTGCCAGATATTCAGCCGGATAATGTTGTCTCTGAGTTCGATAGTCGAGGACCAGCAAAGCGACCCCAGAAAAGATAAAACCAACCGCAACGAATGGATGCATTTCGGCAAAGCCGGACATCCCGCTCCAGGTAAATAGCAGAAAAAAATGTTCGAACTGGCTAGCAGACCCAAGCAGTTGCTCGGCCAATACAGCGATGGCTGGCACTAGCATCAATACGGCCAATATTTGCGTCAAAAACTTGATCGGCCACTTGTCGGCTAACGGCGAACATTGAAGTAGAAGAGCTGCCCCGCCCATCAAGAATCCCAGGACAACATTGGGTTGCAAAGTACTAAACTGCAACAGTACTCCGCTACCTTTCACCCCGTATAAAGCGCATACCAGAGTCAGACACGAAGCCACCATGACAACCAATATTAAGGTTACTGCGGTGGCGATAGTACGAGATACGTAAATGCCGGATAGCGCAAAGCGCTCAAGTGCGCGGCTTTTAAGCAGATATTGGTAATGCGGATGGTCGTCGCTTATTTCCTTTTCATCTGGCGATTTTTTTTTATTCATATTTTCTTGCCCCTCTCGTCCAACTGATCACCATCGCAGATAAACATCATCTCTATAATCCGGGGTTTTATGCTAAGGCAAACAGTATCACTCATGCAACTAAAATACGGGGGATTTTGCGCGCACAAAGAAAAAAACCGCAAACGCCTAATGAGCGTAGCTGAACGTTTTTCACTACATCATACTGTGGATTTTTTTGCTACTGCGCAGCGTATGAACGACTGGCGTGTATCATAAGACTGATAAACAGAATGCACTGCTATCGTAACAAAAGCACATCAATGCATACTGGAACCTAATTCTTCAAGTAGCGTGCGCAACTTGGTAAATTCGGAAGTTTTGTCAAAAAAGAAGCGGACACCGTATTGCTCTCCAGCCCGCCGGTAGACTTGGCTGACATTGTTACTGAAAATTATCTTAAGATGGTTAATACTTTTATTCGATTTGGATAACGTCTTCAACAGGTTCATACCATTGCCTTGCCTCAACTCTATATCGAGGATCAAAATATCATAACTTTCAGCATCAATTTTCTCAAGCGCATCATTTTCCTCCGCCGAAAATCCAGCCAATATCACCCCTTGAATACCATTGACGGTTTCAATAATCCAATCGCGTACATCGACGGAATCTTCCACCAAAAAAATTCGCAGCGGTGCTGAGTGATTTTTTTCAGGCGCGGAAGTGAGAGTTTTTTTCATGAGTATTTGACAAACTTCAACGGCATCCATAGTTATCTTTAGCATTGATAATGGCGCTTCCCGAGCCGTAACGGAAACCAACATTACGAATAATAAAGCACAATAAATAGAGCTGAGCCTATCTGCAATCGCCTTAGGTTCTGGAACATTTTTCAATTGTCTTTACATCAAATTTACCGCGCAACTAAACTACTTCAATGCATCGATCAATCTTATCAATCGATCAAATTATTCTTAATTGCATAATAAATAATGTCAGCATTGTTAGTCATACTCATCTTTTGTAAAACACGGGTACGATAAGTACTCACAGTCTTCACACTAAGACATAACTCGTCGGCGATTTTTGTTACTCCCTCGCCTAGGCTTAGCTTGTAAAAAATCTCATATTCACGCTCAGACAATAACTCGTGTAACGGCTTCTGATCATCTGTATCAGGATCAGCGGTTAATAGCTCCGCGACGCCATAACTAATGTATTTATGCCCATCCAGAATTGTATTAATCGCTTTGACCAATTCCGTGGCAAGGGCCTCTTTCTGCACATAACCATTTGCGCCACTACGAAGTACTTGCACCGCATAACGGCTTTCGGGATGCATGCTGAGTATTAAGACTGGAAGTTTTGGCTTCTCACGTTTGATCTGCTTCAAAACTTCAACCCCGCTTTTGTCGGGCATCGCAATGTCCAGCAGGACAATATCCCACTCATGTGCGCGCACCATCCGGATGGCCTCCTCCGCGCTGGCCGCCTCGCCTCCTATTTCCATATTGGGCACATCGGCAATAAAGTAATGGACGCCTGCGCGCACGACAGCATGGTCGTCAACCACTAAAATTTTTATCATAGTTTCAACATTTTTTAAAACCCCGATCACGACAACTGTTCACAGGTTGATAATTACTTTTAAAAAGTTATTTATTTTAATCCATGATCAAGCAGATTCTTTCGCCTTATCAGTTTTACACTATTTTGTGTTAATTGACCTAAAATAAATGTAAATCCTATAAGTATTTTTAAGTCATATCTGTTCTTTCCAATTGCAAAAAGTCCGGGAGTCTTCTATCGAAGATCCCGGCGCGACCAAACCATTCAGCGTTGTTTTAGCTCTGCTTGATTTGGCTAGCTTGATTTAGCTGAATTTTTAACGCAGACGAATGTCGTTTTTCACAGACTGAACACCTTTAACGCCAGCTGTTACATTTGCCGCGGTCGCCGCATCCTGACGCTGCGCCACAAAACCACTCAACTGCACTATGCCCTTATAGGTTTCCACATTAATTTCAGCCGACTTCAATGTTGGCTCATTGAAAATTGCCGCCTTCACTTTGGTCGTAATCACCGCATCGTCGACGTAACCACCAGTGCCTTCATGCGTAGCTGTCGCTGCGCAACCTGCCAGAGACAACATGAATAGCGCGAAAAAGAAACCAGCGAAACGTTTGGTGATTGATGTCATAGAATTCTCCTAAAAGTAATATATAAAACTACAAGGTCGTACAAAACTACGCATGCCACATCCCTCACAATGCGTCTTTAAACTAGCTTCTAGCTATCACGCCAGTGCAAGAGCTGGGTTGCTTTCATCATCAACAGATCAACGCGAAACCTGAACCAGTTAGGGACGATAGTCTTTATGGTTCTCTTCAAATGCTTTTATTTGCTTTTCAGCTTCATCTTTATTAACCCCATAAGCCTCTTGGATTTTTCCCGAAAGATCATCGCGTTTACCCGCAATCATATCGATATGGTCATCTGTCAATTTGCCCCATTGCTGTCTAATGTTGCCTTTCAGCTGCTTCCAGTTACCCTCAATAATGTCCCAATTCATCGTCATCTCCTGCAGTGAGTGGTGCTGATTAGTGGTGATCGTCAACCATCAGTGAATACTTCTTGCTGGTGTCAATGCTAAATCAGCCGGTGATTTGCAATGCGATTGAGGCCGCTATAGCGAATTCAACTAGCCAAGTAAATCGCGCATGTCATCGGCATGCTCTTCTTCAACCGCCATAATATTTACTAACATGTGGCGTGTTGTTGGATCAGTGTCACCAATACGCTCAATCATTTGGCGGTAGGTTTCGATCGCAATCCGTTCTGCAATTAAATTTGCTTTGATCATGCTCTTTATGTCGCTTGAATCGTCATATTCGGCATGACTCCGCTCAGCAATCCCGACAGGATTAAAATCTGGTTTACCGTTCAGTTGCACTATCCGTTCTGCAAGCATATCGGCGTGTTGCTCTTCCTCTCCGGCGTGCGCTAAAAACTCCGCTTTGATAGCGCTATTTTCAAGTCCGCTTGCCGTAAAGTAATGCCGCTTGTATCGCATTACGCACACCAACTCTGTCGCGAGAGCACTGTTCAACAAAGCGATGACTTCTTCACGATTACCTTGATAGCCGGATGTTACCGCGCCATCATCCAACTTTTGCGCAGCCGCTCTGATCGCCGCCGTGTCAATAGGCGTTGCGGTAGTCACGCGAGGCTTGCTACTAGCTTTGTTATTTTCGGCATTCATAACCATCCTACTTTCTTAAAATAGTCGACTAACTAACGATAGCTTTAGATTGGAATGTGGTTGTCATTGGTCGTAGTGCAATGGAACAAGAACCAAATACATTAAACGCAAATTGCAACTATCGGCAAACGGATTTAACGCACTTAGCCTTTTCTATTTACGTGACACACAGACGCCTGCAAGTACCCCAACCGCTAAAGAAATCGCGATTACACGCCATGGGTTTTCATGAACATATTCGTCTGTTGAAGTAATCGCCGCCCGCCCACCATCTATGGCAGCGCTTTGCACTTGCTGGGCTTTAGCCAAGGTATCATCAAGTAAACCAATCCCTTTATTGATCAGATTAGTCGCTTTTTCACCTGTCTCGAACGAAGCTTCCCGTAGAGTCTTAAGTGCTTCGCGCACCAAACTTTGCATGTCTTGCTCGATGTTTTCTAAAGAATTATTGCGCATGATTGAGCTCTTTCATCAGAGACAGTTAACAAGGCGATGTGGACAGCTGCGTGAGCAGGTATTACTCGATTTTTAAAATAACTGAGCGCAGTTCAGATATCACCTCAAGTAACGTTAAAAAATTTTCGAGGCAAAGCATGGGAAAGCACTAATGCGATGGAATAAGTCTAACAACCGACGTACCTACCTGACATAGGACAGGCGCTGTTTACTTTGTAGGACAAGCGGAAAAAAACAATGCTCATGATGATCAGCGGCACGCAACAATACGCAGAAAATACAGGGGTTTTGCGGCCCACAAAAAACCTATTATGTAGATATTGAAGGAAGCAGGGGACGCTAAATTTGTGACCGAAAAAGTCGTCATTTCATACTGTTAAAAGTACGTACTGAAGAATTGTGCTGAGGGATTTAGATAGATTACTTAAACCTGCAAACAAACCTTGAAGAAGTCACTTTCAAGATTTTATGTACCTTATAAAAAATTGTTCGACAGAACATATGATGCCGAAAAATTCGGTTTAATCCTCTTAAGTTCACTTATTGCGCCATCGGTAAGCACGTTATAAAACACCGACACACTTTGAGATTTCAAAGTAAATAGTCATCGGTTACGCACATAAGTTACCTACATGGGTTAATAGCCCTATTTATACGACTTAATTACGTACCTTAAATACACGCATAAGCTAACTATTAAGCCGCTTCCGCCACAGATTCATCCTCTGCCTCTTCCCCCAAAAATCCGCCACTTTGATGTGCCCACAACCGCGCATAAAGTCCCCCACTAGCAAGTAATTCACGATGGCTTCCCTGTTCTACAATCCGCCCTTTATCCAATACAATCAGGCGATCCATCGCTGCGATGGTTGATAGGCGATGCGCAATGGCGACCACGGTTTTACCTTCCATCAATCGGTACAAACTCGCTTGAATGGCGGCCTCGACTTCAGAATCGAGTGCACTTGTAGCTTCGTCGAGCAACAAAATCGGTGCGTCTTTCAACATCACGCGAGCGATCGCAATTCTCTGCCGTTGACCGCCCGACAATTTAACACCACGCTCTCCAACATGCGCATCGTAACCAATACGACCCTTAGCATCCATTAGGTTCAGTATAAAATCATGCGCCTCCGCGCGTTTAGCGGCGGCGATCATATCCACATCGGTTGCGTCAGGACGCCCATAGAGAATGTTATCGCGCACAGAACGATGCAACAAAGACGTGTCCTGAGTCACCATACCAACCTGCGCTCGCAAGCTGTCCTGCGTAACATGATGAATATCGGTACCGTCGATGAGTACGCGCCCTTGCTCGACATCATAAAACCGCAATAGTAGATTGACGATGGTCGATTTGCCTGAACCAGAACGTCCCACCAAACCGATTTTCTCCCCGGGTAAAATACGCAACGACAGATTTTGAATCACCGGACGAGGGCCGCCGTATGAAAAATCAACATCTTCAAACCGCACTTCACCCTGCGTAACGATTAACGCCTTTGCATCGGGAAGATCATTAATCGTATGCGAGCGCGATAGCGTATTGATACCGTCCTGAACCGTACCAACTTGTTCAAATAAGGATGCCATTTCCCACATAACCCAATGTGAGATACCGCTCAGACGCAACGCCATGGCGGTGGCGGCTGCGACCGCACCGATTCCAACCTGTCCTTGCGTCCAGAGCCACAGAACCATCCCTGCGGTACTGATAATCAACAACATGCTAAGGATGTGGTTGACGATCTCAAAGCCGCTCACCAGTCGCATCTGGCGGTGCACTGTTTGTAAAAATTCCTGCATCGCGGAACGCGCATAGCCAGCCTCGCGACCGGCATGTGAAAACAATTTAACCGTCGCAATGTTGGTATAAGCGTCCGTAATGCGCCCGGTCATCAGCGACCGTGCATCGGCTTGCGATTGCGCTACGCGACTGAGGCGCGGCACAAAATAGCGCAAAGCGAATCCGTAAAGCACAACCCAACCAAGAAACGGTAACAACATCCACAGATTAAAATTGCCCACGACCGCAACCAACGTGACGAAGTAGATCAGCACAAATACGAGGATATCCCCCAAAATCATACAAATATCACGTACGGCTAACGCAGATTGCATGACCTTGGCAGCGACACGTCCGGCGAACTCATCCTGATAAAATTCCATGCTTTGATTGAGCATCAGACGGTGAAAATTCCATCGCAGCATCATCGGAAAGTTACCTGCCAAGGCCTGCTGTTTAAACAGCGTCTGGAAAGCTACGACGACAATACTAGCGATCAGCACGATGCCAAGCAATATTAAATTATTCCGTTCCTGCGTCCACAAAAGCGAGGGTTGAACATGGCTGAGCCAATCAACAATTTTCCCCATCATCGCAAACAATACGGCCTCAAATGCACCAATCGTTGCTGTCAGCAAGGTCATTGCAATAATGTAACGACGCAGGCCTTTAGTGCATGCCCAGATAAACGCGACAAATCCGCGTGGTGGAGGTGCAATGACTGTTTCAGGATAGGGGTATATCAGTTTTTCAAACAGGCCAAACATACGAATACTCCAATAAATTCTGTAGAAACGTGACTCTCAGGCCGATGGATGCGCAGTAGATAAAGACAGCAGGATCAACGGTGAGCCGAAAGTCGACGAAGCAATGCTATCGCCATGTACCAATGAGGCGAAATAAGAAGGCGTTATAGCAGTCAGCTGGTAACAATGATGCGGCGCCTCGGTGTTGTGCTGAACATGCACTTCATCATGGATGCATAATGAATACGTAATGAATGGCCAAAACTCAGATTTCAGCGTCTATCTGATTTTCTGGTGCAGCCATAACGAAAGCGTCAAGTTGGCGGCAGTTATCATTAATGCGTAGCAATGTCGGAAAGGCCGACAAATCACACTTCTGCCGTTGTGCGTTAAACAATTGCGGAACCAGACAGCAATCGGCCAAAGTCGGCGTATCACCAAAGCAAAACTTGCCCACGCGTGCGTCCGCGGCGAGCGTCGTTTCAAGCGCTGTCAAACCCAACTCACACCAATGACGATACCAGGTATTTTTGGCTTCCTCTTCAACTTTCAAGTCGCGCACCAAATACCGTAAAACACGCAGATTATTAACCGGATGAATATCGCATGCGATCATCAGGGCAATACTACGCACAAAAGCGCGATCCAGCGGTGTTGGGGGCAATAACGCCACGTGAGGATACATTTCATCCAGGTATTCAATAATCGCCAACGACTGGGTAAGAACTGCTCGCCCCTCGGACGCTTCTTCATCGACCATTGTTGGCACCTGGCCACTTGGATTCAGTTGACGATACATCGGGCTTAACTGCTCTCCACCATGCTTCACCAAATGCACAGGAACGATATCACAAGGCAACTCTTTCAAATTTAACGCGATGCGCACCCGATAGGCGGCAGAGCTGCGAAAATAACTATAGAGTTTCATCCATTTTCCTATGAACTGGTGATGCATATCGTTGCGCAAAGAAGCACTAATATCGTGGCTTATGATTCAAACGGGCAGCTTAACGCTCTACCGGAGCACATTATAAAACGCTTATCTGGCGCGGTTTGATGGAAGTAACGATGAACAATATGACTTGTTTGGTCTATTGCCTTGCTATCAAAAATGATGCCAACTCAACCATTCACTCGCAAGGCGCATGGTCTCCTTATTTATGACCTGATTAGATGATGCGCAAACTTCAAATGCGCTCACTTAGGTTGCGCTAAGTCCGCTGGCGCCAAGCTGGCATCGTGAATGCCTTAATAACTATACAAGGCGCAAACGTAAATCACCGACACCCTCAACGCTGCCTTCCAGCAGATCACCTTTGACAACGGCTGCGACTCCCGCTGGCGTGCCGGTAAAAATCAGATCGCCCGCATGCAGTTCATAGAAGTTGGAAAGTTGTTCTATCGTTTCTGCGATGCTCCAGATTAGCTGATTGATATCGCCTTGCTGACGTAGCTGACCATTGACGTTAAGTTGGATTGGACCACGCTCAATCGGGCCGGTAACGCTAATCGGACGAATGGCTGAAATCGGCGCTGACTGATCAAACCCTTTGCTAGTACACCAAGGCCGACCAAGCTTTTTAGCTTCAGCCTGTAAATCACGGCGCGTCATATCCAGACCGACGGCGTAACCATAAATGTGTTTCACCGCTTCGGCAGCAGAAATATTTTTTCCACCGCTGGCGAGCGCGACGACCAATTCAATTTCATGATGCAGATCTTTAGTCATCGTTGGATAGGCCATCTCGCCGACGCTTCCCTGCGCTACAGGCAATACCGCATCCGCCGGCTTCATAAAAAAGAATGGTGCTTCGCGTCCGCTATCGCCCATTTCTTTTGCGTGCTCTGCATAATTACGCCCGACACAATAAATCCGATGAACCGGAAATAATTCACCACTGCCCTCAACCGGCACGACCGCTTGCTGCGGTGAAAAAACGAATTCCATGAAAAGCTCCTTTAGTTACAAGAGGATGCTGCTTTAAGTACAGCAGCATAAAGAACAGATCAAATAACAGGCTTACACAAAATTATTCCAACTAGACTACGAACCTGCCGAGCCTGCGAAGAATACAGCATGTCAGTATCAGGCCGCGTAGTTGGCTAGAAAAGCGCAACACTGCTGGGCGATTTTGCGTAAGTTCTTTCCCTGTTATTTCCCGAAAAATACTGCCAAGCGCCGCACTGCTTCTCGCAAATTGTCCATCGAAGTTGCGTACGACAGTCGGATATAGTTACTCGCAGTGAAAGGGCCAAAATCCAGACCAGAAACGACTCCGACTCCGACCTCGTTAAGAATCTCTTTTGTCAACTGGTCGGCGTCATCACTCAGGTCACTGCAATCGGCATACACGTAAAATGCGCCATCTGGTGTTACAGGGACCTTGAATCCTAGCGCGATCAATGCCGGGACGAGATAATTGCGACGCTCTTTAAACTCGGCCTTACGCGCCTCATAAATTGCAATTGACGCTGGTTCAAAGCAGGCAATGGCCGCGTGTTGCGCAATCGAAGAAGCGCATATAAATAAATTCTGTGCCAGTTTCTCAATATGCGGCACAAGTGTCTCTGGCAAAACGAGCCAGCCCAGTCGCCAGCCGGTCATATTGAAATATTTGGAAAAGCTATTGATTACAATAATATCGTCGCCTAACGATAGCGCAGAAAATGGAGCAGCATCGTAGGTAAGGCCCTGATAGATTTCATCCACGATGGTAAAACCATTGTGACTACGCACCGTTGCAACGATCTTCGCAAGTTCTGAAGCGAGGATGGAAGTGCCAGTGGGATTAGACGGTGAAGCCAACAATACCCCACGGGTCGCCTCACTCCAATGCGATTGCACGGCCGCGTCGGAGAGCTGAAAGCGTTCAGCCGGACCGCTTGGAATCATTTTTGCCGAACCTTCAAACGCCGCCACAAAATGCCGATTGCAAGGATACGACGGATCGGGCATCAAAACCTCGGTGCCCTTTTCCACCAATGCGGCGCAAGCCAACAGCAATGCTGCCGACGCGCCCGCAGTCACCACAATGCGCGATGGCGCAATATCCAGTCCATAGACTTGGGCGTAATGCTTGGAAATAGCTTCTCGTAAGGCTGGCAATCCGGTGGCGGAAGTGTATTGCATCTTGCCGGCTTGCATCGCTGCGGTAGCGGCCTCAACGACCATTGGCGGTGCCGTGAAGTCCGGTTCACCGATACCCATATGAATAATGTCGCGACCCTGGTGTTCGAGCGCCACCGCCATTTTTGCCAACTCCATGACATGAAATGGCGCTATGTTATCTAGCCTTGAAGCGAGGTTGGAGAGGTTCATTAAAACGTCTTTGCAATTAACTAGAGGAGGAAGCGCAATACGATGCGCTTACAAAGCGGTTACGAAGCGGTTACGAAGCGCTACGATAGCGAGTAATTCTGAACTACTCCAATGAATGGAAGTCGGCAGCATCAGCTGCGCGTCATATCCGTTAAAAAGGACTGAAAGAGGTAAAGGAGCGCAACTAACAGGCATCACAGCGTGCACCATTAAACGACGATGCCTATGCCCTCTATCAACTACCTGCGTCGGCTTGACTTAAGCATTCGGCTTATCGTTTAATCGAAAAATAATTAAGAACGGCGACCAGCATTGACTTCCGCTTCTCTGGCCTTAGCCGCAAATTTGTCCAAAACGCCGTTGACATATTTATGACCGTCGATACCGCCAAAAGACTTAGTCAACTCTACCGCCTCGTTGATCACAACTTTGTAAGGAATCTCAAGGTGATTCTGTAACTCAAACGCACCGATTAACAGTACTGCGTGTTCTACCGGCGAGAGTTCGCTAATTTTTCGATCGATCAATGGTGCTAGTTCGCCACGTAAAGTGGCCGCATCCTTAATCGCACCGTACAACACCGAATTAAAATGCTCGGCATCGGCTTTATCGAACCCGTGCGCTTCACGGATGTTCGCCTGAATGGCATACACATCTTCATTATTGAGCAGCCATTGGTAAAGTCCCTGCAAAGCGAACTCACGCGCTCGATGACGCGGTGTACGGCTTTTGCTTGGGTTGGCGTGCTTAGGATGTTCTTGAGATTTGTTGGTCATAAATTTTCCGACTTATATTCCAGCCTCACGGCTAGCGGTAATCCATTTAAATACGCACGACTGTTGCGCAACTTATTACTTATTTATTTTTATTGCTTTTTTTATTGGTTATTTGCATTGATTACTTCTATAAAAGCCTTTTGGCACACGCAATAACGATCTCTTTGACGCAATATATAAGCAGCGCATTTTTTGCGCCGATTCATGCTCAGACCGTCACAGCTATCTGTTATCGATTAAATATCAGACCTTAGTCCTCATCGCTGGTCGATTCCGCCAACTCTTCCAGCGCGATCGACAAATTAGCCATTTCGACGGCTACGCGCGCGGCATCGATACCCTTTTCTGCCATCCTGACTTCGGCTTGCTCGTCATTTTCAGTCGTCAATACAGCGTTTGCTATAGGAATACCAAACTCAAGACCAACACGGCTAATTCCGGCACCTGCTTCATTTGAAACCAGTTCGAAATGATAGGTCTCGCCACGAATCACTGCGCCGATTGCCACCAATGCATCAAATTGTGCAGTTTCAGCTAACTTTTGTAACGCCAGTGGGATCTCCAATGCACCCGGGACGCTGACGTGTAAAACGTCTTCATCCACAACACCCAGATGTTTCAATTCACCTAGACAAGCCGATAGCAACCCGTGGCAAACATCCTCATTAAAACGCGCCTGCACAATACCGATCCGCAGACCGACGCCATCCAGATTAGGTTCGTAAGTTCCGACTGTCATGGTTTTTCCTTTATGCGCACTGCGCGTTGATACGTTAACAAATGAACACAACAAATAAAGACAACTAATATCAAAAATCTAGGTGGAACGCTTATAAGTTGCGTCGAACGCTCTCCACCAAGCAAAAGTACAAAGCGAAAGCTAAATTTCCGAAATTCCTTAAAGCAATGCAATTACTTACCATCGCATCTTTTAGCTATTCGGCTTATTTTGGTAGCCAGTAACTTCAAGCTCAAACCCGACCATCGATGGCATTTTTCTCGGGCTGGCTAAAAGCTTCATTTTGCCTACTCCAAGATCTTTTAAAATCTGCGCGCCAATTCCGTAAGTCCGCAAATCGAGGCGTGGCAAGGAAACATTGCCATCGGCACAATCGGCTAACGCTGCAAACTTCGCAAATATCTGCTCCGACGATTGTTCGCAATTCAAGAGAACCACAACACCACAAGGTGAAGATGCAATCGCTTCTAATGCCGATGTCATATTCCAGGAATGATTGGTCGCCTGAGTTTCCAGCAAATCGAGTATTGAAACCGGTTGATGGACCCGAACCAACGTCTCTACATCGGGGGTTGGCGTACCATGCAACAAGGCCAAATGCGCGCCACCGCTAGGCGTGTCGCGATAAGCAATTGTCTTGAACGTTCCTTGTGCAGTATGCGTGGTGCGCTCAGCCAGACGTTCAATCACACTCTCATGATGGCTGCGGTAATGAATCAGATCGGCAATTGTACCAACCTTAAGATTATGTTCACTGGCAAACACCAACAGGTCTGGTAAGCGCGCCATACTACCGTCGTCTTTAAGAATTTCACAGATGACTGAAGCTGGCGTCAATCCCGCCATATGCGTCAGATCGCACCCCGCCTCAGTGTGGCCGGCCCGCATTAAAACGCCGCCTTTCTTTGCCTTAACTGGAAAAATATGTCCAGGCTGAACAATATCGCTAGCCTTGGCATTTTTTGCAACCGCGACCTGAATCGTGCGCGCCCGATCTGCTGCGGAGATACCGGTGGTCACACCTTCTGCGGCTTCGATTGAGACAGTGAAATTGGTTCCGTAAGCCGTACCGTTTCGACTGGTCATCATTCCTAAGTCTAGTTGGGCGCAACGTTCCTCTGTCAGCGTCAGGCAAATTAAACCACGCGCGTATCTCGCCATGAAATTAATAGCTTCAGGCGTCACAAAATCCGCAGCAAGAACTAAATCGCCCTCATTTTCTCTATCTTCTTCATCGATTAAAATCACCATGCGACCAGCGCGCAATTCGGCAATGATTTCTTCTGTTGGTGCAATTGACATGTTATTGCCCTGAAATAGGCCTGTATTGAACGGATATAACCTAATGGTAGGTCGCTATTTTAATAGATTTATCCGTCAAGGACGCTTAGCGAATAAGCGCTTACTGACAATCACGCTTCGAAATTGGAAAAAATAGTGCGTTATAGCAGGCTTTATAGCACGCTAAAAACACGGTTTGCGAAGCATAGACAAAACCTTCATTAGCAATACCAACATTTTCTGAGAAGTGAAAAACGACATTTAATTTCAAAATTGATAACTTTTTGCAAAATTAATAGCTGAAGTCACGCAGCCACTAATTGCATACGTTTCAAAGCCTCTAACAATAGCGCAGGATCACCCGTCGCCAGCTTTTTCGAGTCTGACAACACTTGCCGAAATCCTCGCGCGCCCGGCAAACCAGCCATTAAACCCAACATATGACGCGTAATACTGTTTAAACGCAGGCCACTACCGTCGCGACCATATAACTCAAGCTGACGACGAATGTAAGGCATCATCGTTTCCACGACTTCAGCACGGGACTTCGGAGTTACTTTTTCATCATCGTAGTAACGTGCGTCGAAATCCGCCATCAAATAGGGATTGTGATACGCCTCGCGTCCCAACATAACGCCATCCACGTGTGCCAGGTGAAGGTCGATTTCAGCGGTGGTTTTGATTGCACCATTGATGATAATTTCAAGATGCGGAAAATCGCGTTTTAACTGGTAAGCAAAGTCATATTTCAGCGGAGGAATCTCACGATTTTCCTTCGGACTCAAGCCCTTCAAAATAGCGTTGCGCGCATGGACAATAAACGTTTGACAACCCGCCTCCGCTATCGTGCCTACAAAATCACGGACAAAATCGTACGACTCAATTTGATCAATCCCAATTCGGTGCTTGACCGTTACGTCGATATCAACGACATCACGCATTGCCTTCACCCCGTCAGCGACAAGATCCGCTTCAGCCATCAAACAAGCGCCAAAAGCACCCTTTTGTACGCGTTCAGAGGGGCAACCGCAGTTTAAGTTGATCTCATCGTAACCCCATTGCTCACCCAGTTTGGCACTTTTCGCCAAATCAGCCGGATCGCTTCCACCTAACTGCAAGGCAACCGGATGCTCTTCGTCGTTGAAATCAAGATGACGCGGCACATCGCCGTGCAACAACGCTCCCGTTGTCACCATTTCCGTATAAAGCCAGGTATGACGCGTGATTTGACGGTGGAATACGCGACAGTGTCTATCGGTCCAGTCCATCATCGGGGCGACAGCTATACGCCTTTTTCTGTAATTTATTGATTTCATTGATATTTATACTGATTTTAATCGTTAGTTATTGATGCAATTTATGTGCTAACTTGTTGATTTATGTGTTATTTTGATGCCTCATTGCATCAAAATTACATCAAGCACATGGCAACTATTACGAAGCGTGGAATATCTTGGTTCGCTCAGATTCGACGAAAAGGACATAAGTCTATCAGCAAGTCGTTCCCCACCAAAGGAATGGCGCAGGAATGGACACGCAAAATTGAGCATGAGATGGATACGATGGACTTTAAGGACGGGCGCACCCTTTCAGCCATTACCCTTTCTGAACTAATTGATCGTTATTCTAAAGAGATGCAGTCTACTAAAGCATTCGGACGCAACAAACTCGATGTATTAGCGCGACTTCGAAAAGATTTGGGGGATTTGACCGTTCCGAAAATCACCGCCGAACGTCTTTTGACGCATATCAAAATGCGACAGGAGCTTAAGGCGGATGGGGCCAAGGGCGCAGGCGGAGTAACTATTGGGATCGAGTTAACCTATTTAAGAAGTGTATTTCACGCGGCAAAGCAACTTTGGAAAATGCCAATCGACCTGAATGTTATTGCCGAAACAAGAGCCAGCATAAAATATCTGGGAATACGGACAAAGTCGACCGAAAGAGATCGCCGCCCGACCGCGAATGAAGTCACGTTAATTTGCGAGTGGTTTAACGCTAAGGGTAATAGGCAGAAGGTTCCGATGCCTGATTTAATCCATTTTGCAATGGCAACCGCTATGCGTGCGGGAGAAATCATTAACCTAAAGTGGTGCGACCTAAACGAAATCGACAGAACCATCATTATCCGAGATCGGAAGCATCCACAAGAAAAAATGGGTAATGATCAAGAGGTCCCGTTACTAAATGACGCATTTACTATTGCTATGCGACAACCGCGTACAGGTGATCTACGTATCTTTCCAGTGACTGATGGAACAATTAGTAGTCTTTTCCCTCGCGCTTGCAAAGCTCAAAACATTATTGACCTGAGATTTCATGACTTAAGGCACGAGGGAGTTTCACGTCTATTTGAACAAGGGTACCGTGTTGAGCAAGTCGCCCTTGTATCGGGCCATAAAGATTGGAAGATGCTGGCAAGATACACGCAAATACGAGCGAAAGATTTGCACAGGTCCGAAAAGTAAGATGGAACGCTCCATAAGTTCTCGCTGAGAGGGCGTGAAGATCTCCAGCTTTACAAGCTGCAGCTTATTTTGTTCATATATTTTAATTGTTCATGTAACGTGAATATATTTATTTCTTGAACTGGAAATGATTTGTTCGCAATATAATACTGTTCACGTTACGTGAAAATATTATTTTTTTGAACATAAGGCGCGATATGGCATCAATCAATGATTTTTCTTACAAAGAAGCCGAATTTACGAAAGCAGCGCTTTCCGCACTAGAAAGCAACGCTGGTCTCATAGGCCATATTCTTGAAACTCAAAAAATAATCAGCCCCGATTACCGTGCCGATGCAGTCATAGAACTTCAGGCAGGTGATCAACAATATGAATACATTGTTGAGTGCAAATCCGCCGTGGACCGAAAGATAATCGTTGCTAATGTGAAAGCACAACTTGAAAAGTTAACACCTAAAGGGCTTCTGATTGCACCATATTTGAGCGCGGAAATGGCTGACTACTGTCGCACCGTAAATCTAGAGTTCATAGATGCTGCAGGAAACGCTTATCTAAATGCGCCTGGATTATATGTCTTCATAAAGGGCCTGAAAGGCTTGACCAGTCAAACATCGATTGAACGTACAACCAACAATCCAACAACAATGAGAATGATTTTTGCGTTGCTATGTCAACCAAAATTGCTACAAGCCTCATACAGAGAGATCGTAGAGGAGGCAGACATTGCATTAGGAGCTGTAGGCACTGTATTTTCTGATTTAGCGAAACGTGGGCTATTGATAGATTCTGGCAAAAAAAACGACCGAAAACTTCTCGATCCATCACGGCTACTTAATGAGTGGGTAATCAACTATCCGATTACGTTACGTCCTAAACTCAATCCGCGAAGATTTCGATCACCTGACACCAATTGGTGGAAGGATATGCAGTTTGATGGCTTGGACGTATGTTGGGGGGGGGAAGTTGGTGCTCAACGTCTTACAAAATATCTTCATCCTGCCACACAGACACTTTATATAAAAAAAAGTGCGATGGCGACTGAGTTACCGCTCCTCATAAAAAAGTTCAGATTATTACCCGATCCAGAAGGACCAATCGAAATTCTTGAGAAATTTTGGAGGTCTTCGACAGAAAACAAATACCAAGATATAGCCCCTCCTATTTTGATATACGCAGATCTCATTGCATCATTAGAACCTCGAAATATCGAAGTGGCCAAAATGATCAAAGAAAGAAATATTGACAATGCTATCTGTAAAAACTGATCGTCCATTAGACCCACTTACCTTAACGATTTTACGAACAGTCGCGCGCGTAACAAAAGAATGTAACGTTGACTATTTTATTGTTGGCGCCACTGCTCGAGACATTCTCCTTACCCACGTATTTGGAATGGACGTTCGCCGTGCAACGTCCGATGTCGATTTTGCTATTGCTGTTAAGGATTGGGAGCAATTCGAAAATATAAAAACCAGACTGATACAAATAGACGGCTTTTACGCATCACAAAGAATGAACCATCGAATGTTTTTTAGAAGTCAAAATACCGGATTCGAGGAAGGTTATCCGTTTGATCTTGTTCCATTCGGTGGCGTCGAAGAATCGGATAATATTATTGCTTGGCCTCCAGACATGTCCGTCATGATGAACGTTACGGGGTATGGCGAAGTGTTAAAAGCAACCGAAGAAGTCGAGGTATCTCCCAATCAAACTGTTCGTGTGGCATCTTTAGCAGGACTTTCGATACTAAAATTATTTGCTTGGGTAGATCGGGGTTTGGTCAATTCTAAGGATGCTCAAGATTTGTACCAAATTATGCAGAATTATGGGAACGCAGGAAATATGGATCGATTATATGGCGATGAATTTAGCATTCTTGAGGCCGCGGAGTATGATCCGGTCCGTGCTGGGGTATGCCTGCTGGGTAACGACATCGCCACTCTTGCGAACGGGGAAACTTACAAGAAATTAATTGCCATTCTAGACGATGAGTCTCAAATGAAGCGTTTGGCTATTAACATGGTTGGAGCATTTCAATATGATGGAGATACTTTGACGAAAGTTGAGCAACTACTCGATCTATTTAAGCGTGGGATGCATATGTCAGAAAAAATGAAAAGCTAGATAACAATTTAATGCTCCACGAGCCTTCGTCGACTTAGGTACGTTTTAGCTGCATGCATCAGTTTTTAAAATCTCAGTTTCGGTGCAGTAATTCGGTTTGGCGCACCGTCACTAACGACTAGCAAAACAGGCTCCAGGTGCATCAGAGTGCATCACCCTGATGCAGGATCAATCCCTCCGCGCCCCGCTATGGGCGGGGCTGTGGGGGAGTGTCAGAGTGCACTAATACCGGCGCACCTAACGAAGCTCGCAGGCGTGGTGGGTAGTGCGCGGCGCAAGTACTGGTTGATAAGTGATAAATGGTATTAAAAATGCAACTAAATATATGGAGTAAAAAGAGCGTTCACTGCGGAGGGGGTGGCATGATCGGCGTGCCCATTCCTTTTAGAGTTATCGGAGGACGGAGAGTATCCGTTCCGACAAGCTGGCATGCCGTCATTTATCCAATGAATTGTGCTACGCTATACGAAACCTCCCTGAATTTAATCCGATAAGGACTGAAGTCATATTGTCACGACCTAGCGCTCCTTAAGATCGCACACTATTCATGAAATATAATAAATCCGCCTTGGTAGTAAACTCAGGCGACAGCGCCGACGATAAAGCCTCCTTTAACCCCGGACACCTTCTAGATGTGTTAATCGAGATACTCCATTTAAAAAACGACGCAGCGTTGTGTCGCGTACTGTGTGTCAGCCCGCCATTGATAAGTAAAATCCGGAATGGAAGTTTGCAAATTAGCGCAGCATCACTAATCCGTATGCACGAAGAAAGTGGGCTAACAGTCGGCGAATTAAGGGGGTTAATGGGCGACCATAGAAAAAATTTCGGTGTCAGCGACTAGAATTCCCGGACTAGAGCCGCATTCAAAAAGAACGCGATTTACCTTTAAATAGAACCAAAAAGATTTCCTGAAAGAACTATTTCCGCATATTCTTTTTCAAAATCATCCCTAGATTCCACGTCACAAAAGCGCCCAGGAAAAACCAACGGCTCATCACAAAAACAGCATTGACTGTCTGGTGCAATGATTTGTCTTTGACGTGCTGCCGCCAAGGAGTGTTGTATGGCCAGCGCGATCACCTGATCGACCGGTTAAATCCACCATCGGTTTCTGCCCTTCAGTAGGGCAGAAATAATTCGATTCAATAACATTATCTTAGTCCCCTGATGTCATCCGCTTTTCAATGTCCGACATTAAAAAAAATACATCAACGGTATCCAACATCTTCGCTGTAAACCATCCCGCAATTTCGCTGTCAGCATAATTGCAAGGCTTACGCAGTCCCGTATAGCTTTGGCTGGACAAATTGTACGACGGCATTTGCCATGTCCGCCATCTTCATGACGCCATCTACGGCAACGCGTTCGATCGCGTTACTCGGCATAGAACGATAAGGTGCCTCATCTAGCGACTGGACTAACGCAATCCCGCCATGCTTTTTGATTACCTCCAGTCCGGCAGTTCCATCATCCAGAGCGCCCGACAGCACAATTCCGATTACTCTAGACCCGTAACATGTCGCGGCCGAACGAAACAACACATCAATACAGGGACGTGAGAACTTTTCTTTGCAAGCACACGACAATAGAATTCGGCCATTTTCTACTAAAAGATGCTTGCCAGCTGTTGGCAGATAGATATATCCATTGATGACGGGATCACCATTAACAGGATGTATTGCAGGAAGGGAACCAGTGCGGTTAAGTATCTCTCCCAAAAAACTACGCATATTCGACGGTATGTGCGTAACGATAAGCAAAGCTGCCGGTAGCGTTGACGGCAGGCCGGCTATGAGAATTTTCAATCCACTCAGACTGCCAGCCGATCCACCAATTACTACTATGTCTCGTCGGGTCATCAACTTTCCTTCATTGCTAACATGGAGGTATCGCCATAACAAGGGCAGCTTATTAAATCGACCCTGCATCATGTTGAAATAATTTGAGCGATATATTAAACAAAGCTTCATCGCATAAAATTATCCATAATTTTAATAATTTAGAATATATGCCCACTGAAAGCGCCTTGGTGCCATCGAAGAATAAAATATATTCACCAATCAACAAGAAAGCCATCACTTTGATAAGAATCCCTACTAACATCGACAGGTGACCTCAACAATCTCCTAAACATTATTAAAAAGTCAGTATCAAGCCCGGTCAGTGGGAGGTATGCTTTGTAAGCATCTTAAACATTTGATTTTTCCCGTCGGATGTAGCCGCTTTAGCCGAACCAAACGAAAGAGCCGAAAGCTCTTTCGTTTGAATATTTTGGCCCCCTCGATGTTCAGTAATTACAATTTGCCAAGAAAAACCTGGGGCTCCACGGATAATTTTCAAGGTAAGCAGGTAATTTTCATCGCCACGAATGAATGACATCTTGCCCTCCAAAAACACGATTGAGAAAAAATTTTAGGATCAGATCAGACGAAATCAGGGACGGGATAATGTGCTAGCCGGGGTAAATTGATGGCAGGATTTCGCTTCCACGAACGAGGACGGAATGTGCGTCGATAAATTTTGGGTGCATGTGCTAGTACAAAATTCTGTCACATAAAAGTTTTTCGTACAAGTAATAAATTACTGAGTAAAATCGATGAAGTCGGCGCAACATAACTGCGCCACAACCGTTTTTAGTATGTTGCATTCACCGCTTGAATCCCCCATTGCAGACATTCATCCGTTATACAATCAACGCTGATATCCCTCAAAAGCACTTCCCTGCCCGTACCAATGCGGCCTGTTCTCCATCGTAATCATCCCGACAATCCACGTCACAAAATCGCCCTGGAAAAACCACCGGCTCGTCACAAAAGCAGCAATGACCATCTGGTGCAACGATTTGTTGTTGACGTGTTGCCGCCAGCGAATGCTGTAAAGCCAGCGCGATTACTTTATCGGCGCGGTCCGCGATGTCGCTCATGATGCTGCCCTTTCATTGGTCTTGGATTCGCCGGTTACCAGTACATAGTCGTCAAACTTCACAACCTCTTGTCCGGCCCAGTCATTGATGGCTAAAAATTGCGATTGCAGCGGGACCAGTTCGTTACGGGCAAACACCCGCGCTGCCGGTTCGACGGCTCCGAAGCCGCCGGTGTTATTGGGCATGATGCCGAGCAGCTGAGGTGGAACGCGGTGTGCGGCCAGGACGTCGTCGCGGGTCACGCCTTTGATGTTGAAGAATTCATCCTTCGCCGCTACGTCCGAGACCGGCAGAATCTGGATACCGTCTTTCTTACCGTTCGGTGCGTACATGAACAGATTGCGGAAGTTACCCGGCCCTTTGCTGTCGCGCATGGCCTGACGCAGGTTGTCCACGTCGGCGTTGTTTGCGGCCGCATCGGTCATGTAAAAGATGAATCCGGCGTGGGAGCCGTTCTTGTAATACTTGCGCCGAAATAAGGTCGCCGCTTCATTGAGCCATGCGGACTGCAGCGCACTCAGATATTGCGGCACGCCGTAGACTTCCTGATTCACGTCGGGGTCCATCAGGTGACACAGTGAGCCGGTGCGAAACGCGTATTCTTCCTGCCAGCCGCGCACGAAATAATACTGGTCCAGATCGCGCCCGCGCCGCACGTATTTGGCTAGCGCATGCGCCAGCGATAACAGCTTGCCGCTGCGGCTGACCCGCTTCTCCAGGTACGCATTGCCAAAGGTTAAAAAGTCCAGCGTCAGCCGTTTGAAGGCATCGCGTGACAGTAGAGGTGTCGGCACAAACGTCGAGGTCAGGATGTTGGCTTTGAAGTAGATCGCGCTGCTGTGGTGGACGCTGGAGTTAAACGATTTTGTCAACCCGGCATAATTGACAGGTGGCTCATACCAGCGCCCGTTCGACCAGCATTCCAAACTATCAAGGATCTCGGCGTGGTCGAGTACCGGGGTCGGATCGCCAAACGTGAAGGCTTCGAAGCCTGCCGCGGCATTTGCTGTCTTGTCGCTCGTCGCCGGTATTGCGGTGGTAGCGAGGTCGGTGGTGGTAGCCGTGCCCATGTTGTCGGCACGGAATCGTGCCTGTTGCTTATTGCTCATGAGGTATAAATCTCCATAAAGGATTGGGTATTGGAATGACCGCCTTCAAACGGCTCGTGGTCAAGTGCATGCATACACGCCCACGCCAGATCGGCATGGCCGGTGGCATCGGTGCGACTTGCTTCGTAGGTGGCTTGCCGACCGCTGGCGGTGAGCGTTTTATGGATCGCCATAAAGGCCTGCGCGATATCGATCGATCCGGCGTCGAATTCGAGCCGGGCTTTGCTGATAATGTTTTTGGCTTTCAGGACCATGCGGGTCTTCACTTCGACCGAATAGGTAATGGCGGTGGCGGCAGGGAAAAACTGGCGCACCAGCGGAAAGACGCCTATCCCCATGCCGGTGGTATCGATGCCGATGTATTCCACGTTATAACGGAGCGTCATGTGCCGGATGGCTTCGGCCTGTGCTTCAAAATCCATATCACGCCACTGATGGCGCTCCAGGATGCGAAACTTGCCACCAGCAACCAAGGGTGGGGCCAGCACTACGCACCCTGCACTGTCGCCGGTCAATGACGGGTCGTAACCGATCCAGACTGGCCGGTTGCCGAAGGGCCGTGTCGCAAACACCTTAAAGTCGGACCACTCGACCCAGGTATCGACCATGCAGCGCTGCAACTCCATCAGCGGAAAAATCGACTGGGTGTCGTCGATAAAATTACACATCAGCAGGTTTTCGAACTGGTCCGAGCTGTATTCGAAATTACGCAATTCGTCGATATCGAATAGATTGCAGCCACCGCGCTCGGCGTCCAGAATGGTGACGATCTGGCGCCAGATTTTGTCCTCGCCAGTGAAGCCGGCTGCGAGGCGTTTGTGCGACAGATCGATGGCGATCTGATTGGCCACAGCGCGGCGTTTATTGAACCCGTCGCCGCTCCAGAACGGATAGGCCTGATGGGTAATCGACGACGGTGTCGAAAAGTAGGTCTTGCGCCATTGCTTATGCAGCGCCATGCCGGAGGCGACTTTGTTCAACTCGGCAAAGTTATGCGTCCAGAAAAATTCATCGAAATAAAAGTTGCCATGATAGCCCTGCGCGGTGCGCGCATTGGTGCCGAGGAAATACAGGTGCGCGCCGTTCGGTAACACAATCGGGTCACCACTCAACTCCACCCCGGCGGCGTCCTTGGCGAATTGAATAATGTATTGCTTAAAGACATGGGCCTGTGCTTTGGAGGCGGATAAAAAAATCTGATTACGCCCGGTTTCAATCGCATCGGCCAGCGCCTCGCGGGCAAAATACCAGGTCGCGCCGATCTGCCGCGATTTGAGAATCACCCGCGTACGCTGGTCACTGTTGCGGTGCCAGACCTTTTGATAATCAAACAGGGAATCCTGAAAGGCGTCCAGCAACTGGATGCGCTGTTCGTCGCTGAATTCATTGCGGATCGGCTTTTTCTTGGGTCCTGCGTTGCGGTTGGCCAGCTTCGGATTGAGATCCACTTCATTGCCGCCGGGTGCTTCATAGCGACGCACGCGGGCGGTCTGTACCACCTGACGCATCAGCAAATCGATCTCTTTAAAATCACCGCCGGATTTGCCGTCTTTAGCGATCAACTGGACCAAGCGGGCGTCCAGTGCTGCCTCCACTTTTTCCAATACGGGCGCGCTGTCCCAGCCATCGCGCTGCTTCCAGCTTTCGACGGTGGAACGTTTCAGTGTCAGATAAGCGGCGACGGCCGAAATTTGCCATCCCTGCCAATATAAAAATTTGGCGAGTCGGCGCGGATCCGTTTTGGGATCAGTTTCAGCGGCAGTGAAAGGGGTGGTTTCTGACATACCGCAAGCGTAGGGGTCACGCGCGTAGAACGCTTCTAGCAAAGCGCCACTAAGCGTCTTACTAACCCCCTGCGCATTGAATCAGGGCGCGCTGTCGTTGACCATGGCGACATCTGACCACTTTTACGCTGACCAGCGCACACCATGCCTACTAAATCCACATTTTTCCGTGTCGCCATCGAAGGTGCCACCACCGACGGGCGCGAGATCACGCGCCAGCAAATTGCGCAAATGGCGAAGACCTTTAATCCCGACAAATACGGAGCACGGATCTGGATGGAGCATATTCGCAGTGCGCTGCCCGACAGTCCGTTCCGTGCCTACGGTGACGTGACCGCCGTCAAAGCCGAAGAAATTCAACTCGATGGCGTGACCAAACTGGCGCTGTTCGCGCAGATTGACCCGACTCCGTCGCTGGTGGCCATGAGCAAAGAACGGCAAAAGATTTACACCAGCATTGAGATCAATCCCACGTTTGCTGGCAGCAATGAGGCTTATCTGGTGGGTCTTGGCATCACCGACAGCCCGGCCAGTCTCGGGACCAGCGTCCTGACGTTCGCTTCCACCAGCGCCATTAACCTGTTCGCAGAACGCAAACAACATGCCGATAACGTATTTTCTGAAGCGGTCGAAGTCACGCTGGAGTTTGAAGAGATCGCCAATCCGGTACCCAGTAAATTTACGACGACCATCAACAATATCCTGAAACGTTTTACCCAAAAAGAAAACGGCGACGATGCCCGTTTTAACGATGTCAGCGACGCGTTAGAAGCTGTCGCGCTGCATGCCAGCGACACGGCGCAATCGTTCACGACCCAGTTCGCCGCCGCACAAAAGCAGATTACCGCCCTGCAAGAGGAACTGACGGTCACCACCGCAGCGTTCAACACGTTCAAACAGCAGATGGAGTCTCAGGACGGCGACTCATCCAAACGACCCGCCGCGACAGGTGGTCACGGCATGGAACAGACCGAGTTTTAAGCGCGCTTCCGTTCCACCGCCTTTCTCTTTTAACCGTATTGCAGGAGTTTATAACTTGAAAAAAATTACCCGTGTCGCCTTTGACCATTACACCGCCCGCCTGCAAGTACTGAACGACACGGCCAGCGCCGCGTCGACCTTTGCCGTCGCCCCGACCATCCAACAAAAGCTGGAAACCAAGATGCAGGAGTCGAGCGAGTTTCTCGGCAAGATCAACATCATCGGGGTCACTGAATTAGAAGGCGAAAAGCTGGGCCTCGGCATCTCGGGACCGGTGGCCAGCCGCACCAACACATCCAATAAGGATCGCCAGACTCGCGACCTGACCACGCTCGACGGCCATAAATACCGCTGTGAAAAGACTAACTTTGATACCCATATCAAGTACCAGACCTTGGATGCATGGGCCAAATTTCCGGACTTCCAGAGTCGCATTGCGAACACCATTTTGAAACGTCAGGCGCTCGACCGCATGGTGATCGGTTTTAATGGCATCAGCATCGCCACCGATACGGATATCGTCGCCCATCCGATGTTGGAGGACGTGAACAAAGGCTGGCCGCAGCACTTCCGTGAACAAGCGCCCGAGCGCGTGATGCAAGAGGGTCATACCCCCGGCAAAATGTACATCGGCAGCAATGCCGACATCATCGGCGATTATGTCAATCTGGACGCCGCCGTATATGACGCAATCCACCTGCTCGATCCGTGGTACCAGAAAGACAATGGCTTAGTCGCCATCGTCGGTCGGGCACTGCTGCACGACAAATATTTTCCACTGATCAACATTAATCAGGCTCCGACCGAAACACTCGCCGCCGACATCATCGTCAGCCAAAAGCGCTTAGGCGGCTTGCAAGCGGTCAGCGTCCCATATTTCCCCGACAACGCGATCCTGATCACCCGCTTTGACAACTTGTCGATCTATTGGCAGGAGTCGGCCCGCCGCCGTCGCGTGGTCGATGAAGCCAAGCGTGACCGCATTGAAAACTACGAGTCGTCGAATGACGCGTATGTCGTCGAAGATTTTGGCCTCGGTGCGATGATAGAAAACATTGTGCTGGTTGACGCCACGACGCCGAAAGCATAACCATGGGCGACCTTTCTCCCGCATTGCGGCACAAGGCACGGGCGTTGGCCGCGAAAGCCGCAGCGAACGCCCCGGAAGGGCACCTGACCGCAGGCAGCGCCTACGAGCTGATGCTCTACAAGCTGGCCGAGGACCGTCGACGCTTAAAGCAGATCCAGTCCGTGAAACAAAAGATCGCGCTGAAAGCAGAAATCCTGCCCGAGTACCAGGACTGGATCGACGGGGTGTTGAGCGCGGGGAAAGGCGCACAGGATGACGTGCTGACCACCTTGTTAGTCTGGCACATCGATGTCGGCGACTATGCGCAGGCGTTACGCATTGCCGCCTATGCGATCACCCATGCGCTGACCTTACCGGATCAGTACAACCGCGATATTCCGACCATGCTGATGGACGAGTTTGCGGAAGCCATGTTGTCGGGCCAGATGACACCCGCAATTGGTCGCACGATCTTACCTTTGGTTATTACGCTCACCGAAAGCCGGGACGCACCGGATCAGGCGCGGGCCAAATTGCATAAAGGACTGGCCTATGCGCTGCTGGACAAAAGTGCCATCGCCGCCGATAACGTCGCCGATGCCGCACCAGCGGCGATCCATCTGGCCTTGCCGCACCTGACCCGCGCCCTCGCACTTGACAGCCGAGTCGGCGTTAAAAAAGATATTGAACGCCTGACCTGTCGTCTCAAAAAGACCACCGCCACACTGGCAAAGGGTAAGGCGTAATCCCAAGCACCCAACGGCGCACGGCGGCGCGGGTCGATGAGTTGCACATTGATGTGACAGCTCTGACTCCCGCCCACCGCCGTCTATTTTGAAAGTGATCATGAGCTTTATCGCCAGGTCCCCCATGCCCTTGACCACCAACGAGACCACGGATCCGACTATCGTCGAAAACGACGGATGGTTTCCGGCTATCGATCTGCATCACATGCGGGACGCGATGCGGCTCGACGGCACGGTCACCACGCCGCGCTTAGTCCAGGCCGTGGCCGAAGCGATCCTATACGTGAATGGTGAACTGGACGCATGGCAGGACGAACAGCTAGAGAACGGCTTCAGCACCTTGGAAGTTGTCCCCGCTAAAAAGATCAACCGTGAAAGTAAGTTATTGATTCATTACCGGCGTGCCGTCTACAGCATCGCCAAAGCCGACCTATTGGAAAAATACCGAGATTACGACACCACCGCGTCATCCATGGCCGACAAGAAATCCATGGGGTATTTGGACGACGGTCCCGGTGAACAACGGCGTAACGCGCACTGGGCGATTGCCGACATCTTGCAACGGCATCATTTAACGGTCGAGTTGATTTAACAAGGATAACCATGCTGGTCCGCGCTCAACAATACGACACGCTTGATTTGCTGTGCTGGCGGCATCTGGGCGCAACCGCCAGCGTGGTCGAAGCCGTGCTGGAAATGAATCCCGGTCTGGCCGACGGCGGACCGTTTATTGCCCACGGTCGGCTCATCACCTTACCGGAACCTGCTGCTACCGCCACACCTCCCCGCCAGACCATTAGTCTGTGGGATTAACTTGTGATTTTTAAGGGAGAAACACTATGGCCGAACCTGGCAGCACCTCGTTATTCATCACCACCGCCGCAGGCATCGGTCTGTCCTCGATCTTTCCGGGGATCGATGGCAATGCCTTGATCGGTGCCTTTGCCGGTGCGACTTTGGTGGCTATTACAAGCAAGAATTTGCCGCTGTTGCAGCGACTGGTCTACATGGTCATTTCGCTGGCCATTGGTTATCTGGCCGCGCCGGAAGTCATGAACAACACACCACTCAAACAATCCGGTGTGGCTGCTTTTTTAGCCTCGGCAGCGGTGATCGCGCTGACCTTGCACGGTATTGATTTAATCAAATCCATTGCCTTACCGGAATGGTTGCGCAAGGGGAAACGCCATGATTGATACCGCGCAACAAGTCGTGACTGCTATCGCCTTTTGCTGTTATCTCGCAGCGTGCGGGCAACTACTGTGCTATCGGCGCGGTCTGGCGAACTACCGGATCCACCTGTCGTCGCTGGCGTGGTTGCTCATTGCCCTGACCGGTAGTTGTGCCCTGGATATTCTGCTCGGGGACGCACCGGTGTCGCTGGCGCAAGCCGGACTGGCTTTTACCTTATGCATCATCGTATGCCGTGCCAGGGGCAATGTCGCCCACCTTTTGAAAGATCCATATGGCTATCTCGAGTGACCACTCCGCTGACCACCTCACTGAACACTTTGCGCTGACAGAATTCGTGCACAGCGACACCGCCCGCACCCTCGGCATCGATAACACACCGCCACCAGCCATCACCGTGAACCTACGGCGTCTGGCCAAGTTTGATGAACTGGTCCGGCTCGAACTGGGCGGTGCAGCGATGCGCATTTCGAGCGGGTTTCGTTGTTCCTCATTGAACCGGGCGGTCGGCGGCGCACGCAACAGTGCGCACCTCGACGGGCTGGCGAATGATTTTACGGCAGTCGAATTCGGCACACCGATGGCGATCTGTCACAAGCTCGAACACTCCTATTTACAGTTCGATCAACTTATCTACGAACGCGCCGGGTCCGCAATCTGGGTACATCTGGGTATTGCGGCCGAAGGGGTGACACCACGGCGTCAGGTATTGACCATCGATCACAAAGGGACGAGGGCCGGGTTATGGAACTGATCGTCAAAATTCTCGTTGGTGTGTTGTTAATGGGTAGCATGGCAACCGTCATTGTTAGTCAACGCGCCAGCCTGATCGCCGTCAGGGAACAGGCCGCTCGCGCCGAGCGAGGGGTGACCGACCGCAACCGCCTTATCGCCACCTTAGGAGCCGCCAACCTCAAACAGCGTCAGGCGACCATCAAACTGCAAGCGGCGCGGGCCAGCATGGCCGTCACCTTGTCCGAACGTGAAACCCTAATCGAGCAACTCCACCATGACCTCTCCATTCGCCCTTGGGCTGTTGCTCCTTTGCCTGACGCTATTGCCGGGCTGCGCCAGCGTCCCTCCCTCATCGGTGCCGACGCTTATCGTCACTGGCTGTCCGCCAGTCACCCGCTGCCAATTACCAGCAACAGCCCCGACCACTAACGGCGCGTTGCACCTTGCGCTCGAACGCACCGAGGCCGCGTGGGCCATGTGTGCCGCCCAGGTCGACATGATCGTTGCATGCCAATAGGAAGAACATGATGCTCAAGCCCACTAGCCTACAAAACCATCTGATCGCGGCCAATCCGGATTTGCGTCAGAACCCCGACAAGCTGCTGGTATTCGCCGACGAGGGTAATGTGGTCGCTACCGGATCCGGATCGCTATCGTTTGAATACCGTTACAAGCTCAACATCATCCTCACCGACTACAGCGGCGATCCGGACGCGATCATAGTGCCGTTGCTGGCATGGATTGCGCTGCATCAAAGTGATTTACTGAATAATCCGACGTTACGACAAACCGGTATCGGCTTTGACGTGGATTTTAATAATCATGAAACGATTGATCTGTCGCTCAAGCTGGACCTGACCGAACGCGTCATCGTCAAACGCGAAGGTGGCAGGCTCGCTATCCGCCATCCACCCGAGGCACAACCCACGCCCGACTACAGCGACGACTTCTGGGCCTTGTACCAGGGCGAGTCGTTACTCGCTGAATGGCACACGCCTGTTCAACTGGCATGAACAACGACTTGCAGACGATTGAAGAATGGGCTGGTGCGCTGTTATTAAAACTTGCGCCCGCCCAGCGCCGCGCCGTCAATAAAAAAGTCGCGCAGGATTTACGCCGTAGCCAGGTCAAACGCATTGCCAGCCAACAAACACCGGATGGCGAGGCCTATACGGCGCGCAAACAACGCAAGAACCTACGCGGCAAAAGCGGTCGCATCAAACGCCAAAAGGCCGCGATGTTTGCGAAGATACGCAAACAAAAAAGCCTCACAATTCAGCAGGATGAAAATCAGCTATCGGTCGGTTTCTTTGGACGCGTGGCGCGCATTGCACGGGTGCATCAGGAGGGACTGACGGACAAGGTATCAAAGAAAGGGCCGGAAGTCCGCTATGCGGCCCGGCCGTTGCTGGGGTTTAGTGTTGCCGATCAGACCTTAATCCGCGATGCACTTCTTCACTATATTTCTAATGTATAAGAGGATAGAGATGGCCGGTGCTATCCCCAGGTTATTGCATGGTCTTGGGTGTTCTCTGTAATATTTTTTTTAAATATTTTCTTCGACGTTGATGAACGATCGCGAACACGCCAAGTGACAACACTAGCGCCGCCAACATAAAAAATAATGTGTACTTTTCTACAGATTGCTCAAGGTCGGGTATGAGGGCCAGAAATAGGATGAAAAACCCAATAAACGCGATCATGGACATCGCTATCGCGGCGATGAATACAAGTAATTTACCCGTTTTACCCAGATATCCTCCGAATGTGCAAAGCAGCTAACACAGGATGTTTTTACCCGATGTCCTCGATGACTCAGCGCCAAAATAAGCCGATATTTTGCCGATATTTTGCCGATGGTGATATACATTTGAATTTTACCCCTAGGCATATTCCAATGTCATCGCGGGTGAGTTCCATTTACCAGTGAAGCTGCAAATTCAAACGCATTTTTAAGCTGAGGACGGCTGCTGTGGGCCAGTGCCGCGTAAAGCTTTAACCGGTACTTAAAGGCGTCCCGATTCGCCGTTGCATCAGTGTTTAATGTTGTGGCGAAACAATCGCATGCCTCTTCAACGAGTGCTTTAATTTCTGCAGCGACGTTATGCCCGGCATCTGCCCGCCCGGCTAAGCGTTGCACTTTAAAAACAAAAAGAAGGATTAAACTTTCATCGTGAGTTATTAACATGTGCACTCCAATCAAAAAAATATAAGCGGTCCTTTCGCTTTGCTTCTAAGACGTCGAATGATGTAATAATTTAGCATAAAATGCGCTCAAAACAATTTTCAGTTTGAAAATTACTCACAAGCAAAAGAGCGACACGCTACTGAAAGTAGCGTGTCGACTTTGCTCCAGCGGATGCGCATAATCGTGCCTGCGGTGAAGCCACTGACCGCTCGCCTGAAAGGCCAACATCAGGTCATTATTTCAAAAAAGCTGCCCTACAGACCATGCATCCCAGTTGGTAATTACCAGTTCCCGGCTGCTCCCCGGCTGGCCATGCACGCTGCCCAAGCTATATTTGATATCCAGCCCCATCATCGTAAAACCTGCAAACACCGCCCTGATATCCGGGTGGTCGTTAATACTGACCATGACTTTGCCCTTACAGCTACGCATAAAGTCGGCCATCTGCTGATATTGCTCGAAGCCGAACTCCACGCCATAACCTTCGGTTTTCCAATACGGTGGATCCAGATAAAAGAATGAATGCGCCCGGTCATAGCGCGTCATGCATTCCAGCCACGGCAAGTTCTCCACATAGGTCCCGGCCAGCCGCACCTGCGCAGCGCGTAGATTCTCTTCAATCCTGCATAAATTAATCGCCGGACCGGTAGTAGAGGTCCCGAAGCTTTGGCCGGTAACCTTGCCGCTGAAGGCGTGCTGTTGCAGATAATAGAACCGGGCGGCACGCTGCACATCGGTCAGCGTCTCCGGACGCACCGACTGGTGTGCTTTAAAAATGGCCCGACTCGTCATCGGCTAGGCGCCCCCGCCCAGTCGAACTGGCGCACGAACTCGGTCATGTGATGCTGGACAACCGGGTACAAATTCACCAGTTCGCCATTAATATCGTTGATGACTTCGGTACGCGCCGGTACCGGTCGCAGGAAATACAGTGCTGCACCACCACAAAACACTTCAACATAACAGTCATGCGGGGGAAACAACGGAATGAGTTTGTCAGCTAGTCGGCGTTTGCCGCCCAGCCACGGAATGATCGGTGTGGCATCCATACGGGGATTCTTTGTCGGATGCTCGCTGGCATGCTGGTACGGAGCGCGTGGCTCTCAAGGAGGGGGATCGTAAAGTGGTTTAACGTGCCGCAACGCGGACATTTAATGGCAAGGGAAATATACTCTCCCTCACCGAGATTGCGAGCACAATGCCCGCATCGAATCGTGTTCATTTGGGTAAACCTGCGAAATATGCTAGCCTTGCGCCGCCTGTACAGGTGCGCGGCCTTGGCTTTACTTGCAGGTACGTCTGCTGGTACGGTGGCGTGGTCAGTGTTGATGCACTGCCCACGTCGCCGCGTCTTAAGCGCTACTTTCTCACGCGTGCGCACGGTGCCATAGGGCCTCTGAGCTGATAAGCGGCTTAGCAACTCGCTGCCGGATGCATTCCGAAACGCAACACGGCACCATGCATCGCATGACTGCCGACCTCTCCGAAATCCTCCGCTTACTCCTGAACCTGATCCGTCTTGGCACCATTGCCGAGATCGATCACGACGCCCACCACGTGCGGGTCCAGAGTGGCAACAATCTGACCGACTGGCGACCATGGGCGACGACCCGCGCCGGCGATGCACAAACATGGTGGCCACCGTCGTTAGGCGAACAGGTGGTGTTGCTCTCACCGGAAGGGAGCTTTGATCACGCTATTATTTTGCCTGCGGTGTACTCCGATCAGCATGCGCCACCGTCGACGAACCCTGACCATCACACCACACGCTATCGCGATGGCGCACTGATCCAGTACGACAGCGCCGCCCATACCTTAAGCGCCACATTACCGGATGGCACCAGCGTGACCGTCACACCCGGCAAAGTCACCTCCAACGCGGACGACACGGTCTGCACGGGCAATCTCACCGTTTTAAAAAATCTAATTGTGACCGGCATGAGTTCACTAAACAGCGGCATGGCGGTCACCCCCGGCGCGGGTGGTGGTGCGGCAGCCGTGATCAACGGTACATTGACCGCGACCGACGACGTAGTGGCGGGAAACATCAGTCTGATAAACCACCCGCACGGCGGCATTGAGCGCGGTGGTGACGTGTCGGACGGTCCGCAATGAGCGGCATGGATCGCAGCACTGGCCGTGCATTAACCGGCCTCGCGCATATCCGTCAGTCGCTGGCCGATATTCTGACCACGCCGATAGGATCCCGCGTGATGCGTCGTGGTTATGGATCGGAAGTGCCGGACCTGATCGATCAGCCGCTGCATGGCGCCACGACCTTACGCCTCTATGCGGCCACCGCCCATGCGGTGCGCCTGTGGGAACCCCGCATTAATTTAACCGGCTTACAACTACAGCGCGACGCCGATGGCAAAGCGACCCTGCTGCTCGATGGCGTGGCCGCTGAACAAAGTGTGCAACTGACGGTGCCGGTTAGTCAGGGTGGCGTATGAGTACCTCGGCGATTGACCTCTCGCGCTTACCGGTACCGAACATCGTCGAAGCGCTGGACTTCGAGACTATACTCGCTGAACAGCTGGATGACCTGATCGTTCGGGACGCGACCTTCGACGGCTTGCAGGAATCCGATCCGGCCATGAAGGTTTTACAAGTCACGGCTTACCGCGAATTACACATACGCCAGCGCGTCAACGAAGCGGCCCGCGCCCTGATGCTGGCGTATGCAATGGATAGCGATCTGGATCACCTGGGCGCATTGATGGACGTGCCGCGTCTGGTCGTCACGCCTGCCGATCCCGACAAGGGAACCGATGCGGTGATGGAATCGAATGCAGATTTGCGCAAGCGTATCCAGCTGGCTCCGCACGGCTTCTCGGTCGCCGGTCCGGAAGGCGCATATATCTTTCATGCACTCGGTGCCGATGGTCGCGTGCTCGATGCGTCTGCGACCAGTCCGTCGCCCGGTCAAGTGATCGTGACGATCCTGTCACGCGAAGGTGACGGGTCCGCGTCACAAGCCTTGCTCGCTATCGTGGCGGCCCGACTCGGAGCGGACAACGTGCGCCCGCTGACCGATTACGTCCTGGTCGAATCGGTCGAGATTGTGCGCTATCAGGTTCGCGCCACCTTGTTTACGTTTCCCGGTCCGGATGCGACCGTCGTCCTCCTGGAAGCACAGAAGCGCATGGCGCAATACGTGATCGATACCCACCGCATCGGACGCGTGCCGACCTTGTCAGGCATCTATGCCGCCTTACACGTCGACGGCGTCGAACGCGTGGAGTTGACATCGCCCACCACGGACCTCCCGGTGACGCGCCGTCAGGCACCGTTCTGTGACGATATCGTCATCGATTATGGCGGTGTGCATGAATAAGCACATTCCACTGCCGTATCGATCATTACTGCCACCCAACACCACGCCACAAGAACGCGCGCTAGAAGCGGCCAGCGCCCGCATCTCTGCCGTTCCGGTACCGCTACGCACATTGTGTCAACCCGGCACGTGTCCCATCGATTTGTTACCGTGGCTGGCGTGGCAATTATCGGTCGATAGCTGGAAACCGTACTGGAGCGAAGAAGTCCGGCGCGCCCGCGTACGCAGCGCCATGACAATCCACCGCCAGAAAGGCACTACCCAATCGGTCAAAGACGTAGTCGCCGCGTTTGGTGGCGCGATCCTGCTTAACGAATGGTGGCAACAATCGCCCAAGGGTGAACCGCATACCTTTGATTTATTGATGACATTGAGTGGCGCAGGCGGCGCATCCGCGACCGCTGCCTTTGTCGACGACGTCATCGCCGAAGTCAACCGGACCAAGCCGGTGCGCAGTCATTTTACGTTCACCCAAGGGTTGAATACCTTTGCTGCGATTGCAGTCGTCACCGCGCTGCGTCCTGTGATCTACGCCCGACTACACCTTACGGAAGCACCCTAATCCTATGTCCGGAATCCCCATCATCACCACCAAAGTCGGTCGCGCCGCCTTAGTCAACGCCGAACACAACGGCACCGCACCATTGACCGTGACGCATATCGGTCTCACCGCCGCCGTGTTCACGCCCGACGACGACCTGGTTGATCTACCCGGCGAATTCAAACGGCTCGATACGCTCTCAGGGGAAGTCGTGGCTGCGGACACGATCCACGTCACCATCCGCGACGATGGCACCGACACCTATACGGTGCGCGGGATCGGCTATTGGTTGAGTAATGGTGTCTTGCTTGGTGTCTACGGTCAGCCTGACCCGATCCTGGAGAAGTCCGCGCAGTCGATGCTGCTGTTGTCGGCCGACACGATTTTTACGACGATTGATGTCACCAATTTAACCTTTGGCAACGCCAATTTTACCAATCCCCCGGCCACCACCTCCCGCCAAGGCGTGGTCGAACTGGCGACTTTTACTGAGACCGTGGCAGGAAGCGATCCGACCCGTGCGGTGACGCCAGCCGGACTGACACCGGCGCTGGCCAACGCTATCGATCACCACAAAGAAGAAATCGATCCGCATCCTGGTTATCTCACTGATGCACGGGGTGACGCACTGTATTTCCGCACACTCGACGCCGTGACCGACAGTGACACCGATTGCGACACCTTACTGACCACTGGCGTACGCGACGTGCTGGTGGCCAATGACCGCGGCATCCTCGCGGCCACCCATTTACCGCTGGATGGCGATGGCTTTGGTACGCTGGTCACACTCGTCGGTGGTCAGTTTGTACGCCAGCTCTATACCGAAGGCGGCACCAGCCAACGCAGTTGGGAACGCACCGGCTTTACCGGGCAGGAGCCGACGTTCAAGGGCCGGTCATGGAAACTGGGGTGGGACACCGTGACGTTCAACCCTGACAGCAAAGAAAATACGCTCGGTTATACGCCAGTCCAGCAAGGCACCGGCATCGGACAGACGCAGAACCCGGTCAAGATCGGCTGGAGCGAGAACGAAGGCCTGAAGGTAACGGTCGATGTTTCCGACCTTGGCACGCTGGTGTTGCAGAGCGCACTGAACGACGCATTGCGCTACAAGGTCACCGGCAACGCAAATATCCGGCTGCAATGGGACGGACGCGGTGGTCAGCCGACGTGGGTGCATGGCGGTTACGACAATCCCAGTGATTGTGCGTTGTTTAACCCGGCCACCTTCAACGTCAATTACGCCAATAGTACGAATTATGCCAACAGCGCGGGCGTGGCGACGTATGCCCATCAGCTGGTCGGTGCGGGCCTGCAAGAAAACAGTATCGGCTCCTACCGCTTAAACAAAAACCATGGCTCACCGGAAGTCGGCGGGGCATGGCAGTTACGCGGCTGGGCGTATGACAACGGCACCGGCAACGATGGTGGTATCGGCACACGGGCAGCATTATGGCAAAGGGTCGGATGATGGCAACGCGCAACAAAGTAATAAAAACAAACAAGAACGCTGTAGCAACGGCCATGCCGGACGAAGCGACACCACCGGCGTCCATCGTGCCACCGGCGCTGCCGGTCGACCGCTTTACCTACGCGGATGTGCGCACGCCAGTGCGGCAGGCCAACGGGATCCGGTGCGACGTCAAATTTGACGCCAATGAAAACTATTGGTCCTTTTTAGCGACGCCTGACGATGTCGAACCGCATGGACGCGCGATTTATGCCGAATGTGACAGCGGTCGGTGGGGACCGGTACCGGATTATTACCCGAGCGATACCGAACTGATCGCCACCGCCATCGAGCGCATCAGCAACGGTTTGCGCATCGCCACCACGGCGATTACCAAATATCAGGACCGGGTCGATATCGACGACGCCACACCGGCCGATAGCGCCTTGCTCAAAGCATGGAAAACCTACCGTGTCGGTCTCAATCGGATCATCGACCAGCCCGATTATCCGCATCGTCTGACGTGGCCGGTCTGTCCGGACGTCATCTCTCTTTAATCACGCTTTACTTATTACTTATCACCCACAGGAGTTGTTATGGCAGACGATTATCACCATGGCGTGCGCGTCCTCGAAATCAACGACGGCACGCGCCCGATCCGCACCATCAGCACCGCCGTCATTGGCCTCATTGCCACCGCCGACGATGCCGACCCAATGACGTTTCCGCTCGACACGCCAGTGTTACTGACCAACGTGATTGCGGCCCTCGGCAAAGCCGGAAAGAAAGGAACACTGCGCCGCACACTGGAAGCCATCGGCGCGCAAACCAAGCCATTTACGATAGTCGTACGCGTGGCCGAAGGCGACGATGAAGCAGCCACCACCACCAACGTGATCGGCACGGTGACCGCCAGCGGCAAATACACCGGCATCAAAGCCTTGCTGGCCGCCCAAGGAAAACTCGGCATCAAGCCGCGCATCCTCGGTGCGCCGGGACTCGACACCCAGGCGGTCACGAATGCGCTGGTCAGCGTGGCGCAGCAGTTGCGTGGTTTTGTGTATGCGTCGGCGTGGGGTTGTTTGACCAAAGAAGACGCGGTCGCCTATCGTAAAGACTTCGGTCAGCGTGAACTGATGCTGATTTGGCCGGACTTTGTGAGTTGGGATACGGCGACCAATGCCGAAGCCAGCATTCCCGCGGTCGCCTATGCATTGGGATTACGCGCCAAGATCGACCAGACCATCGGCTGGCATAAAACCTTGTCGAATATGCCGGTCAACGGCCCGACCGGGATTTCGAGCGATGTGTTCTGGGACTTGCAGGATCCGGCTACCGACGCCGGATACCTGAACAGCAAAGAAGTCACCACGTTAATTAACAATGGTGGCTTCCGGTTCTGGGGTTCGCGCACCTGTGAAGTGCCGGAATTCTTCTTTTTTGAAAACTACACCCGCACCGCCCAAGTGCTGGCCGACACGATAGCCGAGGCGCATTTTACGTATGTCGATAAACCGCTGCATCCGTCGCTGGTCAAAGACTTGATCGAAAGCATCAATGCCAAATTCCGCGACCTGAAAGCACAGGGTTACATCATCGACGGCAGCGCGTGGTACGACGAAGCGTTCAACAGCAAAGACACCTTAAAAGCCGGAAAACTGGCGATTGATTACGACTACACACCCGTTCCCCCGCTGGAAAATCTGGTGTTCCAGCAACGTATTACCGACCGCTATCTGGCCGATTTCGCGAGCCGGATCACCGCGTAATCAGCCACTACAGGCAACCCTTTATTTGGAGAAAGACTGATGGGCTTACCCAACAAACTCAAAGATTTTAATCTGTTCAACGATGGCGCGTCCTACATGGGACTGGTGCCAGAATTGACGCTCCCCAAACTCAGCCGCAAGATGGAGGAATACCGTGCCGGTGGCATGAGCGGCCCGATCATGGTCGATATGGGGAACGAAGCGCTCACCCTCGAATGGACTGCGGGCGGGTTGATCGTCGACGCCTTAAAACAGTACGCCGCCAAGGCCCACAACGCGGTGCAACTACGCTTTGCCGGTGGCTACCAAAATGACGATACCGGCGACGTGGCGGCGGTTGAAGTCGTGGTGCGCGGACGCCATAAAGAAATCGATATGGGATCCAGTAAAGTCGGCGACGACACCACCCACAAGTACAGTACCGCCGTCAGTTATTACAAACTGACGGTCGATAACGTCGATCTGATTGAACTCGATTTTATGAACTGTATCGAGAACATCAATGGCGTGAGTATGAACGATGCGTTGCGTACAGCCATCGGTTTGTAAACACCAGGTCAACCGTATCAACCCTTTATTTATTCCATTCAAAAAGAGCACACCATGTCCACCGTCAAAACTTTCGCCGCACCTGTTTCCTCCAACCACGTCACCGTCATCCTGGACGAACCGCTACAGCGCGGCGACACCGTCATCACCGAGATCCAGTTACGCAAACCAAAAGCCGGAGAGTTACGCGGCGTCTCACTGGTCGATGTTGCCAACCTCGATGTGATGGCCCTGCAAAAAGTATTGCCGCGCATCACGCAACCAATTCTCACCACGCAAGATGTCAATAATCTCGACCTTGCCGATCTGATGGCGTTGGGGGCCGAGGTAGCGTATTTTTTAGCGAAGAAAGCGGATCGGAACATGGTCTCCCCGACCGCGTAGAAAACGCGATGGCCGATATCGCCGTGGTGTTCCACTGGGACCCGGCGGCGATGGCGGCATTTACATTAAGTGAACTGATGGACTGGCGCGAACACGCCAGACTACGCAGCACCGCAGAACAATAAATAAAGAAGTTATAGAAAGCAACCATGGCGGACCTCCGACTCCAAGTGATCATGACCGCGCTCGACAAAGTCACCGGTCCGCTCAAAAAAATACAGGCCGCAGCATCGCCGACCGCGAAAGCCATCAAAGCGACCAGTGACCGGCTCAAAGAACTGGGTGGCCAGCAAAAGAAACTCAATGCATTTTTAGAACTCAAGCGCGGCCTTAAAACCACGTCGGTCGAACTACGCAATGCGCAGCAGCACGCCAAAGCCATCGGCGACCAGTTAGGCACGCTGACCGCCCAAGCGTCCCCAGCGGCGGCGGCCGTCAAGAAACTCAGCACCGAATACAAGAAGTCACAAGCAGTGGTGGAGAAACTCAAGACGACCTACCGCGCTAATCTGGAGACCAATAAACAACTCAACACCGCGCTCACCGCCACCGGCATGAGTACCAAAAATTTGAGCAACGCACAGGTATGGCTCAAAGACAGCGTGGCCTATGCCAACGCCGAATTAGCGGCGCAACAAAAGAAACTGACCAGCATTGCACGACAGCAAGAGCGCATGGGCGCAGCACGGCAGCGCCTGCATACGACCCGTGCCACCGCAGGAAATGTCGCCATGGCGGGCGCAGGCATGACCGCCGCAGGCGTGGCCAGCGGCATGCCCATCCTTAAAACGGTCAAGGACTTCATGCGCTATGAGGACAGCATGGTCGGGATTGCCAAACAGGTCGACGGCGCACGCGATGGCAATGGCAAACTGACTGCCACCTATTACGCCATGGGTAGCGCGATGCGCGAACTGGCGACCCGGATTCCGATGGCGACGACGGAACTGATTGACCTGACCGTGGCCGGTGCACGCATGGGGATCCAGGGCAAAGACAATCTGCTGGCCTTCACCACCAACAATGCCAAGATGGCCACCGCCTTCGAGATGCCTGCGGGTGAAATCGGCGACCAGATGGGCAAGATCGCAGGGATTTTTAAGATTCCAATCCAGAGCCTCGACAAGCTCGGAGACGCGATCAATTATCTGGACGATAACGCGATCTCCAAGGGGGCCGATATCATTGGTGTGTTACAAGGCGATCTGGCCGGTGCCGCGTCCACCATCGGCCTGTCGGTAAAAAATGCCGCTGCCTTGGCGTCCACGCTGCTAACACTGGGCGAATCCCCTGAACGGGCCGATACCGCCTCGTCCGGCATGCTGCGCCAGTTGCAAATAGCGAAAATGAATCCTGAACGGTTTCAGGTCGGTGCCAGGATGATCGGCATGAGCAGTAAAGATTTACAACTTGGCATGATTACCGATGCGCAGAAGACCATCCTGACGGTGCTCGATAAAATCAACGCACTACCGACCGAATCCAAGATGGAAGCGGTGACCCGTTTATTCGGCAAAGACTGGGGCGGCGCAATTGCCAAGTTAGCCGGAGGCGTCGGCGAATACCGACGACAACTGGAACTGGCCAACGGCGAAGCCGCCAAGGGCAGCATGGACCGCGAGTTTCAGGCGCGGCTCGATACCTTATCGGCCAAATGGCAACTTTTACAAAACAAAGTATTCGGCTTCTCGGCCATGACCGGCAGCACCTTAAAACCGGCACTGACCGACATCATGGAGACGGTCGGGCGCGTAACCGAACGCCTGTCCGTATGGATTGAGGCGAACCCGCAACTGACGGGTACGCTCCTCAAAATTGCCGCCGTGCTGGCCGTCATACTGGTGGTGCTGGGCGTGCTGGCACTCGGTATCGCTGCCATACTCGGCCCGTTTGCGATCATGCGCTTTGTGCTGAGTGCCATCGGGTTACAAGGCGGGATCGTGATCCCGGTATTAAAAGGCATCGGTGCGGCATTGTTGTTCGTCGGTGGTGCAATGAAAGGCGCGTTCCTCTTTCTACTGACCAATCCCATCGGCTTGACCATCTTAGCGATTGTGGCGGCGCTAGCGGCACTCGCAGGAGCGGCCTATCTGATCGTCAACAACTGGACGTCGATTAAGAGCGTGTTATCCGATGCGTGGGCAGGCATTGCCGCCGTGTTTAGCGGTGGTATCGGTGCCATCAGCGCCCGCATTCTGAACTGGTCGCCGGTCGGATTGTTCTATCGGGCGTTCGAGGGCGTGCTGCGCTGGTTCGGGATCGATCTGCCCGCCACCTTTACCGGTTTTGGTGCCAACATCATGCACGGCTTAGTCAACGGCATGTCCGGCGCACTGGGGGCAGTCAAAACGACGATCACCGGCGCGGGGGAAAACGTCATTGGCTGGTTCAAAGACAAGCTCGGCATCCGAAGCCCGAGTCGGGTGTTTGCGGCATTGGGTGACGACACGATGCAAGGCCTCGCCCTTGGTCTGCAACGCAGCGAAGACGCACCGGTCAGGCAGATCGGTACTATGGCAAAACGCCTAACCCAACTCGGCGCGGGTATTGCCATCGGTGCTGCCGCCATCCCCGCGATGGCGTTTGATACCCGCCCACCAATGGCAGCGCGTGGTAGCAACAGCGGCACCGTGTTCCAGGGCGACACGATCCAGATCATCATCCAGACCACACCCACCATGGATGGCAACGCGATTGCGCAAGCGGTGGCACAAGCACTCGACCAGCGCGACCGCGAAAAGCGCGCACGCCAGCGTTCCAGCCTGCATGACTACTAACCCATTACAAGAAAGCACACCATGATGATGGCCCTCGGCATGTTCGTCTTCAGCCTCCCCACGCTGGCCTATCAGGAACTCCAACGCCAAACCGAATGGAAACACGTCAGCAACGCCCGTGTCGGAGCGCGTGACGCGTTTCAGTTCACCGGCAAGGGCGACGACACCATCACGCTCTCCGGCTGGATAGCGCCCGAACTGACCGGCTCGCTCTATGCGCTCGATGCATTACGCCTGATGGCCGACACCGGCAAGTCATGGATACTGATTCAGGGAACCGGACGGATTTATGGTGCCTATATCATCACCAGCATGACCGAAGGCAAAACCCACCTCGGCAGCGACGGCAATCCGGGCCGCGTCGAGTTTGCGATCACGCTCAAATGCACCGACGACGATGTGCGCAATACGTTGCGCAATCTGGGCAACATCGGCACGCTGCGCGATATGCTCACCCTTGATGGGCTGGCCAACAACGTGAACGTGGTCAATGGGATAGGCGGCTTGCTCAGTGGACTCGTCACCCGATGACCGATCTTATCCCTGATTTCCGTGTCACCTTAGATGGCCGTGACCTGACCGCCATCATCCATCCGCGCCTGATCAGCCTCACGCTGACCGAATGCCGCAACGAATCAGCCGACCAGCTCGACCTTGCGCTCGACGATACCGACGGTCAACTAGCGATTCCCTCCAAAGGCGCAAAGATCCATTTACACATCGGCTGGAAACATAGCGGCCTGGTCGACAAAGGCACCTTTACCGTGGATGAAGTCGAACACAGCGGCGCACCCGATACCATCACGTTACGCGCCCGCACGGTGAATCTGATCGACACCTTCCGGCGAGTCGAAGAACATAGCTTTCATGACACCACACTGGGTGCAATCATTGAAATGATCGCGTTCCGACAGCAACTCACTGCGGGCATCGCGGAGGCACTGCGCAACGTTGCTATCAAGCATATCGATCAGACGCGGGAGAGTGATGCGGCCTTTCTGCGCCGTCTCGGCAAACGCTACGACGCGGTCGCCACCGTGAAAAACGATACGCTGATCTTTATGCCCGCCAGCCGCAGTCAGACTATGTCCGGTAAACCATTACCCCCAATCGATATCACGCGCCAACTCGGTGACAGCCACCGCTATCACAGTGCCGAACGCGATAGCTATACCGGTGTACGGGTGTTCTGGCAAGACGACAAGCAAGTCCTGCGTCGTAGCGTGGTGGCGGGGACAGCAGGCAACGCCAAACGCCTGCGCACCACCTATGCCAACGAAGCGGATGCCCGCACGGCAGCGGTCGCCGAATGGCTGCGCATCCAGCGCGGACTGGCAACGTTTGAACTGACACTGGCGGTAGGCAATCCGGAATTTATGCCACAGTCACCGGTCACGGTATCGGGCTTTAAAGCAACCATCGATAGCGTGGACTGGCTGACAGCGAAAGTCACGCACAGCATCGGCAGCAATGGCTTTACCACAGCCATCGAACTGGAAACCAAAACGGAAGAAGCGGAAATGGAACGCGAAGAGCAGAGTGATCCGGATGAAGGGATCACCGGCGTTACCGCAGCGTGGCACGATAAGGTCAGCAAGCGTCAAGGGGAGGAACTGGCGGGCGCTCGTGGCAATACGAAAGCACTACAACACCTCTACGTCAGCAAGCAAAGCGCTTCCCGTGCCGCCCAACTCGAATGGGAAAAGATACGGGAGCGGCGGGAGATTATTGAAGAAAATAGCCGGCAACAAGGCATTCGTTGAATGAATGCAATATACCGGTTTCTTTTGTGTGGTAGTTCGGATCTGCCGCGGAAGCAAGAACTGAAAAAATAACATAAACCCTTATGCGGCATGGTCCTGTTGATTATTGATATCCATAATGTATACGAATATAAATACAAAAATATTTGCTTGATTTTTATTAATATGGATTGCCAAGCGTTAAAAATCCCCTTTACGGGGCTTGTGTCTTGAAACAAAGAGTTACCAACTTGTTGTTATGAGAATTTGCGACGCCTGCCCATGAAGCCCATCAAACCGAGGCCACCCAGCAGCAGGGTGTAGGTACCCGGTTCAGGAACTGGCAAACTTGGTTCCATTTCTAGAGACGTGATTTTGCTGGAAATATGCATTTGACTTCCATCGCTTTGGCGAAGCCAAGTGTAGTCAACATCTGCATAGCTGAAGCCCGATAGAGGCAACGTTCGTGGAACTGCTGCGCTGCTAAATACTTGTCCTGATGAGTCAAATAAGTTGAGAGTCATAGATTGAAACGTGAGCGGGGAGTAGGCCGCCCCAGTACCTAAATAGAACACATCCCATCCTGAAAACGATGAAGCATTATCAGCGACTTGAATTAAACCATCAGAAACAGAATTATATACAAACATGCTTTTATCAAATGTCAATGTTGAAGACATGGGTCCATAGTAAAGGACGTAACTGCCTTGCGCCTGAGCAGGCGGCTGATAATAAGGTGAAAGGACGGTAGCCGTATCATACGAAAACGTCCCATGGGCTGTATCACCATTGGAAAATGCCACTCCTGACATAGAACTTGATGTCACATTTGTAATTGCCTTCGTGGTCCCATTGTATTCAAACATCGATGTTATGGTATCGGTGAAATCGTAGGTCACAAGAGTCGCGTGAGCGGCGGAACTGGCGGCTATCACAGTTGCCAGCAACGTAAATTGTAAGACGGTTTTCATTGCAATCCTGTTTCTTAATAAATACTGAATTTAAAGTCTTTTTCAATATGTAAATATCGAGTGGACTCGTATGCCACAGTGGTGAGTCTGGTTTGAGCCTTTTAACCGCCGCTAACAGAAAGTAACTAGACCCCACTTTATTTTTCACAATCAAAATATGGCTGCTAATCTAACTAAATTTATATTAGTTTTAAAAAATGATAAAAAGCCTACTAATTGTTATATTTTCTGACAATCAACGTCAACAGCCCGCTATTTAGACGCTCAGACCCGCGAAAGTGATTCGGCGTTTCGGCAGAAGTTACGACGTGATTGGCAGTGGGAAATACGGAACTGATGCAGCAATCACCGATCACGGTATCCGGCTTTAAAGCGGCGATAGACAGCGTCGAATGGCTGACAGCGAAAATGACGCACAACATCGATGGCAGTGGCTTCACTACCGCTATCGAACTGGAAACCAAAACAGAAGAAGCGGAAGCAGAACGCGAAGAGCAGACCGATCCGGATGAAGGGATCACCGGCGTCACGGCAGCGTGGCACGATAAGTTCAGCAAGCGTAAAGGGGAGGAACTGGCGGGCGCTCGTGGCAATCCGAAAGCACTGCAACACCTCTATGTCAGCAAGCAGAGCGCCACCCGCGCCACCCAACTCGAATGGGAAAAGATACGTGAGTGGCGGGAGATTATTAAAGAAAATAGCCTTCAGTAAATATGTATGGTTAATGAGCCGAGGATTCGAAATCCCTGTCTCAAAGCATGCACCTTTACGCGGCACCGTCCTAGAACGTCAAGCTAGTAGATTGCAAAGCGGCCCATGCGAGTTGCACTATTACAAAGTGACCGCAATCTTAAATCCATCTATTTATATATCCATAAAATTGCTGCGTGACGAATTAAACCAGACATACTACGTAACTTGTATTGTTCTATACGATTGATTTTCACCTATCCCGACTTCTAATAATTTATCCATAACTTGATGCATGACAGTATCGTCGGCCGTAGACAGTGTTGCACCGGCGGCAAAAGGAAGGCGTGGTACTGGACTAAAGAATTTGGTCTCCCAGTGCGACCAAATGCCCTTGATGTGTTGGGTACCGGGGAATAACGCGACAATCGCCAAAATTTGTTCACTTTTAATTGTTCGAGAAGCAGCGTCGAATACTCCTGTGTCAACAAAATATTTATCGATTAACTCAGGAAGGCTGCGGTTTTTGACGGTTCCTTGCGTACTGTACTTTGCATCCAGAATGAAGAATTTTACATGTTCACCGACATGTAGTCGGATGACAAAGTCAGGTCGCCACCAATAATAGCTATTGCTATACACGTGTCGTAAATCCACCAAGTCATTGTGTGCGGTATTTTTTGAAAATGGAGCAATCGGAACGTCGTAAAATAAGGACACTTGGGAGGTGCCATTATTAAAGTCAACTTGCTCTGGAATTAAGCTGTCTTCACCAGCTTGAGGTTTTGCATGAACCAACTCCCAGTTACGTTGTTGGAAGTACTCAAGTAATTTAAACAAAACAAAGTATTCATAGATTTTCGAAACAGTTCGTAGCTTTAAAAGTAGGTGTAATCCGACTAATGATGGAGCGCCTAAGCCATACCATTCATGAATTTGCTCGAATAAGCTACGATACACCCTAGAGGACCGCACAAAGGGGGTAATGACCGGTTGTAGTTCACCTTTTAATTCAATTTTCAGATCTTTACGAAAATAACGCAATAGATCATCAAGTTGCATCAAAAGAGTAGTACAACGTAATTGCATACTACCAATGGTCACCCGTGCCAAGACCTCGGTTAAAGATTCGTGTTCACGGTCATGGGATGAAACGCCATGCACACCTCGCCCAACATTAATCAGATTATTAAGCGCTTCAATGCCACATCGAATGGAATAGATGCCTCCTACAATCACCGAATTTTCAAATACGTTAGCTGTATTGACCATTGATGTCACGTCAAGACCGCTGATCAAGAAATGCCTTCCTTGAATAAAAATATCTCCTTCCCCTGCCACGGAAACTAAAACATCAAGATGACTCAATACGTCAAATGGATCAATAAGATCTTGATGTGATCGAGCGTGCCACATGGGGATTTTTTGAGGAACAAGCCGCTTGCGCAATTGATGCTGAAGTTCCAGACGACTATTTAATAATGTGCTAACAAATCGTTCTGCGGTTGATAGCGTCGTTTCGGGGTCGGCATTACCTATACCTTTAGATCCGGTCGGAAGTGTTGACCGCGCTAAGCAGACACGAATTAATGAATCGCTGTGTGAATAAAGATAGCGAATCATTTCTTCAATTTGGTGAGCCTGTAGCTTATGAATAAGAACGTCAAAGGTAAGGATTTTGGTTATTGAGCCACATTGACAACGCACCATTGACAGACCGAATACCTCGCGAAATAGCGGCCCGCGGCGAGTCACATAGAGCGCATTTTGTTCAATAATAATCGATTCCTCAAATCCAACCTTATAGTCTTCCACATATAGAACGGGCGGTTCAATACCAATAGGTGTTTTCAAGAAAAATTGAACGTCGTCACGCTCTCGAACCGCAATGTTTTCGCCGGGCTGCCAAGTAATCGGTAACCCGTTAAGTTGGATTGTTATCGTAAAGTCCATTGATGTTACCAACAAAAGAAGTCATAGGAATGTAATTCCGCAGCACCGAAATTAATCATTCTTGTCAGATACTGTTCCGATCTTGTTAGTTTCTGCTCTTTAAAAATATTCAACAATGCTTCTAAGCGCTTAGCGAATTTAGTACCTGCGCCACGAATCAATGGCAAGACGTGCTGCAATACAGCGTAATCGAGGGCTATTAAGTCACTGTCAAAATTCATTAGCGCGCGCGCCTTATGACAATATTGGCGCATCGAATTTTCTTTACGTATTGAAATGATAATGGGCCGTCCCCTCTCGGAGGCCGGATCTAATAGCACTTGACGAATGGATTTAAAGATTGGGTCTTCCATCTCGTTAAATGCAGGAACCATCGCCTCATTTCCAAATAGCAATTCCATGTCTGAAGAAGATAAGGGAAAGACGTTTGCTAAATCTTGTACCGCGACGGTATCGTCCTGAAATAGTGTGTGGTTTTCCATTACAATAAAAGGAGCGCGATCAATTGTACGTGGGCTCAATGGTTCAGTTGTACCGTCGTGATTTATAGTTGCCAGAAACCGCAAGTAGGGAGGGATGACCACATTATCATTGCCTAGCGTCAACGACTTCACCCCATCGCTATCTGTCATTCCAAAAAAAGCAGACCAATAATGTTCAATTGGGCTCAAATTGGCTTCATCCAGCAGGATATATGCCATTGGCGAGACGATACTCTCTTCACTTTCATTTTTTAACGCCAGTAAGAATTCGTACATACCAGAATTAGAAGCTTGAAATTTATTCACCAGCGGATTATAGAAACCGATTAGATCCTTCTGACTCGTCCAGCCCCGGCCAACCGATATTTCATTAAATCGAGATTTAAGAAACTGCGAAGATGCCAAGAGACGCGATAATGATGTTTTTCCGGCACCAGGTAAGCCAGAGAGAAATGTAATAAATGATTGTTGAGTGCAAATGAGGAGATTTGCTACCTGGATTGAAGGAACATACCGTCCACGAGCTGCTAAAGAACACTCGATCGATGAACAAACACGCTCCTGCTCTGACCGTAAATTATTTCGATTAATAGCGCTGACTATATCAATCTTTACTATTGGCAATGACTTACTCGTAATCGACGTATATCCGTTAATGGCTTTAACCATTGGGGTCATGATGGAAAGTTTTTTACTGATCTTGTCCTCACTATCACTATATTCTCGTTGTAGTTCGTGTATCGTCTTTCCAATTTCATTCTTAAGGACAATCATTCGCTCATAGTCTCGATCAGCTTCCGAAGTTTTACGCTTGATTGATTCCAGATTGGCTAATGCAATATCAGTTTGAGCTAACTTTTTTAATTTATCCTCAAGTTGTGTAATCTCATCTTTTTTCTTATTAAGTAGTTGATCATATTCAGCGTGGATTAATTGAGAATCTGCTGCTGTTATTTGTGGAAGTTTCTTTTTTTCCTCACGTGCATTTTCTAACTCCAATGTGGCCTGTTTTTTCTGATCATTGATTTCACGCAATCGCTCACTAGCTTGCCGTAACTCATCAGAAATTTTTACAGTTTCTTCTGTAATATGCAATTTCTGCTTTTCGATCAACGCCGACAAATATTTATCGCTATGACGTGCAACGTGGCTCTTGACAATAATTTCACCATTCTCGCTATTTAGATATTCTCCCAGCAATTTAGTGACATCCTCTTGACTGTTAATAATCGTCGCGGCAAGGTTATTAAATCGGTCCCAACGCGTTTTAATTAAGGGCTTAGCCGTTGCCTTGGCTTGTATTTCTAACGCCTTCAAACTGCGCTTGTCCAGTGCAGAAGTTTTAAATGCACTAGCTTGCTTGCCACAGTAATGAATTATTTCAAGATCAGACGCGTAGTCATAAAATCCGCCGCCTTGGATAACTGTTGCCAGGTCATGTAAGTAGGTTCGATTGACATCAGTATCAAGAAGTTGCTTGTCATACTGAGCATCCTGTAACTGATAAATTTGCCCATGCTCTAATGGCCGTCCTGGCAATGGTGCTGTTGAAAGAGCTAAAATTATTGAGTCATTGTCGGGATTAATTTCCCACTCGAAAGGACCAAAGCAACCATTATTTGGAGATTTTACGAATATATACTTTACGCTAGGTGTGATTGTTAGAGATTCAATTACTCTATTGTTACAGTCTGGTAGTTCGGAAAATATCACTTCCATTAATACTTTTGGCACTAACCGCTCTGCCTTTTTTCCATGCGCCACATACTTACATGCATTGGTTTGATCAACTTTTTCACTTTGAAAAACACTTACAATTACAGGAATCTTAAAAAGTTCGAATTCTTTATATTTACTATCAATTTCGTCGTAGGAGGACGTGATAAAAACTTTACCGGTAGGACAGAAATTTTCGTTTGTAATTTCCGTTAAGCCCATTGAATCGAGCTTAAATATAGGCTTGATGCTTCCATGATTGGGATTTTCCTTGGAATATAATTTATAAGCTATAACGAAAAATTCTTCTTGATCCATAAATACTTTCTTTTAGGGGAGTTTTTAGACCGTCTCGTTTTTAATGCGTAATCACATTGTTGCGGCAGTTGGAAGGGTGTCAGGCCAGCGGCAGCGGTTACTGCTGTTGGACGGCTAAACAAAGGTTAGGGGAACTTCAAAACGTTTTGAGTATGAAAAACCCGTAGCGGTAGAGCTTTTTCCCCGAATGTACGAAGCCAGCAAGCACTACTTCCGTGCCATGGACCGGAGAAAAAAGAGTTTTCATAACTGGGCTAATCCCGGCCCGTTGTGATATTAACGAGCATCTACCGTCCCGCCACAGTAATTGCTTATCATGGCAAAGCACTAACTTAGGTGATCTTAGCGGGCAAAATTGTGCGAAAACTGACAGATGCTGACTTTCAGAAAAATTGAGTCAACTTTGCATTTTCAATTACGACCATGGGACTAGGTGATGCAAGTGTTTGATTGGGTACGCGGCGTTGAACGGCAATAAAAGCCATCACATTAGCGAATCCGCGATCTTTCAATCTTTTGCCATTGCGGCGCGAGATTCTTACCGGGACTTAAACATTCTAAAATTTGGCCGGTGACCAGCACCTTGGCGCTCCCTACGGGATAGTCTTTGCGCTCTACCGTGCAAACCAATAGCGGCGGCATGACCCCTGCATCTGCGTCTGGCGATATCTGATACATCGCCCAACTGCTGATCAAGGTTAAAACAACCAGGACGATGGACAGGGGCTTATCAAGAAGGTGGGATTGATGTACATCACAGATAACTACTTGGCCAACATCCCCTTGGAATGCTGGCCTATCGCTGGCCAATAGACGGTCACTCTGGAATAGTATTTTTCTTTTTTTTCCGACCACCCATGTTAAACGTTTGGGGAGCGTTTATTCCGCCAACAATTTGTTGACCAACTTTTCCATGATTAATAAAGGCTGGTGATTCCGGCGGTTGTTTAGGATCGCTCAAACCATCAATCATACCGAGTACACCCGCTTTACCGCGAATGTCTAAAGCACGATAGCTTGCTACAAGCTCACTTTCTTCTGCTGCCAAAGTTGCTGCCCCGATCTTTCCGGTAAGCACGTATTGCACATCCACACCGGCCTCAGCAATCGCAGCCAAATAAGAAGAATCTGGATTTCGGGTACCGTTTTCATAATTAAACTGGGCACCTTTTTTAACTCCACCGATAGCCGCAAATTCGTCTTGGTTAAGGCCTAAGCGCTTCCGTTCAAGCCTTAATCTATCAAAAATATTACTCATTTAAATAATAAACCTATTAAATCACTCAAATGAGTGATATATTTGAGCCATTCCTAGCAATGACAAATTCTACACCATGAAAATACAACAAAAACTTAGTCGCTCACCAAAAGGCATTCTGGGCGGCCCGCTATACCTTCGTCTTAGGACCGAAGAGATGGCCCGCGTCGAGCAACATGCCGCTGCCGACAATCGGTCCCGTGCTAATTTCTTACGTATCGTGACGTTGCTCGGTCTGGACGCGTACGAGAAAGAAACCGCCCGTTTGTCCGATCTCTCCACCCAGTTGGCCTCTTCCAGTCATCCATAAAGGACGCGTCATGTATCCCGACACCAAGCGCATTCGCCACAACCGGCTGACTCTTCGTTTTGATGATTACGAGCATGACCTGATTCAGGCACTTGCCAATTATCAGGGCGAACAGCCGTCCACCTTGCTACGCCAGATGATACTGCGCGAAGCGGCGTTCGCATTAGGCCTTGGCGACAAGGACATAGTAGTCGGCAATGCGGCCTAAACCGAGACCGCAGTGCGCTAACAAAGAGCCGACGAAAAGATGCCAGATCAAGAAATTATCGTGACCGATGCAGAACATGACTTGTTGGATCGTGTGCGCCAGCAGCAAGGGCTGCACAGTGTGGAGCAAGCGGCAGAGTGGCTGGTGAAGTCGCGCATACGTAAGCAATCGAAGCAGATATCCGGCAGAGGCCGGGCGCTGTATGCGGTGGACAGGAAGCCATTATGAGAGTCATCAGTTTGCCTTGCCCCCATTGCGGCGAACGGGTGCGGGCCGCTAAAAGCCGCACGATGTCCAACCTAATGAAAGAGATCACGTACATGTGCCAGAACCCGGAATGTGGTCACACCTTTGTGGCGAGTCTCGAAGTATTGCGCACGTTATCGATGTCCGCGATTCCGAACCCGGATGTACGGATTCATTTGTCGCAGCACGTCCGTAATGCTTGCGCTAATCAACTCGCTTTATTCAAGAGTGAATGAGGACACCATGACCGCTCACCACATTACCGCGCCGCCGTAATCTTCCGCTAGCGCGCTTCCCTTTTTACGTTGTACCCGGTCATGCCTGACATCAGGCATGCGGGATTTTTTCGCCCTTAAATAAGGAAAGCACGATGGAATATGTGAATACCCCAGTACTGCAGGATCAGGACAGCACGAAAAAAATGGCGTTAGCGTGCGCTAAATATAGCGTCATAACCATCCTGTGGGTGGTCCAGGGCTTCCAGCTCATCGATCATATTGAGTTCAACCAATTGATAGATGGCATCCATAAACAGCGTCAGTCCGGTGACGCCGATAACACGGTAGATCTCGCCCTGTTCGTTACGGATGCCGATGATCATTCGTTCTTTTCTGACGGTACTTATTTCCAGGGAATGCGGTTTAAGTTTGTTGAGAATTTCAGCGTCAAATTTCCCAATTTGTTGAGTGGCGATGAGGGTAGTTTTCAAGAGATACCTTCCGTTGTTTTAAAAGACGTACCACGACCAGACTTGGCCAGGTACGCACGCAAGTATATCCGCAAGGAAACTATGTTCAAGAAAACAGCTCACGTGATAGCTGACTCCCTATGAAAACCCATCTTAAAACTTTTGGCTCCGGCCTGTTGTGTGGCTTCGTCATGTTTGCCCCGGCCTTTGCGGTCGCGCTCGGTTGGGTTAAGGGCTAGGCCATGTTCGCCAAAAGTACCCATGCCCTCCTGATAGACAAACTGGACCTGCGTAACTGGTTCATGTCCCGAACTCATTTGTTAAGCGACAGCCATCGCATCGCGGTCGGTGAGGTACTCAATGAACAGCTGGCGCTGTACATGGCGCGGCTGGGCGGCATGGCGGGGGTCTGGTGATGGGCGTCTCGCTGATTGATCACCATCCGTCGTTTATGCCGGTCACAGACTTGTTTGCCGTGTGGGATGACGCAACGGCCACGCTGACTACCCCGGATCATGCGCGGGCCAATCTGCTATTAGCGCGGCAGCAGATTAAAACCCGTCAGGATGGATCGCGCTTGCAGCGCCTGACCGCGCAATCGTGGGGAACGACACCCGAACACGCACGGCGCTATGTGCTGTTTGTGGCTGGCCTGTCAATGACACGGTGGGAGAGTCCGATTCATTCTTTTAAGCCATCGGAACGGGCCGCCATTAAGGCGGCGGTCGTGGCCTCGGTCGGTATGTTTGAACGGGTGATGCATGCAGTCTAAACACGTCGTTCTGCCTGCCCGTCAACGGCATTTGACCTTTTTACAATCGGAAGGATTTGCGCCGGAATTAGCGCGGTTGCCTTACAAGTGGCGCAAGCGCGTCATCGGTCAGGCACTCGACAAAATGGCGTGGTCCTCCTGGTACAAAATTTATGAGTCGGTGGCGACGGACTTTGTTCGTGAGTTTGCTGACCGCTATGTGCCTGCTGGCCTCGATCTGTCGCAGCACGATGCGGACATTGTGGCGACGGCCAAGAAAGCGGCGGCGCATGTGGTCGAGGCGCTATGGGGCGCGCAATCGGACCTGCATGCGTTGCAGGTCATCCGCTGTGAATGTGCCGAGTACGGGATCGATGCACCGGAATTTGACGAACTCAAAGATGTGATCGCACGGGCGGTGAATCCGCACTGGTGGCGCGGTCAGTTACGTAAGCGCATCGGTCGGGCCTTTGAGGCGGGCAACATCCGCCTCGGCTATGTCCACTATCACGGCGAACCCTATGCCAGCCACGACACGGTGATCGCCCGAATGGCGCAAAACCGCCGTAACGAACTGGCGCTGGACGGCCAGAAATTAGAAAACGAACTCGGTCAGCAATTCACGCTGGCTGAACTGGCCGGTACCACCACGGCAAATAAAGCGATACGACGAGGAGAGTTAATGCTGCGATTAAATGGCTTTGAAACCATCGCAAAAGAACTGGGAGATGAAGGCTTGTTTGTGACGTGGACGTGTCCTTCTCACTTTCATGCGACGTTGCATAGTGGCAAGCCGAACCCGAAATTTAGCGGGGCGACACCCCGCGAAGCGAATGCGTACCTACAGAAAGTAACAGCGCGTTTCCGATCGGCACTGGCACGGCGCGGGATTGGGTTGTATGGCTTTCGGATTGCCGAACCGCATCATGACGCCACGCCCCATTGGCACATGCTGTTATTTGTGCGACCGACCGCCAGGTATAAAACGACGCACATTGTGGATGTGGCCAGTCGCGCCACGCGTCTGATGAAGCGCTACGCGTGGACCGCTGAACGGGGCGAACCGGGTGCGTTTGAGCGTCGGCTGGAAGTCGTCCGGATTGATTGGAACAAAGGTAGCGCAGCCGGATATATCGCGAAATATGTCGCCAAGAATATCGACGGCGCACATGTGGGCGACCATAAAACCAAGGATGGCTATGTTGTAGTGCCGGATTGCGTCGGCGACTTAGAGCTGGTCCCGTCGGCAAGGATTGAAGCATGGGCCGCATGTTGGGGCATTCGCCAGTTTCAGCAATGGGGCGGCGCGCCGGTCACGGTCTGGCGTGAGTTGCGTCGCATCAAAGACGACATGCTGGTGGAAGCACCGGAACCGATGAAGCGTGCATGGAATGCTGTGCAAAAGATCGAAGGCGAAAAGCGCGCTGACTTTGCGGAGTATATGCGGGTACAAGGTGGTCCCATCGTCCCACGTAAAGATCTGGTCATCACGCTGGCCAAGGATGTGACCACCTGCATCGGACGCTATGGCGAGACGATCAAGTCGACGCCATACGGTGTGCATTGTGCGGCGTTGTTTGGGGTGGTGTTTAAGTCGGTGCGACACATCTGGACGCCGGTCGCATCGGCTGCCACCGCATGCGACGGGGCGGCAGTTGCCCTTCCTCGGACTCGTGTAAATAACTGTACGCACCCCGAACCGGCACCGAGAGAAAAACAGCCGGACTGGTCGTTTCCTGATGTGAGTAAATTCCCTCCGGAGGCCAGATCCGCGCTCATTGATGCCTGGGCAGCCCTAAAAGCCTGCCCGTATCCCCGAATTTTTGATGAAAGGAAAGAGTGATGAAATTGCTAATGCAGACCTGCGTCTTTTTATTTATGGTGTTTGCGGCTTGGGGGATTTCTGACGTGCTGAGTTTGATCTTGGATCGATGGAAACTGCGTTTCAACTTTCTGATTAATGTGGTGTTGACTGTGGCCGTGGGGCTCAGCCTGTGGGTCGGGATGTTATGGGGAGCGATTAGTGAATAATGCAACTTCTGGAAATAAATCGCCCTCAGTGGGCGACAACGTCTGCTTCGAACTCGATAACAGACCAGCAACCGGAACAGTCATTGAAATTATCCGCCACATCGGCAACGCACAGTCCTATGCCCGGATCGCGTCGACCGATTGTTCATACCAAATTCCGGTCGCCCTACCTCTAAAAAAATTCCATGTTATGGAGCCACCATGCTGACAGAATACTTGTTGCTTTCGATTTTCAATAAACCACGCTTAACGATTGATGAGGTCTGCAAATCGATTGGGATAAGTACAGCGACTGGCTATACCCATCGCTCACTTGGGAAATTTCCCGTACCGATGGCGGGTCATCCGTTGACTGCGGATATCAGAGACGTTGCGGAGTATCTTGACAGGTTGAGAGAGACGTCCAGGACGTAAAAATCGCAATACGCAGATAGGTTTAATGAGGGCGGCGGGAAAATTTCCCAGCCGCCCTTTTTTTGTCTGCTGGCTTAACCGTTGTTGTAGACTAAATTTTAACGCCCACCAAAATCTCCACCGCTGACCATAATATCAATATTGCTTGAAATAATACGATCCACACGTTTACCTGCGAGAGTTTAGCAACCAATCGGCCACCTGCTGCCAAATCACCTGCTCGGAGTTTTTTAAAGCTCGTTTCAGCAACCAAACGTTGAACAAAAAACAAGCCTCGCTTAAATTCGATTAAGTACGCCTCAATATCTATTGTGAAGCCATCCTTTACTGCATCCTTACCAACTGCAAATGCTGCATCATTACTGGCAACGCTCGCCGAAATCATTGCAGAAAGAAATTTCGCAATGACTCCAACAGCCAGGCTAACCAGCATAAGGGATAGAGCAAATCGAATGCTCCCAGCGTTTACGAAACCAACAAGTTTTTCAATGTTGGTGAGCAAAAGCGAAAAAGCGCCTCCTGTGCCAACCATAAGCCACCCAGAAAATTTGTCGAGCGACGCGTTTACCGTGCCTGCGAGCAAAGTCAAAACTCGGAGCGCAAGTATCTGGCTTACTTTATCTTGAGACATTGAATGATCTGAGTTAGTGGGTACGCAGAAGGTCTGCCAGGAACGGCCTTTTTTTAAGATTATTCTATTTTTGCGAGCCGTAAAAAATCATTGCATCAAATTTGCATCACCTAAAACTTAAACCATTGTTTTATAGAGAAAAATTTGTTTTGTCTGCCCAGTCCATCATGGGCGCAACAGATATTTTACGCCCCCCGTATTTCGGCGCTTTATCAAGCGTGGCAAGGGTTTCCAAGGGATTGATAACTATTTTAGAGCTCACGGAAATTCACGTTATTTAATGGTTTAACATCTGTCATTGGACACAAATTGGACAACAATTCATATTAATGGCAACTATACAAAAGATCGGTAAGCGCTGGCGCGCTCGGGTGCGCAAGCAAGGCTTTCCTGCTGTAAGCGACATGTTCGATACTAAAGCGCGTGCCCAAGAATGGGCATCTAAGGTCGAATCCGACATGCGCTCATTGAAGTTTCAGGACGGACGTATCATAGCAGAGATGACATAGGCACTCTTATCGACCGTTATACTATAGAGATTGGGGCAAAAAAACCCTTCGGCAAAAATAAAGCCGCGGTATTGGGATCGCTCAATATAGCGCTCGGTGACGTCCTCTTGCCCGATCTGACGACAAACAGGCTGGTCGACTTTATCAAGATGCGCAGCACGGCTACTTCTGATCGCCCGGGCGCTAGGGGTGTCACTATTGGCATTGATCTAACTTATTTGGGTTCCGTTTTAAAAGCAGCAAAACAATTATGGGATCCATGGTGAGCCGAAACCGGATGATTCGAACCATTGTCGCCACTCCTTACAATTAACCATCAAAGTGGCACTTCTATTTTGTTCGTATTTCGGCGGGAACTATCGATGCAAAGGTATTAACTACTTGTAGTGTTTGATTGTCGGAATTCTTTACATGTGGCTTCCTGTCGATCCTGAGTAAGTCGGCTAAGCATCTGATTTGTATAGTATTTTTCCTGTTTTATATTATGGCATAAGAATTGCTTTATAAACAGCACTCACTGCCCAATCCAGAGGAAAAATTATGAACACAATCAAAAAGAAACTGCTACTGGCCGCTATTGGACTGATGTTGGGATTTGCAGGTTCGTCGCACGCTAGCGTGATACCCGCCATCAATTCTTGGCAGAGCAGCTCAGGCTATTTTGGCGGCAACTGGACGATTGGCTTTCAGTTTTCCGCAAGCCAAAATCTGAATGTAACCGCGCTTGGTACTTATGACGTCAATGGCCTGACGGCACCGACAACGGTCTCCCTGTGGAACGATACGGGTACCTTGCTTGCGTCAGCGGTAGTTCCGGTAGGTGGCAACGTGATCGGCGATTTCATTTACACAAACTTGAGCAACACGGTTTCACTCACCGCTGGTCAGCTGTATCGGATGGGCGTTGGTGTTTCCCAGGCGAACTGGCTGTATCAGGTGAACGGTATCAATACTAGTTCCGACATTTCCTACCTGCAGGGTGCTTGGAGTAATGGGCAAGATACGTTCGTCACCTCCTTGAATGGCGCTTCCAACCGATACGTTTCGGCCAACTTCCTGTCGACGAATGCAAATGTGGTTCCGGAACCTGCTTCGCTGGCCTTGTTGGGCATGGGCCTAGTTGGCTTGGCCGTGGCGGGGCGCCGTAAGCTGGTCAAGTAAACCTGCTGTTCGCATGAACAAAGGCTCCACGCGTTGGGGCCTACATTTACAACATCTTTGATAACGTCGAATGTTATTTCCATTTATTTATTGCAGCTACGAACACTACTCAAATTAAGTAATATTTTTAACTACATTTAGTAATATGCAGTTTTGCTCATCACAATAACAGGCTCCAGGTGCATCAAACTGCGTCACGCCATTGCAAAGCTATTCCCTCCGCGCCCGGCTCAGGGCGCTATCAGCAAGTCGCTCCCGACCAAAGCAATGGCGCAAGAATGGACGCGCAAGATCGAACATGAGATACATACCTCCGATTTTAAGGACGGTCGTACTTTGTCCGCCTTTACCGTTTCAAAGCTAATTGATCGTTACAAACGAGAAATGCAGGCCGTTAAACCTTTTGGCCGCACTAGCTCAGAAAATTGTTGACCTAAGATTCCATGATTTACGTCATGAGGGAATTTCACGTCTATTTGAGCAAGGGTATCGGATCGAGCAGGTCGCACTTGTATCAGGTCACAGGTATTGGAAGATGCTGGCTAGGCACACACAAATAAGAGCGAAGGATTTGCTTAGGCACTCCGAAATTATTCAACAATACACTGCCGAAACCACTGTGCCAGATCTTGCTCGCTGAGCGAGCCAGCTGCGGTTTGTTCCATCGCACGAATCGCCTCGATTGCGGAAAACCGTAGTTTGATGCCATTGTCAGCAAGAAAAACCCGCACAACAACCCAAGCCGTGCGTTTGCTTCCGTCGCTATACCCATGGTTGAGCACTAAACCATGCGCATAAGCTGTAGCTAGGTCGGCGGCATCCGACTTCGGCTCGCCATAGGTTTCGAGTTGCTCGGGCCGAGCTAAATCGGACTCTACTGCATTTTTATCGCGTATTCCATCTAAGCCGCCGTGTGTCGCGGGCACAACATTACGCGAGAACTGAACAGTTACCTTCGCGTACAGGTCCTACAATGTTGGCTTTGCCCCGAATACAAATTCGTTGGCGCATTGGGCCAGCAAGGCTATCCTAGGCGCTGTACGCGCTGCAAAACACCAAAACATTTACCCAATGCAATACTTAATTTATTATTAACTTTTATTCTTTCAAAAAAAGAAAACATGAAGCGTTCTCAAATAGCCGTCGGCGTCGTCGTACTCGCGTGGGTTGCCGTGGTTCCTGGCATAGTCGGCATGCGCGCCAAAGCGGAATTTAGCAAAATTGGCCAGGACACATCGGGCAGTAGTTCCTTGCCGATCAGCACCAAGCTGGCCTCGTTCCAGCGCGGCTGGTTCTCGTCGACAGCCAAGACTGAATACACGATTTCGATGCTAGTGCCGCCGGTCCGCCTGACGGTAACTCACAAGGTCAATCAATTCGCCATTCCGTTTTACCGTTGGGCCAAGATCACGCACACGATCGCGCTGGTAGACGACAAAGGAGTGGAAACACCATTACCGATCAAGCTCAATGCCAGCACCGACAAGCTATTCTTCGGCGGCCTGTCGACCAGCGTTGCAGCACCGGAAATCGATTGGAAGAGCCAGGAAGGCCTGCATATCGTTGGTAAAAACCTTAACTTGAACTTCCATGGGAAAAGCGGCGAAACGCAAAAATACGATCTCAATCTACCATCCCTCAGCGCCACTGCTGCTGGTAGCCAGATCAACGTCAGTCTGAGCAATCTCAACCTGAGCGGTACCTACAAGGACGAGAAGAGCGCCACTGACACCTGGCAACAAGACGGGCACATCAAACTAGATAGTATCGAAGCTACCAGAAACGGTAACGCCGTCCTGAAACTACAAAACCTGGTCATGGAGACCGACCTGAAAGACCACGGCAACAATTTCGATCTAGTTTACCAGACCAAGATAGACAAGAGCATCTTCGGCGATGCCAACGGCGTTGTTGCCGACGACATCCATTTCGATTTTTCCTATCTCAACCTGAACAAGGATGGGCTACTGAAAATTCAGGCTGCTTCCAAGGCGTTTTACGAAGCGGCTGCGAAAGCCCCGCCAGTCGCCGGTGCCGACGTTGCTGCAGTCGCAGCGCCAGCAGCGGGCAACGACAGCACCGATGCCAAGCTAGCCCAGAAAAAGGCACAGATGACCATGCTGATGCAGCATGCCGGCGAACTGGTCGCCAGCTCCCCCAGCTTCCGCATCGACCGCCTCAGTCTGAAGACTCCTAACGGCGAAGTAGCCGGCACCTTTGAAATAAATATGGATGGTAAAGGCTTGACGCCGGACGCGCTGATGGGTGACAACGTGATGGTGCTGCTGAAGGAAAAAATTTCCGGCAAAGGTTCGCTGACGCTCGCGCGCGATGTGTTCCTGAACGCATTCGAACAAAAAAATGCCGCAGCATCTGCACAACGGCAGATGAAGGAAAACCAGTTGAAGATGTATGTCGACCAAGGTTATATCAAGGACGATGGCAAGCAATTGTCGCTGGAATCGACCTTTGGGCCGCAAGGCGTTGTCGTCAACGGTAAACGCATCATGTGACGCCGAAATCGCCCAGTCTTAGCCGATTTACCCAAAATAACATTTCTACGACTCGCTAGCCTCTTCTTTCCTGCCGACCAGGTACTGAAGGCCTTCGGGACCGTAGAACTCCGAATGGGATACGTTTGCTAACAAGTGAAACACACTTCCAGGTGTATAGACTTGTTCTACTTCTCCGACCCGCATGCGCAATTCGCCTGCAAGGATGAGTGCTTTTGCTTCAAAGGAATGCACGTGGGCTTCGAGAAATCCATTGGATTCCCTCTCTACAATTACGCCCTCTGCGAATCCTTCTTTGGCAATCATTTCTACAAATTCATTTCGCTCCATATCGTATCACCTGTCTTTTTATCAGCTGTTTGTTGGTCTTATTTTGTTCGCATTCATCAAACCCGACAGCACGGTCAAGCAGCGCCGAACATCCTCAAGCAATGAATAATTTGCTGATTCATCAAACTTGAGAGTAAGCATTTTTTTAGCTGTTTGCTTAAAATGTAAGCCACCAAACATTATCACGTTCTTTGCCATAGGAATGCTTCGCAACCCACATTCCAAAAGGCAACTTGGATTTATGTGATTCCACATATTGACGAATCAGATAGATATTTTAGAGGGTATAGGCATCCCGCGTTTGCGCGGCGTCAACCTTTAAAAGATTGCTCGCTTAATGGCGTGAAAGCTAATGTTTCGAAGTGTGATTTTAAGGCCATAATTTCTCGGGATACGTCCACCGGAAATCCTTTGCGATGACCTCTTTGATCCATCAGAAGTTGGATAAATAAAGTTTCGCAGATTAATTGTTTTGTCCATGTATTGGCAAATTGGTTCGCAATACGGGGGAAATATTTCATTAACCAAAGAGGCCAAACCTCAACGGGAAGCGTCAATACCCACTGATAAGTTGTCTCGTTCAACTTCAAGTCGGCTGGAATCTCCAACCTACGCGCAGTCTCCCAATGCTCTTCTTTAGCCGCTACGCTAGCTATATCAAGGACCGCTTTTGCTTCAGAGATCGTGACGACTTCAAATGGAATGAACTCCATACCTGCCCCCAATAAAAAATATCGCTGAAGAGGGGATGCGGTGGAGGTTCTCAAAAACAAGACACCATCACATGGGGCCACTCAACAGATGAACATAGCAATTTTATTGCCTTTAGGTATTTTACGCCGTTTCTGGGACTTGGGAGCAATGGAACAGCGAACCGACTTAAGGATTTATGGAGGCCGGAATCCAGCGGTACAGGTCGTGCCCAATCTGGACTTGATGACTGTGATCACAGCGAGTTGCTACGAGGAGAATGTAAAAACTCCCGCCCACCGTATTAATGCATTGTTCAAAGAGACCACCTACACGGTTCAAGAGTGAACAACAATTGCGGCTGGGGAATGTACTATTCGGCGCCTCAACCCCGGCCCGACTACGCCGAGCCGGATAACTTACATCGTTGACCGTCCGCTTTGTACGGTCTCCGATCTCGAAGCGGTCCCACAGCGCCTTGACCCGCTGTGGTTCAAATACTTCGTACAATGCATCTGACGTGTGGGTGTTGATGTTGTCCGTGACTAATGTGATGCGTGGTGCCTGATGGCTCTGCTGAGCGATGTCGTGCAGAAACTGTGCCCATTCCACCTTGGTCTTTTGCGCTGTCACCTTCGTGATGCGCCTGCCTGGCTAAGTATTGGGTTTTAAGTGCCAATTAAAAACCCCTCTAAAGCCCGTAAGGAATGTAGAGGTTTTTTCGTCTGAAGATTGTGAAACGCCGGCTAATGCTGGCGGCCGTATTGAAAGAGTTAGATGCGCAATTAGGCATCTGACACGCCAGTCTGCACCGCATATTAGAGAACAGTTTGGCGCTGATTAAAAAAATCACGCAAACGATTTGGGCACTGCTAGCGCATGATCGCTTGTAGGAGAAGAAATACGTCAGTATCGTGACGGAGTTCACTTCCAGTGTGCCTTGATAATCGTGGCCAGCTTATCGAAAGCAGGTCGTATCTGTTCGCTCGGCACGCAAGCGTAGCCCAGTAACAAGCCTTTTTGCGAGAAGGCCGGGTCCATATAATATCGTGATAAAGGACGGGCGACGATACCGGCCTCACGCGCTACGCGACTGATGGCCAGGTCGTCACATTGCGGCGGCAGGCCCATCGCCAGATGCAAACCGGCCTCGCCGCCGGTCAGCGTGATGCGATCGCCGAAATGGTGTGCGATCGCATCCTGTAGCAGTTGCAGGCGCTCCGCATACAGCATCCGCATGCGTCGGATGTGAGAGGTAAAATGTCCCTCGGTCATGAAGTCTGCCATGATCGCTTGCATAAACACCTGACTGCCGCGATACAGTTCGGACACGCCGGTGGCAAATGCGCCCGCCAGTGACTCTGGCACCACCATAAAGCCGATCCGCATACTGGGAAACATGGTTTTGCTAAAGGTCCCCATGTACAGCACCCGGTCATGCGTATCCATCCCCTGCAAGGCTGCCAATGGACGGCTTCCGTAGCGGAATTCGCTGTCGTAATCATCCTCGATAATCCAGACTTTGCGGCTTGCCGCATACTCCAGCAAGGCGCGCCGCCGCGACAGGCTCATTACCATCCCGAGCGGATATTGATGAGATGGTGTGGTGCAGATAAAACGCGGCGGTTGGCGCAGGTTGGCCAGCCGCATGCGCATACCTTCGGTATCTACCGGAATGGCGACCGGCTTGATCCCGAGCGAGTTGAGCACGCTACGGGTACCCCAGTAACAAGGATCTTCGACCCAGGCGCTATCGCCATGTTCACCCAGCAATTTGACAACAATATCCAGCGACTGGTGGATGCCGGTAGTAATGATGACCTGATTAGCATGACAGTTGACCGAGCGCGCTATACGCAGGTATTCGGCGATCGCTTCGCGCAGTGGCATATAGCCGCCCGCTTCACCGTAGGTTAGCAAATCGGCACGCGAACGCCGCCAGTGCTTATTTTGCAGGCGGCTCCATATTTTGTTCGGGAACAACGTCACGTCCGGAACGCCGGGCATGAACGCGCCCCATTGCAAATCGCTGACACCCGCTTGTTGAATCAATTGCGCGCCATGAGCGGAGAGCTCCGATTGACCGCTGGGATCGGTCAGTGGCGGTTTGTTTAAGCGGCCACCGGGAATCTGATTTGGCGTGGTGTCGGCGATGAAAGTGCCGGAGCCCGCACGCGTTTCCAGATAGCCTTCGGCAATCAATTGTTCATAGGCGTAAGTCACGGTATTGCGTGATATTGCCAATTCGCGCGCGAGATCGCGCGATGATGGCAATTGCAAACCGGATGGCAACAGCTGCGCAAGGATGGCTTCACGGATGGCTTGATAAATCTGTCGGTTCAGTGGCGCGCCGGCGCTTGAGGTGGAGGAGCCGCTTGAGAGCCCGGATTTCGGCGTATTGCGCGGCTTTACCAAAGTGCTATCCAAAAGACGCTCAATACGTATCAGCAGAAATTCAGAGAGAGAGGCGATGCGCAAAGTGGCTCCGTTAAATAATTGAAAGTGGCTCTATATTGTAAGTCCACGAAAGCCTTAGTATTCGAAATGCATTAGAAAGTGCGCAAAATAGATACTAACGGAGCGGCGCAAAACCGCTGGCATTCCATATTTGGCAGGAGTACAAGTTGAAACAAGGAAATTTATCCCCCCATCTGGCCGATATCGCACGTAACGGTGTGGATACGCTGGTGCAGTTTTCGGGTGTCAAGAAAACCTATGACGGCGAAAGTCTGGTGGTCAAGAATCTCAATCTGGATATCAAGCGTGGTGAATTTTTGACCTTGCTCGGGCCGTCCGGCTCCGGTAAGACAACTTGTTTGATGATGCTGGCCGGATTTGAGTTTCCGACGGGCGGCGAGATTCGTCTTGACGGTCAACTGCTCAACAAAGTACCGCCACACAAGCGCAATATCGGCATGGTGTTTCAGAATTACGCGCTGTTTCCGCATATGACGGTAGCGCAAAACGTCGCCTATCCGCTGCGGGTGCGCAACATAAACGGTAGCGAACGCGCTGACAAGGTAAAGAAGGCGCTCGACATGGTCCAGATGGGCAAGTTCGGCGACCGCTATCCAGCCCAGTTGTCAGGTGGTCAGCAACAGCGCGTTGCATTGGGACGGGCACTGGTATTTGATCCGAAACTGGTGCTGATGGATGAACCATTGGGTGCCCTCGATAAACAGTTGCGCGAGCACATGCAACTCGAACTGAAGGCGCTGCATAAAAGCCTCGGCGTCACCTTCGTGTATGTGACGCACGATCAAAGCGAAGCCTTAACAATGTCGGACCGGGTCGCGGTGTTCGATCAGGGCATCATCCAGCAACTGGCGGTGGTCGATCGTTTATACGAATATCCCGAAAATCAATTCGTCGCCGGTTTCATTGGCGATAACAATCGCTTCAACGGCGTCATCGCTTCGACCGAAGGAGAGCGCTGCACGGTGCGCTTGCCTAACGGCGCACAACTGACCGGCGTCAATGCCAACCAGGCCAGAGCTAATGAGGCGGTAGTCGCCTGCATACGACCAGAGCGCATACGCCTACTGCCATCCGATAGTGCCCATCCGAGTGCGCTGCGCGCCAATGTCACCAGCCTGATTTATTTCGGCGATCACGTGCGCGTGCGCTGCGCAATCCCGCAACAGGCGGACTGTTTTGTCAAACTGACATTGAACGATCCGGCCTTGGCAGGTTTACATGAAGGAACTCAGGTGGTACTGGACATAAATCCCGACCATTTGCGTATTTTCATTTGAGGCATCTCTAAAAACCTGCCGAGGGATTCGACAACTGCGCCGATCCCCGCGTTGCAAGAAACCGGATAGCACGTTGCCGTACTCCTTGGGCAAGGTCAGCGTCAGCTGAGGCGGCGGTTTTTTGAGATACCTTTCATTTGGCAATAGTAAGCACTTAATTATCTGTACTTCCACATTTGCACCCATTAGGAGACGTGATGAAATTGTTATTCAAACCTGTTCTGACCAGTATAGTTTTGTCTGTGGCAGCAGTCGGCATGACCCACGCGGCTAACCTGACGATTGTCAATTTCGGCGGCGCCAACGGTGCTGCGCAAAAAATTGCTTACATCGAACCGTTTTCCAAGGCCACCGGCGACAAGATTACCGTGGTGGAATTCAATGGCGAACTGGCCAAAATCAAAGCCATGGTCGAAGCCAAAAAAGTCAGCTGGGATGTCGTGGAAGTGGATGCTGGAGATATTGGACGCGCTTGCGAAGAAGGCTTGCTGGAAAAAATCGACGTGAAAAAACTCGGTAACAAAGCCGATTTCCTGCCCTCGGCAATTAATGAATGTGGCATGGGCGCCTTCGTTTGGTCAACCGTGCTGGCTTACGATGCCGACAAACTGAAAGTGGCACCGAAGGATTGGGCCGATTTCTGGAACGTCAAAAAATTCCCTGGCAAACGTGCCATGAAGAAGGGCGCCGAGTACACGCTGGAATTCGCATTGATGGCCGATGGCGTGGCCCAGAAGGATATCTACAAGGTGCTGAGCACCAAAGCCGGTGTCGATCGTGCCTTCAAGAAACTCGATGAATTGAAGCCGAACATCCAGTGGTGGGAAGCAGGCGCACAACCGCCGCAATTCCTGGTGGCCGGCGATGTCGTGATGTCGACCGCGTTCAATGGCCGTATCGACGCGGCGCAACGCGAAGGCAAAAACCTGAAGGTGAGCTGGCTCGGCAGTATTTACACGCTAGACTTCTGGGTCATTCCAAAGGGAACGCCGAACAAGGAGCAGGCAGAGAAATTCATCGCATTTGCCAGCACCCCTGAATCGCAAAAAAATTACGCTAGCAACATTGCCTACGGTCCGGTTAACAATAATGCGCTGAAGATGCTGGATGCCAAAACACTGGCGAACCTGCCGACATCTGCGGCCAATGCCAAGGATGCGCTGCAACTCAATTTGTCGTTCTGGACCGACCACGGTGAAGAGCTGGAACAACGTTTCACTGCCTGGGCTGCCAAGTAATTTTTTTTATATCAAACGTGCGTTTTAGGTCCGCTCTTGCCCATGGATGTATAGGGCAGGAGTTATCCTTGCCATGAATAACGTGTCCTTAGCTTCGTCGCGTTCACCTTTGATGTGGAAATGGAATAATTTGTAGTGCTATTTAAGCTTCGAGGAAAGGTGGCGAGGAGTGCTTTTCAAAGAGGTACGCCGCAGGCGTCCTGTGACCACTGCTCGCCATGTTTCGGTCGCCTTTTTGCCATTGCGTACATCATGGCAGCAGTATTTTTTGGTAATACCAGATCACTATGAATTCTATTCCATCCGGCGCTGCCGTCCCTAATATGACGACCGAGCCCACCAGCCCTCAGCCGAATACGCAGCTCAAGCGGGAATTGCGTCAGGCACTGTTTCGCAAGCGTACTGCTGCGCTGGCGCTGATTGCGCCCCTGGCGATATTTTTGCTGCTGACATTTTTGGTTCCAATTGCCATGCTGCTCAAGCGGGCAGTGGAGAACCCGGAGATTGTCACTACGCTTCCGCATACCGTCGCCGCATTGGCGAGCTGGGATCGCAAGAGTACGCCGCCGGACGCCGCCTATGCGGCGCTGGCGGTCGATTTACTGAAAGCGCGACAGGATAGTGCTACTGGTGCGTTGGCACGCCGCCTGAATTCGGAAATCTCCGGTGCCCGTTCTATCATCATGAAGACCGCGCGAGCATTGCCACTGGTGGATGCCAACGGTCAGCCCGTATCTGCCACGCAAATAAAACCGGCCTTGATCGATATTGATCCACAATGGGGTGAACTGGATTACTGGCGGGCGATCGCCAAAAACGGTACGCCTTATTCGCCTTATTATTTATTGGCCGCGCTTGACCTTAAGCAAAATCCCTACGGCCATATCGAAAAAGTCGACGACAGCGCGTCGGTATATCAAAAGATCTTTGCGCGTACTTTGTGGATGAGTCTGGTGGTGACGCTGGCCTGTGTGGTGATCGGTTATCCACTGGCCTACTGGTTATCCAGCATGTCGGACCGACGCGCCAATTTGTTCATGATCCTGGTCTTGATCCCGTTCTGGACTTCCGTGTTGGTGCGGGTTGCCGCCTGGATTGTCTTGCTGCAATCGGAAGGACTGGTCAACAAGGCGCTGATGGCCATCGGCGTGACGCAGGCACCGCTGGAGTTGCTGTTCAACCGCATCGGCGTGTATATCGCCATGACTCATATCCTGTTGCCGTTCATGATTCTGCCGCTGTACAGCGTGATGAAAGCTATTCCACCTACCTATTTGCGCGCGGCAATATCGCTCGGCAGTCATCCGTTTGCCGCCTTCTGGCGCGTGTATGTGCCGCAAACTTATCCCGGGATTGGCGCTGGCGCATTACTGGTATTTATTTTGTCGGTCGGTTACTACATTACCCCGGCCTTGCTGGGTGGCCCGAACGAGCAGATGGTGAGTTATTACATTGCTTATTTCACCAATGTCACCATCAACTGGGGCATGGCTTGCGCACTCGGTGCATTGCTGTTTGCTGCTACGCTAGTGTTGTATACGGTATATCGCCGCTTTACCAAAATTGATGTGAGCATGGCTTAAATGATGAAGATATTTCCGCAATTCCCTCCCTATCTCTCGTTCATCGAGCGCGCCTGGTTTTTCTTGTCTCGCGGATTCAATGTACTGGTGCTGGTGTTCCTGTTGCTACCGATTCTGGTGATCATCCCATTGTCGTTCAGCGATAGTACCTTCCTGGTCTATCCGATTCACAGCTACTCATTTCGCTGGTATCAGAATCTGATCCATTCGGATGAATGGATCAGCGCCGCCAAGAATAGTTTTATCGTGGCACCTTCAGCAACCGTACTGGCGACAGTACTCGGCACGCTGGCGGCGGTCGGATTGAACAAGGCGGAATTTCGCGGCAAGGGTTTGCTGATGGCGGTGCTGATCTCTCCGATGGTGGTGCCGGTTGTTGTAATCGGGGTCGGGGTTTATTTGTTCTTCGCGCAGATCGGCTTGTCCGACAGCTATGCCGGCCTGATTCTGGCGCATGCAGCGCTGGGCGCACCGTTTGTAGTGACGACGGTATTAGCAACGCTGCAAGGATTCAACCACAATCTGGTGCGCGCCAGCCTCAGCCTGGGCGCCAATCCGCTGATGACGTTCTTCCGCATTACATTGCCGGTCATTGCGCCGGGGTTGATTTCAGGTGCGTTGTTTGCTTTTGCGACGTCGTTCGACGATGTCGTGGTGACCCTATTTGTTGCAGGTCCAGGGCAGGCCACTTTGCCGCGGCAAATGTTTACTGGCATCAAGGAAAATATCAGCCCGACGATCGCCGCGCTGGCAACTATTCTGATCATATTTTCTACCTGTCTGTTGCTGACGCTGGAATGGATACGCGGCCGTAACAAGGCGTTGGCCAAAATATAGCGTTGCAGCGGTCAGCGATAATGCCATTTCAGATAAAAAGACCTGGCGAGCAATGGAACAGCGAACCGACTTAAGGATTTACAGAGCCCGGAATCCAGCGTCACAGCGCTTCCATCGCCCTCCAAATCTGGCTCAGGCTTGCAATACCGGTTTCGAGTCGTTCACCAGTCAGGACATCCCATCGTTACGGCGCGATCGAGTGACGTGGGTCGAGCAGAACTACATGCGCGATGAAACGCTGACCGATGGCAACGCAAGGTTGGTCTCTAGCCAAAATAAAGTCGCGTTGGCGCGTACCTGGGACGGTGGCGATGTGGCATCGGCCGATAGCATGCGTTTTATTGTGCTGGTGCGCACCGTCCATACCGTGCCGAATATGCTGCTATGAAAGGGGCGGTTATCTAGGTTGCACAGTCAGCGTCTTAACTTTCGGCACTGGCAAGATTTAATAGTGAAATCGCTTCGACGTCTAACGTCAGTCGGGTCGCGGCGACCAAGTCATCCAGGTGCGCTAACGTCGTGGCACTCGCAATCGGTGCCGTAATACCGGGTCGCGCAAATAACCAAGCTAAAGCAACCCGCGCGGGATTTGCATTGAGACGTGCCGCGACCTGATCGAGCGCATCCAGGATGCGCAGACCACGCGTATCCAGATAGCGTTTTACCGCCTGCCCGCGCGGGTTCTTGGTCAGATCGGCGGTTCCGCGGTACTTGCCGCTCAGAAAACCACTTGCCAATGCGTAGTAATTGATAACCCCAATCCCATGTTCCAGCACCAGCGGCTGCAGCGTTTTTTCATAATCGGCACGATCGTACAGATTGTATTGCGGTTGCAATGTTTGATAACGCGGGTAGTTTTCTGCTTTGCTGACCTGAATAGCTTCCAGCAGGCGCGCTGCCGAATAATTCGATGCACCTATCACTCTGACCTTGCCTTGCTCGATCAGACGCGCGTACGCGCCCAGCGCGAATACACATCGGCGGTATCAATGAAATTCAAGCCTGCATCGACCATCTTGTCGAGCAACAAGAACCAAGTCGGTTCGTCGACGGTCCAGCTGAATACATTGCCGCCACATGTCAGAGGGGGAACGTGTAGAGGGGGAGTTGCCCAGCTGACGTGAAGCCTTGATGGGAGTGGTTGTCATGGCATTTTCTCCGGTTAGAAGCGGGCAATGCGATTACCTCATTCGCTGTTTTCGCGCGTAGCACAGCCCGTCGGACCATTCCCGCAGACGTAAAAAAACCCGACATACCAGTGTGGCGCTAGCCTCACAAATTGATCGGGTTGATCATCGCCCTCAGTTCAATCAGGCGCTGGCGAGTTGATCACCAGCAGCCATCTCAAATCAAGAATCGCGCGATGCTTTCTTACGGTCTGTTTCTTTCAAATGACGTTTGCGCAAACGAATACTCTTCGGTGTCACTTCAACCAATTCGTCATCTTCAATAAATTCAACCGCGTATTCCAAAGACATTTGGATCGGCGTTACCAGACGCACCGCTTCATCAGTACCTGATGATCGCACGTTAGTCAGTTGCTTGCCCTTGATCGGATTAACGACCAGATCATTGTCACGTGAGTGAATACCAATGATCATGCCTTCATACACTGGATCATTGTGGCTAACGAACATACGACCACGCTCTTGCAGTTTCCAGATAGCGTAAGCAACGGCTGCGCCATCGTCTTGTGAAACCAATACGCCATTGCGACGACCGCCCAATTCAGCCTTGGTATTGTCAACTGGTGCGTATTCATCAAACACGTGACTCATCAAGCCAGTGCCGCGTGTCAATGTCATGAATTCGCCTTGGAAACCGATCAGACCACGTGCAGGAATACGGTATTCAAGACGTACGCGACCTTTGCCATCCGGTTCCATGTTTTGCAAATCACCACGACGACGACCCAACTCTTCCATGACGCCGCCCTGGTTTGCTTCTTCGACATCGACGGTCAGGTTTTCATACGGCTCTTGACGAACACCATCAACCATTTTGTAGACAACGCGAGGACGCGAAACAGCCAGCTCGAAACCTTCGCGACGCATGTTTTCGATCAGAATCGTCAGATGCAATTCGCCGCGACCTGATACTTCATAGGTCGAATCGTCGTTTTCAGCCGGGACAACACGTAATGCCATGTTACCCTTCAATTCACGGTCCAGACGATCACGAATCTGACGTGTCGTCACAAACTTACCTTCACGTCCTGCCAATGGTGAGTTATTGACCATGAAATTCATCGTCAAGGTCGGCTCATCCACTTTTAGCATCGGCAAACCTTTAGGCGCATCCGGAGCACAAATTGTCGTACCGATACCGATCTCTTCGATACCATTGATCAGGACAATATCACCAGCCAATGCTTCGTCAACCAGTACACGGTCCAGACCTTTGAACGTCAGTACCTGATTGATACGGGCGCGGGTCGGCTTGTCATCAGGACCATTTAAAAGAACAACATCTTGCAACGCTCTGACGCGTCCGCTCAAGATGCGACCAACGCCGATCTTACCAACGTAAGACGAATATTCCAGCGACGTAATTTGTAGTTGCAACGGACCATCCGGATCGTCTTCGCGTGCAGGAACGTGCTCTAACACCGCGTCGAACAATGGTGTCATCGTGCCTTCGCGTACAGTTGGGTCCAGGCTGGCGTAACCGTTCAGGGCCGAAGCATAGACGACTGGGAAGTCAAGTTGCTCTTCAGTTGCACCCAGCTTGTCGAATAGTTCAAAAGTCGCGTTGATGGCCCACTCGGCACGCGCAGTAGGACGGTCAATTTTATTGATGACAACGATCGGCTTGAGGCCCAGTTCCAGCGCTTTACGCGTAACGAAACGCGTTTGTGGCATTGGTCCTTCAGACGCATCCACCAACAGCAATACGCTGTCAACCATTGACAGCACGCGCTCGACTTCACCACCGAAGTCGGCATGGCCTGGGGTATCAACGATGTTGATATGCGTGCCTTCGTATTCGACAGCGCAATTTTTCGACAAAATCGTGATGCCGCGCTCTTTTTCAATATCGTTCGAATCCATGACGCGCGCATCAACGTGCTGATTGTCGCGGAAAGTACCGGATTGACGCAAAAGTTGGTCAACCAACGTGGTTTTACCATGATCGACGTGAGCAATAATGGCAATGTTGCGGATAGCGCGTTTTGTGTTTGACATATTGTTATGGATATAGAGGAATTCAGTAAGGAATTCGGTAATTAACGCAGCAAGTGCGCGGTAAAAGCCCGCGCAGTACAAACCCTGAGAGGCCTGGAAAATGCAACGGAATTCGGGAGACCCAGTATTATAACATGATGCAGTGCAAAACCACCAAAAGCCTTCTGATTTCAAAGGGTTGGGATGTGTAGTTTTGCTTTATTTTTTCAGAAATACAATGTCTATAAAACCAGACCACAATTTAAAGATGACTATTTTGGTAATGCTGTCGACACCAATCGCTCTGGCGCCAGTACACCGTAGTCGTGAAATTGCGCAGTACCTAACAATTGCCGCAACGTCCCATCGGTTATTTCCGCAGTATGCGCGTACTCGCGATAAACCCGTACGCGCCCTATTTGCGCTGGAGGCAAAACGCCTTCTTTATCCAGCGTCAGACGTTGCCCTTGCAAAAACCGCTGCGCCAATGGCTCGGTCAATACCACCTCTGGAAATGTCAGTAAAAGACTATCCACGGAAGCCAGCAATGCCGCCCGCTCATCCTCGGGTATTGCAGTCAACGTCTCCAAAGTAAGGCAACCCGACAATGTTAAATGCCCAACTTGTGTCCGTCGCAATGCGTTTAAATGCGCACCGCAACCCAGAACGGCACCAATTTCTTCGCCTAAAACGCGAATATAAGTACCTTTGCTGCAGACCACACGGACACTCAAATATGGCGCTTGATAATCGATAAACTCAAGTAGATGGATCGTTACGTCACGCGCTTCACGCTCTAATGTAATACCGGCGCGGGCGTATTCGTATAACGGTTTTCCATCGCGCTTAAGCGCTGAATACATCGGTGGAACTTGTTTGATATCGCCGCGAAATTGTGCCAGCGCGGCATCAATTTTCTCACGCGTCACCTCCACATCGCGGGTCTCTAATACATCGCCTTCGGTGTCCCCGGTGGCGGTCGTCAAGCCCAGATGGATCACGGCTTCGTATGTCTTGTCAGCATCCAACAGGTCTTGAGCAAACTTTGTCGCTTCGCCAAAACACAATGGCAAAACGCCAGTCGCAAATGGATCAAGCGTGCCGGTATGACCTGCTTTTGTCGCATTCATTAACCGCTTGGCTTTGATCAGCGCATCGTTGCTTGACCATCCTACTGCTTTATCAAGCAACAAAACGCCATTGAGAGGCACGCGAATTCTTTTGGGCGAGGTTGACGCCATAAGGGAATGTACTTTGAAGGTGGTAATACTTATTTAGTTAGGATTGCTTAATGAGTAAAAATATCGCGGTTTAAAGTGCGCGCTCACACTTGAGTCGGCGCTTAAAAACCTTGTCTCATCAAATATGCATAAGCTATTAAACCTATATTAAGCCTAGCATCACTAAATCCTTGTCACGAACAGAGCTGACAGTAAAGAGAAATCCTTGGAAGGACCTCAGTCTTCGCCGTCATCCTTAGCCCGTGTTGCGTTCGCCAATGCGATCAGCTGTGACATTTGGGCACCGCGTGCAGTCGAATTATCGTGGTGAAAATGTAATGCCGGCAATGTATGAATTGTCAACCGTCGACCTAGTTGATTCCGCAGGAATCCAGCCGCTTGCGTCAAGCCAGCCACCGTCAGGCGAATTGCTTCAGGATCATCATTCAGCATGGTGAAAAAGACTTTCGCATGCGCGTAATCAGCCGTCACTTGCACTTCAGTGATGGTGATCATTCCGACACGCGGATCTTTTAATTCGAACACGATGATTTCCGACAAATCGCGTTGAATCTGGTCGGCGACCCGCAATCCGCGTCCGGGGATGGATTTACTATGTTTAGCCATATCTCTTTACTTAGCCGTAGCTTTCACTGATGGACTACTTTAAAACTGTTTAACTTCCAGAATACACCAAAAGGAAATCGGGCACGAAGCCCGATTTCCCTGATTTAAATCATTTTATGCTAATGCATGCACACTTTCATGTGCATGCTGCATCTGTACCTGACGCTTAAAGTTACAGCGTCCGTGCAATTTCTTCGACTTCAAAGATTTCGAGTTGATCGCCTTCTTTGATATCGTTAAAGTTCTTCAGAGTCAGACCACACTCAAAGCCAAACTTGACTTCTTTAACATCGTCTTTGAAGCGCTTCAGTGAATCCAGTTCCCCGGTCCACAAGACCACGCTGTCGCGCAACAATCGTACTGATGCGCCACGCTTGACCAAGCCTTCGAGTACATAGCAACCCGCAATTGCGCCAACTTTGCTGACCAACAGAACCTGGCGAATTTCGACCAGACCCAATGATTGCTCACGCTTCTCTGGCGACAACATGCCAGACATCGCCGCTTTGATCTCATCTACAGCGTCATAAATGATGTTGTAGTAACGTAGATCAACGCCATTGGCTTCTGCCATCTTGCGCGCCTGTGCATCAGCACGGACGTTAAAGCCAATGATGACTGCTTTCGAAGCCAACGCCAAGTTGACATCGGACTCGGTGATACCACCCACTGCAGCGTGTACAACCTGAACCCGTACTTCGCTGGTCGACAGTTTTTGCAAGGACTGCACCAACGCCTCTTGCGAACCCTGAACGTCGGTCTTGATGATCATCGGCAGATTCTTGACTTCGCCTTCGGCCATCTGATCGAACATGTTTTCCAGCTTGGCAGCTTGTTGCTTAGCCAACTTAACGTCGCGGAATTTACCTTGACGGAACAGACCGATTTCACGCGCTTTGCGTTCATCGACCATGACCATCACTTCTTCACCCGCAACCGGCACTTCGGTTAAACCCTGAATTTCGACAGGAATCGAAGGACCCGCTTCGCTAATTGCTTTACCGTTTTCGTCTAGCATGGCGCGAACACGTCCGTAGGCTGAACCAGCCAGAACTACGTCACCACGTTTCAATGTACCGGACTGAACCAAAATAGTTGCCACTGGACCGCGACCTTTATCGAGTCGTGCCTCAACCACCAGACCACGTGCTGCTGTGGTGATCGGTGCTTTCAGTTCCAACACTTCTGCCTGTAGCAGAACCTGTTCCAGCAAGGCTTCAATACCTTCACCGGTCTTAGCTGAAACGCCAACAAAAGGCGCGTCTCCGCCGTATTCTTCAGGCACAACTTGTTCGGCGATCAGTTCTTGCTTGACCCGATCCATATTGGCACCTGGCTTATCAATCTTGGTAACGGCTACGACGAGCGGCACGCCAGCTGCTTTCGCATGGGCAATCGCCTCTTTCGTTTGCGGCATCACGCCATCGTCACCAGCAACTACCAGAATCACGATATCGGTTGCTTTTGCACCACGTGCACGCATGGCCGTAAATGCTTCATGGCCTGGCGTATCCAGGAAGGTAATCATACCGCCTGGCGTCTCAACGTGGTACGCACCGATATGTTGCGTAATTCCACCGGCTTCGCCAGATGCCACTTTAGAACGACGAATGTAATCCAACAGCGAAGTTTTACCATGGTCAACGTGACCCATGACAGTCACGACTGGGGCACGAGACACCAGTTCTGCATCTGCCTGCTCTTCACCATCCACCAGCAATGCTTCTGGATCGTCTTCTTTGGCTGCATGTGCCGTATGGCCCATTTCTTCCACTAAAATCATGGAAGTTTCCTGATCCAGCACTTGGTTAATGGTGACCATTTGACCAAGCTTCATCAGATGCTTAATGACTTCCGATGCTTTCACTGCCATTTTGTGGGCCAGCTCAGCAACGGTAATGGTTTCAGGAACATAAACGTCCTTCACCACCGCTTCAGTCGGCACCTGGAAGTTCGTTTCGTGATCATCACTATGTGAATTACGACGTCCCTTACCACCACTGCGCCAACCATCGCGACCGCCGCCAGTGTTACCACGCGTCTTGATACCAGCGCCGCGTTTTTTCGCGTCGTCAGACCAAGTCGAGGAAACATTTGCAGACTTAATCGATTTCTTGTCGACAACAACTTTCTTGTCGTCTTTTTTCTCGCTTGGTTTCTTATCCGCAGGCTTGTGTAGCGTTCCAGCTGGTGCAGCTTTGACAACAACTGGAGGAGCGACAGGTTCAGGAGCCTTGATGACGCGACGCGGCGCATTCATCATCGCCTTGATCTGCGCAACTTCATCTTGCACCGCTTTACGGGCGCGCTCAGTTGCAGCCGATTTTTCTGCAGCTTCCTTCGCGGCTTCCGCCACTTTCTTCTTCGCGTCTTCAGCAGCTAAGCGCTTCTTTTCTTCCATCTCAGCATCGTCAGCAGTTTTCACTGGCGCCGGAGTCGGTGTAGAAGATGCAGCAACAGGCGCAGCCGCAACAGCAGCTTTTTTGGCGTCTATCTCAGCCTTTTTGGCTTCGCTTTCGATCTTTTTTGCATCACTTTCGGCTTTTTGCGCAGCTTTTGCCTGGGCTTCTTTCTCGGCTTCGAGTTTTGCCAAATGCTCCTGCTTTTCACGCAGCTCTACTTCTTGACGCGCCATTAATTCAGCATGCCGACGCGCTTCGTCTGCACGACGCGCCAGTTCTGCTTCATCAACCACTGCGGCAACAGGCTCAGCTGAAACCTCAGGCGTTTCCGCCGCAGGGTCATCGCGCTGAACGAAAGTACGCTTCTTACGGACCTCAACCTGGATGGTGCGCGATTTTCCTGTCGCATCAGCCTGCTTGATTTCTGTGGTTTCCTTGCGGGTCAGCGTTATTTTCTTTTTCTCGCCATCGGTCACTGCGCCGTGCGAACGGCGCAGATGTTCCAACAAACGATCCTTGTCTTCTTTTGACAAGGAATCATCAGTCGAATCTTTAGAGACACCTGCTGAACGCAACTGCGTCAACAACAAATCTGCAGGCATCTTTAGCTCGGTGGCAAATTGGGCTACATTGTTACTCGCCATTCAGTCCTCTTTTCTATGTGGCGCGGTAGACGACATTGGAACCTCGCGGATCACTTGGCTTCCGCGGTATTCCATGCTTTAGCCTGTAAGGCTTTAGCACGATCATCATACTTGGCATCGATAAGTTTCATCTCATCGTCGGTCACATCTTTAAATTCTTCTTTAATCAATTGACGGGCACGGTCAGTAGGCAGAGCCAAAATCGCGCCAAATTCGTCATACGCAAGACCAGTGAAGCCAGCCAGAGTCTTGATACCTGCCAAGCCCAACTTACCAGCAACAACACGGTCCATGCCATCAAAATTGGCCAGCGCATCTTCCATGCCTTCCAGGCCTTCTTCCGAGGCAATCGCTTCGGTCACCAATGCATCGCGCGCACGGTTACGCAATTCATTGACAGTTTCTTCGTCAAACGATTCGATTTCCAGCATTTCGGTAATCGGCACATAAGCGATTTCTTCAAGGCTGGCAAAACCCTCTTCCACCAGAATGTCAGCAACTTCCTGATCGACATCAAGCTTTTCCATGAAGAGCGCACGGACTGCTGCGGTTTCAACAGCCGACTTATCCGCTGACTCTTCAGCAGTCATAATGTTAATCTGCCAACCAGTCAACTCTGCTGCCAGCCGCACATTCTGACCACCGCGACCAATTGCGATAGCGAGATTTTCTGCGTCAACAACAACGTCCATCGCGTGTTTTTCTTCATCTACCACGATCGACGAGACGTTAGCCGGAGCCAGTGCGCCAATGACGAATTGCGCAGGATCTTCAGACCACAACACAATATCGACACGCTCGCCACCGAGTTCACCAGTGACGGCTTGTACGCGTGAACCACGCATACCAACACAGGTACCGATTGGATCAATCCGGCTATCGCTTGTATAAACAGCAATCTTGGCGCGAACGCCGGGATCGCGTGCAGCCGACTTAACTTCGAGAGAACCTTGCTCGATCTCAGGCACTTCAAGTTCGAACAATTTTTTAATGAAATCCGGCGCGGTACGTGAAAGAATCACTTGCGGGCCGCGTGCATTGCGATCAATCCGCAAAATGAAAGCACGGACACGATCACCGATACGCAGGTTTTCCTTAGGAATTGTCTGATCACGTGGCAGACGCGCTTCAATCTTGCCCGATTCAACAATTGCATCGCCACGCTCCATGCGCTTGATGGTGCCAGTGACTAAAGAATCTCCGCGCTCCAGAAAGTCGGCAAGAATTTGCTCACGCTCGGCGTCACGTATGCGCTGCAAAACAACTTGCTTGGTATCCTGTGCGAAACGACGGCCAAAATCAACCGATTCAATCGGCTCTTCAATATGGTCATCGACTTCTACGTCTTCGATTTGCTCTTTTGCTTCGAACAGCAAAATTTCCTGATCGGGCAATTGCAAACCTGCTTCATCCGGCACGACGTGCCAACGACGGAATGACTCAAATTCACCGGTTTCGCGATCAATCGACACACGAATATCCACGTCACCTTCGTAACGCTTTTTAGTCGCCTGACCAAGTGCATGCTCGAGCGCGCCGAACACCACGTCTCGGTCGACGTTTTTTTCATGCGCGAGCGCATCGACCAACAATAAAATTTCGCGACTCATGCTTTGCGACTCCTAAAATTCACCTGCGGCACCAAGCGTGCCTTGTCGACATCAGCGAGCGTAAAATCCAGCACCGCTGACGACCCATCGTTTGCTTCAAATTCGAGTTTTAGATTATCGCCATCCGGTATCTGCAAAATACCTTGAAATGTCTTCCGATGTGCAGCGCCGGGCATCGGCAAACACAACTTGATGATCACTTCTTTGCCAGCGAAACGGAGATAGTCGGAATATTTTTTTAACGGACGATCCAAGCCTGGCGAAGACACTTCAAGCCGCTCGTAGACAATATTTTCAACTGTCAACACGTGCAGCAATTGATGCGTTACTTTTTCACAGTCTTCGACCGTGATCGCACCTTGCTCGGCGTTTTCGGGCGTAATGTCGATGAACACGCGCAGTAAACCACCTGCGGCCTTTTCAAGCTCTACCAACTCGTAGTCCATGCCTACAACGGTTTTTTCAATCAGTTCCAGCAACTGCAAGGCGACTCTCCATTAAATAGCTACGCATACCATCAAATTAAACCCATGCACAAATGTTTAGCAAAAAAAAAATGGGCATCAGCCCATCTTCTTATTTCTTGTTATTTGATGCAGCCTTTCGCGCTAATATGCGAAAAGACTTTTGTTAACCTATAAATTATAAGCGATTAGCACGGTTCCCGCAATGTGGAAACCGTCTTTTGTTGCTAACCCATATTTTTACATCGTTTCAACCGTTGTCAAATCGAAACTTTCAACGATTCGGATTTTGGTCTGACTTTCTCACTTGCACTTAACGAAAAACATCCCACCAGGCGCTCATCGCACGCTAGCGGGATAAGTGCTTACCGCGGACGGCGACGCGGCGAACCGGGTACACCTTGATAATCCGCACCTGGCGTTCTGCCACCAGGAGGACGGGCAGGACGTGAGTTGTTGTTGCGTCTCTGTCCGGCGTCTGGAAAACCTAATGCCGTTTGCATTGGATCCGGCTGGCGACTACGCTGACCTTGCGGAGGACGTCCACCTTGGCCAGAGCCTTGTCCACTCTGACCGCCCTGACCTTGATTTGGACCACGGCCCTGATTTTGGCGCGGTTGTCCGTAACCTTGACCTTGACTTGGGGCGCGGTTAAATCCTGGGCCTTGGCCTGGATTAGTCGGATAGCTGCTACTGGCACGGTTCCCGTTTGGCTCACGATCACGCTCTCTTGCGTCGTCGCGCCCCTTATTGCCAGCGCCCGGTGCGGCTATTTTTTCCAAGCCGTTAGCGGCCATCATCGCTCGCACAGCATTTTCGTCCAGCTCTTCCCATCGACCGCGTTTTAAACCACGCGGCAATGTCATCGCGCCGTAACGGGTACGAATCAGGCGGGAAACAGTTAAACCAATTGCTTCGAACATCCGACGTACTTCGCGGTTACGGCCTTCGCCGATCGTCACGCGATACCATTTGTTGATTCCTTCGCCGCCGCCATCAGCAATCTTCGAAAACTGCGCTGTACCGTCGTCGAGCTGAACGCCTGCCAGTAATTTCTGGCGCATACCTTGCTCTAACTCACCAAGCGTACGTACTGCGTACTCCCGGTCAATGTTGTAGCGTGGATGCATCAATTTATTGGCTAAATCGCCGGAAGTCGTGAATAGCAATAATCCTTCAGTATTGAAATCGAGTCGACCAACAGCCAGCCATTTGGCGGCCTTCATGTTGGGCAAGCGATCAAATACCGATGGGCGCCCGTCTGGATCGTTATGACTGACGATTTCACCGGATGGCTTGTGATAGACCAAAACCCGGGGTGGACGTTTTGAAACTTTACGTTGTAACAACTTACCATTAATACGTACTTGATCAGTTGGCAAGATACGCTGCCCGATATGGGCAGGTTCGCCGTTGACCGAAACGCGGCCAGCGATAATCAACTCTTCCATATCGCGACGCGAACCCAAACCTACGTCAGCCAGAACTTTGTGAAGCTTCGGCGCATCGTCTTCAGCAGTGAGATCACGACGCACATTTTTTTGAGGGGCATTGCGACCAGCACGTTCACCGGCCTCATCTTCGGTCACCAAATCATCGAAATCTTCCGATGTAACAAACGAAAACACTTCATCCGCATCAGCGACACGCGGAGCGCCTTGCGGCCCTTTTTGACCTGGACGACCCGGCTGATTGTGTGGCTTCTTAGCTTGCTGGCGATCACGTGAGTTTGTACTATTGAGACTATTACCGTTACGGCCGTCGCGACCAGGCGTGCGGCCTTCGTTGCGACCACCGGCACGCGGATTGCGGTCTGAATTACGTTCACCACGTGGCGAATTCGTAGCGTTCGCGGGCAGTTCACGATTTCCGTTTGGCTCGGAAGCCTCTGAAAACTCAGAGCCTTCAGGCGCTGGTGTCGGCTTTGAGTAAGGTACCGCAGGCGTTTGAGCAGCCAGTTCTTGTGCACGTGCGGCACGATTACTACGCAGAGCACGCGGTCCACGCACACCACGTCGGGGTGGCTTGTCAGTAGGATTAACATCCAGTGGTGAAGCAACTGGTACAAACGCCGCCGACGCACTTACAGTCACACTATTTATCGATGGCGCTGAGGCTATTGCCTCAATGATGAACGCCGGCTTCTGTGGAGTTGGCTTGCGCGGTCGTTTTGCGACCGTAAAGGTTTCTGGAGCGACTTCAATGACGAGTTCTTTTGGCGCCGGCTTCTTGCGAGGTGCGCGCTTAACTAGAGCCACTTCAGGAGCCACTTCAACTACGTTTTTTGCCACAGGAGGCTGTGCGGGAGGTTTAGCAATCACTGGTTTAACAACGACTGCCTCGGCAACAGTGCTCTTTGCCACAACCGGCTTGGTTGGCGCTTTTGCTGGCTCTACAGCAGCTACAACGGCAGCTTTAACGGCGGCTTTAACGGCAATCGGCTTGGCAACTTTGGTTTTCGCAGCAACTGGCTTTGGCGATATAGGCGCAGCAACCGCAGCAACCGTCTTTGCCGCTGCAGTTTTTCTGGCAACTGGCTTGGCAGCGACTGGCTCGGCAACCGCGGCCACAACCTTTGCCTTCGGACTCGCTGCTTTCGCAGCGGAAGTTTTCTTGATGGCCGGTTTCGCGGCTGTTGATTTAGCGGTTACCTCCACCGTCGATGGTGCCTCAATGGGCGCCACTTTGCGCGCTCTCGGCTTTTTAGCCGGCTTCGACTCGGGGGTGGTAGCGGTAGCGTCGTTCATCGGCGCATCATTGGAACTAGGTGGATTCATTATTTAGATCGTCGTTGTACGGACCGGGCTTGACATCATCAGCTGACTCAGGCGTTGGGTCGTTGGTAAAAACTTCATTAGGTGCAACTGATAATTCAGCCGGCTGTATATGTGCGAGTTCATCTGAGATAACTTCCGTAACGCCCGCTTCTGCCGCATGTTTAGGAGTTGCTTCTTGTATTTCTATGACTGCCGCAATGTGGTTGCCAGACGCCTCGATCGGATCAATCAGTGCTGTTGAGATGCTGTTCTGCTCAATATCGTTCACTAGATCATGCGAAAAGTTGTCTTGGTCGCCCTTAACTTCCGCAGATTCGACCACGCTCCCAGGCGCGCTGTTACTAACTGATTCAACGGTTTCAGCACGCACCGGTGCATCGCGGTTTGCTGCCAGATTTGCTTCAAGATCCGCTTCTAATGCCTGCAGTTCCAGCAAAGTGCCTTCCTGCATATCATTTTTAGCGACTTGTTGCAAAGGCGGCAATTGATCCAGGGATGTCAGTCCCAGATCATCCAAAAACTGTTTAGTCGTGGCAAATAAGCCGGGGCGGCCCGGTACATCACGGTAACCGATTGGCTCAATCCAACCACGCTCTTCGAGCATTTTCACAGTCTGAGAATTTACCGTCACTCCGCGAATCTCTTCAATATCGCCACGCGTCACTGGCTGACGATAGGCAATAATAGCTAGGGTTTCAAGGGCAGCACGTGAGTATTTGGGTGGCTTCTCCGGATTCATACGCTCCAGATAAATCTTCATCTCTGGTCGGCTTTGAAAACGCCAACCGGTTGACAGTGAAACTACTTCGATACCTTTGTCAGACCAATCTGTGCGCAGTTCTTCCAGCATCAATTTGATCGTGTTTGCATCGACTTCACCGTCAACGTCGTCATGCACCACATAGAGCTTCTTCAAGTCATTAATTGACAAGGGCTCATGGGCACAGAGTAGCGCTGTCTCGAGGACTTTCTTGGCCTCAACAATATCCATGTACGACGTGTATTCGTTAAATTTGTTAATAAATGTGCAGAATGTAGGCTCAAAGACGGCAATGTGCCGTCTGCGTCCTGATCAAATCGAAACTCGTTGATACTGCCGTCCGGCGCCCGTTAGAGGAGGTACAGAATTGGGCGGGACTAGAAACTTGATGGTGAGGCGAGATCATCGCTTGCCTTGCATCAGTCTACTCTTTTCTTTCGGGTAGTCGGCAATTTTAAAACCTGCGGGACTATTTTTCCAAAAGATATTGCGCAGAGTTTAACACAAGCTTTTGTAAGAGGGTTGTTGAATTGCAGATGTTATTGGTTATTAGCATTGGTGACCACCCGCCTGAGCTAACATAGCAGGCAGAGAAAGCGGAATTGATATCGATGAAAGGCCTGATTCAATACCATGTACGCCCAAATATCAGGCATACATGGTCAATTCAATCAACTACCACGATAAGTTGAGTAGGACCACGGCGACACCACCAACGGTACGTGATAATTCTCATCAGGATTCGCAATCCCGAATGCCAACGTGACACGATCAACAAAGCGTGGAGTCGGCACAGTCACTCCTTGGGCGGCAAAGTAATCACCTGCTGAAAAAATTAACTCATATTGTCCAACTTGCATTTCTTCACCCTGCAACAACGGCACATCGCAGCGGCCATCGGTATTCGTGACGACATTTTTCAACAGTGTTTTATCATTATCGTTTACGAAATACAACGCAATGCTGACTCCTGCGCCGGGCTTTCCCTGTGTAATGTCCAAAACATGCGTGCTCAACTTCCCCATTATTTTTCCTTAGGTCGACGACGAAATATAAATTCAGATTAAATGATATACCGCAGGATGAAGGTCAATATACTATCCCGCATATATTAATCATGACATCAGGCCACATAATTCAAAATATTGTCTTCCATCGCTAACGAGCAATGGGACCGCCGTGCAACAATTGACGGGCGCGTGCAATAGAAGTGTAAAAAAAATTCGTCCAGGTTATTACAGGCCACCTAATAAAAGATATTTACAAAAAAACGCTATGAGTATGCCTAATAATTATCCTCGTGATCTGACCGGCTATGGTCGCACCCCCCCACACCCGCAATGGCCCGGTCAAGCCCGCGTCGCTTTGCAATTTGTTCTCAACTATGAAGAGGGCAGCGAAAATTGCGTACTGGACGGCGACGCAGGATCGGAAACGTTCCTCTCGGAAATCATTGGCGCTCAAAGCTTTCCGGCGCGCCACATGAGTATGGAGTCTCTCTATGAATACGGTTCGCGCGCTGGATTATGGCGTTTGCTACGGTTATTCGAGGAGCGCAAGTTACCACTGACAATTTTTGGTGTCGCGCGTGCGCTACAGCGCAATCTGGAAGCAACCGCGGCTTTTCAAGAACTTGGCCATGAAATAGCCTGTCACGGCCTACGCTGGATCAGCTATCAAAATATGGATGAAGTCACTGAACGTGCCCATATAGCCGAAGCAGTCATCATCATCAAACAGTTGACCGGCGAAGCACCGCTGGGATGGTATACCGGACGCGACTCACCCAATACCCGTAGATTGGTCATGGAACATGGCGGTTTTAGCTATGACTCAGACAACTATGGCGATGATCTGCCCTTTTGGGAGCAAGTTACCATCGGCGGCCATGCTGGCGAAGCGACGACAAAACCTCAGCTCATCATTCCTTATACGTTGGATACCAACGACATGCGTTTTGCTGCCGCTCAAGGTTTTAATTCCGGAACGCAATTTTTTGACTATCTGAAGGACGCGTTCGACGTTCTCTATAGAGAAGGCGATCCTGAAGGATTAAACCAGCCCAAAATGCTATCAATCGGTTTACATTGCCGCATGGTTGGGCGCCCGGCTCGGGCTGCAGCGCTGGCACGTTTTTTAGATTATGTGCAATCCCACGACAAGGTCTGGATCACACGCCGCATTGACATCGCCAATCACTGGCGCGCTACACACCCCTTCTGAAGGCCACTTTTACAGGGCATTTAAATAGCCGAGCCCTTTCGCTCGTGGTCAGAAATATCCGCCATCGCTTCTGATCGCAGAATTTTTAGATAGCAACAAAGTAAAAAATCGTTATCGCACAGCGTTGTAAAACGCCATGCGGTAACGATTTTCTTGCTTGGGTAGCTACACAAACGCCCCAATTTTCTCCACCACGGCATTACGTACCGATCCGGTGACCACAAACGACTGCGCCATCAGAATATCGTCATGGAACCAGCGGTCACCGTCCAGGCAGGCCGGAATCTGGCGGCGGATTTCCTCGTAGGCGGCTTGCGTGCCTTGGCCCAATACAAAGTCTGGAAGCAACGTTTCGGTCATCGTCAGGGCTTGTGCGGCTAACAACATTTCAACGCCGATAATATATTGCGTGTTTGCCACGACTGTGGCGGCCTTGCGGGCACACCAGGTTGAATTGGAAACGTGGTCTTCGCTGTTGCCTTTGGCCGGAATACTATCAACGCTGCCGGGCATGCACAAGGTGCGGTTTTCCATCACCAACGAACTCAACGAGCATTGCACCACCGGATAGCCGGTATTAACGCCACGCACGCCGCTCATCAGATTGCGCGGCAAGCCCCATGACAAGGTCGGATCGATCAGGCGGGCGACGCGACGTTCGCAAATACTACCCAAATCCGTCATCACCATCGCCATCAAATCCATCGCCTGCGCCAGATATTGGCCATGGAAATTGCCGCCGGAAATGATTTCAAAGCCGCCACCTTCTTTGCCGAATATCAAGGGATTATCGGTGGCCGAATTGATTTCCTTGTCGACGATGTTATCGATGTAATCGAGCGCATCGAACACCGGTCCGTACACTTGCGGTGCACAACGCAGTGAGTAGACATCCTGAATCCGCGCCGTGTACGGAATGTCAGTGCGGCGGGATTCTTCGGGAAACTGTACGGCGCGGGCTTCATGCGTGGTGCGGGTTGAACCTTTGAGTAATTTGCGCACGACCGCTGCCGTTTTGATTTGACCGGCATGGGGACGTGCCTGCTGAATGCGTGGATCAAAGGCGGCCATTTCGGCCCGCATTGCTTCCAATGTCAGGCCTAATGACAGGCAGGCATCGGTTAAGAGATGACGGGCATCGTGGGCCACCAATACGGCAACAGCCAGCGAAGCGGTGCAACCATTAATGAGCGCCGACGCATCCTTGGCTTGCAAATCAAATTTGACCGGCGCGATACCCGCTGCGGTAATGGCTTGCGGTGCGCGCATGCGCTGGCCCTGATACATGACTTCGGCTTCATCGAAACCGGCAATGGCCGCCGCCAGATACGATAGCGGTGCCAGATCGCCGGACGCGCCGACCGATCCTTTTTGCGGCATGATCGGGTGAATACCGGCGTTCAGAAAAGCCAGCAGACGATCCACCACTTCAACCCGCGGGGCCGAATAATTACTCGCAAAAGCATTGGCGCGCAGCAACATCGTGGCGCGGCTGACTTCTTCCGAGAACGGTTCGCCGATCCCGGCGCAATGGGCCTTGATCAACTGGGTCTGAAACAAGGCGATATGTTCCACCTTGATACGGGTGTCTTTGAGCAAACCGACGCCGGTGTTGAAGCTATACATCATGGGCGCATCATCGTGCATCCAGGTCGCCTCGATAAAATCGCGGCTTTCTTTTAATGCCGTGCGGGAAGACTGCGCCAGCGTCACAGGCAGATGCGGCGCACGCGCCACGCTGACGACTTGCGCCGCGGTGAGGGTGAAACCGTCGATGGTGAGAGTGGTGGTGTTCGTCATAGTAGCTTTCTAAAATGTGTTTTATCTGGGCAAAAGATCAACCACAACGGCGCGCAGCAGACAGCAGGAAGCCAGCAACGTCACAGTCGCTATGCTTCTTATTTACATCGCTGTTGAAGGTAATCTGGTGAAAAGCGCCATGAGATTTTCAGGCGCTGCTGAGCAGTTAATTTGTCGTTACGTGTGGCTTGTCAGCGCTCAACAGATGAACGCTGACAAGCCAACGATCAATTATTTCGCACCAGCTTGATACCACGCACCGATCAATGCACGCTCGGCATCGGTGATATTGGTCATATTTCCAAGTGGCATAGCTCTCAACTGTACTGCTTGCTGAAAGATTTTGTCAGCATGTTGACGAATCAAATCAGGCGTTTGCAGCATGACACCGGCAGGTGCCGTAGCGAAACCGGGCTGCGTTGGCTGTGCTGCATGACACTCAACACAACGCTGAGTAATGATCGCTTGCACGTGCGCCATATCTGCCACTGGTACATCGACCGCTGCGGTTGCCGTTGTGGAACCGGTAACGGCTTGCGCCACGGGAGCCTGGATCGGACGTGGTGCAATCGCGATCGCCACCACGACGAGGATTGCCACACCTGCTGCTGGATAACCCCAGGAAACACGACCAGCATGACGCAGGTTAAAAAAGTGACGAATCAACGCGCCAGCGGCAATAATTGCTGCCAACACCAACCAGTTATACGAATGACTGTAGGTCATTGCATAGTGATTGCTGATCATGATGAACAGCACTGGCAACGTGAAATAGTTATTGTGAACGCTACGTTGTTTGGCTTTTTTCCCGTAAATAGGATCCGGTGATTTACCGAGGCGCATGGCTTCCACCAATTTACGCTGGCCCGGAATAATGACCATCAATACGTTACCGACCATCATCGTACCGATCATGGCACCAATGTGGATATAAGCAGCACGACCGCTTAATAAATGACTCAACACATACGCCGCAGCGACGATGAACAGATACATGACGATACCGAGCAACCCGTCACGCTTACCAATTGGGGAGCGGCATAACAAGTCATACACGGTCCAGCCAATCACTAGCGTGCCGAGGCCAACGCCAATTGCCTGCCATGAACTTAAATCGGCAACGTCTTTGTTGATCATCATCGCCGAGGCATTGAAATAATAAACAATGAAAAGCATCGCAAAGCCGCTCAACCAGGTGGCGTAAGCTTCCCATTTAAACCAATGCAGTTCTTCCGGCAACTCTGCTGGTGCTACCAGATATTTTTGAGGATTATAAAAGCCGCCGCCATGGACCGCCCACAATTCGCCAGAGACGCCTTTATTGGCCAGATCAGAACCTGGCTTTGGCGGACGGATTGAGTTGTCCAGCCAAACAAAGTAAAAGGACGCACCAATCCAGGCAATCCCGACAATCAGGTGAAGCCAGCGCACCAGCAGATTGAGCCATTCCACGCCATACGACACTAACATTGAATCCATGTCTTCCTCACGATTACACTCGTCCGCCACCGCGGGCACTGCAGACGAGAGAGGGCCACCCCCTCAAAACTAAGTCGCGAACTTAATAGTTAAAGCTCCGCTACGACCGCTGTGACTTTCGTCTTCTTTTTGTCTACGTTTTTTGCCTACGATTTTGCCTACGACTTGCATTCACTTTATGCGTACCGTCATGCCTTACATCGAGTATGCATCGACGCTTTTTATCTTATTACAACTGTATTTTGCATGGCATTTTGCACTATAGGCTGACGAAGTCACATTCTTTTGCCCTACGCAGTTTCGACCCTCAGTGCTGCAAGCTTGCAACACTGAAATTTAAAACAACTCGGATTTAAGAAAGATAAACGTGTTTGGCTTTAAAAATATTGAAATTGAAGTATATTTGACATATGACTATTCATATATAAAAATCGAATAAAAGTTATTTATCCTTAGATTTATACACAATAAGAGACATTAAGAGACTTATAAAATCATTGCCCGCAACGAAGCGTCGCTTCCTCTGACTCAATACTACGAGAGTGTTAACAGCGAGCGCTAACAGCAAACGAGGATGACCAGCACCGTCGGTCCGACAAAGTGCGGATGGCGTCGCTAACTTACGGGCCACAATTCACGAAGAGACAAACCATTATGTCCAAGCTGCCAGACCATCTTGATATCCATTTGATCCGCATACTGTATCTTTTACTCTGTGAAAAGAACGTATCCCGCGTAGCACTCAAGTTAAATCAGCCACAACCCTCAATATCGGCATCATTACGTAAATTGCGCGAACTGACCGGCGATCCTCTTTTAGTGCGTGGCGCACGCGGTATGGTACCGACCCAGCACGGCGAAAGTCTGTTGAAGCCAGCTAAACGGATACTGGATGAGACCGAACGTCTGTTCGTCCATAAGACGGCCTTTGTGCCGCAAGCCGAAGCCCGCACCTTTCATATTGCAGCGCCAGATTATATGAACACGCCATTTTTTTTAGAAATCGTAGCAAGAATGCGACGCGAATCACCTAAAAGTCGCATCGTAATTCATGCGCTGGGACCAGAAACCGACTATGTACGCCAGCTTTCCGATGGTGACCTCGATCTCGTCATTGCGAATTGGGATGAACCACCGCAGCATTTGCATTTATCGAAATTGTTCGATGACCCAATCGTCTGCCTGATGCGTGCCGATAGCGCCTATGCCAAGCGCACGGCACCGGATGCCATGACTGTGGAAGATTATTTGAGCTTGCCACACCTTGCGCCGTGGCAAGTTCTTCCCGGCTATCACGGCATTATTGACTCCTTCCTTGATCGCCAAAATATGCGCCGCAACGTCGTGGTGGAATCAGCCTATTTTGGCATGCTTCCCTACATGGCAGCGCAAACCGATCTCGTATTGACGACCGGACGACAGTTTGCGCAGTTTTATGAAAAAACACTCGCGCTGAAAAGTTTTACTCTGCCGATCAAATTCCCCCCAATGCGGTTTTATCAACTGTGGCATGAACGCGTACATCAGGCAACGGAGCATAAATGGTTGCGCGAACAGGTCAGCCAGGTTGTTAAATCGATGATTATTAAATAACATCGATTATATGCATAGGCTGAAATCAACTATCAATTGATGCGTATATACCTATCGATGGTTTTCTATAGTATCGGACATCACACACGACATACCGCACGCGGCGTTAAGAGAACGGTCAAACACGCTTTCCTAACCTCGCTGGCATGAATTGTGCAAGACAAAATAACATCTAAAAATCCCAGACTCTGGAGACGCACAATGAACACCGCCACCGCCACAACAGCCACAACAACCGATCCCGTCGATGAAAAACTACCGATAGGCAAACTCGCCGCACTGGGCATGCAGCACGTCCTGGTCATGTACGCGGGCGCAATCGCCGTTCCATTAATCGTTGGAGGCGCGCTCCATCTGGCGAAGAGTGACATCGCCTTTCTGATTAGTGCCGATCTCTTCTGTTGCGGATTGGTGACACTTATCCAAAGCCTTGGCTTCTGGAACTTCGGTATCAAAATGCCCGTGATGATGGGCGTCACCTTTGCGGCAGTCGGGCCTATGGTTGCGATGGCTGGTAATCCAGAACTCAGCATCGTACATATTTACGGGGCCGTGATTGTTGCCGGTATTTTCTGCATGTTGGCCGCACCTTATATGAGCCGCCTGATGCGATTCTTCCCACCAGTAGTCACCGGAACCGTGATTACCGTCATCGGTATTTCGTTGATGGGTATCGGCATCAACTGGGCTGCTGGCGGCCAACCCATCATCGGAAAACTGGTGGACGGCGTATTCATCAAGATACCGAATCCGGATTACGGCTCGCCAACCAGCCTTGGCATAGCATTGATCGTCTTAATATCGATTCTGCTGATTACCAAATACGTTAAAGGATTTATTGCCAATATCTCAGTGTTGGTCGGCATGATCATTGGCTTCATCATCGCTTTAGCAATGGGTAAAATTAGCTTCTACGGTCTCGGCGACGCTGATTGGTTTGCGCTCATTCGACCATTTCACTACGGCTGGCCCAAGTTTGACCTTGGCTCGATTATCAGTCTGTGTCTGGTCATGATCGTGACCATGATTGAATCGACCGGAATGTTTATTGCGTTAGGTGAAATCGTCGGTAAGAAAATCGATGACAAAACGCTTGCACGAGGACTACGGGTCGACGGACTGGGATCTATCATCGGCGGTGTCTTCAATACTTTTCCCTACACATCTTTCTCACAAAACATTGGCCTAGTCGGTGTCACTGGTGTGAAGAGCCGCTATGTCTGCGCCACCGCAGGCGTGATTTTGATGGCATTTGGTTTATTTCCAAAAATGGCAAATGTTGCCGCTTCGATTCCGCAATTCGTATTGGGAGGCGCTGGTTTGGTGATGTTTGGTATGGTGGCTGCAACCGGTATCAAAATACTCGCCAAAGTTGATTTTGTTGGTAACCGGAATAATCTTTTCATCGTCGCAGTCAGTATCGGCGCCGGGATGATTCCCATTGTAGCTCCGAGTTTTTTCGACAAAATGCCCGCGTTCCTATCAACTATTTTACATAGCGGCATTCTCTTGGCGTCAGCGATGGCGGTATTACTCAATTTGTTCTTTAATGGCAAAGGCGATGCCCATCACGCACGCGAATATGCCGTTGCCGCGGCGCAAAGTTCTGATCATTAATGCCGTTGTACTTCGGCGGCATTGGGCTGCAATGAGTTGCCACTGAGTTGCTAATGAGTTGCCATTGAATATAGGCATGTAAAGGGCATTGAAGCCCAGGCGGGTCCCACCCGTTACTGAAATCATCTTTAAGGAGTACGCGGGTGGGACCCGCTGATACAGCAAATGACCACTTTGGAACAACTCAACGGCTGCGAAGCCACTACCTTCGTCTCGGCACTACAAGGCATCTACGAGCATTCGCCCTGGATACCTGAACGCGCGGCCCTCAATCGTCCTTTTTTAAATATTACTGCACTCAAATTAGCGCTTGAAGCGACCGTACGAGATGCGACCAGCGACGAGCAACTCGGCTTAATCCGCGCCCATCCCGAGTTGGCGGGGAAAGCCGCCATCTCGGGGCAACTAACGGCCGAGTCCACCGGCGAACAAGCCAAAGCGGGACTGAACAATTGCAGTCCGGAAGAATTTACCACGCTGCAAAATTTGAATGCGGCTTACAACGCTAGATTTACTTTCCCGTTCATCCTCGCAGTGAAAGGTGCAGACGGTCAGGGTTTATCACGCGAAGCAATCATCGCTGCTTTTAGCCGGCGTCTCAAAAATCAAATTGCTGACGAAAAAGCAGAGGCCCTGCGTCAGATCGGTCGTATCGCCGAAATGCGCATCAACGCGTTGCTCGACTACACCCCACAACTCGGCGAAACGATCATGCGTTGGGCGCAAATCATCGGCGCGTGGAGCGACGACGATACCGGCCTTACTTGCGCTTACATGACCGAAGCCCATCGCCGCACCGCCGCGCAACTCGCCACATGGATGCGCGAGGCTGGCATGGTCGCTGATATCGATGCAGTCGGTAATGTGGTTGGCCGTTATTTATCAGATAATCCGCATGCTAAGACACTCATTACCGGCTCGCACTACGATACCGTCCGCAATGGCGGTAAATACGATGGTCGTGAAGGTATTCTGCTTCCAATCGCTATTATTAAACTTTTGCATGAACGCGGCGAGAAGCTACCGTTCCATCTGGAAGTAATCGGTTTTTCAGAAGAAGAAGGCGTGCGTTTCAAAAGCACTTTCCTTGGCAGTAACGCCGTCATCGGTCAATTCGACATGGGCTTATTGGATAATATTGACCGGGATGGCATCAGCATGCGTGACGCCTTGAAAAGCGCCGGTCACGATGCTGCGAGTATTCCATCGCTGGCACGCAATCCAAATGAATTGCTAGGCTATGTCGAGGTCCATATTGAACAAGGCCCAGTGTTGCTGCAACACGATCTACCGGTTGGTATTGTGACGTCTATCGCCGGCAGTTGCCGCTATATGGTGCAGCTTAAAGGCGTGGCCAGCCATTCCGGCACAACGCCGATGACCATGCGTAAAGACGCTGCCACCGCTGCCGCTGAGATATTGCTGTATGTCGAGCAACGCTGTGCACAAGATCAACATGCGTCACTGGTCGGCACTGTCGGTCAACTACAGGTACCAAACGGCTCTACCAACGTGATTCCCGGCGCCTGTGTATTCTCGTTAGATATCCGCGCTGCCGATGACACAATTCGCGATGCGGCGGTGAATGATGTATTGCAATTTATTGACACCGTCTGCCAACGTCGTACCATCGAAAGCACCGTCGAAAAAATGGTCTCCGCACCCGCTGTGCCATGCGCGCCGTGGTTGATGGAGCAACTGACCGCGGCCACTGAACGCGCTGGCGTCCGTCCATTTAAACTTGCGTCCGGTGCTGGTCACGATGCGATGGCGGTTGCCAAGGTAACCGATGTCGCAATGTTATTTACGCGTTGCGGTATTGGTGGTATCAGCCACAATCCATTGGAGACAATGACCGCCGACGATGCTGAAGTATCCGCGCAAATCTTACTGGATTTCCTGCGCAACTTTACACCAAAGTACTGAACCAGAGCTGGTGATTCGTTAGGACTGCTTTGATGCGTCCGGAAGGCCGCACCTACTCCCGTGGTACTGATGAAAAACTTTTTGATATAAACACGATGACCAACACCTTACTAATAAAAAATGCCCGCGTACTAGTTACCATGGATGACCAGCGTCGCGAAATCAGCGACGGTGCCGTTTTCATTCGTGACAATGTTATCGAGCAAGTCGGCAATAGCGTCGATCTGCCACAAACTGCCGATGACGTCATCGATGCGACCGATCACGTCGTCATCCCCGGTCTGGTGAATACGCATCACCACATGTATCAAAGTCTGACGAGGGTGATTCCAGCGGCGCAGAATGGCGAACTGTTTAACTGGCTCACCAATCTCTATCCAATATGGGCCAATCTGACGCCGGAAATGATACAGGTTTCAACCCTGACGGCGATGGCAGAATTGATCCTGTCCGGCTGCACCACCAGCAGCGATCATTTGTATATTTATCCCAATGGATGCCGGTTGGATGACAGCATCGAAGCCGCCGATCAAATCGGTATGCGTTTTCATGCAGCGCGGGGTTCGATGAGCGTCGGTCAATCCAAAGGTGGACTGCCACCCGACTGCGTGGTAGAAGACGAACAAGCCATCCTGAAGGATACGCAGCGCCTGATCGAGACGTATCACGATCATGCGCGCCATGCGATGCAGCGTATCGTGGTAGCGCCCTGCTCACCCTTTTCAGTATCACGCGACCTGATGCGCGAGTCGGCGATTTTGGCCCGTCATTATGGTGTGTCATTGCATACCCATCTGGCAGAAAATGTCAACGATATCGCTTATAGTCGTGAAAAATTTAATATGACGCCAGCACAATATGCAGAAGATTGCGGCTGGGTCGGGCACGATGTCTGGCACGCCCACTGCGTGCAGCTCGACGACGACGGTATTTATATGTTTGCGCGCACCGGCACTGGCATTGCGCACTGTCCCTGTTCAAACATGCGCCTTGCATCTGGTATCGCGCCTGTTCGCAAAATGATTGATGCCGGTGTTTCAGTTGGGCTTGGCGTCGATGGCTCTGCGTCTAATGACGGTGCTCACATGCTGGGTGAGACTCGACAAGCCATGCTATTACAACGGGTAGGTTTTGGCCCAGACGCCATGACTGCGCGACAGGCATTGGAAATTGCCACCATTGGCGGTGCCAAAGTATTGAATCGCGACGACATCGGCGCGCTGAAACCGGGCATGTCAGCCGACCTCGTTATGTTTGATCTGAACCAGGTTGGCTACGCTGGCGCGTGGCACGACCCGGTTGCTGCACTGGTATTCTGCACGCCTTCAAATGTTGCTTACAGCGTCATCAATGGTCGCGTTGTCGTGCGTAACGGTCAGTTGACGACGGTAAATTTGGGGAATGTGCTGGCGCGGCATAACAAGCTGGCCCAGAGTCTGGCCGAAGCTGCACGCTAAATGAGATCTTATAAATGAAGATGGCGCTCGAAAAACGAACGCCATCGTTGCACTCACTTCTTACTGCATGCTTTACCTTAATTTCACCTAACAATTTGGCCTGTTGCGGTATACCTTTCGATGCCTAAATAAAGAAGTACATTTCAGTCATTATCAAGGCAATCCATATAAAACTCGAACGCTGCTGCTTCCGGTGTCATCTGTCTAAAACGATGAAACAATAGCTCTGCCGCTTCCTTGGTCGTCTTGTCGTCCGCCTGCCCTGTCACATTTCGTTGCGATGCGATAACCTCCTCCATCGACTTCCCCTGATCCCGCGCCGCCGCAATCGCCTGCGCTCTCGCGCCCACGCTCCGACAAACGACCTCTTTGGTTTCAGTGCCCGTCGCACTGCCGCAGATAGTCATAACAAGAAACAAAAAAAGGCAACAGCGCCCTAATGTGGGCGCCGCTGCCTTGGTTCGATAAGAATGTTTCAATGAAACCTTCACTGCTTCTTAACAACGATTTCGATACCACTAAAATACGCTGCCAGTTGATCAATTTCCGCATCCGAAAGGTTCTTCGCCATCAGCGACATCACTTCATGTATGCGCGCACCGGAGCGATAATCCTTGAGAGCCTTGACCAGATACATCTCGTTTTGGCCCGCAAGATTTGGCGCATCCGGCACTTTAGAAATACCGTCGCTACCATGACATGCGAAACATTGCCCTGCTTTCGCCGGGACAGCGTGAACATCGGCTGCCAGCACTGGCGCGCTGGCAAATCCAACGGCCAGCGCGGCAATACCTAACCGCATACGCAAAAACAATTTATTGCGCGGCATAAGAAACGCGATAGATGGCACCGGCATAATCATCCGAGACCAACAAAGAACCATCCGGTAGTGTAGCGATATCGACCGGACGCCCCAGGTATTCATGATTAGGCGTCAACCAACCATCAGCAAACACTTCAGTCTTAGCAGCATTACCATCAGCCTTCAGCGACGTAAACATCACACGTGCACCGACCGGCGTAGTGCGGTTCCATGAGCCATGTTGCGCGCTAAAAATCCCACCCTGATATTTTGCTGGGAACATCTTGCCAGAATAAAAATTCATGCCAAGATCTGCAGCATGCGCGGCCATTTCAATCTGTGGGAATACCACGTCTTTAGGTATGGTGTCGTTTTTGTATTCAACCGTACGGACGTTGCCGCCGCCGTACCAAGGGAAACCAAAGTTTTGTCCGATTTTGGTGGCACGATTGAGTTCGCCCGGCGGGATATCATCACCCATGCCATCAACCTGATTATCGGTAAACCAAAGCGTCTTGTCTTTTGGATTGAAATCCATACCGACCGAATTGCGTACGCCATGCGCATAGACTTCACGATTTTTACCATCGCGGTCCATACGGATGATGCCCATCATGCCGATCTTGTTATACAGCGCAATTTTTTCCTTGGCAGGAACGTTGAAAGGATTGCCCAGCGTGATGTAGAGCTTGTTATCCGGTCCAATGCGGCAAGTACGCGCACCGTGATTGTAGCTTTCTTCATCAACCGGAATCAGCTGGCCTTGCGGGACAACCTGGCCTGCAGCGACGTCTGGGCCTTCATAGAAAAATTCGGCCGCAGGATAACTCATCACGCGGTTTTGCTCGACGACATACAACACACCGTCCGGGGAGAAACAGACGCCGTTAGGCACTTTTTGATTGACGGATGGAGCGAAGACTGTGACCTCATCAGCAACACGGGTTTTGGTGCGATCAGTGACAGCCCATATGCGCGTCTTGCGCGTACCGACAAACACAATCCCGGTCGATGGACCTACTGCCATGTGGCGTGCGTCCGGAACAATCGCGTACAGCTCAATCTTAAAGCCGGGCGGCAGTTTGACACTTTTCAGGTTGGATCTGATCGCATCGGCTTTAGTACCAGTTTGCGCCACGGACTCCAGTTTCAGTGAGGCACCCGTAGTCTGCGCATTTTCAAGCCTTGTTACAGCATCTTCAGTGGCTGCGGATGCGGCTAGCGGATAAGCAATTACGAGCGTCATTAAGGTTAACACTGTCAGATTTTTCAATTGCATCATTTCTCAATCTCCCTGTTTATATGTATTTTTTGTTTTTGATTATTTGTTGCAACAACGCTGGCCGTACCTGATTACTCTCTTTTTACATCTGGTAAATATTGTGTGGTGAGACCACTTTACATTTTTCTATCATGCAAAACGACTGACTGCGACCGTCCTGCTCACGGAGGCATTAACGCCATAAACGAAAGACTTTTTTTACATCTAAACAGCTCACAAATGCAAGATTGCTGATTTTGTCTGGGTTCGCTCTTTACCGTATCATTTGCAGCACGACTGCGTCCGGTTGACGCACTTTGCGGCCCGCCTTCGGTTGATCCTCTAGAGGCGCATCCACCACATCGCGCCTACCCAACAACAGCGATTCCTTATCCTGCTGCAACGCAACACTGGACAGATAGCGCATACAACTAACCCGCAGAAAAGCACAAAAATTACCGATTTTTCCTTGCTGCTGGATAACTTCCGAATATAACTGACTAATCAATTGATTAGTCGTCATATCGTCTTTGCGTGCAATTCGCGCCAAAATATCCCAACAAAGATTTTCTAGTCGGACGCTCGTAACAACACCATGGATACGGATTGATCGGGTCCGTAGTTCATACTGAATAGGATCGGCCTTCAAATAGATTTCGCACATGCTTCGTCTCCTTCTTTTTTGTAGTCGTACCATTCCATACTACCCGGAATGTTGCTTAGTTGGTAGCACGCCTCCTAATGTAACGTTTTTAGGTAATTTATGATTGCCTGACGCTTTTCTGGATCATCCTGTTTGTACATCATGAGCGTATCCGGCACCACGTTTTGCGGATCTTCCAGCCATTTATTCAAAAGCGTCTCAGTCCATGGCTTGCCGTCGAGCACCTTTCTAAACGCCGCAGAATACGCCATGCCGGGTGCTGCTCCGGCTGGCCTTCCCACAACGCCGTAAAGGTTGGGACCTTGACGATTTGGACTACCCTCCGCGGCGGAATGGCAGGTTGCACATTGCGACTTGAATAGTTGCTCTCCGGACAGCGTCTCGGCAGCAACGCCGCGCCCGCTTAAGAGACACACCAGTGTCGTGGCAGATAAAACCAGGCTTAGTGTGCGACATTGCATTACAGCTCCTTCCTCGACATTGATTGCGCGATGAAATCTGCCTGACGGATCGCCAATGCAACGATCGTCAGAGTCGGATTTTCCGATGCACCGCTCGTGAATTGACTACCATCCGAAACAAACAGGTTCTTTATATCATGCGTCTGGCCCCATTTGTTGACGACGCCATCTTTCGCTTTGGCGCTCATCCGGTTAGTACCAAGGTTATGTGTTGACGGATACGGTGGCGTCAAGACGGTGCGTTTTGCACCGATCGACGTGTATAGCGCGACACCTTGCTGAAAGGCGTGTTTGCGCATCGCCAGATCATTTTCATGGTCGCTGAATTGCACGTTTGGAATAGGTAATCCAAATTGGTCTTTTTCAGTCGCATGGAGCGTGACGCCATTAGATTCTTGCGCCAAATCCTCACCAATCACCCACATTCCCGCCATGTTGTCGTATGACTCCATGGCCGAAGAAAAGTCACGTCCCCAAGCGCCGGGATCAAGAAATGCCGCCATGAACGGCACGCCAAGAGACAACGTTTCCATTTCATAACCCCCAACAAAACCGCGTTTGGTGTCATGCCGTGACTCATCGCGCACAATCCCCGCCATAGTAGTACCGCGGAACATATGCACCGGCTTATCGAATACGGCGTACACAGAACCAGTCATGTGGCGCATATAATTTTGTCCGACCTGACGCGATGAATTCGCCAGACCATTCGGGAACATTGAAGAGGCCGAATTGAGCAGAAGACGCGGTGATTCGATTGAATTGCCAGCGACACACACAACGCGTGCTTTCTGAAAACTGCGATTGCCCTTTGAATCGCTATACAGGACACCGGTTACCAGGCCCGCAGCGTTATGCTCAATCTTCAATACCTGCGCATCAGAACGCACTTCAAGATGACCGGTACGTTCACCCTTCGGAATTTCAGTGTATAGCGTCGACCATTTCGCGCCAGACTTACAACCCTGAAAACAAAATCCGATCTGTTGGCATGAGCCACGACCGTCCCGTGGCTGGGAATTGATTGCCATATTACCGCTATGGAATTCTTTATATCCCATTTTTTTGGCACCGGCTGCTAATACTTTATAGTTATTATTACCCGGCAGACGCGGGATACCATTCGTACCTGTTACACCCATTTTGAACTCGGCACGTTCATAATACGGCGTCAGATCCTTCAGGGTAATTGGCCAGTCAAGTATATTCGCTCCCTTGATATCGCCATACACAGTCCGCGTTTTGAATTCATGCTCCTGAAAGCGCAACGATGCCCCAGCCCAGTGTACGGTAGACCCACCGACCGCCTTGACGATCCATGTCGGCAAGTTCGGAAAATCCTTGGCAACGCGCCAGGTACCGGAAGTTGTACGCTTGTCGAGCCACGAAATTTTGTTGAACATCGGCCATTCATCATTTTCGAAGTCGCTGATTTCATGCCGTTTACCGGCCTCCAATATCACCACGTTGATGCCTTTTTGGGCCAGTTCATTACCAAGCGTACCGCCACCGGCACCAGAACCAACGATCACTACCAATTCTTCATTCAGATTAAATTTTGCAGCCACGACAGTCTCCTCATTATTTTTCTAAGAGTGTATTTTTTGTGCAGCAACGAGTCTTCGACTTTTTATGACTTGCTTTAAGTCAATTCCATCCAGTTCTGATCATTGAAACCGCGACTGATGTAACCACCGAGCTCAGCCGAAGGTCCCTGATAACCTAACTTTCCCCAGACCGCAGGTTGGTTGTAAAGGCTTACCACCAGATCACCACGAATCTTCAGGAAGAAAGGCGTAGTCTGCATTGCCGTCAAAATCACCACCCGGGATTTTTCATCCGGTATCTGTGCATAGGGTTTGCCAAATTGTTTCTTTGCGGCCTCATCTGCGGCGGCAACGCCATTGATCAGCAGCATGCGAAGGTTTGGATCAGCCTTAACCTGGTCGCCGTAGATAGCGACGGCTTTGGTATACAGGCCATCGTCGAAACCATCATGCGGAAAGATATCGCGCGCTATTTTGGTCAACGTAACAAAGGTATCGTTGCCCAGCATTTCCTCTGCCGCAGCCTGATTGGATACAAATAAGCTTGGAATGCCGCCAGCGACACCGGCAATAGAACCGGCAGAGGCGATCTTGAGGAATTTCCGACGTTTCGGTTGTTCAGGTAATTGCATTTTGTCTCCTATAATTATTTTGGGAAAGACGCTTTCAAGCAAGTAAATAACAATGCCAACAATGCGGGAGAAAATTAGTGATAGTGACCCCACTTCTCCAAAACTTCGATCTTGTAACCATCCGGATCGACCACAAAGAAAAACTGCGCCAGCAGCGCCTCATCTTGCTTGAATTCTTTAATTGCCGCAGGCGCATGGCCCAATGCGGTTAATTTTGCGTGCATCGACGCAAGGTCGTCCGTCACAAACGCATAATGCCCGTAGCCATCCCCGTGGGTATAAGGTTCCGTGCGGTCATGATTGTGCGTTAGCTCAATCTCAAAATCATTTTCCGGACTACGCAGATAGACCAACGTGAAATCGGGGAAATCAAGCTGATGCGATACCGCGAATCCAAAACCTTCGCGATAGAAATTCTTGGAGCGTTCGGGATCGAGAACCCGAATCATCGTATGGATAATTTTTGGCATCTGCGGACCAGTATTTTGTTGTAATCAAACCTTATTATTCCCCTCCACGCCGCTGCTGTGGTAACACTACAATACTACTTTTAATGCGCCAAACGATGTATCGCTAAGCCTATTTCGAAATTAATCGTCCCCGTTCAATCACTCCCGAACACAATATGGATATGTTGCGCTGCCGCAAAATTTGCGGTCCACGAAATCATTCAAGCCACCCTCCAACGTTTAACAATTACTTTTTTTAAAGCGCGATTCAAATCGTCGCTGCATTTATTTTTCAAATTGGCCTTCACTTTAAGAATGTTCCTACATCTTTTTTTCTGTAAGACGTTTAGTATTTAGGCAGAGTTTTTCACCTCCACGATTGCATTAAATCGTCCTCACGTTCGTAGCGGAAGGTCTTTCCCCCATGTCCAGCAGTCGCACTCTCAGCGCATCTAGCAGCGCTATTCCAACACGCTTGAACCAACCTGCGCTGGTTCCGATTAGCCTCTCCGGAACGGAAAGCATGAACGCGTTGTTCGACTACACCATCGTGCTGATGACACCTGAATCCTTGATCCATCTGAGTGAGGACATCGCCAATGTCAATCTTGACGATTTCATTGGTCGCGAGTTAACAATCATGATTGCATTGGATGGCAGCGGTGGATTTGTTGATAGTGCATTTGCCGACAATCTGCTTGGCAACATCGGTGCCGGTACGCGTGAAATCTCCGGCCTTATCACCGCCGCCAGCATGCTGCGGCAAGAGGGCCGCCACGCGCTGTACGAAGTGACATTGCGCCCGTGGTTGCATCTGGCGACACTGACCACCGACTGCAAGATATTTCAGGATCAAAGCGTGATCGAGATCATCGATCTGCTGTTTGCCGACTACGCCTTTCCAGTCGACAAGCGTCTCATTGAGACTTATCCCAAACGCGACTATCAGACCCAATACAACGAAAGCGACTTTACGTTCTTTAGTCGATTGTGCGAAGAATGGGGAATCAACTATTTCTTCGAGCATGATAATGGCGTCCATCGACTGGTCTTAATCGACAGCATCGGCGCGCATAAGAATTCGCCCAGCAGCGCCTATCACGTGGTGCAGTTTCATACGGAAGGCAAACATATCGATGAAGAGTGTATTCATGCCTTTTCACCCGTACATCAACTCACCTCCGGCCAGTACACCACGCGGGATTATGACTACACGCGCCCCAAGGCCAATCTCACCGCCAGCCGCTACGATCCCCGCCCCACCGCACACAATCAGCAAGCCGTCTATCAATGGCATGCCGACGCGCATTATAGCCAGCCGAAGGCGGGTTCCGGTTCAGCAAGCACCAACCGGGAAAGCCAGAATGATCCGTTTGCCGAAGGCGATTTCATCGCCCGTTTGCGCATGCAAGCCTTACACAGCGTCGGCCAACGAGCGCAAGGCCAAGGCCATCTACGCGGCATGGTGCCCGGTTGCATCTTTACGCTAACGCGTCATCCGCAGACCGCCGCCAATGCCGAGTATGTGATCCTATCGACCACACTGAGGATCGACGAAGCCGCGCAAGAAACGCAGGCGTCCGACAATGCGCATCGGCAACGTTATCGCGTCCACGTCGATTTTACGGTGCAACCGGCCAGCGAGAACGTACGACCGCAACGGTCTACACCCAAACCGTTGACCCACGGTCCCGCCACCGCCATCGTGGTCGGTCCGCAGGGACAAAACATCTGGACCGATACCCTCGGGCGCATCAAGCTCCAGTTTCCATGGGACCGCCTCGGCCAACACAATCATCAGAGCAGTTGCTGGGTCCGCGTCGTCGCACCGTGGGCTGGCAATCAACTCGGCGGCATGCATATTCCCCGCATCGGGCAAGAAGTCATCGTCGACTTTCTGAGTGGCGATCCCGACTTGCCGCTATGTACCGGACGGGTGTACAACCAACTCAATACGCCACCGTGGGCATTGCCGAGCCAGAGTGCGCTATCCGGATTTCGCTCACGGGAACTGACACCTGACGGCGGCAATGCGGCCAGCGGACGCAGCAACCATCTGGTCATGGATGACACCGCTGGCAAAATCCAGAGCCAGCTCAAAAGCGATCATCAGCATAGCCAATTGAGTTTGGGCCACATTACACGCATCGAAGACCACGCCTGTCGTAAGGAATCCCGCGGTCAAGGATTTGAACTGCGCACCGACGGGCATGGCGCAATCCGCGCTAAAAACGGTCTGCTGATCAGCACCGAAAGTCGCCCCAATGCCAGTCGTCACATCACCGATCTGGGCGAGACGGCACAGCGCCTGATCGATGCGCACGGCCAACAGAAAAGCCTCGGTGAACTGGCGCAGCAACATGGTGCGCTTGAAGCCGATGAGCACAAAGTGGTCACCACTTCACTCACCGATCAGAACGACGCGATTCAAGGGACCGGCGGCGAGGCCAAAGACGGCAGCTTTCCCGAATTAAACGCACCGCATCTGATACTCGCCAGTCCGGCGGGAATCGCTACCACGACGCCGCAATCGACCCATATTGCCAGCGGGGAGCATGTGGCGATCACTAGCGGACAGGATATGAGTTTGTCGGTAGGACAACGGCTTATAGCCAATGTGCGTAACGGCATCCGCCTGTTTGCCTACAACGCGGGTATGAAAATGATCGCCAGCAGCGCCGACATCGATGTGAAGGCATTAAAGAGCAGCCTCAACATTTTAGCCAAACTCAACATTACCCACACCGCCAATACCATCTCCATCAATGCCACCGAAGAAGTCATGATCAATGGCGGCGGTAGTTATACCAAATACAACGCCGATAGCATTGAGAGCGGAACCAAGGGTGAACATCTGATACGGACGGCGAGCAGCGATGTGGCCGGGCCAAAAGGCTTACCAGTAGTAACGCCATCTTTCCTGCAATCCGATTTCAAACGTGAACTGGATGTGGCATATCACGATAACGATGCTGTGCAAGATGGCTCTTTCAGTATCAATTTTGACAGCGGAAAAAACTATCAGGGTCAACTCGATCATTCGGGAAAGGCAAATCTACCCGACGCACCCGATGGCGTCGGCCAGCTCATACTTGGCGAAGATCAGCGTGCGTTTATCGGCAAAGCGATCCATCAGAAATCTTCAGCATATGAAATGCTTTGGACACAGGGCGACATGCACGATTCCATTAAAAAAAGGGGAGATGCGCCATGAGTGCAGAAATCGAACTGACCGTATTCGAGGTCGCCGATGATATCTGGGAGCGCGCGCATCGGGTAGGCAATCAGGCCGTGAACCAGATCGGCAACGGTGCACAGTGGATCGGCGGGGCATTAAAAGGAGAGTTTAAAACCAAGCCAACGGTGGGCCAAATTGTCGTCGACGCAGTGGTCAGCATGTTTCCTGTCGCGGGCGAAATCACGGCTGCCCGCGATGCCATTGCCATTAGCTTGCGCATGGCCGATAGCGATAAAGAGGCGAAAGACATTTGGAACTGGGTCGCATTAGTATTGTGTTTGCTCGCCGTGGTACCAGTGTTGGGTGGCATCTTGAAAGGTGTCGGCAGATTGCTATTACAGGCGGCATATGACTCCGCCAAACTATCACACATAGGCGAACAGATATTAGCCTTCCTGCGCAAAATGGGCTACGGAAATACACGCGTTTTTTTTAACACGCTGGACTTTACAGCGTATCAGGCAACCGTCACGTCAGCTTATTATGTATTGATGCGCCGTCTACGCGACACGAGTATTTTTACGGCCCGTGAGTTGGGCGCGGTATTGCCCGCCCCGGTCAAAAGCTGGTTGCAAGCGCTGCCGCCAAAGCTCGACAAATTACAGCTTCTGGCCGACAAAATGATTCCACAAGCTTTTAAAGAACTGAACGCTTTATTCAATAAAGTGCGCAGCAATTTAATTGAGGGTAATGTTTTTCCCATCACAGTCGGTGCGGGTCCAATCAAAATTCGCACCACCGAGGCACGGATTGGCGAGGTGTCGCCTATTCATATTGCGAGTAAGGGACATACAGAGGCGACCCAGGCGCATTACAAGCATAAAGAAGGATGGCCTAATTTGGAGGGATATAAAAAAAAGGTTCACGGCCGTGACATTTACCCCAACTTATATTCTTTCAGTAGCAAGGCGCATATAGAACCTGTATTGCTTCCCGCGGGGAAAAAGGTTTATCTGCCCAGAATAATTGACACAGAAAAACCTAATAAGGCCGGTGCATATTGGGCCGAAAAATTTCCGAAAAATGGCAAGGCGTGGCGTTTAGATTACGCAGTCGTGCAAGCCTGGAATAGCAATGGCGCGTATTTGGTACTTGAACACGTACCAACTAAAAATGAGATGCGCAAACTAGGTATTCATGTCCATGACAGTTGGGAAGGCATTCGTGCATGGCGCGGAAAAGCGGCCGAGAAAGTCGACAGCGAAGGTCCGAAAGCCAGTGGAATTTTGTTGCCGGGCGGCGAAATCCAGCTGTATATCGACTTTCATGATGCCTATCATAAACCGCTGCGTGAATACGTTGAAAAACATATACCGGTGAAACCGACCAACTGGATCGACGCAGACATTCCAAATCACGTGCAGGCAACCGCCGTCTTTTTGGGCCCCAATGAACGCTCTGCCAAGATCGTAAAACAAGGCTATCTGTTACGCGGCGCAGCCACGGCGGGTAAGCAAACGAATAATTAACAGTGAGGTAAATAACATGAACAATCGAAAAACCATCACGAGAGAGCAGGAAAAGCAGACGCGGGATCAGGCGTTTTATTTACTTAAAAAATATACCAGTTTTACCTTTCTTGACCAGACCAGATTACGGTATCAAGGTTTTTTGGATGCGTTTGTGAACCAACTTAAGAACCCTTCACTTGCCTTACAAAACGATCCGGACGCTGACTTTTATCAGACTCGGCACGAATACGAATACAAAGAATTCCTGCGTCAGATGATACCAATCAAGCAAGGACTGGCGCTGCTCCGTTCTACACGCTATAAGCAAGAGGCCTATAACACGATGTCCCGGACAGATTTTATAGACCGATTATTTGGCCGATATGCAGATGAAAAGGGGGTGTGTAAGGACCCTTTTTATATTGCTTTAGGCATGGTCTGTGAATATCCCGGAAATAGTATTCATCCGAGCAATCATACCGCCCTCATCAAGGACATCATGATCGCTGCGGAGATGAGCTCTGCTTTGGGGATCACAATAACGGAGTGGAAAAACTACGACCCTTTCCAGTTAGTAAATAGGAATAGCCTACGTCAGTCCCAAAAATGGACCTATGAAACCCTATTCTTCGAACCCGAATGGCCGATCCCTCGTATCTTCCCGGATTACCTTCCGTCGTGTCCACCTTATAACCATAACCATCAGGATCAAATCTTCAGCGGCGGGACCATTCCCACTGACGGTATCTGGGAACCGTGGTTTATCATGCCGATCTTCAAAAATACCGATCCGGCAAAAATGGCTGCAAAAGTCGGTTGCCCTAATTATTTTTTAGCCGGCGCGGTTGCCACCGAATATCAATTAGAAGGAACGGACACGTGGGAGGAAGTCTGGTGGCGTTTGCTGTGGGAAGACAAGCGCTATCTGGACGGCACGATTCCCGCTGAAGAAGCGGACTATCTGAAAACCAGACCGCCGGTCGCAGCACCGGTATTCACCAGCGATAAAGCTTTTCCGGGAGATGTGTGCCCGGTAACAGGCAACTGGCATGCGCCGCATATGCAAGGTAAAACAGTGCGGGTGGAGGCAGGGACTATCATGCCCGGGTCAAAAATTAACGCGGCGGGGAATGCCGTGACCTGGTATCTCAAAGTGTAAAGCGCAAATCAACAATTGAGCCCCCCGCGCACTTATTTTCTTGTCAAGCAAGTCGATACCCAAAGGGCGAAAGTCATCTGGCTATCGACTTTTTTAATACCGATCACAAGCCACTACGTGAATACGTTGAAAAACATATACCGGCAAAACCGACCAACTGGACCGACGCAGACATTCCAAATCATGTGCGAGCAACCGCCGTCTTTTTGCCCCCTAACGAACGCTCCGCCAAGATCGTACAAGAGGGCTATCTGTTACGCGGCGCAGCCACAGCGGGTAAGCAAACCAACAATTAACAGAGAGAAATAATATGCAAAACCGACAAACCATGACACCCGAGCAGGAACAACAGACACGGGGTCAGGCGTTTTACTTAGTAAAAAAATACACCAGTTTTACCTTTCTGAGTCAGGTCAGATTGCGCTATCAAGGTTTTTTGGATGCGTTTTTGAAGCAACTCCAGAACCCTCCGCTTACCGTACAAAACGATCCTGATGCTGCCTATTATTTAACCCGACACGAAGAAGAATATAAAGAATTTTTGCGCCAGATGATACCAATGGACCAAGGGCTGGCGCTGCTCCGTTCCACGCCTCATAAGCAAGAAGCCTATAAAACGCTGTCTCGCGCAGATTTTATGGAGCAATTATTTGGTCGATATGCAGATGAACATGTCGTGGATGAAGCCCCTTTTTATGTTGCTTTAGGCATGGTCCGTGAGCGCTCAGGGAATAGCATTCATCCAAGTAATCATACCGCCTTCATCAAGGACGTCATCATCGCTGCGGCGATGAACTCTACTCGGCGGATCACGACGTCGAACTTGAAGGATTACGACCCTTTTCGTTTAGTGGATTGGAATAGCCTACGTCAGTCCCAAAAATGGACCTATGAAACCCTCTTCTTCGAACCCGAATGGCCGATCCCCCGAATCTTCCCAGAAGACCTTCCGTCGTGTCCACCTTATAACCATAACCATCAGGATCAAATCTTCACCGGTGGGACCATTCCCACTGACGGTATCTGGGAACCGTGGTTTATCATGCCGATCTTCAAAAATACCGATCCGGCAAAAATGGCCGCAAAAGTCGGTTGCCCTAATTATTTTTTAGCGGGTGCGGTTGCCACTGAATATCAATTAGAAGGCACGGACACGTGGGAGGAAGTCTGGTGGCGTTTGCTGTGGGAAGACAAGCGCTATCTGGACGGCACGATTCCCGCTGAAGAAGCGGACTATCTGAAAACCAGACCGCCGGTCGCGCCGCAGATATTTACAGATCATAAAGCTTATCCGGGTGATGTGTGTCCAATAACAGGCAACTGGCATGCGCCGCATATGCAAGGCAAAACGGTGCGAGTGGAGGCAGGGAATATCATGCCAGGGTCAAAAATTAACGCGGCGGGGAATGCTGTCACCTGGTATCTCAAAGTGTAAAGCGAACCCCATTACCAGCGAAGGCTGGTTAGGTTTAGTTTTGCTGATAAATTTACATAGCTGTAAAGTTATCTATTGCCGATCTCTGTATCAAGGGCATTAAAGTCCTGATCGAAATTAAAAAAACGATCAGGCTTGCACTTTTCTAACAAAAGAAAATAACTTGTTGAAAATTTAGCTAATGCGCAATTTTAGCAACCTTCGATATTACGCATTACCTCAATTCAACCCATTCTTTCCTTCAATTTCGCTCGCTTTCAATCCACCCAAACGTGCATGCAGACGACCGCGCGTTGCTACTGCGAATGCTACGACGATTTCGTCCGCATTGGGTGCATCGGTGAACTGGGTCGTCACCGTATCGTAATGCGATGGCACGTATAACGCGTCTTTATGCGCCAACGGAATATCAAGATTGGTGCCCGGTACACCACGCTTTCCTGATGATGGAATCCATGCTTTGCCTCCGCCAATCGCTTCGCGAATTGGCATGACAAATGCCGGCGTTAAGAACGCATTACCATGCTCATATTCGCCGCCGATGCCGACGATGCAGGCTTTGCCGTAACTTTCAACTTTATCTGTGCCTAGCGCCAAATTGAGTCGGCGACCGAATTCCGCTCCCAGCGCAGGAGAATTAGCGAGAATTTTTTCCAGGCTTTGATTGAATTGTCCTGCGTACGGATTATGGATGGCGACCGCTATTACAATCTTTCGCAAGGCCGCACCATCGGCTAGTACACCGCTTTCATTTGCCAGCGTGTCATCAATTTGGGTGTACCACTTACGGATATGATAGTTTTCGAAATTTGCAGGTTTTGTCATTTGTTATATCTCATCCATCATTTAAAAGAGGTTGCTGAAGACGACTTATTGCGGCCAAATTTCTGCAAGACGCAACAGGTTGGTACTACCGGGTTGACCAAAAGGCATACCAGCAGTGATTGCGATCTGATCTCCAGCAATAGCAAAACCTTCTTTGACGACCGTTTCACAAGCTGCTTTGACCATCTCGCTTTCGTTATGAACCTGGTCGCTGATCGTCGAATGAACGCCCCACACCAGCGCCAGTCGACGTGCCGTTGCAAGCTTTGGTGTGATGCTGACAATCGGTGCAATCGGCCGTTCACGGGCGGCGCGTAAACTGGTATGCCCAGAACTAGTGTAAGTCACGGTGGCTTTGGCGCCAACGATGCGCGTAACGTCACGGAGTGCGGAACAAATTGCGTCGCTGCGATTAGGTAACGGCGTCTCTTGTTGTGCATCAAGCAGATTGCGGTAAAGTGGATCTTGCTCGACTTCAGCGATAATCCGATTCATCATTTCTACCGCTTCCAGCGGATAAGCGCCGCTAGCTGATTCTGCAGACAACATCACTGCATCGGAACCATCATAAATCGCGCTTGCGACATCTGACGCTTCAGCCCGCGTTGGGACAGGCATCGTGATCATCGACTCAAGCATTTGGGTGGCGATGACTACTGGTTTTCCATGTTGGCGGCACACACGCAAGATACGTTTTTGTACGCCCGGGACGCGCTCTGGCGGAAGCTCAACACCAAGATCACCACGCGCCACCATAATCGCATCCGACACGCGGACGATTGCGTCGAGTTGATCGAGGGCGGCTGGCTTTTCCAATTTCGACAACACCCATGCACGGTCACCGATCAACGCTTTGGCTTCGAGCACATCTTCAGGACGCTGAACAAATGACAGCGCTACCCAATCAACCCCCAACTCCAGTGCGAACGCCAGATCGCGCTTATCTTTTTCGGTCAATGCAGGAATGGGCAACACGGCATCCGGCACATTGACGCCTTTGCGGTCAGATAACGCTCCGCCATTTACCACGCGTGTACGGATACGCTGACCATCACTATCAAGTACTTTTAGACGCAATTTTCCATCATCGAGCAACAATGATTGGCCAGCAGCGATGACTTCAAATAGTTCTGGATGTGGGAGACAAACCCGGTCATTATTTCCGAGAGTGGTGTCACGATCAAGCGTAAATTCCTTACCAGCGGTTAGGGTAATTTTGCCATCGGCGAATTGACCGATACGAAGTTTAGGTCCTTGCAGATCGGCGAGAATCGCGATTGGACGACCAACAGTTTTTTCTACCTCGCGCACTATACGATAACGCTCCTGGTGATCGGCGTGACTACCATGACTAAAGTTAAATCGGAAGACATCTGCACCGGCTTCGAATAGTGCCTGGATCATTTCCTGGCTGGAACTAGTGGGGCCTAGTGTGGCGACGATTTTTGCTTTTCGTTGGCGGCGCATGGTGGGCTTTCTTTGGGGGTTGTGAGAGGGGAATTCGGTTAGACTTATTAGCGGTCCAAGCGTTTTCGGGGTAGTATTTTTAAATTGGTACAGGATTAAGTTGGCGTTATTTTATTCTTGCGTCGGCTCGGCCTATGTCGAAGCTAATGCGTCACCACGGAGCAGTGACGGTATTTGGTAAAGATTGCCTGAGCCTACAAAATTACCATAGCCCGAAAATCATTAACATTCGTTCTCGTCGGCCCACTCACAACCAAATCCCCCAGCGCATCAAAAAAACTATAACCATCGTTATTATCTAGCATTGCCTTAGGTCGCAAACCCAACTCTAGCGCCTTCCGCATCGACTGCGGTTGATAGATCGCACCCGCGTTGTCCTCTGACCCATCAATGCCATCCGTATCGCAAGCGATGGCATGAATATCAGGATAGCCGTCCAGCGCAGTCGCCAGGCTCAACAAAAATTCCGCATTGCGCCCACCTCGCCCATGCCCTCTTACAGTGACCGTTGTTTCACCGCCCGATATAACAACGCAAGGTTTAGAAAATGGCTGACCACGGCGCGCAATTTGGCGAGCTAGTGCGGCATGTGCGAGGCCGATATCTCGTGCTTCGCCTTCCATTTCATCCGATAAAATGTAGGGCATCAAACCAGCTGCCAATGCTGTCGCAGCGGCGGCCTCCAACGCATCCTGTGCGGTGGCGATAACGTAATGTTGATTCCGTGCCAGTCTTGGATCACCAGGTTTTGGGCTCTCCCCGTCACCGGATTCAAGATGTTGCAAAATTGCGGCAGGAATCTCGATCTGATACTTTTTCAAGACTGCCAATGCTTCGGCGCAGGTCGTTGGATCGGCTAGTGTCGGACCGCTGGCAATAACGCCCGGATCGTCGCCAGGAATATCGGAAATCATCAGCGTCACAACCCGCGCTGGCGCACACGCCAACGCTAATCGACCGCCTTTGATGGCTGATAGATGTTTGCGTACGCAATTCATTTCAAAAATATTTGCGCCGCTTTTTAATAATGCTTTGTTAATTGCTTGTTTTTGCTCCAGCGAGATACCTTTCGCTGGCAGGGCCAATAATGACGATCCGCCGCCGGAGATGAGGCAGAGCACCAAATCATCTTCAGTCAGCCCTTGCACCAATTCCAGTATCCGTGCTGCAGCTTGACGCCCCGCCTCATCTGGTACTGGATGGGATGCTTCAACCACTTCAATCCGCTTGCAATCAGCGCCGTGACCGTAGCGTGTCACCACCAATCCCCCTAGTTCACCTTGCCAATGATCTTCTACTGCTTTTGCCATGGCTGCCGCGCCTTTACCTGCGCCAATGACCAACGTTCGACCGTTACCGGTTGGGGCGGGAATTTTGGCTAAATAGGCTGGTAGACATTTGGCAGCGCTGACGGCATCGACGGCGCTTTGGTACATGTCTAATAATAGTTGGCGAGGATTAATTGCGGCGGTTTGGATAGTCATGCTGAGTGGCCTTGAGTGGTGAATAGCAAAATTTAATTAAACGTTTTCATCGTCTGGCAATTGTATTCGATCGTCTGTATTAAACAGAGTTTATGCTCCGTAGATACGAGTGGAGTAGCCCGCCAAATAGCTACTCTTTCTTGATACGGTTCGTTGCCCCGCAAAAAAGACTAACCAAAAAGAACGTGACTGAAGAGCTAAGGCCCGCCGCAGGCGGGTCCTCAATTGTGTCGACGTTATTCATAAAACCGGCGGCTACGAATATAATTTTGCACCCAATTTACCACTTATGCAGAAGCAATTTGATGATTCGACATAATTTCGATTGCCCTGCATAGCGCAGAATGATCCAATCCGCTCATACCATTTGCAGCGCAGGTATTCATGAGCTCTTGCGCCATAGCAGTATTTGGTAATGAAATACCAAGTGCCTTGGCGCCTTGCAACGCTAGATTTAGATCTTTTTGATGCAACTCAATACGGAAACCTGGATTAAAAGTACGTTTAACCATTCGCTCACCGTGGACTTCCAAAATGCGCGATGCCGCAAAACCACCCATCAGTGCTTGTCGAACCCGTGCTGGATCGGCTCCTGCTTTTGAAGCGAATAATAATGCCTCTGCAACAGCTTGAATATTCAGGGCAACAATGATTTGATTAGCCACTTTGGTGGTCTGACCGTCACCATTGCCGCCAACCAACGTTATGTTCTTACCCAACAATTCGAACAACGGTTTAACGTCGTTGAAGGTAGTTTCAGAACCGCCGACCATAATCGTCAATGAGGCGGCTTTGGCACCGACTTCACCGCCAGAAACTGGCGCATCCAAATATTCACAACCGAGTGCGTTGATTTTTTTTGCGAAGCCTTTGGTGGCAATCGGTGAAATTGAACTCATGTCGACGACAACTTTACCTGCGGTCAAACCCTCGGCTACGCCTTTATCGTCGAACAATACGGCTTCCACGTGTGGGGTATCCGGTACCATGACGATAATGATATCAGCGCGTTTGGCAACTTCTGCACCGGACGTACAGACTGTTGCGCCGCCGTCTATCAATGCTGCTGGTGGATTTTTTTGATCATGGAGATATAACTTGTGGCCACCGCGTTGCAGATTTTCCGCCATCGGCGCGCCCATGATACCTAATCCAATAAAGCCTACTTTTGCCATGATAAATCTCCTAGATGTGGTAAAAATTGTCTGTCATTACTTTGCGATCTAATGAATCAGCTACATACATAAATGCCTTACTTATAGGCCGTGCGCTGTGCGCCAACCCAATCCATCCACTGTTCCCGCCTTAGGCTTGTACTCACAACCGATCCAGCCGTCGTAACCGATTTCATCCAAAAACGAAAATAGGAAGCGATAGTTGATTTCGCCAGTACCGGGTTCAAAACGGCCTGGATTGTCGGCCAGTTGTATATGTGCGATGCGGGGAAGATTGGCTTTGATGGTGTTTGCCAATTCGCCTTCCATTCGTTGCATGTGATAAATGTCGTATTGCACAAAAATATTGCCCGACCCAGTCGCCGCAATAAGATCGAGCGCTTGCTGGGTTCCGCTGAGGTAGAAGCCGGGAATATCGAATGTGTTGATCGGTTCAATCAACAAACGAATTCCTGCTGCCTGAAATTTATCTGCAGCGAATGTCAAATTGCTGACAACGGTGGCTTTTAGTTCTTCCGCACTGACGCCGGATGGTGCGATGCCGACCAGACAGTTCAATTGCTTCACACCGAGTATCTTGGCATAACGCAGCGCCTCATCTATGCCTTCCTTGAATTCACTGATGCGATCCGGATGACAGGCAATCCCGCGTTCGCCAGCTTCCCAGTTACCCGCTGGCAAATTGTGAAGAACTAATTCCAAGCCATTGGTCTGCAATTTATCGCTTATTTCCTCTGCTCGAAATGCATACGGAAACAGAAACTCAACACCTTTGAAACCGGCTGTGGCTGCTGCGCCAAAACGTTCAAGAAATGGTAACTCCGTAAACAGCATTGTGAGATTGGCAGCTAGTTTGGTCATATTTTTTCCCCTTCTATTCAATGATGCGGAAATGATTTCAGCGCAGATTAAAGTGACTTAGTCCAACAAACTAACCGCGGTAGGCGCATCTTCACGACTAGTCGCCAAATCTTCAAACTCGTTGATGTTGTCAATTTCGGTACCCATGGCGACGTTAGTGACGCGCTCCAAAATAATTTCCACCACTACCGGCACGCGGAACTCGGCCATCCAGCGCTTTGCTTGCGCAAATGCGTCCTGAATCTGATTCGGATTGCTGACCCGTATGGCTTTGCAACCAAGACCTTCAACTACGGCAACATGATCCACGCCATAGCCGTTCAACTCTGGCGCATTGATATTCTCAAATGCAAGTTGTACGCAGTAATCCATTTCAAAGCCGCGTTGCGCCTGACGTATCAAACCAAGGTAAGAGTTGTTAACTACCACGTGGATGTACGGCAAATTAAACTGCGCGCCGACGGCCAACTCTTCAATCATGAATTGAAAATCATAGTCGCCAGAAATCGCGACTACTTCACGCTTCGGATCCGCGACGCAGACGCCGAGTGCCGCCGAAATAGTCCAGCCCAATGGACCGGCCTGACCGCAGTTGATCCAATGCCGCGGATGGTATACGTGCAGGAATTGGGCCGCTGCGATTTGCGACAAACCAATCGTGCTGATGTAGCAAGTATCGCGACCGAATGCGCGGTTCATTTCTTCATACACGCGTTGCGGTTTGACTGGTACGTTTTCAAAATGCGTCCGGCGCTGCATAGTGCGTTTGCGCTCCTGGCATTCGCGCAACCAAGCTGACCGATCAGGTAATTTACCCGCTGCTTTTAATTCTTTTGCGACCTCAATAAACAGGATCAATGCGGCTTTTGCATCCGAAACAATGCCATAGTCAGGACCGAAGACGCGACCGATCTGCGTCGGCTCAATATCCACGTGCACAAATTTACGGCCCTTGGTAAATACTTCGACTGAACCGGTATGGCGATTGGCCCAACGATTGCCAATACCGAGTACAAAGTCCGATGCCAACATAGTGGCATTGCCATAACGATGGCTGGTTTGCAAGCCGACCATTCCGGCCATTTGCGGATGATCGTCAGGAATTGCGCCCCATGCCATCAATGTTGGAATCACCGGAACGCCGGTCAATTCAGCAAACTCGACAGCCAGTTCAGCAGCATCCGCATTGATAACGCCGCCACCAATTGTCAGCAACGGACGCTCGGCTTCACCCAACATGGTTAAGGCTTTTTCGATCTGTGCGCGGGAAGCTTTCGGCTTGTAGACTGACAACGATTCATACGTATCAGGATCAAATTCGATCTCTGCCACCTGCACATCAAACGGCAAATCAATAAGTACGGGACCCGGGCGACCTGAGCGCATCAAATGGAAAGCTTGCTGGAACACGCGTGGCACCAATGCTGGCTCACGCACGGTGACCGCCCATTTAGTGACTGGTTTAGCGATTGACTCAATATCGACCGCTTGAAAATCTTCTTTGTACAAACGTGAACGCGGTGCCTGACCGGTAATGCACAAAATAGGAATTGAATCGGCCTGGGCTGAATATAAGCCGGTAATCATGTCGGTACCGGCTGGTCCCGAAGTGCCGATACAGACGCCGATATTGCCAGCGGCGGCGCGGGTATAGCCTTCGGCCATATGTGATGCGCCTTCAACGTGACGGGCCAGTACGTGTTTGATGCCGCCGTGCTTTTTCATCGCTGAATAAAGCGGGTTAATCGCTGCACCTGGAACACCGAACGCTTGCAAACAGCCTTCTTTTTCCAATACATATACCGCTGCGTCAATTGCTCTCATCTTTGCCATATTGCCTCCAGATTGTTGATTGTTTTGTTACCGCTTAAACATCGCTATCAAGGTGTTACCAAACGAAAATTTATCCAACTCTCACCACAATGAGCAACACAATGAGCAACACAATGAGCGCGGTGTTTGATTGGGATAAGGACTTACGCAAAACTAGCCTCACATTGAATTTGCCCACCCCTCAGACAAAACCAATACGTCGTATCGCGGCGCGTGGGCGGCTAAGAAAGCACAATGCAGTTTTGGCGATTTTGCGTAAATCCTAAAGGATTGAAGTCGATAAAGCACATCGTAATAGCAAACTTTATGTTTGATAAGAAGACAATTCGTCTTCTTATTCCATACTTTTAGTACGGAATCCGCGGTAAAGTAGACAATCGGAGGAAGATATGGACAAGCTGAAACAAATCGAAGCGCTCGTCAGTGTGGTCGAAAAAGGGAGTCTGGCCGGTGCGGCGCTGGAGCAAAACATCACACCCGTCATGTTAGGGCGGCGTATTGATGCGCTAGAGAAGCGACTCGGTACCAAGCTCATGCATCGCACCACGCGTCATCTGACACTAACTGAACAAGGAACAGTGTTTCTGGATCATTGCCGTAAGCTACTGACAGATCTTGATTTTGCCGAAAAAATTATTTCCGAAGGGCGCCATAAAGCCACCGGACATTTAGTGGTGTCGGCGCCAGCAGCGTTTGGACGTAAGCACGTCGCGCCGCATGCACCGGATTTTATTGCAGCTAACCCGGAAGTGAGAATTTCGTTCAATCTCACTGATCGTGTGGTCGATCTGGTACGCGAAGGCTACGACATCAGCATTCGTATCGGCGGCGTAATTGACCCCAATTTCGTTGCGGTCAAACTAGCGAGCAATCGGCGCGTAGTGTGCGCTACTCCAGATTATCTGCGTCGCAACGGCACGCCTGCTACTTTAGACGATATAGCAGATCACAATTGCTTATCGTTTAACCTGCAAGGCGGCCAGCAACGTGGATGGTATTTCCAACAGGGTGGTAGGCCGATTGTGATTAAGGCAGAAGGAAATTTGGATTGTAACGATGGCGAGTTGCTACATCGATGGGTGAGCGAAAGCCTCGGCTTGGCGTGGCGATCTACCTGGGAAATTCAGTCACAGTTAGCCAGCGGCGAACTCATTACCGTTCTCGATGAGTTTGCACTGCCACACTACGACATCATGGCTGTATATCCGCAGCAAAGACATCTCCCTGCTAAAACACGATTTTTCATCGATCGCTTGAAAGAAACCTTCGCTAAACCTGGTTACTGGACTCAAAGCGTGGCACGAAATATTTAGTCAAAGCGGTTTAAATAACCACCTGTTTAACACCCGTTTACCTGTTACCCATCATTTAGGACAAGGGCGTAAACCAGAGTGAGAGGGGAGTGGTAAAGCCTGACTGCGAGCGCATCACAATAGATGCCAGATCAGGCCGCAACGCACACGCACACGCACAAACATGCACACAACAAACCGCGCCTGCGCGTTTAAGGACCAGATTTGAGTAAGACTGAATAAAAGCTAACGAATAAGCTGACGAAATTTTCCCGGAAGAAGAATTCTTTGTCACCCCTAACACGCGATTATCTACTCCGCCCGACCATGTCTCTCGGGAAGATTTCCACCCTCGCCTTCCCAGGTAGTAATCGCTTTTTTCTGTAAATTTTGCTCCGAATTAGCTCGGGCTAGTCTTTGCTTCGCCATCAACAACAATGCGGTCAAACTAGAAACGGCTAGCATCAATAAAGCACTTTTGCTGTTCATCATTTAGAACTCCTTTTAACCTTGCAATCATCCGTTCGAAATTTCTTTCTGGCAACCTTCAAAATGATCAACGTTACGTAGCAGAATTTAAGAGAGATTAAGTCCAATTAAGCTATCTTGAATACTCATAATAGACCGCTCTTACTTCTCGCCGTATAGGACAGCCTCCTACCCTTAAGTAGGACGAACGGTAATAACGGTAACGCTATAAGTATTCGAGATAATCATAATGCGTAGCCAACGGCTGACGTTCGGCTAGGTTACTTCGCGTAGTCCTACAGCATTAAGAGCCCCCGTCCGATAGAGTTAGAAATCCTTTTTCTTTATATTTAATTAGCTCGTTGAGGCGACCTAGTAGCTCCTTATCCCTAAAACTTACTCTAAAACTTAATTCGTGATGTTATTTTTTTCGCCAACCGATTCGATAGGATTACGTCATGGGTAAGTATTTTTTAGCATGGCTGCTCGGCGTACCGGCAGTCATCGTAGTACTCATCTATATTTTTATGCATTGACCTTCAGGGCAGCATATTTAGAAAAAGTGTTTTTAGTTTTCACTAACGTTGAAGAGGATTGGTAACGACCAATCCACACTGAGATTCCGTACTCATCTATCACGACTAGTCAATGGATTTAGGAGATGCTATGAAATACAACAATATATCCCGCACTTTTTTAGTTTCGACGGTGATCGGCGGGACCCTTCTTCTTGCATCTTGCGCCAGCCCATACGATGGACAGCAATACCGCAATCCTCCAAATCAATCTTATCAATCAAATCAATATAATCCGCCCAATCAAAACATTCCATCGAGCCGACAATCCTATAACGGCCGCGGCGTCGTTGATGCCATCGATGTCGTTCAAGGAGAAAACCAAAGCCGCGGAATTGCAGGCGCACTAGTCGGTGGCCTACTAGGCGGCGTCTTGGGGCATCAAATCGGTCATGGAACTGGTAATACAGTCGCCACAGTTGGCGGTGCGGTCGGCGGCGCGGTAGTCGGAAACCAGCTGGAGCAACGTAATAATCAAACTCCTTCCTCTTACGACGTGCGCGTTCGTATGAACGACAACGGTTACCAGACCATAAATCTCAGCAATCCAGGGGATTTACGCGTAGGTGATCGAGTAAGGATCGATAACGGCCAAATTTCACGTTATTAATCGATTGCGCTAAAAGGATAGACACAATCACATCCGACAAAATCGACTTGTCCGCAAGTTTAAAAAACAGGTCGAAGCTGCATCACATGCTTGGCGTTACATCTTTTTTTGCAACAACTAACCAAAGAGGAGTAAAGCATGGGAACGATCCTTCTAATTATTTTGATTCTATTACTGGTGGGCGCGCTACCAACCTGGTCGCATAGCCGCAGTTGGGGCTATGGACCAAGTGGCATCACAGGCGTCATCGTCATCGTGCTCATTGTGTTATTGCTCACCGGACGGCTGTAAGGTCACGCTTAACATAAGCCTGACGTGCATTGTGACCCTAATGGGTAATGACTCTTTAGACAATAGCACTATGCCGCAACAAAACTCTCACCTAAGACAAATGTTTATCGGTGGACTCAAGCTAAGTTGAACCACTTTTCTTGCATCTCATAAACCGCTGCGCAGCAACATTACCGCAGCAAGGAGTAATAACCATGCACCGCAAAATTCACGCTGCTTTCCTAACCGCTCTGATAGCGACTGGAAGTTACGCGATGCACGCTTTCGCCGCCGAAGAAAATGTACAAATGAAAGACCCGCCTCGCTGGCATAGCGAGGACATGTCCCCGCGTGCGCGCTTCAATAACATGACAAAGGAAGCCAACGCGGCTTATCAACAGTCACTAAATGAGTGCCGTAGTTTACGCAATAGGGAACTGGCTGCTTGTCGTAATGAGGCGAAGAGCAATTTAGCGAGCGATATGCAACGTGCGCATCGCGTGTTAGCACGCCAACGTGCTGATTCTGATATGGAATGAAAATGTGAACTTTTAAAGTTGATGCAGATCATTCAAAAACAATATCTATCATCACACCACTATTGTGGATTTAATACAACAATATAATTATATCTTTGATCACACTCTTAAAATCTATCTGTAGAGAGTGTTTATTTAGTGATTTTTTATTAATGATCGATATACGGTGATATTTCCAACAATGCAAAAAGCCCGCATCAACCGATGCGGGCTTTTTATCTTGGTGTCCCCAAGGGGATTCGAACCCCTGTACTCACCGTGAAAGGGTGATGTCCTAGGCCTCTAGACGATGGGGACAGAAATCTGTCCTTACTACTTTGCTGTACACACACAGCTTTGCTCGCGTGGCCTTGCTTCGCTTACAATTTACACTAATTCTGCAATGCTCGACCTATTCGGTCTTAATAAAAAAAGTCGCATCACGCAGATGCGACTTTTTTATCTGGTGTCCCCAAGGGGATTCGAACCCCTGTACTCACCGTGAAAGGGTGATGTCCTAGGCCTCTAGACGATGGGGACAATAATCTGTCCGTACTGCTAGTGGTATTACTTTACTACTTTACTCTTTTTTACTCCACCTGCTTACGCTGGTGGAGGTAAGCGGGATCGAACCGCTGACCTCTTGCATGCCATGCAAGCGCTCTCCCAGCTGAGCTATACCCCCTTGCGAAGAAGCGAAATTATAGCAAAGTAATGACCTCCCTGACAATCCCGTTTTGAAGATTTATCAAAGATATTTCTGTAGGCGGTTTAATACAGTTTCGCGACCAAACAATTCCAGCACCAAATCGATCGCCGGTGTCTGTAACTGACCGGTCAGCATCAAGCGCATTGGCATCGCAATTTGAGGCATTTTCAGCGCATGCGCTGCCAACACTTCCTTAATCATCGGGGCCAATGCCGCTTTATTCCACTCAACCGTTTTGCAGCGCTCAGCGAAATCGGCCAGTGCTGGCTTAATAGTCGCTGCGACAGCGTTGAAATGCTGGTCAAGTAATGCTGCATCTGGCGCAGGCTGACGATAAAACAGCATCGCAGCCGTGGCTATCTCATGCGTGGTGTTGGCGCGCTCTTTCATCAGGCCGATGACTTTTGCCAGATCCGGTGCTTTGAATAACCCGTCAGCGCTATCTGAGAAATCGGCACCATTTTTTTCCATCAATGGCCGTACCAATTCAGCCAAGCGGTTATTGTCTGCTAACTTAATGTAGTGATTGTTCACCCAAGCCAGCTTTTCCGGATTGAACTGTGCTGGCGATTTCGATAGATGATCCAAGTCGAACCACTCACAAAACTGCGCAATCGAGAACACTTCTTCGTTACCATGGCTCCAACCCAGACGCGCCAGATAATTCAGCATCGCCTCCGGCAGATAACCTTGCGCCGGATAATCCATCACGCTCACGGCGCCATGGCGCTTAGAGAGCTTTTCGCCATCCGCGCCAAGAATCATCGGCACGTGACCGTACAAAGGCAAAGTCGCGCCGAGTGCTTTCAAAATATTAATTTGGCGCGGTGTGTTATTTACATGGTCGTCACCACGGATGACATGCGTAATCTTCATATCCCAGTCATCAACTACCACGCAAAAATTGTAAGTCGGCGTGCCATCAGGCCGAGCGATAACGAGGTCATCCATCTCACGATTGGAAATGGTAATCGTGCCTTTGATGACATCATCCCAACTCACGTCACCATCCAGAGGATTTTTGAAGCGCACGACCGGCGTACGATCAGCAGGAATCGCAGGCAAAGTCTTGCCCGGTTCTGGGCGCCAGGTTCCGTCGTAGCGCGGCTTCTCACCCGCAGCGCGCATTTTTTCGCGCATGGCTTCGACTTCTTCAGGCGACGAATAGCAATAGTAGACGCTGCCGTCAGCCAGCATTTGTGCAATCACTTCACGATAACGGTCCATGCGCTGCATCTGAAAAAAGGGACCTTCGTCGTGCTCAAGACCAAGCCATTGCATCCCTTCGATGATGGCCTCCACCGCTTCCGGCGTTGAACGCTCAAGATCGGTATCTTCGACGCGCAATACAAACGTACCGCCAAAGTGACGAGCGTAAGCCCAGGAAAACAATGCTGTGCGCGCACCACCCAAATGCAAATAGCCGGTTGGACTTGGCGCAAATCGGGTGCGAACAGGAGATAAAGGAGGAGTTACTGCTGAAGTAGTGGCGGTCATGATAAATAAAAACGGCCTTGGATTGCCAAAGCCGCTATCAATGAAAACCACATTTTACCGCGTTGCACCGGCAGAGGGAACATCTGCGCCGATTGCGCCCTTGATCACTTGCTGTGCTAGTCCGGGCAACGCAAAGGGTTTATTTAACGGTGACGTTAATTGTTTTGCTTAATTCGGGACCATACGACTGATGTAAGCCGTTACCGAGTTGCATCGTCAAACTGTACTTGCCCGGTGGCAGAGTAACCATCGTCTCAGTCTGGCCCTTGCCAAAATGCAGATGCTGCGCATCAGCAGGAATTACCTCTCCCGCCTTAATTGGCCCTTGGTTGATCAATAGATGATGATGCCCTGTACTTGGCGTCATATCACCCGCTGGTTTAATCTCCATTCCCGTGACACTAAACTTGACAGGGAAGGGGCTGGTGAGCACTGCACCATCGGCGGGTGACACAAAATTAACAGACGCAGCGTGTGCCATTTGCGGCATAAAACCTGCGGCCAACATCGAAACGCTAAAAAGTACGGTAAATAATCGTGATTTCATCGTATGACCCTTTTTCAATGAGAACGAACGGCTCGTTAAGCGAGCCAGCCAATTGGAACCAGCCAAAGGATCATAGCATCTGAGCGTGTCAGCCAGTCCAATTGACCTGACACGCTCTGCGTTACCATACTGCGATCAATCGTTCTTGATCACAATTGTCGGAAACTTGCTCGACATATCTTTAGCCTTCTCCGCCACCTTGATTGCCACCTTCCGCGCAATCTCTTTGTAGATATGCGCTATCGGCCCATCGGGCTCTGCAATCACTGTCGGCTTGCCAGAGTCCGTCTGCTCACGAATCGACATCGTCAGCGGCAGCGCACCCAGAAAATCAACACCGTATTCGCTGCACATTTTTTCGCCACCTCCAGCCCCAAAGATGGCTTCAGCATGACCGCAATTTGAGCAGATATGCGTACTCATATTCTCTACAATACCGAGAATTGGAACGCCGACTTTTTCAAACATTTTCAAGCCCTTGCGCGCATCCAGCAACGCAATGTCTTGCGGAGTTGTAACGATGACTGCGCCGGTGACCGGAACTTTTTGTGACAACGTTAATTGAATATCACCAGTTCCCGGCGGCATATCAACAATCAGATAATCCAGATCGCGCCAGTTGGTTTGGTCCAGCAACTGTTGTAGCGCTTGGGTGACGATCGGACCACGCCACACCATCGGCTCATCCTGATCCACCATAAAACCGATGCTGGAAACCTGTAAGCCGTGATTCTCCATCGGCTCCATCGTTTTGCCGTCCTTGGTTTCAGGGCGACCACTGATACCCATCATCATCGGCAGCGACGGACCATAAATATCCGCATCCAAAATACCGACTTGTGCACCCTCCGCGGCCAAGGCCAACGCGAGGTTTACCGCTGTTGTTGATTTGCCGACGCCGCCTTTGCCCGAAGCGACGGCGATGATGTTCTTGACGTTAGACATCAACTTGATACCACGCTGCACCGAATGCGCTTGAATTTTTGAGTAGACATTCGCACTGACATTGCCCGCGATACCGCTAAGCGCAGCAATTGCGGCACTACGAATCAAACTAAATTGACTTTTCGCTGGATAACCCAGTTCGACATCAAACGCAACATTCGCGCCGTCTAACTGAATATTTTTTATACATTTGCTGGAAATCAAATCCTTGCCGGTGTTAGGGTCAATAACATTGGACAATGCGGTCTTAACCGCTTCAATCGTGACGCTCATTATTTCTCCTCTATATGATTGCGCCAAGTCTAAACTAAATCGTCTGATCGGCGCAGATCAGATGCCAAAATCGGACAGAAAACTCGGTCACACTAAAGTTTTCCAAATAACAACAATGGCACACCGGAAGGTGTAACGATGCCCTACTTTGCACGAGATAGGCGCTGGCACTGCTAAAATCACTGTTTTACTTAAACCAGCATCGCTAAATGAGCACCAATTTGAGCACTTCACCTTTGCAACCTCCGCGCAAGCTATTCGTTACGACCGCCCTGCCCTACGCCAACGGCGCATTCCACATCGGCCACATCATGGAATACATCCAGGCCGATATCTGGGTACGGTTCCAACGAATGCTGGGCAATGAGGTACATTTTGTCGGTGCCGACGATGCCCATGGCGCACCAATCATGATCGCCGCTGAAAAAGCCGGGATCACGCCGCAACAATTTGTCGCCAATATTGCGGCCGGTCGCAAAGAGTATCTGGACGGGTTCCATATCGCGTTTGACAATTGGCATTCGACTGACGGCCCTGAAAATCACGCCTTGTCGCAAGAAATCTATCGCAGCCTGCGCGACGATGCCGAACTGGTCACAACCAAGACCATCGAACAATTTTTCGATCCGGTCAAAAATATGTTCTTGCCGGACCGCTACATTAAGGGCGAGTGTCCAAAATGCGGCACCAAAGACCAATACGGCGACTCTTGCGAAAATTGCAGCGCCGTGTATGCGCCCACCGATCTAAAGAATCCGTACTCCACATTGTCGGGCGCCACCCCGATCATGAAATCGTCAGAACATTTCTTCTTCAAACTGTCAGATCAACGTTGCGTAGACTTCTTGCGCCAATGGGCGCTCGAAGACAATCGTCTGCAACCTGAAGTCGCCAACAAGGCCAAAGAATGGTTAGAGGGCGACGGTGGTCTGGGTGACTGGGACATCAGCCGCGATGCGCCGTACTTTGGTATTGAAATTCCTGATGCACCGGGCAAGTATTTTTATGTCTGGCTGGACGCGCCAATTGGCTATCTGGCATCACTCAAAAATTATTTCGACAAAACCGGTCGTGACTTTGATGCCTTCATGGCTGATCCTAGCACTGAGCAATACCACTTTATTGGTAAAGACATTACATATTTCCACACGTTGTTCTGGCCAGCAATGCTCAAGTTTGCCGGGCGCAAAGTGCCGAATAACATCTTCGTGCACGGTTTTATCACTGTTAGCGGTGAAAAGATGTCGAAGTCCCGTGGCACGGGTATCTCGCCATTGCGCTATCTCGACATCGGCATGAACCCAGAGTGGTTGCGTTATTACATCGCTGCCAAATTGAGCGCCAAAGTCGAAGACGTTGATTTTAATCCAGATGATTTTGTTGCCCGGGTGAACTCTGATTTGATTGGCAAATACATCAATATCGCCAGTCGTGCAGCTGGTTTCATTGCCAAAAAATTCGATGGTAAGGTCAGCACGCTTTGGGCCACCGATGGCGATCCGTTTCTGGCAAATCTCCGCGCCGTTTCCGCCGATATCAAAAACCTGTATGAAGGACGCGAATACGGCAAAGCACTCCGCGCCATCATGGATCAGGCCGATATCATCAACGCCTACGTCGACGTTAATAAGCCTTGGGAACTAGCCAAAGACCCGAGCAAGTCAGCCGCCTTGCATGAAGTCTGCAGCCGCCTTCTCGAAGCGTTCCGAATATTGACGATCTATTTAAAGCCCGTCTTGCCGGTACTAGCGAAGCAAGTCGAAGCCTTCTTGCAGATCGCGCCGTTGCAGTGGGGTGATATTAATTTGCCGATTGGTAATGGTCACCAAATCAATACCTACACGCATTTGATGACTCGGGTTGAGCCTAAAATGCTGGAAGCTTTGTTCGAACCGCCAGAAGGCAAAGTGGATGGACTCGCCATTGAAGCGGCGCCAGTTACTGGCGCGGAAGATAACGTGGCTATCGAAGAACTGGCACCGGAAATCAAAATTGATGACTTCACTAAAATCGATTTACGAATTGCTAAAATAGTTAACTGTGAGCACGTTGAAGGATCCGACAAACTGTTGCGACTAACACTTGACGTCGGTGAAGGTCGCTTACGGAATGTATTCTCTGGCATCAAGTCCGTTTATAAGCCAGAGGAATTGGTTGGCAAGATGACCGTCATGGTTGCCAATCTTGCACCGCGCAAAATGAAATTCGGCATATCCGAAGGCATGGTATTAGCGGCTTCAGCGGCGGATGAAAAAGCCAATCCAGGTATTTATATTCTCACTCCGTGGCCAGGCGCTGCGCCGGGGATGCGGATTCGCTAATAACCTATAAATAGCAGTAAATGTGACGGCCAGCCTATTCGTAAAGAGTCGCTGGTCGACATTGGTTTTTTTGATTCTACTTCCGTAACAAATAATAGAACAATAGAAAAGTTATTCATAAAGCAACTATCGATTCATCACTACAAGAAATGACATAAAATAGCGCTTAACTTTTATGTGCTTCTAAATAAGTAAAACAGGTAAATATAATGAAATTTTCCAAGCAATTTTCTGGATACCAGTCCGAAATCACCCAGTTCATCAGCGAACTGAAGGTAAAGAACCCTGCATTGGAACAAGAACAACTGGCCGGTCGGGCACTTTTATGGGACAAAACACCTATCGATCTTGATAGTCAACTGCGCTCAAATGACTCCCGCGTTCCACAACAGCCCTACGTTTATCAAAACGAACACTAATATTGCGACGGCTTTCTCCCGCAAACATAAGACGATTAACAGAGGTGTCAAAAGATCACTATGACGCAGAATTCGTCAGACGCCGCTGAAATCACCGTTGAGGGACAGCCAGACTCGACACCGAACGTAGTCGACGGTGTCGCGTTTGCACGTCTGTATGGCGAACCGCTATTTCGCATGCCGAGCGATTTATACATTCCACCGGATGCGCTGGAAGTCTTTCTCGAAGCATTCGAAGGGCCGCTTGATCTGTTGCTCTACTTAATCCGCAAGCAAAACTTCAATATTCTTGATATTCCGATGGCGCAAGTTACATTGCAATATCTGGAATACGTTGATCAGATTCGCATTACTAACCTTGAACTGGCCGCTGAATATCTGCTCATGGCGGCGATGCTGATTGAAATTAAATCGCGGATGTTGTTGCCTTCCAGAAAAACCGACAGCGAAGAGGCAGAAGATCCTCGGGCAGAGTTAGTGCGTCGCTTGCTGGAATACGAGCAAATGAAATTAGCGGCACGTGAAATCAACGAGCTGCCGCAATTGGGGCGTGATTTTGTCCGCACCCAAATTTATATTGAACAAAGCATCGTCACACGCTGGCCAGAAGTCGCTGTCATCGATCTGCAATCCGCCTGGGCCGATGTCATCAAACGCGCCAAACTTACACAACATCACATCATTAGTCGCGAAGAACTATCAGTCCGCGAACACATGACGGGTATTTTACGACGTTTGCAGTCCGCCAGATTCGTCGAATTTGCCGAGTTGTTCGATCCCGCACGCGGCGTCCCCGTACTAGTCGTGAATTTCATCGCCCTGCTGGAACTTGCCAAAGAAACATTGATCGAAATCACGCAAGCCGAACCCTTTGCACCGATCTACGTGCGTCTGGCTTATTCCCCGTCCTGATGATGACTCTTTTACTTCGGCCGATTCTTAAAGCGTGATTCCGCAGCGCGATCGGCGACGAAAAACTCCCAAATAAATTAACCAAACATTTTTTATACCGCTGCAGTCCGTTGCTGTATTCGACTTTTATCACCTGATCAATTTCATGAAAATTATTTCCTCTATCGAAGAATTGCGTGACCACATGCGCGGCCAGCTACGTACAGCCTTCGTGCCAACTATGGGCAACTTGCATGATGGCCATCTATCACTGATGCGGCTGGCCAAACGTCACGGCGATCCTATTGTGGCGTCGATTTTTGTCAACCGTCTGCAATTTGGGCCCAATGAAGACTTCGATAAATATCCGCGTACTTTTGCCGCAGACGTGGCAAAACTGGAGAAGGAAGGCGTATACGTCCTGTTTGCACCAACGGAAAAAGATCTTTATCCAGAACCACAGGAATTTCGCATTAGTCCACCGGACGATCTCGGCAATACACTAGAGGGCGAATTCCGTCCCGGCTTTTTTGCCGGCGTCACCACCGTAGTAATGAAGCTATTTTCATGCGTTCAACCGCGCGTGGCGGTCTTCGGCAAGAAAGATTATCAGCAATTAATGATCATTCGGAACATGGCAAAACAGTTTGCGCTACCTACCGACATCATCGCTGCAGAAACCTTTCGGGCTGACGATGGCTTGGCGCTCTCTTCCCGCAATATGTATTTATCTGCGGAGGACCGTGCTGAAGCGCCGAATTTGTTCAAGATGCTGACGCAAGTGGCGGAAGGTGTCCGTAGCGGTCAGAAAACGATCGACGCGCTGGAACAAGATGCAATCGCTCAACTCCGTGAAGCTGGCTGGCAGCCCGATTACATTTCAGTTCGTAAGCGGAGCAACCTGCAACCAGCATCGGCCAGCGAAGTAGCAAAGGGCGAACCACTGGTTGTTTTGGCCGCAGCAAAAATAGGCATCACGCGGCTGATCGACAATCTGGAAATTTAATTGGCGTGAGGGATAGACCAATCCGGTGCCATAGTTCTGACATTGCACCGGTTTTACAAAGAAAACATCAGGCAACGTCCACTAAGTAAATAATCCTGCATTTAATGTTGTGCTACATTGCTCGATCATTAAGTTAATATTTTAATAAAAATTGGATCATCGGCTCCACAACACATCCCTCATCCTCCGTAAGCATAAGTGAATTTATTTCCCACAATACGCCCCATCACTCGGGAGCGCTGATCAAGACCAACGTGATCGATAGGGCTCATGTTGATCACACCTTGCGGAACGGTCAGATTGTGCGTTTGCTCCAACGCATCACGGAGCGCAGCTCGAAATTGTTTAGTACCGGGTTTGGCTTTGGTCAATGCTTGCGGTATCGCGTTCGCAATTAACATATACGCGCCCCAAGCATCGGCGGCAAACTGGGTCATGGTATCTGGACCATACGCCGCTTCATAGCGAGTCGTAAAGTCTAATGCTGTCTTCTTGACGGGATTGCTATTCGGCAATTGTCTGGCGACCACTGCGGGTCCGGTTGGGAAAAAAGTCCCCTCAACATCCTTGCCACCGACTCTTAGAAAATCAAGCGTAGCAATACCGTGAGTCTGATAGATGCGTCCTTTATAGCCACGATCGACCAACGTTCTTTGTGGCAACACTGCAGGCGTGGCCGCTGCCGCAATCAACACTGCATCAGGCTGGGCCGACATAATTTTAAGTGTCTGTCCAACGACACTCGTATCAGTCCGATTGTAACGCTCACTGGCAACAATCTTTATCTTCCGCAGCTCTGCCAGCCTTGAAAATTCACGCCACCAACTATCGCCGTAAGCATCCGCAAATCCGATAAAAGCGACTGTCTTAATGTGATTGTCGGCCATGTGCTGTGTCAGTATCGTCGCCATATGCGAGTCATTTTGTGGCATTTTGAACGCCCACGCCCGCTTGGCATCCAGAGGCGAAACTATTGACGCGGACGCCGCCAATGCAATCATCGGCGTTTCGCCCTCAGCGATGACATCCAGCAAAGCTAACGCATTCGGCGTGGTATTCGGGCCAACGATCAAATCAACTTTATCTTCGCTAATGAGTTTATGCGCATTACGTACCGCGTTACTCGGATCGGAACCATCATCGAGAATAATGTACTCGACGCGTTGCCCGCCAATCTGCTTTGGCCACAATAGGACGGTGTTTTTAGTGGGCGCACCTATCGCAGCCGCTGGGCCCGTTAAGGCGAGATCGACGCCGATTTTTATCTGCGCGAAGGCAATCTGAGTGAATAAAGAAAAACACAGAAAAACAATACCGGTGCAACCATGTTGCAACCCAAGTGTGTCGATTTTTTTCATATAGCCATTAACCAAAAGAAAACGAAAGGAAACCATCCAAAACCCGTACAAAGCCCATATCAATCGACCACAGTGCAGTTTGCCTGAAGTTTCCATATTGCTCAGCTTATTGCGTGATGCAATCTACTTGACATATGACGATCCCAATATAATTAATTGTTAAATAATAATTTTAGATTGGAAGTGCACTGAAATTCGCCATAATATTTTTATAAGAAATAGTTGAAAGAGCCATCATAGGAACCAGAACCAAGTCAAACGGTAACGCAAAAACACAACGACGACGTTAAACGGCATAACGCATGCGTTGCGTTGCCGTCGCTGCGGTAAGATCACTTCTTTATGTTTTTTTTTACGTCATTATGCCTACTATGAGCTCCACTCGACTTGGCGCGCTGGCGCTGTCCTCTGCGCAGTTGCTGCTCATCATTTGCTTGTTATTGCATATCGTCCCAGCCTGGTCGGCTTCAGATAGCAAGGTAGTACCTGCCACTTCGACGACGACAACAACCACAACAACGACCACGCCAGCATCGAATGCAGCGGCTGCCACATCATCGTCCACACTCAATGCATTAGCTAAAACATTACAAGCAAATCCCGCTGCTACTGCTTTAGTGGCTGCACTTCAGCAAGCGGAACAGCAAACCAAAGCACCGATACCGGCTGAAAAGGGATTGATCGGATTAATTTCTGACAGCCTTGATGCCGTCCAGACAAACTACGGCAATGTTGCCGCACCACAAAAATATTGGAAGCTGCAGTTTGCCCGCGCGGCCGATGAACTCTCGACCCTCTTTTCACGACAAAAGGGCGAAACACCGCTTTACGTATTGGTGCATTTCGTCGAAATGCTGGCTTTGTTTGGTTTTGTTGTTTTCACTCTTCAGTACTTAGGCAAGCGCGTGCGTGAGCACTTCGACATGCAGGAAACACTCTCCACCGATCCTGGAATCAAAGAATTACTGATCTATATCTTGCGTCATATCATGCCGTTGGTACTGGCTCTTCTGGTAGAGATCGCTGTCGTCTTGAGCTTACCGGCGGCGCTTGGTCGCGCACTTGCCACACTTTTGCTGTACACCATGATTGGCGCAAGCGTATTCAGAGCAGTGTGCGCGATCATTTTTTCACTTTCCTACAGCGGTCATCGCAATGTCGCCATCCACATTTTGTATCGACGCGCCTGGAGATTGTTGTACTTCATTGGCTTCGCTGGCTGGTTTGGCGACGCGATCAACAATCCCAAACTGTACTCAATTATCGGTGGTGCACTATCCAGTTTGGTAGCGACGTCAGCCAACCTGATTGCTGCTATTTTATGTGTGGTTTTTGCGCTGCGCTTTCGACGCCCGATCGCCCACTTGATCCGTAACCGATCCTCAGAAGTGCGTAGCACCCACCGCGCACGTATGGAAACACTGGAAATTGTGGCGTCCTTGTGGCACTACCCAATCTTGCTTTTAGCAGGCGGCGTGAGTCTCGCTACAGTATTCGGTCCCGCCAGCAGCGGCGCGGCGCTAGACCACGCGCTCAGCAGTGCCGCGTTATTGGTTGGTATGTTTTTTATCGGCACTCTGCTAAAGCGAATTGGCCGCGGAAAAAAACGGACATCACTGCGTCGACAATCCCCTTACATTCTGCGTTTAAAAGCAGCCATTTTCAGTTTGCTGCAAATTGTAATGTGGATTGGTTTTATAGAATTACTCACCAGAATTTGGGATCGTTCGTTGCTAGACTATGCCAACACGACCCAAATTGGCCATTTGATTCTCGCCGCAGTGGGCAAGATCGGGCTAACGTTAGCCATGGCATGGCTTGCGTGGATATTATTGGACACGGCAATTCAGGAAGCAATTACACCAAGCCGCAGCGGGCGCTACGGCCGCAACCCAAGTATACGTATGCGCACCATCTTGCCGCTCCTACGCAATGCTTCGCTGCTGATCATCTTGACCGCGACGGTCATCACCACACTGGCAAATCTGGGCCTGAATGTCACCCCGCTTTTGGCGTCGGCAGGCGTGGTCGGCCTTGCCATCGGATTTGGCTCCCAATCACTGGTAAAAGATGTCATTACCGGGATTTTTATTCTGATCGAAGACTCGATGTCGGTCGGTGATTGGGTTGACGTAGGAAACGGCCATATCGGAACGGTGGAGCATTTATCCATTCGCACCGTACGTTTACGCGACGGCAGCGGATCGGTGCATAGCGTGCCATTTTCACAAATTCTTGCCGTAAAAAACGATTCGAGAGAATACGCTTATGCAGCGCTAAAATTACACGTAACCCTGGAGTCAAGCATCGTAGATGCGCTTAACCTGATGCAGGAAACCGGCAACGAGATGATGAACGACCTGCATTTGCGCCGTTTGCTACTGGCGCCCATCGACATCTATGGCCTGAACGGTTTTGACCTGCATGGTGCCATTTTGACGGGTGCCTTCCGCACCAGACCTCAAGCGCAATGGGAGGTTGGTCGCGCTTTTAACCTGCGCATCAAAGCAAAAATTGACGCGACAACCACAGTCACACTTGCCAATGAATGGGCAAATTTTCCAGCCCCCGCAGCTCCGCCCGAAAATCAAGAAGCGTTAATTCAACCTATTGCTTGATAAGAGTAGTTGCCGACGATCTAAAAAAGTTTATTTCAACCGGCAATTCAACAACCAATAATGCTCTAACCTCAAAATACGCAAATCCCGCGTATCAGACGCCAACCGCTTGCGCAAATTACTGTCACTAGGAAAATTCTTCAAAATCTCATAGCGGTCGCCATGCGGTGCGCCCGGCAAGCGGCGATGCTGAAAAGTATTTCCCAGCAAGTCGGTACGCGCAATCGTCGTACTACTACCTTCCACATAGCTATTGTCCAACATCACCATCAACGTGTTCGATCCAATCTTTTCGCGCAAATGCAGCAAAAACCTGTTTTGATCTTCACGCGCAATATGCGACCACAGAAACCCAAAAAACACCGCCGTGTACGTGCGATCCAGCTGAAGGTCAAAGGCATCGGCTATCGCAAAGCGAACCTTATCTGCGGGAAACTCTTTGGCCTGCGCCAGCTTCATGACTTCCGGATTGATATCGGTAGCAGTAACCGATTTTGCCGAAGCAGCAAGCTCTTTAGTCCAAAAGCCGGTTCCGCAGCCTAATTCCAATACATCGTGACCTTCCAGCAATTCTTGCACGCGCACTTGCAGCGTTAACAGTTCATCCTCGCGCTCTGGACGGGTATAAATTTCTTCGTAAGTTTCGGCACGTTTGGCGTAATACTCCGCCATATCTTTTTTAAGCATTTTCTGACTTTCTTAAATCCGGTGAAACAATCTGCGACGCACATGACAGCCGGTATCGCTCTGACAGTGCATCATAAAGTGGAGGCGCAAAAAACCGTGATATCCGGCTGGCGATCAGTGCCGTTGCCATCAATGAAATCACTAAAGCGTGGCCGTTAATCATTTCCATCACGATCACGAAAGCAGTAATCGGCGACTGCGTCACTGCCGCCAGATATCCCACCATCGCCAAAGCGATCAACATCTGCAACGACGTATTATCGAATAACAGATGCAATAAATTACCGAAACCGGCACCGATAGACAACGATGGCGCAAAAATGCCGCCCGGGATGCCTGGTAAATAAGAACCAACCATCGATGCCATCTTCAAAAAGGGATATAACACGGGTAAATGACCGCCGGCCAGCAAACTTTGCGCTTCCACATAACCGCTTCCAAAGGTTGCGGCAGCGGCAACGACACCAATGAGCGCTACTATCAATCCGCATAAAGCGCCGAAAACAACGGGGCGATCACGACGTAAAACTTGCACTTTTTTCGGTATCCAACGCTCAGTGTTGAGTAACAACCAACAAAAAATACCACCAGCAATACCCGTCACAATGCCTGTTACAACGACCGCCAACGCAAGCATATTAGTCAGACCGCCAGCAATCTGGATCGTACCGAAATAATTGTAGTTCCCATTTAAACCGAGTGCCACGACACCGGCAAAAATAATCACAGTAATCACCACGCCACTGGCGCGATGCTCAAAACTGCGCGTCAATTCTTCAATCGCAAACACGATTCCTGCCAAGGGCGTGTTAAATGCAGCAGACAGACCGGCAGCCGCACCCGCCAATATCAGACGTCGCTCAAGCGCGGCACTGGCGCGTGGATAAAGGCGTCGCAAATTGAACATGAGCGCCGCACCAACTTGCACCGTCGGGCCTTCCCGACCAATAGTAAAACCGCCCAGGATCGCTAAAAATGAAATACCGATTTTGCCAAACAACAGTTTGATCGACAGTAACGACAGTCCACGCTGCGTGGTGTCTTCTTCCAACGTCGCGATTACCTGGGGAATCCCGCTTCCCTCCGCGCCGGGAAAAAACCGCCGTGTCAGCCACACACAAAGTGCACCGGCCAATGGCGTAATAATGATCGGGAGCAAAAAATGGGCTTGCTGGAGCGTGCGAAAAATGCCAAACCCGGCATCTATCAGGCGCGCATACAATACCGCGACCAACCCTACCAATACCGCTCCAAGCCATAAAATGCCGTATTTACGCCAAACTCGTCGTAAATGGCGCTGCGTTTGACCAGATATATTCGATGGAAGCAGGTTCATTTAATTGGGTGCAAAGGCGGCATTATAAATTAATGTAGTGCGGGTATCGTCATATGGACGTTATTCCATGCAGTTTGATCGATTAACGAGGCATTTTTTGTTACTTTGACATCAAAAATACTGGAGTGAATGGTTTTTAGCGGAAACTGGAGAACCGGCGTATCATGATGAATATACAAATAAATCCCGCTGTTGCCACTAACTAAGTGATTTACCTGCATTAACGTGGCTTTTTTCCGCAACGTGAATGCAGTGAATAACATTCAGTAGCCTCATCAAACTCTACTTCAATGGCCCTTCATTCTGCCGCCGCTCACTCAAGCGACCAAATACTTCCTTTTCGTGAATCACTGTTGGCGATGCTAGGTATTGCATTTGTCATCATGCTGGTCGGGTTAGACTCTACCATCGTCGGCACAGCCCTTCCGACTATCGTCGCTGAACTAAAAGGTTTTGATTTATACGCTTGGGTTGCGACCTCTTACTTGCTCACTTCTGTCATCACAGTTCCTATTTTCGGACGCCTGGGTGACTATTATGGACGCAAGCCTTTTGTGATTGTCTCCATCATATTATTCACGGGTGCCTCAATTTTATGTGGCCTCGCCGACAGTATGCTCTGGCTGGTAATCGGACGTGGCGTCCAGGGAATCGGCGGCGGCATGCTGGTTGGTACCGCTTTTGCCTGTATTCCCGACTTATTCCCCGGCGCTCACACCCGCTTGCGCTGGCAAGTCATGATGAGTACCGCGTTCGGTATTTCGACAGCGGTTGGACCATCATTAGGTGGTTTTTTGACCCAATACTGGGGCTGGCGCTGGGTATTCTTTGTGAATTTCCCGGTCGGATTACTGTCACTATTTTTCGTCTGGAAATACCTTCCGCACTTGCGGCATACTGATCCTGACGCCAAAATTCGACTTGACTGGCCCGGCGCACTTCTTATCACAGCCGCGCTAGGCTGCTTGCAACTATTTGTGGAAATGCTACCGAAGCACGGTCTGTCGCTCGGCATGTTGACGTTGTTAGTCGCAAGCATTGCGTCCTTTTACGCGCTATGGAAATGGGAGCATCATGCGCCGCAGCCTATACTGCCCTTTGATCTGCTATTCCACCCAAAACTTGCGACTTTATTTCTACTCTCACTGCTGAGCGGCTTTTCCATGTTTTCGTTAATGTTTTTTGCACCGCTGTTATACCAAGGCGGTTTCGGCCTGCCTCCGCAAGAGGCTGGTCTTCTGATCACTCCCTTGGTGGCCTTCATAATGGTTGGCAGTATTGCTAACGGCCGTATTATTACGCGGATCAAAAATCCGATCGTTATGCTGTATATCGGCTTTATCTTGTTAGCACTGTCCTGTTTCGGCGTCGTCATATCGAACCGCTGGACCTCACACAATGTTATCGCAAGCTTCATGCTGATGGGCGGTCTCGGTCTCGGCTTTATTTTGCCTAATCTGACTGTTTTTATTCAACAAGAGGCAGGCCGTGAGCATCTTGGAATCGCTACCGCGCTGATGCAATCGCTCCGTATGATCGGCAGCATGATCGGAACTGCGATTATTGGCACCTTGATTAATCACATGTACGCCAGCAGTGTTCAGCAAGCGTTAGAGAGTGATAATGCAGGGAAATGGCTTCCGAGTTTTGCCGATCCCCAAATTCTGATCAGCCATGAAACGCAAACATTGGTGTTAAAGCAATTGGCTGACGCAGGGCATAACGGACAACTTCTGTTAGAAGCCGCGCGCGATGGCCTGATTGGCTCCATTCACATGGGCGTCGGTCTCGCTGTGATTGTGACGGTCATCGGTGTCGGCCTCGTACGTCGGGTGCCAAAGGTATCGTTAAATGCACAGTCACCAGCGACTATTGTAAGTGAATAACAACTTGTCGCTACGCACTCACTTAACATGAATTACCAGGAGATGACTTCCAGAGTCGTCTCCTCCTTCGCTTCTGCACTGCACCTTCGTAATTCTTCGTTTTTTACGCAAAACTTCCTCCACCTCCCATCAAATCCGCGCCTAACATGCGCTTACAAATCACACACCTTGGTTGCACCTTCACAGGTTAACGAGTGGCATCCTGATTATCTGGAAATTTAATTAGGAAGGATGGAAAATGAAAAAGCTCATTCAACTCGTGGTACTAGGCACAATTCTCAGCTCAGTGTTATCTGGCTGCATCATCGTTCCTGCCCATCGCGGCTATTACGATCGCCCATATGCTGCGTACCGCTATTAATCCCCCTTATCTTTTACAGCGCGTCCAACCGATGCGCTGCTTTACCACCACCCCACTTCAACTAACCGGACAAACCCTATGAAACTTAGCCATAAACTCGTTCTCTCCATGATTGCCATGTCTGGGGTGATGGCGACCCTCGCCCATGCTGACGAGCCAGGGCGGCATGCTTCTTACATCCATGCACTGCAAGACCTCGATACCGCCAATTGGTTAATCGCCCATCGCGGCGGCGACAATTGGGTAATGGGTCACAACGAGCAAGTTGCCCTAACTGAAATCAACGCCGCCAAAAATCTGGTCGTTCAATCAGGGCGAGATGTTGGAAAAGATTTTCAGAGCGCGCAACGCCCCGACATCCATAGAGACCATAACGGTCGCCTGCATGATGCAGTTGAAGCCTTAAGCAAGGCGCGTCAGGACGTGACCCAAGAAGAGGACGATCCGCGCATTCGCGGTATGCAGCACGAAGCGGTAAGACATATTGACATTGCCTTGCATGCGACTAAAGATGCAATCAGGGATGCAGGCTATTGACTATTAATGCTGGATTAACGCCAGATACTCTTTAAAACGACAACCTTAGACGCAGCCGCAAACGCGGTTTGCCGTAATTTACATAGCTGGATTTTGTGCAGTGTCTCTTCGATAAGGCGTGTGCCGGGTATTTATCCTGCCGACCTTGGTCAGCGCACAACGCCATATCGAAGGAGGCCGTTTTAACAACTGCCTATCGAACTCGCCGCAAAGCAGACTCGCTCGGACTTTTTGTTCAATCCCAAACGGGCAAGGCTACAACTCGTACATGTCTTTTTCACCACTCATTACTTGCTCGATGAGTTTTCTGTTCATCGTCGGTGCCAGCAATTCAATGAACGTGTAGACGTAACTACGCAGGTAAGCACCTTGCTTGACGGCTGCACGCGATACATTCGTACCAAACAGATGACCAACTTTGATCGCGCGAAGGCCGGTATCTCGCTCCGAATCAAATGCCATTCCGGCAATAATTCCCACACCCATTCCCAGCTCAACATAAGTTTTAATGACATCGGCATCAATCGCCTCCAGCAAAACGTCTGGCTTAAGATTCCGTAGCGAAAACGCATGATCGATTTTGCTGCGACCTGCGAATGCGCTGTCATAGGTAATTAAAGGATAGGCGGCGATTTCTTCGAGCGTAAGCGACTTTGACTGCAACAAAGGATGATCGGGCGGCACCACAACCATATGTTCCCATTGATAACATGGCAAGGTAATTAATCCCTCCGCGTTAGCGATGGCCTCAGTTGCCAAGGCCAGATCAGCCTGATCATTGCGTACCATGTCGGCAACTTGCTTTGGATTTCCTTGCAACAAAGACAATCTCACCTTCGGAAATTTTAGCGTAAATGCTTGTACTACTTTAGGCAGCGAGTAACGCGCCTGGGTATGCGTGGTGGCAATCGTAAAACTGCCGCTATCATGGGCGGCATACTCTTGACCGATGCGTTTTAGCCCTTCGATCTCCTGCATGATGGCCTCGACCGACTTCAAGACCTGGCGCCCAGGCTCGGTCAGACCACGTATGCGCTTGCCGTGGCGGGTAAAAATATCGACGCCAAGCTCTTCCTCTAATTCAATGATTGCCTTCGACACGCCGGGCTGAGACGTATATAAAGCCTTCGCAGCTTCGGTCAGGTTAAAGTTTTGTCGGACCGCCTCGCGCACAAAGCGAAACTGATGGAGATTCATAGGCCTGCCCTTTTTTTTTCTAGCGCTGTGATTAAAACGTGATGTCGTATTGTCTATTAAGACTTTCGCAAAATTTCCCAGCAACAGGCTTGCCAACTCTCCCGATATAGACAGACGCCTATATAGTTAAGAGAATAACAAGCTGGCTACCTAGGCGACCTCGCATAAACCCACATCATTTTTCTATATACCAAATACGCATATAAGCAAATAAATACTCTGTAGTTGGTAATAAAGAAGAAGTTTATTACGATTCAGACTGTTTCGTACGAGGCTTTATGACTCTTTCTTATGTAGTAAGCGGCTTTGCCGTCGGATTATTGGTTGGATTGACCGGAGTCGGAGGTGGTTCTCTGATGACGCCACTCCTCACGCTGCTTTTCGGCATCCACCCAAGCGTGGCCGTGGGGACCGATCTGGCGTTCGCTTCTGCCACCAAGGTCGCTGGCACATTTGCCCATCGCTACAGTGGCAATGTCCGTTGGGATATTGTCCGCCATTTATGTTTAGGCGCACTGCCGGCGGCAGTTATTACTGCCCTCGCCTTAAAATATTTCGGCACGGTCAGCCCTGAAATGGGCCAAATTATTCGTTATTCAATTGCCGGATCGGTGTTTCTAACTGTCATCGCCTTGCTATTTAAAGGTAAACTGCAAAACTGGTTAAATGCGCATCCTGAAAAACAACTTCAGGGCGCAAAGTTGACGGCTGCCACGATTGTTGCGGGATTAGTACTTGGTACGTTAGTCACAATATCATCAATTGGCGCTGGTGCCGTTGGCGCTACCTTACTAGTTTTGTTGTATCCTCGCCTGACGCCCGCTGAAGTCGCCGGTACCGATATCGCCTACGCGGTGCCACTCACTGCGATTGCCGCGGCCGGACATTGGTGGTTAGGGTCGATTGACTGGGCATTATTAAGCGCCCTGTTACTCGGTTCTCTTCCAGGTATTACACTGGGGTCGTTGGCCGCACGCAAAGTACCAGAGAAAATTTTACGTGCTTTATTAGCAGTGACGCTTACTAGCGTAGCAATTAAATTGGTTTTTTAGAAACCGTTTTTTAGAAATCTTAAATACGAGACGTGGTCACGGCCACACAGATTAGGAATAAAAGATGTATCGCTACGACGAATACGATCACCAGATTGTCAAAGAACGCATTGCCCAATATCGCGGTCAGGTAGAACGCCGCCTGTCCGATGAATTGGCCGAAGATGAGTTCCGCATCTTGCGTCTCCAAAACGGTTTGTACATGCAACGCCACGCCTACATGCTGCGGGTTGCCGTTCCTTATGGTCTGCTGGCTTCAGCGCAAGTGCGTAAGTTTGCTTATATCGCCCGCAAGTATGATCGCGGTTATGGCCATTTCACAACGCGTCAAAACATTCAGTACAACTGGATCAAGCTGGAAGAATCCCCAGACATTCTGGCGGACCTGGCAACGGTAGAAATGCACGCTATCCAGACTTCCGGTAACTGTATCCGTAATATTACGTCGGATGAATTAGCTGGCGTAGCCGCCGATGAAGTGATTGATCCACGTCCTTACGCAGAAATTCTGCGTGAGTGGAGCACGTTCCATCCAGAATTTGCGTATCTGCCGCGTAAGTTTAAATTTGCGATCAATGGCTCGGAAGAAGACCGTGCAGCAACTGCCGTGCATGACATCGGATTGACCATGGTCAAAGATGCGTCCGGCGAAGTCGGCTTTAAAGTCATGGTCGGCGGCGGCATGGGTCGTACACCGATTATCGGCAGCGTGATCCGCGAATACTTACCTTGGCAACATGCTTTGACCTACATGGAAGCAATCCTGCGCGTCTATAACCAACACGGTCGTCGCGACAATATTTACAAAGCCCGTATCAAAATTTTAGTCAAGGCCATTGGACCGCAAGAGTTTGCGCGTCAGGTCGAAGCTGAATGGCTGGACATCAAAGATGGTCCGGGTACGCTGACGGTCGAAGAATTGCAACGCGTCGCACAATATTTCACGGCACCGGCCTACGAAACATTGCCAGCCACCGATGCAGAATTTGAAGCATTGAAAGCCAGCGACAAAGCTTTTGGTAACTGGCTAAAACGCAACGTCAAAGCGCACAAAGTGAGCGGCTACGCTGCGGTCATTCTGTCATTGAAGAAAACTGGCGTACCACCCGGCGACATCACCGCAGACCAGCTTGACTTTGTTGCCGATCTGTCTGACCGCTACAGTTTCGGCGAAGTGCGCGTGACGCACGAACAAAATCTGGTGCTGGCGGACGTCAAGATTTCAGAGTTATTCACATTCTGGCAAGCCGTGAAGGCGCAAGGGCTGGCAACGCCAAATATTGGCTTGCTGACCGATATCATTTGCTGCCCTGGCGGTGATTTTTGCTCGCTGGCGAACGCGAAATCGATTCCGATTGCACAAGCGATTGCTGAGAAATTCGACAATATCGACTTTCAACATGACATCGGTGAGATTGAATTAAACATCTCAGGTTGCATTAACGCCTGCGGTCATCATCACGTCGGCAATATCGGTATTTTAGGTGTCGATAAAGATGGCGCAGAATGGTACCAAGTCTCGATCGGTGGTGCGCAAGGTAACAGCACCAGCATTGGTAAAATCATCGGCCCTTCGTTCTCGGCACATCAAATGCCGACCGTGATTGAGCGTCTGCTCAGCGTGTATGTCAAACAGCGCACCGAAGATGAACGCTTTATTGACACGGTACAACGCCTTGGCGTCGCACCGTTCAAAGAATACGTCTATGCCACGCCGATCAAAGCCGCACAACCGACTGGGGAGGACGCTTGTGTCTGAGTCTGCTATCAACATTATTAAGAACCGTAGCGTCGTCGCCGATGACTGGACCGTCCTCCGTTTAGCGGTCGACGATACTGCAGAGACGGTTGAAATACCATCTGGCAAAGTCATCGTTCCTTTGACTGTATGGCAAGCACAACGTGCAACGCTGGAAGGCCGCTCGCAATTAGGCGTCTGGCTCAGCAGCAATGCGCGTCCTGAAGCATTGAAAGACGACCTCGCACATTTTGAATTGATCGCCGTTGACTTCCCAATCTTTACAGATGGTCGCGGTTACTCAATCGCCTTCAATCTGCGTACCCGTTATGGTTACGAAGGTGAGCTACGCGCTATCGGTGACGTCTTGCGTGACCAACTATTTTATATGTCACGCGTTGGCTTCGATGCATATGCAGTGCGGCCCGACAAGAACATCAATGATGCGCTAAAAGGCCTGACCGATTTTTCGGAAAAATATCAAGCCTCGTGGGACGAAAAAACCCCTTTGTTCCGTCGTGTAAAACGCCAGCCAGTGGTGCAAGGATAACCATCATGCCGACTACCGCACCAACTATCTCTTTGCCTGATCTGATTGCCGCTACTAAAGCGACGTTGGAAAAAATCGCCAGCGAATATACGCCGGCAGTATTTGCCTCGAGCCTCGCAGCGGAAGACATGGTGCTGACCGATCTGATCTTGCGCAGCAAACTGGACATCGGCATTTTTACGCTTGAAACAGGACGACTACATGCCGAAACTTTAGGCATGCTGGACCGGATCAAGGAAACCTACGACTACACAGTCACGCCGTTTCGTCCACAAACTGAAGCGGTTGCCGCCTACGTTGAACAAAACGGTTTGAATGCGTTTTATGATAGCGTAGACATGCGTAAGGAATGCTGCCGCATACGCAAGATTGAACCGTTGAATCGGGCACTGTCGGGCAATAAATCCTGGGTGACCGGACAACGTCGCGCACAGTCACAAACCCGCGCCGAACTGCACGTCCAAGAGCAGGACGACGCCCATGCGATGACCAAGTTCAATCCGTTGGCAGACTGGTCCGAGGAAGATGTCTGGGAATATATTCGCAGCAACAATGTGCCGTATAACCCGCTGCACGATAAGGGTTACCCGTCGATTGGCTGTGAGCCATGTACACGCGCCATCCAGCCCGGTGAAGATGTCCGTGCCGGTCGTTGGTGGTGGGAAAATCCAGACTCCAAAGAATGTGGTTTGCATGTAGTCGATGGAAAGCTGATCCGGATTAAATCCATAGCTTAAGTCCAAAGAACTTGCAAAGACCTTATTTAAGCCTCAGTTAATACCTAAGTTAATACCTAAGAGATAACACACCATGAACACTGCAGTAGAAAAACTTTTTCTCGATAACGCCAGTGACCGCCATCTCGACTGGCTGGAATCTGAAGCGATTCACATCATGCGCGAAGTGGCGGCGGAGTGCAGTAATCCGGCGCTGCTTTTTTCTGGTGGCAAAGACTCAGTAGTCATGTTGCGGATCGCCGAGAAAGCCTTCCGTCCAGGCAAATTTCCGTTCCCTTTGGTGCATATCGACACAGGCCATAACTTTGCAGAAGTTATCACTTTCCGCGATAAAAAAGTTGCGGAACTGGGTGAGCGCCTGATCGTTGGTTCGGTCGAAGATTCGATTCAACGTGGCACCGTACGTCTGCGTAATCCACTCACTGACTCACGTAATGCTGCCCAAGCAGTGACTTTGCTCGAAACGATTGCCAAATATAAGTTCGATGCTTGTATCGGTGGTGCGCGCCGCGATGAAGAAAAAGCGCGCGCCAAGGAACGTATCTTTTCGTTCCGTGATGAATTCGGTCAATGGAATCCAAAAGCGCAGCGTCCTGAACTGTGGGATCTGTATAACACCCGCGTGCATCCAGGTGAAAACATGCGCGTGTTCCCTATTTCCAACTGGACCGAACTCGATGTCTGGCAATACATTGCGCGCGAAAAGCTTGAATTGCCGCCGATTTATTTCGCGCATCAACGTCAGGTCATTCCACGCAACGGCCTGTTAGTGCCGTTGACCGATCTGACACCGGCTAAAGAAGGCGAAGTAGTCGAAATGCGCGAAGTGCGATTCCGCACGGTGGGTGACATTTCATGCACCTGCCCGGTTGCCTCCGACGCGACCACGGTTGAGGCCATCATTGCCGAAACCGCGATCACACAAATTACTGAACGTGGCGCTACGCGCATGGACGATCAGACATCGGAAGCATCGATGGAAAAACGCAAAAAAGAAGGATATTTCTAATGAACGCCGCAGTGTCTGAAAAAAATCTAGTGAATATTCAACCATCAAAGCAAGAACGCGGTCTGTTGCGCTTTATCACAGCTGGCTCAGTGGATGATGGCAAAAGCACGTTAATTGGCCGACTATTGTTCGACAGCAAAGGCATTTTTGCCGATCAGCTGGATGCCATGTCACGCGCCAAACACAAGCGCACAGTTGGCGACACCATTGATCTGTCCTTATTGACGGACGGACTGGAAGCCGAACGGGAACAAGGGATCACAATTGATGTTGCGTACCGCTACTTCGCCACACCAAAACGCAAGTTCATCATTGCCGACACACCTGGACACGAGCAATACACTCGCAACATGGTTACCGGCGCATCGACGGCTGACGCAGTGATCATTCTGGTAGACGTCTCAAAAGTCAAACTTGGCGATGATGGCAGCGTTGAATTGCTGACGCAAACCAAACGCCACTCGACCATTGCGCATCTGCTACAGATCGAACACGTCATTGTGGCCGTGAATAAAATGGATTTGGTCAACTACGATCAAGCCGTGTATGACCGCATCGTTGCTGCGTATATGGACTTTGCCAAACAGCTCGGCTTGAAAGATATCCATGCAATCCCACTGTCGGCACTGGCTGGCGACAACGTGGTGGTGGCTGGCGACAAGATGCCTTGGAACAAAGGGCCGACTTTGATTACCTTGTTGGAGTCGCTGAGCGTCTATGACGAGTGCCACGATGAGCCATTTCGTTTCCCAGTGCAACTGGTGGCACGTCACAACGGACACGAAGCCAATGACTTCCGTGGTTACATGGGTCGGATCGAAGCTGGTAAAGTCAGCAAGGGCGACAAACTGACCATTCAGCCAAGCGGACAAAGCGCGACGGTTAAAGATATTCTGGTATTTGAAGGATCGCTTGAGTCAGCTGCGGTCGGTCAATCAGTGACGCTATTACTAGAAGAGCATTTGGACATATCACGTGGTGACATGCTGGCCTCCGTTGACCGCGCACCGGCATTGCTGAAAACACTCAGCGCCGATCTGTGCTGGTTGTCAGAGGACGCACTCGACCTGCGCCGTAAATACTGGATTAAGCATACGACCAAGCAAACTGGTGCACGCATCACTAAAATTGATACGCTGCTGGATATCAATACGCAAGAACGTCGTACAGCCGACACACTGAAGCTGAACGATATTGCGCGGGTTTCTTTGACAGTACAGCAACCGATTGCAGCGGACTCATACGAAGCAGTGCGGGCAACGGGGGCGTTTATTCTGATTGACGAAGTGACGCATCAAACCGTCGCGGCTGGCATGATCCGTTTCGACTGACGTAGACCACAGACGCAAACTTGATCATGCAATTCACTTCTACCTCCACTACGAATGCCTCCAATGTCGAATCTGCCGCAAGCAGCTTCGGCAAGGTGGTGTTAATCGGTGCCGGACCCGGCGCTGCTGACCTCATCACCGTGCGTGGCGCCCGTGTTCTGGCGCAAGCAGACGTGGTATTGCATGATGCTTTGGTCACGCATGACATGCTGGCGTTATGTCCACAAGCAATCAAAATTCTGGTCGGTAAACGTTGCGGCCAGCTATCAACGGCGCAGCAGTTCATCAACAAGCAATTGGTTGATAACGCTAAAAAATATTCACTGGTTGTACGCTTAAAGGGTGGCGACCCGATGTTATTTGGTCGCGCAGACGAAGAGTTGCGGGCATTGGAAGCGCATGGAATTGAAGTGGAAGTCGTGCCGGGAATTACCGCAGCTTTGGCTGCTGCGGCGTCTGCACAACAGCCATTAACCAAGCGTGGCGTATCTCGTAGCGTTGCCTTTTTTACATCGAGCACGGCACCAGATGAGGCTGATCAAACCACCATTCCGAATTGCGATACGTTAGTGCAATACATGGGTGGCCGTGAAGCCACCGCTACCGCGCAACGTTTGCTGGCGCAGGGACGCCCTCCATCAACACCTGTCGTTGTCGTTGAAAATTGTAGCAGGGATAACGAGCGTATTTTTAGGTTGGAACTGAGCCAGTTAGAAGTTGGATTGACGCAGTGTGAAGGACCTGTTTTGGTAATGATTGGCGAGGCTTTGGCGGAGCGGGTTGGAAAGGTAATCCCGACTGACGATGCGCTCTGCAATCAAAACGTGGCTTAGTTTTTTGAATCCTCTTTGGTGCGGCATCCGGTCAAAATAAAATAAAATCTCACACCAGATGATTCTGTACAAAGTTATTTGGACTTTTACTTAGCACCGTAAAGTAGCTTCCAACAAACTCATCCTAAAAATCTACAAGCTCCCCACACAATAGCGCGCAATCGCATCCAACACTTCTGGCTGCTCACCAACGGCTTCCGCCACCGTGATCATCGTCCCCGGATATTGGGCCTGAGCCTCAACAACCAACAACGGCAAGTCACGCTTTACATGGCCGCCCTGCCCCAAAAACACCGGCACAATACTAATTTCAGTTATGCCATCCGCAGCACATTCTGCCAATACCTCGGGCAAGCGTGGTGTCATCAACTCCAGAAAAGCCAACACGACTCTTACATCCGGTAATTGTTGCTGCGTGATTTTTTGCAGACGTTCAAACGGCTCCACCCAACTTGCCGCGCGCGCGCCGTGCGCGAACAAAATTAATGCTTGTTTTTTCATATATATGTCGCCTCCCGGCCAATATTTGTGTGACTAGTGTTGCGAAAGAATGTTGTGAATACTTGCCATTAAGGCAAATATTTAAGTTCAAAAAACAGCCAAATAACTAAAATAATTGATTAAGGCAATCAATTCATAAAGCTAATGTCGCTCAACCCGCGACAAGGCCCCTATCGCCGCCATCAAGAACAATATGCTTGGCACGGCCGCGGTAATCAACGGCGGCCAGGTATTGAGCAAACCCAGATGCGAGAACAAACTGTTCACCAGCTGGAAGCTGAGACCAATCATAATACCGGTAAAAATCTTCAGACTAACGCCACCCGCACGGAAATGCAGATAAGCAAACGGCAACGCGAGCGCCATCATGACAAATATCGATAACGGATAGATGACCTTCTTCCAGAATGCAATTTCATAGCGCTCAGTATGCTGATTGTTTTCAGCCAGATGCTTGATATAGGCATGCAAATCAAAAGCAGACATCCGGTCCGGGTCGGCAAAGAGCACCGCCAGAATTTCGGGAGTGATTTCGGATATCATTTCTTTCGATGCGACTTTCTTCGTCGCAATCGCTGTGTTGATCGTATCGGCCAATGTCCCTGCACCGTTCGCAAAATCGGTCTGCACAACATCACTCAACCGCCATAGGTGCGAACCGGCGTACACGCTATGATCCGCCAGGATAATCGAAGTGAGGTGGAAATTATGGTCAAATTCATAGACTTTAACGCCTCGTAGCTCACCATTTGGCAGGATGTCGTGAATATTAATAAAACGCGATCCGATAATCTCACCGGTGAGTCCACCTGACTTAATCACGTCCTTACTCCACAACCCCGACTTAAACTCTTGCGAAACCGATGCGCCTTTGGCGCCTAGCTTCAGCTTTTCGGCAAATTCAGCACTTTTCGGCGCAACGAACTCACCAATCAATACCGTTGCGACCACAAACAGAATGCCAATTTTAAATAACATCCACGCGGTCATCTTGGTCGACATGCTGGAAACCCGCATGATCGTGAATTCAGAATGAGCGGCGAATTGCGAAAGTGTATAAATCGTGCCGATCAAAACAGCAATCGGCATTAATTCGTAGGCGTAGCTCGGCAATCCCAGCAAAACAAAACCGAACGCGTGTTGTAACTTATATCCACCGCGACCGACCGATTGCAGTTCACCCATCAAATCGAAAAAGGCAAACAGCGCCAGAAACGCGGCCAGTGCAAACAATACCGAGCGCACAATCTCTGTGGTGAAATAGCGTTGTAAGACTTTCATGACGCCGCCGATTTCTTAAGGATACGAGCGTGCTTGATCGCCGACCAGACAACTAAAGGATGGTAGCGACTATTCACCTTGAGGCGCCACGAGAACAGGAACAAAATCAGCCCTAAAACCACCACATGCACCGGCCATAAGGCCGTCAGGAACGATAATCGCCCTTGTACTACGGTGGCCTGGAAAAAACTTACCATATTGCTGTACGTTACAAATAGTAAGAGTGCGATGATCAGGCTGGCAGAACGGCCGACGCGGGGATTCACAAAACTCAATGGAATCGCTAGTAACATCAAGCACAAAGCCATCATCGGCAACGACATCCGCCAAAGCAATTCACCCATATTAAAATTATTCGGGGTTTTCAGTAGCGCTATGGTCGGCAAAGCGCGTGACGACTTATCACCACTTAATGCCTGCGATTCACTGGCGACCAGCGTCCCGTAGCGCTCAAACTCCATAATACGGAAATCGCTCTGCGTACTGACGCTGTCATACCGACGACCCTGAGACAAAGTCAGAAATTTATCGCCCTTTTTATCTTGCTCAATCGTGCCCTCTTTAGCAATGACGATACTGTTCTTGCCCTCAGTCTGGGTGTTAATAAAAACGTTTTTAACTTTATTACTATCTCCGGAAAATCCCTCAACGAAGAAAATACGATTGCCGGTCGATGACTCCTGAAACTTGCCGGGAGAGACTTTCGATAAGTCCTCGCGTTTCTCGAAGCGCTCCCGATACTCTGCGCTTTGCGTGTTAGCCCACGGTGTCGCGACGAAACTGAGAAGAGCCGTCAAGACGACAATCGGCAAGCCAAACAGCAATACCGGCTTAATCCAGCGCGTTAAACTGAGGCCAGATGCAAACCAGACCACCATTTCTGAGTCCTGATAACTGCGGGTAACCACGAGAAGCACAGAAATATAGCCAGTTAAAATCAATATGATCGGCAAATAATTTAGCGCCTGAAAGCCGATCAGAGCAATGACATCTGCGGATGCGATTTGGCCACCAGCCGCTTGTCCAAGAATCTTGATCAACATGACGGTGATGGTTATTGTGAAGAGCGTGGTGAACACGGCGCCTGCCGTACTCAACAATTCGCGTCGAAGAGCGCGCTGAAAAATCATGGGGGGACTATAATTGAGGATCGATAAGGAGTAACTGATGGACTTTAGCATAAAAACACACGACGCAAAAACCTCAATTGCCACACTCAAATCCGGCTGTATCGTAGTCGGGGTCTTCGAAAACAAAAAACTAACACCACAAGCACAAGCACTTGACAAAAGTGGAGAAATTACTGCTGCGCTAAAGTCTGGCGATATTTCCGGCAAACCCGGCTCAACGTTACTTTTACGTAAAATCAATGGCACCGCTACCGAGCGCGTTTTACTCATCGGATTAGGACCTGAAGGCGATATCTCCGACAAAGTTATTTCCATGGCTGCGCTATGCGTTGCACGGGTAGCATCAACTCTCGGTGCGAACGATGCGGTCATTGCGTTGCCTTACACAAGTATTAAAGAGCGTAATCAAGCGTGGGGTATTCGCACCACGGTTCAAGCGCTACGCGACAACGACTATCGTTGTGACGGATTGAAAAGTAAGAAAGAGTCCACCCCAACGGGCGTGAAGAAATTCGCGTTTCTTGCGACCGCTGTCCAACTAACAGCCGCTAAAGAGGCACTAGCCCAAGCTGTCGCGCTTGCTAACGGCACTGATCTGACCAAAGACCTGGGCAACCTGCCCGGCAACTTTTGCACACCGACCTATCTCGCTAACACTGCCAAGAAATTGGCAAAAGAGTTCAAGCTTGAAGTCGAAGTACTCGACCGTAAACAGCTGGAAGCCCTCAAAATGGGTAGTTTTCTGTCAGTCGCACGCGGGAGTGATCAGCCACCCAAGTTCATTGTGCTGAAACATCTCGGCGGCAAGGTTAAAGATGCACCAGTCGTTTTGGTTGGTAAAGGCGTGACATTTGACTCTGGCGGGATTTCACTCAAAGCTGGTTTGAGCATGGATGAAATGAAATACGACATGTGCGGTGCAGCCACGGTATTGGGCACATTGCGCGCCATTTCTGAGATGAAGCTCAAATTAAACGTGATCGGGGTCATTGCCGCGACCGAAAACATGCCTTCTGGCAGTGCGACCAAACCGGGCGACGTCGTCACGTCAATGTCCGGCCAAACCATCGAAGTACTCAATACCGATGCTGAAGGCCGTCTGGTCTTATGCGATGCGTTGACCTACGTCGAACGTTTCAAACCAGCCGCGGTAGTCGATATTGCCACCTTGACAGGCGCTTGCGTGACTGCACTTGGTCATCATAACTCCGGCTTGTTCACGCGCCACGACGATGCACATGATATATTGGCAAATGAATTGTTAAGCGCAGGTAAAGCGACCGGCGACACGGCGTGGCGTATGCCGATTGAAGACAGTTACCAAGAGCAATTAAAGTCGAACTTTGCCGATATGGCAAATATCGGCGGCTCAGCTGGTGGCAGTATCACGGCGGCTTGCTTTTTGGAGCGCTATACCAAAAAGTACACTTGGGCGCATTTGGATATCGCTGGAACTGCATGGAAAGGTGGCGCTGCTAAGGGCGCAACCGGCCGTCCGGTGCCTCTGCTGACCAACTTCCTGATAAATCGGGCAGCGTTAGCCAAATAAAGTTAATTACCGAAAGGAATTAATTCAGGCAACATTGAAAAATGTTGCCAAGAAAAAATAGGCGCTCAACATCAGGTTGAGCGCCTATTTTCATATTACACTGCCACTAAAGCCTCATCGGGCATTGGTCGTGGATCGTCGGTAATTCAGGCAATCCTTCAAAACATTTCCGCACGAGGCAACTAGCGTATCAGCGTTGACCAGTCACTCAACGTGTTATATCCCGAACTTCTCGCGTCAAGTCTAGCCATTCTTCATCCTGTTGAGCAAAATGTCATCTTGCTTTACTTTTTAATACCTGTAGGATTATGGTCATTAAGACCACTTTTAAAGGTCTTTTTGTAACCACAATAAGCCGACAATTTTGATCGTGCATCTCATCATGTCCCGAGTTCTTGGGATTGTTTGCTATATACGCAATATATTATTCGCCATACTTATTAGTGCAATTTAAGCAATTACTTTCATTAACTGCTAAAAAAATCACATTACTGGCATCTACTACTTCAGACAACAAAATCCGTTAAACCACGTACAAGATCAGGCAACAGCGATGATAAAATTCCTTCATTTTAGTTGCTTTTAAAATAACAAAGTACCATAACTACTCTGCACAATCTAGCGCTGTGGCCGCAACAGCAGAGGCAAAAGAGTCCCTTGTAGCATCCAGAATATTCAGAAAGGATCACTGAATTGAAAGCATATTTCAACAACTTGCTAGATAGACTGGAGCAGCATGTCCGTCATTTTACGGATCGCTTCGGCACCAACGCCACCCTATCCAAAACCGCCGACGAACGACCTTTACGTGCGGAATTATTCAGTGCGTTACAAATGGAACAGCATGGCAAACTACTCGCCACTGATCATCAGATCAATCTTCAGATGACTCCCGATCAACTGCTGCCGCGTCTGGCCGACAACGAGCGCGTTTTAATGTACGCCTGCAATCTGCTGATTGAATCCGTTAAGAGCAAACGCCAGATCACGCCAGCAGCAGAATGGCTACTGGATAATTTTTATTTAATCGAAGAACAAATACGCACCGCCAAACGCCATCTCCCCAAAAACTACAGTATGGAATTGCCGCGCCTGTTAAAAGGATCATCGGCAGGATTTCCGCGCGTCTATGATATTGCCTTAGAAACAATTTCTCACGGTGATGCCCGCGTCGATCCTGAAAATTTAAGTCGCTTTGTCGCCGCCTATCAAAAAATCATGCCGCTTAAAATGGGCGAATTGTGGGCGATTCCCATCATGCTTCGATTGGCGCTCATTGATAATCTGCGGCGCGTCGCGGCGCGCCTCGCCATCGGAAGCCAGCACCGTAATCTGGCTGATTCGTGGGCCGACCAAATGACAGAAGTAGTCGAGACCGATCCTAGTAGCCTGATTCTGGTGATCGCCGACATGGCCCGCTCAGATCCCCCGATGGTGGGATCGTTTGTGGCGGAACTAGCGCGCCGCCTGCAAGGTCAGGGACCGGCGCTGGCATTGCCGCTAACGTGGATAGAACAACGTCTTTTGCAATCCGGCGATACCGTCGAACAACTGGTGCTAACCGAAATACAGCAACAAGCCGCCGATCAGGTATCGATTAGTAACAGCATCGGCAGCCTACGCTTTCTGGCTACGATGAACTGGCGTGAATTTTTCGAGACCATGAGTATCGTGGAACAGACCCTGCAAACTGATCCACTAGAAGTGTATGGAAAAATGGATTTCGGCACCCGGGATCAATACCGCCATAGCGTTGAACATATTGCCAAACACTCACATCTGACCGAGTTCGAAGTGGCGCAACAAGCGGTGGCACTGGCTCAGGAAGCGGCCGCCCGCTTGTCCAGTAGCGAAGATAGTCCAGAAAGCTCAAATCGAACAGAGAATAACAATTACGTTGGTAATATCGACCCACGTAAAGCGCACATCGGCTATTACCTGATTGATGAAGGTCTGCTGCAAATCGAAAAAATCGCTGCCGTCCGCCGCCATGGCCTTGATCGCTTTCGTAAATCGGCCAGTCGCATGCCGTTGCGCATGTATCTTGGCGGAATTGCCATCCTCACGACGCTCCTGACCGCCGGTTTGTTGTACCACGTCTATATTTATGCTTACCCGCTTCACGCCAGAAAGTGGGAGCTGCCAATCATCGCCGTACTGGCGCTCATCGCCACCAGCCATCTTGCGTTGGCTTTAGTGAACTGGCTGGCGACCTTACTCGCCAAGCCACAAAGGCTTCCTCGCATGGATTTTTCGGAGGGAATTCCGGGAGAAGCCAGAACCTTAGTCGCCGTGCCCAGCATGTTAATGCATGCTGAGGGTGTCGACGATTTATGTGAAGCATTAGAAGTACGTTTTTTGGCAAATCGTGATCCACATTTGCATTTTTGCCTGCTGACTGATTTCCGTGATGCATCTACTGAAAGCCAGCCAGAAGATACGTTACTGCTGCAAATTGCCGAACAACGCATCAATGAACTCAACGAGAAATATAACCCGCAAACCCACAATACTTTCTTCCTCTTTCATCGTCCAAGGCGTTGGAATCCACAAGAAAATATCTGGATGGGCTACGAACGCAAGCGCGGCAAGCTGGCGCAGTTAAACGCTTATCTGCGCGGCGCTGAACGCTCTTCCTTTATGCGCATTGTCGGCAAGCCCGAAGTACTATCCAACATCAAATACGTCATCACGCTGGATACCGATACACTGTTACCGCGTGATGTTGCATGGCAACTTTCCGGCGCAATGGCGCATCCGCTCAACACGCCGTTTTATGATCCGGCGCTGCATCGGGTTACCGCGGGATATGCTATTTTACAACCGCGTATCGCCAATAGTTTACCTGGCAGCAATACCTCTTATTACGCGCGTTTGTACGGAGGCGAATCCGGCATCGATCCTTATACCCGCGCCGTCTCCGATGTGTACCAGGATTTATTTAAAGAAGGATCGTTCATCGGCAAAGGCATTTACGATGTCGATGCGTTTGAACATGCGCTGACTGACCGCCTTCCCGAGAATCAGATTCTTAGTCATGACTTGCTGGAAGGCTGTTATGCGCGCTCGGGCTTACTGTCGGATATTCAACTATATGAGGAATATCCCAACCGCTATGGCACCGACGTTAGCCGTCGCCATCGATGGATCCGTGGCGATTGGCAAATTGCTGGCTGGTTACGGCCACGCGTGCCAGCGTCGGACAAGTCGACACCACGCCAACCCAACTTTTTATCGACTTTGTCGCACTGGAAAATATTCGATAATCTGCGCCGCAGCCTAATTCCGAGTGCACTATTTCTGTTGCTTATTTTAGGTTGGACGATCTTCAATGCGCCACTTTTCTGGACTGTCACGGTCATCGGGATTATCGTTTTACCGTACATCATTGGTTCGATTCTCGATCTCTTGCGCAAACCCAAAGACGTATTATTACGGCAACACTTAAAAGCTGTCTTTGATAGCGTGGTGAATTACCTGATCCAGGCCTTACTGACACTTGCATTTCTTCCCTATGAAGCGTGCTATAGCATTGATGCCATTCTCCGCACTATTTGGCGCATGCTGATATCGCACCGCCGCATGCTGGAATGGAATCCTTCCAGCGAAATCAGCCGCCACAGCGCCAACGACATCTTCAGTAGTTTCAGGGCTATGTGGATGGCACCGCTGCTGGCCGTGGCGATTGCGGTCATCGTGATCGTGACCTATCCGCGCGCATTATTTACCGCAGCGCCTTTGCTGGTGCTGTGGATCATCGGACCGGCAATCGCGTGGCGCATCAGCCTGCCGCAACAACCTACAAAATCACAACTGACGAGAGAGCAATACCGGTTTTTGCGTAACCTGACGCGCAAAACATGGGCTTTTTTTGAAACCTATGTCGGCCCTGAGGACAACTGGCTTCCGCCCGACAACGTTCAGGAGCAGCCGGTGGCAGTGGTTGCGCACAGAACCTCGCCGACCAATATCGGGATGGCATTACTGGCTAATCTTGCGGCCCATGATTTTGGCTACATTCTGATCGCGCAATTGCTGGAACGCACCGATAACACCGTGCGCACACTTCTCACATTAGAACGCTATCGGGGCCATTTCTATAACTGGTATGACACACAATATCTCAAACCACTTCAACCGATGTATGTCTCCACGGTCGATAGCGGCAATCTGGCTGGCCATCTACTGACATTGCAAGCCGGGCTGAATGCATTGAACGATCAACCGATCATCGGCCATCAATGGCTGCTGGGACTGTGGGATACGCTCTCTATTTTGGGCGAAGCAATCGATGCTGCGGAAGATTCAAAAGACAAAGCAGCGAACGAACGCATTGCGTTTCATCTGGAGTTAGCGAGCGCATGCGCATCGCCACCGATCAGCCTCAATTCATTACAGCGCATGCTTGAACGATTAACTGATGGGGCATTGGCAATCGAGAGTGCACTCCACGCTGGCCAAAGTTCCGAAATCAGTTGGTGGTCACGGACGCTGGTGCATCATTGCCGCGAAGCCAGCGCAACGCTGGCATGGCTAACGCCGTGGATGATGTTGCCGCAACATGCACACAGGATGACTGAGTTGCCGCACCTCAATCACATTCCAACTCTGCGCGATCTGCTATCCCTTGAAACGCGATTACAGGAAGCCGAGCATAAAGTATCTGCTGCACTGACTGAAAACGACGATGTTTTAATGACCTTAACCAACGCATCAGGGATACGTACTGCAGAGAAAAATGCGCAGTTAACGGATATTTATGCCAGCGTAGCGGTCGCTGCACAACGTGCCTCCAAGTACATTAAAACGATTGAACGGCTGACGCTCGAACTGCGGGAAATGGCCCAGATGGAATACGAGTTTCTATACGATCGCGCCAGTCACTTACTCGCAATTGGTTACAACGTCAGTGAACGTCGCCGCGATGCAAGCTATTATGATTTGCTGGCGTCGGAGGCGCGTCTTTGCAGTTTTGTCGCTATTGCGCAGGGTCAGCTTCCACAGGAAAACTGGTTCTCGCTAGGGCGCCAACTCACGACCGCTGGCGGCGCACCGATCCTGCTGTCATGGAGCGGCTCAATGTTCGAATATTTGATGCCACTGTTAGTAATGCCGACGTTTGCCAACACGCTACTCGACCAAACTTATCGCTCTGCCGTTAAACGCCAGATCGACTATGGCGCACAGATTGGCATGCCTTGGGGAATTTCGGAATCCGGTTACAACGCTTTCGACGCCAACCTGAACTACCAATACCGTGCGTTTGGTGTGCCCGGATTAGGCCTTAAACGTGGATTAGCGGACGATCAGGTTATTGCCCCTTACGCATCCGTATTGGCATTGATGGTCGCACCTGAACAGGCTTGCGTGAACCTGCAACGACTGACAGCGGACGGCTTCCAGGGAAAATATGGCATGTACGAAGCCGTCGACTATACACGCTCACGACTTCCCCGCGGTCAGTCGCATGCACTGATTCGGTCGTTCATGGCGCATCACCAAGGGATGAGTTTACTGGCCCTAACCTATCTGTTGCTGGATCAGCCCATGCAGCAGCGCTTTGGTTCAGACCCGTTATTTCAAGCCACCATGTTATTGCTGCACGAGCGCGTACCAAAGGCCAGTGCGTTCTACTCAAACAGTCATGAATTAGCGGAAATTCGCACTGTTGCGGCTAGCACGCAAGAGATGCCGGTTCGTATACTCGGCAGTGCGAATACACTGATTCCAGAAGTCCAGTTACTATCAAATGGTCGATATCACGTGATGGTCAGTAATGCCGGTGGCGGCGCCAGCCGTTGGCGCGATCTAGCCGTTTCACGCTGGCATGAAGATACTACCTGCGACAATTGGGGAACCTTCTGTTATGTCCGTGACCTGATAAGTGGTACTTATTGGTCTAGCACTTTCCAACCAACCCGCAAACTGGCACAGGATTATGAAGTCATCTTCTCCGAAGGTCGTGCTGAATTCCGTCGTCGCGATTCGGGCGAGGGCTATGATATCGAGATGCATACCGAAATCGTCGTTTCTCCGGAAGACGATATAGAACTCCGGCGCACCCGCATCACCAATCGCTCGCGTAATCGCCGCTCAATCGATATCACCAGCTATTCTGAAGTCGTATTAGCACCAGCCGCCGCCGACAGCGCCCATCCGGCCTTTAGCAATCTGTTCGTCCAGACCGAAATTCTGCCTGATCAGCGTGCCATTCTATGCACCCGGCGGCCCCGTTCCATTGATGAAAAAATGCCATGGATGTTTCATCTAATGGCAGCGCACGGTGCCAAAATCGATATCATTTCCTACGAAACAGATCGTATGCAATTTATCGGTCGCGGCCGTTCCATTAATGCCCCTCAAGCCATGCTCAACCAGGATCCGCTGTCAGGCAGTCAAGGTTCAGTACTCGATCCTGTGGTGGCGATCCGCTATCGGATTACGCTGGCGGCAGAACAAACCGTCACCATCGATATGGTCACCGGTGCCAGTGAAACAAGAGACGTTTGTCTCACGCTGATCGATAAATATCAGGACCGACATCTGGCCGACCGGGTGTTTGATTTGTCATGGACCCACAGCCAAGTCATATTACGCCAGATTAATGCAACAGAAACAGATGCCCAGCTTTATGGCCGATTGGCAAACTCAATTATCTATGCCAATAGCGCGCTGCGCGCTGATGCCAGCATATTGATCAAAAATACGCGTGGTCAGTCAGGACTGTGGAGTTATGCCATTTCCGGGGATTTACCGATCGTCCTGCTACAAATTAAAGATGTCGCCAACATCGAACTGGTAAGACAACTGGTACAAGCCCACTCTTACTGGCGACTGAAAGGGCTAGCGGTCGATCTGGTGATCTGGAATGAAGACCACGCTGGTTATCGACAATTGCTACAAGACCAAATTATGGGCTTGATTGCCGCCGGTATCGAAGGCCATGTGATAGATCGGCCTGGCGGTATTTTTGTCCGGCCCGGCGATCAAATTGCTAATGAAGATCGCATCTTGCTGCATTCAGTGGCGCGTATTGTGCTGACCGATAGCGGCGGTACGCTAGCCGAACAGATCAACCGTCGCAGCGTTATAGAAAGCCGGGTTCCGCGCTTGACTGCGAGCAGAAGTCCAGCTGCACAATCAGTTAGTCGAAGCGACAACACCAATCAGTCAGTCAGTCCGCTGATTCAACGTAGCGATCTTATTTTGACCAATCCGTATGGTGGCTTCACGCCGGATGGCCGGGAATATATGATCACCACCGGCGAAAAACAACAAACCCCAGCGCCATGGGTTAACGTGCTGGCGAATGCTGAATTCGGTACCATCGTTTCCGAAAATGGGATCGCTTATACATGGGGCGAGAACGCCCACGAATTCCGCCTGACGCCGTGGCATAACGATCCCGTCAGCGCATCAAGCGGTGAAGCATTTTTTCTTCGGGATGAGGAGACAACCGAATATTGGTCGCCGACGCCGCTCCTATCAACTAATTCATCCTCGCATGGTGCAGCCAACCAACTTTCTACACCTTACGTGACCCGCCACGGTTTTGGATATAGCGTATTTGAGCACATAGAAAATGGCATCGCATCCGCGCTCTGGGTGTACGTTGCAACAGACGATTCGGTCAAATTTTCGGTCCTCAAATTACGTAACGATTCCGGTCGCACGCGTAAATTATCGGCAACCGGTTACGTTGAATGGGTGTTAGGTGATTTGCGTGAAAAGTCGATGATGCATGTCGTCACCGAAGTAGACCCTAACAGTGGCGCTATTTTTGCACAGAATGCCTACAACACTGAGTTCAACCAGCGTGTCGCCTTCTTCGATGTCGATGATCCTAATCGCACACTCACTGGTGATCGGACTGAGTTCTTAGGACGCAACGGTTCTCTACAACAACCACAGGCGCTGGAACGGACGCATTTATCGGGAAAAGTAGGCGCGGGACTGGATCCGTGTGCTGCCTTACAAGTGCCCTTTACGCTCGCCGATGGCGAGAACCGGCAACTGGTCTTCATGCTTGGATTATCCAAAAACGGCAGCGCCGACGGCAGCGCTCTGGTGCGCAAACTGCGCGGAACAGCGGCGGCCCAAAGCGTTCTGGATGCCGTGCATCGTTATTGGGATCAAACGTTGGGTGCGGTACAAATTGACACGCCAGATCCTGCACTCAATGTACTGACTAACGGCTGGCTCATATATCAAACCATCGCCTGCCGACTCTGGGCACGCAGCGGCTACTATCAGTCCGGTGGCGCTTTTGGGTTCCGCGACCAATTACAGGACGTTATGGCATTGGTCCATACGCAGCCCCATTTATTACGTGCCCATCTATTACTTTGCGCAGCCCATCAATTTGTCGAAGGCGACGTTTTACACTGGTGGCATCCACCGTCTGATCGCGGCGTACGCACCAAATGCTCCGATGACTTTTTATGGCTGCCGCTCGCAACGTGTCGCTACATCATTGCGACCGGCGATACCAATATTCTGGACGAAGTAGTACCTTTTATCGAAGGCCGTCTGGTCGGCGACAACGAGGATTCGTATTACGATCTTCCTACGCGCTCTTCCAAGTCAGCCAGTTTGTACCAGCATTGCACGCGCGCGATCACCCACGGTTTGCGCTTTGGTAGCCACGGACTGCCTTTGATCGGATCATGCGACTGGAACGATGGAATGGACAAAGTGGGCGAACATGGGCGCGGCGAAAGCGTTTGGCTAGGATGGTTTCTATACGACGTATTAACTGTTTTTTCCGGCATCGCCATGCAACATGGTGACACAGCTTTTTCTGATCTCTGCACATCGGAAGCCCAAAAACTGCAAACCAATATTGAAACCAACGCCTGGGATGGCAACTGGTATCGCCGCGCTTATTTCGATGATGGCACGCCGCTCGGCTCCGTCAGCAATCCCGAATGTCAAATCGATGCCATCTCCCAAAGCTGGGCCGTGATATCCGCCGCGGGCAATCCTGAACGTTCCCAAAAAGCCATGGACGCGGTCGATCAGCGTTTGGTGCGGCGCGATGCCGGCCTCATTCAGTTGCTTGATCCTCCATTCGACAAATCACCACTCAATCCAGGCTACATTCGCGGATATGCTCCTGGCGTACGTGAAAACGGCGGCCAATACACACACGCTGCGATCTGGACCGTCATGGCCTTTGCTACGCTCGGCGACCACCGCCGTGCATGGGAACTGCTCGCCCTGATCAATCCAATTAACCACGGACAAAGTGCAGAAAAAATCGCGATTTATAAAGTCGAACCGTATGTTATTTCCGCCGATGTATATGGCGTGGCACCGCATATCGGGCGCGGTGGATGGAGTTGGTACACAGGTTCGTCAGGCTGGATGTATCGCCTCATCACGGAGTCGCTACTCGGCCTGAAATTAGAAAAGGATCAACTCTCATTCAATCCATGCATGCCCGCAGAATGGTCAACCTTTTCGATGCGTTATCGTTACGGCAGCACGCCTTACCAAATCAGTATTACCCAACACCAAGATGGAGAAGCCGCTGTCAGCATTGACGGCATGCTGCATCAGGGCTCCGCGTTTACGTTAGCCGACGATCAGAAAGAGCATGTGGTCGACATCAGGATTGTCAGAGCTGCTGCGGCTCTCAGCAACAACGATGGCAATACTACGGATGATGTCGCCACCTAGTAACGTAGACATAACGCTACGTTGCGCATCTCAAAGATGGCAAGGAAAAGCTGTCGCTTTAAAATAAGCTTAAGCGACAAGCTTCCTGAAGATTGAGGTTTGAGGACTATTGCTCTTTTAATAGACACCCGACGTGCCGCCACCATCTACCGCGATAGCCGTTCCCTGAATGTGGCGCGCACGCTCGGAACATAAAAACAACGCAAGTCCTGCGACGTCTTCAGGCTGCCCGATTCTGACGATGCCGTCCTTGGCGATCTGTGCTGCGCGCACTTCTTCTACCGACAAGCCGCTTGCTGCTGCCCGCTGACTAAACAGTTGTTCGACACGAGGGGTTTCTATCAAACCCGGCAGGATTGCGTTGACGTTAACGCCGTCAATTTTACCCAAGCCAGAAAGTCCCTTGGTAAAGTTGTGCATGGCGGCATTGACTGAACCACCGACCAAAAATCCGAAATCTGGCGTACGCGCAGCACCGCCGATAATATTGACCACGTGTCCATTCGCTGCTTTTAGCAAAGGCCAGAATAAGCGGCAAAGGGCGACGCAACCAAAGAACTTGAGCGCGAACCCATCCTGCCAGTCTTCCGAGGACTGCGAAAGAAAAGCACCAGCGCGCGTGGCGCCAGCTGCATTGACCAAAATATCGCAACGCCCATAACGCTGGGAGACAAAATCAAACACCGACTTGCATCCCTCCTCTTGGCGCAGGTCGGCAACATAAACGTCGGGACGCAACGCAACGTCGCCCACGCCAAGGTCTGACGCCGCCGCCTGATTTGCGTGCGCGGTGAGAACCGTTTGCGCGCCCTCGGCTGCGAACGCGGCGGCAATTGCGCGCCCAATCCCACCACTGCCACCGGCGACAACGACAATTTTTCCTGAAAATTCGTTTTCCATGATGCGTGTATTCCTCGCTGCGTTGCGTTAATTTACATTGAGTTCAGTTCGGGGTTAATTTCCCTTCATCGCTCTTTCTCGCTTACAGGTTAATAATACAATCATTACACTGTGTGCCACAGCCGCTGTCGAATGTTCGGTAGCGGGCTATGGGCAACTATTAGCTAAAAATGGCCGATCATCTGCTTTCGACTGCCCCGATCCTTATGCCAGAATTACGCTCAAACCGGCATTTTTCGGAACGCGACCGCAAAGCGGTTCCAACTATTAATAGATGTCACCAACAAGGTTAAATCCATCAACTCGGCATCATCAAAGAACGGCCTGACTGCATGCCACACCGCATCCGGCACGTGATCGTGTGATACCAGTGTCAGCGCCTCCGTCCATTCCAGTGCCGCGCGTTCGCGGGCGGTAAAAAATAGCGACTCGCGCCATGCCACAACAGTCGCCATCCGGCGCTCGGTTTCGCCTGCCTTACGCGCTTCCGTGACGTGCATATCGACGCAAAAAGCGCAGCCGTTGATTTGCGAAGCGCGCAGACGCACTAACTCTTTTAGGGTGATATCCAGCGTTCCTTTGCTGACCTGATTTTCAACCGCCATTAAGGCTTTGATGACGTCGGGATTGTTTTTGTAAAAGTCGAGGCGGGATTCCATTTTGATGTCTTTGCTAAGTTGAGTGATAAGGGATAAAAAATATTTTAGGTAATTCAATACATTTAGTATTAGGACTCACGCAAAACCGTCCCAACAGGGCTTGCCGAAGACAGTGCCTGAGTATCGGGCCTCGTAGCCGACTAGGAGAGCACAACGCAGTTGGGGCGATTTGCGTCAGTCCTCAGTATGCGAATATCATGGCAGTATCGAAAGAGCCAAGAAACATCAAAATGACTAGTCCATGAAAAAACTTCATCCTGTCCCGCTCACACTGGAACTGCAAGTTGATCGCACGCTGCAACTGCCTATCTATTTGCAAATTTGCCAACGCTTCAAGACAGCCATTGCACAAGGCCACTTACGCGCAGGCGATCGTGTACCCGCCGTGCGGGCGCTCGCGACCGCGCTCAATTTAGCCAGAGGGACGGTGAAAATGGCCTACCAGATTTTGACGGATGAGGGGTATTTACAAGTCCGGGGCGCAGCCGGCACTGTGGTATCACCCTCACTGCCCGTTCCAGTGGCACACAAGCCACTCCGCCTTGCGGCTGGACCATTGGCACCGGCAATGACCGATTACGATGGACTGGTACCTAAGCCGATGCAACTTGGTCTGCCTGCACTTGACGCTTTTCCTCGCAAGGTCTGGAATCGTCTTGCCGCGCATCGCCTGCGAGATTCTGAATCGATTGGATTAGCGTATCCTGATCCCTTAGGCTATCGCCCGTTGCGCGAACGCATTGCGACTTATCTGGGGCTGTCGCGCGGTGTTAGTTGCATGCCTGAGCAGATCTTCGTCACCGCGGGTTACCGCGCTACGTTAGAACTCGTTTTGCGCAGTCTCGCCGCACCTGGTGATGCCTTCTGGTTTGAGGATCCCGGCTATATATTGGCGCAACTGTTTCTGCGCAACGCTGCCGCCACGTTGGTTCCTATCCCTGTAGATGAGCATGGCTTAATGGTTGAGGAAGGATTGCGCCTGCGTCCGGACGCGCGGTTTGCCGTGGTGACGCCTTCGCATCAAAGTCCGCTGGGCGTCACGCTGTCGCTGGAACGCCGAATGGCCTTGCTCGAATGGGCCAGTTCGGCGCATAGCTGGATCATCGAAGACGATTACGATAGTGAGTTCCGCTATCAGGGACGCCCTCTACCCGCCCTAAAAAGCCTTGATCGCGACGACCGGGTCATTTACAGCGGCACCTTCAGTAAAGTAATGTTTCCCGGTCTGCGCCTATCTTATGTGGTGGCACCACTTAGCGCCACCGCACGATTTCAGACTGTGTGCGCCGATCTGAATGCAGGCTGTCCGTCTCTATTTCAGGCCAGTGTGGCCGACTTCATCGCTGATGGTCATTTCTCACGTCATCTCAAAAAGATGCGCCTGTTGTATGCCGAACGGCGCATGATCACCGCACAAGCGTTCCAGCAAGTGTTCGGAAACTGGTTACGTATTGATCTCCAACCGGGCGGTCTACACATCGTGGCAAAGTTGCCAGAAGGTACGGATGACGTCGTGTTAGTCGAACGCGCCCGCACCGCTGGCTTTGGATTGCACGCGCTGTCGCGTTGGTACATTGACGCCCGGCCACAACCCGGGCTGGTCATCGGTTTTGCAAATATCCCCGATTCAGATACCGCCATCAGTCTTGCTTTAAGACTAAAACAAGCACTGAATGCCTAACAAAATGCCACTACAAATATAACGATTTTTTTAAATGTATTCCAAATGACGTAAGCGGCAAGCATGCTGTCACCCATTGTCGTTTATAACCTGAATTTTCTACGGCACTATGTGACTACTTGCAACGCACAGAACGGTATGTCGACCATCATCTCGCGCCGCGCCGCAGCAACCGCCTCTTCCACCGCCGCATCACCAAATACCAAACCTTCCAGAAGGATGAACTTGACGTTTTTAATCCCAATAGAGCCCAGCGCATAGCGCATATAAGGCGTCAAAAAATCTGGTTGACGCGCCCGCTCACCCGCATGGAAGCCGCCTGAACCAACGATCACGAACGTTGGACGATCTTGCATCAATCCAATCTTTCCTTCTGGCGTGGGACTAAAAGTACGGTGAATCCGCAGCACATGATCAATCCACAGCTTGAGTGAAGCCGGGACAGTAAAATTATGCATCGGCGTAGTGATCACTAGCATATCGGTTTGCTCAATCTCGCCGATCAAGCGCTCTGACCAATCGAATGCATCTGCTATTGGCGTTTTTGATGTGATTGCGGCAGCATATTTCTGATCGATTATCGGCAAAGGTTCTGCTACCAAATCGCGCTCAATGAGCTTTACATCTTGCATGTTCGCTTCGGGTGATTGCTTGAGGGCGGCGAACATCTCTTTGGCTAAACGATAGCCGTGACTCGCTGTGCCATGGGGGCTACAGTTCAACAGGAGTGCATGCATCATGCTACCCCTCTTGGCATCAAAGCTTCGACAAAATGCATTCCTCTTGCCAACAGACCATGGCGGAAATAAAACCGCTGAGCCAGTGCCATATGCAGCCCGGTATCCAATACAAAATGCGCGCACCCTGATTCTATCGCCTCTTGCCGAACCGCCTCTAACAACTCGCCACCCACGCCAGAGCGTTGCAAGCGAGCGGTCACTACCAAGTCATCAACATAGATAAACTCGCCATAAATCAGATTTTCTTGAAGGCGATATCCCGCTAAGCCGAGTATTTCATTGTGCTTGTATGCGGCAAGCAGACGATAGCCTTGCGTACGCTGTCGTTCTATCTGCGCCGTGAATAACTGCGCATCCTGCAAATGCGGGCGCAGCTCTTGCATGACTGGGAAGGCAGTCAGGATAGTTGCCGGATCGTCCAACTGCCTGAATTCGGTGGGTCTGTTCATGAGATTCCTCTTCGCTTGAGCCTCTACTATAGCGTCGCAATGGCACATCTTATAGTGCCAAGAAATAGTAAGCCGACTAGGACATCAAGCAAAACATATCAAGATTCTAACGCTGCAATCCACCCTTATTTATGCAATTTGTTGCGCGTTCCCCCCCCCTTTTTTTGCATCATTAGTCCCATCACAATCGCCACAACCGCGATGCCGCTTGCGACATAACCGATACTTCCGATCCCAAAGCGTTCAATACCAAAGCCGCCAATCATTGCACCAACGCCGATGCCCGCATTTGCTGCCGACACGTTGATCGTACCGGCCAGGGCTTGTGCGTTGGATGCCGCTTTCATGACACGTACCTGACATATCGGAAATAAAGCCGTATAAGCAATCCCCCATATCAACAGGTCCAATCCCAGCCAGCCATACGACCCTGCCAATGGCACGCTACCCGCCATCCCAATCGCCAGCAAAAGTGTAAATACAAGCGTCGCGCCGAGGGGACTGCGATCAACAACATAACCACCGATCCAATTACCCATCATGCCCATTGCACCAAACCCCATTAACCACCATCCGACTTGCGAAGTTGGGACGCCCGCGACACGTTCGAGCGTATCGGCCAGATAAGTATAGGAAGTGAACATCGCTGTAAACACCACAATGGATAAAGCAACGTTAGCAAGAAAGTGGGGATCCTTCAGAATCTGCGTCTGCTCGGCAATTTTGACGCGCTGCGGACGCGCGACGGTCGGCATAAACATGACCAACAACCCCGCCATCAACAAACACAATACCGCCAAACCCCAAAACGTCCCACGCCAGCCAACGGCATCCGCCGCCAGCGTTCCCAAGGGAATACCGAACAGCAGCGCCGCAGATATCCCAAAGTAGACTTGCGACACGGCGCGGCCCGCGCGTTCAGGCCCGACAATTTGTCCGGCAGTTTCACTCGCCGTGCCCCAGAAAACCGGCAATGCCAATGCAGCAATAAAGCGTGCCAATGCAAGTATCCATATATTCGTCCCCAAAGCGGCTAATGCATTTGATACGGCAAAAACCAGCATGATGACGATGAACAGGCGCTTGCGTTCAAAATGCGACAAAAAAACGGTCAGCACGGGGCCGAATAGCATGACAGTGAACGCAAAAAGTGTGACCAACAGACCGGCAGTAGAAATCGATATACCGAGGTCACGCGCCAAAGCGGGCAACAAACCGACGATCAGGAATTCGGTGGTAACGATGACAAATGCCGCAAACGCGAGAATCGCAATGGACAGACCTTGTTGACCTGGGTGCGAGGCGATGTCAATGGCTGGAGATAAAATTGGCGGCGAGGCTGGTGATGCGGGGACAGCGGACGACATAATAAGAAAACTTTCTTAATTGAAATGTATGGCAAGGATATGCGAGAATAGAATTCTCATATAAGGTGATTTTTCTCAACTTCTAAGAATTAAATTCCTTAATGACCTATTCAATGGCTAAATATGCATCCGACCGAACAGTTTAAGGGTATCGAAACCTTTGTTTATACGGCAGACGCAGGAAGCTTTGCCGCGGCGGCCATTCGCTTGAATCTGACCAGTTCCGCCGTCAGCAAAAGCGTGGCAAGACTTGAGTCCCGGCTTGGCGTGCGCCTGTTCGAACGTACTACGCGGCGCTTGAGGTTAACCGATGCTGGTCAGACCTATTACCGCACTTGCACTGCCGTACTGGAAGAACTCAAGGCGGCAGAAACTATTCTGGCCGCCCAAACCATCGCACCATCTGGGCGACTGCGGGTCGATTTACCTTCATCGTATGGTCGCTCCCAAGTCATGCCGGTGCTGCTGGCGTTTGCCCAGCTCCATACCAAAGTACGTCTGCACGTCTCTTTTACCGACCGCTTCGTCGACCTTATCGAAGAAGGAATTGATGTCGGTGTGCGTATTGGCGGCCCCGATAGTTGGCCGGCATCATTGGGCCACCGCTACCTCGGCAGCGAACGGTTGATTTTCTGTGCAGCGCCTTCCTATATCAAGCGACGCGGAATGCCAAAGACTGAAGCAGATATGGACGCCCACGATGCCGTCCTCTACCACAAGGCAGATGGCACCAGCAGTCCCTGGAGGATCAGTCACGGCAACGGACATATCGAGCACCGGGCGATAGAAGGTGGAATCGTGCTCGGCTTGGGTGAAGCCCAAGTCAGCGCGGTATGCGCGGGGGCCGGGATCGCACAATTGGCAACCTGGCTTATCAAAGACGAATTGGCGAGCACAAAGCTGGTTGAAATACTGCCGCAGTTAGCAACAGAAGGACTTCCGCTGTCGCTGGTATGGCCACGCAGTCGACAGTTACTACCAAAGGTCAGTGCCCTCCTTGATCAGTTGACAGTATCTTTATCCGTTAGCTAAATTGCACGGAACCTAGCTGACGAGGACAATGTAAGTGCGCGTCGCGCACGCCGTTCTCATTGATGAGAAACAATCAGGCATTTACATTGCCCAAGATAAACCACAACCGATGAAGACCCATTTCACCTAGACGAACAATCAGGCTTGCCAATCATATTGGCATAAATAAGGCCATCTAAGAATGGCAATGTACGTTATCCTTGCAACTATTCTACAATTCCAATATTATAGAAATATAGAATTAACTCGGACTACAATAATGAATACTCAAACTGCTATCGCCGCCCTAGCCGCACTGGCACAGGATTCACGCCTTGCCGTGTATCGCTTATTAGTGCAAACCGGACCATCCGGCATGCCGCCCAGCAAAATTGGTGAGCAGCTTGGCATTCCACCATCGTCGCTATCATTCCACCTAAAAGAACTGACCCATGCGAATCTGGTCACCTCAAAACAAGAGGGACGCTTCGTTATTTATGCAGCCAATTTCACCACGATGAATGGCCTGGTCGGATTCCTTACTGAAAATTGTTGCGGCGGCAATCCATGCACCCCGAACCCTACCTGCAACGCAGAAACCACCCAAACTTAAACCCGACAATGCATCGACACTAAATAAAGACATCAAAAACCCAACCAAACACCATCGAGATTACGCAACGACAGGTAAGACCGCTTGCGTGAATTACCTCCGTCTTATCGAGAAATACTATGACGATCCAATGCGAAGCTCCCGCAAAATCAAACACTGCTGCGCCCATGAATTTGTTTGAACGTTACCTCACGGTTTGGGTGGCGTTATGTATCATTATCGGGATTGTTCTGGGCCAGGGATTTCCCCATGCAGTACAGACTATCGGCGCGCTGGAAGTCGCTAACGTTAACTTGCCGGTTGGCTTGTTGATCTGGGTGATGATTATTCCCATGCTGCTGAAAATCGACTTTTCTGCGTGGAATCAGGTTAAAGGACATGTGCGCGGAATCGGTGTTACCTTATTTATTAACTGGGCAGTCAAACCTTTCTCGATGGCCTTACTCGCCTGGGTATTTATCCGCCATTGGTTTGCACCGTATTTGCCGGCTGACCAGTTGGATTCTTACGTGGCAGGATTGATCCTGCTGGCCGCCGCCCCTTGCACCGCGATGGTATTTGTCTGGAGCCGTCTGACCGGCGGCGATCCCTACTTTACGCTGTCACAAGTTGCCATGAACGACTTGATCATGGTGTTTGCGTTTGCGCCCTTGGTCGCCCTGCTTCTTGGCGTATCGAGTATCACCGTCCCTTGGGCGACATTACTGACCTCAGTGGGTTTGTACATCGTTGTGCCGGTGATCATCGCCCAGCTATGGCGCAAATTGTTGCTACGACGCGGGCAATCCAGCTTCGATAAAGTAATGGATCGGATCCAACCTTGGTCGATTTCGGCGTTATTACTCACGCTGGTATTGCTCTTCGCATTTCAAGGCAATGCGATCATTGAACAACCGTTGGTCATAGCATTGCTGGCTATTCCGATCCTGATACAAGTCTTTTTTAATTCCGCAATGGCTTATTGGCTTAACAAAATTGTTGGCGAAAAGCATTCGATTGCCTGTCCATCCGCATTAATCGGGGCGTCCAACTTCTTTGAATTGGCGGTTGCAGCCGCGATCAGCCTGTTTGGCTTTAAATCCGGCGCGGCGCTTGCAACGGTGGTCGGTGTGCTCATTGAAGTACCGGCCATGTTAGTCGTTGTCAGCGTCGTTAATCGGACGCAAGGCTGGTACGAAAGACGTTGAGTTGGGCTGGGCAATGGGCCAGATTACCAGTCCCATTTCTATAAACAGAAAATTTACACGCTTTTAAGAAAGTTATTCCATGAATATCACGATTTATCATAATCCTGCTTGCGGAACATCCCGCAACACATTGGCTTTAATACGCAATGCCGGAATTGAACCCGAAGTGATCGAATACCTGAAGCAGCCGCCGTCACTTGCAACACTGACAAAGATGATCTCCGATGCTGGCCTGACGGTACGGGAGGCTATCCGACAGAAAGAAAAGTTGTATTCGGAGCTCAGCCTGGACAATGACGAGTTAACAAATACACAATTACTTGAAGCCATGATAGCGCATCCGATACTGATAAACCGGCCATTTGTGATCACGCCAAATGGCACGCGCTTGTGCCGTCCGTCCGAGTTGCTACTCGACATTCTACCTATCCCACAACGGGCATCGTTCAGTAAAGAGGACGGTGAAGTTGTCATCAATGCGGAGGGGCAACGTGTCTCAAAATAAAACTGAGCGCATGATGGAAAGCCTTCTACCATGCGATCCTGCAATGCCGAACATTCAAGCCGACCTGTTTCACACGCCATTGATATCGGATTTTACTGGCATCGCACGTTCGTCCCACGCGCCCCGTTTCCTGTTGTTGTATGGATCATTACGTGAGAAATCTTATAGCCGCCTTCTTACCGAAGAAGCTGCCAGACTTCTCAATGCAATGGGTGGTGAAGTCAAAATATTTGATCCGCGTGACTTACCGTTGCCTGATGGCGAGCCCGATAGTCATCCAAAAGTGCAAGAGCTGCGCGCACTTGCCCAGTGGGCCGAAGGTATGGTCTGGTGTTCACCGGAGCGCCACGGCGCGATGACAGGCATCATGAAGGCGCAGATCGACTGGATTCCGTTATCGATCGGTGCGGTGCGTCCAACACAAGGGAAAACCTTGGCGGTGATGGAGGTATCCGGTGGATCACAGTCATTCAACGCGCTCAATCAGATGCGTATTCTGGGGCGCTGGATGCGGATGATCACCATTCCGAATCAATCTTCCGTTGCAAAAGCCTTTATGGAGTTCGACGACGCAGGCCGCATGAAACCTTCCGCCTACTACGACCGCGTTGTCGACGTTATGGAAGAGCTGTTTAAATTCACCTTGCTCACCCGTGATGTTTCCGACTTTCTGGTGGACCGTTATAGCGAACGCAAAGAAAGTGCCGAAGAATTAAGCAAGCGGGTGAATAAAGCCACGATCTGATGGTTATTTTTATTAAAAAAAAATTCTGCGATCCGATCCCTGTGCATTTTTTTGCTCCGGGATCATCAAGGGCAACGTCGGCGGAGAAAGCGAAAGATACTTTTGAGCAAAGATAATCCCTAACGTTACCGCTATCAAAAAATACCGCAACACCTTCAGCTTAAAGCCAATTCAAACCATGCTTTAATCTACACAAATCAACGGAATACTTGGTAAGCTAGTGCGATATTTTACGCATAATCGACCTCCAATGAAGCCAGCCTCCTCTCACTCGCACGCCGCCCTAATTGAAGGCCCGATAGCAAAAACCTTGTTCTTTTTTACATTACCGATTTTATTCGGCAACGTATTGCAATCGTTAAACGGATCGGTCAATGCGGTATGGGTGGGCCATTATCTGGGCGAATCTGCATTGACCGCGACCGCCAATTCAAACGCTATTCTATTTTTTCTCATCACCAGCGTTTTAGGACTTGGGATGGCGGCCACGATACTGGTCGGGCAAAGCCTTGGTGCAAGAAATACCGATCAGGCCAAACGCGTAGTCGGCACCAGCATCACCTTTTTTCTCTGCTTGTCTTTGCTAGTTGCCATGTGCGGATTTCTATTCTCCCGACGGTTGATGGAGTGGATGCATACGCCGCATGATGCCCTGCCCTTGGCTGTTGCTTATTTGCGCATCATCTTCCTGGCGTTGCCGTTTCAGTTTTCAACCATCTTCATCACGATGATTTTGCGCGGCGCTGGCGATACCAAGACGCCGTTAAAATTTCAGATGCTATCGGTCGGACTCGATATTGCGTTAAATCCATTATTTATTTTCGGTTGGGGTCTCATTCCACCACTTGGTATCGCGGGCTCGGCGGTCGCCACGCTAGTCGCACAAAGTATCAGCCTGACCGCCCTCGTTAGCTTCTTATATTATAAAAAACACTTCCTTTGCCTGCATGCTGGCGAAGGACATTATCTGCGCCCCGACCGCGCGATTTTGAAAGCCATGATCCTTAAAGGCATTCCGATGGGATTGCAAATGGTGGTGATCTCTCTATCCATGATCATGATGATTTCGCTAGTTAATCATTTTGGAACTCAAACCTCCGCTACCTATGGCGCCTGCCTGCAACTTTGGAATTATGTACAAATGCCAGCGCTCGCCGTCGGCATGGCCGTATCTTCCATGGCAGCGCAAAATATTGGTGCACGCCGACTGGACCGGGTCCAGCGCATTGCGATGGTCGGGATTATGTTTAACTTTCTCATGACGGGTGGTCTGGTCACCCTGATTTACCTTTTTAACCAGACGGCGCTTTCGCTCTTTTTGCCGGCGCATGTAGATGCCCTACCTATCGCACAACACATCAACGCCATGGTCGCATGGTCTTTCGTGGCCTTAGGCGTGACCTTTGTATTATCGAGTGTGATGCGTGCTTCGGGTGCCGTAGTGGCACCGCTGGTGATTCTATTCCTGGCGTTATGGTGCATACGTCTACCATTTGCCAGCGTGCTGATGGAAAGTTGGGGAGCAGACGCACTCTGGTGGAGTTTTGGCGTTGGCTCGTTATCGGCGATGCTGATGTCTATGGGCTATTACCGTTTTGGTCCATGGCGCAATGCGCATATGCTTCCTGTTTCTCCTGCAAGCGCTACTTAAAAAAAATCAGGACAGAATAAAATTCTCCACGCATCACCTCCATCTATCAAAGTGGAGGCGATGCATGTCTATTTTTCGCACGGATAATACAACCCCAAACCACAAAGCACCTGGTGCACGGTCAAGTCCGACCAACAATTCTCCTCCTCCCGCCACCGCCTCCGCCGCCATGCCGACCTTACGCTACAAACGAGACTTCAGCTCCATCTTCTTCATATAGTGGCGAATAGAAAAATCCGTTCATTCACACAGATTACTCTGCCATCAAAGACTTTTATTTATAGACCAATCTCGTAAATTTTCAGATTTTTCTCGACGCTATTTAGTTGAAAATGGTCCTTCGCTTTTTAAATAATAGTCCAATGTTTATTTGGGAAAAACGTTAGTGCGTCTTTCGCTGCATTTCGCATTGCGCCCTTTTATGGCTCTCGTACGGATTTGCCTTCATCTTTGTCTTCTTACACTTGTAAAGAACCCGACATCATGGCTGCTGCAAACAAAGGTTTTACGTTGGTTGAGCTAATGATGACCATCGTTGTATTCGGCATTCTGGTGGCAATTGCTTTGCCATCAATGCGTGACTTTGTAGATGAACAACGCGTCTCTACCAGCGTAAAAGAGTTTATTGCCGCCAATCGCCTAGCCAGATCCGAAGCGGTCAAGCGCGGTAAGCGTGTCACCGTTTGCAGTAGCGTCAACGGAGATATCGGATCGAATGTCTGCGCTTTGAAGACCAATTGGTCCAGTGGCTGGTTGACGATGACCAATGACAGCGGTGGAAGCGGCGGAGAAATAACCGCCCGGCGCGGCGCGTACCCTAAACAATTGCTGGTTGAGGCGACCGTGACTGCATTGCACTATCAGGATACTGGAAGAATCGAAACAAAAACCGGGGTAAGTCCATTTTTCTTATTTAGTGTCGATCATAAATTTGTTCACAAAGTATGTATCTCAATCAACGGACATGTGCAAATACATCGACAAAATGGCGAGTTTATTCCGGCTTGTTGAACATAAGATATATCCTATGATGAGCTTCATCAACAATCAGAAATGGCAAAAAAAGAAACGCCTGAAAATTGCGGCCCAGCGGTCCCGACAAAGCGGAGTCGGCATGATTGAGGTTTTGGTCGCACTCCTGATTTCGGCGTTCGCTTTACTCGGTCTGGCAGGATTACAGGTCATCTCATTAAAATATCAAAAGGTGGCACAATTTCGTTCATTGGCTAGCCAGACCAGTGCAGATATGGCCGACCGCATACGAGCCAATGCCAGGTCCTCCGCAGCGGGCGACTACGTGACGCACGACGACTATCTCACCAACAGAACTCCCTCAAGTCATTGTAAATTCACTTCGTGCACACCCCGACAAATCGCGGCAGTGGATCTTTTCAACTGGCGCACCGATTTGAGGCGATCAATCGCCGGCGGCTGGGGAAACGTTACTGGCGACGCGACCAACGGCCTTACTCTGACTGTATATTTTTCTGAACCCAATAGAGCCAAAGCTGCTAATGGCGACAAGCCCGATCCGAATTGTGCCGCCAACTTTCCTAGCGGTACGGATATCAACACAATCCGGTGTTTTAAAACGGTATTTGTGCCATGACGACCATCCTGCTAACGATTCCTACAAAGAAGCATCGTGGATTCTCCCTGATTGAATTGATGATCTCATTAGCGATTGGTTTAGTGCTGATGGTATTCGTTACCAGTCTTTTTTTTAGTAGCCACTTTAGCGCTCGCTTAAACGACGACAACGCGCGCATTCAGGAAGATGGCTACATTGCCATGAACATGATAGGTCGCAATTTGATGCAAGCCGGATACGGCAATATGCGCACAACCACTGCCACAGACTTTAGCGGGATCGGATTCAAAGCCTGTCAGCGAGGTTTTAAGTTACCGTTGACCGATGACTTTCAATGTAATACGACGGCCAAACAGCCCGAATTCATTGTGAGTTATATGGTAAATACGGAGATAGACCGTTGGAATTCCTCAAACTATTGGGATCAAACTAGCGTTGATTGTAACGGCGCACTACCGGGCTATACCGATCTTCCTGAGCCTACGTCAGTCGCGGTGATCAATCGCTATTTTACAAAAACGGTACATGGCGAGACTTCGTTATTTTGCGAGGGTAACGGAAAAATTGTTAACGCTCAAGAACCGGCTCAGTCAATGTTAAGTAATGTCGACAAAATGATATTGACCTATGGCGTGGATACCAAAGGTGTCTATTCTCCCTCGACTTTTTTCAGCAATGCCGATGACGTAGAAGCCCTTCCTATTTCAGGGTCCAACAAGACTAATTGGGATCAGGTCATCAGTGTAAAGGTGTGCATTGCGCTGCATAGCGACAACGAGGTGACTTCGACCCCGCAATCTTATCGCGATTGCGATAACACGACCAGAATTGCACCTAATAAAAAATTGCATACTACGTTAACACGCACTTTTGCCTTACGTAATCACGTACAACCTACGTTGCTGGATCAATAAATGCACGCAAAATATTCTATATATTCAGATAGTCGTCATGACCCAGCGAACGTTTCCCACCACGCACCACGAAGCAGTGATCGGTGTGTCCAATCGGATCATCACTTTTTCCACCATTCATTAGATGAAAACGCAAGTTTTTCCAAGATTAAGCCGGCTAGAAAACTAAAAATAAATCTGCGGAATAAGACGATATCAAAGACGATAACAAGGCAAGCCGGGATTGCCTTGCCTTTGGTACTCATTTTTTTTGTCGTCATGACGCTACTGGGAGTGACCGAAATTCGCAATGCTACCTCGGGCGAAAGCTTGGCGGGCAATGCGCGTAATCAGCAAATGGCGTTTCAAGCCGCGGAGCAGGCACTCCGTCATTGTGAAATCGATCTGCAAAAAAGTATAAGAAACGGCGCAAGAAGCGACTACGAGGGTCTCACATTAAAATCGATTTATCCCAAGCCTTACGGCGTAAAAAGCTCACCAAAATGTCGGGCCACCGACATTTCAGACACTTTGCAATTAGGTCCAACGGAAGTCAGCAGAGATGAAAGCATCTTCGTCTACCAGATCACAGCGCGCGGCACTGGTCCCTCCGACAATGCGGTTGTAATGCTGCAGAGCTCTTTAAGGTTTAAAAAATGAGAGATACGCAAATCATGTTACCAACAACACTATTCGTCAGATTAGCCTCATCCCGATTATTCGTGCGCAGAATACATGGTCGCGGACTCAAGTTAATACGCGATACAGCAGTCAGCATCACTGGCTTAACCATGATGGGATTATGCAGCAGCGCGTTGGCTGAAATTGCGCAGTCTCCCTTATTTTTGGCGGAGCCACCACCGCCCAATCTCATGTTTATCTACGATAATTCGGGCAGCATGAACTTCGAGACTCTAACGGGGGACGATGTAACCAATGCGTATACATCCCCCCAATATAATCATGACAAATACGGATGGATTTGCAAGAATTTTTGCTTTCAGCAACCAGACAAAAATCAGGCCGCTTTTTTCTCAAGCGATTGGAATCCAATTTATTACAACCCAGCACTCACCTATACCCCGGGACTGTTGGCTAGCGGTCGATCTATGGCGAACGCAAATGCCACCTCGACATTATTGGATGGGTACGCTAAGACCGGTCAAAAAATTCCCCTCACGGCAATTTGCCACGTCACTAAAACATTTAAACTTCCCCTCTTCCACCCACAGACATTTGCTACAAATAAAACTTGTACGAAGTCCGGCCCCATTATCAAGGCGCAATATGCGTACTATTACACATGGCACGGTCAAGGAAAAACAAATGGATCGCAGTACCAAGATCAATTCTACGTACGAACAGACATTCTGCCCTCCACCGCTTTTTATCCACGCGCATCGACGCGTAGCGATTGCACAAAAAATGCCACCAAATGTACATATAACGAAGAAATTCAAAATTTTGCCAACTGGTTTTCCTATCATCGCTCCCGCCATCTGGCGATGAAAACTATGCTTGGTATCGCCTTCTCGGGGTTGAGCGATCGCTTCCGCATTGGCTTTTCAACGATTAATCAAAATAAGACACGGTTTGTTCCAATTGCCAGTTTTACTAGCGCACAAAAATCACTATGGTACGAAAAGTTATACACCAGCGAGTCGAATGGAGGCACGCCGCTTGCGATAGCACTTGATAATGTCGGAAAGTACTACCAAGGACTTGGCATGCCTGGCATCTCACCCGCACCGCCTGATCCGATTCAATTAAAATGTCAGTCAAACTACGCCATTTTATCGACCGATGGCTTTTGGAATCTGTCGAATTCAAAAGTTGATAATTTCGATAAAAGCGTGCCGTACGATTTACCTGCTCCGGTGCCGCTTGACCCGGTGTCCGGAAAGCCTTTCATCCCAGGCCAACCTTTTCCTCCACCTTTCTATGAAGGTGCTACCCCGACATCCGGCACCCTGGCCGATACGGCGATGAAGTATTGGTTGACGGATATAGGATCCCGACCAGGACAAGGTGGAACAGTCGGACATATCACTGCCAATAACAAAGATCCGGCAACCTGGCAACATATGGTGACGTATACCGTCAGCCTCGGTGCAAGTGGCGTATTAAAATATCAGCCGGATTACCAAACCTCACTATCAGGTGATTACGCCGGAATTAAAGGCGGCTATCGAAGCTGGCCAGTGCCCGTAAGTGATAAATCAAATACCATCGACGACCTTTGGCATGCTGCGGTAAACGGTCGTGGTAGTTATCTCAATGCACAAAATCCCACGATCTTAAAAAATGGTTTGATTGAGATGCTGAAATCCCTCAGCGACATACAGGGTGCGGGGTCGAGTATTGCCTATGCCGGCGCTACGGTCGGTGCGGCTGGATTCTCTTATGCTCCAAGCTTTCAATCCACAAAATGGACTGGACATTTAAAGGCTTACAGCATAAAAAATGGGGTACAAAAAGAGCTGCAATGGGACGCCGCAACACTATTTCCGCCCTGGGACTCGCGAAATATTGTGACCTGGAATACAGGCACAGGCGGAATAAAATTTTCATGGAGTAACTTAGACCCCTTTCAAAAAATTGATCTGGGATCGGAATCGATATCGGAATATTTGCGCGGTAATAAAGCATCCGAGCAGACGGTAAACAGTAGCGGTGGCACTTTTCGATATCGTGAAAACTTGCTCGGCGACATCATCAACTCATCACCGTTACATGTCGGAAAGGCCAATTTCGGTTATGCAACATCAGCCTCTGATGGAAACGGCGGCGAAACGTATGCCGCGTTTCTCAATAAAAAAGAAAGCAATCGCGCCGCGATGGTTTATGTCGGTGCGAACGATGGAATGCTACATGGTTTCGACGCTCAAACCGGGATTGAAAAATTCGCATTTATACCGAATTCCGTTTATCCCCATTTGAAATCATTGAGCGATCCGGCTTATAAACATCATTATTTCGTCGATGGACAATTGGCACAAGGAGATGCCTATCTTGGTGGGCAATGGAAAAATATTTTATTAGGCAGTACTGGTGCGGGTTCACACGGCGTATTTGCGATTGATGTTACTAGTCCCGCGAGCCTCGGCGCACGCAGTATTTTATGGGAACTTGGCGCCAGCGGTGACTTTAAAGATCTGGGCAATGTATTAGGAACGCTGGCGGCCGTACGTTTGACAAATGGAAGGTGGGCGGCGATCTTCGGAAACGGATATAACAGTGCGAGCGGTAGAGCGATTTTATATGTAGTCGATCTTGCCAGCGGTAAGCTGATTCATCAAATAGACACAAGGATTGGCGATACATTGACGCCAAACGGATTATCCACACCGGGCTTGCTGTTCAATCATAAGCGTGAATTGATCGCTGCGTACGCGGGTGATTTAAAAGGAAATTTGTGGAAATTCGATATGTCATCCACCTCTCCTTATAATTGGGTATCAAAAAAAATGTTCACGGCCACCACCGCCAATGGAAGCATTGCGCCGATTGTTCAACAACCGCTATTGACACCGCACCCAACGGCCGGCTTTATGGTGACCTTTGGCACCGGAAAATATTATGAAACGGCCGACAAAACCAATACGGATAAGCAAGCCTTATATGGCGTATGGGATAAACCTGGGCTATTCACAACAAAAGACCGCGGAGATTTACAACAACAAGGACTCACGCCAATGGTGCAAAACGGCGTGACGGTAGGACGTATATTAACCAATAGAGCTGTCGACTGGTCCTCTAAGCGAGGGTGGTATATCGATATGCTAGATCCCGGCGAACGATTTGTTGGGCGCCTACAAGTCATAGAAAATGTTGTGCTGCTGTCGACAACGCTTGGCCCCACCGTAAATCCCTGTGACGGGGGCGGTACATCGTACACGATGGCAACCGATATCCTGAACGGGAGCGTCGCTAAAGATTTTGTTTTTGTCGATAAGGATGGCAAACCAATACAGGATGCCCAAGGTAACAACGCTAGCGCAATTGGAACTGGCGGCACTTCTTCCGAAGGCGTAAGTATTCCCGGTACATCAAACGACTGCATTACCATCAATCAACTGGATGGCAAAACTACATGCATACCTTATGTCACGTCGTCGGAGGTCATACGGCGATGGCGCCAGATAGTTGTGTCAGACCAATAAAGAAATCTAAGCGGCGCTGATTGGGATACGCCATGAAGCGTTAATGCCTATTATTTGTACGCTGCGTGAAGAGAAACACATGTTGAAGAGTGACTCAATAAACAGCGATGACACCATTCAGGAAGCCACAGTGAGCAGAAAAAAAATACAAAAACAAGTCGGATTTACTTTGATGGAGCTGATGATCGTGGTCGCGATCGTTGGGATTTTAGCTGCTATTTCCGTACCTAGTTATGCCGAATATATAAGGCGCAGTGACAGGACACAAGCGATGACGGCATTGCTACGAGCCAGCAACTGGCTTGAGCAACAATTTACGGTGAATAACACCTACCTGGTCAATGGAACACGTCCGATTTTGCCGCCGGAATTGGCCCGCTCACCAGAATCAGGAAATATCAGATACAGTTTAAAGGTTACTGCGAGTTCTGACAGTGCGTTTACGCTTCAGGCTGCTCCTAGATTAGGGGATAGATGCGGTACGTATGTTCTGGATCAATCGGGGCAGCGAGGTCTGATTGGTGCCAACGTCAATCTGGTGGCGACATGTTGGGGCGGTGGCTAATTCGCTCTTCGCTCTGTATTACATTCGCTAGTTAGTTATTTGCATCGTTAGTTTTTACGTTGGCTGGTTATTGCATCGGCCGACCAATGTTAGTTCGGCCAGCTACTTTATCGCCCATCTGACTTTTAATAAATCGGTCATACGCAACGTTTACACACATTGTTTTTTCAGGACGTTTACTGTCGCAGAGACTGAAGCGACATCATGGGGCCTCAAGAAAGAAACTATTCCTAAGGCCCATTGAAAGTATCTGCGCAATCAACACATTGCCGCTTTAATGTCTTTACTTTACGTCTTCTTCAAACCCAGCAACGCGTATAAAATAATTGCACCAAAAGTCGCGGTACCAATTCCACCGAGCGAAAATTGACCCAACTTCAACGTAAAATCACCAGCGCCCAATACCAGCGTCACTGCAGCGACGATAAGGTTACGGTTATTAGAAAAATCGACTTTATTCTCAACCCAGATACGCGCACCAGAAACCGCAATCAATCCAAAGACGACGATTGATACACCACCCAATACCGCCGCCGGAATAGTCTGAATCACGGCCCCGAACTTCGGTGAAAAACCTAATACCAGCGCAATTAGCGCGGCAACCACAAATACCAACGTAGAGTAAATTTTTGTCACGGCCATCACGCCGATATTTTCAGCGTAGGTTGTAACGCCCGTTCCCCCAACACTACCGGAGAGTATGGTTGCCAAACCATCACCTACGAATGCACGTCCCATATATTTATCGAGATTTTGTCCGGTCATGGCACTTACTGCCTTAATGTGACCGAGATTTTCAGCGACCAGAATCACCGCAATCGGAGCGAGCAACGCCATCGCATTGAGCTGGAATACGGGCGCGGAAAAATGGGGAATACCAAACCAGGCCGCATGAGCGACGATTGAGAAATCGATTGCTTTTCCCATTCCTGCACCGTTGGTCAGCACCGCATAAATCACATAAGCGAGCATCAATCCGACCAAAATCAGCAAACGCTGCAACATACCGCGTGCGAACACCGCAACCCCGCCGACGCAAAGTACCGTGCCAAGCGCCATCCAGGCATCGAAATTGTTACCGATCACCCCTTTAACGGCAATGGGTGCCAAATTCAAACCGATCACAGCGACCACCGCGCCGGTCACTACGGGCGGCATCAGCTTTTCGATCCAGCGCGTGCCGACCAGCATCACCACGAAACCGATCACCGTATAGACCACGCCGCAAGCGATAATGCCACCGAGCGCGACCCCAAGATTGACATTGACACCGCTGCCGCTATAACCGCTGACGGCAATCACTAGCCCGATGAACGAAAAGCTGGAACCCAAATAACTTGGAATACGCCCACCTACCAAGACGAAAAACAATAGCGTTCCTATGCCGGACATAAAAATCGCCAAATTTGGATCGAATCCCATCAGCAATGGCGCTAAAACCGTCGAACCAAACATCGCGACCACGTGCTGCACACCCATTGCAAAAGTCTGTGGCCAAGGCAGGCGCTCATCGGTTGAGATGATTTGTGCCTGCCCGCCTGCCACAGCGGCGCGCAAGCGCCACTTCGGAAAATAAGAACTCGCCATAGTTTTCTTCCTGAAAGCCCGACTGGCGATTGCTGTTTTTAGTCTATCGACGCAAAACAACCACCGCCAGTCGGATGATTTATTTGAATTTTGATTGGGGAGTAGTGTACGAAGACCAAGCCAAAATGACAATCGACATTCAGCAATTGCACGGAGAAATACCTGTTTAAGGTGTTTGTGTGACGATGACGGCGAAGTTATATATTTGATACTTTTTCAGTGCATTGTTAAAGCGCTAAAGGTCATGATGGAACTCAAGGGACTACATAAATATTATCAATTTCATCATTATCGGACTTAACTTGGCATCATTTCGTACTCGAAACCACAATAAATAAGCACGCAGACCAGTTAATCAAACAATGACAATTCATTGCCTTAATTACCACTAACACGCATCATTTCCGGAGATTTTTTGAAACAATTCACTGTCCGTCCTCTCGCAATCTCATTCGTTCTGCATAATCTGTTCAGCGCAATGGTTTTGACACTCGCTTCGCAAGCCATGGCCGCGGATCAAGCGCCCCACCCCGTATCAACGATGGCACGGCGGTCTGGCCGAATGATCGGCCTCAAATCGCGTTAGGTATTTTGTCGCTGACCACGATGGCCCCTGATAGCGCCGCAATCGAAAAAACGCTGACGTTCAATCCATTACTGTTGGTAGATGGCATTGCGCCTTCGGCAGATCCAATCCTGTTGGCGCGCCAGATCGCTTATAGTTTTAGCGTGAGACGGCGCTTTTCGGGACAATAAAACGATAGACTTCACCCTGCTCTGCTAAGTAGAACGATAATCCCGTGTGCGAGACGTTAAAATCTCGCACCCTTTCGACCCACATTACGGGCTTCCCGCTTTCCATTCTCCAACGCAGGGATCACACGGTGAAGTCGGTCAATTTCGTGTCTGCAAACGTATCGGGCGCCAGTAACCGCTCCATCACTTCAGACCAACGCAAAGGCGTTCTTTTCGGCGCTATACGCGGTGCCACCAGTGCTGCACGAATAGCCTGCCCGATCGAGTCGGCATCGCTCGGAATATACCCAAAGCGCGATGGATAGTCACCAGCAATCCCCACCGGGCATACCGCTGGCAACCGAAAAAAATCATATTGCATTAGCTTCATGGACGTATCGGAAAGATAGCGTGGCACCTCGCTCGAACGATAAGGTGCGATGCCCATCGTCGCGTGCTTGATATAGGGTAACGTAGCCTGATGTGGCATTTCTTCATGGACCACTACATTCTTTCCGTACCCCGGCTCGGCTCCCGTGCCCGACCCAATAATATGAAATGTGACTTCCGGGAACATTGCCGATGCGATGACAAAAAAACTGGGATCGAATAGCATAGACCCAACCGATACCGCATGCAGACCCGGCCCATACGGCGAGGGATCGGCATGATCTTCCACCGAATAATCGAAACCGTGCGGGATCACATAACAGTTTTCCAGACTTGGCATCCGATCAGCCAGCATGCGCGACGTTAGGCAAAGCGCATCCATTTTCGGCCCGACTCGGGCGAACGTATCTTTTACATAAGATGCGACGTTAATGGTATCGAGATCATCCGAGGCGAGATAAATAGTTTTTGCCTGCGGATTGAGGCGTCGCACTAAATCAAAGAAAATTGGTGCTATGCCACTTTCAAATACCACTACATCGGCATTTTGTATCCACTCCACCAGCACCGGACTGGGATGGTCGATGTAACGTTTAAATAGAAATTTTTCGATAGGATAAAAAGCACCCTTGCGCAAGTTGATTGGATGGATAATTGTTTTCCAAAGGTAGCAATTAACACCTTCGTACATCTCCACTTTATTGGCGAGCCTATCCAAAGAACTCCGAGGATCCGATTTTAATTGGGAAAGAAAACTGTATTGGCATGAAAAAAAACTGGTCGGACCATATTTCGCCAATTCTGCAGCGATGAAATGCATGTTCACCTTCCGCCGCGATCTGTAATCATGTGCGGTAATCACTAATGATCTCATCGTGTTAGCTCCTGTTGAGGCACATCTGCAAAACAGAGATTCGATTTACTATTGAAAACGTACGTCTGATCGTAGGGTCGTAAAAAAATGTAAGACACAAAATTGTTATATTGAATGAAAGCGATGTTTTACGACGTCACGACATCTTTTCTGGAGTCAATACTCCTCCTGACTTCTTGTGCTTCTTTCACAAAAAAATGTTCCATTGCGCGTGCCACGTGATCGCTAATTTCATTTTTGAAAGCGCGCTTTTTTTGCGTCCGTTTCCGATGTTTCATTTCAATCAGTTCAAGGGGTTTTTCGACGAATGGAACAGGAATTTCATAAAAATTTGTGTCTGACACCAGAGCACCATATTTTTCAAAAAAATTGTTATATGAAAAATAAAATTTCTTACCTTGCGATATCTGATTTTTATTGCCAATCCCTACCAACGTCTTAAAACCAAGTGCAGTCGTTACGCCGCTCATCGCCGCCATCAATAATTGCGCGGGTTGAATATCATGACAAAGTTTAGTCGCCAACTTCACATTTTCAAAATCATGCATTCCCTGAACACTAGAAATAAATAACACATTTTTGTCTCCAAGTCCAAAGGGAGCTCCATCGGAGATGACAAAAATTATGCGATAAATACTTACTTTATCTATTTTGAAAATTAAACATAGATCGCCCTCATAATCGATCGTGTGAGGAAATCCAATCACGATCTCACATACAATATCATCGATCTGTTTTGCCCATAGCCGTGCTGGCACATTATAAATAACCTCCAAAAAATTGGTTTTAAAATGTTTTTGCAAGTATAAATAATGTCCTGTCAATATCGCAAGGCTATTCTTCTTTGAGATATCAAAAGAGATGTAGTTCCGCAAGTACTTATATGATATTTCAGGTATATCAAGAATTAATTTGGCCGCCTGAGGATGGCTAAGCGTATTGACAAGCTTTATATGACGCCTGATATTAAGTAACAGGAATAACCCCCTTTGCCAAGTTTGCAAGGTTAAAATAGATCTCCTTTTTACGATATTCCGTGTAATGACGGAAGTAGTAAAAAATAGATATTTAAACGATATTTTTGAATTGATTGACATGATTTTATCTCCCAATAAAACATTAACAATTAACTTCAACTACCAACTTCTCTACAATTTAAATCGAAAAAATCGTATAAGAAATACGCATATGAAGAATGCGAATGATCAATTATCAATTTTCTCAACTCCGTTTATACATATCCTCAAACCGCACAATGTCATCCTCGCCTAGATATCCGCCTGACTGGACTTCGATCAAATGCAGCGGCATTTTTCCTGGATTTTCTAAACGGTGCTTGACGCCGATTGGAATATAAGTGGATTCATTTTCTGATAGAAGTTTTTCCTCGCTGCCGCAGGTAATCAGCGCGGTACCGCTAACGACCACCCAATGTTCAGCACGGTGATGGTGCATTTGAAGCGATAGTTTTCCGCCTGGTTTGACGGTAATCCGCTTTACCTGATAACGCTCACCGATATCAATGCCTTCATAGCTTCCCCAAGGCCTGTATACATGGGCATGGCTCATATGCTCGGTTCGACCTTTTTTCTTAAGCGATTCCACGATATGTTTGACCCCTTGCACCTGATCTTTGTGGACTACCAGGACGGCGTCCTTGGTTTCGACGACGACCAGATTTTCCACACCGATGACAGCAACGAAACGGCTCTCTGCGCGCACCATCGCATTGCGAACGTTGTCGGCATAGACATCACCGCGCAGTACGTTGCCGTCGATATCGGACTCCAGAACGTCGCACAGCGCGGCCCAAGAGCCAACGTCGTTCCAACCGAATTGCGCTGGTACCACCACCGCATGCCGGGTATGTTCCATAACGGCATAGTCGATTGACTCCGAAGGACAGGCCGCAAAGGCGGCTTCGCCAAGGCGGCAAAAATCCAGATCGTGGTACGCATCATGAAATGCCAACTCACAGCTATCAGCAATCGCTGGCCGATAGGTGCTTAATTCGGCGAGATAGCGTGCGGCCTGAAATAGAAACATTCCGCTATTCCAACTGTAGGCAGGATCGGCAACAAATATCTCAGCGGTCTCGCGAACCGGTTTTTCGACAAAGCGCTCAACCGCAAAACAACCGTCGGCAGCCTCAACAGGCTTGCCCTGACGGATATAACCATAGCCCGTCTCTGGCCCAGACGGCACAATTCCGAAGGTCGCTAATGCGCCACGCACAACTGGTTCTAACGCCCGCTGCACAGCGGCATGGAACGCCGCCACATCAGTAATCACATGGTCGGCGGGTAGCACCAGCATGATGGCTTGCGCATCCCGTTTCAACAGAAAATGCGCTGCCGCCGCGACCGACGGGGCAGTATTCCTTCCTACTGGTTCCAACAATATTCCGCAAGGAGTAATGCCAATGGCACGTAATTGTTCTGCCACCAAAAACCGATGATCGTTGCCGCAAGCCACCAGTGGCGGCATCAATTCGGGCCACTCCGCTATACGCATTAACGTCTCTTGCAGCATCGTGAGGTCAGAACACAACGGCAACAGCTGTTTGGGTAACGCTTCGCGCGACAATGGCCACAAGCGCGTACCGGCACCGCCGGCTAAGATCACAGGATAGATTTTCATACCCTGCTCACCGAGTCGTCTATCAAATTCGCGTCAGAAATCGTATCGTCACCATTCTGTGAATTTGTTGATGCAGCCTTATTTTTAGGCAAGAATATTGTTTTATGTAGCTGATGGCGTGCATCACACCATGAGCGCTTGCCGGTCGTTGACGATAACGACATTTCCCCACCACGGGTAACGCCATATTCCTTTACGATCACCATTTCTTCCAACGAAGCCTCGGGGAATATCCGCGTGTACTCAAACAAGACGCTGCGCACCAGTGTGGAACCAGAACATATGTGGCAGCCATGTCCAATCCAGGTCGGGCCAATGATAGTGCAACCAGATTCAATCAGACAACCGGCACCAATATAAACCGGACCTTGAATCGTCGTTCCATTCCAGTCAATGCTGGTGTTAAGACCAATCCACACGCCGTCGGCAATCAGTGTTCCGGGAACTTCCATTTGCGCGACCTCACCTAATAAAACACTTTGCAGCACGCTCCAATAGTCGGTCACAGTGCCTATGTCGATCCAGTTGAAGAATCGCTGTTGCGCATAAAATGGCAAGCCTTTTTCAACTAACAAGGGGAACAGGTCGGAGCCGATGTCAAACGATGTCCCAACCGGTATGAGATCAATGACTTCGGGCTCAAAGATATAAATCCCCGTGCTAGCAAAGTTGGATAATGCATTTTCCTGTTTTGGCTTCTCCTGAAACGACTTGATCCGTCCATCGAGATCGGTTACTACCACACCGTAACTATCGACCTTCTCCCACGGTACTTTCTTAGTGACAACACTCACCATTGCACCTTTTTGTTTGTGCTCAAACAGCGCGGAAGTCAGATCCAGATCGATTAACGCGTCGCCACAAATCACAATGGTCGTGTCATCAAAAAAGTGAGCAAATTCCTGAATCTTCTTAATGCCGCCCGCCGAACCCAACGGTTCTGGGATTAACTCGCCGTTATCGTTTATATAGCCTTCAAACGAATAACCAATCTGTACCCCGAACTGGCTTCCGTTACAGAAATACTCTTCAATTTTGTGGTGTAAATAGCTAACATTTACCATAATGTCGCGTACGCCATAACTGGCAAGAAACTCGATCAGATAAGCCATCACTGGTTTGCCCAAAATTGGTATCATCGGTTTGGGAAGGTCATAAGTCAGAGGACGAACTCGCGTGCCCCTACCTGCAGCTAATATCATCGCTTTCATTTTTATACTCCCTACAAAAGGTAATCGAAAATGATACAGACGCTTTAACAGTGAATCGCACTTGACTCTAATCCCTTCAAATATCCCAGCGATGCTTACGACACAACAACAAAAATCGCAAGATGTCGACCGTGTAGCGAAACAACAATCGTCGTGGTTCCAGACAGAGCCGATAAAGCCATTCGAGCCTGGTCCGTTGCACAAAAAGAGGTGCACGCTGTTTGTCACCACTCCAGAAATCGAATAAAGCACCGACGCCAATCACCAGGTTTGCATTTAGCATGTCGCGATTCGCGAGGATCCACTCCTCCTGAATCGGATTGCCTAGCGCCACCAAAAGTACCTCGGCCTCAGTAAAGTTAATGGCTTCGATCAAACTGCCAGAATTCTCCTTAAACCCACCATATCCGTCGCAGGCACCCACCACGGTCTGACCCAACACGTCGCGCAGATGATGAGCTGCTTTAGTCAGCGTTTCAGGTTTGCTACCGAGCATAAAAACGCGCATTGACTGCGCCGATTCGGAAAAAAAATAAGGAATAAAATCAGTGCCATTAAGATTTTCATCAAACTTTTGACTGGAAAATAAGAATGCTGCAATATCCATTCCTACGCCGTCGTTCACAATCAGCACTGAATCGGATCTCATCCTGTCCAGCAGATAACGACACTGAACGATAAAATTCGTATTAGCAAAAAATAGCGTCGTTTTTTTATTTCTTCTGAGGGTGCGACGCAACGCACCTGCCAATACCCGGGAAGTTGTTTTACGCACCGGATAACCAGCGATTGGATTCATTTTCTCTAAGCTCATGGATAACTCCCACAAAACCGCAAAATACTGCGACCGCAAAAGAAGGAAGAAAAAAAATTTCTCTAGCAATCTTTTGCCTCTGAAAGATAAAACAAAATTTCCACCATCAACGCGTAAAAAATCGGCGTATCCGGAGTGTTAGTAACAGCACTTCTTGCCACGAACCATTCACGTCTCTGACACGCCACCCAGTAATGGCAACCATACCTGGATACAACAAACTCGCAAGCAGAGTGCCCCCCACGATTAACGTCACATCGTTAAAGCGATTGGACATTACTAGTACATAGCAGGCTAATCCGACCCATAAAATAATACTTCCCACTACCGGCGGCGCCAGCGCATATAAAGTTATGCGTGTATTTAGGCCAATTGCTCGGCTAATCAACGTTTGCGATAGCGGAAACAAAATAAGATGAGCGGCGCAAAACGACAGGCTCATACCAAGCAAACCAAATCGATAAAAAAAAGCTGAAAGGCCGCCGGCGAGAGTCAATTTTGCGATTCCGAGAACTACCGGAACACGATTTTTTCCAATCGCAAAAAACAAGTAATCATTTAAATCGAGAATCGATGCGATCAAATAGAGAATTGCCAAAGCACCGACGGTGGGTGCTGCTGGCAACCACTTCTGCCCGAATACAACCGCGATCAAAGGCCGCGCCAACTCAGCTTGGAAGCACAGTAACGGTGCCGCACAAAACAAGGTAATGCCGAGAATCTTTAAGTAACCGAGTTGTAAGGCCACTGCATTCGACTGTGAATTTGAAAATACAGGCAAAGCTACTTTGTGCATTGAACTGGATATCAACAGATAGACCGAGGAAGTCATCCGTTTTGCCATATTGTAAAGACCAGTCGCATAGGGCCCCAAACAAACGCTGACCAATAATGCGTCGCCGTTGGTACTGACAAAGTCTAAAAATCCCGCAATGGATACCTGCCGCGAATCTATCCAAAATCGCTGAGTTAATGCACGATCAAAAACGATGCGTGGTAACCAACGGCTCTGTAACATCACAAGCAACAACGCCAAACCCGAAGCCGTTACCTGCTGCCCCACTAACGACATCCCACCGACACCACTAACCGCTAGCGATATCCCAACGATACCGCCTAGCGTGACTGAAAAAATCGATCTGATCGCCAGCTGACGAAACATCATGTTACGCACTAGCCGGGCCTCAAACGCACGCACCACACCAAAAAATAGAATCGAGATACTCATACCCTGCCAAACCGACTTAAGCTCGGGTGCGCCAAATAATGTTGAAACGACGCCAGCAGAACAAAACATTAAACAAGCCAACAAAAAACCAATAACCGTGCAATAGGTAAATACCCAAGAATAAAGTTTGTCGTCGGGATCCGCGGCTCGCACCACGGGCATGGCAATCGCGTCAAATACCACTAATCGAGTGAACAAAATAAAGAGATGTGCCACCGTTAATAAGCCGAATGCATCAGGTTCCAGAAAGCGCGCCAGGACCGCGAAAATAGCGAACGAGAGTACCTGTTGTGCAAGGTTGTCCATGATCGACCAGGTTGATCCGGATATGACGTTGCCGTGGCTATTAATCTGCTCCATAGTTTTATTTTCCTAGTTCAATTGCGCGTAAAGGACGGTAAAGATCAACAAATTTCGTCGTGCGCATACACCCCTAGCCCCTTTAAATCTCACTGGCATTGCACGTTACTAACTCACATACCGTTTTTTAAAATTGCGATTTGCGGTTTGTCTCCATTACTGTCGGGATGGATACTCAATGGATATGACCCAAGCCATTTACCAGCCGACCAGTAAGTCCATCCGCCCCACACCAGACTACCTTTCATTTTTTCTACCATCGCCGTCAATGCATCGAGACATTGCGCGTTGGCCGATACGCCGAACTCACCCAGAAACAAACGCTGCCTGGTCAAAACACCCCATTGGGTCAAATCAACCATGATCTTTGTCAGACGCTCTGGTTCAATACAATTTGTATGGGTGCCGGAGAAATTTGAATCTGCATATTGATGCGCCTCGATCATGTAATTATTGGCAGGATCATGAAAGGTTTTAAAACCTTCGGCGTTTGAAATGCCGCCCTCTTTCGAGAACCACGAGTGCGCGCCGCTCCACCCTCCGCCTGCAACTAGAATCATATTTTTTGCACCACTTCGACGCAGGGCATTAACTGTTTCCTGTGCCGTGATTACCCAACTGCCAATCGAAATTTTGCTGGGTTCGTTCATCAGGTCAAACGCGACGTTCGTTGGATCTTTGAACGACGGTAACAAGCGCACCCATAAATCGCTCAATGCGGCCCGCGGCACCTGAACCGAACCGATAGGCTGCCCACGATATTCGCCATAATTATGCACGTCGAGTATTACGCACGCGCCAATTGACCGACCTGCCGAAACGGTATCCACTATTCTTTGTAACTCTGCTTGATCCAGTGCTCCGAATAACTGGGGTTGTATCCGCTCCCACAGAAATGGCAGGCGAAAGGTGTTCATCCCCAACGTTTTAAAATAGCGCATATCTGCGAGATCAGGATAGACATAGTCCTTAAAAAGGGTGCCCGGTAATTTTTCTGAAGCAAATTCGGCACCGCTTAAATTGACTCCTGCCATCTGCTTTCCATCAATGCAATTAGCGGACGTGATGGGCGAAACCAGCACACATCCGGCCACCACGGCTATCGTTAGCACGATTTTTAAAATACGCCACCACCGATCTTTAATCGATATGGGGATGGTTGATCGCACCAATGCTGCCGTCGCATTCACTCTTGTTGTTCTCATGGTTTGCGCCGTAAATTTAATGTAGTTAGAAAATTTTCCGTTGTTCCAATCTACTTACTCATTCCAATGTGGATCTTAGGAGAAGTCCTTGCTGCCAACTGCGTATATATATCTGCATATCTATTTGCAATATGTCGCCAGTTGTAGCGCTCGGCGAAATACTGAGCCTGCATGCGTCTTCGAGCATGATCGGGGTGACCTGTTGAATGTAATTTCAACAGCGCTTCGACACTATCGTGAATGTTTTCTGCAGACAAAATAATGCCCATTTCTGACTGCATGACCAGATGGCGAAACGGGGGAATATCGCTTAACAACGGCGTCAATCCGGCGCTCATTGCTTCAATCGGAGCAATGCCAAAACCTTCATGTCGCGACAAACAAATGAAATAACTTGCTTGTCCAATTAAATCCGCTAACTCAGACTCAGATGGGTTCGGTACTATTTGCACCAAATCGGTTAGATTGTGTTGCGTCACCCAATGCTGCAACTCCGCGGCGGTGTGATCATATTCTCGTCCTGCAATGATGAGCTTCCATCCGGCCTGGCCATCCGACAACTCCTTAAATAATGCAAGTGTTTCAAGCAAGCCTTTATTGGCCGACCACCTTCCAAAATAGATCATCGTCTGGGTTGGTGTGGCAGAAGACAGGTTGCTGTATTTTTCAACATTGACCCCATTTTCGATGACCGTCAAAGTGGACGGCTTTACGATTTTTTTGAAAATTTGACCATCATTCTCGCTCGTAGCAATGATCTGGTCATAATTCAAAGACGACGCGCGCGTGACTGAGTTGAAGTAAATTTTTTTTAGTGTTGATGCAAACGTCGTGTGAAAAAATCCGCCATGGGTCGACGCAACAAGTGGTCGGTGGTGAAATGGCTTCGTGAGCGCCATATAGTCGAAAAAGAAATCGATACCGTGCACATGAATCACGTCGGCATCGGTCACCTGCCGCAACACTTGCGGACAAAATGGATATCTACTTGTACCGTGAAACGGCAACCGGACCACGTCCACGCCATTCACTTCTGCTTCGCGGGCCAGCAGTTCCGTAGAATTTTTGAACAAGCGATTCAACGTAACAATTTTAGGTCGCTGGTCGTGGTGTTCACGCTGCTGTCTTGCAATGTTTTGCACTACGTCTTCCATCCCGCCGACAGAAGGGGAATACTGACGCACGATGTGCACAACGTTAATAGGCATTTTGCGTCCCCTTACGTGCTTCAGCGAGTGCCGATGGCGCAGCGTGCAAGTTTGTATGTAACGCGGATGGCGCGTACTCTACAGGCCGCATCGAGGTTTCTTTTTTGCGTCCCACGCAACAGCCAACCAAAAACCATAAAATACCAGCGGTTTTCAGAGCAAACAATGAAGTACCGCTTACACATAAAATGAGTGACATGTAAAGCGTGATGTAGGCCCTGAAACGGTTTCCCCTCTCATTCTCCATCTTCAGCATCCAGAACGTGATCCATAAAAAGAGACATAGGAGCACACCTAACCGCGTCAATAATGCGGAATAACCCATGTCGCCAAAACCGATATTGAATCCTTCGATTCCGAATATCATTCCCACATCAAACGTCAACAACATCTGTCCACTGACATACAGCCGTCCGAGAATATTATCGCCATAATGTCCATCAAAAAATAATCCGATAACCACTAACAGGACGACACTCAGCAATGGCAAAGACATCATCCACGCATTAGTCCGACCAAACGGTAAACAGCGCATCAGTATTAACGCCCCTACAGTAATCATGCCGTAGCGCGAGTCACTTAACGCAATCATCACGGCCGACGCTACAAGGAAAAAAACCATATCTTTAGCCTCCTCACGTCGTTTGGATAAACCCCACGCAGCAATGATGACGGCGAAATTTCCTAGCGATACCGGCTCTAAAAATAATGATGAAACACGGTGATTACCCAACAAAGACGGCAAGATAGTCCGACCGATTCCCTCCGGGCGCATACCGTTCAAACCTAATACGCTGTCTTTAGCCCAGTTGGTCCCCGCCGTCAATCCACCCTGACTAACGTAATAGGAGAAGATATTGAACACGCGAGAAAAGGCTTCCAAAAACCACAATTCAAAAAATCCAAATACCAACACCAGAACGGCCATCACTTTCAGGACACGATCAGCATAATGAACGTCCCCAATATGTCTGCCCAATCCGTAAAAAAGGATAGGAATCATGACATCACGAAATCCCTTTGGATCTAACTGATTTCGAAAAATGGCGATCAGAAACAGGTATGCTGCCACGAGCAATGCCACAGCAAAAAATTCCAATCGGATGTGTTTTATCAAGACTACCAGGCAGGCAAAGTAGACGACTGCTTCGGTCAAAGCAACACCCAGCATCGAAATGGGATGCACACTGGTATGCATCGCACATAGCAACGCCTGATACGTCAGGGCAACGATCAAAATCCAGAAGACCAGACTCTGCCCTGCCGGTGAATCGATAACACGCGGAGGAAAAAAATAGTTTCTGATTCGGAGAAGAGAGCGCATACAGTAACTAGCCTATAGTCTTTAATCAGGTAATAAAACGGTGCTATATCCGCTCAGATGATGCAGGTATTCCCGCGAGTCAAGATAAAAGCCGCGTAGCTGCAACATTTTTTTGCGGAATACAAAACCTATATCGGCGCCATGCCGATGACGTCGTTCAATCCATCAGAAACTCACCATCACGGACCCCACGATTTCAGTACCGCTGCGCCGTAATTGATCGCTGAAAGCAGTGATATCGGCCACTCGTGTATGGTTTTTTCGGACCACCAACAGCACGCCGCCAGCACGTGATGCGATGGTTAGACAGTCTGCTGCGCTCGTAAATGCTGGTGTGTCATATAAAATGATGTCGTAAAGATCGCATAATTTTTCATTCATTACACCAAAAGCTGAACGATTAATCAGCTCTTGCGGATTAGGCACACTTGAGCCAGCAGGCAGAATAGAGAGATCCAAAAATGTCTCTGCTCTGACCAGCATTTCGAGGCCCATTTTCCCCGCTAAAAGATCAGATAAACCATGGCCACGATTGAGACTAAATATTTCGTGCTGACGCGGACGCCGCAGATTGGCATCGACCAACAGCGTGGGATTGCCCAATTGCGAGAACACCACGCTCAGATTGGCTGCAAACAAACTGTTACCATCGCCCGGATTGACACTGGCAATTGCCAGCTTCTTATTGCCGGCAGCGAACCATTGCAACATCAATTGGCTACGTACATTTCGAAGCATTTCGACTTCTGCACTAAACGGTTGATACGCAGCCGTTAGCGATTCTGAAAAAATACCCGTACCGACCGTTTGATAGGGATAAACAATTTGGTGTTCGCGAATTTTCTGTATGTCTGACTCGCAGACTAGTCCAAGGCGTATTGCCGCATCGCCGAAGCGCAGACCTTCCTCTTCTTGCAAACGGTTCACGCATTCAGCTTGCTCAAGGGTGATTTTTCCTTGCTCCACAAGCATGCGCCCGATACTTGCATCCTTGGTAATCGCCATTGAGGGATTGACGATCGAAGTAACCGGATTGTTCATTGTGATTAACCCTTCCAACTGAGAAGTAAGCGCTGAGAGAAGCCGATGCTTTTAACGTCATAGCTACGCCTAGGTTTCTCCGCAATTATCGTTCCGAGCATTGGTGCATTAAGCAAGTTGGATAACTCATCCGCAGTTCTAATACGGCGATTGGACATTTCTGCCAACACCGCCAGCGCCAACCCCAGCATGGTGCCCATTAGTACCGACAGCACCGTGTTAAGTACTATATTTGGACTGACAGGCAGCACCGGGACTGCCGCTGGATTAAGGACGGTGACGTCAGACTGGTTCGATTTGCCTTCAAGTTCAGTTTGTGTCAATCGTAGATTAGCTGCGTCGTAGGCGCGCTGTGCATTGTCGGAATCCTTCACCAGGACCATCATCTCGTCGCGAGTACGGTTAAGTTGCAGCACTTTAGCAGTTTGTGCTTTCATCGCAGCACGGACTTCCGCTTCTCGCTGACGTAAAATCCGACCGTTATTGGCAGTCCCATTGTTCGTTGCGCTGATATTACTATTGAGCTCAGCCCGAAGTCGGTCTACCTCCGCTTTGGCTGCCTGATATTGAGGATGATTGCGATCAAGATTTTGCGATAACAGCGCAAATTTTCCTTCCGCCTGGGCCACCGACGCTTTCAGATTTTGAATCAGTGAATTGCCGATCACATCAGGAGAATCTCTTCCAGCGCTACCCATTGCCTGATTGCCGCGCGACGAGGCCTCAATCGCTTGCGCCTGCGCCAACACTAATTGGGTAGACAGTTCATTCAAGCGGTTCGATTCCACATCAAGATGGTTGTCGGTACTTACCAGGCCATGCTGTTGTTGGTATTGAGAAAGTTTATTACGTGACACTTCCAGTTCGGTTCGCAAGTTTTTTACCTGTATCTCGAAATATTTCGATGCCTGTTGCAAAGGTGTAATTTTTATCTGAAGATTGAGTTGCTGATAGGCAGCGGCAAAGCCATTGGCGACGGACGCCGCCAAAATCGGATCGCTGCCTTTACCAATAATTTCCAGCATGCTGCTTTCTCGTGTTGGCGCTACCTCGACCATTTTCAGGAGATAATCCGCCAGATATTCGCGGATCGAGCCTTCGCCTTTATTGACTTTTTTGAAGCGCTGCAAGACAACTGGATTGTTGGCCAGCCTCATGTTGTCGGCAACTTTCAGTGCCACGCTTCTGCTAGTGATCAGATCGACCTGCGTTGCCATATAACCGGACGCCAACTGTGTTGGCAGCACCTGGCCTGACACCGGATCGGTTCCTTTGAAATTCAGCAGCAAAGTGGTTGACGTTTTATACGTCTTAGGTAACACCAAGCTGACCGCAACGGTCAGCGCCACCGTAATGAACAAGGTCAATAAAATGATCTTGTAACGGGCGCGCAGAATAATTAAAAGCTGAGGAAAAGTCATAAAAATCTCTCTCGCATCCAAACATGAGACTTCACGGCAACCTAGCGTGTGTCGTTGCGACGATCGCCAGCGTTGCCACCTACAAATTAAGCACCAAACGCCGTAGAAGCATTAAAGGCGGCAATCAAAACAGGCTCTCTTTCACATATACGACGTCATCTGGAAGGAGTTCCACGCCACCTTTAACGTCAATCATCTGTACAGAACCGCTTGTATCGCGCCGTTTGATCCGCAAGCCACGCTCAGTTCCGCGAGGAGTTAGACCGCCACCAATGGACAAAGCCTGTGTAATGGTCATATTGCGTTCCAGCCGATAGCCTCCGGGATGCTGTACTTCACCATAAATATAAAATTTGGGAGCGCGGTCGACGTACACCATGTCGCCATTGATCAGTTCCAGATTGCTATGCATGTCGGATGACTGGATCATTTCAACCAGATTGATGACTTGCTTATTTGTTTTCCCATCGCGGGTGCGCACCACGGTGGCGGTATCCCCGCCTTCCGGCCCGACACCACCTGCCACTGCCAACATGTCCGTGACGCTACGCGTTCCATTAATCGGATATCGTCCGGGACGGAGCACTTGCCCAAGTATCGAGACCTGCTGGCTCTGTAATTCCGTGACCATAATATTTACTTCTGCCTTGCGCAGAAACCCACCGCTTGTCAACAACCCAGAGATTTTTTTCTCAGCTTCTGCTGTCGACAGACCGCTTATACTGACATCGCCGATCAACGGAAATGTAATGTTACCGGCTTCGCTGACTTTGGTATCCAGGCTTAAATCAGGGTTGCCAAACACGGAGATCTTCAGCGCATCACCCGCGCCCAAAGGGACATCGGCCGCCATGGCTGATAAGGTGAAAATTGCTAACAATAGTGCCAGCATGCTTGCGTAGAATCGGTTCATTATTATCCTCATCCAGTTAGTTTTTTCTTGATAAAAAATCTTCCCAAAAACTGTTACTCTAAATATGGTGTCTTATTGTGCTGAATCGGAGGCGTAATCAATTTTTGATGACGACCGTAATTTTGCAATTTGAATCGCCGCTACCTTCCGCATCTTTTCAATAAATAAATGGTATTCAATCTGTGGTGCGGCATCTTGAATCGTCAACGGACTGTCCCGTATGGCACTCAACGCGCAAAGCAATGACTGAGTTCCATTTTCCAAGATAAATAAATGGTTACTACCCATCTCGATGAGATTCTTGATAGTCTCCGTGGGCATGTCGCCACTGGTGTACGAATGGGTAGATTTTATGTACGCAATTTTTTGCGTATCCAGCAAAAGCGCTATCTTACTTAGCGAACTCTCGTTGTCCATCATCTGCTTGATCGACACAGAATAATCTTGCGCAGCGATACTTAATTGCTGAATCTCAAGGATCTTCCTGTGCGCAAATAATTCCGGATGCAACTTAAAATAAGTATCGATTTCTGAGTTAGAAGGTTTGGCCGCTTTGACTCCTATAAAATCTAGATAAGTCTGCACAATTACTTGTGTTTTCAAGCGTTCAATAAAATCAATGACCTCCGGATTGCGATCAGTTTTTTGCCGCAACGCCTCTGTTAGTAATAACTTACGATTGATTAATATTTCCAAAGCCTGATTACGCACAATCGGATTTTGGAACCGCACCTCGGCGTCTAGTTGTCGCGCCGTAATCGCATCGCCATTAACTGTTACCAATGTCTTGCTCATCATCTCTTTACGGTCATTACAAGCGGCCAGGTTCATTACAGACATAGTAACCAACAGCGCCAGCCATCTCGCGGTTCGCAATGAAAGCGGCGCTATCACGAGCTGAAAATAGTTGCCGCGTAAAAAGTTGACCAGGTTAGCGAAGTTCACGTCCTGCTCCCGCAAGGTGTCACTATTGTTTCTCATGTTTGCAGTTTTTCGCTACGCGAAAATTAGCTGCAATGTCTTTAAATACTGTGCGCTTGTCCGCCTTTAGATTCTGAATGTAGACGGAGGTATGTGCGCGCTGGCCTGCGACGGCCCCAATATAGAACGAAAAACAGCACAATCAAAAGCACGGACCAGCTCTTCGATTTTTGATCTGATCGCATCCTCAAATCTTTCAGGAATATATAGAGCGATCCACTCCAGTATCTTTTGTTGGTGAAAATATTTTTTAGGGCATGCTCGCCATTGGAACTGCGCATAAAATTCACGTTGTGAAAACTTTCAGTGCGATCAGATAAAACGGCCTCTTCCATCACGGCGAAATCAACTAATTTTTCACGCGGCCCAAAAACGCGAGCAGCGGCAGTGTCGGCCAACACATCACCATCTATCTGAATCGCGTTATCGACGTCTTCAGCGACATTAATCATCACATCGCTATCCAACTCCATAAGCCGCGGCAGCCTGACTGGGATAGGCGTCAGTTGAAAAGTAGGTGTCGCTGCAAGCAAGCAACCGCTATATGCTAAGAGCGCTAGAATCACCACCAATAACAGTTTTTGCATGATCTTGCTCCTAAGAAGATCCACATCACACCGCCACTTTGAGGCTACAACGAAAGAGACATAACTATTTCAAAAAAAATTTAAACCTTTTTCTGCAAATATTATGCAAATTTCACTAACGTAAATTTTTTCCACTTAATAGGCGCTATCTTTTTTCAATACTTCCTTTACGGTCCGCAGGATGATCATCAGATCGAGTGCAAAAGACCAGTTCTGCAAATACTCCAGATCAAACTTAATGCGCGAACGCATTTTTTCGACTGTATCGGTCTCCCCGCGAAATCCATTGACCTGAGCCCATCCTGTGATGCCAGGCTTTACCTTGTGTCGCAACATGTATCCTTTAATCAACTTGCGATACATTTCATTGTGTGCGACTGCATGTGGACGCGGGCCTACGATACTCATTCGCCCTTGCAATACATTAATGAACTGCGGCAATTCATCTAGCGAAGTTCGACGTAAAAACGCACCAAATCGCGTGATCCGGACATCATTTTTTTTAGCCTGCGCGACCACGGGGCCATCTTCGCAAACTGTCATGGAACGAAATTTATAAACGATAATCTCTTCACCGTTCAACCCATAGCGGCGCTGGGAAAAAATGACCGGTCCGGGTGATGATAATTTGATGCCTATGGCAATCATTAGCATCAGCGGCAGCAAAATAATCTGGATAATTAGCGCGAGAATAATATCGCTACCGCGTTTGACCACACTACTGAAACCCATAAATGGCGTCTCGCAAACACCGATGACCGGTATTCCACCGACATGATCCAAACGCGCCTGCATCAAATCAAAAGTATAAATATCAGGAATAAAGTACACCGATGCCGTGCTATCGCGAATCACATCGAGTAACGTCAAAGTGCGAGGGGTCGCCGACATTGGCAAACAAATAAAAATTGTCTTGATCTTGTGCGAGCTGAGATATGGACCCACCTCTCCAAACGCTCCCAAATAGGCGCAATCGAGTCCAGCGGGGCGAACTGATTGATCACGGTCGTCAAAAAATCCAAGCATCTCCACAGCGGGATTTCGATGAGATTGTATTCGTTGGAGCAAAGCACCACCCGGGTCATTCGAACCGATGATGACAGCTGACCGTATTACATCAGCTTTTCGGGTATTGAATACCAAGCCATAAGCGGTAATGCGACTGAGTAACAGCGCGAGCGGCGCAAGAGTAGCCCAAAGTAATATGATACGATCAGAAAATTCATACCGCAGTCCGCTAGCCTGCCCAATCAACATCAAAATAACGACGATAATTGCCCAACCAAACAAAATATCTCCGACATAAGCAAGGCGATTTCCTGCGTACTGCGTGCGGTAAAGTTCAATCTGGTCATAGACGTAAGAGGAGATAAAGAAAGTGAGAATCATCAGGAGCAGATAACTCCCGGTGAATAACTCACCTTCATACACAATGATCAAATACAACAAACCAAGAATAATCATCGGATCAAGCATCCGCTTGAAGAATGTGACTAGTGGGATGTCGTTCTCAGTCATTTTGTCGCCCCTCTAAAAGATATAACGCGTATTGAGTACTACTGCATTGCTTGAATAACCGCCGTTAAAATTTGATACAGTCTGCGTACTGCGGGTGGCTGATAACTGAATCTCCCAACGTAGCGTCGGCTTATACACCAAAGTCAGCGCCAGATTGCGCAATGCGTCATTGGGGTCAACACCGAGTGCACCCGAGTCAGTCGATTGGCTGAAGTCTCTTTTTTCGTATTTGTACTGCGCTACGAGTCGGATTTTTTCGGAATAATGCCAACTGGCAGCGGCGCTTGCGCCACGATTCAGAGAGTAGACAGAGGTAAGATCATCTACGGCCCCGATCTCTCGCCAGGCAGAAACAGTAACATCGACTTTTGAGGTCGGCGACCAGTCGACAGAAAGCCGGGAATTAATTCCGCTGAAATTCCGGACCGAAAATGCGTCCTGCTTACGGCTCACCCATCCCCCTAAAAAATGCACGCGGGTGATGCCCGTAGCCAGCCAATCGATCTTCGCTTTGACCTCATTTTGATCGTAGCTGTTGTTAATGAAAAAATTTCCATCCTGCTGCGGATTCGGAAAATTGGCGCGCGTATGACGCAATTGAAGTCCGAAGGTGCTGCCGCTGGCGGCCAGATAATCAAGCCCGATAAGCTCTTGATTCTGCTTGTTGTTCAGCGCGTTCTGCGATGCAAGGTCATAGGATAAGTCGGTATGCACGAGACCGGCGTTGACCCGCCAACTTGGGTGGAATAGCCAAGCTGCATCCGCATACTCATTTACCTGCGTCCGGATATTCTGTGCCAGTTGATGAAAATCGACAAAAGGGGTAAGTCCCTGTGAGTAGCTTGCCCCAACATTTCCTTCAACGTGATTACCTACATGCCAGTTCAAGTTGCCGGATGCATTCTTGTCGAGGTGATCAAGTTCGGTAAAGCGGTTGTAATTGACTTTTGCGATATCTGCATTTGCAGTTACATGTTGCTGCCCGATTTTTTCATCAAGACCAACGCCAACTTCAGCCCGGCGCGTCACGTCCGACAGACCGCTTCCGATCCCGAGGGCCTGTCCCGCTGCCGCATTTGGCAAGCGCAATACATTGTTATCGTAAGTCACCCCAACCCCGGCATATGGAGTAATAGTGTCAGGCGGCAATATCATAATTTCGGGCAGTGGTATGACGTCGGTTGGAACCAGATCGTTAGTGGCGGCAGAAGCCGTCATGCAGGAATATACCGGCATCAGGAAAATGACTTTCCATGACAAGCGTTTAGCACGTGGGAGTTGCTTAAAACATCTGTTCATTTTCTTACCCTTGTAAACCGACCGGTTGCATCAAGAAAAACGAAAATAAATACAAAATTAGCGCTTTGGAATTGTTAAATAAGCACCTCTCCTACCTAAAATAGGTGGCAAAAGAAACCATTGAGATTTATGCGTAATTGTTGGAACGTTGAGGCGGTGCGAACTACTCGAAATTAAGAAAATTGCAAATTGAAGCGAATTACTTTAAATGAAGAATGCTGGATATGTTCAATTGCCCAGTGAGGGATGATAGCAATTAGTTACCCTGCCATCGCTTAAATTTTTATACAAAATACATGACTACACTGCCATGATTGCAGCATAAAAATTATTGTTTGCTAAACCATCAAATTCTTTTGTCATTTTTGCTACTATTTTTTAAAAGCGCATGATCGAAAGGTCAGCATCATAAAATTCTGCTATGGTGCGAGGCCGCAAAATAATCCTTCTTGAGGCATTTCTTCTACTAAAAACAAGGTTGAATATTAATTTTTAATTATCAATTAAGCATCTAATGAATGTAGGATATATTCAAAATAGTAAAAAAACAAGAATTTTTATTTTTATGTAAAAACAATCAAAATAATATTCGCGAATAAGTGGAGTAATAGAGCCTGAATCCTTAGGTGCAATCAATTAGCCCTTGTATTATTAAATTTAGGCAATTATGTCGCAGTCAAAAAAACAAAAAAGTAGATTTTGATGAAATAAAATAGTTGCTGGTTCGATTTCTTTGGCGTTCAATTAGGCTTGAAAACTCGTTATATTAAATACTACGACAATGAAATTCTCGTGGGCTGGTCCGATGCGCCGGTCATAACTCCAGCTCTCATTTTATTAAATGTTTCTTTGTTGCAATGCAATATTTTTTTGAAAATTTCCCGCTATCGGCGTATCCTTATTTTCAGCAATTGAAGTAAAGAAAACGCATTGGCGCTAGCCTCTGCAAGGCCCTGCATTGCAAATGAGTAATAAAATATTCTGTATAGAAACCTTTCTGCGAGGCTATCGAAATAATTTCGTTACCTTATTTTTATTTGCATAAGAGGGCGCGCACCATGGCTTAACAAAATAGGTCTGCCGCTTGATGCTTTACGAATAATTGTTACCGTTATAGCAAGCTAGAATGCTGTAAAAACCACAATGTACAAAAGCGCTGTTCACCGTTTAAGAAAAAATACGGGCTGCAGGGAGCTTGCATCCAGTATCTTGCCCAAAAAAATAAAAATTGGTAAATTTAACCTGATCGTTTAACTAAATTGTTAAGGGAAGGAAGGGGAAAATGTGGAACAATTCTTTAAATCTGGCGGTGTTCAACTGGCTAGGACAATACACAACCGCTTCAGCAGCCTTCAACCAAATCCTTCACTACATGGCTGGTTCGGACCTGGTGAAAGGCTTTCCTTTTATGGGAGTGATTTGGTTTTTTTGGTTAAGAGAAAATGACTCAAAATTAAATACTCGCAGAATTATTATTGCAACGCTTATAGGCTGCATCATCGCTGCTGGCATTGCTCGAGGCGTCAACAATCTCGGCCAATTTCAACCGCGTCCGATCGCAAACCTGCTACTCACTCATTACGATTATGTTGGGTTGCCACCGCCGGAAAGTCAGGATTTGTATATTTGGAACTCTTTTCCTAGCGATCATGCGGCGCTATTTTTTGGCTTCGCCACAGGCATATTTTTGATTTCAAGAATATTTGGAATCTACACTTACATTTATGTTCTGCTTTTTATAGCCCTACCCCGGATTTATCTGGGTTTGCACTACACGACCGACATTATTGCTGGCGCAATTATGGGAACGGGTCTTGTATTATTGTGCAACCGAGCGCGCTTCATTCGTCTTTACGACAATCAATTTAACGCATTGTCGCGGCGCTATCCGGCAGCCATTCAAGCAATTATTTTTGTAAGTTGCACCGAAATTTGTTTGCTGTTTTATGACGTACGGCTGCTTTTTCATGGACTATCGAAGTACCTCCATTGAATTGCAAGCGCCGTGCATCACGGCGCTGATTCGACATGCCCACAAAAGTAAGCAACATTGCTTGCGTTTTGTCATTGACGAGGTTAAGTCGCCGCCAGCGAACCAAATGCGTAGATTCACCATTGCTAGTCTCTTGAATAAAAAAATTTCAGGCTCTCATTGCGTAAGTCTTGAGAGAAACAAAGATTGATCGCTTAAGACAAAAAAATTGGAAAAAAAACCCCGAACAAACCATTCGAGGTTTTTAGTTCCCTCTGCCACTTCTATGCTTTAAGGAAATACTGGAATATGTGATTCGACACCACCAAATTTTGCTTCCGGATGCCTTTTTTGGATTAAATCCTCAATAGCGTGTACTTTTTTGAACGGAACATCCACTAGCAACAATACCTTACCGCTAGCGATATCACCCTGAAAATTTTCTAACCGCGAATTGGGTAACGCCGCTGCCGCCATTCCTGACATCCAACCGCCGAGTATGATACCGGCAATTGTTGAGACGACTATCGCGAGCATGTTGAGATGAACCCAGTCTGGAGGAAAATAGACCAGCCATATCCCGCCTAAAAACCCCATAACGCCGCCCATAATCATGCCGTTTTGCGCACCATGTGTCAGATCCGTTTTATGCCAGATATTTGCGTCGGGCATGTCATCCGGCAGGGTTCCCTCGGCTGCCCAGAAATGCATGTGCCGAATTTCGATACGCGCTAACAGCAGTTCATCCAACATGCCACGCGCACTCAACACGTCAGGCAACATGAAATAGAGTCTTTGTCGGGCTAACATAACAATCTCCTTCACCTATAAGTGATATTTACAGCATAGGCAATCAAAGACGAATAGACAAAGTTTATATGTTGTCGAACATTAATATCAATGATTCGTAACGGGGCAAGTCACACAATGCCCATTATAAATAACGGCGACGCGATAACTGGCATCAATTTTTTTTAGCGGCATCACGGATAAGCATCGCCATAGAAACTGCTTGCGCCCCGCCGCTGGCATTCAGCGCCTCAATGACAGTTGCACGATTTTGTGTGGACTGATTCTGGCTTACTTTCCACTTGCCAATTAAACGCGTAATAGTAATTTCAATGCCAACAACGGCCGAAATCATCTTTTCAGTGTAATCATGAGGCGCATCTTCAACCGCCCACGGCGTAGGCAAATTGGCCTCGTTATTAGCGGTAAGTGCCGTAAGATGACTGCGCAGCCACACGGCATCATCAATTACACGCAATGTGCCATAAGCATGGGTAACCGCATAATTCCAGGTCGGGACAACTTTACCGTGCTCTTTTTTGGTCGCGTACCACGTTGGCGAAATATACGCATTCGGGCCACTGAAAACTGCCAGTATTTCACATTCTTTTTGATATATCTGCCAAAGCGGATTCGCCCGTGCCACATGTCCATACAATGTACCGAAAGGACCCGGCTGCGCCGATAGCAACAATGGAATATGGTTTGCCTCAATCCCATCTGCGGTCATCGTAATCAGCGTGGATAAAGGATGAGCGCGAATGAGATCGTGCATCACTTCCACGCTAGGTTCTGCAAAATGTTTGGGGAGATACATAAAGAATCGGCGGTTTCAAATACCAAGCGCAACACTGGGTTAATTAACAGTGTCAGTCGGATGTTGTAGCAACGCGATGTGCTGAGTATAAACGACGAGTGGCGACTCATAATCGAGCCTTGCTCTTGGACGCGTATTGAGCGACAAGGCGATGGCGTCGAGTTCGTCCTGAGAGTAGATCGACAGGTCCGAACCCTTGGGCATGTATTGGCGCAACAAGCCGTTGGTATTTTCATTTGACCCGCGCTGCCAAGGGCTGTGCGGGTCGGCGAAATAGATCTGAACACCGGTGCGCTCGGTGAGGATTTTGTGGCCGTGCATCTCGCGCCCTTGGTCGTAAGTCATGGTCTTGCGCATCGCTGCCGGCTCGCGGTTGAGCACCGCCGAGAAGCTGTCGACGACCGCTTTGGTGGTTGCGTTGTCCATCTTGGCGAGCACCACAAAGCCGGTCGTGCGCTCGACCAGCGTGCCCACCGATGAGCGGTTGCCGGCACCCTTGATCAAGTCCCCTTCCCAATGGCCGGGAATGAGGCGGTCCTCGACCTCTGGAGGCCGGATGTGGATGCTCTGCATATCTGGGATCTGACCCCGGCGATCGGTGCCACGGCTGCGTGGCTTACGGACCTGGTTGTGGTGACGCAGGCAGGCAATCAGCTCACGCTTGAGTTCGCCGCGTGGGTGCAAGTAGATGGCGTTGTAGATGGTCTCGTGGGACACAGATTTCTCAGAATTGTCGGGCCAAAGGGCCCTGAGTTTGCGCGCTATTTGCTGCGGCGACCAGAGGAGTTTTAGCTGATGCCGGACGACCTGGAACAAGGCCCCGTCCGCGTGCAGTTTGGGAAGACGTCGCGGCAGGACACGACGCGCCTGGCATTGTGCGTGGGCCAGATTGGCATCGTAGACGCCGGCACCGCTGGTGCGTTTGAGTTCGCGGCTAATCGTGCTGGCTGAACGGCAAAGGCGTTTAGCAATGGATCGGGTGGAGCACAGGTCGTCGCGCATGGTCATGACGACGGCGCGTTCCTGAGTAGTTAAATGTTTGTAAATTTTCGCCATGGCGGCACCTTACAGCAGAAGGTGTTGCACTTGGTCTTTGAGAACGCCATCACTTAAAAGGATTGGTATCGTTATTGTGCCTGAATCGTTCAATTCAGCCCAAATTTCTCAGATGAAAGCTATTTCCGATATTCTATAGGGCTGTCGTTAAGTCGATGGTCTTTCTGACTTCGATTTTTAGCATATACAAACCTCCCAATAACACTCTAAAGGACCCATCATGGCTGATCTTTCACCTTACCCGATAACGCAAAAATGGCCAGCCAGGCATCCTAATCGAATTCAACTCTATTCTCTGCCAACGCCAAACGGCGTCAAGGCCTCGATCATGCTGGAAGAGACTGGTCTGGCTTACGAGCCACACCTCGTCAATTTCGAGACCAATGATCAACTGTCACCTGAGTTTTTATCGCTCAATCCGAATAACAAAATTCCAGCGATACTAGATCCCAACGGTCCAGATGGCAAACCACTCGCGCTATTTGAATCTGGCGCCATTCTGATCTATCTCGCGGAAAAGAGTGGGCAGTTTATGCCGCAGGATACTGCTGGACGCTATGAAACCATTCAATGGTTAATGTTCCAGATTGGTGGAATTGGGCCGATGTTTGGGCAACTCGGCTTCTTTAATAAATTCGCTGGCAAAGAGTATGAAGACAAGCGTCCACGTGACCGCTATGTTGCAGAATCCAAACGTCTGCTGGATGTATTAAATCGGCGACTCGCAGACCGCACCTGGATTATGGGTGAGTCTTATACCATCGCTGACATCGCGATCTTTCCGTGGATACGCAATTTGATTGGTTTTTATGAGGCCGCTGATCTGGTCGGCATCACTGACTTCCCCCACGTGACACGCGCGCTTAATACTTTCGTTACGCGTCCGGCGGTTATTAAAGGTCTTGCGATCCCCAAGCGAACGTGATTTTAAAAAATCTGGTTCAGCTCAATATCCGCACAACCTAAGTACCCGTATGACTTACCATAGTGTCTCAGCAACCAGCTTGTCCACTGTACCGGCTAAGACAGGTCGCCGGTACACAGAGGAACATTAAACGCAAAATACCGATCAGATGGCTGGATATCGAACTGGCTGCATGGGACTTAAGCAGCCTGTCTGCTTACTCGTAAGCGTTCGCCAATTTATCAGGCAAAGGAACGTTCAGCCATTTTTTAACAATGGCATTCAATTCACCTGATTTTTTAGACTTGGTCAAAACGTCGTTAACCTTGGCCATAAGAGCTGGTTCGTCCTTATTCATACCGACCAAGCACTTGGATTCCTGAATAATATATTTCATGACCGGTTTGTGCTTGGGATCTTTTTCGCCGATTGTGATAGCTACAAAGTCACCGGTACCGATCAACCGCACTTGTCCCGAGATATAGGCCGAAATCAGCGTATTGTTGTCTTCGTAGCGCTTCATCACAGTGCTTTTTGGAACGCTGTCCGATAACAATGTATCCTCAAAAGTACCGCGTGCAACGCCCACAGTCTGATTGGCTAATTCGGCCGCATTCGTCACTTTAATGTCCGCTGCACCATAAAGGCTATTGTTGAATGGTGCGTAGGGTTGCGAAAAACTGATGACCTTCTCGCGCTCTGCATTTTTACCCAGAGAAGAAACAACTAAATCCGCTTTACGCGTTTGCAAATAAGCCATGCGATTAGCACTGCCCACCGGAATAAGCTCGGCCTTCACACCGAGACCTTTAGCTAGTAGTTTTGCGACATCAATATCTAATCCTTGCAACTGCATATCCGAGGTAACCGAGCCATAAGGCGGAAAATCCTGCGGTACAGCGATACGGAGAACACCTGACTTCTGAATATCTGCCAGCGCATCCGCATGCGCGCTTTGAGCGGCCAGCGCCATGACATAAACAGATGACAGCAACAATATTTTTTTGAATTTCATTGTGGATCCCGGTGAATGATGTGAAGGAAAAGAATGTAATACAGATGTCATTGTGTGAACTATTTTAAGCACTATCCTGACCAACTACCTTTAGCAATATCTATGCCTAATCTATGCCTATTCACGCCATCTGGTTTAATTTCCTGGTAGCAATACAACCATATCGCTTAGTTCCCGGCAACTATAACCGCTGACTATTATAGATAGGTCAACCTTCAGTACTATCAAATACAAAATTTAAAGCCATTCCTCGGCCGCCCTCCAAAAATGCGACAATTAGGCCTTGTATTCAATCACACAAAATAAACGGAGCCAACATGATTCTTGAACTCGCAGACATCCGCATTCAACCTGGCAAACAAGCCGAATTTGACATAGCGATTCAACGTGGCGTAGCAGAAGCCATCAGCAAAGCCAAGGGCTTTTCAGGCTTTAAAATACACAAAGGGATAGAGTCACCAGAACGTTATGTATTGATGATTTATTGGGAGACATTAGAAAACCACACAGTGGATTTTCGGGAGTCTGCCGCATTTGCCGAATGGCGGGGGATTGTGGGACCGTTATTTGCCGTACCGCCAACAGTCGAGCATTTCTCGCTGTTGGCAAAGTCAAACTAACGACGTAACGGTAGCGTCACGCGCATTACGATATTACAGGTTCGCAGCGATGATCAACGTTGGGCGTGCCCTAATGTGACAATAGGTGCGCGCTACACGCAATGCGTGTCGCAATCATGGGTGGAGGAACCAACTGATGCATTCGCCATTGCGGCGCGTCAAATCAGCTTTTCAACATGGACAACTATTTACTGACGCACTACTTTCAGGAAAGACTTCCCGGATACGTCTTAAAATGACGAAGAGTTAGTAACCCTTCATCCATGCTGCTGACTGTACGGTCTCGCGATCCAATTGACGAATGCGATATTCCAAATCGTACAAATCGGCTGCTTCTGATAAATACGCTTCTTTACGTGCGGCTTCCGACAGTTCGTACGCGTTACCGATGCGCTTGAAGAAAGATGCAATGCTGCCGAAAAAACTGCTTGATTGTGCTGCGCGGGTGGTGCTAATGGTCATCGTAGACATGATATTTTCCTATTTCAATAATTACCGCAAACGGCTTACAATTGTTGCGGCGCACCATCACAATAGCGTTTACAGGGAAAAGTACCAATTTCGAATCCCGATAGCAGTTATCAGCTTTGTGAATTCCAGGGGCTAACACCTCGACTTTCGGCTTTTTAGTAGAACGCTTCAATTGTTGTAAAAAGAGGCTAGTTGTTATAAAAGAACTGTGCAGCATGCAACATTTACTAACCATTCCCGCTCAATCTTTCCCTACAAAATCCAATATTGATGTCCAATCACACCTTTCTCTGGCACGACTACGAAACTTTTGGCGCGCAGCCGCGACGAGACCGCCCGGCCCAGTTTGCGGCAATTCGCACTGATGCCGAGTTGAATGAAATCGGCGATCCGATCATGCTTTATTGCAAACCCGCCCCAGATTTTCTGCCCGATCCGCAGTCGTGCCTGATTACGCATATCACGCCGCAGCAATGTCTGGAACGTGGCGTCCCTGAGTTCCAGTTTGCAGCTGAGATTGAACGCGCCTTTTCACAAGAAGGCACGATTGGTGTGGGTTACAACACGATTCGCTTCGATGATGAAATTACGCGGTTCATGTTTTGGCGCAATCTGATTGATCCTTATGCACGTGAGTGGCAAAATAATTGCGGGCGATGGGACATTCTGGACGTCGTGCGTACCGCGTATGCGCTGCGCCCGGAAGGCATACAGTGGCCCATCAATGACGAAGGCCGGCCGAGTTTTCGTCTGGAGCATTTAACCGCCGCCAACGGGCTAAGTCACGAGGCCGCACATGATGCGCTTTCAGACGTGCGCGCCACCATCGCTTTGGCCCGATTAATTCGTCAACATCAGCCTAAGTTATTCGACTTTTGTCTGGGATTACATAAAAAAGATCGGGTTGCAGCGGAGCTAGGTTTGACGACAAAAAAACCGTTCTTGCATATTTCTGGCATGTTCCCAGCAGAGCAAGGTTGTATTGCCGTGATGTGGCCGCTTGGCGTGCATCCGACGAATAAAAACGAGATATTGGCATGGAATCTGGCCTTTGATCCAAGCGAGTTATTCGATCTTGATCCGGAAATCGTTCGCACGCGTCTGTTTAGTAAAACTGCCGATTTGCCGGAGGGAATGACACGTTTACCATTAAAGTCGATCCATATCAACAAGTCGCCGATGGTCATCAGCAACCTAAAGACTTTATCACCGGAAATGACCGCCAAATGGGGCATAGATCGTGACTTGGTGCTCACACACGCTGATATAGCAGCAAGAGCACCGGATCTAATGACATTGTGGAGGCAAGTATTCCAGCGCCCGGCCGACGCTCCTGTCGATGTAGATGAAGATTTGTATGGCGGTTTTATCGGCAACAACGATCGCCGCACGCTAAACGACTTGCGTGCGATGTCTCCACAAAAGCTGAGTGCCACAGTGCCCCATTTTGACGATCAGCGACTGGAAGAACTGGTGTTCCGCTATCGTGCCCGCAACTTTCCACAAACCTTGTCGGAACAGGAAAGTCAGCGATGGCAGGATCACCGCGCCGCACGCCTGTTTGACGGCAAAGGCGGCGCACGCAACATCGATGACTTTTTTGCGTCTATCGATGCCCTGTCAGAAACCGCCGACGAGCGCGGCGAGGAGATTTTGGGTGAGCTTTACGATTATGTGGAGATGATTGCGCCGGAGCGGGACTGAGGATTTACTGCCGATCAAGCTAAAATTAAATTCTAATTAAGTAAAGTACACATCTGTTTAGTTTTGGTCATCGTTAACCCACGATGACCACATCATATTTGATTTAAAACCTCAAAGATAATTGGCGATTGGGTTGCTCATTTAATCGCTAATCGCTACCCACAGCAAATAGCTCAACGCTGTCGCTTCTCCAAATACTCCACCTGAAACATACACATTCTGATCGCATCGCGGTATTCGCCATTGACGAAAAATTCGCTCCGCAATTCGCTCTCTAAAGTAAAATCACATTTGTCGTAGATGTGGATAGCCTTAAGGTTTTCTTTGTCGACGTATAGATAAAGTTTGTATAAATTGAGTACGCAAAACGCGTACTCAATCGCCAACCGACAAGCGAGTTCTGCATACCCCTTTCCCTGCGCTGCGGGAGCGACGATAATCTGAAACTCTGCGCGTCGGTGAATATAATTGATTTCAACCAGCTCCACTAAACCGACCATCTCTCCCGCATCGCTCTCTAAGATAAACCGCCGTTCACCCTGATCATGAACGTGTTGGTCGTAAAGTTGAACCAGTTCGACATAGGCTTCATAAGGCTCCTCGAACCAGTACCGCATGATGTGACTGTTATTATCGAGTTGATGGACGAAATGTAGATCATTCCGTTCGAGAGGACGCAATCTAACGCCCGGTTTGGTCAATGTGGTCATTATGAGTTTCTATTCAATAATACTGTGGGTATTTCTACTGCTTGAACTTAATACTCTAATTTGTTGCACTAATGTGTTGGTTTAATTTGATTTTGCAGGGACATCACTTTTGAATATATCCTCCTCGTCACAATCCTTTAATATTAATCGCCTATTCAATCCAACTCTATTGATTAGGACTTATGTAAATCCTACTGGTGATATTGCTGAAGCTGGTTCAGTTGCTGTCTTTTTTGGAGTGCTTCCAACCGGTTCAAATCCTGCGGAAAATCATCTACCTGAACACTGATGTCGCCGCAATGTGCAAAATCACTCAACACAACATTTTCCTCCTCAGTGATAAATCCACCAGCCATGGCCTCCGCAATCCAGTGCTGCATTTCAATCAAACTTTGCGGAATCGGTGCTAGATTACCGTCCTTAATCGCTGGCTTCAGACGCGCCTCAATCGCATTGACTGCAGGAATTAACTTGAATGCCAGTTCACCATAAGCAGTCGGCGCTTGCGCATGATCAGGTAAAAATATATCGGCAATCAGGCGATCACGACTAGCACCATCGGTTTGCATTGCCCGCGCCAGCGTGCTATCAAGCGCATCAGATGGTTTTTGGTACGATAATCCAAAGGGAAAAGCCACAAGCCGCAGGATAAACGCCAAAGGTCGGTTCGGATAATTCGCCAACACGCCGATATAAGCCTCTTGCGCTTGATACAAAGCATCTTGCGCAGCCCAATGCACGTAGGGCAAATCATCTTGTTGGCGACCGTCATCTTCATAGCGCTTGAGTACGCTGGAGATCAAATACAGTTGCGATAATACGTCGCCCAATCTTGCCGAAATCCGCTCACGGAATTTGAGGGAACCGCCAAGCGCAAACATCGATGCATCGCTAAGTAAAGCAAACGCAGCCGACAGTCGATTCACCGCACGATAAAAATGTCGCAGTTCCACCGGCGCTGCCTTTGGTGCAGCCAGCCACGTTCCGGCAGAAAGTCCGCCCAACAAGGTTCTGGCGAAATTAGCAAAAATAAAACTGATATGTCCGAAAAAAGCCTGATCGAAATCTTGCAAAGCTTTGCCATCGTCCTGATCCGTGGCAGCGGCCATTTCCTTCAGCACATAAGGATGGCAACGGATTGCACCCTGACCGAAAATAATCAGACATCGCGTCAGAATATTTGCGCCCTCAACAGTGATCGCAATCGGTATTTGTTGATAGGTCCGCGCCAGAAAATTATTCGGCCCCATGCAGATTCCCTTGCCACCGAGAATGTCCATACCTGCATTAACAATCACACGACCGCGTTCGGTCACGTGATATTTGGAAATCGCCGAAATCACCGATGGCTTCTCGCCGCTATCCACGGCCAGCGCCGACAACCTGCGCGTGGCGTCAATCAGATATAGATTGCCACCCATGCGCGCCAGCATTTCGTGAATGCCCTCAAACTTGCCTATTGGAATTTTGAATTGATTGCGCATCGCCGCATAGGCGCTGGTTCCACGCACCGCCATCTTTGAAAATCCTACCGTCGAAGAAGGGAGCGAAATGGCCCGACCAGCGGCCAGACATTCCATCAACATGTGCCAACCTTTGCCAATCTGTGCGCTTCCGCCGATGACCCAATCCAGTGGGATAAAGACATCCTTGCCGGAAGTCGGTCCATTTTGAAATACAGCATCTAAAGGCCAGTGACGACGTCCCGTCACGACGCCGGGATGGTTGGTCGGAATTAATGCGCAGGTTATCCCCAGATCGCCTTCTCCGTGCACCTCAAAGGTGCCATCGGAAGATAGCAATCCGTCAGGATCATGCACCCGAAATGCCAGGCCCAGCACCGTCGCTACCGGGCCTAACGTGATATATCGTTTGTCCCAAGTGACGCGAAATCCCAAAGTTTGCTGACCTTGATGTAATCCTTGGCAAACCACCCCGATATCGGGAATTGCCGCAGCATCGGAACCGGCGTAAGGACTCGTTAAGGCAAAACAGGGGATTTCGTCCCCCGCCGCCAAGCGCGGCAGATAATGGTCTTTTTGAGCATCAGTGCCATATTCCAGCAATAACTCAGCAGGACCGAGCGAATTAGGTACCATCACCGAAATCGCCGCCGCCGAGCAATGCGAGGATAACTTCATGATCACTTGCGAATGCATATACGCCGAGAAAGCCTTGCCGCCGTATTGCTTCGGAATGATCATTCCAAGAAACCCCTTGTCCTTGATAAATTGCCAGGCATGAGGCGGCAGATCTTGCCACACTTCGGTGGTTTCCCAATCTGTAATCAACCCACACAACTGCTCCACTTCATTGTCGAGAAATGCCTGCTCTTCTTCGCTTAAGGCAGGCGGTGCCAACGTCAGCAATTTCTTCCAATCCGGCTTACCGGAAAACAATTCGGCATCCCACCACGTCGTTCCCGCTTCAATGGCATCCCGTTCGGTTTGCGACATGCGCGGGAGAATTCTTTTAAAAATCTTCAGAATCGGGACGGTTAACAAGCGCATCCGTAGCGGCTTAATAGCGACCATCAAAGCAGGTGCCACTAATAACAACGACAGCAGAATAGTCGCGACGAGGCCAATCCGCGCTAACTCAAAGCCTGCAGCGATCCAGAGTGCTATCGCCACCAGCCATATCAAGGCATTGACCCGCAAGGTCATCAGGCCGATACCAATAATGATCAGCGCTGCGATCCAATAAAACATGCTTTCTCCTCTATGAATGTTGCAGGAATTTGCCTTGTCGATCTAACGCCCATGCGATCAATATTCGTCCCTATGACAAAATTTAAATGACACGCAGATACAGCACTAAACTTCAAACTGACGACAAATAGCTAACTTGTATTGAATAAACCGCAATTTCAACTGCAATCAATTGATTTTCTACGATATCTGTTGGTCACTTGCCACTAGGCAAAAGTTCAACTATTTCACAGTATGTTTCAGTGCTGAGGTACGGAGGCCTTCTCAAAATGCGTGTAATTGCACCGTCAATTGAGTGTATGAAAAGATAATTAACCTATCAATTTATTATTTGCAAAGGTTGCGTGCCGCTGATTTAAAAAGGCCAATGACGACTCAGTGCACCCTCGTAAGATTCGTTTCACCATCGTTATGAGAACTTTTACACCAATGCCATTAATCATGATGATGTTCATCGATGGCGTGGCCTTAGAGAAACTAAGTCTTTTCCCTATTAATGGTCCAAAAAGAGGAAAACCTTTGGTGGGCGGTTTTCGTCCGGATTATTATTCCGATGTAGTTTTCCACAATATCTACATCACCAGACGGTACGACCAAACTGATTCTAGATCACCCTATCAACGCACGAGTTTTATGACAAAACGTTTGTGCTTTACAGTACGCTTTCTGCCCCCATGCGAAGCACAAAGATGCGAGGTGAAAGACAAGTAATGTAAATCCTGAACACTATTATTTTTTTATCAGGAGAAATAAGACACCTATGCCTATTACAAGCGTATCTTCACCTTGTTATATCGGACAAGCACTGTCAGTTAATGCGGCAACGCAAAGTTGTTATCCTGCTAGCGCAGGTTCAACCGGTGCGTATGCGTCCGGCCTCAGCAGGAACGATCCCACGTCTTATTCACTTCAAACGATTAATGGGCCACCACCGTGTCCTATTAATGTCAAAGAACGAGAGTGGGACGCACTTCTGGAGGAATTACCCGCCAATCTGACTTTACAGATATGGTGCGATGCGGTATCCAGCGGTTTCTCAAAAACACCAATGGGACAAAACACCGGATGGATGTGGCACGACATTTTGATCGAAAAGAGTGATCTATCTAATTTATCTGAAGATGACCATGCGAGGCTATGCCAGATGTTGGAGGCGCTTTGGGGTGAAAGTATCAACAGTATCGGTTTTCCAACGTTTCAGGAGCAGGCGGTTGAAACGACCGAATATATATTACAGGAGGCTGCAGATAACCATGCGTTATTAAGACGGCTACCCAGAAACAATCCACTCACAATCCTTATTGCCAAACGATTCGACGCTGACGACGGACACCGCTGGGCCGCTCAGCAGCGCACAACCATGCTTGTCAATCAACTTGTCGAAGCACTTCCCTTTCTTTCAGTTCCGGCAAAATATTACGAGAGTTCTACACTTCAAGGTAATCCAATCTCTATCCTGGAAACGACTGGTATATATAAAAAAATTGAACACTTCCTATGGAATTTTGATCAAAAAACGCGTGAAAATCACCCTGAATATTGGTCTACCCGCATAACTGAACCTGTATTTGAACAGATAAAGGAGCATTGGTTTGAGCACATGAAAACCGTCAATCAACGCAATCCTGATGCAGACGCGGCGGAAATGATCAAAAGCTGGGATGAAATTAGCGCAAGTTTAACGATACAACCTTGTCCTACTGTCGATGATATGTTGTCTGGTTTTTGCGTATGTTCGGAACATGCGGACTACGGATAATATTAAAAAATAGCGTAGTGGCCATGTCACTTTAAATTTCTTGACGGTTTGAACACCTTGCCTGATCAGTATTCCGCTAAAATCATCCAGACCGTCAAAAGGGAGATCGCGCCATGAAATGGGATGGAAACCGGGAAAGTGATAATGTCGAAGACCGTCGCGGCGCAGGTGGCGGTGGTGGCTTTGGCGGTGGTCGGTCGATTGGACTAGGGACCATTGTGATCGCGCTGGTAGCGTCTTATTTCTTCGGCGTCAGTCCAATGACAGTCATCAATCTGCTCAGCGGTGGCGGCGCACCCCTCCAGTCCCAGCAGCAAGGTGCTCCGCTTGCGCCTCCTGCAAATGACCAAACTACACGATTTGTATCAACCGTTCTGGCTGACACCGAAGATGTATGGACTGAAATTTTTCGCGCCGGAGGCAAAACTTACATCGCTCCTAAACTGGTATTATTTTCTGGCGCGACCGCAACATCCTGCGGGACTGGCCAAACCGCATCGGGCCCCTTCTACTGTCCTGGCGATCAAAAAGTGTACATTGATTTGACGTTTTTCCAGACGATGAAACAACGCTTTAACGTGTCAGGCGATTTTGCCCAAGCGTACGTCATCGCGCATGAAGTCGGCCATCACGTCCAGAATCTTCTGGGGATTATGGAAAAAGTTGACAAAGCCCGGCGATCAGCAACAGAAAAGCAAGCCAACGCCCTGTCCGTCAAAGTCGAACTGCAGGCCGACTGCCTCGCGGGCGTATGGGCTTTTCATGCTAATAAAGAGCGAAACATTTTGGAGCAAGGCGACGTAGAGGCCGCATTGAACGCAGCCAATGCCATTGGTGATGACGCGCTACAACAGAAAGCCCAAGGGCAAATAGTCCCCGACTCTTTCACCCATGGCACTTCAGCGCAGCGGGTACGCTGGTTCAAACAAGGTATTGCAAATGGTCAAGTTGCAGCATGCAATACTTTTGATGCCCAAATGCTGTAACCTGCCAAAACTTTCTCATGGTCGTCATTGCAAAATGATGACCATCTCCCCTTACAAACTATCTGATTTTTATTGTGGAGTATTCATGACCATCGCTTACTGGTGCGTACTTGTTGCTGGACTAATGGCCCCTTTCACTGTTGCCATTGCCAAATGGGGTCGCCGTGATTTTGACAATAGCGAACCACGTGCGTGGCTTGACAAGCAATCGGGATTACGACGTCGGGCAGATTTTGCCCATCGCAATCACTTTGAGGCATTTCCTTTTTTTGCCGCTGGTGTCATCATCGCGCATCAGGTACATGCAGCACAAAACACCTTAAACACACTGGCACTAGTCTTCATCGCAGCGCGTCTGGTCTATACCGCGTGCTATTTAATGGATAAATCATCACAACGCTCGCTTGCATGGATTGTCGGTTATGCAGCGGTGATCGCCCTGTTCGTTCTCTCCGCGATCTCGCCAGTTGTTCATTGAATACCATAAAAAGTGCCACTTAACCTCCCCACTGACAGAAGTGACTTACCATTGAAGTAACGCTACGAATGCGAGTAAATCTGCCCGTAGCGTCTTTTTATCATTATTGGAATCCTGAATGCAACAGCTTACATTTAATATCGATGGCGAATACGTCGAGCTTAACCAACTATTAAAATTAACCGGCGTGTGTGACAGCGGTGGCGCTGGCAAAGCGATCGTCGCTAGTGGTGACGTAGCGGTGGATGGCAAGGTTGAGCTACGTAAGACATGTAAAATCCGCGCTGGTCAAATCGTCACGTTAGGGGATATAAAAATTCGCGTACTAGCTGCGGATCAAGCGGCTGAATAAACGATTGCCCCGCTCCGTCCTAAAACGGGGCAATCGATATTGCGGCAGCGGTCTTTTGAGCTGCCCATTTTTTATAAATCGTTCGTCTGATTGTTAATTTTCACCGCCCTAACGGAACGCCCGCAATAAACGTAAGCCGTTAAACACCACCAGCAAACTTGCTCCCATATCGGCAAATACGGCCATCCATAACGTCGCTTCCCCCGTCAGGGCGAGCACCAAAAATACGGCTTTGATGCCGAGCGCCAGAGTGATGTTTTGCATCAGCACGTTATGCGTTTTTTTGCTGAGACGAATGAAGTCGGGAATCTTGCGCAGGTCATCATCCATGAGTGCCACATCCGCCGTTTCAAGTGCGGTATCGGTACCGGCGGCACCCATCGCAAAGCCAATGTTTGCTTTTGCCAAAGCAGGCGCATCGTTAATGCCATCGCCAACCATTCCAACCATGCCATAACGCTTAATCAAATCGCTGATAGCGTTTAATTTATCGTCCGGCAACAAATTGCCGCGTGCGTCTGCAATGCCAACCTTCTCGCCGATAGCTTGTGCGGTGTGCGGATTATCCCCGGTCAATATGACCGCCGCTATTCCTATCGCTTTCAACTGTGTAATCGCCTCCACACTCGTATCGCGGACCGTATCGGCGACCGCCAGGACCAATAATGGTGTGGTGGCCGAACACAAGACGATGGTCGTTTTCCCCTGCATCTCCAAGGCTTCTAACTGCGCCTCTAGTATCAGGCTACAAATACCCATATCGTGGACCATGCGGTGATTGCCCAAATAGAAAAGCTGCCCTTCTACACGACCCTTTACACCAAGACCGGTCAATGCCTCAAACTCGCTAACATCGATCAAATCGGTGACATCATTGGTCAACTGCCAATGCGCTGCCACGGCGGTTGAAACCGGATGATCTGAGCGATGGGAAAGGCTAGCGGCCAAACGCTGGTATGCAATCAGGTTCGCTGTCGGGTCTTGAGGCTGGGCTAATTGGGTATCGGTCACCACAGGTTTACCCACAGTCAAAGTGCCGGTTTTATCCAGCGCCAAGGCTTTGATCTTGCGTCCCATTTCCAAATACACGCCACCTTTTATGAGCAAACCATGCTTGGCCGCCGCAGCTAGTCCACTCACCACCGTCACCGGTGTCGAGATCACCAATGCGCAAGGACAGGCAATCACGAGCAATACCAAAGCCTTATAAATCCATGGATAAAATGCGGTCCCCAACACTAGCGGCGGTAACACCGCCACCAGCAATGCCATCAACACCACGGCGGGAATGTAATACTGCGCAAACTGATCCACGAAGCGCTGCGTTGGCGCGCGCTGGCCTTGTGCCTGTTGCACACTTTTGATGATGCGCGATAAGGTCGAATTGGCTTGTAGCGCCGTGACTTTATAGTCAAATGCGCCACGCTCGTTGATTGTGCCCGCAAATACCTGATCACCGGATTGTTTGACCACCGGCATACTCTCACCGGTTATCGGAGCCTGATTAATCGTGGTCTGACCAGCCATGACGATACCGTCAAGCGGTACGCGTTCGCCTGGCCTGACGCGGACCAATGCTGCCATGACGACCTGAGCGGTAGGAATTTCCTGCCAGCTGCCAGCTGCATCTTGTACCGTCGCCTTATCCGGGGCCATTGCCATCAATCCCTTGATCGCATTACGGGCGCGATCCAACGACAGCGCTTCGATCATTTCAGCCAAGGCGAACAAGAAAATCACCACCGCCGCTTCTGGCCATTGGCCGATGACCGCGGCACCAATGACGGCCAGCGACATGAGGAAGTTCATATTCAGCGAAAAATTCCGGAGCGCAATCCAGCCCTTTTTTAACGTATCCAGGCCACCAGTAAAAATTGCCAACAGCGCCAATCCAATGACGAACCAGGAAGTTTCATTGCCACTAGTCCACGCTACGACTTCCGAACCGACGGCTGCGATCCCCGACACGCCGATCAATAGCCATTTACTACGCGCAATTTTAAAAGCGCCGTCGCCGAGTTCAGCGCTCAATCCGGTTATTCCCGTCAGCGTGTCGGACTTCAGGGCCGGGTCAAGATCAAGGGCCTTCAAAGAACTGATAATGCTCGCTACTGAATCCAGATGATGCTGCACCGTTAGTTCGCGCTGGATCAGATTGAACTGCATCCCGACGATACCGGCCATGTTTTTAAACCGGTCACGAATTAATTTTTCTTCCGTCGGGCAATCCATCTTTTGAATTAAAAACACCGCTTCCGCGCTTCCAACTGCCGCTCCGGCACTCAAAAATGGTGCATTGACAGATTGACCATTAGTGGATGTGGCAACCGGACCATGGTCGTGATGGGCGTGGGCACACTCGTGGGCGAGCTCGGCATGATCCTGCACATGTTCTTGCGAATGTGCGCGCTCGGGGTCATGCTGGTGCGCGTGCTTATGGTCGTGTTGACAACTTCCCATGCATCTCTCCTCAATTCAATATTTGATCGTCTTGCGTATTTAAAACCCTGAAGCTACTATAGAGTCAAGCGTTAGCTTTGAAAATCGCAAAAAATGTTATTTAAGCAAATTATCGTTGCCGAACGTAACCTAAGAGAGGTAAGGAAAATATGACTACCACCACACTCAAAATCGGTGAGCTATCTACGCACGCGGGGTGTCCCATTGAAACTATTCGGTATTATGAAAAAGAAGGATTACTGCCGCTAGCGGCTCGGTCGCTTGGCAACTACCGTTTGTATGGACCTAGCCACGTAGAGCGTCTGCAATTTATCCGCCATTGCCGATCATTGGATATGACACTTGAGGAAGTGCGCAGTTTGTTGCAGTTCAGGGATTTGCCGGAAGAAAATTGCGAGAAAATTAACAGCCTTTTAGATCATCACATCGACCACGTTGCTAACCGTATTGCGGAGCTTAAGGCGCTGCAATTGCAGTTAAAACAGTTGCGCAAACAATGTCATAGCGTGCAGGCAGCTAAGGATTGTGGAATTTTGCAAGGGTTGGCGAATATGGAGGATGAGCGAGTCGTTAATTTGGGCAGCCACGGTGGCGGCTGTCATTAAGACGTGGGATATTGAGAGTCCCTTCGGATTTGTAGGCGAACGATGCGATCTTGGTGACTAATACTTATGGGCAATGAGAAATCAGGAATGAGGGCATAAATAAGATGGTGTAAATAATTATCTCGATCACGCCCGCCTTCCAGTGAAGGCAATATAAATGCATGCCAATAGACATCTATATTGTTCCACCCTGATTAAACTACGACAACCGACACTAGCGCTCGTTTTAATTTCCCGCCACAGTCATGCTCTCAATCAAAATCGAGCCGGTCAAACTACTTCCCCGCGTCAATGTGTCGGCACCAATCGCCACAATCTGCGCCAACATATCCTTCATATTTCCGGCAATCGTGATTTCCTCAACCGGATACTGAATCACGCCGTTCTCAACCCAATAACCTGATGCGCCGCGGGAGTAATCACCAGTGACATAATTCACTCCCGACCCCATCAACTCCGTCACCAATAAGCCAGTATGCAACTTCTTCAACATTGCCTTGAAGTTATCACTCGCTACCGTCAGTGAGGAAGTAAGCGCCAAATTATGTGATCCACCCGCATTGCCCGTAGTCGTCATGCCTAGCTTGCGCGCTGAATACGTCGACAGAAAATAGCCTTGTACCACGCCGTCTTTCACCACGTCGCGGCGGTGCGTTTTAACACCCTCATCATCAAATGGCGCAGAACTGACGGCACCAATAATATGCGGATCTTCGACGATCTGAATGTGTGATGCAAAGACCGATTTGCCGAGGGTATCAAGCAAGAAAGTCGACTTGCGATACAACGCACCACCGGATACGGCTTGCACGAAAGCACCCAACAAACCCGACGCCAGCGGCGCTTCAAACAGCACTGGACACTTACGTGTATCAAGCTGACGCGCGTTCAAACGCGCCAATGCACGCTCTGCCGCGTAACGTCCAATTGCTTCCGGTTTGGCTAACTTCTTAGGATCACGCACCGATGAATACCAACTATCACGCTGCATTTTTCCACCTTTTCCAGCGATCGGTGAGACCGACAAAGTATGCCGCGAGAATGGGTAACCGCCCATAAAACCGCGTGAGTTGGCACTGACAAAATGCGATTGTTGTGCATAGACGCCGGCGCCTTCGCTATTGGTAATCCGCTTGTCAACGGCAAACGCCGCTGCCTCGCAACGCTTCGCCAACTCCACCGCTTCTTCGGTCGTTATCGACCAAGGCGTGCACAATTTCAGGTCACGCGGTTGCGTTTCCAGCATCTCTGCATCGGGCAAACCGGCGCAATCGTCCTCTGCAGTAAAACGCGCAATATTGTATGCCGCATCGACAGTATCTTTTAACGACTGCGCCGAAAAGTCCGACGTGCTGGCGTTGCCGCGTCGCGTGTGCCGTTCCTCACCCAGATACACGGTCACGCCTATGCCTTTGTCTTTATTCTGCTCGATAGTCTCAATACCGCCCTTGCGTACACCAACCGAAAGCCCGCTGCCTTCACTGATATCGACGGCAGCATTGGAAGCGCCTTTTTCCCTTGCATAGCGCAAAACATCTTGTGCAAGTTGTTTTAATTGGTCTTGAGAATGGAGAAATACGGATTCGCTCATATGCTGGTTTTCTTTAGTGTTAGTTGGGGGACAGAAGTCATTCGTAAGGATGCAAAAACTTTCGCCGCGATCACTGCACAGTTTAACCCACTCCTTCCTATAACTAATCGATGACCTGCAAAGCACATGTTTAACAGTCCCCGTCCGCGCTATCGCGAGCGATTTGTCAGGCGACAGGGATGTGCCGCTTCCAGCCAGCAAGGGTTAGGAAAGAAGTCTCCAATCCTGATCCGAGGCAATCATTTTCCGCAGGGAAACTAGCAAGATATCAACCTTTTGCTAATAACAGAAGTCAAATAATTAATTTTACTCCACCAATATTTCCACGCTAGTATCGGCCGATCGCCACCATTCGTGAAAATGTGAGGAATTAATGAGACGTAGTGCCGTTACTGGATTTATTTTAGCCGTTCTGACGATGACATTATCACTTGCAACGGCGGCAGAAGATTTCCCATCAAGAATGATTACCATTGTCGTACCTTTTCCAGCCGGAAGTGCCACGGACAGCATTGCACGTCGATTGGCTGGAGATTTAGGTAAAGATTTCAAAGTTCCCGTCGTCGTAGAAAACAAGCCTGGCGCCGATGGTAATCTTGCAGCGCTATTTACTCTTCGCGCAAAACCGGACGGTTATACAATTTTTGTAACCACAAACTCTACACAAGCCGCCAATGTAAGTCTTTATAAATCAATGCCATTCGACCCCAAGGCTGATTTTACGGCGGTCGCGGGACTTGTAACCATTCCTATGCTGCTCACGGTAAGGGCTGACTTCCCAGCCAAAAATATCGCTGAATTCATTGCTTTGGCAAGGAAGAGCACGCCCCCTCTGACATTTGGTAGCGGCAATCAGACGGGTCGGGGGGCTGGCGAATTGTTGAAAGCAAGACAAGGAATCGACATGCTGAACGTGCCTTATACCGGCGCGCCTCAGGCCTTGACCGACTTGATCGGCGGGCGCATTGACTGCTTCATCGCCGACCCGGTTAGCGCGACAGGTTTAGCGCAAAAGGGCTTAATACGTGTATTGGCGGTCACTAGCTCGAAGCGAATCGCGACAATGCCGGACGTCCCGACCTTAGCCGAGAGTGGTCTGCCCGGCTTCGAATTAATCGCCTGGGTTGGAGCCTTCGTTAATGCAAAAACTCCGCGTTCGGTTGTCACCAGACTTAATGCATCCATGAACACCGTTCTCACTGATCCTCCGACAGTTGGTTTTCTGGCGACAATTGGCGCAACGCCATTCACGACTACCCCCGAGCAACTTGCTAGCTTTGCGGAAGCAGATACAAAGCGATGGGCCCAGATAGTGGAAGTAGCGCACATTGAAAAAAAATAGGCATCGTCACAGTCTTGCGGTAACCACGCGCCTCATTTCTCGGCAGAAAGGCAATCTTCATGACTAACGTAGGCGGACCGCTCGCGGGAATACGTATTATTGATATGACTTCGGTATTAATGGGGCCATTCGCAACCCAAATCCTCGCCGATTACGGTGCGGACGTCATCAAAATTGAGAGCGAAGATGGTGATCTGTTCCGCCTGGCTGGCGCGATGCGAAACCCCAAGATGGGCGCGCTATTTCTCCAAACCAATCGTAACAAAAGAAGTGTGGTTCTTGACGCGAAGACCGAAGAGGGACGTTCTGCGCTTTTAGCGCTGTGTGAAGACGCGGATGTTTTTGTCAGCAATATTCGTCCATCCGCGTTAAAACGCTTGGGAATGGGGTACGAAGATGTCAAGGCCCGCAATCCCGCTATTATTTACGCTTCGTTAGTCGGTTATGGACAGCAAGGTCCATACAAGGACCGTCCGGCATATGACGATCTGATCCAGGGAATATCGGCGATACCATCCTTAATTAGCCGCACGCAGGATAGCAAACCACAATATGTCCCAATAACGATGGCTGACAAGGTGGCCGGACTTTCAGCGGCCCACGCGATATTGGCGGCACTGGTTTACAAAGAACGCACTGGCTTAGGACAAAGTATAGAAGTGCCCATGTTCGAGATCATGACGCAATTTGTATTGACCGATCATATAGGCGGACATTGTTTTGAGCCTACCACCGGACCGGCTGGCTACAACAGGCTTTTAGCGCCCGACCGCAGACCATATGAAACCAAGGATGGGTTCATATCACTGCTCGTTTATACGGATGAACACTGGAGGAAGTTTTTCCAGATACTCGGTAGGCCTGAAGAGTACGCAAGCTCACCCATATTTAACGATCACGCGACCCGCACGCGCAGCTATGACGAGGTGTATCGTTATCTGGCAGCTGTTGTCAAAACCAAGACGACCGATGAATGGCAGACCGCGCTGGAAAAGTACGATATTCCATGGGCGCCCATGCATAGCATTGAGGGCCTGATTAATGATCCTCACCTCAAATCGGTAGACCTGATCAAGACCATGGAACATCCAACAGAAGGCAAGATCAGGATGATTGCGCCTCCGATCACGTTCAGTCTGACGCCTTGTTCCGTTTATCGTCTTCCACCGCAATTGGGAGAGCACACGGATGAGGTGTTCAAAGAATTTGGTATCACGCCGAAGGAAAAAACAGAGACATTTTCGGATGTTGAACGCAGTTAGACCAGATTCCATCCGTTGCGCGTAGATCTGTTGACGATGGATGCGACTGCGTCGACGACACATCGCGATAGTACAAACATATTGGAGGACATGACATGGCAAACGATGTACCCAGCAATGATGTAACTGGCAGTAATGTAACCAGCAATCGCATCGATCCGTTTACGCCCAGTGAAAGTGAACCCGGATTCGACCCAAATGACTTCGGTCATATTGCTCCCGATTGTCAAGGTCTGAACTTCTACGAAATCGATCAAAGTCTCCAGGCCTCCGTACGCGTCCATGCGGGTCCGAAAGCATCTCAGCACTTCGCGCCCTGGTTTACGCGCTTGGGCGAGGCGGTTGGCGGCGATCTGGACCGACTGGCAAGAATTGTGGACCGTAATCCGCCGGTGTTGGAGCAGCGGGATCGATACGGCCGTGATCGCGACAGCATTACCTATCATCCCGCCTATCGCCAAATGGAGAAGATAGGCTTTGAAGATTTTCAGCTTCATTCCATGTCGCATCAATCCAATTTCTTTGGTTGGGAAGGCACAGTGCCGTCCGTCGTCAAGTACGCGGCCCGCTATCTTTTTGCGCAATCCGAGATAGGGATGATGTGTCCGTTAAATATGTCCGATGCGACCATTCATGTGTTGAAGACGTTCGCGAGCGAAGAACTCAAGCAGCACTTGCTTCCCAAGCTGCTTGCGCCCAAGCTCTCTGAGTTGTGGAAAGCGACGCAATGGATGACCGAGAAAGCGGGTGGGTCGGATGTTGGCGCACTAGAAACGGTTGCACGTTTTGAGAATGGCGTTTGGCGTCTTTACGGCGAGAAGTGGTTTGCCTCTCACACTGACGCGGAACTGGCCCTTGTACTGGCGCGGCCAGAAGGCGCACCAGCAGGCATAAAAGGGGTCGCCATGTTTGCTGTGCCCCGGTTTCTGACCAACGGTGCGCGCAATAAGTACCGCATTATCCGAATGAAGGAAAAGATGGGAACCAGATCATTGGCGACCTGCGAAGTGATGTTTGAAGGTGCTGAGGCCTACGTGGTCGGTAAACTCGATCAGGGAATCAAGCAGATGATGGACGAGGTCAACATGTCGCGTTTGTCACATGGCGTGCGGGCTGCCGGACAGATGCGTCGCTGCTTCAATGAAGCGATTCATGTTGCCCGCAACCGCAGCGCCTTTGGCAAGACTTTGATCGATCTGCCTCTTATGCGGCGCCAGATCGTAAAGATCCTGGTGCCAGCGGAACAGGCTCTCTCCTTATCCATGTTCACGGCAGCGCAGTTCGACCTCGCACGCTCCGGCTCTAAAGAAGCCCAGGATATTGTGCGGATTTTGACACCCCTTTTAAAAATCCGAGCATGCCGGGACACGATTATTGCTGCACGCGCCTCGCTTGAATCGCGTGCAGGAAACGGTATTGTCGAAGAGTGGGTCAACTCAAAGCTGGTCCGCGACGCGCACATCAGCCTGGTGTGGGAAGGTACAAGTAACATCAATGCCATTGATGTCGTGAGACGAGCGATAGGACAGGTGGGTGCCCATAAAGCGCTGAAGGCGCTGCTCCTGGAGCGGGTCCAGCAGGTGAAGGAATTGCCAGACAGCTTCAGATCGCGTCTTCTCAGCGCGCTAAACAAGAGCTTCGACTTTGCCGTCAGAGTGGCATCTTCACCGGCCAATGAACATTTGGCCCGCCAGGCCTCTAGCGGTCTATACAACGCGGCAAGTGCGGCGATCCTGGCATGGGAGAGTGCGCAAGAAAATGGTGATCCGCGCAAGTTGCTGGTTAGTCGCTTTGTCCTCGAACACCGGTTGGAGCCGATCGATCCCTTGTCACCTCCAGATGGCGAATGGGAACGTGCAGCATACGCGATCCTTTTGCAGAACGAATGCACGGTATCGCTCCCCGATATCGTCGCTCTGGTATAAGACGAACGCCTTGAGAAAGAGTCGACGACGAACAAACAAGTCGCCAACACCAAGGAAGTTCTGGTCTAGTTGCGGCCCGTCACCTGCCTGGCGAAGCCTTCGGGCATCGCCCAATAGAGCCAAGTGATTACCTGATCGGAAACACTCAAATCTCCTAGAAGTTGAGTCTGCAAAAATGCGTGTTTTATTGCAGTTTTTCAGACTCATACCATAGCAAAACTGAAGTAAGACAAACCCAACGTATGGAGTAATATTAATAATTCGACTTCTGTCAGTAGAACGCAAGTGTAGACTTACGGTTTCCTCGTTAGTCTCTGCCAAGGCAGGAACGCGATACTAACTTACTTGAGTCATTAGAAAATGATTGATATCTCCTCTCGCGTCTTGCGCGCAATGATTGCGCTCGCCGAGTTACGCAATTTTTCCTTAGCCGCGGAGCGGTGCCACGTCACCCAATCGGCGCTCAGTCAGATGGTGCAAAAGCTTGAGGGAGACGTCGGTTTGCAACTCGTCGACCGCAACCGCAGGAACGTAGGTTTCACGGCAGAAGGCTTGCGGTTTATCGCCACCGCTCAGCGGGTAATGCACGAACTCGATGAGATTGACCATGATTTAAAAGAACATGCTTCGGGTCGAAGAGGGCGAGTCAGCATTGCTGCTCTGCCATCGCTGGCAGCCCATTGGCTACCTCAAATGATGGCTAAATACTCACACGAATTTCCCGGAATCGAGCTCAATCTTTTTGATGTAGCAACTCAGCGCGCATTGGAACTGGTGCGTACGCGACAAGCCGATTTTGCCGTAACGGCAGACGGCCCCGGACGGCCTGGTCTGGAATCGCGTTTGCTGTTCAAAGAAAAATTTTTCGTTGTATGTCACAAGACACATGCCCTTGCGCAAAAAAAATACTTAGCGCTTTCCGACTTGAGTGGCTATCCCTACATCAGACTCGTCCGAACCGGCAGCATTGCGCAATACCTGGAAAGTGCGCTACGAACCGTCAATTTGATTGATACCGGTCTTGAGGTCGACCAGGTCTCGACAGTTGCTGGTCTGGTAGCTAGCAATCTCGGCGTGAGCGTGGTTCCCGAACTAACGATTCCCTACTTCGACGGTAAGCATGTTGTGGCGATTCCTATCACCTCTTCCGACCTTAATCGTCCCATATATCTGGTCTGGCCCGTGGATCGTAAGCAGTCGAAGGCAGCCCAGCAATTCATCGATCTTCTGGATCAAAATGAACTACCGATGCAACTAAAAGTGCGTCCCCATAGTAGTGCTCTTGCCGCAGTGCAAACGCGGTGATCGCGTCAGAACGCACAAAGATAATCACAGTTGACTAGAGCGAGGCTGGAAAAGTCGGCTTCTTTATTTAAAAGTGGTGGGCTGGCGCTGTTAATACCCCTTGAACACGGGGTCTCGACGCGCCGCCATCGCAGCCACGCCCTCCTTGAAATCCTGCGTGAGCCAATGCTTGTCCTGCTCCTCGGCCTCGCGGCCCATCGCAGCCTCGACCAACGCTGCAAGGCCCTGATGCAACGTTTCTCGGGTCGACACCAGTGCAATGGGAGCACTGATGGCGATCTCCCGCGCCAGTGCCTGTGCACCCTCGAGCACCCGCCCATCTTCGACCAGCACATCGGCCAAGCCCATATCCAGCGCCTCGACTCCCCCGATGCGGCGGCCTGTATAAAATAACATTGCGGCATTTTGAGGGCCGACCAGACGTGGTAAGGTGGCCGTCAAGCCAAAGCCGGGGTGGATCCCTAGTCGCAAAAAGTTGGCCACCATGCGCGTACCTGGACTTACCACCCGGAAGTCGCCCACCAAAGCAAGGCCCAGACCGCCTCCCACCGCCGCGCCCTGTACGGCGCACACAATGGGTTTTTTGGTTCGAAACATCTCCAGCGCACGGCTGTACAAACGTTTGCCAATTCCTTGAGAGCTAATGCTGTCATTGGAAAAATCGGCGCCCGCGCAGAAAGTCTTGCCACGCGAAGCCAGCACTACCACCCGACATTCATCCGATGTGTCCAGATAGCGCAGCGCATCGACCAGCCCCACTATCAGGGATTCGTCAAAGAAGTTATACGGTGGACGGCACATCTCCAACGTGGCCACACCCGCATCAATCGAGAGTGCCAGTTCAGGATGCAACGCAAAGTCCTTGAAAGACGAGTCAACACCCGCAGTAGTGCTTAAATTCTGACTCATACGGTCTCCGCAGTACCAAGAATGACGGTGGCCTGACTGGACAGCACGCCGCCATTGCCGTGCGCAAGCGCCAGCTTGGCGTTGGGCACCTGGCGCGCGCCACATTGGCCGCTTAATTGCTGAAACGCCTCTACCACAGTGAACAGGCCGTACATGCCAGGATGTACACAGGAAAGGCCCCCGCCGTTGGTATTAACCGGAAGTTTGCCACCCGGCCCAATGCGTCCACCTTGAACAAATGCGCCACCCTCACCTTTCTTGCAGAATCCCAGGTCTTCGAGGAACAGGATGGTGTTAATGGTAAAGGCGTCATAAAGCTCGACCACATTGATGTCCGAGGGTGTGTAGCCAGCTTGCGCAAAGGCGCGTTCGCCCGACAGTTTGGCGCCTGTCACGGTCAGATCAGGCATGCTCGCGATATCGCGATGGGTGGTCTCCGCCGCTGCGCCCAGCAAGTAGGCCGGTGTGGCAGACAAGTCGCTGGCGCGATCCGAGCGGGTCATGATGATGGCAGCTGCGCCGTCAGTGATGAGGCAACAATCCAGCACGCTCAACGGTTCGGATACCATGCGCGAGCTCATGTACATGGACATATCCAGTGGTGTGCGAACAAAGGCTTCGGGATTAAGCTGCGCCCATCCACGGGCGGCCAGGGCCACCGCGCCAAGTTGCTCGCGGGTCGTGCCGTACTGGTGCATGTGCCTGGCTGTGGCCAGCGCGTAAGACGACGATGGGAGTAGCGGTTTGTAAGGTTTTTCGTATACCGACGATTGAAACGGCGTCATCAGCTTGCCGGAAGCACTGCGCTGGTTGCTGCCGTAGGCTACCAGCGCCACGTTGCACTGTCCGGTCGTGAGGGCCAGCGCCGCCCACATCATATGGGTCAGAAAAGCGGAGCCACCCGTGCGATTGTTGTCTGTCACTTTGGGATGGATACCGAGGTAATCGGACAGGGTCAGGCCGGATAACATGTCGTCCGGCGTAGCCACAAAAACACCATCGATGTCACTGGGTTTCAGATTTGCCTGCTGCAACGCCTTGGAAGCGGCCAGCACGGCCAGGTCCATGGAGGAGAAACCAGGCGCCTCACCGATTCCGTAGGTAGCTGCACCAACGACGGCCGTTTGACCGCGGGGAAATGCGTCTTTCATGTGGATGCTCCAGCTGGCTGCGCCTTGTTTTCAGTTGAAACGAAGACAACCACAGCTTGGTCGTTCTCCTGCACGATGCGGGCCTTCACCCGCATCCCGATCTTGATTTGCTCGAATGGCATTCCGTCGACGCGGCTCATCATGCGCGGTCCTTCATCGAGGTCAATGAGCACAACGTTATAACTCTCTTCGAGCGTGCGTTTGCGGATGACTGTCACAGAATACACAGTTCCAGTCCCGATGGCAGGCACCCACTCCAGATCGGTGGCCCCTGTCCTGGGTTCAATGACGCGCGGATAAAACACATAGCCACCGGTTGACCTGCTGTGCAGGATCATGAAGTGGCCTTCCTGCAAAAACCGCAAATAATCTTTTTCTGGTTGAATCATCGAATCCTCTTGGTATCTCAGTATCTATGCAGTCAGCCCTGAAGCGCGGGCGCCATGCTGCGCTCAGTCAAGGAAGGCCAGAATGCGGCTGCGCCCTGAGTAATTGCAGCACGCCCCAATGCCCGTGCCCATGTTGCGTCACTGCCAAATTCTTGTCGCCACGACCACAGGCGCAAAGTAGTGTGATGCAGGGAATGCTCTTGCGTGAAGCCAATCGCGCCATGAAACTGGTGTGCGACATCAGCCAATCGACTGGCTGCCTGGCCGACACGCACCTTGGCTACGGCAACATCGAAAGTAGTGGTGCGTGCTTGCTGCGCCGTGTTCAGAGAGGCAAAGGCCACTCGGGTCGCCACCTTGGCCGCAACCATCTCGCTGGCCGTTACCGCCAAGCCATGCTGGATCACCTGGTTCTTGCTCAGCGGCTTGCCGAACTGCACACGGTCATTGGTATACTGCACCGTTAGTTCCAACGCACGTTCAAGCGCTCCCACCAGCATCGCGCTGCGCGCCATGGCACCAAGGACAAACAGAGGTTGCTCAAGAGCTGGCAGTGGATTATCAAACAGGGTCTCAACCGTTACAGCGTCCAGTTGCAACACATCACGTGGCTCACCGGCCATGTTAGTGCCCTGGACGACAAGTACGCCCGCACCACCCAAGTTGATCAGCGCCAATTGATGCGCGCCACTGGCATCCCCTATCGGAACCAGCGCATAGGCACAAGACCTCGCCCAAGCAACGCCATGCAAGACACCGGACACCTTCAGTTCTGCCTCCGCTGCAAGCACCACCCGCCCAGTTTCGGCGATCGTGATTGGGCCCTGTGGCACCGACTTGCCAGCGCGGCTGAGCAAAGAGGTGGCGATCATGGTTTCGGCCAGCGGCAGCGGCATGCTCCAGCGGCCGATGGCAGCCAACACCGCATAGACGTCCGACCACTGCGCCTCGCTGCCACCCGCCTGTGCCGAACACAGTGACAGGGGCAAGCCAGTGTCTTCAAGTAGTTGCCACAGTTCGGCTGGCCATTGACCATTCTCAGTGCTGCGTAGCAGCGCGGCATCGATATGGTCTGAGAATAGGCGCTGCACGGTTTCGCCAATCATGCGCTCGAACTCGGACGGCTCCAGACTGATGCCCGCCCCCGACATGCTTGATATTGTGTTCATCGCAAACCCATTCCCCGGGCAATGATCCCGCGCAAAATTTCTGGTGTGCCGCCACGTAAAGTAAAGGACGGTGACGAGCGCAAGGTGTACGACAGCACCTCACGCAATGAAGAATTGAGTGCCAGCTTGTCGCCAAATAAATCCTGGGCCAGCTCAGGAATCAGCTTTTCCAGCCTGGCACCCTGATCCTTGACCACCGAGGCAGCAACAGCCGGATTGTCTCCACGTGCCAGCATGCCCGCAATACCAATGGACATCTGGCGCAAAGCGCCATAGTCGGCCACTAGCCTGCCCAACGCAACAGCATGACGATCATCTTCTACATCGGCAGCCTGCAGCATTTCCAGCATCAACTCGGTGCTGCTCATATACCGCTCAGGACCACTACGTTCAATGGCCAGTTCTGCCGTCACCTGCTTCCATCCATCCCCCTGTTGGCCGATCAGGTTTTCCTCTGGCACCCAGACATCTTCCAGAAAGACTTCATTGAACTCATGCTCGCCGAGCATGTTGCGTATAGGTTGCACCGTGATGCCTGGCGAGGACATATCAATAAGAAATTGCGAGAAGCCGGCATGACGGTCTCGACCGTCCGGCACAGCGGCGGTCGACACAGCGGTGGCCGACACAGCGGTGGCCGACACATCGGTACGCACGAAAGCGATCATGTATCGCGCTCGTTGCGCACCTGTCGTCCAAATCTTGCTTCCTCGAATGATCCATCCACCGTCACCTCGCACTGCTTTAGTACGAATCGAAGCCAGGTCTGAACCAGAATCGGGTTCGCTCATGCCGATGCAAAAATAAGTATCCCCTCGGGCAATTTCAGACAGCACTCTGCGTGCCAAGGTATCAGGCGCAAAGCGCAGCAACAGCGGACCGCTCTGGCGATCAGCCACCCAATGCGCCTGTACCGGCGCACCTGCAGCAAGCATCTCCTCCAACACTACGTAACGTTCCAGCGCGGAAAATTCACCCCCGCCGACGCTGCGCGGCCAAACCATGCCGATCCAACCTCGCTCACCCAGCTTGCGGCTGAAGTCCTCGTCGACTCCCATCCAGCTTTCAGCGCGCTGGAGCGCTGTGCGTTCGCCCAACTCTTCCCGCAAGAAGGATCGTACTTCCTTGCGTAAGGTCTCGCATCTCTCACCCAAGGTACAGGGAGTGATGTCCAAAGCCTGTATTCCACTACTCATTGCATAGCCCTTTCCTGTACCAATGACCCGAAAATAATTCTACTCTTGTCGGTAAGTGACGAGATATTGATGATGCAGCTAGATTCAGCATCGCCCCTCTCGCTGCGCCCGATCATGTGTTGACACACCTGCGGCATGAACAGAAAAGCGCCGGTAAGGCGTACCTCATTTATTGCCCGGTCAATTTCAAACTTCATCAATTCATTCATGGTCGGCATGCGGCAAAAGCTGTCGCAAATCATGCGGCGACAATCCAAGGGTACTCAGAATTCGCTCGCTGTCTTCGCCCAGACGAGGTGCATGCTTACGTAATTTATAGGGCGACGCGCCGAAAGTTACCGGAGGTCGAATGGAGCGATATGCACCTTCTGTGGGATGAATTGAAGATTCGATCAGGCCAACAGCACGCACATGCAGGTCTTCGTCAATTTTCTGAAGTGAAATAACAGGCATGCACGGAATCCCTGCACTGTCACACATGGAAACCCAATCATCCGTGCTGCGCTTGGGCGCTTCCACATCGATCAGGGCATATAGAGCATCAACATTCTTCCCGCGCGAATCGATATCTGCGAATCTTGGGTCTTCGAAAAGCGCGGGCATTTCCATCAGGCGAAAAAAATCGGCCCAGTTACGGTCAGAATAAGGAAGTATGCAAATCCATCCGTCAGCGGTTTTATAAGGCTTGCGATGCACGGAGAGTTGCCGATTGAATCCGACTGGCCCCAAAGGCGGTTCGAATGCGGATGGCCCCAGATGTTCAGCCATCATGAAATCAATAGACGTCTCGAACATCGGGACTTCTATCTCCTGGCCATCACCACCACGTTCTATATGTAGGAGCGCCGCCAACACAGCATAGGCAATCGTTTGGCCTGCAATCTTGTCGCAAATCGCGGTGGGAACATACTTTGGCACGCCGTGCACCTGCCCGTACAATGCCGCTATGCCCGATCCCGCCTGAATGATATCGTCGTATGCCGCCTTATCGGCATAGGGCCCTTCAGCGCCAAATCCGCGTGCGGCGCACAGCACGATCTTCGGGTTGACCTTTTCAACTGACTTCCAATCAAGTCGAAGGCGTACCGCAGGGCCGGGTCTCAAATTGTGCACTATTACGTCGCTACGTTCGATTAACCGGTCCAGAGCCAAACGCCCAACCACGCTTTTCAAATCCAGAACCACACTATGCTTGTTTCGATGAAGTTGCAGTATCGAACCACCCATTCCTTCGCTCCGGCTTGGTCCATAACGTCGGAAAGCATCGCCCTCAGGAGCCTCTATTTTTATAACATCAGCTCCCATATCTGCCAGAATATGCGTTGCGTAAGGGCCCATTATTACGGTGGTAAGGTCAAGAATTTGAATGCCGTTAAGCGGGTCAGTGGTCATCGATTAAATTCCATGCCTTTTAGGAGATGCGCAAATATTAGCGTCCACCCTTCAAGGAGTAAAATTAATTATTCGACTTCTGTTATTAGAAATAATTGATATTTTCTGACGCGTCTTGCGCACAATGATTGTCCTCGCCGGGTTACGCAAATGTTCTCTTGCTTCGAAGTGGAGCGGTGCCACGTCGGCCAATTGTTGCTAAGTCAGATAGTGCAAAACCCTCATTTCTAACATCCGAAACTCTGTTGTTAATGATTACCGGCAATTACCCACCAGATTGCCCTCCCCCTGAGTCACTTTCTTGTTATTAATTTACAACATCAATGTAGATTTACAAAAATCATACATGACAGATCAGCGCACGTAAGAAAGGGATCAAAAGATCGCGGTAATCATGCTAAAAAGTTGCTGTCCATTATGGCCAAGACATATGATTATCGGATTTGTAGACTTGACTAATCGATACAATTTTAGCTAAATTCCCTAGAATTCAATGGCTTAGCAGATATTTATGGTACGACCATAGCGTCAAAAACGGCGAATGAGCGACAAGCCTCGGACTAAAACGGTTATCATAGCAATCGTTTAAAGAGAATAGTTTCACCCCTACAATCATGCCAAATCCAAATCGCGGCTCTTGTGGCTTCCAGTCCACCGAGTTCGAACAAGAATACGACCGTCCATCAAAGTCCCAACTTAAGCGTGAAATGACTGCGCTGCAAAAGTTGGGTGAAGAGTTAATCGCTGAATCGCGCGACCGCGTCAAGCGCGTGCCGATGCCGGAAGATGTGCGTGAAGCCATCCTTATTTGCCAGCAAATCAAGGACCACGAAGGCCGCCGCCGTCAAACCCAATATGTCGGCAAGAAGATGCGCACGCTGGAAGAACACGAGATTGCCGATATCCAGAAAACACTGGATAGCTGGAGAGGTTTGTCGAAATCTGACACGGCGGCAATGCATGCGCTGGAACGCCATCGTGACCGTTTGCTAAAAGACGACGGCGCGTTGACCACGTTACTCGCTCAGCATCCTGATCTTGACGTGCAGCATACGCGCACACTGATTCGCAATGCACGCAAAGAACAAGCTGAAAACAAACCGCCGAAGGCTTATCGCGAGATATTCCAACTGCTAAAACAGTTGCAGAAGCCAAATGCCGATGATGGCGATGCAGAAACTGGCGACGATGACGATGAGCGCGACGACTATTAATAAAACAATCACTGATACGTCCACGACGACCGTCACCGCTTCAGAAACAGCATCAGTTATTTTTGATATTGCTCCTGAACGCCGTCGTCTGAAAATCGGACTGATTTCAATTTCAGATCGCGCCAGCGCAGGCGTGTATCAGGATCAGGGAATTCCTGCGCTAGAAGATTGGTTTAGCGCAGCGCTAACAAGTCCGTGGGAAACCGAAACCCGTCTGATCGCAGACGAGCAGAAAGTCATCGAACAAACCCTCATTGAGCTAATAGATCACCAACGTTGTGACCTGGTCTTGACCACTGGCGGGACTGGCCCGTCGCGACGCGACGTCACACCGGAAGCAACGCTGGCGGTAGGAACCAAGGAAATGCCGGGCTTTGGCGAACAGATGCGTCAAATCAGCCTGCAGTTTGTACCGACTGCAATTTTGTCGCGTCAGGTGGCCGTGATTCGTGAAATTGACGATCATGCCGCCCTAATCCTTAATTTACCCGGTCAGCCTAAATCGATCAAAGAAACACTGGAAGGCTTGAAAGATGCCAACGGAGAACAAAAAGTTTCTGGCATCTTCTCGGCGATTCCATACTGTATCGACTTAATCGGTGGTCCTTATATCGAGACTAACGCAGCCATTTGTAAGGTATTCCGACCAAAATCGGCGCTCCGTCCGATTGGTGCATGAATCAACAACGCCAATGGATTAACATTCATTAACATCCAATAATCAGTACAACACTTTCTCGGCACTATGACCAACTTCCTCCCGACCCAAGAAATTACGACCTCTGCCACTCCTACGGCTAGCGTTATATGGATGCATGGCCTTGGAGCTGACGGTTCTGACTTTGTGCCGATCGTTAAAGAGCTTGATCTGCGCGACTGCCCGGGTATTCGCTTCATTTTCCCCGATGCACCAACCATCCCGGTGACCATTAACAACGGTCATGTGATGCCAGCGTGGTATGACATTTTTACGGCTGATTTAGTGAAGCGAGAAGACGAAGCCGGATTACGCAAATCGCAGTTACAGATAGACGCGCTGATTGCGCAAGAAATTGCACGTGGTATTCCAGCGAACAAAATCGTCGTCGCCGGATTTTCACAAGGTTGCGCCATGGCATTACAAACCGGTTTGCGGTATCCGGAAAAATTGGCCGGCTTGATGTGCTTGTCAGGCTACTTACCGCTGCGCGACACAATCGAGAAAGAACGGTCCAGCGCCAATCAAGATACACCTATTTTTATGGCGCACGGAACTGCTGATCCCGTGGTTATTCTCAGCCGGGCAGAACAGTCGCGTGACAGTTTGACCCAACTTGGCTATCAAATAGAGTGGCACGACTATCGCATGCAACATTCAGTCTGTGCGGAAGAAGTCACAGATATTGGTAGCTGGCTGCGCAAAGTATTGTCGTAACATTTTTTGTAAAGATTTCTAACTTCTACAATACAGTGGCCAAGGATTCCTGCCTTGGCCACACGTTGATAAAAACGACAGATCAAATCTGCACCGGCGTGTAACCGGCACCCTCAATTGCTTGCGCCAACTGCCCTGCATCCGCATCACTTTCAATCGCTATTTTCTTTTCCGCTACTTGCGCCTCGACTTTAGCGCGGCTATCTACCGCATTAATCGCCTTGGTGATCCGGTCCACGCAATGGCCGCATGTCATATCCTGAACATTAAATACAATCATCATCATCCCCTCTTAGTTGTAACAGACCTTACTATGCACCATCCCATAGTGGGAAGGTCAAGCGCAGGATCAAAACCAAACTTTGATAAAATTAAGCTTGACCTTACTATGATAGGAAGGTGCATTATCTAGGTATGACCACTGTTTAAGCAGGACTTATCATGAGCACCATTACCAACACCAGCACGTTGATCGAATTTACATTACCTATTGGCGGGATGAGTTGCGCCTCATGTGTTGGACATGTTGAAAAAGCATTAAACAAGGTCGACGGCGTTAAGCATGTCAGCGTCAATCTCGCCACAGAACTTGCTACCGTCACGTCTGATATGGCGACCACCGTTAGCGCGTTAGTTACCGCTGTCGAGAAAGCCGGATACGACGTTAAGCACCAGGAATTTACTCTGGCGATTACTGGCATGAGTTGCGCCACATGCGTCGGCAGAGTGGAGAAAGCGCTGCTCAAAGTGCATGGCGTCCAGTCGGTATCTGTCAACCTTGCCACCGAACTTGCCACCGTTGATACCGTTGGGGAAATACCAGCCGAACTGTTGATAAAGGCCATTGAAGCGGCTGGCTACACAGCAACTTTGCCTGCATCGCAATCAGAGACGAGCGGCTCGAGCGTAGTTTCAAGCAACCGATGGCCAAGTTGGTGGCCGGTTGCCTTATCAGCTTTACTGACCACACCTTTGATCATTCCTATGCTGTTGATGGTAGTTGGTCAACATTGGCAATTGTCGGGTTGGTGGCAGTTGGCATTGGCAACGCCTGTACAGTTTTGGCTGGGTGCGCGCTTCTATCGCGCTGCCTGGCGCGCATTGAAGGCCAAAACAGGAAATATGGACTTGCTGGTGGTGCTTGGTACCACTGCCGCTTACGGCCTGTCGCTCTACCAACTTCTGACATCCAATGCAGACGGAATGGGACACCTATATTTCGAGGCATCCGCGGCTGTAATGACCTTGGTATTGCTCGGCAAATGGCTTGAAACACGCGCCAAACATCAAACCGCCGACGCCATTCGCTCGTTGCAGGCATTGCGTCCTGACCACGCCACGGTGAGGCGTGATGGCATGGATCACCAAGTCGCGGTTAGCGCCTTACGTGTTCAGGATGTCGTCGTCGTGCGTGCCGGCGAACGCATCGCAGTCGATGGTAAGGTCCTGGAAGGAAGTAGCCACGTGGACGAATCGCTGCTGACTGGCGAAAGTCTGCCAGTCTCAAAGCAGAAAGACGATCACGTTATCGCTGGTGCCATCAATGGTGAGGGCGTGCTGCTTGTCCACACCACGGCGACCGGCGCAGAAACATCGTTGTCCCGGATCATCCGGTTAGTCGAACAAGCGCAGGTGGCAAAAGCGCCGATTCAACGTTTGGTTGATCAGGTCAGTGCGGTATTCGTGCCGGTGGTGTTGCTCATCGCCTGTTTCACCCTGCTTGGTTGGGGCCTGCTCAATGGAAACTGGGAAGAGGCGATCTTGAATGCTGTGGCGGTGTTGGTCATCGCCTGTCCTTGCGCGTTAGGGCTCGCCACACCCACAGCCATCATGGTTGGAACGGGCGTAGCTGCGCGCTATGGAATTCTCATCAAGGATGCGGAGGCACTCGAAATTGCCCATCGCATCAACGTCGTTGCTTTTGATAAAACGGGTACGCTGACCATCGGCCATCCGACTCTCATCGCTTGCCTTGCGGATGTCAGAACCGCAGTTAGCAATGAATTGCCAACTGATGAGGGCTTGAGGGATACTGGCTTAATAAATACCGAATTACTTACTTTAGCCGCTGCAGTACAGCGTGATAGTGAGCATCCATTGGCGCGGGCTGTCATCAATGCGGCCAACGCAATCACTCTCTCATTTCCATTCGCAAGCGAAATTCGTACTGTCCCCGGTCATGGAATCGAAGCCAGGATTGAGGACCGAATCTACTCTCTCGGCAGCGCACGCTGGATGCAAAAACTGGGCATTGAATGTGGCACTCTCTCGGAAAATGCGGCTGCACTCGAAGCGGAGGGACGCACAATTTCATGGCTGGCAAGCAAGCCTGCCAATACCAATGACATACCAATGATGCGCGGACTACTCGCATTCGGTGATAGCGTCAAACCATCAGCAAAACTGGCAATCGAACATTTACAGCGACTCTCTATCCGGGTCGCCATGTTAAGCGGCGATAATTGGGGGAGTGCAAACGCAGTCGGTAAACAGCTCGGCATTTCTGAAATAGTTGCGGAACTTCTGCCCGCTGATAAAGCCAAAGCGATAGCCGACCTTAAAAAAAATGGCGCTGTGGTGGCAATGGTTGGGGACGGCATCAACGATGCGCCAGCGTTAGCCGCAGCCGATGTAGGGATTGCCATGTCTACCGGTACGGATGTCGCAATGCAGGCTGCCGGGATTACGCTGATGCGAGGCGATCCGGCACTCGTAGCAGACGCCATTGCGATTTCACGTCGCACTTATCATAAAATCCGACAAAACCTCTTCTGGGCGTTTTTCTATAATGTTGTTGGAATTCCGTTGGCGGCACTGGGATTTTTAAATCCAGTGCTAGCCGGTGCAGCGATGGCGTTCAGCAGTGTCAGCGTGGTAAGCAACGCGTTGCTGTTACGACGCTGGAAACCGGAACAAAACGTGTCAACTTATTCTGAAGACAGGACAACAAATGGACATTGATCGCATGAATATTGGCGGCGCAGCGCTGGCTTCGGGCGTCTCTGCAAAGATGATTCGCCACTACGAAGAAATTGGCCTGATCCAACCTCCAATGCGCACCGAGGCCGGTTATCGTACCTACGGTGAACGCGATGTGCATTTGCTCCGATTTATTCGACAAAGTCGGGTACTGGGATTTTCAATGAAACAGATCACCGCACTCATCGGTCTGTGGCTTGACCAATCGCGTCCTAGTAGCAAAGTCAAGCAATTGGCGCAGCAACACATTCGAGATCTGGATGAAAAAATCAATGAATTACAAATCATGAAAATAACGTTAGAACGTTTAGCGAATAATTGTCAGGGCGACGCCCGTCCCGAGTGTCCGATTCTCGATGAGTTAGCGCAACAATACTCACCTCCCCCGAACTAACGCTGGCTGCTTTGTCGTCCCCATTTTTTGATTGGTCAGGAACACTATGAAAACAACTCTCTCTTTTTTACCTTCTATTTTTTTTGCACTTATCATTAGCGCGATAGCCACCACCAGTATCGCTAACGCAGACACTGGCCACGCTTCAAGTGAAAATCCTGCATCAGGCGCACCAGGAACGATCACGAAAGCCAACAGGACAATCCATATCGCCATGGCCGACGACATGCGCTTTACACCCGCCAATGTCACCGTCAAACAGGGCGAGACCGTCAAATTCGTGGTCGCTAACAACGGTAAATTGCAGCATGAAATGGTCATCGGCAGCACGGCTGAACTCTCCAAACATGCTGAAATGATGCGTCAAATGCCGGAGATGAAGCATCACGAATCAAACCAAATAACCGTAGAGCCAGGCAAAACTGCCGATCTCATATGGACGTTTGGCAAGACAACGAAGGTCGACTTTGCCTGCCTGGAACCGGGCCATTTTGAGGCCGGAATGAAGGGGAAAGTAAACGTCGTGGTCAGTGAATAAATATGAAAATGTTGAAAACTAATATCTTCGCTCTTAGGACAACCATGTTTCGTCGCCGCACCGTAGCATCACTCGTCACCATATTTTTAGTATTCGGCATCAACAGTACCGTCTTTGCGGCAAAACCCGTCATCGCCGTCTTTAAGGATGCAAATTGCGGATGCTGCACCGGTTGGATTAAACATTTAGAGGATAGCGGATTCGCGGTCAATGCCACAAATGTTGCCGATACTTCAGCGTATCGTAAAAAATTTCAAATCCCCGCCACCTTGGCATCATGTCACAGCGCCGTGGTCAGCGGCTACGCAATCGAAGGCCATGTTCCGGCCAAAGATATTCAACGATTATTGAAAGAACACCCAAAGGCAATCGGACTTGCCGTACCAGGCATGCCTTCCGGCTCGCCGGGCATGGATGGCCCGAACAAAATGGCTTATGACGTGATACTCGTAAAAAATGATGGTACGCAATCGGTCTTCCATCATTACGCGGGTGATTGATATGGCTAATTGTTACGGCTGATTGTTACGGCTGATTAATACGAGAATTTCAGCAATACCAGACTACAATTATTATGCGTTATTTCGTAACGAGCTGTAAAACCGTTATGTAAATTTCTTCGAATAACGCACCATACAATATGTCACGCCGCGCCTTCCTGAGAATAGCCAACTGCGTATTATCGTGACGATATCAGCCGATATGAATGCATTCGATGCGTATATCGCTGCGCATCTGGCCAACGTTTGCACTGGCACCGGCCACACCTCTCTTTCAGAAAAGGGTTTCATCGATGACACATTTGTACTTATTAAGCAATTTTGTGGTGATCGCGATCACCTTATTAATCGGTGTCCCATTGACGAGCATGGCCAACACCAATGTGGATAGAGCCGATAGCAAGACAGAATTAAGTGAGCCAAACGACAATGTTGCGCTACCGCTAGTCAATGGTGAAATCATCAAAGTTGATCCGCTTATTAGCGCTATCACCATGAAGCATGATCAAATTCCTAATTTTGGGATGCCAGCGATGACGATGACGTTCAACGTGAGCGATAGTGAAATGCTGCATCAGTTCAAGGCCGGAGATGCGGTTAAATTTTCGATTGGCAAACGTAATGGCGCGTTGACTATCGTGAGTCTGGAAATGAACTCATAAATCAATAAAAACGGGAGCCCATCGGCTCCCGTTTTCTATACTCCATAAAAGTACGATTAATTGTGTCGTACAAGCGCGTGCATGCCTAAAGTCCAATTGTCGATAAATGTCTATCAACCATACGAACCGCGATAGACAGGCCTAGCCGACCGGCGATGTTGCAATCGCACACTGCTTATTTAAATACAACAGTCTTGTGACCATTGAGCAATATTCTATGCTCGACAAACCACTTGACGGCCCGCGCCAGGACGACAGACTCAACATCGCGACCAATCGCAGTCAATGTATCAGGTGCCATCGCATGATCAACCCGCGCCACATCCTGCTCAATAATCGGGCCTTCATCCAGATCACCGGTCACAAAGTGCGCCGTGGCACCGATCAACTTAACACCCCGGTCATGCGCCTGATAATAAGGTTTTGCACCTTTGAAACTAGGCAGAAAAGAGTGGTGAATATTGATTGCTCGTCCTTTCAAGGCCGTGCACAACGCGGGTGACAATATCTGCATGTAACGGGCCAACACTACCAAATCAACGTTGTTCGTTTCGACCAATTCTAAAATACGTGCTTCTTGCGCCAATTTAGCCGCCGCAGATGCACCATTCGCCAGCGGCAAATGGTGAAAAGGAATGTTGTAACTTGCCGCTAATTGGTAAAAATCGGTGTGATTGGAGACAATCGCGGGAATTTCGACTTCTAGCAAACCACTCTTGTAGCGAAACAACAAATCGTTCAAACAATGACCGATTTTGGACACCATTAACAACATGCGTGGCTTTTTAGCTGCGTCGTTGAGTTGCCACGTCATTTGCATGGACGCCGCAAGTGCGGCAAATGAAGCACGCAACGCCTCATCAGCCAAGGTCGGATTTTCCGAGGAAAAATGCACACGCATGAAAAATAAGTTCGATTGCGCATCCCCGTATTGGGCTGAGTCGAGAATATTGCAGCCATATTCGGCCAGAAACCCCGATACACGATGGACAATACCGCGCTGATCGAGGCAAGACAAAGTAAGAATATATTCTGGATAGCTCATCATTATTTTTGTTGGGTTGCAAACCAGCCCGTACCAGTAAGACTTTAGCTTTGGGCGAAGGCTGCCATTGTCGCATGCCTTCAGCAGACAAACAAAACCCGGGCAAACTATAAAGAATGCCCTGGCTTGTAAGGTGAAAAGTACGGTGAAAATTTAAATGCTTCGGCTCTTAAATATATTGCCTAAAAACAAATAAAAATCTCAAAACACACCAGAAACATGTGCTCATTCATGCCATAACATGGTCACACCGCTAAATCTATACGTCAAACGCTGCTAGAAGCAATCGCAACAGGTGGTGCGACCTTGGCAGAGGCTGTGCCAACCTGAACTTCACCGATCAGTTGACCACCTTCTTCAATCACAACTTTGCCGTACCGAATTTTTCCTGAAACTTTACCTGTGGCATAAATCACCAATTTTTCGCGTACAGTCAGGTCGCCATTAAATTCACCATGAATTTCAGCCAAATCGATTTCAGCAGAGCCAATGAAAGCACCCTTTTCAGCAATGTGAATGACACGGGAATTCATAGTGGCTTCAACGCGGCCTTCAACGACCAGCGTATCGCAATCGGTAATCTCTACGCCTTTGAGCTTTATATTTGGGCCCACAATCAATTTACTGCCGCCTTCACTCGTGCTGGAAGCGTTCGAATGTTGTGAGGACAGCATGGAATTGCCTGGTGAGCCAACTTGGTTACCCGCTTTTGGAAAATTAGACGGGCTATTCGGCGACAAATTGTTAGTTGCGCTGAGAGGGGAAGTTGGTGTCGGTGTTTCGCGCTTACCAAAAAGCGTTTCTGAACGAAGCATGAAATCTCCTGATGATGATAGTACGCACTGTGTGCCTGGAACATGCAGTGACATACGGATAAAAATAATTAAACTTGGCTGCCCCGTTACCCGGCGCTGAACAAGCCGAAGCCGAGCGAGTGTTTTTCGTCGTAAGTTTCGCCGTAATGCGTATTACGTTATTTGGATTGCATTAGATTGACACATTACCAAGAGTCAACTTTAAAGCGTACCGCAAAAATGTATTGGGACAAAAGACACTTGCTTGAGATACAGATAAATCCTAAAAAGTTCACGTTTAGATTTAATCATTTGTAACAGTCTCAAAATTTTGTGCAGTTGCTTTCAATTTTTATTCTCACAAACTGCTCGGATTAAAACCCATCACAACATGTTAAGCGTTCTACGTGCACATGCAAGCTGTTATGTTAAAGCAGCAGCAAATTTTTGCTCTGAAAGATTAAAGTTTCGTATCGACAGAATCGCCCGTAAATCAAAACAACGCATGGAAAACGCGCCGAATACTGCATGAGTCGCTATACTTAGAGGCCTCAACAATATAGGCTGCATGGCACTTCTCGCCGCGCAGCAAGCCGGAGAAAAAATTCAATGAAGCAATACCTCGACCTTGTACGAATGGTTCTGGACAATGGAAGCTGGCAAGAAAATCGTACAGGAATAAGAACCATCAGCATGCCGGGTGCGATGATGCGCTTCGACCTTCAAAAAGAGGGATTTCCGGCTGTCACTACCAAAAGGTTGGCTTTTAAGTCCGTCGTTGGTGAACTAGTCGGATTTTTAAGAGCATCTCGTAATGCCGCCGAATTTCGCGCATTGGGATGCAAGGTATGGGATCAAAACGCAAACGAAAATGCTGCGTGGCGTGCAAATCCGTATCGACTAGGGGAAGACGACCTAGGCCCTGTATACGGTGTCCAATGGCGCGCCTGGCCCGCCTATAAACTATTGGAAAAAACCGAGGTTAGCCAGATCGCAGATGCCCAGCAAAGAGGATTTCGGCTGATTTCCTCTTTACAAGAGGACGGGAAAGAAAAAGTTCTTTTATACAAAGCGATTGACCAGCTTCGCGATTGTCTGGACACAATTATGGAAAATCCAGGTAGTCGGCGTATTTTATTTCACGGTTGGAATTGTGCCGATCTGGATGCCATTGCACTTCCGGCGTGTCATCTTTTATACCAATTTTTGCCCAATGCCGCGACTAAAGAAATATCGCTTTGCCTCTACATACGAAGTAATGACATCGGTTTAGGTACGCCATTTAATCTCGCTGAAGGTGCTGCATTATTGCATCTAGTCGCACGGCTCACTGGCTATACGCCGAAGTGGTTCACCTACTTCATAGGCGATGCGCATATTTATGAGAACCATTTGAGCATGCTGAATGAGCAACTCCAACGTGCGCCCCATCCAGCCCCGAATCTGGTGATATCGGATCGCATTCCTGATTTTGCAAAAACAGGAAAATACGAACCGGAATGGCTAGAAAAAATCGAACCTGGTGACTTTTCGCTTGATAGCTATCAACATCATGCACCACTGACTGCCCCGATGGCCGTCTAAAATCGCTGCCGACCATGCCGTGCGAGTGTGACGGCTTGCGGTGGCAGACTGATTTTGTCGCATCGCTCATCCGCAAACAATCAGGCAGCAGGAATTACCTATGCTTAATTTTTAAAGCCTGGGAAAAGACAAAAAAAATCTCGCTGCGGCGTTGATCAAAATTTGCTATCACTAGCCATCAAAATCGTCGGCTTATGTTTATTTTCCACCGACAAAATATTAACCACGTTCCAATTATTTTAAGCGCCAGCACCGGCGGTAGTCGGCGTTTTCTTGTGACTTGCATCGTCCTGCCAGCCGCCACCAAGCGCCTTATACAGCGAGACGGTGGCTTGTAATCGCTTCAATTTCAATGCGCCTAATTCGTTCTGCACGTCTGATAAAGCCCGTTGCGTATCCAGCACGGTCATCAAATCTTCAGCACCAACCCGATAGCGAATCTCCGACAAATTAAACGCAAAACGGGCTTGTTCCATTTCGGTCGTTTTCAATGAACGTTGCTCGTCCAGACTTCTGATCTGACCCAGCACGGTATCTACTTCCGACAGCGCCGCAATAACTGTTGACCGATAAACCTGCACCAACTCCTGCTTTTGTGCGATTGCCAAATCCCGTTGATTTTTCAATAGGCCAGCATCAAAAATCGGTGCTACCAAGGATGTTCCCACGTTGGCGAGCAAGTTGGGGCCATTAAATAATGATAACAACGCACTACTCTGTGCGCCCGTCGATCCGGTCAGGCGAATACTCGGAAACAAAGCAGCACGTGCCACCGCGACGTTCGCATTGGCCGCCGCAAGTTGTGCCTCGGCGCGCCGAATATCCGGTCGCCTTGAGAGCAACTCCGAAGGCAGTCCAGGTGTCACATCGGGCAGCCCTATGGTGTCAAGTCCGTGATCTGCCACTTTGAAGGTTTGGGATGACCGACCTAACAAAATCGCCAGCGCAGACTGCGCCTCACGTTCTTGCTGCATTAAATCTGGAAGCGAAGCCTTTTGTCCGGCGACTGCCGAGCGCTGACGGGCGAGATCCAGTGGTGATGCGGCTCCGGCGCTACTTTGCGCCTCGACAAGCACGAGCACTCTTTGAGCGTTCGCCACATTCTCACGCGCGATATTGATTCGGTCATGCAATGACAGTACCTGCAAATACGTGGAAACGATGCCACTTGTGACGGTCAAAGCGACAGTTTGACGATCATAACGATTCGCTTTTAACGAGGCTTCCGCAGACGCCAGACTGGCCTTATTCTTTCCCCAAAAATCAATTTCGTAACTGACCTGCAACAGTCCGCTTGCCGAAGTATTCGCGCTTCCGTTATTTCCTAGGGGCAGATCGCGATTACCACCGGCAGAAAATTCAGCAGTGGGTAATAACGGTGCACCCGCAATGCGTGCTTGTGCTTCCGCCTGTCGCACGCGCGCAAGGGCCGCTGCAATCTCGAGATTACTATGCTGGCCCTCATCGACTAATTGCGTTAGCTCAGCGCTGCCAAAACGCTTCCACCAGTCATTATCGGGCCACTCCTGGTTGCTCGCCTTTCCACTTAATGTCCAACCTGCCGGCATCTCTACTGCCGGAGGCGGCTCCGATATAGGGATATTGTGCGCACAGCCAGCTAAAACGGCGCACAGCAAACCTAACATTAATGTGGACAGGGACGGAGGGGATAAAAATGTCAAGTGAAACAATCGAGAAAGGCGCATGTCCGGCTCCATTAACGCGTTACCGATGTAACGCTTGCACCATTTGACGGATTACTTGGCGAAATAACATTTTTAGGCTGTGGAATCAGTGTCGAAAATGATGCTGCCGCGGGAGTCACCGACTTGTTTGCATTCGACGAATTGGTCGCATCGCTTGTAGTTGCGGGAGTTGCAGCCGCGGCGGGCGTAACTGGCGGACTCACCGGTTTAGGCTTAAGCAGTACAGCAGGAACAGGTCCAACTAGCAACTGTTCGCCGGCTGCTAAACCGGATAAAACTTGTACTTGTTGCTGATTTCGTATGCCAATTTTTAGCTTCCGCACACTGAGTTGTTGATTGCTATCCAAGACATTAGCGCTATAAATGCCATCGCTATCAGGTTTAGCCAATAGCTTTATTGGCAGTAAGACAGCATCCTTAGCTTGTGCCACGATGAACTCAACCTCCGTACTCATACCGCTCATTAATTCCTGATCAGGGTTATCGACTTCAAATAACACGTTATAAAAAGTCTGCTTACCTTGCTCGCCCGATCCATCTGCGGGTACAGGAATTACCTGACGTAACTTGCCTGACCATTGTTTTCCCGGATAACCCGGCGTCGTAAAATTCGCCGTCATGCCGCGCCGCAAACGCGTAACATCAATTTCGGCAACACGCGCCTGAACAGTCATTTTTGACAAATCGGCAATACGCATCAGTGGAACAACCGGCAGCGGTGCACCAACCGATTGTCCTGCGCGGGCATTCAGAGCAACTACCGTTCCCGAAATAGGCGCCAATACCTGCGTGTGCTGACGACTCTCCTCGTCGAATTTAAGTGTGGCCTCAACCTGGCGAATCTGTGCATTAATAGCATCCACGCGGGCGCTCGCAGAGGACATACTCATGCGGCTGGACTCAAAAGATTCTTCACGCGTGGCGTTTTGCGCTTTGAGTTGCGTTTGGCGTTTAAACTGCAATTCAGCAAAATCCATCTGCGCGCGCTGGTCTGCCAGTTCAGCCTGTAACCGCGCCATTTGAGCACGATTGGTTTCGACTTTGGCGGGCTGTAAAGTTGGTGTAATTTCAACAACCATCTTGCCGATCTGCACCGTATCGCCGACGGCAACCAGCACATCCTTGATTTGTCCGGTTACCTGCGCGTTGGCATCAGCGTATTTGTAAAGTTGGAGCTTTCCGCCCGCCTCAACCGTCTGTTGAATATCCCCGCGCTGAATAGTCACCGTATCGAACTTGATTGGCGCTGGCGGTCCCATCTCAGGATTGATGGCCGATACCGGCTTCGGCTGTTGCAACACTTGCGCAATTACAACCCCTGCGCTAAGCACGACTACGAGCGACAATCCGACAGCAAGACTGCTGCGACGAAATAGCCGAGAAGAAAAACGAGAGGCAATAGGTAAAGCTTTGGTCTGATCAACAGTCATTGGTAGCACGTCAAAATAAACAAAAAAATAGCTGGCTAGAATCACAAATAGCCCAAGCGTTGACCAAAGGTCTGCGTCGGGCGAATAATAAATACATAACTAAGGGTGTGACGTAGATTAATTTTTTGACAAACATGACGAAAAAACACAATCCGCGTATTTGAAATACAACCCGTATTTTAGACGGAATAACCAAAATACTCCGTCGTGCGCCAAAACAGAATGGTAACAGTTGTTACGAAACGCACTAACATTTAGGGGAGTCAGGCCCATTCGCTATTAATACCGAAGTCACTTTAGTGACTGAATTTTATTGTCCTGAGCGCTTAATCAGGCGCTTCATAAAACGCTTAATCAGACGTTAATTTAAAGACTCCGTCACCCGAACCGGCACTGTACCTCTGCATTTTGAATGCCTATCAGGGCATCTTAAAAGGATGCATATTCTTTTAAGATGCCATGCTCAAACACAAATAATCAGGTTGAGTAATCTGATTGCAATAGAAACGCAAAGACGCTCACTAGGAAGAGGCAACGTTTCTTTCGGTCAATCCCATCCACAAGCGATTGGCCTCTGGTGCACTCCATACGTCCAAATGCAATTGCGACAACATCAATGGATTATCCAGTACAGCACTTTTTTGGCCAGAGGATAAACTATCGGGTCCATGGATCAATGCTGCTTTGATTAACGCGGCATGCGCTGCGACACTAGCGGCAGGAATATTTGGCCGCGCCGTGACCGAAGCACAGACCAATGCGTTAATAATTGGATCAACCACTGCTTCAGTAAAACCAGCCAAGCGTCTGCTTGCCTCGTTATATGCCGTAGTCGCGGCAAGTTCGGGTGGTAAATCGACCTCTTCCGGAATCACAAATAACCCAGCGTGGCGGAAACTGCGCCCCAATGAAACTCGGCTTGAAAATACTGATAATGGAATCGAAAGCACCAGAGAGCCGACAATCGGCAATAACCACCACAAAAATGATGGTTCCAAAAAGAATACACCTGCGCCCCACGCTATCCCCAGCGCCGTGTGCCAGCCGTGTCGCCGAACTGCCTCGCCCCAAGTGGTTTCCGTATCTTCGCGAGGCGGTGACTTCCAGCTAATCGCCCATCCAAGAAAAGCACCGACCACAAAGCGCGTGTGGAATAACATCCTGACCGGGGCCAGCATCATAGAAAACAACAATTCAATGATCATGCCCATCGTTAGCCGGACAACACCGCCAAACTCACGTGCGCCTTTAGCCCAAATCAAAATGACGCTCAAGATTTTAGGAAGAAATAACAGCGTCGCTGTTGCGCTAAATAAAGTTAACGCCTTCTCAGGATGCCATTCCGGCCACACGGGAAATAGTTGACCCGGGGTCACAAAATATTCAGGTGCAATCAACGTATGCATGGCAAGCAACGCCGTCGACAATACTAAAAATCCGAACCAAAGTGGTGCCGAAATGTACGCCATCACACCGGTAACAAATACTGCACGATGAACACCATGCATGCCGCGCGCCAGAAATAATCGGAAATTCATCAGATTTCCCTGACACCAACGGCGATCGCGCTTAAGTTCATCCAATAGATTTGGCGGCATTTCCTCAAAACTACCAGCCAGATCATAAGCAATCCAGACGCCCCAACCAGCGCGTCGCATCAATGCCGCTTCGACAAAGTCATGTGACAGAATTTCACCGGCCAACGATCCTTCGCCAGGCAGCGGTGCGAGAGCGCAATACTTCATGAAAGGCGTCAACCGGATAATCGCGTTGTGGCCCCAATAGTGCGACTCGCCCAATTGCCAGTAATGCAAACCTGCGGTGAACAACGGCCCATATACGCGTGTAGAAAACTGTTGAATCCGCGCATACAAAGTATCGCGGCCAGCGGCACGCGGCGCGGTCTGAATAATACCAGCGCTTGAATTTGCTTCCATCAAACGCACGAGTGTCGTCAGACAGGTGCCGCTCATGACACTATCGGCGTCCAGCACAATCATGTAATCATAATTCGCACCCCAACGGCGGCAGAAATCGTCGATATTGCCACTCTTGCGCTTAACCCGACGGCGACGGTGTCGATAAAAAATACGACCAAATCCCCCGAGCGTGCGACATAAAGTTACCCATGCATCCAGTTCTGCAGTGCAGATATCGGGATCACCGCTATCGCTTAGTACAAAGAAATCGAAACGATCCAACTCACCACTTTGCAATACCGACTCATACGTCGCACGCAACCCAGCAAATACGCGATTGACGTCCTCATTACAGATCGGCATGACAATCGCCGTTCTCACATTGCCAGCAATCGGCCCAGGCGCCGCATCTTCCCGCGAAATAACGTAGCGATCGGTCCCGCGCATCAAAACCAGAAAACCTGCCATCGCAGTCCAGAATCCCGCCGAAACCCAGCAAAACAGAATCGCAAACAGGACGAGAGTCAGCATCTCCAATGGTTTAGTGCCATGGTACGGCAGCACCGTACTCATGAAATAGGTGGCAACCACCGTCTGTGCCAACATCAACATGACTAACACGAGGCGGCGCAGATTTCCATTGTGTCGCCAGATCCCACGTGGATCGTGCGTTTTCTCTTTCAGGACGGGGTGTTCAACACTAGTTTGTTGCGCGGTTTCCTGCGCCGTCGCACGCCTTCTGGATTTCAAGCTCGGGCGGCGATCAAAGGCGCGATTAGCGTTTTCGATCCAGCGCACGATAGGATTCAACGTCCCCCAAGGACGAGCAACGATCGGCGTCCGCTTCAATGGCAGCGCAATTGTTATCCGTGTTCTGCCACTTGCATCAGTAACGATCTCCGGTGTCAAGCCCGTAGAATCACGATTGTCTTCCCCGGACGAGCCGTTATAGTTTGATACATTGTCAGATGGATTGTTTAAAACCGTACCCGATACGCTGTCAGACAGGCTATCAACGTCCTGCGGAACTCCATACGCCAACTGCAAACGATTGGCGATTGATGCATATGCCGGATTAGTTGCATTAGAAACACTGCTGGCATCGTCAATCTCGGCCAGCGCCAGGTGCAACGCGGCCATTTCTTCGGTCGATGTCGCTGACGGACTAAAATGCATTCGCTCGGACAACAGCTTACGCTGCCGCGGCGACAGAGGAAGGCGCTGGAGATAGGAATCGCTAGGCGAATGTTCGTCAATCACCTGCGATACTGGCTTGAGCGCTAGTTGGGCGGTAATATGTAACTCCACGTTTCAGATAAGGTTGTATTGGCGTTACGCAAGAAAGCACGTATCTCGACCGGTTTATTTTCTTCGTTCCGGCGCAACTTGATATTGATGCGCCACCCGCCGGTAGCTTCATTTTTGACCGCTTCGCTGCTCAATAGTTTGCCGTTATCATCAACACTGACAACCGCATCCAATTTTGTGTTTTCAGGCAGCTTCTTAAAGGCCGGACCCTCAAAATCTACTAACAAACCGATACTGTCATCAGGCTTAGCCTGAAACCCATTGCCGCGTCGCGTTTGCGTTACCCATGATAAAGGTGAACTCTTCTCAGCGTCTTTTTGCCATAAAAGTGTGTACTCAATGTTGAAAGGTTGGCCCACTTTTGGCGGGGTATCAGGTACCCAATAAGCAACAATATTGTCATTTGTTTCATCCGGTGTCGGGATCTGCACTAACTCGACTCTCCCAGAGCCCCACTTTCCTTTGGGCTGAACCCAGGCACTCGGCCCTTTTTCGTAGCGCGAGCTAAGATCTTGATACGCGGCAAAGTTACGCTCGCGCTGCATCAACCCAAAACCAATCGGATTACTCAAGGTGTAAGACGTGACCAGCAAACGTTTAGGATTAACCAATGGTCGCCAAATCCACTCGCCAGTGCCAGACGCTACCAATAACCCATCTGAATCATGCACTTCTGGCCGATAATCTTCAACAGGTGACCGTTGATTTTTGCCATATAAAAACATACTTGTAAGCGGTGCAATGCCTAATTTGCTCACGTTTTCGCGCAAATAAAGTTGCGCTTTGACCTCAATCGCCGTATCAACTCCGGGCTTCAGAATAAAGCTATATGCGCCAGTCACCCGACGCGAATTAAGCAATGCGTAGATCGTCAGTTGTTTATCACCGGCTTTTGGCCGTTCAATCCAAAATTCTACAAACTGCGGAAATTCTTCGCCCGAGTTCAACGCAGTGTCAACCGCCAATCCGCGCGCCGATAATCCATAGCGCTGATCCTTGCCGATAGCACGGAAATAGCTTGCGCCCAAGAACGACAACACTTCATCTTTATAACTGGTGTTATTAAGCGGGTAATGAACACGGAAGCCAGCAAACCCAAGCCCGCGCAATTTACTTGGATCTATTTTATTTGCGCCATAGGTAAAATTGTTGGGATCAAAGCGAATCTCACGTACGTTTTTACCGAGGATCTCATTCATTTTGACCGGCTGGTTAAACAGGTGGCCCTCATGAAAAAAAGCTAAATCAAATGGCAACTTAGCACTAGCCCACGGTGATTTTTCAGACTTGAACCGAATGTCTCGATACTGCTCCAGGGTTAAATCATCAACCTCTTTTGGTATATCCGGGACAGGCTTAACATAAGCCTTAGCTGATAACGCTTTAGCCCGTTGCGCAACGTCGTTAAAATTAAACGCTGAAGCATACTGAATAGGAAGTAGGCATCCCATAATGATTAGTGCTGGCGCCAACATGACGCGCGTTGGTGTCGAAATAAATGACTTCACCGAAGAAAAATATTTTAAAAACATTGGATTCCCATTTGGCACTGCTTTGATTTGCGAAATCACCGCTCGTTAGCTGATTGCCACTATCAATAGATATTAGCTTACAGCGTTGGATTGTTTATTTATTTTCGCAAAGAAGCATCTTTGGATGCTTTAATACAGAATTATTTGCCAAATTTACATTAAATCAAACAAAAATACCTGCTAATTGACACGAATTAACATTACATAAAAGCGATCAATGCTAAGGGACAATACGCATTAACCCAGCTTCTTTCTTGTTAATAAGCAAATTTACATACCGAGTTATGATCAGCGTAAGCCACCAAAGTTCCTCTGGATGTTTATAGTAAAATCGCAGCAATTCACGCGTATGTCATCATACTGTCCCACTATAGCGAAGTGTTGAGAGCTAAATTTATATGCTTGAAGCGATCAAATGTAATCATTGACACCAATGACGCCAACGTATCAAACCTCCGTCACCACCTGATCAGTTCGATAAAGCAACAAAATTTACCGCACATTTTAAAAAGTCCCTCCATTGACCAAACCTGCGCCCGCCATGCCTTTTATTCTCACTATCATTGTCGCCACTGATGCCAAAAATGGCATCGGCATTCGCAATACCCTTCCATGGCATTTACCGGAGGATTTGGCGCACTTCAAACGCACCACGTCGGGTCACACGATTATTATGGGTCGTAAAACATTTGAATCCATTGGGCGGCCTCTGCCAAATAGGCGCAATATCGTCATTACCCGTAATCCAGAATGGCAACACGAAGGCGTGGAAACCGTGAACTCTCTCGAAGCCGCCGCCGCGCTAGCGAATTCAAGTGTTAATGATGCCGATGCTGCTGGGGAAGCCTTCGTCATCGGCGGTGCCGAAATCTACGCTGCTGCGCAACGCCTTTGTGACCGTTTAATCGTGACTGAAATCAGCAAACGCTTTGACTGCGACGCCTTCTTTCCGGCATTAGATCCGCAACAATGGCAAGAAACGTCACGTCTCTCACATCACTCCGCAGCCAACAATTTCGACTACGCCTTTGTAGAATATCAAAGACGACAATCGTTTAACGCTTAAGAACAGCTGTAATGGGTCGAATTTTTTGATCATACTTTTAATGCCATATTATTAAATCATTATATTAAGTCATTGTATTAAGTCATTGTGTTAAGTCATCTTATGCACCCTATTTTTGGGACAACGTTGCGGGCTGATTTTTTTGCTAGTGTTTTGGTACATTTCACCCCAATTTTGCACATATCTGCGAAAATTCGACTTTCACCTTTTTAGTGCCGCAAAGTTGCCCTCTACCTTAAGAGCAGCGAGCGACGCAAGTCATTGATCAGCGAACCAGCGGCCCAACCGGGAACCGCGTTCGCTGTTCCTGTTATCCACACCCGTCTCTTGGAGACCGCATGAAATTCCGCTTCCCTATCGTCATCATCGATGAAGATTTCCGCTCAGAAAATACCTCCGGTCTCGGTATCCGGGCCCTCGCCGACGCGATGGAAAAAGAAGGCATGGAAGTTTTGGGTGTCACCAGTTATGGCGACCTGTCGCAATTCGCCCAGCAACAATCGCGAGCGTCCGCCTTTATTCTCTCGATCGACGATGAGGAGTTCGGGGCAGGTTCATTCGAAGAGACCGATCACGCGCTGAAATCGTTACGCGCCTTTGTCGAAGAAATCCGCTACAAGAATGCCGACATCCCGATCTATTTATACGGCGAAACCCGCACTTCACGTCATATACCAAATGACATTCTGCGTGAACTGCACGGCTTTATTCATATGTTTGAAGACACGCCTGAGTTTGTCGCCCGGCATATTATTCGCGAAGCCAAATCCTATCTGGACGGCCTCTCGCCGCCCTTCTTTCGTGCGTTGGTACACTACGCCCAAGATGGCTCTTACTCTTGGCACTGTCCCGGCCATTCTGGCGGCGTCGCCTTTTTAAAATCACCGATTGGCCAGATGTTTCATCAATTTTTTGGTGAAAACATGTTGCGTGCCGACGTTTGTAACGCCGTCGAAGAACTCGGTCAGTTGCTTGATCATACGGGCCCAATCGCTGAATCCGAGCGCAACGCAGCACGCATTTACAACGCCGATCATTGTTACTTCGTTACCAACGGAACGTCCACCTCAAACAAGATGGTGTGGCATTCAACCGTTGCGCCCGGCGATATCGTCGTCGTGGATCGCAATTGTCACAAGTCGATTTTGCACTCGATCATTATGACCGGCGCAATCCCGGTCTTCCTGATGCCGACCCGTAATCACCTGGGTATTATCGGTCCGATTCCGCTAGAAGAATTTACGATGGAAAGCATTCGGAAAAAGATCGAAGCCAATCCGTTTGCCCGGGAAGCATTGAATAAAAAGCCACGTATCCTCACGATTACGCAATCGACTTACGATGGTGTTATTTATAACGTTGAGACGCTGCAAAACATGCTCGATGGCGAGATCGATACTTTGCATTTTGATGAAGCATGGTTACCGCACGCCACTTTCCATGATTTCTACAAAGACATGCACGCGATCGGCAAAGATCGCCCGCGTGCAAAGAAATCAATGATTTTTTCAACGCAATCAACCCACAAATTGCTAGCGGGTCTATCGCAGGCATCGCAAGTGCTGGTGCGTGAATCGGAAACCGTGCAACTCGATCAGGACGCTTTTAATGAGGCGTATCTGATGCACACGTCCACCTCGCCACAATATTCCATCATTGCGTCCTGCGACGTCGCAGCGGCGATGATGGAAGCGCCGGGCGGTACTGCGCTGGTCGAAGAAAGTATTCTTGAGGCGCTCGATTTCCGCCGCGCCATGAAAAAAATCGATCTCGAATGGGGCGCGGATTGGTGGTTTCAGGTGTGGGGACCAAACTCGTTCTCAGAGGATGGTATCGGCTCACGAGAAGACTGGGTAATCAAGGCTGAAGACGATTGGCATGGCTTCGGCAATCTGGCACCCAACTTCAATATGCTCGATCCGATTAAGGCAACCATCGTTACGCCAGGGTTGTCACTTGACGGTCAATTTGGTGATAGCGGAATACCGGCTTCGATTGTGACCAAGTATTTGGCCGAGCATGGGGTTATCGTTGAAAAATGTGGTTTGTATTCATTCTTTATCATGTTCACTATCGGCATTACCAAAGGCCGCTGGAACACGTTGCTGACAGCATTGCAGCAATTTAAAGACGATTACGATAAGAACCAGCCCATCTGGCGCATTCTGCCGGAATTCGCTCGCGCTAATAACGGCAAAAATTCTCGCTACGAACGCCTTGGTCTGCGCGATTTGTGCCAGCAAATTCATGAGACCTACAAAGCCTATGATATCGCGCGTCTAACCACTGAAATGTATCTTTCAGCCATGCAACCGGCCATGAAACCATCCGACGCTTTTGCCAAGATGGCGCATCGTGAAATAGATCGCGTACCAATTGACCAGCTCGAAGGCCGCGTGACATCGATCCTATTGACGCCCTATCCGCCCGGCATTCCGTTGCTGATTCCTGGCGAACGTTTCAATAAGACTATTGTTGACTACTTAAAATTTGCACGGAATTTCAATGAAAAATTTCCGGGATTTGAAACAGACGTGCATGGCCTGGTGAAGCGTGAAGTGAATGGCAAGCGGGATTACTTTGTCGACTGCGTTCGCATCGAAGCTACAAACCAATAGCAAATAAAAAATAGCCAAAAAAATGGCCATATCAAATGTGATATGGCCATCAATGGCTTATTCCATTCTGACTGCGCCAACCTATCGCACAGTCATCAACTTAGTCATCAACTTAGTCAGCAGCGCGGTAATCAACGCAAACAACCTATGCAGGTTAAGCTTTAGGTAATGTGACGCCTTGCTGGCCCTGATATTTGCCGCCGCGATCCTTGTAAGACGTTTCGCACACTTCATCGCTCTCAAAGAACAAGACCTGTGCACAACCTTCGCCTGCATAAATTTTTGCTGGCAATGGCGTCGTATTGGAAAATTCCAGTGTCACGTAACCTTCCCACTCTGGCTCGAATGGCGTCACATTGACAATGATGCCGCAACGGGCGTAAGTCGACTTGCCTAAACAGATCGTCAGGACGCTCCTTGGAATACGAAAATATTCGATGGTACGCGCCAACGCAAACGAATTTGGTGGAATGATACAAACGTCACCGACGAAATCGACAAATGATTTTTCATCGAAATTCTTCGGGTCTACAATGGTCGAATTGATATTGGTAAAAATCTTGAATTCATTGGCGCAACGAATATCGTAGCCGTAGGACGAAGTGCCGTATGAGACGATTTTATTACCATTTTCTTCACGCACCTGCGTGGGCGAGAACGGCTCGATCATGCCGGTTTCCTGCGCCATGCGACGGATCCATTTATCGGATTTGATAGCCATAGTGTTCTCTTCTTTGTAAAGGTAGTGCAACTTCAAACCAGAAATGGTGGAGCAATTATTAATCTTTTTCAGTCGTAGGGCAGCAATGCCGCCACAAAATTACCACAATGTACGGAGATGCCAGACGTTAGCCTAACGTACCAAGATTAAACTGATTAATCGACAATTTCAGTAATGAAAATAGCGAAATAGATAAAATATGTTTGCGCAATTTTACGCGAATCAACGGCGCTCTTCGACCACAAAGTGTTGAGGCACCCAACGTACCACCGTCACGCAGGCAACTTCCCTGTCATTACAATGACGTTGATCCCGTCCATCAGCGCCTTGCAGCTTAGTTAGCAATGCGCTTACCGCTGCATTGTCTCCCATACTTTTTGCAGCCGTTTGACTGAAACCGGCATCGGTGTTTTTAGTTCCTGCGCAAATAGCGAGACGCGCAGCTCCTCCAGCATCCAGCGAAATTCCTGCATTTTTGGATCGACGCCCTTCCCTTGCCGCTCTTTTTGCGCCCGTTGCCAAGGTGTTGCGACCTGCGACCATTCAGTTAGCGAACGCGCATCGCGACTAGGCTCAGCGCGCAACTTCTCCAAACGCACACTAATTGCCTTCAGATAGCGCGGAAAATGCGTTAAATTCGCATAATCGTTTTCAGCAATAAAACGCTTGTTCACCAAACCCATTATTTGCGCCTGAATATCTGCAACTGCCGCCGTTTGCGCTTTAGCGCCTTGTAACTTTTTCGGCAATCCGTGATATTCAACCAATATCAATGCGGTTAATCGTGCAATTTCGTTGCATAGCAAACCAAGACGAGATTTGCCCTCATCCTTACGTTGCGTGAATTGTGCAGCATTCATCGGCAGCGGCGCTTGCAGACAGGCGCGCTCCAGTCCGGCCCAGATAATCTGGTCACGCAATTCTTCCTGCGATCCAAGAGCCATAAACTGCATTCCCATTTGCTGTAAACCGGGAATATTTTTTTCAAGAAATTTAAGTTGTTCCTTCAGCTGAAGCGCAAATAAACGACGCAAACCCAGTCGATGGATGCGCACCGCTTCATTCGGATCATCAAAGACTTCCAGGTCACAATAAGTGATCTTATCGACAAGCGCCGGAAAACCAATCAACGTCTGTTTGCCTTGCTGGATTTCCAGTAGTTCTGGCAACTCTCCAAAACTCCAACTGGTCAAATTGCTATAAGCAGCGACGCTGGTGCCAGTCTGTGCACCCGTGTTTGCCGACACCACTTTAGTCGCACCTTGCGAAGCCGCAGCGTGGCTTGATGACGCTGGAGGGGTGACAAGCCCGGCATGTGTGGCAGCTATTTCGCTTGAAACAACCCCGGTCTTTTCAGCCAGCTTCTGAAAACTCTCACGCGCCTGTCCGCCCAATTCAGCTTGAAGCGCAGCAAGATTACGGCCCATATCAAGTTGCCTGCCATGCTCGTCGATGACTTTGAAATTCATCGTATGGTGCGCTGGCAAAGTCTCCACCTTAAAGTCGGAGATTCGCACCGCGACGGTCGTTTCAGCGCGTACGTCAGCAATCAATGCGTCCAGCAAATTGCCGTGGCCGAAGGCACTACGCGCCTGAATCCGCTCACAAAATCCGGCAGCATAGTCAGGCAGCGGCACGCAGTTACGACGTATTTTTTGCGGCAACGATTTCAACAGCAGATGCACTTTCTCTTTCAGCATCCCGGTTACCAGCCAATCGCACCGATCAACGTACACCTGATTTAATGCATAGAGCGGGACGGTCAGCGTAACGCCATCCCGCGGTGTGCCGGGCTCAAAGTGATACGACAATCCCATCTCAATACCGGCAACCCGCATCACCTTGGGAAACAAATCCGTCGTGATACCCGCCGCTTCATGACGCATCAAATCGTCGCGATTCAAATAGAGCAAGGTCGGATTTTTATGCGTCGTATCCTTAAGCCATTTCTCAAAGGTAATACCATTGCAAATATCGACCGGAATCAGCTTGTCGTAAAACGCCGCAATCAGCTCTTCGTCGACCAGCACATCCAGACGTCGCGACTTATGTTCCAGATTTTCGATCTCACGGATCAGTTTTTGGTTGTGGGCAAAAAAGGGTGCACGCGTGTCATATTCGCCGCCGACCAGCGCATCACGAATAAAAATCTCCCGCGCCTCTTTAGGATTGATCAGGCCGAAATTAATCCGCCGCTGGCTATACACCACCAACCCATAAAGTGTTGCGCGCTCTGAGGCAGAAACCTGCGCCATACGCTTTTCCCAGCGCGGTTCGCCGTAGGATTTTTTCAGTAAATGCGCGCCGACTTTTTCCAGCCATTCCGGCTGAATCTGAGAAACGCAACGCGCATACAAGCGCGTAGTATCGACCAGTTCCGACGCCATCACCCACTTTCCGGCTTTTTTCGTTAATGAAGATCCCGGCCAGATATGAAACTTGATGCCGCGTGCGCCCAGATAATGCGGATCGTCGTCAGCCTTAAAGCCAACGTTACCCAACAACCCGGTCAACAACGCCGTGTGCAAATTATCGTAAGTTGCTGGCGCTTCGTTTAGTCGCCAGCCTTGTTCCCTCACGATGGTCAACAGTTGCGAGTGAACATCGCGCCATTCCCGCAATCGTAATTGCGACAGGAAGTTAGCACGACAATTATCCTGCAACTGGCGATTGGTTTTCTTGTGCTCGATGGCTTCTTCAAACCATTTCCAGATTTTTAAATAGCTTTGGAATTCGGATTTTTCATCGGCGAATTTCTTATGTGCCTGATCAGCGGCAGCTTGCGCATCCATCGGTCGATCACGCGGATCCTGGACCGATACTGCCGATGCAATGATCAGCATTTCGGATAGACAAACGTTATCCAGCGATGCCAATATCATGCCGCCAACGCGTGGATCGAGCGGTAATTTTGCCAATTCGCGCCCAGTTTTGGTCAACTGATTATTGTCATCAACCGCGCCAAGTTCCTGCAACAATTGATAACCGTCGGCAATGGCACGTCCCGGCGGCGGCTCAATGAAGGGAAACGTTTCAACATCGGTCAAATGCAACGATTTCATCCGCAAAATCACCGAAGCCAGCGACGATCGCATGATTTCCGGTTCGGTAAATTTTGGACGTTGAAGATAGTCGCGTTCTTCGTATAGACGAATACACACACCCGCAGCCACCCGACCACAACGCCCTGCGCGCTGATTCGCCGCCGATTGGGCAATCGGTTCAATCTGTAATTGCTCAACCTTATTGCGATAACTATAACGTTTAACACGTGCCAAACCGGCATCGACCACGTAACGAATACCGGGAACAGTGAGCGAGGTTTCAGCTACGTTGGTCGCGAGGACAATGCGGCGGGCATTCGATACCTTAAATACCCGCTCTTGTTCCTGCGCCGATAAACGCGCAAACAACGGCAAAATCTCTACATGCGGCGGATGATGTTTGCGTAATGCTTCGGCAGCGTCGCGAATCTCCCGCTCGCCGGGTAAAAATACCAACACATCACCAGAACCAACCCGCGCCAGTTCATCAACGGCATCAACCACCGCATCCATCAAATCGCGTTGATCACGGTCGCGCTGTGCTGCGTTCGGAGCTGCGTTGTGTGCTGCATTGGGCGTACTTGACGCACCACCCGGCCTTGCCGCTGTAGTCGACGGATTAACGCCGCTACGATCCGCGTTATCGACCGGCCGGTAACGCACCTCCACTTCGTACAAGCGTCCAGATACTTCTATCACGGGTGCCAATTTATCACCGTGACCAAAATGACGCGCAAAACGATCAGCATCAATCGTCGCTGAAGTAATGATCAACTTCAGATCAGGCCGTTTGGGTAGTAATTGCTTCAGGTATCCGAGCAGAAAATCGATGTTAAGACTGCGCTCGTGCGCCTCATCAATGATGATAGTGTCATATTGCCGCAACATCGGATCGGTCTGCGTTTCGGCCAGCAATATCCCGTCAGTCATCAGCTTGACCCACGCACCTTTGGTCAACGTATCGTTAAAACGCACTTTAAAACCAACGTGCTCGCCCAACGGCGATCCCAGTTCCTGCGCAATCCGCTTAGCTGTCGACGACGCAGCAATCCGGCGCGGCTGCGTATGCCCAATCAAACCATTGAGACCACGACCTAATTCAAGACATATCTTCGGTAACTGCGTGGTTTTCCCTGATCCGGTTTCACCGCAGACAATAATGACCTGGTTAGCCAGCAAAGCTTCAGCAATTTCAGCGCGTCTGCCCGATACAGGCAATTCCTCTGGAAATATGATCGGCGGCAGTGGATTGCGTTCCGGTGCGGTTCGCGGTCTTGCTTCCCGCGGCAAACGACCTTCAGAACGTCGGGGTCGATTTGAATCAGCGCTGATAGTGACGGGAACAGGTCCGGATATCGAACTTGGTGCAGGTGATTGCGCCGGACGTGATGAATTTTCCTGACGCGGAGGGGCTTCAGAGCGTGGCGGCCGGCGTGAATCTGCGGGCCGCATTGGTTTATTGGATTCTGATACTGGCATGGGATAAGAATTATACAGAGCGCAGCACGCCTACGCAGCAACCGCTTCGCGAAAAGCGGTCACAAACGAGAGAATCCACGGCGCAGGTAATCGTGCCTTCGTTACGAAGAAACAACCTTTTCTTCGAGCGGCGCACCAATCGCACAACTTGACACAGACCTCGCCACAACATCGCAATTGCGCAAGGCGACCAGCTCCGCTAGTACCGAGACCGCGATTTCCGCTGGAGAACGACTAAAAATCGGCAGACCGATTGGGGCGTGTAAGCGATCCACTTCTTCCTGTGTCACATCCAGCGTCAGCAAACGCGCCTTGCGCGCAATGGTGCTGGCCATAGAACCGATTGCTCCGACGTAAAACGCATCGGTTTTCAACGCTTCCATCAATGCCATATCATCTACCTTTGGATCATGACTGAGCGCTACGATCACGGTCCGTTTATCTGGTGCAAATGCATGCACCGCGTCATCCGGCATGCCTTCAAGCCATTCAACGGCAGAAGCCGCTGAGATTATGTGTGTGTTTCCATTAGCCTGCTCATTGGTTTGCCAGTTGCGCCGTTGCTCTTCACGCGGATCATTTAAATAGACCGAAAAATCTAGCGCTGGCGCCATTTGCGCCAGATATTCTGATACCTGACCGGCGCCAATAATCAGTAAACGCCAATGCGGACCGAACACATGAACCAATTCATTATCGCCAAAACGCACCGTAAAGTCGGCAGTTGCTGGCTCGATGACCGCCACGCCACTAATAAGATTAAGCCGCCTTTGCACCAACCGTCGGGATGCAACCGCCTCCAGCAACGGTTCCAGTGCGGCTGCATTAACAAGCGGTTCGACCACTAGTTCGAGTGTGCCACCACATGGCAAACCGAACCGGCGCACCTGTTCGGCAGTAATGCCGTAGCGCACGACTTCAATTTTTTCTGGAAAGGATGCGGCAAAACGCGCCATTAAATCATCCTCGACACAGCCACCCGATACCGATCCGGTAAAATCACCTTCGGAAGTGATGGCGAACAGCGATCCAAGTGGACGCGGTGCCGATCCCCAATTGCGCACTACCGTCACCAATGTGACGCGCTTGCCCTGTCGCAACCAACTCACCGCGCTATTTAATACCTGATAATCGACCGCGTTCATTTTTTACTTTCAATTTATACAACTTATTCCTGGACAACTCTATGATATAGAAGAGATCACATCTTCACTTGCCGACAGGATTTTAACGGTCACAGAAACTATCATCGCAAATTCTTATGAACAGTCGAATTACACCATTAATTGCTAAAATTACCAGAAACATAAGAGTTACTTCTATTGCAATCAAGGTCACAGGACGGGTTTATGCCAATGCAAAATTATAGTATTGACGTAATCTTGTCCCAGCAAGGCGGGCCGACGAAGACAGTACGATAGTACGGGGCCGCCGAGGTGGCAAGGAAAGCCCAACGCCGATGGCGTACTTTCACATCAATCCTGCTGGGACAAAGTGTGCTCAGTGCCACTGTATGTATATAATGCACACCATGGAAAACACCTCCGAATTCGTCCAGTGGCTGCGCTCTGTCGCGCCCTACATTCATGCCTTTCGCGGCAAGACCTTTGTGATCGCCTTTCCGGGCGAGTTAGTCATGGCTGGGGCCTTACCCGTGCTTGCACAAGATCTGTCGTTACTGCACGCGTTAGGTATCAAAATTGTGATTGTGCATGGCTCACGACCGCAGGTTGAAGAACAATTGACACTACGCAATGTTGAAACGCGCTTTTCTAACGGCTTGCGGATCACCGACATCGCGGCATTGGAATGCGCAAAAGAAGCCGCGGGCGAATTACGGCTCGATATCGAAGCGGCATTTAGTCAGGGCTTGCCAAATACCCCCATGGCGCACGCCGCCATCAGGATTATTTCAGGCAACTTTGTGACAGCGCGACCACTAGGCGTGATTGATGGTGCAGACCTTCAATTGACTGGCGTGGTGCGTAAGATCGCCTACGAAACCATCCACCCTATTTTGAGCGCGGGTAATCTGGTTCTGCTCTCGCCATTGGGTTTTTCGCCGACTGGTGAAGCATTTAATCTGACCATGGAAGATGTTGCGGTCGCCGCTGCCATTTCACTGCGCGCCGAGAAATTGATCTTCATCAGCGAAACGCCGTTACTGAAAGACGCCGCAGGAACTGAAATCCGAGAACTATCGTCTCATCAGGCGCAGGCAGTGCTCGAAAGCGGTTGTCTGCCGTCCGATTCAGCCTTCTACTTGCAGCACGCCATCAAATCCTGCAACGCTGGCGTGCCACGTGCGCACATCGTACCGTTTGCGACTGATGGTTCGGCGTTGCTTGAATTATTTACGCATGATGGTATTGGCACCATGATTACTTACGAGAATCTGGAAAGCTTGCGTGAAGCAACGATTGAGGACGTCGGCGGTATCCTGAAATTGATCGAACCACTGGAAGCCGATGGCACGCTGGTCAAGCGCGGCCGCGAACTGATTGAGCGCGAAATCCATTATTTCTCTGTCATCGACCATGATGGCGTGCTGTTTGGCTGCGCAGCGTTGTACCCTTTCCCAGATGAAAAAATGGGAGAGATGGCTTGTCTGACGGTTAATCCGGAAGTGCAAGCGCAGGGCGACGGTGAGAAAATTCTGAAACATATGGAAAGCCGAGCGCGCGCCGCTGGCCTGACCAAACTATTCGTATTGACTACACGAACTTCACATTGGTTTTTGCGGCGCGGCTTTGTCAGCGCGACAGTCGACGACTTACCGAAAAATCGTCAACATATGTATAACTGGCAACGTAAATCATTGGTACTGATTAAACAACTTTAATGTAAGCAACTTTAACCGCTGACTCTCATTTATCGCCACACTCAGGCATTCAGGCCGGAGTGGGCGCTGATACTCACAGGTAACAAACAAGGAAAATCATGGCACGTACTATTCATTGCATCAAACTCGATAAAGAAGCTGAAGGATTGGATTTCCCACCGTATCCGGGTGAACTGGGCAAGCGTATTTTTGAAAGCGTTTCAAAAGAAGCATGGGCTGGATGGCTGAAGCATCAAACGATGCTGGTGAATGAAAATCGCCTGAACCTGGCTGACATTCGTGCACGTAAATATCTTGCGACACAAATGGAAAATCATTTCTTCGGCAACGGCGCAGATGCCGCCGTCGGTTACGTTCCACCGACAGAATAAACTCGTTTCGTAACGACGCTCCCTTCCCCGCTACCATTTGGCCGATCAGTTTTTTGATCCCGGAAAGTGGTAGCATTAACATCACCCGATGTGAATACAGTCATCAATCCATGTATTGATAGCGGCTTATTGATGTTGAATTTCGTTGTAATAGCTGGGCATTGACGTTGCTTAATTTTTTGTCTCAGCGCTACCGCCAGCACGCATCAGCTCACCGAACAACATGCACCAATCGTGTCGTCCCGTCTCCCGTCCATCACGCCTCTAACTGATCGAAAACGTCATGCATTTATTCCCTCAAATTCATCATTCGACATTATTCGCTGATACTGCAACCGCGAACATCTTCAGACGTATTCCTGGATTGCTGACGCGTGCATCGTCTGGCGCGCTAACACTCACCGTGATGTTGCTTGTAACGCCCTATTTTGCAGAAGCACAGACATTGCCGACCAGTGATGCAAAGATCACCCAATTCGCCAACATCACCAAAGGCCCCTCAGCCGAAGGTATCACCGAATACCGTTTCAGTAATGGCTTCAAATTGTTGTTGCTACCAGATGCCACCAAGCCAACGGTGACCGTCAATATGACGTATCTGGTCGGTTCGCGTCAGGAAAATTATGGTGAAACCGGGATGGCGCATTTGCTGGAACACATGATGTTCAAAGGCACGCCAACGCATCCGACCATTCCAAAAGATTTCGGCCAACGCGGTATGTCTTTCAACGGCACTACTTCGCTTGACCGCACCAATTACTACGAATTTTCGCAAGCGAGCGATGACAATCTGAAATGGGCCATCGACCTTGAAGCGGATCGGATGCTGCATTCTTTTGTCGCTCGAAAAGATCTCGATAGTGAAATGACCGTTGTTCGTAATGAATTTGAGAAAGGGGAAAACTCTCCAGTCAGCGTCTTGTTTAAACGCATGCAAGGCGTCGCTTTTGACTGGCATAGTTATGGCAAACCCACTATCGGCAACCGCAGTGATGTGGAGAGCGTCAAGATCGAAAATCTGCAAGCGTTCTATCGCACCTATTACCAGCCAGATAATGCGGTACTACTCATTTCGGGCAAATTCGACACTGAAAAGGCGCTGACCTGGGTAAACGAGGCCTTTGGAAAACTGCCGAAACCAAGCCGTAAATTACCTGAGTTCTGGACCGTGGAACCAACGCAGGATGGTGAGCGCAGCTTTGTCATCCGGCGTGAAGGTGACATACAAATCGTCGCCGTGGCGTACAAAGTACCGAGCGAATTGCACCCGGACAGCAACGCGATATCTTTCGCAGCGAGCATTCTGGCCGACACCCCAAACGGGCGGCTTTACAAAGCCTTGGTCGAAACAGGCAAGGCGACATCGGTATTCAATTATGAAATGACCGGTTATGCACCGGGATTATTGGTCATCGCTGCGGTCGTGAAAAAAAATGAGCCAATTGAACCGGTTCGCGCAGCCTTGGTAGACGCCATCGAAAGTTTTTCAACTACGCCCCCAACCGCTGAAGAAATGGACCGTATAAAACGAAACACAGCCAACGGTTATGAAAACTTGATGAACGATCCACAGCAAATTGGGGTTGCCATGTCGAGCGCCATTGCGCTGGGTGACTGGCGCTTGCTTTTTTTAGGGCGCGACCAACTTAAGCAAGTCACATCAGCACAGGTTGCAGAAGTTGCGGCCAAATATTTTAAACGCGACAATCGTACTGTCGGCATCTTTCAACCAAACGATCCACCGCAGCGCGCCGAGGTACCGGCTGCACCTGCGCTGGCCGAGATACTAAAAGATTACAAGCCGCAGCAAGGGCTGGCAAGCGGAGAAATTTTCGATCCTTCGCAGGCGAATATTGATGCACGTACGCAGCATCAAACTTTCGGCGATATGAAATTGGCGATGCTACCGAAGAAAACCCGTGGCGAGACCGTTTCAGTCCACATAAAATTAAATTGGGGTGATGAAAAAACGCTATTCGATAAGAATGCTGTCTCGGATATGACCGGTGCAATGCTGCGCCGCGGCAGCACAACACTTAACCGCCAGCAATTAGCAGATGCTTTTTCCAAGCTTAAGGTGAGCGGCAGCCTCTATCAATTTGAGACAACGCGTAGTGATCTTCCCGGCGCGCTGGCGCTGGTTGCCGATGTATTTCAGCACCCGCGTTTTGATCCCCTTGAATTTGAGCGTTTGCGCAAGGAAGTGCTCGTTGGCCTTGAGGCTTCGCGCAACAATCCCGATAGCCGCGCAGCAGAAGCAATGGCGCAACATTTCAATTTATATCCAAAAGGTGACTGGTTGTCTGCACCCACCGTTGACGAGAAGATCGCAAACATCAAAGCGGTCACTCTGGAACAGGTGATTGCTTTTCACAAGGCATTTTATGGCGCGTCACACAGTGAAATCGCCATCGTCGGGGATTTCGACCCAATACCCATCTCTAAGACGGTTCAGGCCGAATTCGGCAACTGGAAAAGTGCCTCGCCATACCAGCGCGTGATACGGAAAAACTTTGATGTCGCGCCGATTGCAGAGGTCATCAATACGCCAGATAAAGAAAACGGCGTCTATATTGCCCGCATGAATCTGGATATGCGCGACAGTGATCCTGACTATCCTGCTCTGTTGGTGGCGAATTACTTGTTTGGAGGCGGCAGCCTGAAGTCTCGTCTAGCTGACCGGATACGCCAAAAAGATGGTTTGTCCTATAGCGTCGGCTCTTCACTCGGCATCAGCGCCATCAGCCGCGCTGCAAGCTTCAGCATTCAGGCGATCGCCGCTCCACAAAATCTCTCCAAAGTCGATCTAGGGGTGAAGGAAGAGTTGGCGCGCGTTCGTAAAGATGGCTTCACTGCCGACGAACTGACCCGCGCAAAATCCGGCATATTGCAAGAAAACGTTCAGGCCCGGGCGCAAGATGGTGCAGTCGGTGCCGGCTGGGTGCGCTTATTGGATCTAGACCGAACGTACGCATGGAGTAAGCAACTTGAAGACAAAATCAGCGCATTGACACTCGACCAGATCAATAAGGCGTTCCATAGTCGGATTGATCCTGCCCAATTAAGTGTCGTGATTGCACGCGATGAAACCAAGATTAATAATCCGAATGTGGCGAGGCCTTAAATAAGTATGCCAAGGACCTAACGTAGAGACGCTAGAGATTTGACCTTCTTATCGATAAAAAAGCCTGCAACTTGTGAAGTTGCAGGCTTTTTTCATTGCGGCTGAAATTAAACTAATGTAAATGCATTCAGCGGCTGACCCAACTTATCGACACATTAAAACGTCAACGTTTTAACGCCCTCCGGGGTTCCCAGCAAACACACGTTTGCGCCTTGTTTAGCAAACAGGCCAACCGATACGACGCCAGTGATCTGGTTGATCTGGGCTTCCATTGCAATCGGGTCCACGATCTTCAGGCCGTGCATATCGATGATGACGCAGCCGTTGTCGGTGATGAGAGGAATACCATCCTTGAAGCGCAAGCGCGGTTCTCCGCCGAGTTTTGCCAGCTTGCGTGCTACCACCGCCTGCGCCATCGGAATCACTTCCACCGGCAGCGGAAATTTACCCAATACGTTGACGAGTTTAGAGCCGTCAGCGATACAAATAAATTTTTCTGCAACCGATGCTACGATTTTCTCACGCGTCAGCGCCGCGCCACCGCCCTTGATCATCGCGCCCTGCGCGTTAACTTCGTCCGCACCGTCGATATACACCGGCATTGACAACACCTGATTGAGATCAAATACTTCAATATCATGACTACGCAGGCGGGCAGCTGTCGCTTCAGAGGATGCGACCGCACCTTTGATCAAATGCTTGATCTTGGCCAGTTCATCAATGAAAAAATTCGCAGTGGAGCCAGTACCGACACCAACAATGTCGCGTTCCACGACATATTTAATTGCTTCGCGAGCAACAGCTTGCTTCATTTCGTCTTGCGTCATAGCGGCCATGGCAATCTTCTTAGAAAAGAATTAAAAACGCTATTCTAACCAATCAGGCCTTCCATCGGTCAAACCGCCATTTAACGTTGCCAGTTGGCGATGACAATTACTAAATGCAAAAAAAATTGAGAGACTTATAGACATCAGTAACACAAGAGAATTGCCTAGCTGAAAATCCGGTTTGCAGAGCGACCAAACCACACTTACACGGATAACATGATCCGGTAGCCGACTGCCGTCTCCGTCAGCAAATATTTTGGCTGGGCCGGATCGTCTTCCAGCTTTTGGCGCAAATGGCCCATGTAAATCCGCAAATAGTGGCCGCTCTCGGAATGCGACGGTCCCCATACTTCGCGTAATAACTGCGGATTGGTCACCACCCGACCAGCGTTCGCCACTAGTACCGTCAATAAACGATATTCAGTTGGCGTGAGATGCACTTGTTGTTGTGCTTTAGTAACCAGTCGCGCCTGTTGATCCAGCGTTACATCACCAAACCGGATCAATCCGTCGGCATCCCCTAAAGGCTGATGCTGACGACGTAACGTGGCCCGCACCCGGGCCAGCAACTCGCCGACTCCAAAAGGTTTGCTCAAGTAGTCATCCGCTCCAGCATCCAACGCCTTAATCTTGTCGTTTTCACTGACGCGAGCGGATAACACGATGATCGGCACTTTAGACCATTTTCTGACATCCAGAATGAATTCAATACCATCACCGTCTGGCAAACCCAAATCGAGAATAATCAAATTCGGCTTACGCGTGCCGGTGTCGATCAATCCTCGGTGCAAAGTGTCGGCCTCATGGATTTGCCAACCCTCGTCCTCCAGCGCCGCACGCACGAAGCGTCGGATTTGTGGTTCGTCTTCGACCAGAATCGCTACGGGTTGTGGCTGGCTCATGATGGCCCTTTTATATAGATGGTTCGACCGGATTGAAATCACCTTCTTCAACATCCGGCATGCTAGGTGGCACGCCGAGCGGCAGAGTAAAGGTAAATTCGGCACCGCGTTCTGCACTGGATTTTGCACCAATAGTGCCGCCATGCGCCTCGACGATCGCACGGCAAATTGCGAGTCCTAATCCAACGCCGGGCTTCGCCGACTCGCGCTCACCACGCGTGAACTTGTCGAAGATGGCCTCTTCCATACCGGTCGGAAGCCCTGGACCGTCATCCGAAACGGTGACCGACATGAAGCGCCCTGCCACCTTTGCGGACAACACAATAACAGATTCAAGCGGCGAGTATTTGGCAGAATTTTCTAATAAATTACACAATACGCGTTCAATCAGTACCGCATCGAAACGAACCAACGGCAGGCTGTGAGCGACGCGGATCTCCACCCGATGCGCGGCCAACGGTGAACTACTGGCGCGCAACGCACTACCAACAACTTCTTCGAAAGGCTGCCATTGCAAGTTGAGTTTCACTTCACCACTTTGTATGCGGGCCATATCCAGCAAATTGGTCACCAGTGCGCTCATGCGCAAGGTCTCGTCATGCAACGCGGTCGCCAAACCTTGCTGCGCACTTTGCAAAGGCGGCCTGGAAAGAACTAAGGACTCCGACAAACCGATCAATGCGGTCAACGGCGTTCGCAGATCGTGCGACAACGCCGACAATAATGAATTGCGCAAACGTTCCGACTCCATCTTGATCAATGCGTCCTGGGCTACTTCAATATAATGCACGCGCTCTAAAGCAATCGCAGCCAACGCCCCAAAAGTGTAGAGTTGTTGCTGCTGCTCCGGGATGAGTAACCAACGGCGGCTGTGCGGAAGAATTGCCAATACGCCACGGGTACGCATTGGTGCAACTAGAGGCAAATAGAGACAATTACTGGCTGGCAAGGTATCCGTGCCGATACCTGCATTCCTGGCATTATCGAAGGCCCATTGGGCGATTCCGATATCCAGGGACTTATGAACTGAGTCGTGAAGACTTTGATCCGTATTTGTTCCATCTTCCGCCACGGTGACTTGTAATCGTCCGTGCAAATCGGGCACTAGCAAAAGTGTCTGAGCGTTAAATGTACGTTGTAAAAATTTTCGGCTGGTTTCGAATATCTGCTCAGTTTGCAACGCGCCAGATAGTTCGCGGGAAAATTCAAACAAAGCCCGGGAACGCGCTTCACGATAAGACGCAACCCGTGCTTGATATCGTAGACCGGTAGTCAGGTGCGTAATAATCAGACCGACTGCCAGCATGACCGCAAACGTCATCAAATATTGAAAGTCGCTGACAGCAAACGAAAACCGTGGCGGCACAAAAAAGAAATCGAATGCGCCAATACTCAACAGCGCCACCGTTATAGCTGGACCACGCCCAAAACGCACCGCGATCAATACCTCTGCCAGTAAATAAAGCATGACGATATTTGCCAAATCAAAATACGGCAAAATCGGAGTCGCCAGGAGGGTAACCAATATCGTGACCGCAACCGCCCAGTAGTATCCCAAAGAGCGCGATTTTTCAAGCATCCGCTTCGGCTTCAGGAGCGATGGAGAGATTGCCGAAGTAGCAGAAGATGATTGTTTAGTGACCGCCCGGATCGATGGCTGACCGATCTCAATAAGATCAATGTCCTTGGCCTGAGCGGCAATTCGCATCGCAAAATTACTCTGCAAAGGCCAAAGTGAACGCCAACGCCATTGACCGTAATACTGACTCCGTCCAACGATGATTTTTGAAATATTGTGATTCCGCGCAAAATCTGCAATCACCTGAGTGACATCGTTTCCTGCTAAAACGGCGGTGGTCGCGCCCAGACTTTGTGCCAGCTTGAGCGTCTCCAGAATCGCCTCTCGGCGCGCTGACGACATTCGCTGCAGGCGTGGTGTCTCAACATACACTGCTCGCCACTCGGTGTTCAATTGTGTCGCAAGTCGTGCCGTGCTGCGAATCACGTGTTCGGCGTTAATAGTTGGACCGACGCAGGCTAGCAAAGCTGCATCAGTCTGCCACACCGCGCCTATCGACTTCTCCACCCGATATGCCTGTACGTCACCTTGAAGACGATCGGCAGTGCGACGCAATGCCAACTCCCGCAAGGCAATTAAATTTCCCTTGCGAAAGAAATTGCGTGATGCACGCTCGGCTTGCGGCAATTTATAGACTTTCCCACTGCGTAATCGGGCCAGCAACTCATCGGCCGGGACGTCCACTTGTACCACTTCATCAGCGGCATCAAATACGGTGTCCGGCAACGTCTCCGCCACCCGAATGCCTGTGATACCGCCAACTACGTCATTCAGACTTTCAAGATGCTGGACATTGAGTGTGGTGAAGACATCGATACCCGCACTCAATAACTCTTCCACATCCTGCCAGCGCTTGGGATGTCGGGAGCCGGGTGCGTTGGAATGCGCCAGTTCGTCGACTAATATCAGCGATGGCTTGCGCTCTAGCGCAGCATCCAGATCGAATTCCGGTAATTGCTTATCGCGATAGGTGAGCTGTTTTAGTGGAAGTACTTCTAAACCGGTTAACTGAGTTGCCGTGTCGATTCGTCCGTGGGTTTCGATGACTCCGGCCAACACTTCGCGCCCGTCAGCGCGGAGTTTGTGGGCGGCGGAAAGCATTGCATAGGTTTTTCCTACGCCAGCCGAAGCACCAAAGTAGATACGTAGCTTGCCTCGTGCTGCGTGGATTTGTTCGGATTGCATACGGGCCAGCAATGCGTCTGGATCAGGCCGTTGATCATTATTATTCGGATAATTGGATGACATAAGTAGTGAGAGTAAATCAACAAAAAATCAGCAACAAATCAACCAATGAACCAATAGCACACACCTCCAATGACGCATTGAGGGGCCGCCCACGCAATTAAATGAAATCAATCCCCTGATTGTAGAGGCATTTTGTCATCAATTGCATAACATCAAAAGGTTTTGGTCACAGACAACAATAACGCGGTCTTTCCCAGATCCTTATAATCTGGACCCGGTCCGGCATAGCTTTTGGAATCGGTCCCGACCAGCGCCACACTACCCGCCAATATACCGAAGTCTTTTGTAAGGCCAATCCTCCAGTCGTTATAGCTTGAAGCGGAATTATTTTTGACGGTTTGATGACCAACGTGAAGATTGACCACATAGCCGTTAGTCACATCAATGTTGGCACCTACATCCACGTAATCACTGTTCTTGCTGTTAGCAAAACCGAAAAGATTAGTAACCGCTTGGGAATATTTGAGATACATAGGACCATAACCCACCTGACCATAGACTTCGGTGGTGTTCGCGTTCGGGTGCAAGTCATTGGATGGATAAACGTAGGTTAATACACCCAAATCATAGGTCCAGTTCTGGGAAAAATTTCCTTTTTTACCCGCATAAACGTCCCACTCAACATTGCCGCTTCCACCCGCATCTTTGATCCATTTCAGCGTCGACAACCATGTCCCGACATATAAGCCGGTTGGATTGTTCGCATAATCGGCACCACCTTGTACTGCTGGCTTAAGCCTGGTTTGTGAAATGCCACGAAACCGATAGTCAGACACCACACTGGCGTTATAGCTAACAACATTATCCGGCACAGGTGCATCTTCTGCGTACGAAAACGAAGCACTACAGGTAATGATGATTGCCACTGCAAGAGTAATTTTTTTCATGAATTATTTCATTCGCATTAAAGGTAAAAGTGAAATAGCGCATTGGCGCTGGTGGCGGTGAATATTGCGTACTAATTACTGATTACTGATCGCGATGACAAAGAAACCTTAGGCGCCGCAATCGTTCATACAAGACCATTGCATAAACAGCGTCGCGACATTCAGATTACGTCAAGCAAGATTGGTGAAAAATCCTATTGGGATTAAGTTGCCTGACTTGCCAATCAAAGTAACGTCAGCGCAAGCGATGCTGCCCTAAAAATAGGAATGTTGATCTTGCCTGCTGAAGTGTCATCCACATTAGCCACTGCGCGCAATTAGTACGCAATGGCGATTTTTTCTCATTAATGCTTTTGATCCAGCGCGAGATTGAGATCCAGCACATTAATGCGTGGCTCGCCGAGAAATCCCACACTGCGGGTCAGTTGCTTGGCGTCGATGATGCCGCGTACTACTTCGATGCTCAGTTTTCTCTCGCGCGCAACGCGAGCGGCTTGATAATACGCGGCGGCAGTACTCATTTCTGGATCAAGCCCGCTGCCAGATGCCGTGACCAGATCGACCGGGATAGAGAGCGTATTAGTAGGATCCACAGCCTTGAGTGCAGCGACGCGGCCTTTGACCGCCTCAATCAGCGCTGGATTACTGGGACCAAAATTAGAACCCCCAGATGAGGTCGCGTTGTAGGGCATAGGGCTGGTAGCGGACAAGCGTCCCCAGAAATACTCGGGAGCAGAAAACTCCTGTCCAATCAGTCGTGATCCGACTGTTTTACCATTCTGAATAATCAGACTACCTGCCGCCTTATCGGCAAAAGCGACCTTGCCAATACCGGTGACGACAACAGGGTAAATAATGCCGCAAATGAGACTCAAAGCCGTGAACAAAACAAGCGCCGGGCGCAACATCGGGCCAGGGGCGCTAGCAATAACGAGAGGGGAGGTTTTCATTTGAAATTTCCTAAACTAAATTAAGAGCGGACAGCAGCATATCGATCAACTTGATACCGATAAATGGCGCAATGATTCCGCCTAATCCATAGATCAACAGATTGCGGCGTAACAAAGCGGCCGCGCCAACAGCGCGATATTTAACCCCCTTGAGCGCCAGTGGAATCAACGCAACGATGATCAATGCGTTAAAAATGACAGCCGACATGATGGCTGAGGATGGGCTCGCCAGATGCATGATGTTTAGCGCCGCAAGTTGCGGATAAGTGGTGACGAAAGCGGCTGGAATAATCGCAAAATACTTAGCGATATCGTTCGCAATCGAGAACGTTGACAACGCCCCGCGTGTCATCAGCATTTGTTTGCCGATCTCTACGATCTCCAATAACTTGGTGGGATTGGAATCCAGATCAACCATGTTGCCTGCTTCTTTAGCGGCCTGCGTGCCACTATTCATCGCCACTGCGACATCCGCTTGCGCCAACGCTGGCGCATCGTTGGTACCGTCGCCGGTCATCGCCACCATACGACCTTCGGACTGATAGGATCGAATCAGTTTGAGTTTATCCTCCGGGGTTGCTTCGGCCAGAAAATCGTCGACCCCGGCTTCAGCAGCAATCGCAGCTGCCGTCAAGCGATTGTCACCGGTAATCATGACCGTTTTAATCCCCATCTGCCGCAATTCCGCAAAACGCTCTTTGATACCGCCTTTGACGATATCCTTCAGTTCAACCACGCCCATTACCACGCCGTTATCAACCACAACCAACGGTGTACTACCGCGCCGCGCAACGTCATCGACAGATCGTGCGACTTCGGCAGGGAACGGCTGTCCTAAAGAAGCGACGTAACTCTTTAACGCTTCTGAAGAGCCTTTGCGAATCAGACGATCGCCAATGTCGACCCCACTCATACGCGTTTGGGCCGTGAACGGAACAAACACGGCATGGAGCGAACTCATAGCGCGTTCACGAATATTAAACCGCTGTTTAGCCAACACGACGATGCTGCGACCTTCTGGCGTTTCATCCGCCAGCGAGGCCAACTGGGCAACATCGGCCAATTGCTGTTCGCTAATGCCGGGTGCCGGAATAAAAGTAGCGGCTTGACGATTACCGAGCGTGATGGTGCCGGTTTTGTCGAGCAACAGCACGTCTACGTCACCAGCAGCTTCGACCGCACGGCCTGACGTGGCGATCACATTAGCTTGCATCATGCGGCTCATACCAGCAACCCCGATCGCAGACAGCAAACCGCCAATGGTGGTCGGAATCAGGCAAACCAGCAAAGCAATCAACACCGTAATGGTGATTGGCGTACCGAATTTGGCGGCAGATACGCTGAACAATGAGAATGGCAACAATGTGACGGTGACCAACAGGAACACGATGGTCAACGCTACCAGCAAAATCGTCAACGCAATTTCGTTTGGCGTCTTTTGCCGCTTTGCGCCTTCAACCATGGCGATCATACGATCCAGAAACGCTTCACCAGGATTAACCGAAACACGGACGACCAGCCAATCGGACAATACCCGCGTTCCCCCGGTAACGGCTGAAAAGTCGCCACCGGATTCACGAATCACCGGTGCTGATTCGCCTGTGATTGCGCTTTCATCGACCGATGCGACGCCTTCGATCACTTCACCATCGACTGGCACCACATCGCCAGCCTCAATCAGAACGACATCGCCTTTGCGGAGTTCACTGGCAGAAATGGGTGACCACTTACTTTCAGCGCCGCTTTTTCCTTCAACACCAAGGAGTTTTTTTGCGGTCACGGTTTGCTTAAGCGCCCGTAACGATTCGGCCTGCGCTTTACTGCGCCCTTCCGCTAATGCCTCCGCAAAGTTGGCGAACAAAACCGTGAACCAGAGCCAGACCGAAATAGCCAGAATGAATGCCGGACTGGCTTCGCCTTTTCCAAACCATGCTTGAAAAAATAGCAGCGTGGTGAGAATACTACCGACATACACCACAAACATTACTGGATTGCGCAGCTGTGTGCGTGGCGTCAATTTTTTAAACGATGCGACGATTGCAGGACCAAGTAGCTTGGAATCAAACAACGTCAATTTACTGCGAGAACTGTTGGAGGACATGATGTTCCTTATTATTTATGTGGCGACTAATGTGCTAGCGCTGGCGCGACGGACATTTGCAGATGCTCAACGATCGGACCTAAGGCCAATGACGGCACATAATTCAGCACACCCACTAACACAACAATCCCGATCAACAGCACGACGAACAAAGGACCATGTGTCGGCATCGTTCCCGCATTCACTTCCAACCGTTTCTTTGCTGCGAGCGAGCCAGCGATCGCCAGAATCGCAATAATGATCACAAAGCGTCCAAACCACATGGCAATTGCCAGCGTGATGTTGTAGAACGGTGTGTTGGCTGACAAGCCACCAAAGGCGCTACCGTTATTGTTAGCAGCAGAACTGAAGGCGTACAGGATCTCGGTAAAGCCATGCGCGCCGGGGTTGAGAATGCCGGCCGTACCAGCTGTCACCATCACCGCAATGGCCGTGCCACCAAGAACCAATAAAGGCACCGCAAGAATCGCAATCGCGGTCATCTTCATTTCGAATGACTGAATTTTTTTACCAAGATATTCAGGCGTGCGACCGATCATTAATCCGGCAATAAACACCGCCATAATGGCAAACACCAACATGCCGTACAGACCCGAACCAACACCACCAAATACCACTTCACCCATTTGCATCAAAGCCAATGGCACCATGCCACCGAGTGCGGTAAAGGAGTCGTGCATTGCATTCACCGCACCGCACGAAGCAGCGGTAGTGATAGCGGCAAACAAAGCCGAAGCGCTAATGCCAAAACGTGTTTCTTTCCCTTCCATATTGCCGCCAGACTGCAACAAGCTATTGGCCTGATCAATACCAAGCGCGCTTAAACCCGGATGTGATTGCTGCTCAGCGATCAACACGACCACCGTCATAATCACAAAGATGATGGTCATCGCCGCCAGCACTGCCCAACCCTGACGAATATCTCCGACCATGCGGCCAAATACAAAGCACAGCGCCGCAGGAATCAGGAAAATAGTCAACATCTGCATGAAGTTCGACATGGGGGTCGGATTTTCATAAGGATGCGCTGAATTGGCATTGAAAAAGCCGCCGCCATTGGTGCCGATCATCTTGATCGCCTCTTGCGATGCGACGGGACCCATCGCTAGGGTTTGAGTCGACGTGTTCAGCGTTTCCAGAACCGGATTGCCGCTCGCGTCTTTTATCGGCTGGCCATCAGCGCCCACTTTTGGTTGTTGGTAAGTTAGCGCTTGCACCAGCGAAACATCTTTATAGGCATCAAAATTCTGAATTACGCCTTGACCCATCAACAACACGGCAAATATCAGCGATAACGGCAATAATAAATACATCGTTGAACGGGTAATATCGCGCCAAAAATTACCCACCGAATGCGACGAGTGGCGCGCAAATCCGCGAATCAATGCAAATGCCACGGCAATTCCGGTAGCGGCTGAAAAGAAATTCTGCACAGCCAGAACGAGCATCTGAGTGAGATAACTCATGGTGCTTTCACCGCTATAGGCTTGCCAATTGGTATTGCTAATAAAACTCACAGCCGTATTAAAGGCAGAATCTGGTGAAACGTTAGGAAAGTGCTGCGGATTGAGCGGAAGCCAAACCTGAACGCGCTGTAACGCATACGTCACAAGCGCGCCGAGTGTATTGAAAATAAGCAACGCTAACGCATAGCTCTTCCAACCCATTTCGTCTTTCGACGTAATACCAGCAAGTCGATATAAGCCATGCTCAAAGCGCGCCAACCAACCCATGCCCGGCATTGGTTCATCACCCGCAATCCGGACGATCAATTTAGCAAGCGGATAGCTCAGCACCAGCAAGACGATTAAGAACGCTGCCAGCAGCAATATTGATTGGGAAGTCATCAGAAATCCTCCGCGTTCAACAACGCCAATATCAAATACACCAGCAGCGCCACCGTTACGACCGCGCCGAGCACATAAAAGGGATTCATTTCCGATCCTCCAGCTTTTTACAACCAACTGCCAATGCCCAGGTCAGGCCGAAAAACACCACGATCCCTGCGACAAATAGTCCATCCATTAGAAAATCCATCATTGCCCTCATTACATTGTTTCAACAACTACAGGCTATCGGGAAGCTTCTAAAAACGGTGTAAAGACTATGATGATGGGTGTAAACAAAGTGTAAAAATGCGGGTATAAATGCTATATCGCGATCAAATTGATCGGGCACATGCCAAAGCTGTTAACCCAAGCAGGCGGAGCAACGTGATAAAAACCGCCGCTACGCCAGTTAAAGCTAATCGTTTGCATAACGGGCGCTCGACGGAGGGGAATGTAGCGATAGACGTTCGCAGTATTTATTTTGCGTAATTGAACCTGTTAGGATCGTTAGCGCAGCATTTTTTTGCCTTGATGCTAACAATAACGACGGGCAAACGCGGTACACTTCCCGCGTTGCCGTCATTGCTATAGAGACTACTTATGCATTACGCCCTGGATTTACGGACGTTTATTTTCAGTCACTATTTTTATACCGGCCTTCGGATAGGCACCGGCATCGTCGGCTTTACCTTGCTGGTATTGCCGTTCACCGATCTGCCGACCGCCATGACGGTCTGCATCGGTGCGCTATCAACCAGCTTGATGGACTTGCCCAGCACCTTGCGGCACAAGTTTAACGAGATGCTTTCAAGCGTGTTGCTGTGTTCGATCGTGACGTTGATTATTAGTCTCTGCGCACCGTTTCAATGGCTGTTAAGCATCATGCTGGTACTCGTCACATTTTTGGCTTGCATGATGGTGGTCTACGGCAAGAAGGCAATGCCCTTGCAATTCGCTGCACTGTTCGCGATGACGCTATCCATGAGCAATACCGTCTCCATCGCAGGCGCATTTCTGCATACCGGCGTATTTTTTGGCGGCGGCATGGCTTATTTGGGATATTCGATGGTGGTGTCGTGGTTTTTGCGCCGTCGTATTAAACAACAAATTCTGGCCGAAGCATTATTTGAGTTGGCGCGCTACCTTGATATCAAAGCCGACTTTTACGACATGCATGTCGAACTAAACAATCAGTTTAATCGATTGGTACGCCAACAAATTGTACTGGCAGACAAACAGCAAGCGTCGCGCGATCTGATTTTACGTGGTCCAAAAAGCCAACAAAATGCGATTCTCGTACAGGTACATTTCGGCATGTTCGATTTGTATGAATATATATTGTCGACCCACACCGACTATATGGAGTTGCGCCAGAATTTTGCCGATGCCGACATCCTGACCTATTTTCGCGACCTGATCAACAAGGCGGCCAAGGATATTGAGACTATCGCTTATGCCATCACGCGCAAGCGTGCCTCTTTCCGGACGATCAGTTATAAAGCTGAATTTCGTGCCATTGAAGTCGAATTGCAACAGCTTCAACAAGATAGCCTGGCCGGAAAAATACCGGAAGCGGCAATGGATTTGATCCGCGTCACCTATAACAAAATACGCGACACAGTCGACATGATCGACGAATTACATCGCGCTACGCAAAGCGCGCACGGCGAATTACCGGATATGCTGGGCGCGGACATGACGCCGTTTCTGACGCAGCAAAAATATCAACTGGGCGTATTGCTAGCCAATTTGCGTTGGCAATCACCAGCGTTTCGTTTTGCTTTACGCGGAGCAATGGCGATTACAGTCGGCCTGCTGGTCGCAGAGCATCTGCCCTATACCTCGCATGGATACTGGATCGTGCTGACGATTGCCATCATTTTAAAACCCAGTTTCAGTCAGACTAAACAACGGCGAAGCGACCGTCTGCTCGGCACCCTGATTGGCTGCGTAGCGACCGCCTTGATCCTGCGTTTCGTACACGAACCAGTCGCCCTCCTGGGCTTTTTATTCCTCGCGACGGTAGCTGCACCCGCATTCATTTACGTTAAATACCGCTACACGGCGATTGCCGCCAGTATGCAGATTCTGCTACAAATTAATTTAGTGATTCCAAGTAGCGGCCATGTCATTGGCGAGCGCCTGCTGGATACGATTATAGGCGCCGCAATTGCCACTGCGTTCAGCTTTGTGCTGCCAAGCTGGGAATATCGGACCTTGCCGCAGCTTGTGCGTCGCGTACTCACCAGCAATATGGGGTATCTGGAAGCGGCGAATAATATGCTGCAAGCAAAAACCCCGGATGACTTTATTTATCGGCTATCTCGCAAACGCTTTCTCGACAGCATCGCGGATTTGGTTTCCACACTTGTCCGCATGCTGGACGAGCCCGCCAGCAAACATCGGGCGGTGGAAGAACTGAATCAATTTATCGTACAAAATTATCTGGTCATGGCGCATGTGGCGGCAATGCGTTTGCTGCTCAGGCGAAATCAGGAGAGCTTGCCACGGCCAGCGGTGAATGCGCTGTTGCAACAGGCAACTACGCATGTTTGCCTTTCTTTGACGCTTGCTGAGCAGGTTCTTAACCCTAAAAGTGATCCGTTGACAGACACGAATGAGTTGTCGGTTGAGCCGGTTGACATAACGGCTGAGACTGCTTTGTGGAAGGGTTGGTGGCCGTTGCAGCGTCGGGTTGAGTTGCTGTATCAGGATGCGGATAAGATTTCTTTGAGAAGTGCGGATATTGGACGGATATTGGGTTGAGTGTGATTTGACTGTTATTCGGAGTTCCCTGAAATGTAGTATGCCATCGGTGAGTTTGTTTTTATCATCTATGGAGAGCTAAATTTCAGAGGCTCAAAGTACTAGCGCAGTTGCAAATAAAAGTAAATATTTAAGTCGGCTGGAATTCTCGAATTAAATTGATTTGTAGTGTTTTATGTTGAGATTTAGTTTAATTTTTGTATAAATGCAGTTTTTTCCCATCCTCCGTGAGGTGCAGACCCAGCCAATATGCTGCCATCGGACGATACTCCAGCAATATTGCGCTCTGAAATATTCCCGGTTGTTTTTCCTAAATCCACCATTCCTGTGTCGGCAGTCCATCGAAATAAGTGATTTTCTTCTTCACTGTTGGCGGATGAAATTCCATACACAATCTTGCCGTCCCCGCTGACAGCGAAGGCTTTTGAATACACATCATATGTACCTTTGGTCTTAATTAGCGTGCCTAAATTTTTTATGCCCTCTTTTTCTGTCCACCGATATGCGCGCTCTGCGCCATCTATGAACACTGAACCGACGACGACCGAACCATCATCGCTTACGCCATTTGCATAGCTTGATAGGCGTCGACCTTTAACTATAGATATATCTTTTAATCCATCTCCTTTTTTCCACCTAAATACATGGTTATTAATTTCTCCAACCACAACTTCACCATTGGGTGTCATAGCTTTTACACGAGAAGCTTCATTTTTTTGTTTCGATCCAAGAAACGTGATGACATCGTTTGAAACCAAGACGGCGCGTGTTTCTGCACTGTTCTTCGGATTAAGAATCCTTCCGCCCATTGTTGCTCCATCAGCACTCAGCACAGCAGGACAAAAAGTTTCTAATTGAGCGTTGATTTGTGTCAAATCAACGATACCTGTTTCTGCCGTCCACTTAAATGGACGTGGATCTTCTCGTCCTGGGCGTTGCAGCATTCCGGCAATAACAGTTCCATCCATATTGACGGCAGTAGCCCATGACCAAGGTGCCGCATCTTTATTGATGTCTATCATGCCTGTTTTTTCTGACCATACGAAGGCATGGGGATTACAATTGCCATCGCTCTTAACGTCACTGCTTCCAACGACGAACTTGCCATTCGCGCTAATTGCACGCGCTTCTGTGACACAGGACGGAACAACTGCGGTTGTTAAATAGTGTGGTTCAGAAGATTTTAAAACGAATACCTCACTGCCCAAGACCGGTTGAGTCGTAAAAATTACGGCTGTTGTCAGGAATAGAAAGCAATAGGATTTTTTCATAGAGAGCATGGGATTTTAGTGTTTGTCAGTTGTAGTGCTGGTTCGAATAAAATTCTGTTTTAACGCCGCTTCTCACTTAATAGCGATCAGAAAGCGTCACCGCTTTTATCGCTAGCACATACTGTGCTTGCACTTGCCAGCAGTGAAAGAGAATAGAAAGCACTCCCCCGTATTCTGGGGATGAGTGATGCCGAAAAAAATCATAGCTGTTCCCTCGCCTGCCTTCGACAATGCGCATCGCCTGACTGAAAAAATTGCACCATATAGCGCGCCTGCCGAATGTAGTTTGTGAAGTAACGTGCGAAATAATAGGCGTAATTTTGGGCAATAACATAGGCGGAACCTAGTTAATAAGTAAATTACTTAATTATGGATGGGTAAATCCACTACGATTGTCGTGCGACGATGATACATTTTGGCATGTGGCAGCTTACATAGATAAACTATCCAAGATAGACGAGCTGCGCACTACATGAATTGTCGTTTAAAGGTGAACATCGGCAAATTAAAACGTCAGGTTCAACATTTTTTATTATGTTTTAAAAAATCTTTCAACCGCAAATTACGACGATGATTTCGTCCAGTTTTTCAGGCGTTGAAAGATTGATTTATTCATTTGTCACTGCGCATAATTTGCTAAGTCACGTAATTATGTTGGCTTATAAAGGTCCAACTCTAACCCGCTAAGCACCGCCCCCCCCCTTAAACCGCCCTTCCGGCAAACCCCGCACATCTTCGAGCGATATATTAAAAACACCGCCAGCTTGTGGCTCTGATTGTAACGTTTGTTCGGATAAGTCTTCGCGGGCTGTTGTGACAAACAGCGTGGACAATCCGGGTCCGCCGAAGGCGACGCAGCTAGGTTGGGATACTGGTATGGCGATGATACGGTCGATTTGACCGTCGGGGGTGAAACGCACAACACGGTAACCGCCCCATTGGGCGTTCCATAGACAGCCCTGGCTATCGATGGTGGAACCGTCCGGTGAGCCGGGTTGATCATGCAGGTCCGCGAATAGGCGGTCATTGTTGAAGGCTTGTACCGGTACGGTTTTGTCTAACGATTCGTAGTCGCAGCAGCGAATCGTGTTGCTGATCGTGTCGCAGTAATACATCGTTGCGCTATCTGGACTGAAGCAGATACTGTTGCTGATCACGACGGGAGAAAGCGGTAAGCGTTCAAGTGTCAAATCTGTATTGAGGCGATAGAAGCTGCAATTCGGCGCACGATCTGAGGCGTCGGATTTTGTGCCGAATACGAACCGCCCCTGACGATCACAACGGCCGTCGTTAATACGGGTTGTGAGCAGGTCGGATTCGACCGCGACAATCGGCGTGACTTTGCCGCTGGAAAAGTGAAACCACGCCAATTGTGATGCAAGACCCAGCAACAATCTGTCATCGTCCAACGTCAGCGCAAAGGTTGCCAGCATCTCAGGCATCGCCCAACTTTGAGTTTCGCCATTAGCAAGCGTGTGGCACCACAGCCGCGATGCCAGAATATCGGTCCACAACAAGCGTCCGGAGCGTTCGCACCATAAGACACCCTCGCCTAGCAAATGCTTGCCATCTACCAGCAATTTAACTGTCGTCATCTTGGTTTCCGTTTGTATTGCTTGTGCTAATGGCGCTTGCATTAAACCCAGCCGCCATCGACGATAAAATCCTGCGCAGTACACATCTTGCTGTCATCGGCTGCCAGAAACAATGCCATGCGCGAAATATCGGCTGAATCAAGACGGGCCTTCAGGCACTGCATCTGATCAATTTCACGATCACCGGCTTCATCGAGCCACATTGTGACTTGCTTCTCGGTCATTACCCAGCCAGGGACCAAGGTATTGACGCGAATATTATGTGGCCCTAAATCACGCGCTAAAGAACGGGTTAAGCCTTGAATCGCTGCTTTTGATGTGGTGTACGCTGGCATGCCGCCGGTTTTGTTTTTCCAGCTAATTGAGCCTAAATTAATAATGGAACCGCCTCCCAATTTTTGCATGTCAGTGATCACTGCTTGCGCCGCAAAAAACTGATGGCGTAAGTTAACTGCCATGCCGTTATCCCAACTGGCGACGGTGGTTTCTTCAATGCTATGACGCTGATCATTGGCGGCATTATTTACCAATACCGAAATCGGTCCGAAGTGATCGCGCGCTGCGCTAATCGCAGTTTGCAGTGCCGGAATATCGCAGACATCACATTGCAAAAAAAGTGGCACGTGACGGCCAGAACCTTCGGCCGCGACTGCTGCGATCAATTTTTCTGCAGCATCGCGATTACGTCCAAGGAAGCTTACCTTTGCGCCCTGTTCCACAAATTGCGCGACGATATCGGCGCCAATGCCGGTTGTTCCTCCGCTGATCAAGACCGTGCGGTCCATCAAACTAGGATAGCTGGCGTAAGTTTTGTTCAAGCTGGTCATGTTCTTGTGTCCTGTTGAGAGATTATTAATCGCGTTGGCTGACGCTCAAATTTGACGGAGGACAGTAAAACTATTGCCTCAACGCCAGGCATTGACCGACGCATCTAGTACTGCTTTGAGAAAATAGCGCTCACTAGACATTAGTGTCCGATTATTACTCGATGATTGTAAAGAAGTATGCGATATCTTTCTAATGAATTATTACGCCCAATCAATACTGAATTTGGTATCATTTAAAAAGACCTTATTCAACAAGGTTTACGTAATACGATCCGAGCAACCGCCTGCCCACACTGCAACGGAAGACAGTCTGTGGATTCCGGGCTGCATAAGTCGGGCCGTACAAGTCGCTAGGAGAACGCATTCCGGTAACTGAGATTTTGCGTAAGTCCTATTGATAATAATTAGTTAATTGGGACAACATATGTCACACAGCGACAGCAACTGGTTTCTCCGCGCACGGCTTAAAACGCGCCAGCTTTTACTTTTGATTGCACTCGACGAAGAACGCAATATTCATCGGGCCGCTGAAGCACTGAACATGACGCAACCAGCCGCATCCAAGCAATTAAAGGATCTGGAAGACATGCTGGATGTACAACTTTTTGAGCGCTTGCCACGCGGCATGAAACCGACGATTTACGGAGATGCGATGATCCGCCATTCACGAATGGCGTTGACGAGTTTATCCCAGGCGCACGATGACATCACGGCGCTCAAATCAGGCTTGTCCGGACAGGTGGATGTCGGTGCGATTCTTACGCCGGGGATGAATCTGGTACCCGCTGCGATTGCGCGTGTGAAGCAGCACTCGCCGATGTTACGGATTGGTATTGAAATCGAAAGCAGTAATATCCTGCTGGAACGCATGCAACGTGGTTCGCTAGATTTTATGGTGGCGCGTATCCTTGATCAGGAAGATAACGGCAATCTCGAATATGAAGAACTGGCAGATGAACCGGTATGTGCGGTCGCTCGCATTGATCACCCGTTACGGAACGTGTCAAATTTGCAGCTAAAAGATATTGCTGACGCGGGCTGGATACTCTCGCCACGCGGCAGTATTTTGCGTCATCGTAGCGATATGATGTTTCACAAAAATGGTTTGCCACCGCCTTCAAATGTGATCGACACCACTGCGGCGCTGGCCATCATTAGCCTGCTTCAGCAAACCGACTTTTTGCATGTTATGCCGGTCGAGGTATCGCGCTTCTACGCTCAACTAAACGTCCTGGCAATTTTGCCGATTGAGTTACCTTGCAAAATGGATGGCTTCGGCATCATCACACGGCGCAATCAACTACTTTCACCGGGCGCCAAGATTTTGCAGCAAGCTATTCGAGAGGCTGCGAAAACGATTTATTGAGCGTAGTCTGATTGAGCAAATAGCGCTCGATTGGCGAATAAATGATTTATATAATAAATTGGCGCATAATACATCGTTGTTCGTAGTTGGATTCTCGCTGAAATTTTAGCAGAATCTATAAGTTGATCGACAGTTGGGTCGATTGTGCTTCGGTCTCAGTTTGACTTACTCGGTTAACCCGACTGACATGCCAGAAGCGGACGCATGCTCGCATGCTTAGTTAAGATGTAATGGGCGCGCTTCCTTAGTCACCTCTCATTAAGTGTCCTCCATCGATCTGCAACAATCCGATGGGAGGTTGCTTTAGTAAAGAACGATTTTTTTATTCTATTTCTTTATTCTATTTCTTTTGTCTTATCGTCAGACTTTGATCTCAGTTCAGCAAAGTGCGCGCGTTCCGTTTATAGTTTCCTCTAACAACAATAAGCTTGCCCTACATGACAGTTATCGATCCTCATACCATCAATATCGCCGCACAACCACTGATCCAGATCGGCATGTCGCTGCCCGAAGTGAAATGGCCGTATTTGATCAGCCTGACACGACTCGGATTGGCACTAGCGCTGGGACTCTTGATAGGGTTAGAGCGGGAGCGGCGCGGCAAAGAAGCGGGCTTACGGACATTCGGCCTGATTGCTCTGTTGGGTGGAATGGGCGGTATTCTCGGCGATAACTACGCCTATCTTATTTTATTTCTGACGGGTGGTTTGACCATCTTTTTAAACCTGCAACGATTGCGAACGCACGTCAGCACCGAGTTGACGACCTCGGCTGCCATGTTGGTTACCTGCGTGATTGGTATCTTGTGTGGCAAGGGCCACACCGCAACACCGGCCTCCGTGATGGTGATCGTCACGGCGTTATTGGCATGGAAAGATCGCCTTGCAGGATTCAGCGTCGGCCTGACTGAGGCCGAAATGCGCTCGGCGTTGATGTTGGCGATTTTGGCTATCGTAATTTATCCGGCATTGCCGATGGGGCCGATTGGGCCATGGAATTTGATCGAACCGCGTGCAGCGTGGATTACAGTCATTTTGATTGCGGGCATTGGCTTCGTCAACTACGTACTCTGGAAAATCTACGGAACACGGGGAATCGCTCTAGCGGGATTTTTGGGTGGATTAGTGAATAGCAGCGTCACCGTCAACGAGATGGCATCACGCGCAAAAGACAATCATCCGGAAACAGTCAGTGCCGCCTATCGCGGTATTTTGCTGGCAACTTCTGCAATGACGATACGTAACGCTTGCCTCTTATTTATTCTGGCACCGGCGGCGGCATTGACGGCGGCGGTGCCGTTCTTCCTGATGCTATTAGTCAATGCGGCCTGGTTCTTCATGGACCGCAATGCAAATCGCACAACCGATGATCATCAAGCTGAACCGGTCGATTTGCCGCTGCCATTCTCGGTGCCTGCGGCGCTAAAGTATGGACTGCTGTTTTTGATATTGCACATCGCTGGCGTCCTGACCCAAAATTACTTCGGCGAGTTCGGCTTTTATGCCGTCAGCCTGATCGGTGGGATTGTATCTAGTGCCAGCGCTGTCGCGGCCGCGGCTAGCTTACTGACCAACAACGCAATATCTGCGCATGTCGTATCGACCGGCGCGGTGATCGCATCGTTGGCGAGCGTCCTGATTAATCTTCCTTTGGTATTACGGGCGCGCAATCGTGGTTTGACAGTGCGGCTATCGTTGGCGATGGTGTCGATATCTATCGTCGGTATTGTTGGCGCGTTAGCTTCCGCGCACGTAATACCGTTGGTGGTGAAACAGTTTCCAATCCTGGCGCAGTTTTATTAAGACAATCTGATCTCATGCATCAGCAGGTATTCATCAACATGTATCTAGCAACAGGTATCTATCAACAAGTATCCATACACAAGTATCCATACACCAGTATCCATCCACACTTATGACGACAGAAATTACCAGATAATTTCGGCGGCCATCGCACCGCGCAGTGCATTGCATACCATCACCTGTTCGGCAGATTGAAGATCCTCACGCGTCAAGGCGCGTTCCGTTGCATTCCAGGTCGAATCATTCAGAATCAAGCTGCGCATCACACCGGGTAACAAACCGCTCACTAACGGCGGCGTGTACCAACGTCCGGCTAGCTTAATAAATACGTTGCTGCGTCCCCCTTCCGTCAATTCACCGGCCTGATTAAAAAACAACATATCAAATGCACCTTGCTGTTCAGCGGATTTCCACGCATGGTCATAGAGAGTTCGTTGGGTCGTTTTGTGACGTAAAAACAGATCGTTTTTTTCCGTCGGTGCATCAGAAATAATCACCTTAACCGGTTGAGACAGCGAATTCATGGGTGCGCTGGTAACAGACGAGGTGCCATCCGCCGATAAACTTAATCGCAGGCGATGTGCACCATTAGCGGTCAAACTTGCTACGACTTTATCCAAGCGGCTACGCAACTGCGCTTCGTTAAATTCAAAACCAAAATACACGGCAGACGACCGCAAACGATTTAGGTGTAAATCCAGCGCTCGGCAACCGTCTTTGCTAGTTGCATAGATCGTTTCAAAAAGGGAAAAATCAGCACGAAGTCCCGTTAAAAACCGTGCTTTCAGCACACATTCGGCGTACTCATCTTGGGCTACGCTGTCGTACACGATACCCGCACCGATACCCATCTCGCCATGACGAATGCCTTCATCGTTTTCGGCTTCCAGCAACAACGTGCGAATCGGTACCGACAAGCAAAAATCTCCTATTTGATCCTCTCCCAACGGCGCATCAAACCACCCAATTGCACCGGTATATAAACGCCGCGGTGCCTTTTCCAGTTCGGCAATAATCTGCATGGACCGTAGTTTTGGTGCGCCAGTAATCGAACCGCACGGATACAACGCAGTCATTAAGTCGGTCAGGCCGAGATCACCACGTAACTGCGCAGTGACAGTAGAAGTCATTTGCAATACCGTATTAAATCGGCTGACTTCAAATAATTTTGGTACGTATACAGATCCACAATGCGCCACCCGGCCCAAATCATTGCGCAATAAATCCACAATCATCAGATTTTCTGCGCGATTTTTTGGATCTGCGGCCAATGCCAGGGCTGTCCGCTGATTCTGATCGCTGTCATCACTGGCGGCGGCTGTGCCTTTCATCGGTCGTGCGGTCAGCACGCCTTGGTCATGACGCACAAATAACTCAGGCGAAAGCGATAGCACCGCACGACCATCCGGTAATGCGATCAGCGCACCATAAGGGACCGGTTGCCGTTCGCGCAATTGGCGATACAGCGACAACGGACTTCCGTAGACGTCAAAATGCAGGCGAAATGTGTAATTCACCTGATACGTGTCACCGGCTTCGATGTAAGCGTGGATACGCGCAATTGCCTGATCAAATTCGTTCGGGTCAACATTAGGGAGAACGTTAGCTATGCCAGATAGGCTGTTTGCATCCGACCATGCCGTTTTTTGATCTGGTAGCAGACCGTTCAACTGGGGATTACTCATTACCAGCGCGCGCTGCCTCAACCAATCGTCAACTTCTAGCGCGGTTAATTTTTGGCAGGTTCCGAATAGCAATACTTCAGCGAGCGGCTCAATTGTTTGGGACGATTTAGAAATAACTAACGGCACACGGTGCATTGCCGCACCCAGTTCGTAGTGGAATAGCGTCACCACTTGCAGGCCATCTTGCAATGCCTTCTGCATTTGAGCAAGCAATCGCGGCAACGAGTCTGCGTCGTGGCATTGCAATGTGCACCGATAATCAGTGTACAAACGAGAAACCTTCGCCGCGTCGTCAGCACATCGATCATCGAATAAAGCAAAACAATCAGAATCGGCCAGTGTGATGCTATCAACGCTGCGCGCCTCAATGTGCGGTGGCGAAAATGTGAAACCTGAAGTCATAGTTAATGCGAGTCGGGAATAAAGATCATTTTTTGAATTTTACAGAAAGCGAAAAGCATCCTGCACGCCGTCAAAAGAACATTGCAACGAAGCACATATGCTACCTGATCGGCGAAGGATACGCCAAAGCGCTATACTAAGTGCCTTTCGGACTTAGGGGTAATCGGCTTTAAAATAAACTGGATGATCCATATTTCGCCAGTTTCTTGTCCAATAACGGGCTATTTTTGCTTTTATCCCATAAGTCCGACAGCTCCTGACGTACTTAACACTTCAGTCCAACGGCAGCTTTGACGGTGCCATAGAACGGCACTATCCATCATCGCTCATGGCAATTTCTCGTGTTTTTCTCACTCCCCTCATTGTTGCCTGCGCGCTGTTCATGGAAAACATGGATGCGACGGTCATTGCCACCTCCTTACCCGCCATGGCGCTCGACATGGGCGAAAGTCCGATTGCGCTGAAACTGGCCATGACGTCTTATCTTGTCAGTCTGGCGGTATTCATCCCGATCAGCGGCTGGATGGCCGATCGTTTCGGCGCGCGCACTGTGTTTCGGACAGCTATCGGCGTATTCATGCTCGGCTCCATCCTGTGTGGAATGTCGCATACCTTGGCAGAATTTGTCGCCGCGCGCTTCTTTCAGGGTATTGGCGGTGCCATGATGGTTCCGGTCGGGCGGCTTGTAATATTGCGCACGGTCTCGAAAGCCGACCTGGTCAAGGCGCTAAGTTATCTGACCATTCCGGCGCTACTTGGCCCTGTCATCGGCCCTCCGCTTGGTGGATTTATTACTACCTACTTTCATTGGCGCTGGATATTTTTTATTAATATTCCGATCAGTATCGTCGGCATCTATCTCGCCAATCGCTATATTCAAAATCTGCGAGAAGAACAAACCGTGCCGTTAGACTGGATCGGCTTTATTCTTTCGGCGGTTGGTTGCTCTTGCTTGATGTTTGGCCTTGCCAGCGCCGGACGGCATTTGGTGAATAGTGACGTCTCGTTCATTTGTATGGCAATCGGTGCAACTTCGCTGGTGGCGTATGTGTGGCATGCGTTTCACTGCGAACATCCGCTGCTGAATCTGCGTCTGTTGTCAATTCCGACACTACGCATGAATATCTATGGCGGTTCATTATTTCGCATCGGCATCGGTGCTTTGCCGTTCTTGCTGCCGTTATTATTTCAGCTGGGATTCGGCCTGTCGCCGTTTCAATCCGGCTTGCTAACCTGCGCATCGTCAATCGGTGCCATGTTTGTCAAGACGATCACCACTTTCGTGCTGAAACGCTTTGGCTTTCGAACGGTGCTGATCTATAACACGCTATTGGGGGCGGCATCGATGGCGGCATTTGGCGCTCTGACTGCGGACACGCCACATATCATTGTGGGCGCTTTACTGCTGTTGGGTGGTTGCATCCGTTCCATGCAGTTCACCAGCATCAACGCGATCGCTTACGCCGACATAAAGCCACAACAAATGAGCCAGGCAACCAGCTTGACCAGCGTGGCGCAACAATTGGCCATCGGCATGGGTGTGACTGTGGGCGGGTACTCACTTCAACTGTCTAATCAGATTCAGGGCCACACCACCATTGTCAGCGCCGACTTTTGGCCAACGTTCCTCACTATCGCGATCATTGCAGCCACCGCACTGCCCTTCGCGATAAAATTAAAATCGGATGCCGGCGATGAAATGTCTGGACGTCGCACCATCTCATGATTCCTCAGAAGCGACCGGGCAGAAAATGATTAATCGCGTTACACCCGCTCCCATTCCAATAGCCGGTTATTGGCAGGCATAAGCTGATCCGCCGCCAGAAGGAGCTTATTTTCTGCGGCCAACAGAACCAAATCTGCCATATCCCGAAGTCCCATATGCGCAGCATAATTTTTCAAGCTGACATCAAACGCAGCATTACTATCGCTAGTAAATTGGCCGTCGACATTAAAAGGTCCGTACGTCCAAAAGCGGCCGCCCGTCTTCAGTAAACGACCGACACCTGAAAACATATTCTGTACTTGGGGCCACGACATGATGTGGCAAGTATTGGCCGTGAACACCGCATCGTACTGGCCAGTCAGTGACTGCGACCAATCAACGTCGGACATGTCTAGCGTTAACGGCGACAATACATTTGGTAACTGCGCCTCTTCTTGCCACGCCAGAATACTAGCGTGATTTGCCGTTAGATCGCTGGTTTGCCATATCAGATGGGGAAGCTGCTCTGCAAAATAAACCGCGTGCTGTCCCGTGCCACTGCCGATCTCTAACACGCGCTGCGATGCCACCAATTTACTTGCCAAAACTGCTGCAATAGGAAGACGGTTACGCTCGCAAGCGATTGAAAACTGTTTGGTCATTGTGGCTTTCCGGTTCAATTGAACGCCTATACTATCGGAAATAGCAAAAATAGCGAACTTCGACGGCATGGTGAGGGCTTACCGCGCTATCTGCTCATTGAAGTTTCATGTTTCAACAGCAATACAGAATCATGATATCGAGAATGATTGCCTTACTAGATTGCATCATTTTCAGCACCATCTGCACGCTTCAAATCACATGCAACACCTTGCCAATATAATCAAAAAATAAGCAATACAACATAATCGGCAATGGCAAACCGAGCATCGTTCCAATCACATATTTGTGAAATTTGACGCCAGAAAGTGCAAGTGCATAATTGAGGGCTGGAACGGTCTGAAATAATACGCGAAGCAACGCAATACTTTTAATCGGATGGGCATCAAGACCATGCAGTATCTTTAGCGCATACCGATTTTTCACTGCTCGTATTGCATCGCCACCGACGAAGCGAATCGTCAGGAAAGTAAACAAGCACGAAATGGTGGCCGCAATGTAAGTCGCCACGCCACCCCAGGTTTTGCCAAGGGCGAGCACCGCCGCTGCCAGAAATATCCAGCCTGGTATTTGAACCAGATTCCCGACGCAGAACAACACGACAAAAACCAGCAACCCGGTCAGTTTGTTATCGACCAACTGTTGACGGACAAAAGCCAGGTTGAAATGCTCTCTCAATCCAGAAAATTGAAATAGCGCGAGCAGCGCCAACAAAAACAGAATGACTATACACAATCGTTTGTAGCGGTGCATGGTGCGCCTTTCCGTCTGGAGGTCAAATGTTGCTGATCAAACTCAACGTCAGTAGCATACCGTTGTTAACCATCTTTTATCGTTTAGCCATGGATTCAATTTACCACTACACTATGCTGATTCTTGGGTCTGCTGTACCGCAAAAGTAACCATATCAAACCGCTTGACTGTCCATATCAAGCCCCGCTTTACGTAGTTCACGAAAGGTTAGGAAAACCCGCAGGTCAAACTCCAACTGGTGATATTCGGGCAGCATATACTCACATAGTTTGTAAAATGCCTTGTTATGATCTTGCTCTTTCAGATGCGCCAGTTCGTGTACGACGATCATTTGCAAAAATTCTGGCGCTGCCTCTTTGAACAGTGCCGCTACGCGGATTTCTTTCTTAGCCTTCAGTTTTCCTCCTTGCACCCGCGAGATGGCGGTGTGCAGTCCTAGCGCTTTGTGCGTCAAATCGAGCCGACTGTCGAAGAGCACCTTATCAATATTCGGTGCATTTTTTAAATGTGCCTGTTTTAATGACAAAGTATAAGCATACAAAGCCTTATCATTTTGGACCGCGTGTTTGCCCGGATACCGCTTAAGTAGATATTCCCCCAAACGCTTTTGTTCAATGAGTTGGCGTATCTGATCCTGCAATGCGGACGGATAGGCCTGAAGGTATTTAAGCGGAGTCATAAAGCGGCGATATCTAAAAAATAACTACATGTATAAAAGAAGAATTGTTGTCCAAGACGGCAATACTGCACATCCCTACTACTTACTAGAAATCTACGTCCGGTTTCTCGGCGGGGGGTTTCCCCTTCTTTTCTGCCCAAAACGAATCAAAGCGCTTAGTGAACAAAACGTCCAGACCGTTGATGGTGCCACCACGCAAAACCATCGACCATCGACGCGAAAATTGCCAGGTGAGTTTTAACACGCTAGCTGCGCTGGTCAGGCCCTGCTCGTAACCGAGATTAATTTTTTCGGTAATTGCTTTGCCTATATTGACAACCTGTTCATCGACTAAACCTGACTCACTGGAACCAATCGAGAATTCATCGAGCCCGACGCCTTGGGCTATTTTTTTGCCGCCATAATTACCCAAAAACGCCAAGGCCTGACCGGCGGCCTGACGCTGGCCGAGCGCACTACTGTCGCTGCCATGACCGAACATTAACCACGACAGTTTTTCTTCGTCGGAGACATTTGGCTCAGATACCAGCTTGACCCGCGGCGAGGATGCATAACCACTAATTTCTGCGCCGGCTTCGACATCTTGATTACGCCGCATCGCCAAGATGTTAATGTTAGGATTATTCAGCGGTCCGGTAAAATTAATTAACCCGCGTTCAATTGCCAATTTTCGACCAAATACTTCATAAGTTCCGTCGGTGACACGGATCGTGCCACTGGCACGCAATGGCGCAAACGGTTCACTATGCACCGACATCGTGCCGCCTAATTTGAGATCGGCACCGCTTCCACGAAAACGAAAATCATTGCCGAAATTGACATCGATATTCATAATCGGGGTCAAGCTTCCAGCTGGCTTTTCCGCCGTTTTTGCTATTTTCTGTTTGTCGGTCAACGGCGCAGAACGGGTTTTCCCATCATTGCGAACGATCACGACGTCGTCTCCGAGCGCCGGAGCACTAGTCTTAGGCAAATCGAACAATGCCTTATCGATGGTGAACTTGCCATCCACGTGCAACTGCTCGTTGACATTGGCTACCTTGGCTTGCCCTGATAACATCAACTGACGATCTGGACTGGCAAATAGTTGCAACCGATCCGCGACGATCGTAGCCGTCACATCAGGATTCGATTTTCCAAGCTGAAGTTGACCATTGGCGCGTAGTGTTCCATCGCCACCATGAAACTCCAACTGCTGTAATGCGATGACATTTTTTTCCACATTAAACCGTGCGATACCATCACGTAATTTTATTCCCTGATCATAGAGGGTGACCGCCAGATTATCGCCTGCAACCGTACCGGACAGGGTCGGTTGTCCTAAAACCCCATCAAGCTTTAGCTCCATCTTCAGATTACCGTCTAAACCGACTTGCGGCCCGATCAGACTGCCGACCGTTTTTAGTTGCGGAACGCTGGCTTTTACTGCACCCGATAAGGACGCGTTGTCAGTGATCATTAACCCGTTCCCGATACGGTTCAAACCTAATTTCACTTGCACATTCACTGAACCGATTTTGGCGGCAGAGAGAGCCGTATTCACATTAACCTGTGTTCCCTGAAGATCCGCACGCAGGCGCAGTTCTGTCAATCCCAGCGGAATGTCTCCGCGCCCTGATGTCACCCGGATATCACCGCTACGTCGGTTAATCTCAACAAACCCGGTGGCGCTGTCTGACAATCCAAAATCCCAGCGACTGTCGAGGACCAGGTCTGTTTTTAACGGTGGCGCAGTGCCGGTAAATTCATGTACAAGATCGACTACCGTTTTCACATTCAGCGCATTCACGGCACCAGCCGACTGTATGCGCCCATGATCGATACTTAGATTTTTTAAATCAATGACCGCATCGGCAATCGTCAGCCGAGTCGCGCCTAAAATAATCTTATCTCCTGCCACGCTAATGGACAAAGGCGTGTCTAGTGACACACGAGGAATACCTTGATTTTTCAATTCGCCTAGCGTGCCCTGCCAACCATAGCCGGTGGCATTTTGAATCACTTTTCCTTGCGCGGCCAAAGTCAGTGCCAATGGCTTATCGCGCACGGTACCAACAGTATCAAGCTTTAAACTGTGATCGCCAAAAGTACCGGATAGGCTTGCGTTCATTTTGCTCAACGCAATATCTGGGCCACGGTAACCATGCGCTTCGATGCTGACTTGGAGGCGGTTGGTGGCGGCGGATACCTTGGCACTCAAGTCGGCTTGAATATCGGCCTGCCCGGACAAACTGTCGATTTGCTGCGCCCCGAATACTAACTTTTCCGCGCGATAGGTCGCCTTGACGACGGGCTTTTGAATGCTTCCGCTGACCTGCCCTTCCGTATTGAGCGCACCTGACAAACCAAATCCCAATCGCTGTAATTCCGGCGCATCTACCTTGAAGTTAAAATGATTTCCCGGCACACCAAAATTGCCCTTTAATTGGGCGTTATTACCTGCCACGGAGATTTGCGCCTCACTTGGCAATAAGCGCTTATCAAGCAGATTGATAACGCCTTTCCCCGTCATTGGCAGGTGGTCATAAACGCTATCGAGAATATTGAATGCCAACTTTAGTTGCAACGTCGGCGCTAACTTCCCGGCAGCATTAATATCCATGTTGATGCTTGCAGAAACAGGTTTTGCTGTCTTTACGTAGCTGCTCTTTATGTGCGGTTGCTTTTCAAATTTCTTGTCCGACTTTTTGGCCGCTGGAGAACTACTCTTTATCCATAAAGCAGGATCGAAATCACGTAGTTTCCCCTTCATCGTATAAGCCATACCGTTGGTACGATCCACGGTTCCGCTCAGATTAAGATGTGCAGGCCCGGCTACCAATTCTGCGAGGCGCAAATCTATTTTTTTGGGATCAATCACCGCATCCATTTTTGCCGAAAAATTTTTGTCGGCCAAGGTTAATCCGATTACTTGTGTATCCGGCGTCAGAGTGACACTAATTGGACCTTGCAATTGCGACGTCTGTAATTTTCCATGCAATGCATGTAGATCGAGATCGGCAACATCAAAGGTAAAATTACCGGTATTTTTCTCCTTACCATCGGCGTGATATTCACCCGCACCGCTGATCAAACCTTTATCCAGTAATTTAATTTTCAAGCCTGATAGTTGCTGGGTTTTCGCGTCCAGACGTAATTGCGCGTCTACGGAGATCAACGGCAAGCGATCTTTATCGAGAGCACCGGGAATCGCGTTCGAGATATGCAAAGGGCCGCTCACCGCCAGCAACGCTAAATCAACTTTGCTGCCTGATATGTTCGTCTTTGCTGGCACACCGTCAACCGCTTCCGGAGGAGAAATCGGCGTCAGATCGGCCTGAATATTCAAGTCCGCCAACGGTGCACCGGCGCTGAATAATTTTGGGTTGATGTGCGTAGCGCTGATACGCACGCGCTCAAACGGGATCGGTGCAAACGGTGTCGCAGCAATCTCGGCAGTGGCGCGTAGTTTGTCGCCGTTGCCTTGTAAAGCAAGATTCAAATCAGATAATGTGCCCGACACTTTGGCAACGATCTGATATTTTTCCTGTTCGTAAGCACCTTTTAGTTCTGCACCACCGCTAATCGAAAACGGTTTCGTACCCTGTAAATGCACCGTTCCATTTGCGCTACCGAATGCTGTGTCCAAACGTTCAAATACCAGCGTATGTTGCGTCCCGTCAGATTGTCCGTGCAACGATAGATTACGATATTCCGTTGTACTTAATCCTTCCGTCAGGGCAAGCTTATCCAGCGTAATACTATCGAGCGATAATGCCAGCGGCAACGTTAATCGCGTTGGCAATACCATTGGCTCGGACGGCTTTGGTTGCATCCGTGCTGCCACAGTGCCGATGTGCAAATAGTTGATGCTGAATTTCAGTGGAGAAAATGTCAGGCGCCAACTTCCATCAATTTTATCGATAGTAAATTCTTGCGTTGCATCACGATAAACCACGTTCTTCACCCGCACGCCTTCCGCCACCGTACCGCCAGCTAATTCGCCACTTAGATGTTTTTGCGATAGCCAAGTCGCCGTATTCCATATTGCTTTAGTCCCGGATTCCGTGCGGAGTCCAATGAACAGGGCGCAGATCATCAACACCAGAATGAGTAGTAGCGTCAACATTAGCGCGGCTATTCTGCGGACGAAACCTGAACGGCCACCGCCGTTTTTTCCCGACGCTGGCGGCGCTGGGTTTGGCGTGGCTGATTGATCGGTGTTTGATGCTATTGCTTTGGTCATGCAAATATCTTGTCGTAGTAAATGGATGGATCCGGCACCTGCCCGAATGATTGAGTACCGTTATACGGCCACTGCAATCCAGCTGTTTTTCTATCGGTTTAATAACAAAATTTTACGGGCATGACAGATAAGAAATCTGTCCTATGTCTATAAAAAATCACCGCACCGAAAAAAATTTTTACAATCATAAAAAGTCATCAGAATGCAATACCGAGCGAAATGTGAGGGCGAATACGCCTGTCCTGGACGCCATAGGCCAGATCAACGTTGACCGGACCCACGGGACTGCGCCAGCGCGTACCAAATCCCGTACCAACCTTAATTTCCCTATCGACGAAGCTATTGGTCGCAGCGCCGATATCGTAGAATATTGCCGCGCCCCAACTGTGATTAAACCAATGCTGATATTCGGCGCTGGCAGTCACTAGATATTTTGTGGGATAGACCGTGCCGTTTTGGGTATTGCCGATACCCTGATAGCTATAACCGCGCACAGACTCATTCCCGCCAGCCCGGAACAGTAACGATGCAGGGACTTCCGCGCTGGCCCCTTTTGTAAATACCGCGCCGCCTTCGACGCGGAAAATCATGATGTCGCGTTTAGCGATCGGAATATATTTTTTATAGCGAAGATAAGCGCGAAAAAAACTTTGGTCGGTGAGTAATCCCTTCAAAGCGATCCCCGTTTGTACGGAAAAAATATGGCCTTCAGTCGGAAAAATCTGATCGTCGACATCACGCCGGGTCCAGCTAAATCCTGGCACTACTGCTTGATGTTTACCTGGCAAAACGACAGTGTCCGGCGGTAAAACGGCGCCATCGGTCTGTTGCAGCGAATCGCGATAGTAATCAAGCGTCAATGCTGTGTCATAGTTTTCCAGAGAACGTGCGCGCTTTAACCCAATCCTCTGGCTGCGCAGGTCCACTCCTTGAAGAGTAGTGCGATCATATGAAGTATTAATGCCATTCACAAAACTACGTTGGTCCGGCGGCATGTTTAAGCTGAGCGATCCATACTGACGTCGCTGTTCAATTTTGGCCGTACTGTCAAAGATCCAGGCATCGCCAAACACATTGTAATTCGAGTAGCCACCCTGGACCTGAGCACCCGTATCTGTCGCATAACCGACTCCAGCTCTAAGACGCTGTGCTGGAAACTCAGTAACCTGCACCTTTACCGGCGTCAACGCCGGGTTGGTCGCATCGTCGTCAATTCCCACGATGACGTTACCAAAATAGCCGGTGTTTTGTATTTGCCGCTGCAGATACAGCAAACGGTCCAGATCGTAATTCTCGCCAACACTTAATGGATTAACATTTTGGATGATCGTATTCGGATAGCGTTTAGTTCCGGTAATTTGCAACGCACCTAGCGTAAATGACGGCCCACTTTCATACTCAACCGATAACTGCGCCTCACTGTTGTCGGCCTCAATCCTTGCCTCCGAATGGGCAATCTTCGCAGACGGAAATCCCTTATATTGCAACAGCTGTAAACTATGCTCCTTAGCCGCATCCCAATCACTCTGACGAAATGGCTGGCCAACGGGCAAGCGCCAGTTGCGTTGAATACGCGGAATCCGCTCTGGCACCTCGGTCGCTACCTTCCCTGTCACATCGATAGTTGCGCTGGAAACGATCGTCCGTTTATGTGCATCAACTTTGAGATGGATGACTTTGACTTTTCCATCGTCGACCGTCACTTCGGTGGTGGGCAAAAAATAACCCTCAGTAGACGTGAGTTGGGTGACTTGGTCGTTGACCGTATCGAGCATAAATTTTAGCTGATCGTCACTCAAGTCGTCGCGATCCTTATAGCGCACCAGGTCCAGATGCTGCTTCAATAGGGCACTAATTTCTTTAGGAGCCTCAATCTCAACCTTATAGACGGCAAAGGCGTCGGAAGCACTAAAGGAAAGAACGCCGAAAACAACCCCGCAGAGTCGGTTTGTGAACCATTTAACGGACTTGCGGTGGCACTTCCTCATGCGCAATAGTCCTCGTAGCAAAAGCGGCTCGACATAACAGCGCCCCAACAATATTGATAAGAGAAAAGAAATTGAAGCATAGCGTTCGGGATTTAACAAAAAAGTCAGGCTACGCTAACAGAATACGTACGTATTAATATCTCAGTAACATAACAGGGTAGCGAAGTGCGGCGATAGCAATTGAGGCAAACAGATTGATGACAATCTTCGAAGCAGCCATCGACATTAATTGTGCATTATAAATAAAGCAGGCCGCAAGAACCTCGCAAACCTGCATATTTAGGGAAACTTAACCTGATTTAACATTTTTTCGGCATCAATTATTCAACCGGCACGTCAACCAATGACAGGCTGAACTGCTGTAGATTACTCTGGATAAGTCATCCTGGACGGTTGCACCCAAGCCACAAACTGATCTTCGGTAACGTAACCCAGATCCAGCGCCGCTTGCTTCAAAGTACTGCCATCGTGATGCGCATGCTTGGCAATTTGAGCCGCTTTGTCGTAACCGATATGCGGTGCCAACGCAGTAACCAACATCAGCGAGCGTGCCATCAGTTCTGCGATACGATCCTCGTTGGCGGCAATGCCAGATGCGCAATGATGGTCAAAACTATGCATACCGTCCGTAAGCAGACGGACGCTTTGCAAAAAATTATGCGCGATCAATGGCTTGAAAACATTTAATTCAAAATTACCCGATGCACCACCGAAGTTAATGGCGACGTCATTGCCAAAGACCTGACAGCAAATCATCGTCAATGCTTCACATTGAGTCGGATTGACCTTGCCGGGCATAATTGAACTACCAGGTTCATTTTCTGGAATACTTATTTCTCCCAAGCCAGAACGCGGACCCGACGCCATCCAGCGAACATCGTTGGCGATCTTCATCAGGGCTGCGGCCAACGTCTTTAATGCGCCATGTGCCGCGACCAACGCATCATGTGCGGCGAGCGCAGCGAACTTATTTTCTGCCGTACGAAATGGTGCATTCAGCGCTTTGCTTAACTCGGCAGCGACACGCGCACCAAATTCAGGATGTGCATTCATGCCGGTACCGACTGCCGTGCCGCCCGCAGCAAGCGCGCACAAACCGTCTAATGAAGCGGCAATATTACGTTCGGCGAAATCGAGTTGCGCCACATAGCCAGAAAATTCCTGACCGAGCGTGAGCGGTGTTGCGTCCTGCAAATGGGTACGCCCGATCTTGACGATGTCGACAAATGCGACAGATTTTTTCTGCAATGTGTCGCGTAAAGCACTTAACGCGGGCAGCAACAATTCGCTCATGCCCAACACTGCGGCGACATGCATCGCTGTCGGAAAAATATCGTTGGATGACTGACTTAGATTAACCGCATCATTAGGATGGATCAAACGTGTTTCGCCACGTTCTCCACCAAGCAACTCGGAAGCACGATTGGCTAGCACTTCATTCATGTTCATATTGCTCTGCGTACCAGAACCGGTCTGCCAGACTGCCAATGGAAATTCGTCTGGATGCTTGCCGCTACTGACCTCGGTCGCCGCTTGCATAATCGCATTGGCTTTTTGTGCCGGCAACTTGCCGAGATCCAAATTTACTTGGGCGCAGGCGTGTTTGACATATGCCAGCGCAGTAATCAATTCGACTGGCATACGCTCAGTGGAAATATGAAAATGCGCTAATGAGCGTTGCGTCTGCGCTCCCCAAAGTCGCGCATTCAGTACTTCAATATTGCCAAACGTATCCCGTTCAATTCTGGTACTTTCCATCTTTAGCTCCAAAAGAAAAATACAACTTCAGAGTGTTGGCTGCGCCATCAAGCGCCACCCAAATCGAGGTCTTTCAGACCGCCATACATCAATGCAAAACGCAGAGAGCCAGATGCTTTGACTAATTTTATAGCAGATTTGTCTACAGTCTAGCATCCACCGATAGTTGGCGGCCTCTTCGACCCCAAATTGGTGCAGGCGTTCCCAATAGCGATCGGAAACTTTTTGCTGATAAATAGATGAAAACTTCGGCTCATCAGGAGATTCGTCCAAGCTATAAAAATAGCGGAATCAAAGTGAACAAATGGTAATTTGATGTGAGATTTTAAAAAATGGTCTGGAGGTTATTGCGAGAGAAAAACCCAAGTTAAAGCAGCTCAAGGATGGGATGGGATGTAACAACATTCGTATCGAGTAGCATCAAAAAAGCGCTACAACCATTACAACATTTCAATCAGTACCGGCTATATGGGCAAAATGTTGGACTCACTACTTACTACTCACTACTCACCATTTACTAGTAACTCCTAACTACGCTGCGCCACTTGAAAGATACCTTAACGCGTGCCTTGGAAGATGTGTCGAAGCGCTTTTTTGCTAGATTTAAAGGGGAATTGGTGGCGTGGCAAATATTGGAGGAATAAAGTTTCCGTCAGAAGTCACATTACAGGCGCAATCAGGCAGGTAGCGACAGAATAGCCGCCCTGCTTTCAGCCGATTTCAATATCAGGAGGATTTTGGTGACTCGCTGCCAGATTGATCTGCATCGGGCAGCAAACACGCATGCACAATCTGCAAATCATTGTCTTTGGCAAAGTTCACAACGAAATGATATGCGAGTGGCTCGATTTCTCTTAAATCTTCATTCACTACGACCGAACGGATACCGTTAAGCAACGTTGGCAAAACATAAGGAGAATATTGTAAATGTGAATTACGGCCACCAACGCCTTCAGGTCGAAAACAGGACATCGCGCCACACAAGCGTTCCGCCCAGTCGCTCGGGCGAAACTGTCTTCCATCGGAGGTTATTCCCTGAATAAAAAATTCACGGGCGGGCGCATTAGGGGGTTTAATAATATCGGCCATGCGGACAGCTCATTTCTTTTTGATACTTACAATAAACGTATTCTCAGCATCCTCATGAGATGAGAGCAAGGGTTTTATGTAATTGAGGATGATTAGACCAGACGTGCAGCGTATGCACGTCGATAAACCAATCATTCGATCGAAGCCGGTCGGTTGATCCAATCTACAATTACGCGATCAATTCTTACGTATTATATCTTATAGAAGACTATGTAAAAATTAGATGGCTCCGTTCAAAAAGCACTTAGCCCAACCACACGCCAACTGAAAAAAGTAACAACAAAAACATCCATAGCAGCAGGGCACGCCAGACCAAGCCCACTGTGCTTTGCAATGCACGCGGAGTCGGCAATTCACCAGGCGGACTGTCCGTTTCAATCCCGGTAGAGTCTACCGTAGCGGCGTCAATCGGAAGAAAATCGCTGGCATTCTCGTTGGGGGTTCCAAGCAAAACACCCATTGCCCCACCACCAGATGACAAAATAATGCCATCAGTCTCACTTTTCCACCGATCAGCAAAATTGCGCCACGCGAAAATAGCATCCTCAAAATTGCCAACGACGGCAAAGGCAGACGCTGTCAGTCGCGCAGGAATCCAATCTATCCAATAAAACGCTTGGGTTGCAAACCGACCAAACTGTTCGTTTTTCATGTGGTCAGGTTCATTCCAGGCCCGTGCCAAGTATTCAGCAACCCGATACATCACTGCGCAGGCCGGGCCGAGCGGCATCAAAAACCAAAAAAATACGCCAAATACGTTTCGATGCGTGGTGATTAAAGCCTTTTCCACCGCAATACGCGAAATCTCGCCCACTTCCATATCGGTTGTATCTTGCTTGGTCCATTCGGCCAGGAGAGTCCGGGCAGTGGCATCATCACCGGTATTTAAAGCCAGCTGGATCGACGTGAAGTAATGACTATAATGCCGAAATCCCAGTGTTAAATAGACAATAATAACGTTCCATGCAAACGCGGCCCAAGCACCAATATGAACGCACACCCAATAAATCAACGCCGTCGGAACCATCAATGCCAACATGATACAAAACCAACCTAAGCGACCGTGGCGTGCCTGACCGGCGTTTAGCCAGCCTTCCACCATAAGTGCAAAATGCTTAATCCACGTGTACACCGGATTGTCCGCACGGAGCGGTTTTAATTGCTCGATTAATAACGCAAACAGAATAGAGAGAAAAGTCATCAACCAGCCTTAAAAGTCAGCAAATCCTGTTTTATATTTATAGAATCTATGCAAAATTGTCGCAGAGAGTTACATTTTTTATGTACAAATCATGCGTACATAAAAAATATAACGTCTTAATGATCGCGACGATTCGTGTGGCTTCCAGCCAAGCTCGCAATAAAGCGTGTTACTTCCAACAATTTTGCATGAATTGTCATTTAAACGAAACGATAAACCATACGATAACGCAGCCTAGTGACAGAATCAAATTTGTCCGTCATTTAACAGAGTTTATTTCTTAGAGGCGCTGGAAAAAGATAGTTTTGTGCGTATTAGAAGCAAAAAGAAGCAATACCAGGCATTGAAAGAAAGCTGACTAGTATTCGCCGTACCAGAGCAATTACACGAGACACCGGTTCGTGGCCCTTAGATAAGCCAAAACGTGATAATTACGCGCGCAGAAAGTGGAATAAATTACGCAGCATGGCCGCGGTCGCGCCCCATATGAAAAAACGCTCGTAAGGCATCGCGTAAAACGTACGTCGATAACCATCTGGCAAATCAAACGTACGCAGTTGATGATTCAGACCATCCATCAAAAAAGCGAGTGGGACTTCAAAAATTTCCGCCACTTCATCGGGATTTGCGCGCAACGATGCTGGGGGTTGAATCAGTCCAGCTACAGGCGTTACCCGATATCCTGTACCTGTAAAGTATTCTGGCAGCGTGCCAATCACTTCTACTTCACCGCGCGGTAATCCAATCTCTTCTTCGGCCTCGCGCAATGCCGTCTCAGTGGGTGAACTGTCGGTAAGCTCTGTTCTGCCACCGGGAAAACTGACCTGACCTGCGTGATCCGTAAGATGTGCCGTACGCTGGGTGAATAGTAACGTCGGCCCTTCAGGATGCATAATGATCGGAATCAGGACTGCAGCGGCAGTAGGCGTTCCTTCTCCAGCCAGGCCTCGTAATTGTTGCCCGACGCTTTCAGGAAACCATAGGGGCGGCTGTGCGAAACGCTGACGTAACCAGTCGGCGTTCATCCTATCAGGCGCGAGCGCCAACTCACCTGCGACGGCATCAATTGGCATCATCAGAGGATCGAGAGTAAGTTTGACCAAAACAATTCCTATTCCGCGGCGCATTACGATCTAGTGCAATCCCTTTGCTGTGGTATCTCTACATGTATTTCAAGAGAGGTATTCGCAAAACCAAGGTCTGCCCATACGTGGCAGCGTGTTGAGGCAGCACTCATACCCCAACAACATCACTATAAACACTTAAATCAAACAACAAAAAAGGGCACCTACCGGCGCCCTTCTTCATGCAAACTACATGCCAGATCTGTAACTGCTTACGCTGCTGTTTTAGCGACAGTACGACGTTGTGGCAATTTTTCTTTGATACGCGCCGATTTACCCGAACGCTCACGTAGATAGTATAGCTTAGCGCGACGTACATCACCGCGACGCTTCACTTCGATCGAAGCAATCAGTGGCGAGTACAACTGGAATGTACGCTCAACGCCTTCGCCGGAAGAAATTTTACGGACGATGAAGTTAGAGTTCAAACCACGGTTACGACGTGAAATCACAACGCCTTCGTAAGCCTGAGCACGTTTGCGCGTACCTTCGACTACATTGACGCTAACGATAACAGTATCGCCAGGTGCGAATTCAGGAATAACTTTACCTAGGCGAGCAATTTCTTCTTGCTCAAGTTGCTGGATCAGATCCATTTTTAGCTCCAAATACCATCTTGCTGACACTATGTGCAATGCACTGCTCAGTAGAGGATGGGGTTACACATGCGACCGGTTGGTCGCTCTTCTTACAACATTATAAGAATTACAAAATCTACTTATTGGGCGCCACTTATTATTACCTCTGTCAAAACAAGCTAGCAACATTTCAAACAGCGTAAAAATGCTGAATTAAACGCTGGCAATAGTTCGTATAAACTTTTCGTCACTGGCCGTCAGCAAACCATCCTGACGTGCCTTCACGATCAAATCTGGTCGTTTATTAACAGTTGCCAGTAACATCTGTTGGCGTCGCCATTTTTCGATCTCGGCGTGATGCCCACCCATTAAAACAGGCGGCACGACCACACCTTCATATGCTTCTGGCCTGGTGTAATGCGGACAATCCAGCAAGCCATTGACAAAGCTGTCTTCGACTGCCGAAGCACCGTCATTTAGTACGCCAGGCAATTGTCTGATAACGGCATCCATCAATGCCATTGCCGGTAACTCACCGCCGGATAAAACAAAATCGCCAAGGCTGATTTCTTCATCCACACAGCGGTCCAGCAACCGTTGGTCGATAGCCTCATAACGTCCACACAACAACACCAGACCAGACTCGGTGCTCAGTTGCATGACACGCTGATGTGTAAGTGGCTGGCCTTGCGGCGACAGATACACAACACGTGGCAAACATAAATTCTGTTGCTGCTGACGTTTTTTTGCAGCATCAATCGCCGCTTCCAGTGGTTTCGCCAGCATTACCATGCCAGGACCACCACCGTAAGGCCGATCGTCAACCGTGCGATGATTGTCGATGGTGAAATCACGCGGATTCCACAACGCCAACTCACACTTTTTTTGCTCGAATGCACGCCGGGTAACACCCGACTGCGTTAACGCAGCAAACATTTCTGGAAACAGTGTGACGACATCAAATTGCATAACGCCCACCTATTTCACCGTCCACCAGAACTGTCGGCCGCTTAAGCTGGAAGATCGCATCAAGATGGAAGGCCGGGCTAAATCCGACACCAACCATCAGGTTTGCAGAGCCTACAATTAAGAATCTAATAATCCAGACCCCAGTCCACCGTGATTTTTTTTGCCTTCTGATCAACGGTCTTGACGAATTGATCCACAAAAGGAACCAGCAATTCAGGTGAAGCCTTATCCTGACCGACAATAGCCGGAAGCGCGATCCTTAAAATAGGATGCGCCCCGTTATCCATCAGGTCTGATACAACACCTAATTGCTCGCCTTGCAGATTTTCAACCGCCAGACCGATTAAATCGATCCAGTAAAATTCTCCATCTTCCAATGCAGGAAAATGGCTACGGCGAACATGTACTGCAGTGCCTTTAAGGCCCTCCGCAGCTTCACGTCCAACAACGCCAACCAAACGCGCCACAATGTCACCACTGTGGTTTTTGGCCTGCATCATCTCAATATCTTGCAGATCTGCCACATTTGGCCTACCCAGCCACCATTTTTTGGCATTCAGTAACGCATCAGCGTCAGGTGAATACGGTTTGATCCGCACCCAGCCCTGAAGTCCATAGGCGCCGGTTATATAACCGACCATGATCAAATCTGCTGGAGTCACAACGCAAGTCATGACTCCTGATTGCGCCGCTTCCGCTGATTTTGCGACTGTTGCGACCGGAGCCACGATAGTTGCTGAAGTAAGCGTAGACAAATCAGTTACCAGCTACAGAATTAAACTGCAGCTTTTTTACCAGCCTGGCTGACCAGACGAGCAACAGTTGGCGACATTTGCGCGCCAACGCCTTCCCAATGGGTCAGACGATCTTGCGCAATACGGAAGCTTTCCGAAGCACCAGATGCAACTGGATTGTAGAAACCCAGACGCTCGATAAAGCGACCATCGCGACGATTGCGCGAATCAGTTACTACGATGTTGTAAAACGGGCGCTTCTTAGCGCCACCACGAGATAAACGAATAACGACCATAATGATTCCAAAAAGTGTTGTCGAACACGGAAAAAGCCGCAAATTATAACGCAAGTTAGGCCAACCCTGCAACCTCGGACTATCCTACAGTGTCGCGGCGCTGCATCAATCGCGCTATAAAGGTGAGTTGCCAGCTCTAAAAGGGCTTCATTATAGGCTTACTGTGATTTTTTTTTAACGCTTTCCCTGCTCCGAGAGCTCGGTCGCGCCATTATGTCGCGCTAGTTTTTATAGGGCGCTTCCATACTTGTTTTAGATATACTGACGCCGCGATTTCCACCATACAACATCGCAACGGTTACGTTACACTACGGAGATAGTTAGCGCACCAACATCAATAACAGTTTGCGAAGCGCTGCTGACTTTTCATCTTTTCCCGATATCCGTTTCACTCACGGCCCCGTTACCGACAACGCAACACCCTATTGCCTCTCATTTCAATGACGACAAACCATAAAAACAAGACCTTCACCACCTTTATAACCACCGTATTTGGCAGCATTGGGTTACACAGATTTTATTTACACGGAGCAAAAGACGTTTGGGGCTGGCTGCATCTTGCCACATTGCCATTATCTTTATTAGCTCTCACACTGTGGCCTGAACAGCAAAAACTGTTTGTATTTGCACCTCTTATCGCCTCGGCATTAATTGCGATTCTGGAGGCATTGGTCACTGGCTTAATGCCTGATGAAAAATGGGATGCACAACAAAATACCAACTCAGGCAAAAAATCGGAATCGACATGGCTGATAGCATTAATTATCGTACTAAGTGTCGGCGTGGGCGCAATTGGCTTGATAGGAACCATCGCTCGCACTTTTGACCTGCTATTTACTGGTGGTTCGTACGGATAAAGAATGTTTAGTCAGGTATTGACTGTGCAAGTCTTGCATCCAGAGAAATGAGTAAATAAAAAGCAGCCTATGGCTGCTTTTTTATTTACTCAAACAAATTAACCCTGATTAAAATTGATCTTCAGTTAAGGCCATCACGCCTGCACTTCCGCTTATCACCGACGTTTGCAGTCCCGTCGATTGCGCCAATATATGATCGGCAAAAAACCGTGCAGTGCCTATTTTGGCGCGATAGAAGCTAGCGTCGCCCTCACCCGCCACTAATCTTTCTGAAGCAATCAAAGCCGACCGCCCCAATTGCCAACCGCCGAGGACAATGCCGGCTAACTTCAGGTACGGCACACTGCCGGCAAATACTGCTTTAATATCGCTTTTTAGATTTGCGACGACATAGTCAATTACCTGCTCCAATGCATCTGCTCCAATTGCCAATTGTTTGCCAATGGCAAGTAAATCAGCATCGCTACTAGAAGCCAATTGAACTTGAGTTGCTCTGACTTGCGCAACAATACCTTTCGCAACAGCACCGCCGTCGCGAGCAGTCTTACGGCCGATCAGATCATTCGCCTGAATCGCTGTTGTACCCTCATAGATTGTCAAAATACGTGCATCGCGGTAAAACTGCGCAGCACCGGTCTCTTCAATAAAACCCATGCCACCATGTATCTGCACACCGGTCGAGGCGACTTCAATCGACATCTCAGTAGACCAACCCTTGACGATAGGTACAAGGTATTCGTAAAACGCATGATTGGCTTTGCGCGTAGCCTCGTCAACGTGGTGATGCGCTATATCAGATGCCGCGGCTGTGACATAAGCCAAGGCGCGTGCCGCCTCAGTTTGCGAGCGCATAGACATCAACATACGGCGCACGTCAGGGTGATTGATAATGGCAACTGGCCCCGCTGATCCACTTAAATCGCGTGATTGCATACGGTCTTTGGCAAAACTCACCGCCTTTTGGTAAGCCCGCTCAGCGATGCCAACACCTTGCATGCCAACAGCAAAACGTGCGGCGTTCATCATGATGAACATATATTCCAGACCACGGTTTTCTAACCCAACCAATGTCCCGATTGCACCACCGTGATCGCCAAACTGGAGGACAGCAGTTGGACTTGCCTTTATGCCAAGCTTGTGTTCGATGGAGACGCAATGAACATCATTGCGATTACCAAGTGAACCATCCGCGTTCACCAGAAATTTCGGGACAACAAATAACGAAATCCCCTTTACGCCTTCAGGCGCATCAGGAGTGCGTGCCAACACCAGATGGACGATATTCTCGGCCATGTCGTGATCGCCAAAGGTAATGAAAATCTTTGTACCCGAAACCTTGAACGTGCCATCGCCTTGCGGCACAGCGCGCGTGCGCACTTGTGCCAAGTCGGAACCAGCCTGCGGTTCAGTCAGATTCATAGTACCTGTCCATTTTCCGGATACCAGATTTTCTAAATACATGCTTTTTTGCGCATCTGTGCCAGCCGTCATCAACGCTTCAATCGCGCCATCGCTTAGTAACGGACATAGCGCAAAGGACAGATTAGCGGCATTCAGCATTTCGATGCACGGTGTGGCCACGAGTTTTGGCAAACCCTGGCCGCCATATTCTTCTGGATGCTGAACTCCTTGCCATCCCGCCTCTGCAAATGACTTGAACGCCTCCTTAAAACCCTTGCTGGTAATCACATCGCCATCGCGCCAAAAGCTTGGCTCCTGATCTCCCGAGCGGTTCAGAGGTGCCACCACTTCGCTACAAAATCGGGCATTTTCCTGGAGTACTGCTTCGACAGTTTCCGGTGTCGCGTCTGCGCAACCCGGCAGTTGACTGACTTGCTCAAGCCCAGCGAGGGCGTTCAGGGCGAACAACATATCTTTTAACGGCGCGACATAACTCATCAAGTACTCCAAAAAAATGGGCAGTACCACTTCCGTAATACTGCCTTGGCGTTTTTGCAAACGTTCTCATTAATAGGTCTAACCGCCAGGTACCATAAAGTTGCAATTGAGCAGCAGCTAAGCAGCAATCAAGCTGCAGCTACCCAATGAGTTACCTGAATCCCAGACCAGTCTCTTTACACTTTGCTCAATATATTGTCGCGGTGACAATTAACCAAGTTCGGCCACAAATTGCGGAACGATCTCAAACAGATCACCCACGATGCCGTAATCAGCGACCGAGAAAATCGGAGCCTCTTCATCCTTATTGATTGCAACGATCGTTTTAGAGTCTTTCATCCCGGCGAGATGCTGAATCGCACCCGAAATACCGACCGCAATATAGAGCTGCGGTGCCACGATTTTCCCGGTCTGGCCGACTTGCCAGTCATTCGGCACAAAACCCGCATCGACCGCAGCCCGTGAAGCGCCCATCGCCGCGCCCAGTTTGTCAGCCAGAGGCTCCAATATCTTAAAGTTTTCTGCCGAACCCATACCGCGACCGCCGGAGACGATCACTTTGGCGGCCGTCAGTTCTGGACGATCCGATTTAGCTAGCTCACGCGATACAAACGACGACTTAGCAAAATCTGCAGCCGCAGTGATGTTTTCGACCGTGGCCGCGCCACCGTCAGCAGCTGCGTCAAAACCAGTGGTACGTACCGTAATCACTTTGATCGGATCAATAGATTGGACGGTAGCAATGGCGTTGCCCGCATAAATAGGACGCTCGAACGTATCTGGACTATCAACCTTAACGATTTCTGAAATCTGACCGACATCCAGACAGGCCGCGACACGTGGCAGGATATTTTTGCCGTACGCGGTTGCCGGTGCCAGGATGTGGCTGTAGTTAGCTGCCAGCGCAAGCACTTGCTCAGCGATATTCTCTGCCAAACCATCGGCGAAATAAGCAGTATCGGCGACTAACACCTTAGTGACGCCAACAGCCTTTGCCGCAGCTTGCGCCGCCGCGCCGCAGTCTTTTCCTGCCACTAGTACGTGGACTTCACCACCGCATTGCACTGCCGCAGTGATGGTGTTAAGGGTGCTACCTTTTAAGGTTGCATTATCGTGTTCAGCAATGACGAGAGCAGTCATGGTATCTCCTGATGATGGGTATTACGGTCGCCACCCATTAGAGGGCATCAAATGTTGTGCGGCGGCCGGCTGGTTTTCTTCGGGTGACAATGTTCGCGATTTATCGCGTTCGATCCTCACTTGTTTAAACGCATAAAGGTATTTTGCACAATGGGGCGCTTGCACACCACATCACTTTAATAGCAACAAATATGCGCCTTCAATACGCTCTATTAAGTCTTAAATTACTTTTGCTTCATTGCGTAACTTCGCAATCAACGTAGCAACATCCGGCACTTTGATACCGGCACTCCGTTTGGCTGGCTCTACCACTTTCAAGGTTTTCAATCGCGGCGTGACATCAACACCCAGATCAGCTGGTTTAAACACATCCAGCGTTTTTTTCTTGGCTTTCATGATGTTCGGCAACGTCACGTAACGTGGCTCGTTGAGACGCAAATCCGTTGTGATAATCGCTGGCAACGTCAGTGCAAGCGTCTCCAGGCCACCGTCTACTTCACGCGTCACTAACACTTTGCCTTCTTCCAGTACGACTTTGGAGGCAAATGTTGCCTGTGGCCAACCTAGCAAAGCAGCCAACATCTGACCGGTTTGATTGCAATCATCATCAATTGCTTGCTTACCAAGGATGATCAATTGTGGTTGCTCTTTATCCGCAATCGCTTTCAATAACTTAGCAACGGCCAGTGGTTGCAAATCAACATCCGACTCCACCAAAATCGCACGATCTGCACCAATTGCCATTGCTGTGCGCAGGGTTTCCTGGCATTGGGTAACGCCGCAAGAGATCGCGATCACTTCAGTGACCTTGCCGCCCTCTTTCAGACGCATCGCCTCCTCTACAGCGATCTCGTCGAACGGATTCATCGACATTTTGACGTTTGCAATATCAACACCTGTGCCATCGGATTTAACGCGCACTTTGACGTTGTAGTCGACTACACGTTTGACTGGAACTAATACTTTCATCGGTCTGCCTTTTAATTAAAAATTGAGAATCGAGTTGACGTTAACGTTAATTGATTATGCGATTATAAGAGAGAAATAGCTCCGCAACCAAAATTTAGCACGAACGTACTATTAATTTGTAGATGAAATTACCTAGAGGCGTGAACTAAAATAGGGAATCGAAATGGAGGCTAGAAAAGAAATAGCGAATTTGGTACGGCATACCAAAGCCTTGAATAGCGGTACAAGTGCAAGTCGCTTAATTACCATATTGACAATACAACTAACATGTTTCACCTGCGCCTTGAAATGCGTCTGATTCACAATAAGCGTGATTACTTACGTTTCATAAAGAAAACGTATTCTCTATTTTCTTCGCTTTGAGATAACAAGTCATTGCCGGTTTGTTTGGCAAACGCCTGAAAATCACGCACCGATCCAGAGTCGGTAGCTAACACTCGTAAAACTTGCCCGCTCAACATATCGGCCAGCGCTTTTTTTGTTTTCAAAATCGGCAGCGGACAGTGTAGACCGCGAGCATCAAGTTCTCTATTAAATTCCATAACCAGTTTGTATCAAAATTATTTTAACGTTGCTGCTTTTTGGCGATTCTACTCCAAACACTTGCCGCATGATGCATTGCAACAAAAATCCACCAGTTTTACAACAAATTCCGCACACCATGAATAAAAATCATAATTCTGATAATTTTTATTGCAAATCCCCTTATCAAATGCGTTCAACTGCTCGTTTCTGCTGCTTAATTATGCGCCCATTCAAAGCAGTTTGTTGAATAGGTTACATAAGAGAATGTACGACCGCATATTGAAAATTAGCTCTGAAATAACGCTACTCAACTCGCCCATATTGCTAGTTAAATAAAAAACCTCGCGCTAATGAATACGTCCTTGCACGCTACGTTTTTCCGACGAATAGTCGTGCTTAATCTACCAAAATAGGCCTATCCACAAACTCGACATTCAGCCCTTGTTGGCGCATCCATTCTGCCACGGCGTAACCAGTGCCGGCACGCCACGGCTTTAACTTGGCCGGCGATAACAGCCGATATTCCAGTAACTCTTCTGACAACTGAATCGTTCCCGAAGCTTTTACGTGATAAGCAATGATCAGTTCGTTCTTACGCATAAACTCATACACCCCGATCAATGTAATTTGATCAGCATCGAGATTCGTTTCTTCTTTTAATTCGCGGGCGATTCCCTGTTCTGGCGTCTCGTCACGCTCCATGAAACCAGTGATCAGCGCGAACATATTTTCCTGCCATGCTGCATTCCGAGCCAACAGAATTTTCCCATCGATCTCAACCACGGCGGCCAATACGGGCAGCGGGTTATCCCAATGCGTCCAGTGACCTTCCGGGCAGGATAACCGGGGTTTTCCTGCCTCGCCCTCATCTGCACGCAACGTCAAAGAAGCAGCACAGATCGGGCAAAATTTAAATTCACTCATCAGCAACCATTCGGCGAAATCAATCGCTCACCATTCATCTACAAGACAAAATGCCAACCGGCAGCATGCATTATTTCAGCCGCAAGCAAACACCAGGCAAGATTTAAGAGCGCCTCAAACCCGCTTCAAGTACTAGCCGCCGCTTGGCAAGGGGCATTTTTAGCCGCGTTCGCCAACCCACTTAACGACTCCTTGCAGCGCTGCCGCCAATCCGCTTGGATCAGTACCGCCAGCTTGCGCCATGTCAGGCCGCCCGCCGCCTTTACCGCCAACTTGCTGGGCCACAAAATTGACCAGATCACCGGCTTTTACTTTGGCAATCGCATCGGCTGTGACACCTGCGATCAAGCTGACTTTTCCGTCCTTGACGGTCGCCAACACGATCGCTGCGGTTTTCAGTTTATCTTTTAACTTATCCATCGTTTCACGTAAAGTCGCGCTATCCGCGCCTTCGAGCATTGCAGCCAATACCTTGATGCCGTTGACATCCACCGCCTGGTTAACCAGTTCATTACCCTGATTTGCAGCCAGTTTAGACTTCAACGCAGCCATCTCTTTTTCTAGCGCCTTAACGTGATCTTGCACCTGACCGATACGTTGCGTTAATTCTTCCGGCGGTGATTTCAACGCTGTCGCCGCTTCGGTGACACGGCTACTCAAGCTTTGAACGAGTGCCAATGCGCCAAGTCCTGTTACCGCTTCAATACGACGAATACCGGCCGCGACACCACTTTCTGCAACGATTTTGAACAAGCCAATATCACCAGTACGATTGACGTGGACACCGCCGCATAATTCGGTCGAAGAACCGATCGATAACACGCGTACTTCATCACCATATTTTTCACCGAACAAGGCCATAGCACCGCTTGCAACGGCGTCGTCGAATGACATCAAGGTGGCGCTGGTGGCGATGTTTTCCAACACTTCGCCATTGACTATGTCTTCGATCAGACGAATTTGATCGGCACTGACAGGCGCGTTATGACTAAAGTCAAATCGGGTTTTATCAGCATCAACCAACGAACCCTTTTGCGCCACATGCACGCCCAGCACCTCGCGCAATGCTTTGTGCATTAAATGCGTCGCTGAATGATTCCGGATAGTGCGTGCGCGTTGCGCAGTATCGACATTGGCACCAAGTTGATCGCCGACGTTCAGTGTGCCTTGCTCCAATCGACCATGATGGCCAAACACCTCGGCCTGAATCTTGAGGGTATCGGTCACCACAAATGTTGCCGTCGCTGTTTCAAGTACGCCGGAGTCGCCAGCCTGACCGCCTGACTCGGCATAAAATGGTGTGGTATCGAGCACGACAATCGCATTTTGACCAGCTTCGATTTTTTGTACCGCACTGCCATCAACGTATAAAGCTAACACTTTGGCATCGTGCGCCAGCGCGGTATAACCGACAAAATTTGTCTTCTCACCGCTATACTCAACGCCCGACGCCATTTTGAATTTACCACCAGCACGGCTAGCTTCTTGTTGACGTTTCATTGCGACGTCAAAACCAGCCTCGTCGAGCGCAACTTCACGCTCACGACAAATATCTGCAGTCAAATCAAGCGGGAACCCGAAAGTGTCATATAGCGTGAAAGCTGTATCACCATCTAATTTTTTAGGATTTTTTGCCAAGGCGGCTTCCAGAATTTTCATTCCGTGTTCTAGCGTTTCCCCAAAACGCTCTTCTTCCTGCTTCAAAGTTTGCTCAACGCGCTCGGCAGCTTCCGGCAATTCAGGATAGGCTGCGCCCATCTCTAAGACCAGATCTTTGACGAGTTTGTAGAAAAACGGTTTGGTTTGCTCCAGCTTATGTCCGTGACGTAATGCGCGACGGATAATGCGACGCAAGACGTAACCACGACCTTCATTACCGGGAATAACGCCGTCCACAATTAGGAACGCACAAGCACGAATGTGGTCGGCGATCACTTTCAACGAGTTATTTGTCAAATCGGCAACATTGGTTTCGCGCGCTGCTGCCTTGATCAAATTTTGGAACAGATCAATCTCATAATTACTATGCACGTGCTGCAATATAGCGGCCAATCGCTCCAAACCCATGCCGGTATCAACACATTGGCGCGGCAATGGCGTCAATGTCGCTTCACCGGTTTTGGCGTCGACCTGACGGTCAAACTGCATGAAAACGTTATTCCAGATTTCGATGTAACGGTCACCGTCTTGATCCGGACTGCCCGGAGGACCGCCCCAAATATCCGGGCCATGATCGAAAAAAATCTCAGAACAGGGACCGCAAGGGCCGGTATCTGCCATTTGCCAGAAATTGTCTGATGCAAATGGTGCACCTTTATTGTCGCCAATCCGGACAACGCGCTCTGGCGGTAGGCCGATCTCATTCACCCAGATATCGTAGGCCTCATCATCGGTCTCATATACGGTGGCCCAAAGCTTTTCAGCTGGCAAACCATAGACCTCAGTCAATAGTTCAAACGCCCACTTTAAAGAGTCGCGTTTAAAATAATCCCCGAAAGACCAATTTCCCAGCATTTCGAAAAAAGTGTGGTGGCGAGCGGTATATCCAACATTTTCCAGATCGTTGTGTTTGCCGCCTGCACGCAAACACCGCTGTACGGATGTCGCACGAACGTAGTTACGTTTCTCGGTACCGAGAAAGACGTCCTTAAATTGGACCATCCCAGAGTTGGTAAATAGCAGCGTCGGATCATTACCCGGCACAAGGCTGGAGGAACGAACCACGGTATGGTCTTTGGATTCAAAGAAAGTGAGAAACTTATCGCGTATATCGGCTGAGTTCATGTTCTTGGGCGAAAAAAAAGCGTGCAAGGGAAGTGTCATTTTGCAAAGCACTGATTATACGTGATACCAGCCACGCGCTTCAAAAAGCCGGGCGGCTGTCGGACAGTCAGACAAAGGGAGAAAAACGGGTTAGATGAGGACAAATTGTGGCCCCCGTTGCAATGCACGCAACGACCACACCATTTTGCGACCGCTTCCTGTCAGTCGGACAGCCCGACCTCCTATTGCAAAAGCCCATCAAAATCACTTTTGACGGGCTTTTTAAGAGAATATGGCGCAACCTCGCCAAACCCGAACTGCCAAAGGTTAATTAATGACCTGTATTAATCTTTCCAGTGGCTGATGCTTTGGCATGGTGACGACGATGGTGATGTTTTTTGCCGTGATGTTTAGGCGCCGGTTTAGCAGCCGGAGCGGCAGGCGCTGCCATTGTTGCTGCCGGCGCTGGTGCTGGTGGAACAGGTGCATTTTGCGCCATCACAGGCAGAGCGAAAGCAGCGACGATTACGGCGGCTAACAGTTTATTGATTTTCATTTTGAGTTCCTTTTCATCATCGTTGATTAAAAAAATACTATCTACTGCTGCGAAAAACTGGCGCTTACTCAACTTACTCAATTTATTGCTACCGTAATAAATCCTAATTAAGACGTTAACCAACAAAGGTTAAATTGAATAAGGTCAACCAGTGTGACCTGCCCCTTCTTAACGCGAGGTTAATCGCTGAGGTTGACATGAAACTCACAATAAGTTTTTTCCAGGCACTATTTAGTGTAATCCTTTATGCGTTTTCTAGCGCAGGTGCAACTTAAACGCTACTAAAGCGCCTCTTGATCAAACCTAACACTAGAGAAATCTGCCGAAATAAGGTCAATCCGGTCAGTGCAAAAACCATCAACGCCCCAAGCCAGTATTTCTCTGGCTCGCTTTACTGAATTGACGGTGTAGCAGAACAGACCAGCGCCTGATGCCTTAACAGCGCTCGCCTGCATTGGTGATAGATACTTGTGATTAGTATGGAGAGAAACCGCCTCCAACTCTTTTAGGCGCTCAAGCCAGTCATCTTTAACCGTGGTTGTCAAATAAGCCCTGGGAATCACTTCAGCAGCAATCTGTGCGGCGCGTAAGGCCTCTAACGAAAACGAAGATAACAACGGTAAATTAGCCGCGGTAGCAAGACTCGGTGAAACCCTGTGAGCCGCTGCCTCCACCTCAAAAACCGCGCGCGTCATTTGTGCCACGATGCGTCCGGTTTCGACCTCAAACCCTTCCACCGGTTTAATTTCTACATTCATCCAAATTCCGTGCTGCCGACAAAAGGCCATTGCCTGTTGATAGGTACAAACCGGTTCGCCGATGTACTCTGAGCCAAACCAACCACCAGCGTCCATGGCTGTCAATTGCGCCGTCGTAAATGCATTGACCTTGCCTACTCCCCTGACAGTGCGACCAAAAACCGGATCGTGCATCAAAATCGGCTCGCCATCTCCGGACAACATCACGTCGAACTCGACAGCGCGAAACCCGTGTAGAAGTCCGCAGCGCATCCCCGCCAGAGTGTTTTCGGGTGCTAACGTCCCACCGCCTCGATGGGCGACGATTTTAGGATACGGCCACATGATTATTTTCTCCCAATTAATTAACAACAGTCGAATGGTCAATCATTTGAATCATCGCCAACAGGAGCGCCCTATTACCTGTCGCTTACTCGAGCCTTTTCGATTTTAAGCAATACGCTATCAAAGAACCGCACGACTTGCTGTTCGAGCCTTAACAGGTAATTTGCTCTATCAAAGCCCGGGGGATCCTCTCCTGGGTCACCGGCATCTGAGTTCAACTGTATTAAAGGCGGTGCCATAAACGCGAAATGGCCAGCATTAGCGACCTCCTCAAAGACAGCCTGTGGCAGCCGTGCACGAAGCCAGTTTCCATGATATTTGGGTGTCAGTACCGTATCTTTTTGCGCAGTGACGATGTGAAGCGGCACGTCTAATCGCTTCAGGGAAGCCGGTGCGAACGCCAAACCAATTGGAGCCATCGCAAATACCGCATGAATGCGCGGATCACGTACGTCAAAATCAATTGCATCAGCATCAGCGTCAGTTAGCGTGGTATTTATGACCGAAGCTCCCGCTGAAGCCGATCCGGCAACCCTCTCTGCCTCGTTCGCCTCAAAACCAGTAACCTTGGCCAAGCCATGGGGATCACCGCCCAACTGACAAAACAATTGATCATCAATGGTGGTGGCGCAATGGTGCAGCATTTGCTGACGATCGGCCATCCCTCCGGCCAACGCCAAGACACTAAAACCACCGGCAGAATGCCCTAACGCACCGATTTTCAGTCCTACAATATGCGCGCTCCAATAGGAATCGATCAGCAAAGCATCCAACAAACGCGATAATTGCCGGGGCCGCTCGGAAAAATAATCGTCAGAAAGCACCAAAGAGCGATCATCCCAGTTATCTCCGGGATGTTGTGGTGCGGCCACGAGATAACCGTTTTTTGCTAATTGTATGGCAAGATTATAGTGAGCCAGCTGACTGCCGCCAGAGCCGTGCGACAATAAAATTACCCCTTTTAGGGGAAGTTCAGGTACCCCATTAAATGCCAAAACAGGCGCATACGGACCTAGCCGCATCATTTTGGCCGGGGATTTACTGGGATAAAACAGTGCAACCGGCATGGATGGATGATCGGCGCGACGCACTGTCATGGCGCGCATACCAGCGTTTTGGGTTGCGTCTGGAGGCATTGCTAAGTCCTTACGATGAGATGACTAAATTGTCTGTCATTTATCTTATTCACGCGCGGATTATTGACTGCGCCTGACAGGTTAACAAAAAACACCCTCTCAGAACTGACAAACCGAACGACAAACCACCTCGCTACGGTAAAATGCTTTTCATCTTTATACTTATTCCGCAAAGCGCTTGCGCAAAAAACATTCATGAGCAACGATCCCAAGAATATCCCCGCTAACGGTAATCAAGCACCCGCACCGACACCGTCCAACTTCCTGCGCACGATTATCGAAGCCGATATGACTGCGGGTGTCTACGCTGGTCGCAAGGATGGTCAGGGTCAAGCCATACCGTCCATCGTCACCCGCTTTCCGCCTGAGCCTAACGGTTACTTGCATATTGGTCATGCAAAAGCCATTTGCGTGAACTTTGGTTTGGCACGTGATTATGCTGGCCGCTGTCACTTACGTTTTGATGACACAAATCCGGAAAAAGAAGAGCAGGAATACGTCGACACCATCATTGATAGTGTCAGATGGCTAGGTTTTGACTGGAAAGATGCGACCGGCGATCACTTATTCTTCGCCAGCGATTATTTCGACCAGTTGTATCAAATGGCCGAATATCTGATCACCGCGGGTCTGGCCTATGTTGACAGCCAAAGCGCCGAAGATATGGCTGCCAATCGCGGCAACTTTGGCGAAGTAGGCAAAGACTCGCCATTCCGTCAACGCTCGCCAGAAGAATCGCTGGACCTGTTTCGGCGCATGAAAGCGGGCGAATTCAAGGATGGTGCGCACATCGTTCGCGCCAAAATTGACATGACGTCGCCCAACATGAATTTGCGTGATCCTGCGATTTATCGTATCCGCCATGCACATCATCATCGCACCGGCGACGCGTGGTGCATCTATCCGATGTATGACTACACACATCCGATCTCGGACGCGCTCGAAAACATCACCCATTCGATTTGCACATTGGAATTTCAGGATCACAGACCTTTTTATGACTGGGTTCTCGAAAAATTGAGCGATGGTGGCTTCCTCCAAAAGCCGGTTCCGCATCAGTATGAATTTTCGCGCCTGAATATTACTTACGTTGTCACCAGCAAGCGCAAGTTGCGTCAACTGGTGGACGAGAAGATTGTTGATGGATGGGATGATCCACGTATGTCCACGCTGGTCGGCATCCGTCGACGCGGTTATACGCCAGAATCGCTGCAACTATTTTGCGAACGCACTGGCGTCACCAAGTCGGACGGTTGGATTGATATGAGTTCGCTGGAAGGTGCATTGCGTGAGGATCTCGACCCAAAAGCCCCACGCGCAACCGCTGTGTTGCGCCCGCTCAAACTCATCATCGACAACTTCCCGGAAGATGAAATCGTCGAATGCCATGCACCTGTATATCCGCCAGCCCATCCGGATCACGCCACCGCGTTGCGTCACTTTCCCATGACAAAAAATGTGTGGATCGAACGGGAAGATTTCATGGAAACGCCAGTAAAAGGGTATTTCCGTCTGACGCCCCCGACTGAAGATAAAGCCGGTAGCCGCGTTCGTCTGCGCCACGGTTACGTGGTTGAATGTACCGGTTTCGACAAAGACGCCGAGGGCAATGTGACCGCCGTGCACTGCACCCGTTTCGAAGATAGCAAGAGCGGAACCGAAGGCAGCGCCAACTATAAGGTCAAGGGCAACATCCACTGGGTAAGCGTAGCCCACGCGTTAGAAGCGGAAGTCCGATTGTACGACCGATTATTTAGCGATCCGCATCCTGATGCGGGCGGCAAAGATTTCAAACTAGCCTTGAACCCTCACTCCAAAGAAGTAGTCACCGCGTATCTTGAGCCAGGCATGTCGGCTGCAATGCCCGACGAACGTTATCAATTTGAACGTCATGGCTATTTCGTCGCTGATCGGGTCGATAGCAGCGTTGGTAAACCTGTGTTTAACAGAACAGTGACACTGAAAGATAGTTGGGGTAAATAATTAATTGTCTTATTCCCTTATTGTAATTAATTATTTCAATTGACTATTATTTAATCGCTCATAGGTTTCCGCTACCATACTAATTAATGAATTAGTAAGGTAGTTGGTCACCCATTATCCGTACATAGCGCGTTGTCCGAGCTATTGGCTGGGCGTTGCTCCAGACGCAGATCCTTACTAAAAAACGTCAATAAAGCGTTTCTAGCTAAGCACACAATAGTACGTCGAAGTTACATCTATTTGTGCTTTTGCCTAATTCAAAACGGTTATCGGATCGATATATAGCGCTATCCGGATCAACAGCAGAGTCGGCCTGGTGGAGCGATCAAAGTGGAAGAGATGCGCAGGCTTTGATAGTCGGTGGCAATTTATTCACGAATTCGGGTAACCGGCTATACTTTCGTCACTTTCAAGTCGACTTCACCCACCAAGAGCTAAAAAATGACGATCTCAATGTACACCTCATCTATCCCCGTTTTCAAACAATTACTAAACGGTTTAAGCGACGTACTAAACAAAGCCGAAGCCCACGCTACCGAAAAGAAAATTGACGCTAACGCATTTCTTCAAGCACGTTTGTTTCCAGATATGTTTGCGTTGACGCGCCAAGTCCAAATCGCTGCCGATTTCGCTAAAAGCGTTTCCTCACGATTGGCGGGTATTGAAGTACCCGCTTACGACGATAACGAGCAAAGCTTTGCTGAACTGCAAGCGCGTATCCAAAAGACGCTTGCGTTTATCGAAGGTCTGACACCAGCGCAAATTGACGGCAGCGAAACGTTAGAAATCGTATTGCGTCCTGGCACACCGAAAGAAAAGAAACTGACAGGTCAGGTTTATTTGCTCCAATACGGTTTGCCGCAATTTTTCTTCCACGTCACCACCGCTTACGACATTCTGCGTCACAACGGCGTTGAAATTGGCAAGCGTGACTTCATGGGCGCCTATTAAACCCGAACGACGACATAAAATGCGAGAAATGATTTTGCTGTAGTCAGATAAATCATAAAGCGCGGCCTTAGGGTCGCGCTTTTTTGTTTACCAAGGTGATAAAAAGTAGAAAAAGTGTTATTTTAATCATAAAAAATTCAAGGTATTAACCCGAATCCTCTATAAAAGGTTTAACAAAAATGTAATTGTTAATAGTGCCTTTTTCCAGATGACGATATATTCATAAGACTGTACTATCATAAAATACACAATATAAAAAAAACCGACCGACTCAGGTCTATACAGACAATTAAGTTGCATTGCGACCGACTGGAACAGATGCAGCGTTAAACAATCATTCGCCACACACGGACTCCTTAGCTTAAGTGATTAGAAGCAGGTAGCAGTAACACAAGCAGCACATTCTCTCCTCACATGCCACAGAATAAGTTGAAGAAGACCATACTTTCGAGCGAGCAGACGTTAAAAGACCACAACCTCCTGGATGCACAATCACATCAGGAGTCGGGGAAATCACTACATCCGCAGACATTCCCCAACGTTTTATTCGTACGCCAGTAAGACCCTAAACAGGCACTTCGCATGCGTCGCTATTTTATGGCTGCCGGGACATCCTTGTTGGCGATTTGCCTGATGTTTGTTTGCTACTTCCAGGGCCTTCTGTCACTTAATTCTTTCTATCAAAGCAGCACGATGGTGTTGCTCGGAGTAGTCATTTTTTACGTATTATTCCGGAGCGGACTCAATCTCAAATGTCGAGATCCGAATCTGGCCCTTCCTCAAATGGGAGCGGCAACGCTGATCACGCTATACACCATGTACGCGGCGAACGGAGGACGGTCGGTATTTATCATACTTTTGCTGATGGCTTTTCTGTTCAGCGTTCTACAGTTCTCGAGCCGTGCCTTACTGATTTACGCTGCGAGTATTTTGGTCGCTTATGGCCTGATAATTGGACTATTGATACGATTTAAACCTCAATCCCTAGACTTGCGTCTCGAAGTATTGCAGTGGCTGACTCTCGCACTCACCTTGCCCTGGTTCGCTACCATGGGTAGTTTTATTAGTGGATTACGCAACCAGTTACGTAAAACCAACGCCGAACTTGCCAGTGTGTTGCAACAGGTTTTGGCCAGCGAATCAAGCCTGGCTGTGGCTCAGCGCACGGCTGGACTTGGAAGCTGGACGTTTGATCTCGTTCATCGCTCCGCTATTTGGTCGCTGGAAACCTACCGCTTGTTCGGCATTGACCCCACCCTTCCAGCACCGACGGACGCGCAGTTCCTGCAAATAGTACATCCCGAAGATCATACCCATTACTACACGTTGATGGACGCCACGCGCTCCGAGAGCGGCACCATAGACTCTCAATTTCGTATCATTTTGCCGACCGGTGAAATTCGCTGGGTCCACTTGCTAGGACAGTTAGTATTCGATGTCGCAGGGCCGACAACCTTCTTGCGCGGCACCGTCATGGATACCACCGAACATAATGCTCAGGAAGAAGCACTCACCCTTGCGCGCGATCAGGCGGCGGCGGCGCGCGCGTCGTTGGTAGATGCTATCGAAAGCCTGACCGAAGTCTTCGGGTTATTTGACGCCGATGACCGCTTGGTCTTATGTAATCGAAAGTTCGCCCGGAGTTATACAGATTTCGAACGATTCGAAGAAATCGCCGGGATGCGCTTTGAAGATATTGTGCGATCATCGCTTGCCAAAGGAGAAGTAATCGAGCCAGCATTTCACGGCAATGTGGAAGCGTGGGTCGCAGAACAAGTCCGGCGCCATCGCGACCCAAGTCACCCCACACACACATTACGGCTAAGCGATGGACGCTGGCTGGAGGTGACAGAGCAACATACGCGCAGTGGCGGCATTGTCGGCGTGGGTAGAGATATCAGCGAGCAGAAACAAAACCAGCAGCAACAGGCGATGGAATATACCGTCACCTTGTTACTGGCAAAATCCGAGACCCTTGAGGACGTTGTTCCAAAAATAATTCAGACCGTTTGCGAAACACTCGGATGGGACTGCGGTGCTTGCTGGCATTGGGATAGATCAGCACAAATCCTGACACGCGGTGAGTCATGGAGCGCGGCATCAAGCGATTTAAGCGCATTTGTCAGCATGGGCAAGCAACGTCCACCGGCCTCGATCATGCCCGAATTGATCCAACGTGTTTGGTCAACAGGCGAACCGCTATGGATCCCCCACGTTGCCGAACACGCCGGTTTCAAGCTTACACAGATGACATCCACAGCCGGACCGTTGGGCGCGTTCGCATTTCCAATCAAAATCGGTACTGAACTGTATGGCGTAATGGAATTTTACGCCCGTGATGTGCGCCACTCCGACCCCGCGCTGCTTGCAGTAACGCGATCTATAGGCTTGCAAATTGGTCAGTTCATCGGACGCAGAGCAGCAAAAGAAGAAATTTTGCGTATTCTGGTCAACGTGACCGCTCATTCTGGCCGATCGTGACCGCTGCGCCTGCGATGTTGTTACGCGGTTAAATTGTAATGTCTGCGGTCACGATGGGTCGATAGTTTTCTCCTTTTTGCTGGTTTTAGGTCGTTCTGCGCCACGCAGTGAATCGCCGGTCAGTGTCAGCCGATGATTGCGCTGCAGAATGCGGTCCAGGATGGCGTCGGCAATAGTGGCGTCGCCAATCCAGGCATGCCAATGGTCAACAGGAAGTTGACTGGTAATAATCGTCGCTCTGTTTGCCGCCCGGTCGTCAATCATCTCCAGCAAGTCGGAACGGGTCGTGCTGTCGATCGCGCCCATGCCCCAGTCATCAAGTACCAAGACATCGATCTTGGCGAGTTGGAGCAGCCATTTCCCAAAGCTGCCGCTGCCGTGCCGGATGCGTAGTTCTTCCTGTAGACGGGGTACGCGTTGATAAACAGCAGAGTATCCGCGCCGACAGGCGTACTGTGCCAGTGCGCAGGCCAGCCACGATTTGCCAGCACCGGTCGGTCCGGTAATGAGAATGCTGTGGCCAGCACTGACCCAATCTCCCAGCGCCAGACTCATCACTTCACGGCGGTCGATGCCACGCCCCGAGCGGGCATCAATGTCTTCAATCGCCGCTTGTGCGTATTTCAGGTGGGCGTTCTTAAGCAGGCGCAGGAGCTTGCGGTCATTGCGGCAATGGACTTCGCGATCAACCAAGAGTGCCAGACGTTCCTCGAAACTCATCGCCGCCATACTGGCCTGCGTCAATTGTTCCTCCAGTCCGGTCGCTAAGCCATCGAGTTTTAAGGTCCGCAATTGGGCCAGAGTGGTATGCATCATCATCGTTGACATCCTCATTGATAGTAATCAGGGCCACGCACATGGGCATGGTCAGGACTGACCCAATCGCCAACTGGGGCACACGGTGTGCGATCACGGTTATTTTTGAGAATGTCACGGACGTGGCGGTATTGGCAGGCACCGAGCTGTAAGGCCAGCATGCATCCTGCTTCAAGACGTGGCTTGCCGTAGCGCTTGGCCAATGACAGCAGACCAAGACAGGCACGGTAGCCGTGCTCGGGATGTCTGTTCTCGGCCATCAGACGCGTCACCGCCTCCGCTGTCGCCGTACCGATGGTCTGTCCCCAGTGAATCAGTCGCTGTGGCGTCCATTCCAATTGCGCACGATGCGCCACCGGCATATGCAGGGTGTCGGTGGTGAACCCGCCTTCGCCACTGTTGCGCGGATGACTGGCGACACGTTGACCGCGATGCAGGATTTCCACTGTCGTCGCTGTCATCCGGGCTTCCAGCACCTGACCGACCAGGGCTTGCGGCACACTGTAGTGATGGCGGCCGATCTCAACGTGGTAATCGTTATGCACCCTGACAGTCTTGAAATGCGCCATCTCATAACATTGCAATGGCAAAGGCCGTAGCGCCGGGACATCGAGTTGGGCAAACGCACTGGCGCGACTACCGGGTAGCTTCTGAAACGGCTTATCGTTAAGTACGCTCAGCAGCGGTGCGATGGCGACATCGACCTCGTGGACGCTGCTAAATTGCTGATGTCGCAGACGCGCCATGATCCAGCGCTCGACGATCTGCACTGCTGATTCGGCCTTCGCTTTATCCTGAGGATGACGCGGACGGGCTGGCAAGATGGAGGTGCCGTAGTGGCGCGCAAAATCGCGTACGGTGTCGTTACTGCGTGGTTCGTAGCGATTGGCGTCGGCGATCATAGCCTTCGGATTATCGGGAACAATCAACTGCGGTACCCCGCCGAAGAAGCGCAGCGCACGCGCTGTCGAAGTGAGCCAGTCGGCCATCGTCTCACGCGGCGTAGCACAGGCATAGGTGTAGCTCGATGCGCCCAGAGCAGCGACGAAGATGTGGGCACGGCTACCATCAGTGAGACCGATAGTCGGACCAGCATAATCAATGAACAGTTTCTCGCCAGCCCGGTGAATCTGGCGCATAGAGCGTTTGAGCTGTTTGGCAAACTGCCGGTAATTCACGCAGAACTGTGAGTAGGCATAGGTCTGGTGCTGGGCATAATCGGCACGATACTCTTCCCATAGCAACATCAGCGTCATCCCCTTGCGCCGCAGTTCGTGATGCAGCCTGGCGTAATCTGGCTGGACATGGTCTCGGGTCCGTTCTGGCGTGACCAAAAGCCGGTGCGCCAACTCGGTGTCGTCTACATCTTGCACCGCCGACCAGTCCAAACCGGCAACGGCGGCCAGGCCGACATACTTGGTGACGACTCCTTTTGAAATCCCCAGTGCTGCGGCAATCTGCTGGTGCGATAGTTTGGCATCCAGTTTTAAACGTAATACGTCTTTTATCTTACGCATAGTGATCCTTTGTACGGGCACGTTGTCTCCAGACAAACTGGAAGCGTACCCGTTCGGTTGCTCTATGCGTAACATCATCACGGTGCTGTACGACACCATTCCGGTATCGTGACCGATGATTCTGCTATCGTGACCGCCGATTCTGGTCGGGCTTGAAATCGGTCACGATAGACCGGAATGAGCGGTCACGATGCGCCAGAATGGTCGGTCACGATAGACCAGAATCGGTGGTCACGATCGGCCAGAATACCCAAAATTTGGCAGTTGGCATTCTACGATCCTCTTACACGTCTGCCAAACCGCCGCCTTCTTATTGATCGGTTAGAACACGTCCAGGCTATCAGCACGCGTAATAAATTACACAACGCGTTATTATTTATAGATCTTGATAACTTCAAGACCATCAACGACACGCTCGGTCATGACAAGGGCGATCTTCTATTGCAAGAGGTCGCCAGGCGCCTTGTGAGTTGCGTACGCACTGCCGACACTGTCGCCCGACTAGGCGGGGATGAGTTTGTCATCATGATCAGTGAACTAAGCGAAAACCTTGAAGCGGCAGCAGTTCAGGTTGAACAAGTCGGCGAAAAAATCCTGATGCACCTGAATCAGCCGTATCAACTAGCTGATCACTTGTACCGCAGCACATCAAGTATCGGCGTCACGCTGTTCAGCGGACGGGACGAATCGACAGATGATCTGCTGAAACGCGCCGATCTTGCCATGTATCAGGCAAAGTCAGCGGGCCGTAACACTTTACGATTCTTCGAGCCCGATATGCAAGCAGCCGTTTCTGCCCGCGCAGAGCTTGAGATTGATTTGCGTCACGGGCAACAAGACGCACAATTTATTCTCTATTATCAGGCGCAGGTAGATCATAGCGGACGTTGGACCGGGGCCGAAGCACTGATACGCTGGCAGCATCCGAAACGGGGATTGGTGAGTCCTGCCGAGTTTATCCCGGCAGCTGAAGAGAACGGGTTAATCCTTACGTTGGGACGTTGGGTTCTGGAAACAGCCTGTTCCCAACTTGTCGTGTGGTCATTGCGACCGGAAACCTCGCACCTGACGCTGGCGGTCAACGTCAGTATGCGTCAGTTCAGACAACCAGACTTCGTCAAAGACGTCACGGAATTGCTAGAGCTGACGGGGGCTGATCCTCGCATGCTGAAGCTTGAGCTGACCGAAAGTATGCTGCTCGTGAACGTGGAAGATATTATCATCAAGATGAGCGCCTTGATCGCATTGGGCATCCGCTTCTCTTTAGATGATTTCGGGACGGGTTATTCGTCACTTTCCCATCTTAAGCGCCTACCACTCGATCAACTCAAAATCGATCAAACTTTCGTCAGAGATGTCCTTACGGACCCGAACGATGCCGCCATTGTTCGGACTATCGTGGCACTTGCGCAAAGTCTCGGTTTATCGGTTATCGCAGAGGGGGTAGAAACGGCATCACAGATGACGTTCCTTTCCAATAACGGCTGCAGTGCTTATCAAGGATATTTATTTAGCCGACCGCTTCCGCTAGAACAGTTTGAAGCCTTGCATCTAAAAGAGAATCACGCCAACGCTATCACTGATCTCAGCACTCCTTTGATACGATAAAACCATGGTACATTTACTAACACTTACCGAACGGGAGAACATCAAAAGAAGGTCACCGGGCGCCAACGATCCCCAGCAACTCTGACAAATTGATAATTTCACCGTCAGGCGTATCGGGAATTCTCTCCGCAGGTTGCGCAAAACGATTACACCAGATGACGCGAAAGCCAAATGCTTTGGCAGAATAAGCATCCCAGCCGTTGGAAGACACAAAACATATCTCACTCGGCATTAAGCCGAATTGGTCGACCGCCATTTGATACACAGACGGATGCGGCTTAAATATCCCTGCTTCATCCACTGACAGCACAGCGTCAAGTAAATGACCAATACCGGCATTGCTGACCGCGCTCGACAACATACCTGCCGAACCATTTGAAAGAATCCCACATCGTAAGCCGCTAGCTTTCAAGGCAACTAACGTACTCTCGACTTCAGGATAAGGGCGGAGTTGCAAATAAAGATCGAGTAACCGCTGACGCAAACCCGCATCGGTTACCTTTAAACTCTCTAGTGCAAAGTCGAGCGCATCACCGGTAACATCCCAAAAATCCGCGTGTCGTCCGGTCAGGCTGCGCAGCCACGTATATTGAAGCTGCTTGGTGCGCCACATGTCGGCCAGCGGACGCCATTTATCTCCCAGCATGTCTTGCACCTGTTCGGCTGCACTGTTGACGTCAAACAAGGTTCCATAGGCATCGAAAACACACGCTCGAATATTAGCGAGTTTGGTATCTGGCATAGCTTAATCCTTAAAAATATTGGGAAAATAAAGGGTGCATAAAGCAATCTTGCGATTTATAACCAAGCTTGCGGAACCTCACAGACCGCTTTTAGTGATCTCCACGAAGTACTCTCCATGATTACCCCGCGAATCAGATCGGTCATAGTGTTTTTCTTCACGCGCTAATACTATGCATGAAAACCGTTAACTTGGCATGACACTCGCCGTTTCGATATTACTGGTACGCTTACGTTCGCGCTATTCTAATAACCCCATCCACTACAATCCATTCTGCATATTAACGTTATCTTCCTAAAGCATATAAAAATGGTTGTGCACGGGTGACCACATTTCAGCAACACACCAGACCTAGACTGTAACAAGAAGCCATAGACCATGACAGATTCAATCCACTTCTACCAGCCATCGCAGGGCCATCGTCTGCCACATGATCCTTTCAATGCCATTGTCGGCCCACGCCCCATCGGCTGGATTTCATCGCAGGATGCCGACGGGAAACTTAATCTGGCACCGTATAGTTTTTTCAATGCATTCAATTACACGCCACCCATCGTTGGATTTTCCAGTATCGGACGCAAAGACACGCTTAACAACATCGAAGCCACTGGCGAATTCGTCTGGAATTTAGCCACCATGCCATTAGCAGAAGCCATGAACCAATGCTCGGCGCCAGTCGCTCCCACCGTCAGCGAATTTGAGCTAGCCGGACTTACGCCGGTCCGCTCAAACATAGTTGGCCCTCCACGCGTAGGCGAAAGCCCGGTCTCGTTCGAATGTAAATTGACCCAAGTTATCCAGTTACGCGGCGTGTCAGGAGCGGCGGTAGAGAGTTGGCTCGTGTTAGGCGAAGTCGTTGGCGTGCACATTAATACGGCACTACTGGTCGACGGCGTCTACGATACCGCCGCCGCTGAACCAATTCTGCGCGGCGGTGGGCCTGGCGACTACTTTCAAACCTTACCTCAAAGCTTGTTCCGCATGTATCGCCCGGGTCGTTAGAAGCATTGTTAATACCCGCATCCCAAAATTGACGGTAAGAATTTGGCTATCAGAAGGTGCGCTGAAGCGTTTCGGGGATGCGTGTATTATCAGCAGACACGGATTCGGCAGCACATATTTCCCATTGAGCAAGTTCTCAACATTAACCAGAAAAGGACATCATCATGATTCAGTTATATTTCCATCCTTCACCAAATCCACTCAAGGTGGCGCTTTTTCTCGAGGAGTCCGGCCTTCCCTATGAAGCGATTCCCATCGATACCCGCAAAGGCGAACAACACTTGCCGGCATTCCTTAAAATCAACCCAAATGCAAAGACACCTGCAATTGTTGATGGCGATGCGACGGTGTTTGACAGCAACGCAATCCTGCTATACCTGGCTGAAAAATCGGGTCAATTTCTGCCTGCAGATACACCGGCTGCGCGCGGTCAGATGTTGTCATGGTTGATGTTTGTCGCCAGCGGGATCGGTCCGTATTCTGGTCAGGCAGTCCACTTTAAACATTTCGCGCCTGAGCCGAAGGAATACGCGGTCAATCGTTACATCTTTGAAGCGGAACGCCATTACGCCATCCTTGAGGCGCAACTGGCAAAGCACCGCTATATGCTAGGCGACACCTATACACTAGTCGATATGGCGGTCTGGGGTTGGGCTCGCGCCGTTCCATTCATCCTTGGACCAGATGCATGGGATCAGCTCCCGAACTTGAAGCGCCACTTAGACGAAATCAACGCCAGACCGGCAGCGCAGCGCGCAGAGGCATTAAAAACAAAGTTCACCTTTAAGGCAGAGATGGATGACGATGCGCGCAAACAAATGTTTCCGCAAAATGCTCGCCTTAACGCTTGATTGGTATCCTGTTCTCAACACTGTTAGTTCGACCAATTCGCTTGGCTTCTTATATTGGAGTTTTGTATGACAGAGAACACGTCCAGGCCGCCGCTACCTCCGTTTACGCCCGAGACTGCACGCCAAAAAGTACGCGCAGCCGAAGACGGATGGAACTCACGCGACCCCGAGCGGGTCTCAATGGCCTACACCGAAGAAAGCAAATGGCGTAATCGGGCGGAATTTATTACTGGCAGAAAAGAGATTGCTGCGCTGCTCACACGCAAGTGGAATCGGGAGCTGGACTATCGTCTGATCAAAGAACTATGGGCGTGTGCGGACAACCGTATTGCAGTACGTTTTGCGTATGAATGGCACGACGATGCGGGCAATTGGTTTCGTTCTTATGGCAATGAAAACTGGGAATTCGATGCCCATGGTCTGATGGCTGTACGTCATGCCAGTATCAACGATCTCCCTATCAAAGAGACTGATCGTCAGTTTCACTGGCCATTGGGACGTCGTCCAGACGATCACCCGAGTCTCAGTGAACTGGGTCTTTAACAAAATTAATTAATTATTAATTAGCAATAGTAATAGCAACATCAGCGCAACATCAGCGCAACATTCTACAAAAAGGCCGTATCCCTCATGAGGAAAACGGCTTTTTTCATAGGGCGTATGGGATTTCGAAAAAGCGCTCGAAGATCGCATCATACGATCTTTAATCCCATCGATCGATAGCTAAAATTTATTAAATATAATTTAATAATTAATTTTACATATGGATCTGGATTCTTTACACTTCAGTCTTAATGATTCACAACCCCTTACAGGAAAACACAATGTCTCTCATCAATACCCAAGTAAAACCATTCAAAGCAACCGCTTACCAGAACGGCAAGTTCATTGACTTGACTGAAGAATCCTTCAAAGGCAAGTGGTCTATCGTTATGTTTTACCCAGCAGATTTCACTTTTGTTTGCCCGACAGAATTAGAAGATCTGGCCGATAACTATGCTGAATTCCAAAAATTGGGCGTTGAAGTCTACGGCGTATCAACTGATAGCCATTTTGCTCACAAAGCATGGCACGACACATCAGAAGCCATCAAAAAAGTGCAATACGCACTGATCGGTGACCCAACTGCTGTGTTGTCACGCAACTTCGAAGTGTTGATCGAAGAAGAAGGCATGGCACTGCGCGGTACTTTTGTGATCAATCCAGAAGGTCAGATCAAGGTCATGGAAGTGCATGACAACGGTATTGGCCGCGACGCTTCAGAATTGATGCGTAAAGTAAAAGCAGCACAATACGTCGCATCACATCCAGGCGAAGTTTGCCCTGCGAAATGGACTGAAGGCGCTGCAACATTGACACCATCGCTTGATTTGGTTGGCAAGATCTAAGATCCCACTCAGGGTCTACTAGCAACACCGACGCCGGTCGGGAATTGTCCAGACCGGCTTCAAAAATTATTTAAATAGAAAGCAACATCATGTTAGATGCAAATCTCAAAACCCAGTTGAAAACCTATTTGGAAAAGGTCGTGCAGCCGATTGAGATCATCGCGTCTCTCGATGATAGCGACAAATCCCGCGAATTGCAGGCCATGCTCCAGGAAATCCTCCTGTTGAGCGACCGCATTACGTTGGTTGAACGCACTGACGACGAAGAGCGCAAGCCGTCGTTTAGTATTAACCGCCCTGGAACAGATATCAGCGTACGTTTTGCCGGTATTCCGTTGGGCCATGAATTTACCTCGCTGGTTTTAGCGCTGCTACAAGTTGGTGGCCATCCAGTCAAGCTGGACGATGCTGTGATTGAACAAATCCGCAATCTGGACGGCGACTATCAGTTTGAAACCTATATTTCTTTGTCATGCCAAAGCTGCCCTGAAGTTGTTCAGGCGCTCAACGTCATGTCGATCATCAACCCGCGTATTCGCACTGTCACGATCGACGGCGCACTGTTTCAAAAAGAAGTCGAGAGTCGCCAGATCATGGCTGTACCGACTATGTATATGAACGGTGAAGTGTTCGGCCAAGGTCGTTCCGGCGTCGAAGAAATCCTCGCAAAACTGGATAGTGGTGCAAGTACACGTAAGGCCGAACAACTTAGCAGTAAAGAAGTGTTTGACGTATTGATCGTCGGCGGCGGACCTGCTGGCGCGGCTGCCGCAATTTATGCAGCACGTAAAGGCATCCGCACAGGTGTCCTGGCGGAGCGTTTTGGTGGTCAGGTTCTCGATACGTTGGCGATTGAAAATTTTGTCTCGGTGAAAGAAACCGATGGTCCGCATTTTGCGGTCGCGCTGGAGCAGCACGTTAAGTCGTACGAAGTCGACATCATGAACTTGCAACGGGCCACAAGTATGGTTCCTGGCAAGCTGATCGAAATCAAAACTGCAAGCGGCGCCATCTTGAAAAGCAAAACCGTTATTCTCGCCACCGGTGCACGCTGGAGAGAGATCAATGTTCCTGGCGAACAGCAATACCGTAACCACGGCGTTGCCTATTGCCCGCATTGTGATGGTCCGTTATTCAAGGGCAAACGCGTGGCGGTTATCGGCGGCGGCAATTCTGGTGTCGAGGCAGCAATTGATCTGGCTGGTATCGTCGGCCACGTCACCCTGATCGAATTCGGTGCAGAATTGCGCGCTGACGCGGTCCTGCAACGGAAACTGAAAAGTCTTGGCAACGTAACGATTCATACTTCAGCACAAACCACAGAAATCCATGGCGATGGCAAAAAAGTTAATGGCTTAAGCTACACCGATCGCGTGTCAGGCAACAGCAAAAAGGTTGAACTGGAAGGCGTATTCGTCCAAATCGGCTTGGTGCCAAACACTGAATGGTTAAAAGGTACGGTTGCTTTATCGCGTCATGGTGAGATCGAAATAGACGCAAAAGGTCAAACTTCTATTCCTGGTGTGTTTGCAGCGGGTGACGTCACAACGGTCCCATTCAAGCAGATCGTGATTGCCGTGGGCGAAGGTGCTAAAGCATCGTTGAGTGCATTCGATCACCTGATCCGGAATTCGTTTGATGACGAAGAAGTAGTTGCCCCTGCGGAGCAAGTAGCAGTTACCGCGTAACACTGTTACTGAGGATGTAAATAATCCTGGGACATTGTGCTTCTTATAGGTAGCAGATTATGTGGTTAAAGATCGTTTACTACGATTTAACTCAACGCAATTCCTACCAGAATGCCGGGCACGCCCGGCATTTTGACGTCTTGCTATCTTTTACATAGCTATCTATGACCTTGCTGATTATATCTAGCTTAAAAAGGTAAGCAGTCGCTGACCATCTCAGGCATTAACGTTCACCACCAGACGACCCCGTACTTTTCCTGCCAGAATTTCGGGTGCCTTAACCAGCGCCTCAGCAAGTGAAATCTCCTGCGTGATCGTGGCCAGTTTATCCAGGTCCAACTCATCGGCCAGACATTGCCACGCAGCGATGCGCTTATTCAACGGTGCCATCACACTATCGATCCCGATCAATTTGACACCGCGTAAAATGAACGGAGCAACCGACGCTGGAAAATCTAGCCCTTGCGCTAAACCGCATGCCGTGACCGTTCCACCGTAACAAGTTTGCGCGACGGCATTCATCAGCGTATGCGAGCCAACTGAATCGATGACTCCCGCCCAGCGCTCTCTTTGCAATGGTTTTCCCGGGGCTGATAAGGTTGCACGATCAATGATCTCCGTCGCCCCCAAAGATTTCAGATAATCGGACTCGTCCAACTTACCGGTTGACGCAACTACCCGATAACCCCAACCCGACAAAATGGCAATAGCAATACTTCCGACGCCGCCCGAAGCGCCGGTGACCAAAATCTCACCGTCGCCCTTATCGACACCTTGCTCTTGCAACGCAATTGCGCTCAACATCGCCGTGTAACCTGCTGTGCCGATCGCCATCGCCGTCCGTGCCGACATGCCTGCGGGTCGTTTAATCAGCCAATCGCCTTTCAGTTTGGCACGTTGCCCGAGGCAACCCATATGCGTTTCTCCAACACCCCAACCGTTGAGGATAAATGCGTCCCCCACTTTCCAATCCGGGTGGGAAGATGCAATCACTTCTCCCGCGCCATCAATGCCCGGCACCATTGGCCAGTTGCGCACTACCGGCGCTTTACCGGTAATCGCCAGGCCGTCTTTGTAATTAACGGTGGAATAATCAATACGGACCGTTACATCCCCATCTGCTGGTAATTGTTCATCGCTAATCTGAGTCAATTTGGCGCTAGTTGACCCATCATCATTCTTGTTAAGCAATATTGCATTAAACATGCTGCGGTCTCCGGTATTTGTGCGATGAAAGAACATCACATTGTCATTTTTTGTATGGTCAAAATAGGATAAATAAGTAGTTCAAAAAAGAATCAACTTTCCTTTTCCATAGGAGTCATCAGATTTAACAAAGACTCTGTTCGTAACGTTACCTCTGAATTATGTGGATCCATTGCGTGTTCGTCAAAGTGTTTTCGCCTCTAATTGAGTACTTAACAACGGCAGTTTCAATGGTCACGTTTTTTGGCTGGTACACGGAAGATAATTTCACCATAGCTAGCCAGAATCAAAGCAGCCCCCACCGACTCCCGGTTGCAAATAAAGCGCATAATATTGGTCGAAACTACTTCCCTTCGCTGCCAAAGGAGCAACAAACATGTCACCACAAGAAACCCAGTCGCTGCAGGCCTTTTTGAATCAGCTTATTCAGGTACGCGGCATTGCGAAAGATCCGCAAGCCGATGCGGTGATCAATAATGCTGTCGCACAACAACCGGACGCGGCCTACCTTCTCGTCCAGCGCACGCTATTGATGGAGCAAGCATTAAATACCGCAAAAACGCAAATCGCCACATTACAGCGCCAAATACAATCGCAAGCGCTGCAGGCTGCGCCAGCAGGCAATTTCTTCGATGCAAATGCCTGGGGTAATTCAGCGCCTGCGCCGACGACCCGCCCGGCGGCACCTATGATGGCTGCGCCAGCGCCGGTATATCAGCCAGCATCGACTATGCAAAGTGCCGCGCCAGCCGCATCACCGGGATTTTTTGGCGGTGGTGCTGGCAATATACTTGGGACCGTTGCTGCTACTGCAGCTGGCGTCGCGGGCGGTGCATTTTTATTTCAGGGAATTGAACATCTAATGCACCCGAACAGCGGTTCAGGACTAATGAATCAAAATGGCATGGTCCCATCAGCTGGAACTGTAGAAAATACCACCGTCAATAATTATTACGGCGACGATTCAAGCTCGGATAATTCGGACAGTAGCGCAGATGACATTGCTTCCAATGATAACGATACTGGCAACGATGATTCATCTGTCATTTAAGTCGTGTCTCTGAGTCCAGGTTTGACGGCAAGATACAGACCAATTCAAGAGATCTAAAGGGAATGAGGGCCGTAAGAAGAATCAAAAAAGTGCGATTCTTCCACATCGTCCTCTCAACTATATAATTTTGTGGGCCTAAGAGACGTAACGAAAATCGTTTTTAGTTCTTAGCCTCTCTTTCGCTTTGTATTCATAAAACTGAATGTTATTACGACCGCGTTGCTTGGCACGGTACATTGCCACGTCCGCACAATCGACTAGCGCATCAGCATCGGTCGCATCGCGGGGATACGAAGAAATACCGATACTGCATCCCAGAGTAATCTCTTTCTCATCAATGATTAATGGCGGACTCAATTTTTTCATAATACGCTCTATCGCACTCGAAATTTCCTCACCATGCGTGTGTTCTGCCAACACCAAAACAAATTCATCTCCTCCCAAACGCGCTACGGTATCGCTTTCACGGACAGCCGATTGAAGCCGTTTTGCAACCAAATTCAACACCTTGTCACCAGCTTTGTGTCCAAATGTGTCATTGACGCACTTAAAGTCATCAAGGTCGATAAACAAGACCCAGACAGCGTGTGTATAACGTGCCGCATAGGTCAATGCTTGCGCCAGACGATCATGCAGCAAGGTCCGATTAGGTAGCCCGGTCAACACGTCATGGAGTGAAAGATGTTTGATGCTTTCTTCGATTTTCCTACGTTCTGTAATATCCTTTCCCATTCCGTGATAACCGGTAAACGTGCCATGAACATCGAACTGCGGTTCACCCGAGACGCTTAACCATTGAGGATTGGCAGGATCAAATAAAATTTGGAATTCAAAATCGGAAAACGTTTGATGAGCATTCAATATTAGCCGATGGGCTGCCCATTGGTCTGGAGTCAAGTTAGTCGGCATATCCCACCGTGGACGTCCAACGTATTGCTGAATATGTTGGCCACAAAGCGTCGTCAATGCATTCGAAATAACGACAAAACAAAAACTCTCATCTTGCTCCCAATGCCAATCTGATGACAAGTCCACCAACTGGCGGAAACGTTTTTCGCTTTTTACCAACTCTGCGGTCCGGTCTAAGACGCGTTGCTCCAGCGCTGCATTAGCTTCTCTTATCTCCAGTTCTGCTTGTTTTCGACCAATAATTTCATTTTTCAATGTCGCGTTAATACTTTCTAGTTCCGCTGCACGATCTTCCCGTGCCTGTATCGCCTCTTGCAGCGCATTTGCCATGTGATTTAATGAGCGGCCAAGTACGCCGAACTCATCTTTACCAGTGTAAGTACGAGTACGCAGATCACCGGCGGTGATACGCTTGGCGAAGATTATCATTAGGCCGATCGCCGTCGTAATCCGTTGCGACACCTTCCATGCCATCAAGATGCCAAGAAAGATAGCAATCACACCAACTGCCTCGATCAATCTCTCGGTCCGCATTGCCTTTCTGAGAATCATATTTTGGGTCACGTTGCTTTTAGTCAAAGCGTCAGCTAACAAGTTTTCCAAATAGGGTTCGATAGTCTGGGCTGCAGCCAGATAGCGACGTTTTTCACGCTCGATTTGCAGATTTGTTTCTACGTAATTTGAAAAATGTATTTCGTAAAGGTCCGCTAACTCAAATAATTTTTTCTCGCGATCACCCTTTACTGCCAAAGAAACATCTTTTCTAAATTTGGTTAGCGCCAATTGAACAACTTGATTGTCAATACTGCGACCACGCCACAAATAATCCTTTTCATGTCGACGTATCGTCAAAATGTCGATTATAAGTAAGGGTTCCTTGTCTCGATTTAGCAGCGCCTCCATCTGCCGGCCCATATCCCTGAATTCACCCTCTAGACCGGTATCGATATACCCTAATCGCCCGTGCAGATTTACGACAGTGACAAAAGATTTTTCGTAATTATCGATACCGTCCACTGCCAACCTAAGTTGTTCTAGCGAACGTGGAGCGGTTACTAAATGGCGAATATCCTCAAGCGACTGCCGAGCATCAGCCAGATTGGCTTGCATCAGCATCACGTAACGCGACTTAGCTTCCTCAAAGCCGAACTCATGATATGTCATTAAAAATGCTTTTTCGTAACGCCGCGCGTTCATCATCGATACGACGCTCTTTTGACTCAAACCAGCAGTTTTGATATCGACGGCCAAAAGTTTGTTGAAATCTCCAACCGTCGTACGCTCTGCCGAAATAGCAAACGCAAGAACAATCGCAAAAAGTCCCAGAACCACACCAAAACCAGCCGCTAGAGAGCCGCTTAAACTCATGGAAGGTACTGTGCAAAACGTCCAAAATTTCCGAAGTAGCGCTACTATAAGCCGCAGAAGCGCCATCATTCCTGGTAGGGCACAAAGCCCATTTTATCAATGATATCGGCCACCTGAGGGGAAAGAGAATACTCAATTAATTTTTTGGCTAAACCTTGTGGAAGACCGCGTGTTACGAGCATCAGCGGCCGCGTCAGCGGATAATCACCGCTGAAAATATTCGCTTGGGTTGCTGCAATCCCATCAACCGATAGAATCTTGATCGGAACACTTCCCCGTATTTGATCTTCGGCTACGATAACTGACATCAACGAAATTGCATTCGAGCTTGCTGCAACTGCATCAATGACATCGGCATTTTCACCCAAGACTTGTTCTGCCTTCATCTCGCTATAGTTCATCTTAAAATGATGCATAAACAGTACCACGGTACCACGCCCTTCCTCTCGGTTTATGACCATGATCGGAGCATCTACCCCCCCAACCTTTTTCCAGTTTTTGATACGCCCTCTAAAAATATCCGCAATCTGGGATGAAGTCAGCGACGTTACCGGATTACTTTTATGGATAATCAATCCGGCACCATCGCGTGCTACCGGAAAACCCTTCAAGTAGACATCTTCATCTGTCACCAGTCGCGATACCATTCCTATGTCCGCGATACCATTCCGCGTATCGGTAATACCACGCTCGGCACCACCCATTTCGATCCTAATGTTAACGTTTGGATGCAGCAACTGATAACGTTTGACAATTTGTGCCATCAACGGTGCTGTCGTACTTGATCCAGTTATCAGCAAATGTCCTTTCAGGACTGAACCGGCTGGCGCAGTACCGTTAGCACCGCTATCGTCCGTTGCATTTTGCCGATTGCATGCGGTGAGAAATACGGTAATAAAAAAAATCATCAACAGGGTGGGGATAAAAAGTCGGGTCATGGAAGTGGATTACTAACATCGAATCAATTGGAGGGCTGGACCGGATAGCGCAACGCTGTCGAGGCTTAGGCGTTTCCCTGAACGCAATAATGCGAGGACTTCGCTACTGGGTAATGGTCGACTAAAATAATAACCTTGGATTGCATCACACGCGTTCGCATGTAAAAAATCCAATTGTTCAACCGTCTCAACCCCTTCGGCGACGGTACGAAGTGCAAGCGATTTTGCGAGTGCAATGACAGTCAGAATAATGGATCCGGCTTCCGGTTTTTTATCTAAATTTGCAATGAATGATTGATCAATTTTAATAATGTCGACAGGAAACCGCGTGAGGTAACTCAGACTAGAGAAACCGGTTCCAAAATCATCAATTGACATCTTGATGCCGATTTCTTTCAACTGATTCAATATTAAAATCGTGCCTTCGGAATCATTCATCAACATACTTTCTGTCAACTCGAGCTCAAGACATGACGGATCCAGCCCGCTACTAGCCAATATGGACTGCACCATTAAAGGCATATTTTTTTGCTCAAGCTGCCGCCCCGATACGTTGACGGCAACATTCAACTGGAACCCTTCATCGCGCCATGCACTCAATTGAGCGCACGCTGTTTTTAACACCCATTCGCCAATCGGAATGATCAACCCGGTTTCTTCGGCCAACTGAATAAAGCGTCCTGGGGGAATCGCACCCATTTCTGGATGATTCCAGCGTATCAATGCTTCAATGCTGACGATGTGGCCGCTTTGTAAATCTATCTGCGGTTGATAATGCAAAACGAACTCTTTATTATCGAGTGCCTGATGTAAGGCATGTTCGAGCTTTGCTTTTTCCAGAGCTTTACACCCCATTTCCAGCGTATAGCACTGAAAACAATTACCGCCCTGCTCCTTTTTTGCACGGAGCATCGCGACGTCCGCATGCTTCAGCAACAAATCCGCTTCGTCGCCATCTTCAGGATAAACGCTGACGCCGATACTGGTCGTAACATGCAGTTCGCGACCGCCCGAAAAGACTGATTGTGAGAATGTTTTTAAAACCCGCATCGCTAAATGCGCTGCATTCCCAGATTCGCGTATATCGCTCAGGATGATCACAAACTCGTCACCTCCTAGACGGGCGACTGTATCGCCCTCTCGTAATGTTAATTTCAAACGGTGCGCGAACTCCTTGAGCAAGCTGTCGCCGAAAGGGTGTCCGAAGGAGTCATTGATATTTTTAAACCGATCAATGTTCAGAAATAAAATTCCCAGTTTTCCATGTGATCGGCGTGCCCGGATTAATCCCTGATGCAATCTGTTCATCAACAAATTGCGGTTAGGGAGGTTCGTTAAAGCGTCGTAATTCGCCAGATATTCAATCCGTTCGTCACTCGCCTTGCGTTCAGAAATATCTGTCGCAACGCCATCCAGACGCAACGGGTGTCCTTCCGCATCACGTACTGTCCTCGCGCGGTCCTCTAACCAGCGAATTTCACCGTCTGGACGTACGATCCGATATTTGAGCGTTAGAGGCTTAGCGGCTAACACTTGCACCAGCCATTGCATCACGCGCAACCGGTCATCCGGATGAACAATACTTCTCCACAACGCTGGATCAGCTTTAAAATCGGCCACCGCACGACCATAAATAACATCGGCAGCCTGGTTTATATAAAGTAGCTCGTGCGTGGTAGAGACAGACCAGAGCACCATCGGAATGGACTCTAAAATTCCAGACAGTTTATCTTCTACCTCCGAGAGCTCATGACTGTGCAACATTAACCGCGAATGGGCCATACGCAGTTTTTCCAGCACGGCGCTGCGCCTGAAAGTGCTAATAATAAAACTTCCCATGAACAAAATCAGCACCAGAGCCGTCACAATCAAAGCAAGTGAAGTGGTGTCAATACCGAAACCCTTAGCCATACAAAAACTCTGGGCAGAAAAGCTCGCTCCAGCCATCGCCGTGTAATGCATGGCAGCAACAGCAAACCCCATCACCATAGCACCCATCATTTGCTGTTTAAGTGCCATCGGTGCTTTTTTTCCCCACTGAAAACGATCAGAAGAGCTCCAATAGACGCAGCAATCGCGATAAAAATCGACAGGGAGAACAACAATGGATCATAGCTAATGGCGGGCTGCATTTTCAATGCCGCCATACCGGTGTAGTGCATCGCAGCGATGCCAAGGCCCATTACAGTTCCACCGATTAAAATCCGATCCAACGTTAACTTTTGATTTTGAACTAACAAAAACGCGGCAAGTGTGCCCGCTATGGCAGGTACGATTGACAAGGCGATGAGCGAAATATCGTATGCCATACGAATTGGCATATTGAATGCTAACATTCCAATAAAATGCATCGACCATATAGCTACTCCCAACGTACCGGCGCCACAGCACATCAATAAAAATGCCACTCTGCCGTTACTTTCGCGCATATTTTCAACATGGGAAAGCGCTGCAAATACGCCGAACATAGGAACCAATAACGAGAGAGCTATCAAGTAGCCATTCCAGAAAATCGGCATTGCTGAGCCTCAATTAATGTTTAAGCATGATCTGACATTGGACGCGCACGCACGAGGGTAGGACAGGCGATATTTTGAATGAACAATCTTGAGCAGGATCGCCTTTGATCCCACAGAAAATTCAAATAAGCGTATGAAGACCGTCTAATGCGTCCCCGATTAATCAGTACAACGACATCCATCCTGAAAATTCGGATGAAAGTAAAACCAATGTCTGGTTAAAAAACGCTTAAAAGTCGTCTTTCTCATTCATGACCGGACACACGAATGAAAGAATTACGCTTATGCCATCAAACAAAACAATGGCGAAGGTACCAATGCGGAAGCATATCTACAATTTTTCGACCAAGATTGAGGTCTTTTAACATCGCACGTGCTTCCGCATGTTGCAGCAGCATCAATAACTCCGCATGCGTTTTTTTATAGGCTTTGACTTGACGAACATTCTTGGACTCCATTAATTTTTCTTTAATAAAAAAATCCTCTTTAAGGTTCACAATAAACGTGCTGAAACCGTCCTCAAATTCACTGTCGTCACAGGAGCGAAGCGCTGTAAGCTCTGCGAATAAGGCCGGTTGAAGATGTCCAATTTCCCGCATCTCCGGATTACTTTTTTGTTGGCGTTCCATATTGTCCTTATTCGCTTTTTCCGAGACGCCCCAGACGTTGCACAAATTTTTAAAAATAAATTCTCTGCGAATGCGCTGGTCAGCGCGCTCCACTGCTTCTACATCAACGATAAGTAACTCCTTACTTCGACGAATCCAGTCCACTTCAGGACATATGTTGTCCACCGTTGATTGCAATATTCGCGCCTGTCAAAAATGCCGCCTCATCCGATGCAAGGTATGCGACCAACCCTGCTATCTCTTCTGGCTTCCCCAAGCGTCCCATTGGAATTTGCGGAATGATTTTGGCCTCTAATACCTCTTTATCAATCGCCATGACCATCTTGGTGCCGATATACCCTGGCGAAATCGTGTTAACAGTTACGCCTTTTCGCGCTACTTCCAGCGCTAAAGCCTTGGTGAAGCCATGCATACCCGCTTTTGCCGCGGCATAATTGGTTTGACCGAATGCGCCTTTTTGACCGTTGACCGACGAAATATTCACAATACGCCCCCAACCACGCTCGACCATGCCATCGCAGACCGGTTTGGTCATGTTGAACACTGAGTCCAAATTGGTACTCATCACTGCATCCCAGTTGGTTTTATCCATTTTCTTGAATGTCATATCTCTCGTTATACCGGCGTTGTTAACCAGCACATCAACGGCGCCAATTTCGGTCTGAATCATTTTGATACACTCTCTGGCGGACTCGTAATCCGCGACGTCACACGGGTAAGCACGAAATTCAAAATCCATCTTACGCATTGCCGTCAACCATTGATCCACTGTTTTATTACCAGGTGAATAAGTCGTCACTACCTGATAACCCAAGGCAGCCAACTTTATGCACACCGCTTCACCCAAGCCACCCATACCACCAGTCACTAACGCAATACGTTTCATCTGTACGTCTCCATCTTATTTTTGTCGCTACTCATGAGCGGTTCGCCGGTGAAGGACGCCGACGGTTCGTCGTAACGATTTTGGTTATTTAGGGTAAATCAACTACATAAATTTCAGTCAAATCTTGTCGATCTGCAATTTATTTTTCTCTAACCTAATTAAATTGTCAGGCTCTTGTTGCGCGTTGATTACTACTGGCTCCGTAACTTCGGCAGGAATTTCCAGACCATCAATCGCCGCGATCACAACATTATTTTCTATGCCATCAACATTGGGTTTTACGACTTCTATCTGTCGCTGAACTGCATCGCTCATCTGTGATCGTGCATTGAAGCAAATGTCGCTAATCCGTTGCGTGAGAGAAAGAGAACTTTCTATCCGCGCTTGCATCCGAGCGGAGATCAATTCAAACCGATCACTAGCATTGACCGCGGTCATTAATTGACGGGTAAAAACTATGCTCTCTGCGAGCCCGGTTTTAACAGCAACCATACTAATGCGCATTAATTCCTCAGAGCAGCCACTAGAGGCTTCTCCAAGTGTCCTCGATAATGCGCGCTGTGAATTAATAAAATCGGCAACCATGGTGCCGTACGATTCGTTGGAAATCGACATATATATCTCCCCATAAATAGCCTTACAGCAATAAAAATGATAAACCACCGCAACTGCAAAGAAGGTGCATAAAATCGCGATTCCACAACCAGTATCCCCAATCAAGGGGATAGTTACCATCGGGGAATACAGTTTTATGTATAAGGGATTGCCTGATACCACACAGAAACAATGTTCCATATGGAATGAGAATATTTTGCTATAACCAGACTTATTGCTGACGGAAACCAACTGACACGCCTTGCGCGTGCCATCAAATCAGGAGGCCATTTTCCAAGGCGTAGCGCACCAAAGCAGTATTACTACTCATACCCATTTTTTCCAAAATGTGGGTTCGGTGAGTCGTGACGGTTTTCGGACTTAGATGTAGTTTTTTGGCGATGTTAACCAAGCTTTCACCCAGTGCAAGCAGTTTTAGCACCTCCAGTTCGCGATCAGAAAGTGCCTCATGCGGGATCACGCGGTCATTCCCAATCATGTTTGCTAACCGTTCTACCAAGGCTGGACTGAGATATTTCCCCCCTGTGGCGGCTTTTCGTACTGCTTCAATCATCGTTGTAGCTGAATTGCTCTTGGTCAGATAACCGGCCGCACCTAACTTAAGCGCCCTGACCGCATACACTTCTTCGGAATACATCGAAAGAATCAACACAGCCAATGTCGGCTTTTCGACACGCAGACGCTTCAACAGATCCAGACCACTTTGTCCCGCGAGTGCGATATCTACCAACGCAACATCGAACTCCTGTTTTCTCACCAGCCTTGCTGCTTGCTCGGCTGTTTCTGCCTCGCCCATTACCAAGATATCCTGTGCCACACTCAGCATCAGTCGCACCCCGTTTCTTACGACAGCATGATCGTCCACAAGTAATACTTTTATTTTTTTATTCAACATAATCCTGTTCCAATGGCAGGCGCAACAGCACCGCCGTACCAACACCTGACACGCCACTGACTTTTAACTCTCCTCCGAAATGCCGCGTACGCTCATGCATACCCAAGATACCCCAAGCCTCGCCATTGAGTAATTGCTGCGCATCAATGCCTTTACCGTTATCTCTAATATCTGCAATGATGGTGTTTTTTTCGTGCAATATTACGATCAATACCTGAGTTGCGCCAGCATGTCGCACCACGTTCGTGAGCGCTTCCTGCACTACCCGAAACAACATCGTGCTACGCTCGGGATCAAGATCAATCTTGCCAGCGCTTTCGCTAATACTGCAGATGCAAAGGAGTCCGGTCCGCTCTTGAATTTGCTCCGCGTACCACTCCAACGCCGCCCATACGCCAAGCTGATCGAGCACGCTTGGTCGCAAGTCAGAAATCACGCGGCGAACAGTTTCGATGGCCGTATCTGCCTGATCGGCTGCTTCAAGGAGTAATGGGTCTGCAGCGTATCCTGCGCGGATAGCCCGTTCGATAGACACCGAGACGTTTGCTTTAATGCCGGTTAATACGCCGCCCAGGTCATCGTGTATTTCTCGCGCAATCCGTTTGCGCTCCTCTTCTTTGATACTCTCTTGGTGATCAACCATTTTGCGCAGCTTTGCGCGAGAAATCTGGAGCGCCTCTTCGGCCCGTTTCCGCGCTTTGATATCTGCAATCAACAGATGGTTTACCTGTTTAAGTTCGGCGGTACGCTGAGTCACTAATTTTTTTACGCCCTGAGCGGCCAATGCGTTCGACTGTAAGTAAGCAGTAGCGGCGAGCGTGGCCATGAGCCCCATTATCAGGACATACACTGCGCTGGCATGGCTTGCCATGAACGGATTAGGAAGTGCAGAAACGATCATGTGCCATGTCGTACCTGCGATATCAATGCTATAGCCAAGAGGTTGCGGTGAAGCGCCAAGCATCCATTCCGACCACCTGCCGTCAAGCTGACCGTCCATGCTAGTTGATGCACCATATACACGCTTGCTTTCATCCGCCGCCGCTGAAGCGTACACACGAACATCCAGACCAGCATTCGCAAAGCCATCCGAAGGTGCAAATATTTTCTCAAACAGATCGCCGGCCCTTAACATCGCCACGGTATAGCCAACGACAGCGAGTCGCCGTGAAGCAACACTATCATGGGCCGCACCATCCCGGTACACCGCCATCATAATGTGGAAACCGCGCTGCTCACCCGTCACCCTGAAGAATCGAAACAACCCGGTTGCCGAAGGCAGACCGGTATCTTCGGCACGTTGAATCGCTTCATTTTGATAGGGTAAAGAAGAGGCATCTACAATAAAAACTTCTTCATTACCTTTCATCGGTTCAATATATTCAACCACCCGATAAATTTTCTTTACGCCTGCAACTACACGCTTTCCGTTGACCATGTCATCGATGGTAAAACCGGGAGAGTGCGCACGAATACGCGCCTCAAAGGCAGATCTCTGCGCTGCAGAAACCAATCGATGAAAGCCAAATGCTTCAATATAGGGATAGCGTTCTTGCAGCGGCTGCGTGAAAGAATGGAATTGCTCCCGAGTGACATTGCCGTCTGTCGCAAATAACTGATTGACCACGCGTAGCGCTTCCACGGCATCCCGCATGCCCTGTTTCACCATTGCCGCCCGGAACTGCGCACGCCGTTCAAAATTAATCTGTTCGCTGTGCTGCTCTTGATGACAGACCCAGAAAAACAACGCAACGGACACAAGTAATCCGAACATCAAAATGCAAGTCGCCGATAACTTTAGGGAAACAGGAAGGCGACGGCGAAGCATTTCATACCATTTAGAAGGTCATAAAATCCGATCATAAACGATATAAAACATTATGTATTAATTAAATATTATGCAACATCCGCCATGAAAATATCACCTGGGAAATAAAGTTATTCAATGCCTTCACATCTACCCGACAACTCGATCGGATAATATTCCCGAGTGCAATTTGCCGGACATATCTTTCGCGCACTATAATTTTTTGCGCGTTCCCGCAGCGCATTTTTGTGTGTTTTTCCGGTCACAATTTTAGACAATCAACCGAACACAATCGCGCGCGATAATCTCAAAACAAAAATGACACGTTGGACGCAATTGAAAAACCCTATTTCTATTCCACTATCCGACCGGAACGCAAGCGCCGCCACAAGGTTGATCGACTTACGCCTAATTGGCGAGCTGCACTCTCCAGATTGCCATCGCAATCGTCGAGTACCTGTTTGATATGCGAAATTTCTGCGGCTTTGCTTAGAGAGCGCAAATCAGACACTGCGGGGACAGATCCTACTGTTGATATCCCCTCTATACCATCTGTAAAATCTATCCTGGCTGACTTTTCAAAAAACTCCGGGACCAGACTACGCAGCCAGTGTTGGTCAATACCGCGACCTTGGGCCAAATCACCGACCGATAATGCCGCACGTTCAATAATATTCTCAAGCTCCCGAATATTGCCTGGCCAGTGATATTCTTGCAGATAAGGTGTGAGTGCTTCAAGCAACAAATCAATCTGTATCGGCTTATCCGAACGCGCAATCATATGCTGCAATACGCTACGTGCAATAACTGGAATATCGGCTTTTCTTTCGCGCAAGGATGGTACCTCCAGACGCAAAATATTCAATCGGTAGAACAGATCTTCACGGAATCGCCCTTCGCGTATTCGCTGACGAAGATCGCAATGCGTGGCCGCCACAATCCGAATATCAATCGGGATCGGCTCTGTGGCCCCCAGACGTAACACTTCACGTTCTTGCAAAACGCGGAGTAGCCGCGTTTGTAAAAAAACCGGCATATCGCCTATTTCATCCAAAAATACCGTGCCGGTATGCGCTGCTTCAAACAAACCAGGCTTCCCACCTTTGCGTGAGCCAGTAAAAGCGCCCTCTTCATAACCAAACAATTCGCTTTCAATTAACGTCTCAGGAAAGCCCGCACAGTTGATCGGGACAAATGGACCACGATGACGGCGGCTCGCATTATGAATACCTTGCGCGAGGAGTTCCTTTCCGGTTCCACTTTCTCCCGTCACCAGAATGGTTGAATCGGTACTGGCATAGCGCTGAGCGAGACGCACTACTTCACGAATTTCGGGGCAATGCCCATTTATCTGATCCAACTGGTATTTGGCCGTAAACTGGCTAGGTCGTGTAGCAGAACGAATACGTCGGTCTGCGCGCTGCACTGCCGTCATCTCCTGACAGGTCAGCACCGCTCCAGTCAGTATTCCGTCCTCATGAATCGGCATGATGTTAGCGATCACCGTACGATTACTAAGCGTATTGCCCGATTTATTGCTTACTTTGTCGTCTCCGAAAGTACCGATCTTTTCATTTGGCTTTTCACCGAGCTTATTCTCTGGCCTGACGCCTGACTTATGACTGATCAAAATTACCCGATTCTCTTCGCTAATTCCTGTGCGTAGAACGTCGGTTACATCCAATCCCGGAGCAACGGAACTAATCGGTCGTCCTTGCGCCCATTCCAGACTCACATCGAGAAGCCGTAACATTGACGGGTTAATCGACTGTACATCGCCTTTGCTATCAACCGCGATGACGCCGTCAGTCAAATGTTGTAGAACGACGTTAAGTCGCTGACTCTTAACCACCTCAATTCTCTGGCTACGACATATCGCCAATGCGTCGTCCAGCGCTTTTCGCACGGCATCTGTTGTCAACGACAAGATACCTTCGATACCCGCTTCTTTTGCCAGATCCGTAGTCGACGAAGAACCGATCAGCACCTTATAGCCATCTACCGCCAGGCGTTGAACAATGCGCCTCGCCTCTTCCAATGTGGTGTAACTTTCTTGCCGAATTTGTACAGTGAACAGCGGCCCCATTTTGTCGAGATCCGCATTAATCCTTCGATAGCTGAGAATCGCCACTTTTGGCGAGACAATACGGGCCTGGTCCAGTGTGCGCAATAAATCCGGTCCGCCCACGCGCATCGAGATTACGGCGCTGGAGAGACGTTTTCGCAGATAGGCTGCAGTCGCACTGGCACACACAAAAACATCTACAGCGTTGTTCTTCTCAAGTTCACGCGCAATCTGCAAAGCATCCGAAAGGGCCGTATCGACAACTTGAATACGGGCATTGGCTTCATAAGCAGGCATGACCTCTTGTACCACTTGTGCCAGCCGACTAGGAAAATCAGGGCGTCGCAAGTGACTGATCAGCACCACGACTTGCGGACGATAAGAGGAAGTGATGGCTGAAGCGGGGGAGATGGCGGCGACAGAAGAGTTAAACATAGTATTTCGCATAGTTGCTGACATGGCATTTGACTAAATAGCCTTTTAATCAATTCACGCTAATTGATTCTGGCATTTCAGTGTATCGCAAATTTGAAACATTATTTTTCAAATATGACACATATTCAGGCGATACAAAAAATCACTATATGTTAATCAATAGTTTGAAACTCACACTTAAAAGACGCCTTACATTCACAGCGAATAGGTGTATTGTAGAAAAAATAAGAACGTGCTTCCTCAGAGGAAATCCTATCTTTCTTTATGTGGATAATTTCCCTTATGCAATCATTTTACTTCCCAATTAATCTGGCACGCCCTTTGCATTATTCGCGTATTAGCCTTCATGAAACTCTGATGTCGCAGACATCGACTATTTGAACAAGCGAGCACGTAAAACATGACAACTAGTAACAATAAGGCAGCCCTCGTTTCTTCAGGCGAAATAACAGAATCACAGGATCAACTAACAAATTACCTTTGCGCGATGACTGCCGCGAGGGAAGTACGTATCACGCAACTCGAACGACTTTCAGGTGGAGCAATACAAGAGAACTGGCTTCTCGTTGCCCATGTCAGCGGTGGTGCCTACGAAGGTTGTCAGCGTTGGGTATTACGCACAGACGCACTGTCCAGCGTTCCTGTCAGTCTCAGTCGGGCGCAAGAGTTTGCCGTATTGCGTGTGGCATACCAGGCGGGCGTGAAGGCTCCGAAGGTTTTGTGGTGCTGTCAGGATCGGAGCATCATCGGACGCGATTTCTTCCTCATGGAATGTGTGCCGGGCGTGGCGGCCGGACACCGCATCACCGGCAATGACGCTCTCGTCCCTGATCGCTCTGCATTGGTCGAACAACTCGGCGCCAACATGGCACGCTTGCATACGATCAAACCACCGAATGACGATCTCGCATTTTTACCACCGCCAGCCCTTAATCCGGCACTCGCCACCATTGCCGCCTACCGAAGTTATCTGGATGCACTTAATGCATCTGCACCGGTGTTGGAATGGGGCTTGCGCTGGTGCGAACTCAACAGTCCGTCAGTTGCCCCTATTTGTTTGCTTCATCGGGATTACCGCACCGGAAACTACATGATTCACGACGGCGCATTGAGCGGCTTACTCGATTGGGAATTCACAGGCTGGGGTGATCCACGGGAAGACATCGGCTGGTTTACCGCCAGGTGCTGGCGTTTTGTCGCCCCGCAACGTGAAGCCGGCGGTGTCGGTGACATTGATGACTTTTTACGCGGATATGCCACGGTATCCGACATGGTCGTAACACGCCGCGATCTGACGTATTGGCAAGTCATGGCGCATTTACGATGGGCCATTATTGCGCTACAACAAGCAGACCGTCATTTATCCGGCCAACAGACATCTTTAGAACTCGCTCTGACCGGTCGCATGCTGCCAGACCTGGAACGTGAAATCCTGGCTCTGACAAAAGGGGCACACGATGAATAAGCAAGTAGATGCACGAGAACTGTTGACAACCGCACGCGACGCGTTGCTGCAAAATATTTTGCCGAACCTGCCGGAAGGACTGCACTACGAAGTCAGAATGATTGCCAATGCAATGCGCATTGCCAGTCGTGAGCTAGCGCTAGGTGCCAGCACCAACCATCTGGAGTTGGACATATTAAGTCAGCTAGTCGGCAGCACGCAGACCGATAGCAGCATCTCTCCATCCACTATTGCAGAGAAAATCGCAAAAGACCAGCGTACATTGTGTCTCGCTATCCGCGCTGGAGAGTTTGATACCACCGATACTAAACAAGACGCGTTAATAACAGCGCTGACAGAGATTACCCTGGCCAAGCTGGCGATCTCCAATCCGCGAGCAATTCACCGTGGATAAACTGTCTATGGAGATATCAAATACATTAACACCGTCGTCGGAGACGTCAGTGCACGCAATTCGCCGGCGTCGCTGTTATCTGGTACGTCATGGTGACGTGCGCTATTTTAGCGATGATGGAAAACCGCTTGATCCACGCACAGTAGCGCTATCCACACTAGGCGTGCAGCAAGTTGAAAAACTGGCCGAAATGTTGCAGCCGTTACCATTGGATCGCGCAGTTTGTTCAGACTACCCGCGCGCGCGGCAAACGCTGGATCTATTAGTCGCAGGGCGCGGCCTCGACATCCAGGAAACAGCATCATTACGCGAGATCAGGGCGGGCCGGTTATCAGACATTCCAACATCAGAACAGTCGGCGGAAATGGGCTATGCCTACGAACTGGCAAACCGCACAAATGGGCAGTTTATCGGCGGCGAAGCATGGGTCGCATTTGAGCGCCGCGTTGTGGAGCAATTTCTCCTTTTTCTGGCCGAGCCGGATTGGAACAGTTTGCTCATTGCCAGTCACGATGGCGTCAATCGCGTTCTTCTTGGGTGGGCCATCGGCTGCGGTCTGAGCGGATTGTCTGCGTTGGAGCAAGATACCGCCTGCGTCAATATTATCGATATCGATATGCTTGGTGATCAGGTAATACGTCGTCTGGTCAGGACCGTTAATCTGACGCCATATGATTTATCAAAATCCGATAGCAATCTCACAGTCATGGAAAAAATATACCAGGCCTATACGCAAGCCCACTAAGGCGATCCCAACTGCGCTTACATTCAGGCGCATTGAGCAGGTATTGACACAATTTTTTACGATAGGAATAACAAGATGAACTTTAGTATTCCCGAAGATCTGCTGGCTTTGCAGAAGAAAACCCGGCGCTTTATTGCCGAAGAAATTATTCCGATGGAGAACGATCCACGTCAGTCGCCGCATGGCCCAAGTGCAGAACTGCGGCAAGTGCTGATCGAGAAAGCTCGGGCGCATGGTTTGCTCACGCCCCATGCGTCGAAAAAAATGGGCGGCCTGGGTCTTTCGCATATCGAAAAAGCGATCGTGTTTGAAGAGGCAGGTTATTCGCCACTTGGCCCGGTTGCATTAAACATCCATGCACCTGATGAAGGTAATGTCCATCTGATGGAAGTGGTGGCTACCGAAGCACAAAAAGAACGCTGGCTAGTACCAATGGTTCAAGGTTTAACCCGTTCCTGCTTTGCGATGAGTGAACCGGATGGTGCTGGTTCCGATCCTCAAATGCTCGCCACCACAGCGGTGCGAGATGGTGACGACTATGTGATCAATGGTCACAAATGGCTTATCACTGGCGCTGAAGGTGCGAGTGTATCCATCATCATGGCGAAAATGGAAGACGGTTCAGCCACCATGTTTCTGACCGACACCGACCGTCCGGGATTTATCATCGAGCGCGCCATGGATTCTCTCGACAGCTGCTTTGCTGGCGGTCATCAAGTACTCCGTTTCGAAAATCTGCGGATACCGGCGACCGACATTTTGGGCGAAATCGGCAAAGGATTTCGCTATGCACAAATCCGCCTGGCACCGGCGCGCCTGACGCATTGCATGCGTTGGCTAGGTGCCGCGCAACGCTCCCACGATATCGCCTGCGACTACGCGCGCACCCGGCAATCCTTCGGAAAACCGCTAGGCGATCATCAAGGCGTCGGTTTTATGTTGGCAGATAACGAGATGGATATGCATACAACCAGACTGGCGATCTGGCATTGCGCTGATGTACTTGACGGCGGCGGTCGCGGTAACGTCGAATCCAGCATGACCAAGGTCATCAGCTCCGAAGCCATCTGGCGCGTGGTTGATCGTTGCGTCCAAATCCTCGGTGGGCGAGGCGTCACTGGTGAAACCATCGTCGAACGCATCTTCCGCGATGTGCGCGCTTTCCGTATTTACGATGGTCCGAGCGAAATACATCGGATGAGTCTGGCTAAAAAAATTATGCTGCGGTCACCGGAGAATTAAATGACTGATAGTTCGGTTAAATCGATTATGAGCATTTTTGACCTCAGTGGCCGCGTCGCGTTGGTTACCGGCGCTTCCAGCGGCATCGGTCGACATCTATCGGTGACGCTTGCTGCCGCTGGTGCTGAGGTTATGGTCACCGCCCGACGCATTGATCTGCTGCATACACTGGTCGCGGAAATCGAAGCCAACGGCGGTAAAGCCCATGCAATTGCACTTGACGTCACCCGTCGTCACTCAATACAGGCGTGTCTTGATGCCACCGTTGAGACGTGCGGCCGACTCGATATTGTCGTCAACAATGCGGGCGTCAGCAACACTAAAAATGTCTTAAAGTACGACGATGACGATTGGGACGCCATCATCGACACCAACCTCAAAGGTGCATGGATTTTGGCACAGGAAGCAGCCCAGCGCATGGTCGGTTTCAACCGTGGCGGCAGCATAATAAACGTGACCTCTATCCTCGCAGAGCGCGTTTCAGGTGGCGTCGGCCCTTACTGTGCAGCGAAAGCGGGATTAAGTCATCTCACCCGCTCCATGGCGCTGGAACTGGCCCGCTACGCAATACGGGTTAATGCGATTGCTCCGGGCTATATTGTGACCGAGTTAAATGAAGAATTTTTACGCAGTCCGGCTGGCGATCAGCTCAAGTCACGAATACCCTCACGCAGCTTCGGAGAATGTTCAAGTTTGGATGGCGCATTGCTGTTGCTGGCTTCCGATGCAGGTCGTTATATGACAGGTTCGGAAATCGTGGTCGACGGTGGCCATTTATGCAGCAGTTTGTAATAGGACTTACGCAAAATCGCCCCAACTGCGTTGTGCTCTCCTAACCGCCAGCGTGGCCCGGCCAGCGTGGCCCGGCCAGCGTGGCCCGGTACTAGCACACTGTCGTCGTCGGCAGGGTTAGCAAGCCCGTTGTTGGGATGGTTTTGTGTAAATTCTATAATTTATTAGATCAACATGAAAAATACAGTAATAAATTTTTTACCAAGTTGACGAATCAGTTTTAAGTGATCGACACGGATAATTTATCGGCAGCTCTATAAGACGGGGTTGACGGCCAGGCTATCAGTGTTGCACACTATTCCGGCGTATAAAAAACAAGAACCATCAACGCATTTTTTAACCTCAAGACCCTGTTCAGACACTCAACGGAGAAGACATGAAAATCAAACCAAAAATGAAGATATTAGCTGCCACATTCGTCACCCTGGCTACGGCCGGGTTGATCAGTCCGGCTTCAGCGCAAATTTCAGGCGACGTGGTTAAAATCGGTTTCATTACCGACTTATCCGGCGTGTATGCAGATATCGATGGCCCCGGTGGCGCCAATGCCATCCGAATGGCAATTGCCGATTTCGGCGGAACGCTGAACGGTAAAAAAATTGAATTTATAGTCGCTGATCATCAAAATAAAGCTGATATTGCGGCTAGCAAAGCACGCGAGTGGTTCGATCAGCAAGGCGTCGACATGTTGATTGGTGGCACCAATTCAGCAACCAGTCTGGCCATGGCCAAGGTCGCGGCAGAAAAGAAAAAACCTTTCCTCTCCATCGGTGGTGGCACTGCCCGTTTGACCAATGAAGATTGCACTCCTTACACCATTCATTATGCGTATGACACCGTGGCGCTGGCAAAAGGCACAGGTTCGGCAATCGTTAAGCAAGGTGGTAAATCATGGTACTTTTTGACCGCCGATTATGCGTTTGGCGCGTCACTGGAAAAAGATACATCTGCGGTGGTGAAAGCCAACGGTGGTACGGTGTTAGGTGAAGTCAAGCATCCCCTTTCAGCGGCCGATTTTTCTTCATTCATGTTACAGGCCCAAGCATCCAAGGCACAAATTCTAGGTTTGGCAAACGCTGGTGGCGATACGATTAACTCGATCAAGGCCGCCAACGAATTTGGTTTGACTAAAAACATGAAGCTGGCCGGTCTTCTGATGTTTATCAACGATGTGCATTCTCTCGGTCTGAAGCTGACCCAAGGCATGTACCTGACCGACGGTTGGTACTGGGATCAAAATGAAGAAAGCCGCGCTTGGGCGAAAAAATATTTTGCCAAGGAAAAGAAAGAACCATCGATGCTACATGCCGCCGATTATTCAGCAACCATGTTTTATCTGAATGCGGTTAAAGCCGCCGGTACTGACGATGGTGAGAAAGTCATGGCGCAAATGCGCAAAACCAAAGTTAATGACTTCTTCGCCAAAAATGGTGAGATCCGTCCAGACGGCAGCATGGTCCATGAGATGTACCTGATGCAAGTCAAGACGCCAGCAGAATCCAAATATCCTTGGGATTACTACAAAGTCATTCAAACGATTCCAGGCGATCAGGCATTCACCACCAAAGCAGAATCAAAATGCTCACTCTGGAAATAAGCAAACTCTAAAAACTTGAAAAAAAAACGGCGACGACGTGCATTTAAGGTCGTCGCCGTGGTATTTCAGATCAGCTTATAAGCCTACATAAATATCGCCTCAACCGCTGCGAAACAAACGTTGACAAAGTTCTGTGCGCAGCATAAAACGTGATGCGCGACCGGCTCAGTATTCAAGATGCACAATAAGCCGCCCAGCTTTTAGCTGCTTCTTATAATGCAGCGCTATAAATGGCATGCGCATCAGCCCGGGTAACTTCGCGTGGGTTGTTGCCTAGCAGTCGTGTTTGCAGCATTGCATCGTCCGCCAGACGATCAAGATCAGTCGCCTTAATCCCAACTTGCTGCAACCGCGTTTCAATCCCTAGTTCTTGGGCCAGCCTCGTCATTGCCATAATCATGGTCTCGGCACGTGCTTCAGCGCTGCCGCTTGCAGATGGCGCGATGATGTCGGCCAGCTCTGCGTATTGCGGCGCTGCAATCGGCGCGTTAAAACGCAAAACATGCGACAACACTAAAGAGTTCGATAGTCCATGCGGAACATGAAAAATGCCGCCAATCGGATAGGCCAGCGCGTGCACCGCACCTACTGGCGCATTCGCGAAGGCTTGCCCAGCTAAAAGCGCCCCCAGCAGCATGGCTTGTCGGGCGGCCAAATTGCGGCCATCTCTGCACGCTGGAAGAATGTTATTCCATAACAACGTCAGGGCTTGCCGCGCCAGCATATCTGATAGTGGATTTTTCTTCACCTTGCTGGTGTAAGCTTCAATCGCATGCACCATGGCGTCGATGCCGGTAGCAGCAGTAATGTGCGATGGTAAGCCGAGCGTCAATTCGGCATCCAGTAACGCCAGATCGGCATAAAGTTGCGGCGCAACGACGCCCATTTTGGTCGTCTCGCCGGTCGTCACAATCGCAATCGGGGTTGCCTCTGATCCCGTCCCGGCGGTCGTCGGAATCTGCACCAGCGGCAGGCGATGACCGTTGATATTACCGATGCCATACATCGTATCAAGTGCTTGCGCTCCTCCGGCTAACACAGCGATCAGTTTGGCGACGTCCATAGAACTACCACCGCCCAATCCGATCACCACATCAATCTGATGCTGTCGCGCGAAAGCAGCCGCCTGTAACACTACGGCTTCAGGTGGATCGGCCACTACTTCGGAAAAAATCTGTACCGTTAGACCGGCGCTGCGTACGTTGGCCACAATTGGATCAACCAGACCGGTAGATAAAAAGCCACTATCGGTGACGATCAGCACACATTTCGCCGCGGGAAAGCGTTGCGTCAAGAGTGCGCCGAGACGCTTGGTCGCACCAGGCTCAGAATGAATGTGCGCCACGGTGTCGAAACTAAATGGATTGAGAACGGCTGCTTGCATCATGACCTCCTGTTTAAAGCACTTCCAGCATTATGGACCGAACCGCTGTCTAGCGACTTATTGACGCGCTTATTGGCATACTTATGGGCACGCTTAATGGCACGCTTATTGCACTTTTAAATGCAAAAGCTGCGACTGCCGAATATTTCCGCAGCCGCAGCAATCTTATCTAAAAAATCTGACTCAATCGCTAGAATTTATCGATTTACAATAGCTTTTGGCATCCTTAACATTATCACTGCAGCGATCACCAATGAAACGGCGATAAGGTACAGACCAATATCTGTACTATGCGTCTTGTCCTTAATCCATCCGACAAGGTAAGGACTGACGAAACCGGCAAGGTTACCGACCGAATTAATCAGCGCAATACCCGCTGCCGCTGCCGCACCACCCAAAAATGCGGTTGGCACTGACCAGAACTGGCAGAGTGCTGCCAGGATACCGACTGTTGCGACGGTCAAGGTTAGAATGGCTAATACTGTGTTGTCCGCATAAAAGGTACTGAACACCAAACCGATGGCGCCCAACACCGCAGGTGCCGCAACGTGCCAGCGGCGCTCATTCATGCGATCAGCACTACGACCTACCAATACCATCACGATCGCGGCAGCGCCATATGGAATCATCGTCAGCAAACCAATATCGAGCGCATCAGTAACGCCGGATGCCTTGATCAAGGTTGGCAACCAAAAACCGACTCCGTAAAGTCCCATCACGATACCGAAGTAGCCTGCACACAACACCCAGACGCGTTTGGTTTTAAATGCGCCCATGGCACTATGCACTTCCAGATTGCCTTGATCGCCCGCGATATTTTTTTCCAATAACGATTTCTCCGCTGGCGTCAGCCATTTGGACACGTTGATCTTATCGTCAAGATAAAAGAACACAGCAATACCGGTCAAGACCGATGGAATCGCTTCCAGCAAAAACAACCATTGCCAGCCAGGAAGGCCATTGACGCCATGAAACCTGTTTAAAATCCAGCCCGAGAGCGGTCCACCGACGACTCCGGCAATAGGGATACCAGTCATGAACAGCGCGGTGATTTTTGCGCGACGTGCGGCAGGATACCAGTAGGTCAGATACAGAATGATGCCAGGGAAAAAGCCAGCTTCAGCAACCCCCAGAAGAAAACGCAGCAAATAAAACATGGTTGGCGTCTTTACAAACACCATCGCTGCCGCAACAACGCCCCAAGTGACCATTATTCGCGCAATCCATTTACGCGCACCATAACGATGTAAGGCGATGTTACTTGGCACTTCAAACAGAAAATAGCCGATGAAAAAGATCCCTGCACCTAGTCCATAAACGGTTTCGCTGAACTTTAAATCTGACAGCATTTGTAGTTTGGCGAAACCGACGTTCACCCGATCCAGGTAAGCGAATACGTAGCATATGAATAGAAACGGAATCAGACGCCAGGTCACCTTGGCATACGTTTCCTCCTCAAAGCTCTTTTCTTGCGTGGTATTGCCAGTTGCTGTTTTTAACATCGTTATCTCCATGTAATTATTGTATTGGGTGGTTCTTGGTCACACACTGTCTAGTCGACTATTCGCCACTTCAGAATCAATTTAGTAGCGCACGTTTTATATTCCTTAATCGAAGATGTACGGCGGGATCACCGCGGGTCGTCATTCCATCAGTTACAAACAACCGGCTAACATGTCCACGACTACAGACTAGCCTCGCTGGTGATGCTGGCAATATTGCGCCCAGTTATATAAGCAACAACACCATCCTCAGAATGGTGCAACGCAAAAGCGCAATAAGCAGTGACTAATCTTTCTCTTTCCGTTACATGCTTACGTTCCTCAGCATGATTGGAACGGCACGCTCAAGATGCAACCCCTGTCTGACCCCTGTCCGGCCGGGTTCGTATTTGGGCTTATATCTCTGCTCATATATACCGACTCATCACACAATTTGAAATTGCCTCGATCTGGTTTGTTATGCATTTTCTTTTCCCACTAGAGGCTTGCATGATTATGCAGTTCTTAACATTATTCACTAGATGTTTATGATTATTATATTGCCAAACTTCTCGTAGAATACAACGTTGCAGCCATGTTTTCCAGATCACCAACATAAATAAGAATAGCGACTTTAGGTCAGCCTTCGTTAAGGTCAATAAAAGGGCGAAAATATATTATCTGTTAGTCAGCTTACGGTCGCTGAGGGAAGAACTAACCGTGAGTTTTTGGACATTCAGGAACACACGGGAGCGAGACGCAATTGGGGTACCTTGATTATGTACAGCCATCGTGCATCCTTCGATTGGGCAAATTAGTTCAAATTGGTTGATGAAATTAATTAAACATTACGTCATAGTGGTGCTAATTAATTAATGTCATACTTTCTTCACTTGCTAAGACTATTCCTTTGCTATTCTGTCGAAAGAACGTTCTTATGATAAAACAAATTATTATTTCTGGCGTAAAAAACACTATTAGCGTAATGTTACTTATAAGAACATATTCCACAACATATCTTTAGACGCTGACATGAAAGAGTCGCAATGCTTAACTTCGAAGAAGACATTGATAACCCACAGCTTTTTACCCATTTCGGCACCTCTAGTCCCTGCTGGAGATTAACAACCGATAGCGATGCACTCGATTTATCTGGCGACGTTAATTCAGTCACCGTTTCAGTTGAACTCTCTCCGGCACAAGCTCGGGACGTTCGATCAATGACCGGGGTCACTTCAAGCATAGCGATTTCAGTAACTATTTTTGGCAACCCCATTCGCCTTCATCTCGTGGGTAGAAAAACTGATACCTGGTTATGGGGCGGGACTGCAGCGCAATACGGGGATACAGATACTGTCGCAAAGGACTTAGAAAGCGGTCTCTCATTTGCTGAACAAGTTGTCTCCGAGGTTAACTCATTAGTCGTCATCATCGACAGCGCAGGAAAAATTCAACGATTCAATCGGCTGTGCGAAGAAGTGACAGGCGTCATGGAATCCGATGTTGTGGGTAAAAATGCTTTGGATTTGTTTGTCCACGAGAAACAACGCGAAGACACGCGGTCAAATGTCAATAGTTTTTTTCACCGCGAAAAGACTTACGAAACATTGCGCCCCATCAATACAAAGAAAGGGGTGCGAATCATAAAGTGGCGCAACACCATCATCGAATCTGGAAGCGGCGTACAAGAAAAATTTCTGGTCTGCTCTGGTACCGATGTGACCGACGAACTTCGTACGCAAGAGCGAATGGTCGAGATGGCTACAACGGACATGTTGACCGGTTTGCCGAACCGCAATGCTATTCAAGATAAAATCACAACCGCCATTGCGCCACCGAATGCTGAAGCCTTTGCGCTAATATTCCTTGATTTGGATAACTTTAAGAAAGTGAATGACCATTATGGCCATATCACCGGTGACGAGCTTATTAAAGAAGTGTCCGTTGCTCTTTCATCATGCCTTACAGAAAAGGATGTGCTAGCGCGAATCGGTGGAGATGAATTCCTGATCATGATAGCTAGTCCTTCGCAGGACGTTATTGAGGCTACCGCGCAACGTATTTTGGAACGGATGAAGTTGCCGTTCCACCTTAAACGCACAGAAGTCTATTCCGGCTGTTCAATTGGTATTGCCATGTTCCCGGAACATGGGGCAAACCTCGAAGAGTTGATTCGAAGCGCCGACACCGCAATGTATGTCGCTAAGGACAACGGTAAACGCACATTTTGTATATTTTCAAGGGAGATGAATAAAAAAGCCAGCGAATACGTGTGGCTTGACACTAACATGCGCAACGCACTGGCTGATAATCAGTTCGAGTTGTACTACCAACCGAAAGTATCGCTTTTGACTGGCAAGGTGGATAGCGTTGAAGCCTTAATTCGCTGGAATCATCCAGAGCGAGGCCTAATCATGCCGGGTGAGTTTATACCTTATGCTGAAGAGACCGGATTGATCGTTCCACTCGGGCGCTGGGTGATGGAGACAGCTGCCAAGCAAGCTGGAGCATGGAAGAAGCAAGGCCTCAACGTGCGCGTAGCCATTAATATATCGGCCCGCCAATTACGTATTCCAACCATCATAGAAGACTTTACAAAAGCCATTCTGTCTAACGATTTATGTCCATCCATGGTCGACATTGAGTTAACCGAGAGCTGCCTGATAGAGGACGAAAAACTAGCGCATCGTCTTATTCGGATGTTCCGCGAACTGGGCGCAGAAGTACATCTGGATGACTTCGGTACTGGCTACTCGTCGCTATCGCAATTATCCCGTTTACCATTAGACGTCATTAAACTCGACGGCAGCTTCATCCATTCGATTCACACCGATGCCAAAGCCCAGGCCTTAGTCCGCTCTATGGTTGCAGTAGGTCATGAGTTGAGTCTAAAAATTGTGGCTGAGTGCGTCGAAACACCCGAGCAAGCAGAATTTCTGCGTAATATAGGAATTGACTACGCGCAGGGTTATCTGTTTGCAAAACCGATGAAACTGTCAGATTTTAACGCTTGGATGCCAGCATCCTCTAACAAGGTCGTGCGCCTCGTGACAAAGGCACGCTCTATTTAATGCAAAATCAATACCTATTTACTAGTGCGCATTCGCACCGGAATCTGAATTAAAGCAGACTTGAGAATAGCTTTCCCTCGGGAATTTATGCTACCTCGGCGTGCTCAGGAATAGTTATTCTTGAACACGCCGAGTCAATGACAAGCGTTAGCAGCTCACCGATAAATAAAATGTGCCAACACGCATCCGCCTTTGCAACGCGATTTAACCGTTGGACAACGATACGCTCGACGACGCTTGTTTGTCTGGTCCGGCATTTACTACAGTAGATGTGGCCAGACCTTCATTTGAAGAAATCGCAGCGGGTTTAATACCGCGCTTATTTTGAAGCAGTACCAAACGCTCCATATAAGCGAGATCTTTCTCTTGCAGACGAAACGCCGACTCCGCCCAATCTTCAGTGATATCAAGCAGTTCCGTCTTCGTAATCGGCAATACGCGCCGACGGGTTCGCAGCATGGCGCGAATCCCGTTGAGCTTTGGCCTGACGTTATCAATGAAAGTGCGCGTTGCCTTATAAGCCTCGCCCGGCTCGAATAAGCGATCAACTAATCCTTTTTCGTGGTGCCAGGTTGCACTATGCGCTTCACCCGTGCTGATAAGCTGTTCGGCAAGGCGCATATGCGCCTTCCGGGCGACCAACGAATAAGCTCCCATGCCGGGGTATAGGTTAAACGCAATTTCTGGAAAGCCTAGCTTCGCGTCCTTTTGCGCCAATACATATTCGTGCGCCAAAGCAGCTTCAAAACCACCTCCTAAAGCGGTTCCTTCTATCATTGCAATCGTAATGGCACCAACCCCAAAGCCATTCATCGCCTCATAGACGGCGTCGACACAAGCGCGGGCATATGCCATTAATGGTGCGCGCTCACCCGACCTGATATGCTGCGCAAAGTAAGATAGATCGCCACCCACATTGTAAAGGCCGGGCACCGTTGAACCAGTGACCCAAAAATCGATCGGTAGATGACACTCACGCGCCGCACGCGTGAGATTTGAAATGTCCTTCAGAAGTTCGGGGTTGAAACAGGGCCGAGGATGCGCGTGTAGCATCATCCACATTACATTTCGCTCAGCCTCGTACCACGCGGACATTTGAGATAGGTTACCGGCTTCGATAAAACGCCGGGTTTTAGGGTGATTGAATAATGGCATTCAGAAACTAGTCTAAGAGAGTAGATGCGGATCGTAAAAAAGTTATAGCTAAACGATCCCGTTGAATAGCATAAGAAATCAGTTTTATCTATCCATCCTGAGCCCAAAAAAATTCATCTTTTGGGCAATACATTTTCTTGCCACCTTAATCTCGGAAAGAGCTTGTATTGCCAACCATGCCATGCAATAAGTCCGCATCAACGCAGGTTTCAGAAAAAACCGAACGCTTATCAACAGCGCCGCAACAATTAAAAAAGGATGGACAACAAAAAGGTTTAAGAAATTAAACACATAGCCATTTTTTTCTATATTGCAGTAAGCGTAAGCTAAAAAAATGCAGAACATAAAATCCGGCAAACCAAACATAATCCGACAAAGTTTAAAGGATTTTTTACACAGAAATTTATAACCCAGAAAATAGTGTACAACTGCGCTACCTCGTAATTCAAACCACGAGAAGTTAGCTACATCCACATATTTATAGGGAATTTTCACATTCAAACTATCAGAAAGATGTTTTATTACAACAACCGTGAAGCTAAGAATTTTTTATTTTACAACATTTCCAAGAATAAATTGTGGTCTAAAAACACATGAAAATAAAAGAATTTTCCCACTGGATATAGAAAAAAAAAGCCAAATTAAAGTTTAATAACTTACAAACTAATCTATAACACGCAACCCATTCATAATCGCGGTAATACCAAAGCAGACAGCATATTCATTACCGTTCGACAATATTCCGACATTTGCTATTTTTCGAAGGAAATTACTCTATGTTGTTTGACCTGACTGATTTACGCTTATTTATATATATCGCTGAGTTGAAAAGTCTTACCCGCAGTGCCGAGCGAATTCACATGTCTCTTGCCGCTGCCAGCAGCCGGGTCAAGGCGTTGGAAGGACGCTTCGGTATGCGGCTGATTTATCGAGAAAATAAAGGCATTTGCCTTTCGCCCGCAGGCGAAACTTTTTTACATCACGCACAGCAATTCATGCAACAGGTTGAACGACTGACAAGCGATTTGCAGCAATACAACAATGGCATCAAAGGTCATATTCGGATTTTCGCCAACACTACTGCCGTAACAGAATTCATGCCAGAAGTTCTCGGTGCTTTTCTCACCAAGTATCCGCATGTCAACATTTCACTCGAAGAGCGACTCAATCAGGGTATTTTGCAAGGCATACTGGAAGGTACTGCAGACATCGGTATTGTCGCGGGACCAGTTCACAATCAAGGCCTTGAGATTATTAATTTTTCGACCGACCGATTGGTTTTGGTGACGGCGGTCAATCATCCGCTTGCGGTAACCGGCAATATCACCTTTGCCGACACAATTCCTTACGAGCAAATCGGCTTGTATGAAGGAAGTTCGCTACAGCATTTTTTGCATCAAATCGTCTCTGAGAGCGGAAAAACCCTACGATTACGGATTAAGGTACGGAGTTTTGAAGCCATGTGTCGGATGGTTGAAACTAATGTCGGTATCGCCGTCATGCCCCAATCAGCTGCGCAGCGCCACAGTCACACCATGCAACTTTCTATCATTGAACTAGATGAACCATGGGCACTACGTGAAAGAAGTATCGTGGTTCAGAAATTAGATATTTTGCCGGTATATGCGCGCGAACTGGTCAATTTTATCCGCGCTTCCACACTCTCTAAGGCGATGTCTTAAATCGACAATAAACCGCAGCAATCAACAGGACGCGCTCGGATGAGCGCACTAGAATAGCGCCTCATAAAATCATGGTCTGGCTTATAGACTGATTCCATCAAAATCGCACCGATCTGCTTATATCTGACAGTCGGTTTATGAATTAAAATTGCATTCAAAACCTGACACACCAAAAGAAATTTCAGTGTAAAAATACGCATGGATCAACGCGATAGTTGCTCAGACCAATAACTATTGAAGATAAATAGTGTTTTTTCTATGCAATACCTACGGTTATTGCATGTAACCCGTCACAGACTGTGACTAAAGGATTATCATCACGCAACGATACCGATTACGGCGATTATTTGATCAACGATGGCGTATCGAAATTTACCAATGGAGTTAAATCATGAGCAAGGGTCAAGATACAAAAAAAGCGGTAAAGAAAGAACCAGCCAAGACAATGAAAGAAAAAAAGGCTGATAAAAAAGTTAAAAAAGAAGAAAAGAAACGTCAATAAGTCATTAACCAATGCTCCTTGGGCATTAGTCATTGGGTATTTATGCTCTGTAACGGTAATGTGTGCCACCTAGAAAATGTTGCCTGGCAACTAGTATCTAACTATAAGCACTCAAAGTTCGGAGTGGGCACAGATAGCATAGCCAAAAAAAAGCGACCATCTGGTCGCATTTTTTTCAACTAAGATAAATCGCTATTTCAGACGTTTTGCAGGTGCATCGCCTGCCTTGTAGTACGGCACTTCCAGTCGTGGTAAAGGTGTACGCCCACGAATTAAATCAGCAATTTTTTCCGCGATCATAATCGTTGGAGCATTCAAATTACCAGTGGTGATAATCGGCATAATCGATGCATCAACTACGCGTAATCCTTCAATTCCATGTACGCGCCCCTGCGCATCAACCACCGCCATTTCGTCCACTCCCATTTTGTTTGAACAAGATGGATGGAACGCTGTTTCTGCATGGTCACGGACAAACTGATCAAGCTCAGCATCCGTCTGCACATTTTTGCCTGGAGAAATTTCGTTGCCAGCATAAGCGGCCAATGCTTGCTGGCCAATGATCTCGCGAGTAATGCGAATACCAGCGCGGAACTCTTGCCAATCCTGATCATCAGACATGTAGTTAAACAGAATGCTCGGATGATCACGTGGATCTTTCGAAAGCAACTGAATACGCCCCCGACTTAACGAGCGCATCGACCCCATATGCGCTTGAAAGCTATGCACTTTAATCGGATTACTACCGTTGTAATTGATCGCCACCGGCAAAAAATGATACTGAATATTTGGCCATTCAAAGCGTTCATCAGAACGAATAAACCCACCAGCTTCAAACTGGTTGCTAGCCCCGGTTCCGGTTCCCATAAACAACCATTGCGCCCCAATCACTGGCTGATTGTATAGCTTCAATGCGGGTGCAAGTGAGACCTGTTGCTTGCATTCATACTGCTGATAAACTTCCAGATGATCCTGTAAGTTCGCTCCTACACCAAGCAGATCTTGTACCACAGGGATGCCATGTTGGCGTAGTAATGTTGCCGGTCCGACACCTGATCGCTGTAAAATTTGGGGCGACGCAATTGCCCCCGAACACAACAACACCTCCTGTTTAGCGCGAGATACAACTGACTTATCGCGATGTAGATAGGCGACGCCGATAGCGCGCTTTCCGGAGAATAGAATGCGATCCGTCAATGCATGTGTCTGGATATGCAAGTTGGGACGACCACGCGCCTGATCCAGATAACCGCGCGCGGTACTGGCACGACGACCATTAGGCGTGGTGGTGCGATCCATCGGACCGAAACCCTCCTGCTGAAATCCATTGAGATCATCGGTTCTGGGATATCCCGCCTGAACCCCGGCCTCAACCATAGCGTGAAACAATACATTATTCCCCGCCTTTGGCGTGGTCACGCTAACCGGCCCTTCTCCGCCGTGATAATCATTGCCGCCGACGTCGCGGGTTTCCGCTTTTTTGAAGTAGGGAAGACAATCCAGATAAGACCAGCTCTCCAGTCCATCAAGTTGCGCCCAACCGTCATAGTCCATCGCGTTGCCGCGGATGTAGCACATGCCGTTAATAAGCGATGATCCACCGAGCCCCTTACCGCGCCCACATTCCATCCGGCGATTATTCATAAACGGCTCGGGATCGGTTTCGTAGGCCCAGTTGTAGCGACGTCCTTGGAGCGGGAAAGCCAATGCGGCTGGCATCTGCGTACGGAAATCGAGCCGGTAATCCGGGCCGCCAGCCTCTAGCAATAGCACGGTAACGTCCGGGTCTTCGGTCAGGCGGGCCGCTAGAACGTTGCCAGCGGAACCAGCTCCGATGATGATGTAGTCGTATTCTTTTGATTGGTGCAAGAGATCACTCCTTCGGTTTTTTTGAGGTAATTTCAGCTACGTTGACGATGAGTTATAACGTTCACGCGTTTTAGGTTCATGTCTTTTATGGTCATCTCTAATTAACGCAGCTCTTACTCTGTGGATGCTTGGCAAATAAAGTAAGACCGTCACCAGACGCCCTAAAATACCGACGAAAAACCACCTAACTCCACCTGAATCGACTTAACACGCGTGTAATGCTGCAACGTAGCCAAGCCATTCTCCCGCCCGACTCCCGACTGTTTATACCCGCCAACTGGCATCTCAGCCGCTGATTCACCCCACGTATTAATCCAGCAAATCCCCGCTTCCAACTGATGAATTACCCGATGCGCAAGGCTTACATTCTCCGTGATCAAACCAGCCGCTAATCCATACTGCGTATCGTTGGCGCGGCGAATCACCTCGTCCTCGTCATCAAACACCAAAATACTCATCACCGGGCCAAAAATCTCTTCCCTGACAATCTTCATCTCGTCATGGCAATCAGTGAACACGGTTGGCTGCACAAACGCGCCCTTCGTAAAATCACCGCGCATTTCACGCTCACCACCGATGAGTAATCGCGCACCTTCCGCAATCCCGGAAGCGATATAACCCAGCACGTTATTCATGTGCGCAAAACTGACCAGAGGCCCAAAATTTGTATTCATGTCTTGCGGATCACCAAGACGGACGCGTGCAACTCGTTCCAACACCTTGGCCTCGAACGACTCTTTCAACGAGCGATGTACAAACACTCTCGTGCCGTTGGTGCAGACCTGACCAGAACTGTAGAAATTAGCCATCACTGCAACATCAGCGGCGCGCTCCAGATCAGCGTCGGCAAACACGATCAATGGCGACTTACCGCCCAACTCCATCGTTACTTCTTTTAGTGTTGAACCTGAAGCACTGGCCATCACTTTTTTGCCAGTAGTGGTACCACCAGTGAACGATACTTTTGCCACGCCAGGGTGTTCTGTCAACCACGCTCCAACTTCACTACCACCTGTTAGCACGTTAAAAACACCATCCGGCAAACCTGCCTCCGTATAAATTTCTGCTAATTTTAAGGTCGTCAGCGACGTCACCTCGCTTGGCTTAAAAACCATCGCATTTCCCGCAGCCAGCGCAGGTGCTGATTTCCACAATGCAATTTGAATCGGATAATTCCATGCGCCGATGCCGACCACGACGCCAAGCGGTTCACGCCGAGTATAGACAAATGCACTTTCACGCAAAGGGATTTGCTGGCCTTCTATCGATGGCACTAAACCGGCGTAGTACTCCAACACGTCCGCACCGGTGACGATATCGACGTAGCGTGTTTCCGACAGAGCTTTTCCGGTATCCAGGGTTTCGATGGCTGCCAATTCATCATTACGCTCACGCAAAATTTCCACGGCGCCGCGCAGTATGCGTGAACGTTGCATGGCAGTCATCGCCGCCCAAACACGTTGGCCTTTTTTTGCGCTATCAACCGCTAAATCAACGTCGGCTTTTGAGGCGCATTGCAGTTCCGCCAGCACTTCGCCATTAGCGGGATTGATGCTTTCAAAGGTTTTTCCACCAGTTGCGTCGACTCGACGACCGTCAATATAAAGCTGTTGCAATGGAAAGACTGACATAGGAGTTCCTTCGTTCTTCGATAGTTTCAGTTGGCTTGACGCAACTGCATATTCAGGTATTCATAGGCAATTTGACGGGCAGCGCTGACATCAAACTTTTCAGCCGACAGCGATCCACGCAACCATAATCCATCGACAATTGCCGCCAAACCGCGTGCCGCCTGACGCGCCTGCGCCAATGCTAACGTGCGTCCAAATTGACTGCATAAGTTGGAATAAAGACGGCGATCATTCACTCGTTGGAGGCGCCTTAACGCTGGTTGATGCATGCTTGACGACCAAAAAGCAAACCATGTTTTCATCACCGGGCCGCTAATCTGATTGTCGCTAAAATTAGTATCGACTAATGCCATTAACTGATTTCGGGCAGTATCTTCTGGCCCCGACAATGTATGTCGACGACGCGATGAATCGTCGCTTAGATCGCGCAATATCTGACGCATGGTCGCTTCCAACAAACCGCTTTTATCACCGAAATAGTGGCTGATAATCCCTGTAGACAGTCCCGCCTCACGCGCAATCAATACAATCGTCGCATCAGCGAGACCGACCCGGTCAATCACGGCAAGTGTTGCCTGAATTAATTGCTGCCGTCGTAAAGGCAGCATTTCGTTTCTTTTTCTCACTATTTCTCCGCTAAAGCCGCCGAGAATGGCAAATAGCCAATCCGTTTCATCACTTGAGTGTACTTTAAATTGATTGGACGTTCAATCAATTTTATATTCAAGCACATTAAATGCATCAAGCAAAAAAAAACCACTCTTCAATTGAGTGGTTTTCAAAAAATTTCACAGTGATTTCGCTAGCAAATTTAAATGCTAAAAATGCAATTTATAAAACGCCACAACTCCCGTGGGTAATTCGTAAACCGTCGACCAGCAATACCAGGCAATCACTACACATAAATTGCTATTCATCCGGCAACATTACCTAGCGCAATTTAGCCAATTAATCACTCAGAGTCGCAATGACGGGGGCGTGATCTGATGGCTGCTCCCATTTACGCGGCACTTTGTCGATCACGCAAGCCGTACATTTCGCAGCTAGTGGCGGCGACAATAAAATATGATCAATACGCATGCCGCGGTTCAGGCGAAATCCCATGCGTCGATAATCCCACCAGCTAAATAGCTTATCTGCTTGATCGAACATCCGAAATGCGTCGGTCAGATCCAAATGCTGCAAGCGCACGAACGCGGCACGTTCCGGTGGTGACACCAGATTTTCACCGACCCACGCGGCGGGATCGTAGACATCACGATCTTCTGGTGCGATATTGTAATCGCCCAGCAACGCAAGATTCGAATGTAACTTTCGCTCGGCATCCAGATAGTCGTGCAAGGCATCTAGCCACTTCAGCTTGTATTGATATTTATCCGATTCCAACGATTGTCCGTTCGGAATATAGGCGCAGACGATGCGAATTCCGGCGATCGTGGCGGTCAGCAAACGTTGTTGCTCATCTTCGAATAGCGGATTATTTTTTACGACATCCTCGATAGGATGGCGTGCAATGATTGCCACCCCGTTATACGTTTTCTGCCCGCTAAACACGACGTGAAAACCAGCCGCTTCTATTTCAGCCTGAGGAAATTTATCGTCAGTCATTTTGGTTTCTTGCACCGCCAACACATCAACCGGATTATCGGCTAACCATTGCAGAACTTGCGGTAAGCGTACTTTGATAGAGTTAACATTCCAGGTTGCGATTTTCAACATTATTTCGAATCCTTGATTAAAACGAGTTTTTCAGCAGTTTATCGTAGATTTTTAGCATTTCACGTTTCGTCTCAATACCGGCGATGACTATCACCTGACCTGCCCTGCTTTTCTGTGAACGCGCCCGAAGCTTTATCAAAAAACAATCGGAAGAGGATCGTCGTTTACATCACCCATAAGCCTCGCTTATGCTCAAACCAACATATGGTTTTCACTCTATGTCATCTGCATTTATTTACATTTAGGCTTGTCGCTTTAGAAAAATAAGAACATACTCAAAAATAATTGGGCCGAAGAATTTAATAAAAACTCGCCAATGAGACATGAATCTGTTCACCCTGTATGAATGAAACGAGCACTGCCCTGACCTTTCAATAAAAGATGAAGGCGATGGTCCGTCGATCTATTTTAGGAATTACGCAAAACTGTCCTAGCAACGGACATATCAACACAGCCAACGAATACAGCATGCTGTTTCGAGTAGGTCGGGCCTCGTAGGTCGGGCCTCGTAGGTCGGGCCTCGTAGGTCAAGCCGCTTAGGTGGCTAGGAAAGCGCAGCGCAGTTGAGACGATTTTGGGTAAGTTCTATATTTACTGGAGAAGTGCAATGCCATTGCCCCTTCGCTCAATGCCCGACCACGGCAAAAAATGCCATTTATATCGCCGCCTAAAGTCATGCAGGCCACGCTCATGAACACTCAACTAAAAGTGATTGTGCGTCTGCTAGTTATGGCCGCGTACGTGTTGCTCTCGGCTAACGTCCGAGCGGAGATAGTTGATAAATACTGGACACCGCTGCAAGACATGTATTACCACGGAAAAAAAATAGAACCCGGTCCCTTTATTCACTTGACTGCTCCGCGCCGCGCCGATAGCGGTGCACAAGTACCGTTTGTCTTTAGCGTCGATTATCCGATGCTGGCTGAAAAATACATCAAATCAGTGGCGATATATGTCGACCAAAATCCGGTTCCCCTGGCTGCTACTTTTTACTTTAATCCACTCAGCGGTAAAGCAGAAATTTCCACAAGAATCCGCCTTGAAAGTGATTCTCTTGTCCATGTAGTAGCTCAAGCAAATGATGGTCGACTCTACATAAACGCGGTCCCCATTCGCGCTGAAGGCGGCTGTGGTGGTACCGTAGATGGCGACGAAGCGGCAGCCAAAGCCTCGGCAGGAAAGATGCGGTTAGCCATAGAGAAACCACTGAAGATAGGCAGTCTCAATCGGGTGAAGCTATTAATCAAACATCCAATGTTCACTGGACTACAAAAAGATCTTGCGACGCAGTCCTTTCGCCCAGCCTTTTTTATCAATAAAATCGAGGCAAAATATAACGGCAAAATCGTCATGCATGCCGATACCTTCATAGGAATTAGCGAGGACCCAAATGTACAATTTGGATTTATACCCGACAAACCTGGCAAGCTTGAGCTGACGATAAAAGATAATGAAGGTGAGACATTCAGTGCATCAATTGATGTCGAGGAAAGCTAACCTGATGCAGAGATTTCGTTCACACTATTTCACCGCCTTGCTAACGACCGCGTTATTGACAGCACTCAGCGGTTTTCACCAAACGCAAGCCAAGCCACTGTCAGTAACCGAGGTAGCTGCCGGTGTGTATGTTCATCAGGGCGTGCATGAAGATTTTGATGAGAACTATCACGGTGATATAGCAAATATAGGTTTTGTCATCGGCGCTGATGCCGTTGCTGTCATTGATACCGGTGGCTCGTACAAAACCGGGGTGTCTTTGAAAGAAGCGCTTCGGCTCATCAGCAAACTCCCCATACGCTATGTAATCAATACCCATGTTCATCCTGATCATATCTTTGGCAACGCGGCATTTACCGATGATCATCCGGTTTTTCTCGGACATGAAAATTTGCCGCATGCGATGGCGTTACGCAAGGACGCCTATTTACGCAATCTTAAAACCGAGTTAGGTACGGATGCTGATCGTAGCAAAATTATTGCCCCCACTGAGACTGTCAGCAAACCTCGGCAAATCGATTTAGGCAATCGCGTTCTTGAACTAAAAGCATGGCCAACCGCACATACCAATACCGACTTGACCGTATTCGATACGAACACCAAGACCCTCTGGACCGGCGACTTGCTGTTCGTTGAAAGAACACCCTCGATCGATGGCGATATTAAAGGCTGGCTCAGTGTGATTGCGCCCCTAGAAGAAATGCAGGCTAATCTGACGATACCGGGCCACGGTCCGGCAACCAAAAATAAGAATGCCGCATTTGAAGATGAACGTAGGTATTTGGAAATACTGTTAAAAGATGTCAGGACCAGCATCAAAAATGGCGAAGACATGACCCGCGCCATGGGTTCGGCCGCTCAAACAGAAAAATCACGATGGATGCTTTTTGACAGGGTGAATCGCCGCAACGTCAATTTAATTTATCCGGTATTGGAATGGGAATAAACATGACGACAAACTGGTCAGTCCATATTAGGGACCGTTTCCTCGACCTCAACCAACGTGCCAACGCAGGAACCTGCGCGATGAGATAAATATAAACTAACTACGCGGCCCGAAACGTCACTAGAACCATAAAAAAAATCCATGCTAAAAAATTCGTTGTTCACATTACTGGTTTTGCTTTCATTTACAACGCCTGCAATGTCTATAACGCCCGCGCTCCCAAGCGTGGGTAATCCTCATATTCTGGTGCTGGCAGGTTCCTGTGCAGCATGCCATGGAACCAACGGATTAAGCCTGGGCGGAACGCCAGTCCTCGCCGGATTAGATAAAGGCTATTTCGTCAAGCGAATGCTAGAGTATCAAAAGCAAACTGAATCAACCGAGGTCATGCCGCAACAAGCGCGGGCACTGACATCTGAAGAACTCATCCTGCTTGGAGAATACTTTTCGATGCAACCAAGATCATTTACTCGCTTTCAAAGTCACTCCTTGAAATCTCATTCTCAAACAAGGTTCGGTGAATAAAATGGATCGTCGGGAAATTTTAAAATATAGCGTTGGCGGTGCATTATGGGCATCCATGTCGTCACCGGTATATGCAAACCAAAAAAAATTAGGACGCGTGGTGATCATCGGTGCAGGCTATGGCGGTGCCACTGCAGCGAAATATTTAAGAATGTGGAGCGGCGGGAAAATAGAAGTGTTTGTGATTGAACCGAATCCCCATTTTGTATCATGCCCGGTCAGCAATCTTGTTCTTGGTGGAGAGAAAACACTGGACGATATAACCCTTCCCTATGACCTCCTGAAACATAATCACGGGATACATTGGATACAGGATAAAGTAGTCGCCATTGATCCCGATAAAGCGGAAGTACGCTTTACCAAAGGAAAGCTTTCTTACGATAAGTTGATCGTCGCGACAGGCATCGATTTTATGTATGAAAGTATGCCGACGCTGAACAATAAAGAAGCGCAAGAAAAGATTCCTCATGCGTGGAAAGCCGGACCACAAACACAAAATCTGCGAAATCAATTGTTGGCGATGCCGGACGGCGGCGTGTTTGCTATCACGATTCCAGCGCTGCCTTATCGCTGCCCACCAGGGCCATATGAACGCGCATGCCAGGTAGCCTTCTATTTAAAAAATCACAAGCCCAAATCGAAAGTGCTAGTGCTGGATGCCAATCCCGCCATCACTTCAAAGAGACCGTTGTTCGAGCGCGCATGGTTAGATTTATATCCCGGCATGGTTGAGTATATTCCCAGCAGCAGCATACAAGACATTGACGTGGCTACCCGCACCGTAAAAACGGATTTTGACAAAGTAAAATCCGATGTATTAAACGTGATTCCCCCCCAAAGAGCTAGCGTACTAACTATCGATACCGGCCTTGCAAACGTTAGTCGACGTTGGTGCGAAGTTGATTTTCTGACTTACGAGTCAACAGTATTTCCCAACATTCACGTCATCGGCGATGCAGTAGATTCAGGACTACCCAAATCTGCTCACATCGCCACCTCGCAGGCGAAAGTGTGCGCTAATGCGCTAGCGTTTATGATGGGAAACGAAAAGCCCGACCCGGCTCCGGTATTTGCGAACACTTGTTATAGCTACGCCGACGACAAAACGGCAATGCATGTAACGACAGTGTATCGCTATGATGCAGCGGAAAAATTAATGAAATCGTCACCGGGCGGTGGCATTTCGGCCCATGCATCTTCTCAAGAATTTGCAGATGCGCAATATTGGGCACTCAATATTTGGGCAGATGTGTTGACCTAAATCACAGATCCAAACGAGACTGCATTACGTTACCTGCGTTGCTCATTAAAAAATGTCCCTCCGAACTTCAAAGGGACATTTTTGATAGAGTCGATTGTCGATTAAATAGATCACCATTTTTTATAGCAATCTATCAACCAAATCTTGATACATTACTTAACGGTTATCACATCCCGATACATCGGAGCGAGTTGTGCCAGAAGTTGATTTTGGTCCCGAAACGGAATGTTCATCGCATCCATCGATTTCTGCAACTCTTCCACCAATGCATTAAATTGCGGCTTATTGATGTGAAGGCTGGCATGTGCCGCTTTCATACTAAGGCCTTGATAGGTACACGGACCACTTAAGAGCTGACAAAATTGCTCGACGAGTTCTGCCTTGATTCGGACCTGATTGGCCGGACCAAATACAGGACCGGTCAGAGGGTTCGCCACCAGTCGCACCATAAAATCATCCATCAATTTAACGAGGCCCGGCTTCTCGCCAAACGCCTCATACACAGCAACCGGGGCTGGCTTCATTAATGGCGTATTTTGAAGCGGCGGACTTTGAGCCAGCAGATTTGTTGACATCATGCCGGCAGCGGAGAATAGCAGAGTATAAAGAATTTTTTTCATGTTAATGCCCCGAAATTTAAAATGCTATCTGTGAAGAAAGAAAGACACCGGTCTGCTTCCGATTGTTGACCAGCACCGGCGCAATGTGACCTAAATCAATATATGCCAGCGTGAACGAAACATTTTTGGTCGGGGCGTAAGCAATAAAAATATCCTTCCAGTCTTCTTCGCGCAGGCCGTTCGCCGGCAAAGGCAAGGTGTTGCCCACTCTCCGCAGATTGTCTGGTTTGAAGCGATATTCGGCACCTATAACGATTTTTCTCGTAACCAAATAAGCGACTGATAGTTCCGGTTCGAATTTGTAATTATTTTCACCGACGGCACCACCAAAACCTAACAAGCCATTTTGATTAGCTCTTGTAGCCCGCAACGTGGCGTTGACCAAAATTCCCTGGGCTAAAAATAATTTAGTCGCATTCACGTAGAAATCTGTGTCGCTGTTCTTCGCGCCCAACGCAGAAATGACCGGGGCGAACGATCCTGCATCCGTGTGTTTATACTCCATCCCGACTGAAATTTGCGGCATGAATGAATCGCTGTCCAGGATCGCATCACCGGCAACTTTTACCTTCACACCTAAAATATCCATCCTTATGTGTTGGTTGTTACTCACATTAAAACCCAAGCCGTTGACGCCAACTACCGGCGACGCATTAAAGTCTTGACGTGCCAGACTGACTTCCACGCGGTCCATAATTCCCACAGCCGCGCCATAGGTCGTCAACGAATAGTCATTTACTACCGCGCGCGATATATGTGCCGTTCCGCCAATTTGATCTGCTGTAGCATTGCTGCCAATCACAGCCCACGGCGTCAATCCCCCGCCTGCCGCACCGTCAATTGAACTCACACCGCCGGTCAGTAGCAGTTTTCCCGTATCTGCATGCACACTCACGGAAATCAACAAACCAACCATCGCCACCATAGTGGTGTTTATACGCATATCGTCCTCCTAAAATTTGTCCATCCCGATAGATTCGGACGCCAAAGGCGAAACCGATCAACATTTTTTTTAACCCGTACGTTGATACGCAGTAACTAACCAAGCGGATTCAAAAATAGTTTTTCTTTTTTTTATATTTTTAGGCGTCCACAGTTTTTGATAAATTTCTGGTGAATAAAACGATGATCAATCGATGTTTTGAATAGAAAGTACGACTGACTTTCAGAGGGTGGCTTATTACTGGCGATATTTTTATGATCAAGTCTGGGATTTAAATAGCGGGGAGAACGAACGCTGTAATATTCGACTTAGGATAAGCGCCAGCGCGGTTTTATTCTCTGCGCTATGATCGAAGCGAAGCAAAGCAACACAAAGCATTTAAATTGTCGCTCCTACCAACAGGCGACTATCAACAGCAAAGCAGAATAGAAAGAGAAGAAAAATGATCTATGAAATGCGTACTTATCATTGTGCACCAGGACGATTACCAGCGTTGAATAACCGATTTGAAACAATTACACTCAAATTCTGGGAGCAGTATGGGATTCGGCAAGTCGGATTTTGGACGACGTTGGTGGGTGCAAGCAACCAAACGTTGACTTATATGTTGCAATGGGAAAGCTTAGCGGAACGTGAGACCAAGTGGAACGCGTTTGCCAGCGATCCGGAATGGCTGGCGAAACGTGCAGAAACAGAGGCACAAGCGATTATTGTCGAGAGAATTGAAAATCAATTTCTGACACCAACGTCCTATTCCGCGATGCGTTAATACTCGGGGACCAATACAGCAACTAATATAGCGCCTAAAACGGACAGACGATTATGTGGGTCCATTTTTTATTCCATCAAATATCGAGAATGAAAAAGTTGAAGTGGAAAAATAGGCGCAGTATTCTATTTCACCCGATCAGCAAGACGCCCAGCGAAAAACCGTCGCAAAATACCGCTTGAATAGTGGCTGGCAACTTCACCTAAAAATGACCCAAAATCAACGTGGGCGCTGGCGTCAGCGCGATCAGAAATGGTGCGTAACACCGCGCAAGATACCCCGTATTCAAAACAAATTTGCGCCACGGCAGCGCCTTCCATCTCAACGGCCAGGGCATCGGGCAAATCAGCTAAGATGTTATTCGTTTTTTCAAGGTCAGCCACAAACTGGTCACCGCTGGCAATCAACCCAATATGTAAGACTGGTTGACCAATCTGAAAATGTCGCCGCACATGAGCTGGCACAATACTTTGCAAATCTTCTCTTAAAAAAATATCAGCGGCAGTTTTCAATTCGGCGCTAAGTGCGATATCTGCCATAAATTCGGCGATTCCCAATAGCGGTACCTCGTGATGCGGAAATAGCGGACGCGCATCCAGGTCGTGTTGGATTAAGCGGTCTGCGATAACGATATCGCCCACCGCAACCTGCGCGCCAATTCCACCCGCAAGTCCCGTAAAAACAATCTCAGTGACCCCAAACTCTCTGATCAATGTCACCGCCGTCGCCGCCGCAGCGACCTTACCAATTCTGGCAAGAACCACCACACAGGCCTGTCCATCCAGTTTACCCACGTGATAATCCCGCATACCGATCCGTTGCACATGATTGCCGCTCTGCTTTGTCATCACGCTGATCAAGTCGGCGACTTCATCATGCATCGCCGCTAGTATTCCTATAGCCATTATTTCTCCTGAGTGCGGCATGTATGTGTTGCTGAATTTTGTTGCGTATTTTGCTCAATTCATCGCTTGCTGATCCGTCACTCGACAAACTTTTTATTGTTGACCTTGGCGACGATATCATCACAAACGCGCCGCGAGTTCATGATCGTAGTATGCAGGGAAGGGACAACAATCGACGGAATATTCGCCATTTGCGTTTCAGAAACGGTCAGAATTCCGTCATTCGCTTCACCGCCAAAAGGAGACCAGCGCCCGCGTGGTCCGGCGCTTCCAGCGTAGATAGTGGTGGGGACTGCGGGGATGGGCAACTGCCTGGTCCAATCTTGTTGCCCAAGAAATTGGCCAATTTCGCCTGTCATCAGTTTGAACAAACGCCAACGCGAAAAGGTGCGCGCCATTTGACTGGCTTGCATGGGAGGTGCCAGAAAAAAACATGCTTCTGGTTGTTGCACCATATCCGGCAAAGCCGCAAGAGTAAGCAGGCAACCAAGCGAATGTCCGATGACAATATAACGCTGCCCAGCTACATTCCGCGCTAAATAGTGATGCAGCTTTTTTACGCATGGATCCCATCGTTCGAATGCTGCAGAGTAGCCGAACAACGCCGGGCGCAGTCCTGCAGCGCGCAAACGAGCAGCAAGAATCAGCATCGACAAAGGGGTGCGCCCCATTCCATGGACCAGGATAGCGCGCACTTTTGTAGCGCTTTTGTCGGTTATCGCGGCATGATCGGCATCCATGATGACGGCTATTAGTCTCTTTTCTGTAATTGCTTTTCGAACTCGACATCCAGTTTGCTGACGCGCTTGGGTTTTTGCGGTCCATAGGCGTTAACAAACTTGACAAACGCATCCAGTTCCAATGGTTCGCTAACCCGAATAGGAAGATCGTGACCCGCATTTTGAGCCAGAATAAATAACTCAGTCGCTGTGCGGATCATTGAATAGCGCAAATCAGTGCTTCGGGCATTGAGGCGTTCAATAGCATAGGTGGCGCGGGTAGATCTCATAATTTACTCCTGATATACATTTTTTCCTGATCCCTGAAGATTCTTGATAACCTTAATGCAAGGATGTAATATAGTTCCGGGCGCTTTTGGGTGGATCTGCCTCATTGCTTTCAGGCTTAATTAGCCTCATAAGGCTTTCCCGCGCATGCTGCATTGCGCGTTTTCAACTAAGGCCAGGTCAGCGTCGTTGAGGCGATAAACTATCCCGATAGTTTCAGACAATTTCAAACAATTTCAGAGCGTGCGATTACTTTCAAAGACCAGGCGCTGGCCGGTTACCGGATCGTTAAGAGAAATCGATTTCGCCAGCAACTTTAGTGGCGACGACCAGTCATCGCCTTTGCATGGATTAATCGTCGGATAAAAAATGTCATTAACGATAGGCACACCAAGCGCTGCCATGTGAACGCGTAACTGATGTTTCTTCCCCGTTAGCGGTTGCAATCGATACAAACTATTTTCTTCCCGATGTTCGATCAAATCAATCTGCGTTTCAGAGTTTGGCTCTCCGTCAACTTCTTCCATCCGAAAAAAAGGCGTACCCTCCACCATGCGGCTACGGTGTATCAACGGAAAAGCCATTTGCGGCATGGTCGGTGCCAACGCTTCATAAACCTTCTTCACTAAACGCTGCTGAAATAATGACTGATAAGCGCCACGCGTCGCAATGTCGAGTGAAAACATCATCACTCCCGCGGTTTCTCTATCAAGTCGGTGAATCGGCGAAAGTTCTGACAGGCCCGTCTTCTTTTTCAATCGTACCAATAGTGTCTCACGCAAAAAGCGCCCCGCCGGAATCACCGGCAGAAAATGGGGCTTATCCACCACCAACAAACGCTCATCCTGATACAGGATGACTTCTTCAAAAGGAATCGGCGTTTCTGCATCCAGCGCGCGATAATAATAGATACGACAACCATGCCGATACGGTGCCGATGATGTCAGCTTGACGCCGTTAGCATCCGCCACCTGGCCGCTCTCCATCCGTGCAATCCACGTCGCTGCGGGAATAGCCGGAAAGCGTTGAATCAAAAATGTCAGCAAATCCGGCCAGTCGCCCGCTGGCAACCAGACATAACTGGGCGCAACACCGTCGACGATAGGCAGCGGTGACGATTCCGGGGACAAAGAAATTTCGGTCAGTTCTGCCGTTATGCATTCCTCTGTCTTGACTCCGGACGGAGTGGCGGTCGCTCTCATGAAAGGTTCAGTTGCCAGTAACCAACGTCAATCCACGTATCCGATTTAATGCCGACTTCTCGAAAAACGCCGACCTTTTCAAAACCCATTTTTTCGTGCAAAGCCACGCTACCGGCATTGGGCAGCGCAATCCCGCCGATCACGGTATGAACGGGAAGTTTTTCCAGACCGTCCAACAGCGCACGATACAACATTGTTCCGAGGCCCTTTCCAGCAGCGTTATCCGATAGATAAACCGAGCTTTCCACCGCCTGCGCGTAGGCGGCACGCGCGCGCCATTTAGTCGCGTAGGCGTAACCTTGGATTATGCCGCTATGGTCACCATCGTCGCCATCGTCAACACATACCAACCAGGGAAAAGACGCCGTGATATCCAGGATGCGCTGCGCCATCTCCGGCACGCTTACAGCGACCGTCTCAAAACTAATGTTTGTATTCAATACATAGGGATTGTAAATGTCGCAGATTGCGGCGGCATCGCTGACCGTCGCGGGACGAATAATATAAGTCATAGTGTGGATATGAAGAAAGGAAACTGCCGGCGTAAAAATAAGTTATTCACAGTCAAATCCGAAGTAACCCCCGCGACAAACAACTACGGCATAACGAACTCAACCAGCGAATGACTGTAATGATAACGCGCTATTGATAACCATGCGGAATTGCCAATGCGCCAACAATCGAAGGATGATGAAAAAATAGCTACTCCCATACCTGATAATGGAGATAAATATTGATTATAAAGTAACAAAATACATGCAAAAAGCTGCCCACCCATGCAGCAGAGAGTGCGAAAAACGCGGGAAATTGAAAGCACTGAATTAAGGTCGCGTTTGCTTCACCATAAGAACTCTCGATAGTCGAGTGGAGGCGGCGATGCATATTGCGCTGAAAATGATCATGGATTCGGACGATGATTCCCGTGTCTCAAATGAAAGGGAAGTTCTCCGTATCGAACAAAGCGTCGAATCAACCATTCCACCAATCGGCCTTGGTTTGACTTTTCTGGAAGCGAAAACGCTGCTTGCGGCCATACCAAAAGAGGTGGTTGCGCTTGAGGCCGAACAGATCGTCACGCACGCAGGCCATTGCATGGATCATGATGGCATCACTTTGGCTGCGTGAAGGGTAACATCGGCTACGCCTCCGACTTTGAGTCGACCAGGAATGCGCGGAATGGTGTGTAACAAGGCTTGGTGAAATTTGATGTCAGGCATTGTGTTTTTTCTCTATACGGTTAAATCGCTTCCCGCGTTCAAACGGGGTGGGCGGCAAATAACAGGATTGAACGACCGGTGAAAAAACAACAAAAAACCGGCAAGCCCGAAGGCTTCCCCGTCACCGCCGCCCAAAGAGGACGCACGAAGACCAACACAGGTAAAAACCGGCTTTACGCCGTCTGTGCGGTTTTTTGTTATCAGGCGTTCAAACCCGCTCCCCTCTTTATCGGGGACCAAAGGAGTACAGAGCATTAAGCCGCATTTTGTGGAGACTGGCTTACGCCGCGTTGCGACGCAGATAGTACCCAAGTACCTGGCCGCGTCGGCAGCAAGGAGCGCACAACGCCGCTGGAGCGGTTTTCCGTAAGTCCTAAATCAGCACGCTGCGTATTTGTTGGAGTGAGGTGATGTCTTCAATCGTCGGCAAATCGCCGGGATCACGGCCCTCACAAATTGCCTGAATCGCGCGTCGCAACAATTTGCCAGAACGCGTCTTCGGTAGCAAGTTGACGAAATACACTCTCGACGGGCGGCCGACTGCACCGATTTGCTTGTCAACGACACCCATGATTTCTTTTTCTGTCTTTGCTCTGGCGGCGTCATCGGTCAGGCCGCTGGCATCCTTCAAAATCACAAACGCTACGGCAGCCTGTCCTTTCAGTTTGTCTTCGACGCCAACCACCGCGACTTCGGATACGTTTGGATGGCTGGAAATACTCTCTTCAATTTCTCGCGTGCCGAGACGATGACCGGCGACATTAATCACATCGTCGGTGCGACCCAAAATGAAATAGTAACCGTCATCATCACGTACGCCCCAATCGAAGGTCGAGTAGACCTGACGCTCAAAATTCGACCAGTAAGTACTAACATACCGCTCGTCATCACCATAGATCGTTTGCAGACAGCCGGGCGGTAGTGGTCCATCGACCACCAACACACCTTTTTCGTTCGCTTTGCAGACGACGCCTGTGGTTTCGTTGACGAGCTGCATTTTATAGCCGTACATCGGCACGCCGGGACTACCCAGGCGCGTCGGTTTGTCTTCGACATTTTTGGCGATTGTCATCATGGGCCAGCCGGATTCGGTTTGCCAATAGTTATCGTAAACCGGCACGCCGAGCGCATCGGCAATCCAGCTAGAAGTCGTTTCATCAAGTGGTTCACCGGCCAGGTAAAGCGCTTGTAGCGACGACACGTCGTATTTCTCCAGCAATTCTGGCGGTTGCTTTTTCAACACGCGGATGGCCGTTGGTGCTGAGAACATCTGTGTAACTTTATATTTTTCGACGATGCTCCACCAAATTCCACCATCGGGAGAAATAGGCAATCCTTCGTACATAATGGTCGCCATACCCGCGATCAATGGTCCATAGACGATGTAAGAATGTCCCACCACCCAACCGATATCGGAGGTACTGAAAAACGTACCGCCCGCCTTGCCACAGAAAATGTAGTCGATAGACGTCGCCAGCGCGACCGCCTGACCACCGACATCTCGCTGCACGCCTTTTGGCTTGCCAGTTGTGCCGGATGTGTACAAAACATACGATATTTCATTCGATTCTAGCCAGACAACCGGCACATTTGCGTTCATGTGCAACGCTCTTTGTTCGGCGTAATCAACATCGCGCTCGCCCGTCATCGGCATGTCCGCCAATCCCCGATTGACCATGAGGACATGCGCTGGCTTATACGGCGAAAGCGCGATGGCGGCGTCCAGCAAACCCTTGTAAAGCACGACCTTGCCGCCGCGTGATCCGGCATCTGCCGAGACAATTAACACTGGCTTGACATCATCAATGCGGGTTGCCAGGCTATGGGACGCAAAGCCGCCGAATACCACTGAATGGATCGCACCAATCCGCGCGCATGCCAACATCACAAACGCTGCTTCGGCGATCATCGGCATATAAATAAGTACGCGGTCGCCCTTCTCCACACCAAGTGATTGCATCATCGCTGCCGCACGGATGACTTCGGCCTGCAATTCGCGATACGAATACACCCGTTCGCTATTGGTTTCAGTGGAAATCGCGATCAGCGCTGCCTGCTCGCCTCGGGTCGCAACCCAGCGGTCAACGGCGTTGTGACATAAATTGGTGGTACCGCCCACGAACCATTTGGTAAAAGGTGGTCTGCTGTAATCAAGGACTTGGGTGAAGGGTTTATGCCAATCGATTCTTCTGGCTTGCTCAGCCCAAAAAGTTTGTGGGTCGTCGATCGATCGTTTATACAGGCTGGCGTAAGTCATGCTGTCTCCTCGCGTAGGGACGTTTTCAGAAGCGCGCACGAGCAATTCAAGATCCACGTCCACATGCAGTCGTCCATATGTTCTAACTGCCGCGAGAAGCATCACAGAGTTGCGCTTAAACCACACTACGGCTTACAGAACGTCTTGATTTAAAAATCGATTACCACACTATTGCATTGTTATTTTTTACGCACTCAGAAAATCACGTAGCGCCATTCCCCCATAACACTATCATTGAAACAGGTAAACCGCCGTTAAATGACATATAGATCTACATATTCATTCACTGCCATTGCTTCCAGCTTTTTCTGGTCGAGGGACACTTCCAGAATGCGCTGCTGTTGTTTGATCGGAAACTGACGCGCGAGGTTGATTCTAAACTTTTCTTCCAACAATGGAATGCCTTCTTTGCGACGCCGTGCATGACCGACAGGATATTCTACGACGATTTCTTTCAGTTTCTTGCCGTCGTTCAATTCAACAGTCAACGCATTGGCGATTGAACGTTTTTTAGGATCATGATAATCCTTGGTGAAAGCGGGATCTTCAACGCAGAATATTTTGTCACGCAGGATATCAATACGTTTGTCGGCAGCAATATGGTCTTCGTAATCGCCGGCTGTCAGTCGGCCATAAATCAATGGTATAGCAACCATGTACTGGATACAGTGGTCGCGATCAGCGGGATTGTTCAGTGGACCTTTTTTGTCGATGATACGAATGCACGCTTCGTGGGTGCGGATCGTGATTTTTTTGATGTCGTCAACTGATCTCCCCGCTTTGGCTAATTGCAAATGCAATACCATTGCGGCTTCGACCGCTGTTTGCGAGTGAAATTCAGCAGGAAACGAAATTTTGAACAAGACGTTTTCCATCACATAAGACGCATATTTGCGCTGAAATGTAAACGCCTGACCTTTAAACAGGACGTCGTAAAATCCCCAGGTCTTGGCGGTCAAGACCGACGGATAACCCATCTCGCCGGTCTTTGCCATCAACGCCAGACGTACCGCGCGCGAAGTTGCATCGCCAGCGGCCCATGATTTGCGTGAACCGGTATTGGGCGAATGACGATATGTCCGTAGCGACTGACCGTCGACCCACGCCAACGACACGGCATTGAGCGCCTCTTCGCGCGTCAGTCCCAACATTTCAGAGACCACCGCAGTGGAAGCAACCTTGACCAGCACAACGTGATCCAGACCGACTTTGTTGAAAGAATTTTCGAGCGCAATACAGCCTTGAATTTCGTGCGCCTTAATCATGGCGGTCAACACGTCTTTCATCCTCAACGGCTTTTTGCCAGCGGCGACGGCGTTACGAGACAACCAATCAGCCGTGGCCAGAATGCCGCCCAGGTTATCCGATGGATGGCCCCATTCTGCGGCCAACCAGGTATCATTAAAATCGAGCCAGCGGATCATCATGCCGATATTGAAAGCGGCTTGCACCGGATCAAGCTGAAATTGCGTTCCGGGAACTCTCGCACCGTTTGGCACAACGGTACCAGGCACTATCGGACCCATCAATTTTTTGCAAGCCGGATATTCCAACGCTTCCAAACCACAACCTAGCGTGTCGATCAGGCAGTTGCGTGCCGTGTCGAAGGCTACTTTTGAGACAATCTTGTAATTGGTGACGTAGTCGACGATATCGACCAGGACTTTGTCGTATTTTGGGCGGACGTTGGAAATATGAGTAGGCATTTTTTTCCTTGTTGATGGCGGGGTCACGGCTGGCTGGATTGCTTTAATTTCTTCCCTGCTGGAAGCAAAGTTGTGCTCCGAAACCGCCCTCACGGTTTGAATTTCAATCTGGCAAAAAAATCAATGTGTTACTGCACTCTGCATTCATTCGCCAACTGCGCGCCCTGCTTTGTATTTAACAACATTGATTTGGCCGGTATCTGTATCCACACCAACCCACTGGCCAGATTTTCAAAACGCACTGCGCCAGTCGTTGTTACCACCGGCACCATCGGGTACTTACTACCCTTCCAGGTTAAATTTGCACCAGTATTTCCATCCGACTCAATTTCAACGCGATTGCCTAATTCGCAATTAAATCGTCCCGTCACCAATGCTGGCGGCGCAACCAGCTTGCTGAGTATCGGCAACTCTGCGGCAGGTGATCGGGTTTCGGTCAGCGGCACCGACGATCCGCACGCGGCCAACAAACCCGTCATAGCAACCACTGCAGCAACAATCGAGATTTTCACAAACCGACGGCTTATTACACTCACTGCAATCTTTGATACATTCATAGCATTTTCCTGAAAATAGAGAACGGGACATGAGATAAATTGGCACTCTGCAAGCCCTTCTCCATTCAGGCGTTTATTTTCGCAGACCAATTAGTACAAATTCTAAGTCTTCTGGACCCACATTATGCCGATGGAGGAATAATTTTTATTATCGCGGGTTATTCCTCGTTTCATGTTGCGTAACATGTGAGAATATGAAACAGTGATGGAACGATTGATTGAAACATCTATTGAACATCCATTGAAGCAAAACCATCATGTCCCAGTCTCGTCCTTTTTCCAGCAACGCTACCCCGCATCGTCAGGCGGGAAATACCGACAATGCCGATAAGCCTGTCATTTGGACAGTATCGGTTTCGCGCCTATTCGACCTTTTCCGCGACATCACGCTGGAATACGATCATCAGGCGCATATTGTTCCGATCAATCTTGGCTTTGAAGATGCGGTGCAACATATTCGCGAAAGGCTGATCACTGAACGTTGTGATGCCGTCATTGCAGCCGGTTCAAACGCCGCCTACCTAAAAAGCCGTTTGTCCGTGCCGGTGATTATCGCCAAGGCCAGCGGCTTCGATTTTATGCAAGCGCTAGCAAAGGCGCGCAAAATTTCTCCTTACCTGGGAGTGATTACTTATCAGGAAACATTACCGGCTTTACGAGAATTTCAAACCGTGTTCGGCTTGAATATCAAACAGCGCGCTTATGCAACAGAAGAGGACGCACGCGCCCAAATTAACGAACTGAAATCAATCGGCATTAAAGCGATCGTCGGTGCCGGACTGATCACCGATCTGGCGGAAGAAGCGGGTCTGGCGGGCATTTTTGTTTACTCCTCCAATTCTATTCGGCAGGCTTTTGAAGATGCCTTGGAAGTGGCACGCTTAACGCAGCTGGAATCTTCGCGCGGCCGCGGCCATTCCGTCAGCGACACCTTACGTACCAAACATAGCATCAACGATTTACGTGGCAACTCGGAAGCGATGGAGACAATACGCCAAACGATCGTCTTATTTGCGCGCTCGCCAGCAACCGTGTTGATTCAGGGAGAAACCGGCACCGGCAAAGAGCTAGCCGCGCAAGCTATTCATCGGGAGCATCCTCACGAACAAGGAACCGCCGCCAAAACAGGCCGGCCTTTCGTCGCCGTTAATTGCGGGGCATTGGCTGAGTCGTTACTGGAGTCGGAATTATTCGGGCATGAAGAAGGTGCCTTCACCGGTTCCCGTCGCGGTGGTCGGGCTGGTTTGTTCGAAGCCGCCAATCGAGGGACCTTATTTCTTGATGAAATAGGCGAAATGCCGCTTCCGTTACAGACCCGATTGCTGCGCGTTCTGGAGGAACGCGAAGTCGTGCGTGTCGGCGGTACCAGACCAATTCCCGTCGATGTACGCATTATCAGCGCCACACATTGCGATTTGGACGAACGTGTCCGAGACGGTCGCTTCCGTGGTGACCTATTTTATCGCCTGACGGTATTGCGGATGAATTTGCCGCCTTTACGTGAACACCCGGACGATCTGGTCACACTTGCGGAGTGGCGTTTAAAACACGCGCTGGCATCCTTAGGAGTGCGACCACACGCCAACCTACACGCCGAAGTCGTGGCCTGCATGCCGTTGCTCGCACGCTATTCATGGCCAGGCAACGTGCGCGAACTCCGAAATCTGATGGAACGTCTGGCATTGTATCTGGCAGCCGAACCGTTGCAGGCGCTAACCCCCGCATTTATATTAAGACTTGCACCGGAATTGGGTGCAATCAAGATTGAATATCAGGATAGCGCCACGCGCATCGCCGACATACCGACAGAATCGATCGAAGAGGTTCTCAAGCGCTTTGCAGGAAACCGGGAGGCCGCGGCGAAACACCTTGGCATTAGCCGAACCACCCTGTGGCGGAAAATGAAATAAGCAGTCCAATATTCGTAAAAATCACCCTTAACCACGCATCCTGCCTCATCAAAAATAACGTTAAAAAGTTTGTCGCCACTTCCCTGTGCTGGCACCGCATCACTTTTCTCTAATTGATGCGCCGACTTATGGGCCAACATCCCTCTCCCTGTTTAGTACAAAACATTAGTAGAAAAAAGTAAAGCCAACTAGTCAGTTGGCTTTACCTCGTTTCTTTGTTTCTTCACTTCTTCATTTCTGCCGAACAGATGATTGATTTCAATAAAAATTAATGCAATTCAGCAAGGCTCAAGTTTTCGTATAACCAATCCCATCCAACGCCGCCGGGATGGATTCAACTATTTTGAACGTCCGGGGCCTGATTGGTCTCTTTGATCACTTTGACGTTGGCCGTTTTTATCTCCGCCGCCAGCATTTTTATTTTGATCGTTAGACTTTGTATTTTGATCCTGAGTGCCACTACGGCCAGTATCTTGTTGAGGGGTATTCTTTTGGTTTTGGTCGCCAGCTCTCACATGCTGCCCTTGAGTGCCGTCGCGGCTTGTTCTACTTGGATCATTTTGATTATTACCAGTATTATTTGATGAGCTCATCATAGTTCCTTTTCAAAGTTCGAAAGAGTGACAATGCTGCAAATACGCATTTTTTCCCGGCAACTAAACTGAAAAGATTACCCGGTGAAATGCCTAACCATGGTATGAGTTGAAGCAGATGATTTCTATAGTGTTTCGTCTGATTTTCTCGTCGGAGGAAACTGTCAGCGCCGACAGTGCTTCCCTACACGTGACCTACAATGGAAAATAATCCAATCTATCTTTATAGGGATAACGTGTATTGCTCAAAAAAATAATTTTTATGAGAAAACTGATTGCGCCACAACAACGAAACAGGTCATCCCTCCAATGCGTGGGCCGGTAAAACGATAGTAGTATCTATCCAAACATCAACACTTAACAACGGCAGCTTAGAATTAATGAGAAGATTTGCAGCTAAACGCGTCGACATAATCAAAATAGCGCTTCCCTGAAAGCTCCACATAAACGCGATAATATTTTGAGTGTTTGGACTAATGACCGATAGGGCGTCGCACCTGATTTTGAGGGAAATCGTATTTTATGAGGAGAACAAACGCGTGCAGAAATTTCTACAAACTCGCGCTCTCAGACTGGCGCATGCAGCACATAGCATAACTGTTTGCCACTTCACACCAACACATGGCGCACTCCTCGAAAAAACTGATCAATTTTTGCCTCGATTCGTGTATCGATCATCTGGTCCGGGCGCATCCCGTTTGGACATGCAAGTCGCGGCGTAGTGCCAAACAGACGACAAATGATCGGCCGGTCTTCATAAACCTGACAGCCCTTCTCACCGAGATGTGGGCAGCTTAAGTTGGCTAATGCAACATCATGTTCTGTGTCACTTTTAACGGGCATTCTCGCCATCTCGTCAGATGAGGCCTTTACCGGTCCACAGCAATCGTGGCAACCGGGAACGCAAGCAAATGTCGGTATGTGCGACCGAAAGAATCTTATTTTTTGCATGTTGTCGGTCAATGTAGAACCTCACCAAAAAAATGTACTCGACGTGCGTTGGCAACAACGACAAAAGTCGCTATGTTGGCGCGCATTTCTTTTCCATGACGGCACCAAACAGGGGCGATTCGATCAACGAATCTAACCATCGGATAACGTGTATATGCGCATTATTGACGCCATAAAACCATTCCTTATCCACGTGCGCGAATTGCCGAATGAATGGAAAAAGTGCCATGTCGGCGAGGCTCGGCTGGTCTCGCAATAAGTAGCCATGCAACGACAGGCGCGCATTTAAGATCGATAGAAATAGTTCACACTGAAGGCGATAATCTGCTGCGGAGAATGTTGGAAATCGCTCTGCATATTTATAACGATCAAGGCTGTGCTTAAAGCTGCCATCATTTTGCGCGATCAACGCAGCGACATCAGGCGACAAGTCATCGCACCCAATCAACCAATCCTGCGGATCGTTAATCGCCAGCGCCCATCGCATAATATCGATGCTTTGGTCGATGACTGTTCCATCCTGAAAGTGCAATACCGGCACAGTCCCTTTTGGAGAGCAATCCAGCATCGCTTGTGGTTTATTACGCAGGCTGACTTCTACCATCCGAACCGGCACTGCGCTGGCCTTGATTGCCAAACGTGCACGGATCGCATAAGGGCAGCGACGAAATGTGTACAGGATCGGCAGACCTTGATCGGTCATATCTGGATCACCAGATGCGGATCGAACAACGGATTCTCGGCAATGCCATCGCGTACATAACCACGCGGATTGCACACCACACGCGTCTGCTTTATTTGGTAATCGGAACTGTCATGCAGGTGTCCGTGGACCCATAACGCTGGCTGCCAGGATGCAAGTTTTTGTTCAATGTCAGAAACGAAACATCCATTGAAAGGTGAGCCCTCATATTTTGGATGAATACTATCTCTTGTAGGCGCATGGTGCGAGACAACGACTGTTGTACCGTCGAAAGATTCAGCAAATTTGTGCCCCAACCAAGTTACCGACTGATCAAAAATCTGCCGCGATATAACAGGCGTAAATAAAGTTTCATTGTCCACATCCAGTTTTATACGACTGAAATCACGAACAAGCTCGCGAGCCATGGTCATTGATGCGTCACATTCTTCGACGGTCGGTGCCAGTCGAAAATCAGTCCACAAGGTACATCCTAGAAAGCGTACGCCATGCAAGCACATTTCGTCACGCTCAAGAATATGAACGTTCGTACCTTCTGCAAGTGTGCGCAAGGTTGCCAAAGTACCGGTCAGGCTGCCACCGTAATATTCATGATTACCAGGAACATAGACAACCGGCACGTCAAATTGACGCGCCCAGGTAATCGCCTGTTGCGGGCGAGCGATGTCTCCGGCCAAAATCACGACATCGCAATTGCTGGGCGGTACGGACATTTCCGCGACGGTCAGGTGTAGATCGGACAGGATCGCAAGACGCATTATTTGCCTCACCAGGATAGTAAAGGCCCTATTTTACTGGTGTCCACCATTTTTGACTGCTTCGAGGCTAATCAGTGTCGATTAAATAATCAGCGAGCCAGCCAACGCTCACTAGCGTCGGCTTTAGCCCTGCCAATTTCACAGATTAATCGTCCTTTGCGCCAGCTATTCCTAATTCCTGAATTTTCCGCGTGATAGTATTGCGCCCGATCCCCAATCTGATTGCTGCATCGTTCTTGCGTCCATGAGTATGCTTCAGAGCGATCTTGATCAGCGCAGATTCAAATTGCCGTCCCAATACATCCATCACGTCGGTATCACCGCCGGTCAGCATCGTAGCGGCCTCCACTTCTAAAAGACTGATCCAATTTCGGCCATCGTTGGCAGCAGAAGTTAAGTTCGTATCTGACAACTTTGCAAATCGATTTACATCTTCCGGAGAGATATTTGTAGTCGACGCGACGTGCAGATCAAATGGCGCCAGACCAGCCGATACATAGGTGTTACCAGTCACATCGTGGCTAAGCTGGCCAAGCGGCTTATCATATTCAGCAATTAATTCCTGCGGCAAATCCTTGATTTCAACTGTCTGGCCGGGCGCCATCACAGTGATCCAGTTGCAGAGATTTTCTAGCTGTCGGACGTTACCGGGCAAGTCCAAAGCACTGATAAAACGCATCGCACCTTCGGAAACACGTTTGCTTTCAACGCCTAGTTGCTTAGCACTTTGTCCTAGAAAATGACGCGTCAGAATGGGAATATCTTCACGTCGCTCACGCAAACTTGGCAAGCGCAAACGGATGACATTTAGTCGGTGATATAAGTCTTCACGGAACAGACCTTCCCGCACCCGCGTTTCCAGATTCTGATGCGTGGCGGCTATGACACGGACATTGGCTTTGAGCGACTGATGACCGCCAACCCGATAAAAATGACCATCAGAGAGAACGCGTAATAAGCGCGTTTGTAAATCAAACGGCATATCACCAATTTCATCCAGAAACAGGGTTCCACCTTCAGCTTGCTCAAAGCGCCCGCGTCGTGACGCCTGCGCACCGGTAAATGCACCACGCTCGTGCCCGAACAATTCGGATTCAAGCAAATCTTTTGGAATTGCGGCTGTGTTCAATGCGATAAAAGGTTGTAACGCACGTGGGCTGTGTTTATGTAGAGCGCGCGCCACCAGTTCCTTTCCAGTACCCGATTCGCCCGTTATCAAAACGGTTACATGCGATTGTGAAAGACGTCCAATGGCGCGAAACACATCCTGCATTGCGGGCGCCTGACCCAGAATTTCCGGCGTTTCGGCGGAGGCTTGCTCTATATTGACTTCGCGTAAGCTTTCGTCCAGCGCACGCCGAATGAGTTCGACTGCTTTTTCCAGATCGAACGGCTTTGCGAGATATTCAAACGCACCGCCCTGAAATGCGGCGACGGCTGAATCAAGATCCGAAAACGCGGTGATGATGATAACCGGCACGCCCGGATGTTGCGCTTTAATTGTTTGCAATAATTCAAGTCCGGATGTCCCCGGCATACGAATGTCTGAGACAAGCACTTGTGGTGTGCTGGATTGCAACGCATCCATCGCATCGCGTGCATTCGAAAAACTCTTGGTGACCAGATTTTCACGGGCCAGCGCTTTTTCCAGCACCCATCGTATCGATTCGTCGTCGTCAACAATCCAAATTGGTTTCATATGTGTCCAGGCTTCAATAATCTTGCGGTTAGCATTCTGTCGGTAGCTTTTCGGCCTTGTGATCCTCTGAGCTGCACAACTACGCGGTCCACGCAGTCTATTAAGGCAGAGGAATCAATACCCTGAAATCAGTACAGCCCGGGCGACTTTCGCACTCGATTACTCCCGAGTGCTGTTGTACAAAGGTCTGTGCCAGCGTCAGCCCCAAACCACTCCCACCATCACGCCCCGATACGAGAGGATAAAAAATACGCTCCTGAATGTCGATAGGAATACCCGGTCCGTTATCAATGATATGCAAGTCTAATGCCAGGCGATAACGGACCTTCGCCAACGTTACCTGACGCACAATTCTGGTCTGAAATGTCAAATCGGCATCTCCGTCCTGAATACGGTGCGCTAAAGCCTGCGCGGCATTATGCGCGATGTTGAGTATGGCTTGAATGAGCTGCTCTTTATCACCGCGAAATTGTGGGATCGACAAGTCGTAATCGCGATTAATCCTTAAGCCATGCGGAAACTCGGCGACCATAAGGCTGCGCACCCTCTCACACACCTCATGGATGTCGACATCGCCGACGATGTGCGCTCGTCGATGCGGCGCGAGTAGACGGTCCACCAATGTTTGCAGCCGATCGGCTTCCTTAATAATTACCTGCGTGTATTCGCGTAACTCTTTCAGGTGACGCTCGGGCAGTTCCAGTTCGAGCAACTGCGCAGCACCCCGAATGCCACCGAGAGGATTTTTAATTTCATGCGCCAGATTGCGAATTAATTCCTTATTCACCTGACTTTGATCGAACAGCCGTTCTTCTCTTTCTAATCTGAGTTGTTGAACATTTTCTCGTAACTCGATCAGAACAGGTGTGGCGGGATTGTCGAGTACCTTCGCGATGGTATCGACCCAAAGCGGTTCGCGACCAATGCGGTCCAAAATCAAATCCTGCCGCAGATCGTCAAACTGATGCGCGACCGCCTTCTCAAAGACAGCAGCCAGCTGACCACCATTTAAAAATAGATCACTCAGCTTTTGTTGCTTGAGTGCCTTAACCGAACTTTCGAGTAAACTTTCTGCGGTAGGATTGGCATAGACAATACGTCCTTCTCTGTCCAGCAATAGAACCGCCGAGGCCAGTAGTTCAAGCCCTTCAGTTGCTGTCGGTACTGCAGTTTTAGTTGTCATTCAAAAATCTCTTTAATATAAACAAACTATGAGAATGCACTTTACACCTCAACGTCCTCTTAAATGAGTGGAACTTAGTGCAGGCTGCCGCGCAGTATCTATAGCAAAAAAATAAAGCCGCATACGCGGCCTTATTCCAAGCAAAGTTAATACCAAGTGCTACATGCAATAGCGCACTATCTTTATTTTAAATTCGAAAGCTCGCGGTTAAGCGCTTCAATATTTTTTTGAGTGCGCGCCAAATCATCTTTCATCGATGCTACCCGTTCCTGGTATTTCGCATAGTTGCGCTCATTGCCCTGACGTTCCGGCACACCGTTGTTGTACACTTTTTCAATATCTGCGAGCTTCTGCTGTTCTGTCTTTAATTCGTCCTGCAGAATCTGACGGCGGTCATTGTCACGCGTTTTTTGAGTCCCACCGTCGACTTTAGGAAAGTCTGGCGGCGTCACTGGCGACGACTTATTCGCCGCGTTTGATCCAACTGCTGGACGCGGTGATGACGCTACTGACAACGGTGGTAAATCCACCTTTTTGCAGCCTTTGGTATCACCTGTATTTTTATATTCCCTGGTGCCTTGCGCATCGACACAAAGATAGATATTACTTTGGGCCATGGCAGCCCCACCGATTGCGCTCATGGCAGCAACGATCAGAATTCCCGGAATGAGGTGCTTCATAGACTCTCTTCGCAATTCAATGAAGACGTTAGTTTAAGTCAAACCAGACTGTCGTGACTACCTGCTAAGTAGTTGCTAGGTAATTACTTGGTATTCTATCGTGCCAGAATGACTATTAAAACGATGTCCAATAGTATAAAAGGACCGGAAAAGATGACTTTTCCGGTCCTTTTTTTTTGATCAAAATATCGCTTAAAAAATATGACGAATTAAAACAATATTTTAAATCGCTATCTATCGATACAAATTCGAAACAAATCCGTTATAAATTCATTACGAACTCGTAACGAATTACACCGAGTAATACATGTCAAACTCAATCGGATGCGTCGCCATGCGGAAGCGCTGTACTTCTTGCATCTTCAACTCTAGATAAGCATCGATCATGCTGTCGCTGAAAACACCACCGCGGGTCAAGAATTCACGATCCTTGTCTAGCGCTTCCAATGCTTCTTCCAATGACGCGCAGACAGTTGGGATCAACTTGTCTTCTTCTGGCGGCAAATGGTAGAGATCTTTCGATGCTGCTTCGCCCGGATGGATTTTGTTTTGCACGCCGTCCAGACCAGCCATCAGCAACGCAGCAAAACACAGGTACGGGTTAGCCAGTGGATCAGGGAAACGTGTTTCGATCCGACGTCCTTTTGGATTCGACACGTGTGGAATACGGATAGAAGCAGAACGGTTTTTAGCTGAATAAGCCAGTTTGACCGGCGCTTCGTAGCCTGGGACCAGACGCTTGTACGAGTTAGTACCCGGATTGGTAATCGCGTTCAATGCCTTGGCATGCTTGATGATACCGCCTATGTAATACAGTGCGAATTCAGACAAACCAGCATAACCGTCGCCTGCGAACAGGTTGACGCCGTCTTTCCAGACCGATTGGTGAACGTGCATACCGGAGCCGTTATCGCCAACGATAGGCTTAGGCATAAAAGTCGCTGTTTTGCCGTAGGTATGGGCCACGTTCCAGACCACATATTTCAGATTCTGGGTCCAGTCAGCACGCTCAACCAGCGTCGAGAACCGGGTACCGATTTCGTTCTGACCAGCGCCTGCAACTTCGTGGTGATGTACTTCAACCGGGATACCCAGAGATTCCAGAATCAAACACATTTCCGAACGCATGTCCTGGAAGCTGTCGACTGGTGGGACTGGGAAGTAACCACCCTTTACGGTAGGACGGTGACCTGTATTGCCGTTTGGCAGGTCCGCGCTCGAACTCCATGATGCTTCTTCGGAACCGATCTTGACGAAGGAACCCGACATGTCGGCGCCCCAACGAACATTATCAAAAATGAAAAATTCCGGCTCTGGACCGAAATAGGCAGTGTCGCCCAGACCGGACGATTTCAAGTACGCTTCAGCGCGCTTGGCGATCGAACGCGGGTCACGATCATAACCTTTACCATCGGCTGGCTCGATTACGTCACATTGCATGAACAATGTGGTTTCTTCCATGAACGGATCGATGTTGGCGGTATTAGGATCAGGAATCAGAATCATGTCTGATGCTTCAATACCCTTCCAGCCAGCAATCGAAGAACCGTCAAAAGCATGACCGGACTCAAATTTGTCCATATCAAAATGGGAAACAGGGACAGTTACGTGCTGCTCCTTGCCTTTGGTATCAGCGAAGCGAAAATCAACGAACTTTACTTCGTTGTCTTTCACCATCTTCAAGACTTCTGCGGCCGTCATTGCCATGTGGAGCTCCTAATATCAGAAAGTACTGCGAATGTTTTAAATGGACTTGCAAATTTGGGTATTCAATATGTGCATAAATGTCCTGCCTGCCTCACTCATGCAAGCAACACATAAGCGAAACAAGAGAATATCAATACAACAAGAAAACGATACAACTGAATTCAACGGAGAATGATAGCAGAATCCATGCCACCGTCGGGTGGAACGCGATTCGTTATTCATTCATCATATTTGCTAGTTTGGAGGCTTATTTGTAAAAAAATAACGCCAGCTATCGATACGCAATCAATTTAGATGCTTCATTCAGGGGCAATATCAAATTTACGCACCAAAATAAAGCTCTTGAATTCAAGCGGAATTATTGCGCACCAATTTAGTGCAATAAAGATCGATCCTTTTCGGACACTCTTTTTCAATCATATAATGGTTATGTATCTTTACTATTCGACCATTTTATTCGGAGACACAACATGCCAGGCACCGCGAAGTTGTTAGAAATCGGCCGCACCCGTGGTCAAGCCGGAAACTTACCGTATGCAGGCGCTTTTACGCCAGCCGAGACCTATGCGTTGTTAACAGCTAGTCCCGATACAATTTTAGTCGACGTTCGGACCAATGCAGAAAGGGATTGGATTGGTCGGGTGACGATCAACGAGAAACAACACGCCGCTGTGCAATGGACGCAATATCCGGGCGGTACGCCAAACCCCGACTTTTTAAATCAATTAGCATTATTTGCCAATAAACAAACAACGCTAGTCTTCCTGTGCCGATCGGGCGTACGCTCGCGTCACGCAGCAACGCTAGCGACTGAAAACGGCTACGTCGCTTGCTTTGATATTCTCGAAGGATTTGAAGGCGATAAAGACGCCGCAGGACATAGGAAAACTGTGGGTGGATGGTGCAAGGCCGACTTGCCTTGGATGGGGGCATGAACAAATACTACGCATTCCTGATAAATAAAATGCATAAAGTGTGAGCCCAACAAGGAAAGATGCACCGAAATCAATATCGTCCGCTGTCAGTCTGGCGGACGATATTGATTTGGTCTAACTTCAATGCCAGAAGCGATGTTAAAACATACCAATCGCACAATTGCAATGAAAAACCCTAAGTAGAATACTGCGCAATGCTAAGCAAAAAATGCGAAGAAACATCAGCAGATGTTAATTTAATCCCGCCTCAAATGCCCTGCAGGATTGACCGCATAACGCTGAAATACGTTACTTCCCTTTATCTTTTTCATCAACTGTTTGCTTCGGATTCATCTTCATATTTTTACTAGAAGCGTCGCCTCCCGATCTGGCAACCCGCGCTTGAACAAGAGGATCGTCGAAGCGATTCATCATTGAATTATCAGTGCCCGGAATAGGGATCATCACCACTTGTTGCCCTGATGCATCCATCATAGGCGCTGCTGGTGCAGGTGTTTGTGCATAAGCAGTAGTGGCGCAGGCAGCGATAGCTGAGGCAGTCAATAGATTGCGTAACGTTAGCATATGAGAACTCCTTCAAAAAGGTTGATTACCATGGTGATTGCCAGCTTAATTGCTGGCGTAAATACCATGGCAAATACCGCGTTCGAAAAACGGCGGCACGATGTACACAGAATTAAAAATCCGCGTTAGCAAGCAAATTCGCCGTTCGTATGCAGAAATGCAAAACAGGCTCCTGATAGACCGTCCCTCAAAAATAAAAGTTCAATGCTTATTTGAAAAGTGATGTTAAACGCCAATGAAAAGCGGCAATCTACGGACCCTGTTTTTGCAGCCCAAACCATTTACTTTTACCCCACTTTTGCCCCACACATGGTTTGTGTTTTAGTTCTTTTAAAACGTTAACGATGTCATTGCAACCCGTGCTGCGGCCAAATCCCAGGCGGCATGGCCAACGGTTTTAAATACAGGCAATGTATCCGTTTGTAACGAGCGTTGTCGTAATACTTGCGGCAATTCAACGACCGCAGACCAATCAATTTTGGCCTGTAGCAAATCACCGGCTTCATGCTTCGCACCTGCCAGATAATCGACAATAATAGTGCGCTCATGCAATAACTCGGCAGGAAACTCAACCATGTCCGGTTTAAACGCGCCCACGCCAACAGCTAACGTATCTGCCGAAATATGCTTTGGAATAACCGCTGACCGTGACGTCGTCAACGCGATCACTACATCCGTCAACGGCAGCGCATTATCCAGCGTATCGGCGGCAATCGGATGCACTGAAACTTGCGGATAACGTTGCCTTAATGCATCGCAAAATGCTTGGGTTTTAGCCGTGTCGCGGGCAGCAATCCAAAACGTGCGTACGCCAAAATACTCCGCGAGTGCGTCAGCGTGCGCTGCCGCCTGAACACCTGTCCCAATCAATAATGCGGTCTCCGGTTTACGCGGTAATAACGTTTGAATACCTAGCAGCGTAACCGCCGCCGTGCGGCGCGCCGATACCACCGGACCGTCAAGTAGCGCCAGACGGCGCCCGGTCCCTGTTTCAAAAACCACCACTTCACCTTGGATAGCAGGAAGCTGATGATGGCTATTATTCGCGTGAACGGTAATCAATTTTGTGACACTGATATCTGCACCAATCGCCGGCATGCACAGCAACACACTAGCCTTATCGATCTCGACGACCATGCGCTCTGGTGCGTTGATCTGACCATCATATAACTGTTTTGCAGCTAATGCGATTGCGGGAACCAAAGCCTTGTACGGCAACGCTGCTGCGGTTTGTTGCGAATTGAGAATATGCATATTTTGGTCGCCTTTAAAACTGCGTTTAGGAATTGCCGTTAGCGTAAAAAGAAACCCTCTGGGAATGGATCTGATTCTTCCAACACCCATTGATTGAAGCTCATGATATGCGCATCACCGGTTACCTCTGTCATTACCGCATCAAAATCAGCAACCTTGGTTGTGCCAACAACACGCACACTAAAACAGCTACCAACGATACTTTCGTTGATCAGCGGTTGGTCCAGTGAAAGTTTTCCTCTCAAAAACAATTGGGCAGCACGGCCCGAGGTACCGGTTCCGGTTGGCGAACGATCGACCTCACGATCTGCAAAAATACACACATTTGCCTGATCAGCCGTTGGATTGTTTGGCGCGCCGTCGACGATCGTGCCGTACAGTGTATTCAGTCCTGTTTCGATGGGATGCTGAATGTTGATTTTGGCTTTTACCGCCGCCTTGGTTTCTGCACCGAGCTGAATTAACGTGCGGACTTGTTCTGGCCGGATCTGGACATTCGCCTGATCTGCGTTGATGTAGTAGTAGAAAGCGCCACCGAACACGACATCACCGATAATTTTTCCAAAACTGGGGGTATCAACTTCAATATCGCGTTGATAGATGAATGCCGGAACGTTACGAAAAGTGACGCTGCCTGCGCGCGTTCCATCCCATTCAACCTGTGCTTCAATAAATCCCGCTGGCGTGTCAAAACCAATGCGCGTCAACGGAATCGTGCGCTCGACATGGTTCAATTCCACCAATACCTTTCCGAGCGCAATAATGCCGTGACCGCACATGTCGCTATAACCTTCATTGTGGATAAAAATTACGCCGAAGTCGGCCTCAGCTGTCACTGCGGGCAACAGATACGCACCGTACATGTCAGCATGGCCGCGCGGCTCGTTCATGAGGAATTGACGCACGTTGTCACGGTTTTTTTGCAGCCATGCGCGACGTGCCAATATAGTCTCGCCCGGCACCGGCGGTAGTCCCGAAATCACGATGCGCAATGGCTCACCGCCGGTATGCGCGTCAACTGTGTGTATGGTGCGTGTGTAACTCAACATGATGCTGTTCCTCGAAAAACCGTTTTTACATTTCAAAAATGACGCTTCTAAAATTTAAATCCCAACATTTAAATCTCAACATTTAAGCTTTAAAATTTAAGCTTTACAAACAAAAATGTCGTCCCCGTAAAAACGGCGACGACATTTTAAATTACCCGGCAACACCAATCCTGGTGCCGCCATATCACCGCTGATTAATAACTTGTCAGCGCGACTGGCAAGCCGTCCTTAAACCGGAATACGGTCACAGGCGATTGTTTCAAATCATGATTCGCGTCAAACTCATACAAACCAGCAACACCTTTGTATTTGATCTTGCCTAACGCTGCGATATATTGCTTTGGCTCAACCGAATTGGCTTCTTTCATTGCCTGAGCCACGACCATCATGCCGTCGTAAAACGACGCTGCGTAAGTTTCAGCAGGACGGCTGAAACGTTTTTGGTATTCAGCGGCAAACGCCTTCCCTGCAGCCAATTTGTCGAGCATCGCGCCACCTTGGGTGCAATACACCTGATCGCCCACTGCATCGCCGCCCAAACGGCCCATTTCTGGCGCGCAGATACCATCGCCGCCCAGCAACTTGGTGTTTAATCCCAGTTGCTTCATTTGACGTGTCATTGGACCGCCTTGTGGCGAGTATCCACCGTAAAAAATCGCGTCAGGTTTTTTCGCTTTGATCGAGGTCAGTATCGCGGTGAAATCAGTCGCTTTGTCGTTGGTGAAGTCAGTGCTGACGACTTTGATACCATTGGCCTTGGCAACTTTAGCAAACTCTTCAGCCAGACCTTGGCCATAAGCTGTACGATCATCAATGATCGATACTTGCTTCACTTTCAGTTCCTTGGCTGCATACAACGCCATCTTTCCACCAAGCTGGCTATCGCTAGCTGCAACGCGGAAAACATTGGCAAAGCCCTGTTGCGTGATTTTTGGATTCGAGGCAACCGTTGCCATCACAATACCGCTGTCGTTGTAGACACGCGATGCAGGGATAGTAACCCCAGAATTATAAGGTCCGATAATCGCTTTAACGTGCAGATCGCTCAGTTTCTGAGCGACGCTAACGCCTGCACGTGGATCGGCCTGATCGTCTTCCATCAAGGCTTCGAACTTAATTTTTTTACCGCCGATGACAAGTCCCTGAGCATTCAGTTTGTCGATCGCCATGGACAAACCGCCTTGGTTATCCTTACCGGCAGATGCTTGTGGGCCGGTCAACGGGCCGCTGAAACCGATTTGTACTACTTGTGTCTCCTGCGCCATAGCGAGTCCTGGAAGTGCTGCCAACATCACCATCATCAATTTGGTCCGTGCGTACATGGCTAATCCTTTCGTCTGTCTTCGTAATGTTAATTTTTGTCATTCCTCTTGCAACCGGCACGAATGCAACTCCCTTACCACCTCTTGCAGACCGCAATCCTAGCAGGGTACTTGCCGCATTTAATTTTTTTGTGCGGCAGTTTCCCCATAGATTCAATGGCGAACAGCGCAAGTTTATATCGATTTACTGACAAATAAATACCTACTTCACTCAGAAACAACAAAGTCGCTTGACTAAGCGGTATCGCTAGGAATAAGGGGAATTAGATCGGGCAAAAAGTCGATAGGGCAAACGCGATTAACAACGTTTGCGCACAAAAGAGTGACAAATGCGGAGAAATAGGTGTGACTGCTAAAAAGAAGAAGAAGAAGTAGAAAGAAAATGCAGCTCGGCAGCTAAAATAGCAGAAGTGAGTCGGCCATTTGATAGTGACTCACAGTGTCTTACACTAATGGGCGTTAATGGCAATCTGGCACGTTCTGGTCGAGATACACCTCAAAAGCAACGGTATTGACCCATTTTTTACGCGTATTCAACCAAAATCCATTACTACGCCAATCTTGCATCAGGTCGAAAGCAGCGCGCCGCACCTCAACATCCACCGGACGAAGTACCCAAACCAGTTTGGTCGTCGGCCCCGCTAGCGGCAAGCTCGCCGAAAACTTTTTCCACTCGGGAAGCTTTAACATCTCATCCAGCAAGACATCATCGTGAACGGTCGCGTCGCAAACACCGGTTCGCACCGCCAACAGCGCATCGGCCGGCGCCTTCACCACTATTTCTTGCGCACCGTAACGCGCCTGCATACTGTCCACATACGGACTGCCCGCAGAGACGCACACGCTGCGCCCCTTAAGATGCGACCACTGCTTGATAGTCGTGTCCGTCCGCATGATTAATTTAGGTTGCGCCTGATAGCCGGTCATCACCACTTTTTGGCCGCTTGCCATGCTGGCAATCTCCCCCTCGGAGACGCGCAACAATAAGGCATCCACTTTGCCGGAAGTGAGTAACTGCAAGCGATTTTCCGGCTTCACCCGGACCATCGACACACCGACCTTCAGGCGCTTGGCGAGCCCTGCTGCAACCTCGCTGTCAAGGCTTTCCGGGGTCCGAAACTTGGCGCCGGCAATGTAAGTCGGACTGACATAATCAACCCCCACAATCAGCCGGTCACGTTGCAGGATGCGACCAGGAACATCGGTCTGGGCCCATGACACCATGGCGCTTGTTGCCAGACATAAAATGGTAATCTGCCGTGCTGGAAAACGGGGCAATCTGGACCAGATCGGCAAACACGTCATCGCCCCCCTATGCAATCTACGCAGCAAATGAGACCACAAAGGCGAACGTATTTTCATGGTCAAAATAAGTGATTAATATTGATGACGTCTGTTGATAATAGCGCACTAATTACACGTATTGATAGCGTAACAAATGATGTTTAAGTTTTTCCAAAATGAATTGATCAATCAACGCGGCTAACACTGCAATCACCAGAATATTTGTCATTACACCGACCATGTCAGCGGTCTCACCTGAGTACGCTAACGTGCGCCCCAATCCCTTACCAAATCCAATCAACATTTCAGCCGATATTAACGCACGCCAGGCATTACCAAAAGCCAGTTGCGCGCCGGTAATCAGCTCCGGCATGACTGCTGGAAGATACACCCGCTTCAGCATATCCCAACGGTTCGCACCCATTACGCGGGCGGCGGAGACGTGTACTTGCTGCACACTTTCGGTCGCATTCATCACACTTAACGCGGCAGGAAAAAAAGCAGCGATAGCGACTACAACGATAATCGGCAAATTCCCAAAACCCATCAAAATCAGAAACAAAGGAACCCATGCAATCGATGGAATCGACTGCAAAATAATGATCGCCGACTTCAACACTTCTCGAAAGAAAAATAGCACCGCACCGACCAGCCCGAAGCCGATACCAAAAACTAACGCCGCCCCATAACCAAACCCAAGACGCGTCAGACTTCCCCACAAAGCGGTACGAAAATCAGGCGATTGAATTTCTTCCCAAAGCCGATGAAAAACCGGAATAACCCCCGGCATCAAAAAATCCGGCAACGACCACGCAGCGACTTGCCAACCAAACAAAATCACCACAATAGCCAGCGCCATCGCCATTTTTTTACGAACACCACCAACACGAATCTGAGCACTCATACATTATTTAAATACGTTCAAAATACACTGTAAAGGTCAATGGCCGACTGCGAGCCGGCCATTGATAATGATTAAATTTAAGCAAAAAAAGAACTCTAAAAATTCCAATTACTTATTTCGGGATCAGAAATATTCCCAGCAACGAACTCACCAATCCGGACGAAGAAGAGAGCACACAAAGGTACGGCTGAAAAACCACGCCGCAGGCAACCTTTAACCAACCACCGAATCAGGACTTTCGCAAAATCGTCCCAGCAAGGCGTGCCGACGCAGACAGCACGCGAGTACCGGGCCACGTTGGCGGCAAGGAAAGCACAACGCCGCTGGGGCGGTTTTTCGGAAGTCCGACCAAGACCTAAAGCTTGCGTGCAGTTTGCCAGTCTAGGTCAACTATGGTGTTGACGTTAAAAGGCTTTCCATCTTTGGTTTTTAGTGAGCCTTGATCTTGCAGAATATTCGCTAACTCTTGCATCCGCGCCAATTCTTTCGGCATTAAGGCCGCATTAAATGTCTGCGTTTTAATCGCATCGGTGATCACGACATCACGTGGCAAATCCCCATGCTTCAGCGTTTTTAAAGTGGGTTCTGCAATAAAGTAAGGCGAGATCAGCTTCGATGCCGCCGCTGGATCTTTCGTTAGCAATTGAATGGCTTCGCGTTGTGCATCAAGCGATTTCCACACTGCATCGCGACGTTTGGTCAACGTTTCGCCGGATGTGATGACGACCATGCACGGGAATGGCCAGACCGCGCCGACTTCATAAATCTGGGTTACTGGCGCGACTAGTTTGGCAATGCTGGCTTGCGGTTCGAACAGAAACGCAGCATCTACGCGCTTGCCGACCAGCGATTGCACCGCTACTTGCGGGCTAACGCCGACGATATTGATATCGTCCGCTTTGAGACCGGCGGCTTTCAGGGTGACGCCTTTAAGTACTGTGTCGGCGGTGCTGCCTTCCGCTTGCGATGCTAGTGTCTTCCCTTTGAGACCAGCAACGTCCTTGATGCCGCTATCATTGCGCACCACCAGAGCATGATAGCCATGCTGCGCACCGGCGACGACTTTCAGGTCGGCACCTTTGGACGCCCACGCTACCGCGTTCGTAAAGCCTAAAACCCCGGTGTCCATTTGACCGCCAAGGATGGCCTTGATCAAGTCGGTGCCCGATTTAAATTCAACCAGTTCTACATCCAGACCATATTTTTTATACAGTCCGCCTTCGAATGCGGCAATCGCTTGCGCATCATCCATTACGCGCAGATAGCCGATTTTGAATTTTTCCGCTGCTGACGCCTGGCTGGTGAATGCCAGAGCGAGTAGGAGCATTGTTGGAATCAGCAGAAATTTTTTCAGTTTGATATTGATATTCATGCTGGTGTTCGTACTTTTAAGTACACGCTTGTCGATCTTCATACGCCAACTCCTTCCAGGGTTTTAGACAGTTCATCCTGATCGGCGTGAATGCCGAGCAGACATAATATTTCTCGCCGTATTGTCGAAAACTCAGACAAATCGTGGGTTTTTTCGTGATAGGTCAGGTTGAATTCGCGCAATACTTTAGCCGGACGCGGGCTAAATACCAAAATCCGGTCCGCAAGAAATAGTGCCTCATCCACGTCATGCGTCACTAATAACACGGTCGGATGATCGGCACGAATCAACTGGCGCAGCGCATCTTGCAACGTCATACGGGTCAACGCATCGAGAGCACCAAAGGGCTCATCCAATAATAACGCCTGCGGTTTGGTGATAAAGGCCCTTGCCAACGCGGCACGCTGGCGCATTCCGCCGGAAACCTGATGCGGATAGTAAGTTTCGAAACCTTCCAAATTAACTTTAGCGAGCCAAGCGCGGGCTTGGGTGCGTGCTTCCGCTTTAGCGATTTTCTGCAATTCCAGTGCCAGGGCGACGTTTGCCTCTAATGTTAGCCACGGATACAACGCGTTTTCCTGAAACATCAACATTCGCTCAGGATGTGGCCGGGTTATTTGTTTACCATCAGCAAGAACGCTACCGCTGCTGGCCTCGGCCAAACCCGCTGCGAGATGCAATAAGGTCGATTTTCCGCAGCCGGATGGTCCGACCAACGCTACCAACTCGCCGTCTTCGATGTCGCAATTGAAGTCGTCGACGACTGGCAAGCCGGAATATTGTTTATGAATATGATTAAAAGATAACTTCATCAGAAATGTGCAGTTGTTCTCGTAAATAATAATGGCCAGAGATGGCAGCAAAAAACGTGGCAATGGTCTTGCAAAATAGCGCAAACGCATTATTGCATCGTTGCTTAACGGAATAACCTTTAACGGTCAGAATAAGCACAATGTGCACATTGCTGCTTTCACCGGACTTTATCGGCGTTGCTATAAGGCTACAAGAACTTTTAGATTGTATGCTTATGCGAAAGCTGAAATTTGTTGTAAATTTAATAAAGTTTAATTTTTAACAACTCACCACCTGATCTAATTGCGTTAGTCAAATTTGGTCGGTCAACGCACGGCGGGCATCTGCGCCCATCTGGTTCAGCGCTGAATGAATATCCGGATACCGCAAGCGGACGCCTAACTCGGCTTTGATCCGGGTATTTTGCAAACGGCGTGATTCCGACATAAATGACAACAGCATCGGCGATACCTGCTGCGTAAGTTCTTCGCGTGGCAAGCGCGGTGCGGTCGGCAAGTCGAAAGCAGCGGCGACTGCATCGAAATAATCCGCCATCTTTAGCTCTGAATCATCGACTGCGTGATACACCCGCGACGGCGCAGCCTTATAAATTGCCGAAAAAATAATCTGTGCCAAATCGTCTGCATGAATGTGGTTGGTGTACACGTCCTCTTCTGCCCGTAGCGCAGGCGTGCCCTTTTTTAAACGTTCAATTGGCAACCGATTGGCTGCGTAAATCCCCGGCACACGCAGAATCGACAGGCGGCCGGAGCGACGCTTTGCCCACGCACGCAATACATTCTCAGCGTCAACGCGGCGCTGGGCGCGCGCATTATGCGGATTGACGGTGCGCGTCTCATCGATGGATCGCCCATCGCAATCGCCATATACGCCGCTCGTACTAATATAAACAAGCGTCGTGCGCTCGGGTAAAATAGCGGCCAGATTACGGGTTCGCTGATCCTTGCTTCCATGCGATTGTGGCGGTGCCAAATGTACAACGATTTGCGCCAATTGGCTTAACCGCCCTAGCGTGTGAGGATGATCCAGGTCTGCAAGTACCGGATGCGCTCCCGCATCGCGTAATTCAGCAAACCGGGCGACTTGGCTGGTGACAGCAAACACCCTGAACCGTTGTTGCAATAATGGTAACAATCGCATACCAACATCGCCACACCCCAAGATCATCAGGCGCGGCTTACCCAATTTGGAGAGTAACGTGCTGTTAGTAACCGAATTTTGTAATATTTTTTTCATAGTCAGGATTGTATGAGTTTTCAGGTAACTGTTCAGCCGAGCGGTCGGCAATTCACGTGTGACGAAGGCGAGACCATCTTAAGCGCAGCAATCCGCGCTGGTGTTGGTTTGCCTTACGGTTGCAAAAATGGCGCATGTAGTTCCTGCAAAGGCAAGTTGATGGTGGGCAACGTCACGCACGGCGCGCACCAGGAAAAAGCGCTACCAGTAAGCGAAGAAGCGCTGGGACTTTCCCTGTTTTGCTGCGCCACACCGCATTCCGATATCACCATCGAAGCCCGCGAAGTCGCTGGCGTTGGCGAATTTCCGGTACGCAAAATGCCATCCCGCATCTCCACCATTGAAAAAGTTGCCGACGACGTCGTTATCATCTCACTCCAATTGCCAGCAAACGAACGGCTGCAATATTTAGCAGGTCAGTATATCGAATTCATGCTGCGCGACGGCAAACGGCGTAGTTATAGTATGGCAAACGCGCCGTATAAAGAGGGGCAAATTTCGGTGCACATTCGCCATATGCCAGGCGGATTATTTACCGATCAGGTGTTTTCGACCATGAAGGAACGCGATATTTTACGTTTTGAGGGGCCGCTAGGGACCTTCTTTTTACGCGAGGATTCAGAAAAACCGATGGTATTTCTGGCGTCCGGCACCGGTTTCGCACCCATCAAAGCCATTATCGAGCAACTGATTCATAACGAATCGAGTCGCCCGATGACCTTATATTGGGGCGGTCGCCGCCCACAAGATATCTACATGCACGCCTTATGCGAAGAATGGGCGCGCACCATTCCACATTTCACCTATGTTCCCGTCATATCAAACGCGCATCAGGAAGATCAATGGACGGGTCGTAGCGGCTTTGTGCATCAGGCTGTGATGACGGATTTTGTGGATTTATCCAACTATCAAGTCTATGCCTGCGGAGCACCGATTGTCGTAGAATCGGCGCAACGTGACTTTATCGGGACTTGCAAATTACCGGCGGAAGAGTTTTATGCCGATTCGTTTACGTCAGAAGCCGATCTTTCCGGAGAGTGAATGTTTTTGCGTCAAGGCAAAACCAACTAAGCAACATAAAAAGCGTTGACGAAAAGTTGTTCCAATGTGAAATATTGCGAGAATATGCCGATGGCAGGTTTAAAGACATTACGGCGTTGCGGCAAGTTCTTGTAAGTTCTCATGAAAAACTTTTTGACGCATGCCGTAAAAGGCCCTAATATTAGCGACATGAATATGATCACTACACTTCTCCGACGTCATACGCCAATACCCCAGCCCGGTATGCCGTGCGCGTGAGCGTTTTTTGATCACGAAGCCACAGGCCATGCCTGTGGTTTTTTTTTGGCCATTTTGTTTTGAGGCGCGGTTCTCTCGTAACGCGCAACAAAAGTTTACAATGGATGGCCCGTACTTTTACCCTCGTTTTATTTGCTTTACTGACAATTTTTTAGCGCCTCTTCAGCGCCTTTATCCGGAGCCCGACCATGGAATTCAACCAGTTTGCCGTCAACGATTTGATGTATATCACCAACCGCCCACCGCTGGTCTTCACCGAAGGCCGCGGGATGTGGATGACAGATCACAATGGCAAGCGCTATCTGGATTACCTGCAAGGTTGGGCAGTCAACGCGCTAGGCCATTCACCACAATGCATACAAGATGCATTGGTGGTGCAATCGAAAAAAATCCTCAATCCTTCACCCGCTTTTTACAACGCTCCATCGATTGAATTAGCGTCGTTACTGACCGCGAATTCCTGCTTTGATCGCGTATTTTTTGCCAATAGCGGAGCGGAAGCGAACGAAGGCGCCATAAAACTAGCCCGTAAATGGGGAAAAAAGAATCCTAACAAAGCAGGCCAGAATCGCTTTGAAATCATCACGTTTGACCACAGTTTTCATGGTCGAACTCTGGCAACCATGTCAGCCAGCGGCAAACCAGGTTGGGACACGATCTTTGCGCCACAAGTCTCCGGATTTCCAAAAGCCGACCTCAACGATCTGGCAAGCGTCGAGCGCCTGATCAACGACCGCACCGTGGCAGTCATGCTGGAACCAGTGCAAGGCGAAGGCGGCGTCCTACCTGCAACGCGAGAATTCATGCAGGGCCTACGCGCCCTGACCGAGAAACACGATTTACTGCTCATCGTCGACGAGGTACAAACTGGTATGGGCCGTACCGGCCAATTGTTTGCTTACCAACTTTCGGATATTCAGCCCGATATTATGACGCTCGGCAAAGGTATTGGCGGTGGTGTGCCATTAGCTGCCTTGTTGGCGCGTGAAGATGTCGCGTGCTTTGAACCTGGCGATCAAGGCGGCACTTATAACGGCAATCCGTTAATGACCGCGGTTGGCACTGCGGTTCTGAAGACTTTGCTGGCGCCCGGCTTTATGCAATCGGTTAACGATAAAAGCGCCTATCTCAGCGCCGAACTACTCAAACTATCTGAGAAATATGGCATGAACGGTGAGCGTGGTGAAGGGTTGCTGCGCGCACTTAAATTAGGCAAAGATATCGGCCCGCAAATCGTCGACATCGCACGCGATATGGGTCCGGTCGGCTTGTTGTTAAACTCACCGCGCCCTGACCTGCTGCGTTTTATGCCGGCGCTTAATGTCACGATTGCAGAAATCGATCAAATGATCTCAATGTTGTCGGATGTACTGGATCAAATTAAAAATAAAACCGCCGCATTGAATATTGCTTAGAATGCGGTTTGCATTCAGCTGAGTGAGTGCCATGACCTTTGTCTTCGGGCGTCCTATGACGATAGTAAAAACTTTTTGTATATGTTGTTGCGCTTTGCTTTTAGCAGCGTGTGGAAGCGGCGGCGACAACATTCGCAAAAATCCGCAGTCTGGCAGCGCCTATATGAACTCGCATGTTGCACCGAGTGATTTGGGCAACGAAATCGTCATTTATTCGCTCGGGCTGATTGATACGGATTACCGCTTCGGCGGTAAAAATCCTGAAGCCGGACTCGATTGCAGTGGCATGGTCAGTTATGTCTTCAAACAGGCTGCCGGCCTCAATGTGACCGGCAGCGCAGCAACCATCGCCCGACAAGGCAGAGAAGTACCAAAAAGTGAATTGCGACCGGGTGATCTGGTATTTTTTAATACGATGAATCGGCCGTTTTCGCACGTTGGTATTTATATCGGCGATGGCCGTTTTATTAACGCGCCATCAACCAACGGCAAAGTCAGAATAGATCGTCTCGAGACCAAATATTATGCGCAACGTTTTGAGTCGGTGCGGCGGTATTTTGATTAAGTGGGACGAAGTAGTGAAACGCTTTGATGAGCCGGTTTGGTTCGGTGTCGATCACAAGTTAATTAAAATTACTTCCACTTCATAGAAGTCGCAGCAGAGGATTGATCAACACCCAACTCGACAATTCATCATACACAAGCGCAATCGATGTATCAGGATAGATTCTTAGACCGGCGTCAATACTGCCTGACCGGAAAAATGCCGATTAGCATTCTCCAGAAATAAGTTTACCGTCGCATCCACCGATTCCGGCGACCAACCAGCGACGTGCGGCGTCAACACCACGTTCGGCAAGTGCATCAACTGTTGCGGCGGCAATGGTTCGCTCTCGTACACATCTAAACCGGCTGCGGCGATGCGGTGCTGCCGCAATGCTTGCGATAATGCCTCTGTATCGACCACACTTCCGCGCGCGATATTGACCAATACGCCAGTTGGCCCAAGCGCATCAAGGACGGGACCATTCACCAGGTGACGCGTTGCTTTACCTCCAGGTGTCGCCACCACCAAAAAATCAGCCCATTGGGCCAGGCCTAGTAACGAATCAAAATAGGTAAACGGCACATCATTGCGAACCGAGCGACTGTGATAACCGATTTCCATGTCAAATCCGAGTGCACGCCGGGCAATTTGTTTCCCGATAGTGCCAAGCCCCAGAATTCCAAGCCGCTTGAACGATACGCTTGCTGGCAATGGTAGTGCAGTCCGCCAAATGCCTTGATGTAACGCCACGCCCAGTTGCGGAATCCCACGCACCGCCGCCAGCAACAATCCCATTGCATGATCGGCAACGCACGCGTCGTTTGTACCAGCACCATTCGAGACGATGATCCCGCGCGCACGAGCGGCCGCGATGTCAATTTCTTCGTATCCGGCACCCAATGCGCAGATCAGTTCCAACTTTGGCATCGCGGCGATTTCATCCGCTGTTAATCCTATGCTGCCGATTGTCAGCACAGCTTGAAAGTGTATTCCGTTGGTAGTAATCGCTTCGGCGCGCTGCTTCAGGTTCGGCGCGTATAAAACCTCGTAACCCTGTTTAATCTGTTCCAGATGTTCATCGGAAAAAGCACTGAGAATAAGCAGATTGGGTTTCATAATATCGGGCATTTTGGCGCATTAACGAAAGTCAGTATGTTACCGTTCAATCGTCACATCTGCTTGGCGCCATCATTTCCGAACGACTACCGTAAAGACGCGCAATATGGCGTAGTGACTTGACGGTGGTGCATTGCAAATTACTCCTACTTCAGACGATCCATGATTTGCGCCACATTAAAACGCATCATGCGCAAATAGGTCGGGGCATCCCCATTAGCCTGCGACAATGCATCCGCATATAACTTGCCGCCAGGCTTAACGCCAACCTCATCGCTGATTTGTTGCAATAGCTTCGGATTACTCATATTTTCAAAAAAGAGCGCTTTGCTATGCTCCTCACGGATTTGCCGGATCAGCATCGCGACATCTCTGGCACTTGGTTCGCTTTCGGTTGAAACGCCTTGTGGTGCAAGAAAACGTACCTTAAAGTGTGCGCCAAAATATTCGAATGCATCATGGGAGGTGATCACGTTACGGCGTGCGTCGGGAATTTGCGCAAATTGCGCTTGTGCCCAATTATCCAGTGCCACTAATGCGCGCGTATATTCGGCACCATTATTTTTATATGCTGTAGCGTTGGCTGGGTCAGCCTTGCTCAGTGCGGCAACAATATTGCGGATGTAGACCATCACATTAGCCGGATCTTGCCATGCATGCGGATCAAGATGATGCCCGGCATCGCCGCCGTCCGGGCGTTGACGGGCTGTTATACCATTGCTAACGACCACTACTGCACCTTTGTAATTTGCCGCATCGGCAAGCCGCTCAATCCAGCCCTCAAAACCAAGACCATTAATGACCACGACCTTTGCTTGCGCCAATGTTCTCACGTCTTTTGGCGTCGGCGCATATACATGCGCATCTTCGTCCGGCCCGACCAGCGTCGATATGCTGATGTGTTCCCGGCCAACATTGCTGACGATATCGCTGAGTATACTAAAGCTCACCACGACCGGCATTTTTGTGGCCGCCGATGCAGAACTGCTGACTATCGTTACTATAACCGCCGCCATCATCATGGATAGAAATTGCTTAAAACGCATCATGCGATACTCCTTGAGGATTGGAATCAAAAACTATTAGGCACGGCGCTGCTGGGCCGACGACGTCGGCCCACAAAACACAAAACTAGAAAGAGTTGGCGTAGAGCGCCATCGAGAACTAAACGTCAAACCTCGAAAAATCGGCAACCAAACCGATCACAAAATTGACTCTGGTCGATTATTTTTACGTTCCGCTTTCATCCGTCAACTGACAAGTCGCTCCTGGTAATTGTTCGCAAATCAGGCAAGCCGATGCGGTCGCTTCCATAATTTTGCCAACCAACCACGCGGTGCGATCAGCAACGAGATCAAATACAGTCCACCGGCGCAGACAATGATGGTCGGACCGGAAGGGGTTGATGTGTAATACGATAACAATAAACCGATATAACCCGCCGCTGCCGCTTGCAAAGCGCTGTTGAGCAATTGTGCGGGCAAAGTATCATGCCAAAGACGCGCAGAAACTGCTGGCAACATCATCAATCCCACCGCCATAAGCGTACCCAACGTCTGAAAAGACGCCACCAGATTGAGCACTACCAGCATCAAAAATAGTTGCTGGAATAGTGCACCACGTGCGCCCTTGACACCGCAAGCCGCCAGAAACGAGGCGTCAAAACTTTCCAATACCAGCCCGCGATACATCATGGCACCTACTACCAAACTGATCGTTGTGACACCGGCGACCAGAAACAAGCCTTCGCGATCGACCCCAAGTACGTTGCCAAAAAGAATATGTAATAAATCTAGCTTGGAGCCGTTGACCGAGATCAGCATCACGCCCAGTGCCAGCGCGATCAAATAGATCGACGCAAGACTGGCATCTTCCTTTAAATCGGTATGGCGACTGATCAACGCGGCAATCGCCACCACAATCACGCCAGCCAGAAAGCCACCGATGCTTAACGCTGGCAGCGACAAGCCGAATAACATGAATCCGACTGCGACACCCGGCAGCACGGCATGGCTAAGCGCATCACCAAACAGACTCATCCGGCGCAACGTCAACAACACGCCAAGGGGCGCACTGCTGAGCGCAAGCGCCAGAATACCGATCAGAGCGCGCCGCATGAAGGCAAACTCCTGAAATGGCGCTAAGGTAAATTGATAAAACGTGGTCAACCAATGCAGGGAGAAAAAACTCATGCCGTCGTCTCCGGCTGGCAAAATGGTGCGTTCGGATCCTGCGCTTCAGGCATATTTTTAGCCAGCCGCAAATGATCGTCGGTTAATACGTGTGTCGTGTCACCCCATGCCACCAGGCGCCGTGCCAGCAATACCGATTGGGGAAAATAGCGGCGCACCTGTTCGTTGTCATGCAACACAGCAATCACGGTGCGCTTTTGCGCATGCCATGACTGTACGATCACCAGCAAATCTTCCGTCGTCTTTGCATCCACGGCATTGAACGGTTCGTCGAGCAAAATTAGCTCGGCATCCTGCAACAAAATCCGCGCAAACAAGACACGCTGAAACTGTCCCGCCGACAAACTGCCAATGGAGCGATCAGCAAATCCATCCAGGCCAACCGCATGTAAGGCGGCATCGCCTTTTTCTGACATTGCCTTCGTAATCCCACCAAATAACCCGGCACTTTGCCAATAGCCCAGCAATACGCAATCCATCACTGAAATTGGAAAACCGCGGTCAATCTCAGCTTGCTGCGGCAAATACGCGATACGCTTGCGCGCAATGCTGATGTCGACGCGACCGCTATCGATGCGAACCAATCCTAGCAAGCTTTTCAATAAGGTACTTTTCCCTGCACCATTCGGGCCAATAATCGCGGTCAGTGAACCGGATTCAAAGCTTCCGCTGATATGGTGCAAAGCCGGATGCTGACGATAGGCGACCGTCAGGTTGTGCAACGTTACTGCCGGTTTCATCCTGTCGCTCCCGCCAGTGCCCACCAGACGCCAACCCAAAATAAAACGCACACGGGAAGTACCAGCATTAGTCGAAACCATGCCGAACGCGCCAGCATACTACTGCGCTTTTTATTCATAAGGGAGGACGATTTGATCGACATCTTAGCTTTATATTTACAACAAATTGTTTAGACACGATCGGGCCACAAAAGGGCAAAACCGCGGCAAACCCAAGGCAAAACCAAGTCCGAACCGGCTCTATTTTTGCTCTATGGTCTCTTTACATTCGCCCACTAGTTGCTCTTTGTAATCAGATGAAAGCCAATTGCAACCTAGTTGCAGCGTGCCGATTATAGTGCAACCAAGTTGCATTTGGTGGTTTTAACCGCCACATTTTATTGTTTTTTTTGTGTCAAACCAATCGTTGCCGAATACAAAGCGACTGAACTTCTCCACTTGTCATTAATCAAAATTGCATCACTTCAAAGGCAGTTCAAATTCGGAACACTGCCAATGCAAGAGTGTTCCAAAATAAAACAGCAGTGGTTTTATGTTTGTGACATGGGCAATTTGAAACTGATAAATTTATCCCATAACGGATAGGTGATAGTTAATATCCATGCGGGTTTTCAGCGATTTATGGCAAAAAAATTCCGGCTAATAATCTGCGGAATATTGATTGGCACGACCTTTGCAAATAGGTTGAGTGCCTGTTGCACCTTGGCCTAACGCCAACTTGGTAATCAATTAACTAAAATCCCTTTCGGAGGACGACATGAATCTAGCAGACATCACCAAACTAGGCATTAAAAATCCCTTCAAGCAACGTTACGACAATTTCATCGGTGGAAAATTTGTCCCACCGGTAAAGGGTGAGTATTTTGAAAACATTAGTCCTGTTCTCGGTCGCGCTTTTTGCGAAGTAGCACGATCCAGCGCAGAAGATGTCGATCTGGCATTAGACGCCGCACATGCCGCTAAGCGTGCCTGGGGCCGGACTTCACCTGCCGACCGCGCCAACATCCTGCTTAAAATCGCAGACCGGATGGAAGCTAATCTGGAGTTGCTGGCTATTGCCGAAACGATCGACAACGGTAAACCTCTGCGCGAAACAACATTAGCCGACATTCCATTGGCTATTGATCATTTCCGCTATTTTGCCGGTTGCATCCGTGCCCAAGAAGGCACTGTCGCGACCATCGATGCAGAAACTTACGCTTATCATTTCCATGAGCCTTTGGGCGTCGTTGGTCAGATCATTCCGTGGAATTTTCCGATATTGATGGCAGTCTGGAAAATGGCACCGGCGTTGGCGGCAGGCAATTGCATCGTCCTTAAGCCAGCTGAACAAACACCAGCCTCGATTATGGTGTGGATTGAACTAGTGCAAGATTTGTTGCCACCGGGTGTGCTTAATATTATTCAAGGTTTCGGTCTGGAAGCAGGCAAACCGTTGGCTTCGAGCAAGCGGATTGCCAAGATCGCTTTCACCGGTGAAACTACTACCGGCCGCCTCATCATGCAATACGCATCGCAAAACATCATCCCTGTAACGCTGGAACTAGGCGGCAAATCGCCTAACATCTTCTTTGCTGATGTCATGGATCAGGACGATGCGTTCTTTGACAAATGCCTGGAAGGCTTTGCCATGTTCGCGCTAAATCAAGGTGAAGTGTGCACTTGCCCATCACGCGCGTTGATTCAAGAATCCATCTATGACCGCTTTATGGAACGTGCATTAAAACGCGTAAAAGCCATCAAGCAAGGCAATCCACTCGAAATGAGCACGATGATCGGTGCACAAGCATCGCAGGAACAGCTCGAAAAAATTCTGTCATACATCGACATTGGCAAACAAGAAGGCGCCAAGTTGCTCACCGGCGGCGGTCGCACGCAACATGGCGGTGATCTGGATGCGGGTTATTACATGGAACCAACCGTGTTCGAAGGTAATAACAAAATGCGCATCTTCCAGGAAGAAATTTTTGGACCTGTGTTGTCTGTCACGACTTTCAAAGACGAAGAAGAAGCGCTGGAAATCGCCAACGACACATTGTATGGTCTGGGCGCAGGGCTGTGGACACGCGATGGCTCACGTGCTTTCCGTATGGGTCGCGAGATTCAAGCGGGTCGGGTCTGGACTAACTGTTATCACCTGTACCCTGCGCATGCAGCATTTGGTGGTTACAAGCAGTCTGGTATCGGTCGTGAGAATCACAAGATGATGTTGGATCACTATCAACAAACCAAAAATCTGTTGGTCAGTTATAGCCCTAACGCTTTAGGCTTTTTCTAAAGTTCGCTGCTAGATTGTAATGTGGACTCTGCTTTACCGCCGGTTAAGGCAGAGTTCAATTTTCTTAGGATTTACGCAAAATCGTCCCAGCAACAGCTCAGTAGCAGGTTTATCGCCCCTATTTTACGAAGCTTATGCCGCATTATAAAATTGTGAAGCATAGCGCCGCTGGTGCGGATTTGCGTAAGTCCTATTTTTCACGAAAGGCCTTTCTTATGTCAACTACCCCCGCCCGAGTCGTTGCGACTGAAGCGACGCTAGAATTGCTACAAACGCTAAGAAAAAGACATGGTGCGCTAATGTTTTTTCAATCCGGCGGCTGCTGCGATGGCAGTGCCCCCATGTGTTACGCCCGAGACGATTTTCAGGTTGGCGACGGAGATGTGTATTTGGGTGAACTGGATGGTGAACCGTTTTATATCGGCGCCGAGCAATTCGAATACTGGAAACATACGCAATTAATCATTGACGTTGTCAATGGCAACGGTGGCATGTTCTCACTAGACAACGGATCAGGACGTCGCTTTTTGACGCGATCAAGGCTGTTTAGCGATGAGGAATACGATGCATTGGCAAAGTTGCCCCAACTGCTTGGAAAACAGACAGTATCCTGACCCAAACTAAAGCAGTCTGGTCCGGACTGACGATAGCTAAAATCCGATCAGCAGCTACCAAGCCGGGTCGTTAAATTCCTGCGATTCAGTATTAGTCGCCGTATTTCATGGTTTGTTAATTGTGGTTCATTCATCACGCGTGAATCACCGCCCCGATGATACTAAAAAAGCCACATCGACGCCAAAGAAACGACGCGCGACGTTCAACGCGCTTCTATTGCCGTTGGCATCCTCGGCCAACTTTTAGTTTATATCAGCTAATATCGGCTTATCTCTGCTAATCTCTGTAAATACGTCGTTCGGCTCCGCTTTGGACCGCACGTTTTTTCAAACGTAAAACAGGCCGCCTATGCACCGTCCGATTGTCCGGTTCAGTCACGTGGTAGGGACTAAAACCTACCAATTTCGCGACCTGAAAGACCTGATGGCAAAAGCCACTCCCACACGCTCGGGCGACCATCTGGCGGGTATCGCTGCCGCCAGTGCCGAAGAGCGTGTCGCTGCACAGATGACTCTGGCGGCGCTGCCACTAACCACATTCCTTAACGATTTACTGGTCCCCTACGAAAGCGACGAGGTCAGCCGATTGATTATCGATGACCACGATGCCAATGCCTTCGCCGCCATCCGACACTTAACGATTGGCGACTTCCGCAACTGGCTTCTGAGCGACGCTGCCACAGAGTTATTACTCACTGCGATCGCGCCCGGCATCACGCCGGAGATGGCGGCAGCGGTCTCAAAAATCATGCGCGTCCAGGATTTGATTCTGGTTGCCAAAAAATGTCGCGTCGTCACCCGCTTCCGCAATACCATTGGACTAGCTAACCGTCTATCGACCCGCCTGCAACCGAACCATCCGACCGATGACGCCACAGGAATTGCCGCTAGCATTCTAGACGGCTTGATGTATGGCAGCGGCGATGCGGTGATTGGTATCAATCCGGCCACCGATAACGTCGGGCAAGTCATCAAACTGGTATCGATGCTGGATCAGATCATTCAACAATACCGCATTCCTACTCAATCCTGCGTGCTGACGCATGTCACCAACACGATAGAAGCGATCAACCGCGGCGCTCCCGTGGATTTGGTATTTCAGTCGATTGCTGGCACCGAGGCAGCCAACCAAAGTTTTGGGATCAAGTTGAATTTGTTGGATGAGGCGCAGCAAGCAGCGCTTTCTTTGGGACGCGGCACCATCGGCAACAACGTCATGTATTTTGAAACCGGGCAAGGTAGCGCCCTGTCGGCTAACGCCCATCATGGGATCGATCAGCAAACCTGCGAAGCGCGTGCCTACGCGGTTGCCAGAAAATTTAAACCGCTTCTGGTGAACTCAGTAGTTGGCTTTATTGGTCCTGAATATTTATATGATGGGAAGCAAATAATCCGCGCCGGTCTGGAAGATCACTTTTGCGCGAAGTTGTTAGGATTGCCGATGGGTTGCGATGTCTGCTACACCAACCACGCCGAAGCGGATCAAAATGACATGGACGTTTTGCTGACATTGCTGGGCACAGCCGGTTGCAATTTCATCATGGGTGTGCCCGGATCGGACGATATTATGCTGCACTATCAATCGACTTCATTCCACGACGCACTTTACGCCCGACGCGTATTGGGGCTAAAGCCAGCGCCCGAATTTGAAAAGTGGCTGCAAGACATGCAAATATTTTCCGGCGATGGCACGTTAATGCTTAAAGAGGAACTACCACCGGCGTTTAAACACGCCTTGTTGCGTCTGCCGTGATAGCGCACTTGGACAACCGCACTCCCGCAAGCTGCGAGATAATAAGGACAGAAACGAAGGACAGAAACGGGTTAATTAAGTATGACTAAACCAACGGTTATTACCAATCCATGGCAACTCCTGCGCCAATTTACGAGCGCAAGGATCGCGCTCGGCCGTGCCGGAATAAGTCTGCCAACTGCCGTTCAATTGGACTTTCAGCTAGCCCATGCAAGGGCGCGTGACGCCGTGCATCAGATGCTGGATACCGAAAAAGTGGCGCAAGCGCTAACTGACTGCGGCGTTAGTCAACAGAATGCATGCATTACCTTATCAAGCGTCGCTGAAACCCGGGATAGCTATTTGCAGCGACCAGATTTTGGTCGAAAACTGTCCCCTTCTTCGCATCAGATTCTGGAGGCGTTATCAGCGCCGCTTAAAGATTCAACCACCATAAAAACTCACACTAGCCAGCGGCACGTTGATCTGGCATTCGTAATTGCCGATGGCCTTTCTGCATTGGCGATTGAACAAAATGCAGCAACTTTTCTTGCTACGCTCATGCCGTTGCTAAAAGCCGAAAACTGGTCAACTGCACCCTTTACAATCGTACGTCAGGGACGTGTGGCTATTGGCGATGAGATTGGTGAATTGCTAGGCGCAAAGATGGTCGTAGTGTTGATCGGCGAACGCCCCGGTCTAAGCTCGCCAGACAGCATGGGCATTTATCTGACATGGCAACCGCATGTGGGCTTGACCGATGAAAGTAGAAACTGCATATCAAATATCCGCCCTGCCGGATTAAGCTATCCAGACGCAGCAGGTAAACTACATTATTTGCTATCCGAAGCATTCAGTCGGCAGTTAACCGGGATATCGCTGAAAGATGGCACTATCAACGATCCCACTCTCAAACCGGCATCACGTAATTTTCTAATAGAAAAAGAGTGACGGAAAATCAATTGTAAGCCAATCATATTGACGTATTTATATCGATAAAGAGGCGAAGGTATTAGAGCGTGAGATGGTAAAACTACCAAGCAAGCGAATAACTGGATGGCAGATAACATTAGAATTTATTGCCGAATAATAAAGTCCAGCTTCGTGCATAATCGTCTTATGCAATCATCCAATGACACAAAAGACATCATCACAAACCAGTCGCCACCAGCATCAGAAAAATCTCGGGCGGCGTTAAAAGCGATTGCTACGTTTGAGGGTATTAAGGGGTTGGCCGCTTTAGCCGCTACGCTAGGCTTGCTGGACCTGCTGCACCATGATATTCGCCATCTGGCGATCGAGTTGATCGGTCATTTTGGCATGGACCCAACTGCGCATTATCCGTCTATTTTTCTGCATTACGCCGACGTCTTGAATGACGAAAATCGCCGCAACGTCGCGTTGATCGGATTGGCCTATATATCGCTGCGTTTCACAGAATGTTATGGCCTTTGGAATAATCGCGCCTGGGCGACCTGGTTGGGTGCGATATCGGGTGGAATCTATATTCCTATCGAAATTCGCCATCTTGTTTTGCATCCATCCTTGACGAATGCTGCGGTGCTGGCCGGAAACGTTTTTGTGGTGGCTTATCTGGTGTTGCAAATATGGCTAAAACGCACTGCGGAACGCAACACGCGCTAAAGCTTTTAATGGCTTCAGCGCGTGCGCTCCTTCATCGCAGAATTACTTCATGGTGTTACTTCTGAGTTACTTCACTGAGTAACCTCATCCATCTGTACAGCCGACCATTTATCCAGCATTTAAGTTGAAATATCTTTCAAGTCAGGATGTTGCGGTCGCGAGCCATACCACGCCATGACGAAAAATAGCACCGACAATATGCAAGATCCTACTAACAGGATGAATCCGCCATCCCAGCCCCAATGATCCACGGTGGAACCTAAAAGCGCACTGGCTGCGACTGAACCGCCAAGATAACCAAACAGACCGGTGAAACCAGCGGCGGTTCCTGCAGCTTTTTTCGGTGCCAGTTCCAGCGCGTACAAACCGATTAACATGACGGGCCCATAAATCAAAAAGCCGATAGCGCACAACGCAGCGATATCTATGCCGGGATTGCCAGCCGGATTGAGCCAATACACCAATGTCGCGATGGTGACCAGAATCATGAAGACAATTCCAGTCAAGGCACGGTTGCCTTTAAAGATTTTGTCTGACATCCAGCCGCACAATAATGTCCCAGGAATACCCGCCCATTCGTACATAAAATAGGCCCAGGATGATTTATCGATGCTGAAGTGTTTGACTTCGCGTAGATAAGTCGGCGCCCAATCCAACACGCCATACCGCAGCAAATAAACAAATACGTTGGCAAAAGCGATGTACCACAATAATTTGTTATTTAGTACGTAGCGAAACAGAATTTCCTTAGTGGTCAGTTCTTCTTCGTGGGATTTGTCGTAGCCTTCCGGATAATCGTTTTTATACTCTTCTACCGGCGGCAGTCCACAAGATTGTGGTGTGTCACGCATCATAACAAACGCGAAGATGGCAATCGCTACCGCTACCGCTGCGGGTACATAAAAGGCTGAACGCCAATCATTGAACCAACCCATGCCGAGAATAAAGAGCGGCCCGATCATTCCTCCACTAACATTGTGCGCAATGTTCCAGACCGAGACGACACTACCGCGCTCTTTCTGAGACCACCAATGCACCATCGTGCGCCCGGACGGCGGCCATCCCATACCCTGAACCCAACCGTTGATGAACAGCAGCGAGAACATGATTGTGACGCTAGATGTTGCCCAATGACTGAACCCCATCACGAACATGACTGCGGCCGAGACGAGTAAACCGAAAGGTAAAAAGAAACGTGGATTCGAACGATCAGAGACCATTCCCATGAGAAATTTTGATAAACCGTAGGCAATGGCTACACCCGACATGGCGAATCCTAGCTGCCCTCTGGTAAATCCTTGCTCTATCAAGGCTGGCATTGCCAATGAAAAATTCTTACGCACCAGATAGTAACCAGCGTAACCAAAAAAAATACCCAAAAAAATCTGCCAGCGTAAGCGGCGATAAGTGGGGTCAATTTTTTCTTTGGATAATAAGGCTTGATGTAACGCTGGGCGAAAAATATTGAACATTATTTTGTTGTCTCCGATACGGTTGGCATTTATGCAAATAGTTGACTTCAATTACATGACGCAATGCCATTTCATGCGGCAAGGATTCCGTTGGTCGCTAGCGCGCCACACGTTTCAAATCGATATTTGCACAATGATGGAAAAATGTTCACATGAGAACAATTTCCCAATAGGAATATAACACTCTATCCGCAGTTACTCGGCTATAAATGTTCGATTACGAACATTTAAGTAATAAAGCTATCATTAACGCGCATGTAGAATTACCTCTCTACGAACAATGGCGACGTGTTGATAGCGATGTAATAACATATACGTGATAGGCGAAACAGAGGGAGCGACGGAGAGTAAAGCGGGGGAACATAGGCTGTTTAACCATAAAAGTGCAAACAACAAAAAAGCATACTGCAGTCGTCAAGCTTTCGACCACCCGATTGCTGTTTTAATTATTTAGCTTATTTACATCGATACAAACTGACAGACGCCCAATAAAGGAAGAGACATGACTGCTGAATACCAACGCCAGGGAAACATCGCCCTTATCACTATTAACAATCCACCCGTGAACGGCATGGGTTTGATAACCCGCACGGCGATGGTTGATGGCATACAAAAGGCGCTCAGCGATGACGCGGTCAGGGCGATTGTTATTACCGGTGCAGGTCAGGCCTTTTCTGGCGGCGCCGATATAAAAGAATTCAACTCGCCAAAAGCATTAGCTGAACCGTCATTACATACCTTGATCAGCATTGTCGAAAACGCTACCAAACCTGTAGTAGCGGCGATCCATTCTGTCTGCATGGGTGGCGGCCTGGAATTATCGCTCGCATGTCACTATCGGATCTCAACGCCAACAGCAAAAATAGGTTTACCGGAAGTCAAATTGGGTCTGTTGCCGGGCGCAGGTGGCACGCAACGTTTACCGCGTGCGGTAGGACTGAAACTTGCCGTGGACATGATCGTCTCCGGCAATCCGATAGCTGCGGAAAAATTGGCGACGACGGCCCTTTTCGATGCATTGATCATGCCGGAAGCAAATGGCGAATGGATGCCAGCCGTACTCGCTTTCGCCGACAAGATAGCCAATCTGCGACCACTACCTAAAGTCCGGGATCTTACAGTTTCTCATTCTGATTATCCTGACTACCAGGCTTTTTTGCAGACCGCACGCGCGATCGTCGGTGGGACGTCAGAGCAATTTCCCGCTCCATTAAAATGTATTGACGCGATTGAGGCTGCAATCACCAAACCATTCGACGATGGCCTGCAATATGAACGTGACTTGTTTCTTGCGCTGCTACAAACAACCACCTCCAAAGCGATGCGCCATGCATTTTTTGGCGAACGTGCAGCCAGTAAAATTGTGGGGCTTTCTGCGGACACACCACGTCGACCAATTACCTGCGCGGCGGTCATCGGCGCTGGTACGATGGGCGGCGGTATCGCCATGAATTTTGCCAATGTTGGCATCCCGGTCATGATACTGGAAACTGACCCTGATGCTTTGAAAAAGGGTATGGCGATCATTCGAAAAAATTATGAGAACACGCTCAAAAAAGGCAAACTAACGCAAGACAAAGTTGACCAACGGATCGCTCTGATCACTGGCACGCTGGACTATGCAGCGATCAGCGATGCCGACATTGTGATCGAGGCCGTATTTGAAGACATGGAAGTCAAAAAAACGGTCTTTAAGACCCTCGATAACATCATGAAGCCCGGTGCAATTTTAGCCTCCAACACGTCGACGCTGAATCTGAATGAAATTGCAGCGTCCACCAAACGTCCCCAGGATGTCATCGGCATGCATTTTTTCAGTCCTGCAAACGTCATGCAACTGCTGGAAATTGTTCGCGGTGAAAAGACCGCCGACGACGTTTTGGTAACCACCTTGGCACTGACTAAAAAAATTCGCAAAACTGGCGTTGTTGCGGGTGTCTGCGATGGATTTATCGGCAACCGCATGGTGGAACAATATGTCCGTCAGGCTGGATTTTTGCTAGATGAAGGTTGTTTTCCGGAGCAGGTTGATAAAGCAATCGAACGGTTTGGCTGCGCAATGGGGCCGTTCCGGATGAGCGATCTGGCTGGCAACGACATCGGCTGGGCTATCCGAAAACGACGCGCGATCGATACACCTGAAATGACGTACTCAAAAACCGCCGACCTACTGTGTGAACTGGGACGTTTCGGTCAAAAAACCGGGGCTGGATGGTACGACTATAAAGCGGGCGACCGCAAAGCCTATCCATCCGCATTGGTCGATAACCTGATCACAAAAAACTCCAAAGCTAGTGGTGTCGCACGTCGGCAAATAAGCGATCAGGAAATCGTAGAACGATTGATATACTCACTGATAAACGAGGCGGCGCTTTTACTGGAAGAAGGAATCGCACAACGTGCCTCTGACATCGATATGGTGTATCTGACCGGTTATGGATTTCCTTTATTCCGCGGTGGCCCTTTGTTTTATGCTGATACAGTTGGCTTAAAAAGTGTTGTCGCGGCAATCGAAAAATACGCGCAAGGTTTGCACGGAGAAGCATGGAAAACCGCTCCCTTACTCGCACGCTTAGCGGCACAAAAGAAAACTTTTAACTAGACGCTATGACCGTCTTACACACCTCGACACAAAAAAAATATAGTGGGTAATGTTAACGGCGCAGGACGCCGCCTGTCATTATGGCCATCACTGTCATTGCGTTCGGGGCGACGCCAGGCGTCATCGCGATGATTAATGCGGCGACTTCCTCTACTCCTACATAAAGAAGTGACAACGCCCGACATTCAGGCAACATGGTTATCTCTATCATGCTCACCATAACCAATGGTGGATAGTCAAAATCATGGACGTGACAATTATTCGAGAATACAAAGGCCAAAAAATTTACGTTTTTACCCACCTCAATTCGGCCGGGTGGTTAATTAAGGTAAATCTGGAAAACGGTATCGAATGGAAAGATGAGAATACCTTCATAGGATCTCTTGAAGAAGTGGGCCAGGAAGGCGTCAGACGGGGACAACAGCTTATAGACAATCGCCTATAATTTTTTTAGTATTACTGCAAACTATCTGATGCAAGTCGCAGCTCAGAACCCAGTTTGCAATGAAATTTGTGAACATTTGTAAAAACAAGAAACTATAACTATAGTATTTATAGGCGACTATATACTTTACGCATTGCTGATCAGCGCAATAATAATTTATTAGAAAAGAATGGAGAGAGAAGAGCCAGCGCATCCACTTCAAATTACTCTCTCATTTTTTAAAATTTAGCCGTAAAAAAATAATATAGTTGCGGCTCACGTTCAATGACGCTAGACTTTTTCACCCACTGCTAAACTACGAAAGGAAATACCATGGAACATGGAATTCTCGCTTGGCTCATCATCGGTGCTATCGCCGGTTGGCTCGCTGGTGTCTTGGTTAAGGGCGGCGGCTTTGGTATTTTGGTCGACATTCTTGTTGGTATTGTGGGGGCATTCATCGGCGGCTGGCTGGCCGGTCTGATCGGCATCGGCGTCAGTGGTGGCATGATCGCTTCGATAGTCACAGCAACGATTGGTGCGATTGTACTGCTCGTCATCGTACGACTGGTGAAACGCGCATAGCAATTCATGCTGGCCTATAACTTATAGCAGCATGCACTGTCTTTCAATAACCTCAGAAGGTTATTGAAATTTCTCAATTCGCTACAAGGTAAGGCAAATATAACGACTCCGACGCTTAAATGTCCGAGTCGTTTTTTTATTTTTTGCGACTTATCCGCTCATCACACTAGAGCCCACGATATTTTTCATGTCGACATATTTGACACGTCTGAATTGGCACATATCGCCCTCAATTAAATAATCGTTTTGGCTCTTTTTGACAAGCATAGTGACGCCCTTCGACGCGCGAATATCTATTATTCCCATCTTCAAAAATCGGTATATACGCCTCAGCAAGGTGACGTAAATCGCATCACACCACCTTCTGGTGCTCCATGGAAAGGCGTCCAAATCAGCCATCTATGCTGTCCTAACTCGACAAAGTTTTGTCGTAAACACTTTTGTCGACGGTCCTATGATCAATACATCGCGACGCACATATCTCTTGCCAACATATGAATGGATGGGACCAGTCAATATTTTTGGCTGTGATTGGTTAGTGCAGGAGAAGCGATGTTTTTGAAAAAACAGGCAGTTTTGTGCAGCAATTTTTCTGTCAAAAATGTCGGGATTATGATTTTTTCTCACAACACCGACCGCCTGAAAAGCCTCGTGGCAGCTTTGATTTATAACGAAATCTTGTCTGTTAATTTTGGGCGTATATAGACGAGACCCCTTGCAATTAACGCCCTACACTCAGGAGAAATAAAAATGAAAAAGCAAATTATTGCCGCATCCATCGCTTCCCTTTTCTTAGTTGGGGGATATGCTAACGCACATCATTCGGCTCCATCATCAGGATCAAAAACAACGACAACAACGACAACGTTAACTGTCAAAAACTCTTCCAGCGCCAGTGCAACTGCAGGCGCTGGCGGAGCTGGTGGCGGCGCCACTAGTGGCTCCGTAACAAGCGGCCCGACATCCGGCGGTGCTGTGACTGCAGGCGATGCAACCCAAACCAACATGAGCGGCAACGCTAACAGCGGCAACAATAGCACTGGCGGCGGCGGAGCCAGCTCACAAGGTGGCAATACCACAGCCGGCAATACTAGCGGCGCTCCTGCTACCGCAGGTGCTGCTACTGGCGGCCCTGCTTCGTCGATTGGTGGTCCTGCCGGCAATGCAAAAGGCAACTCTGCCAGTGCAGATTCTGCAGCGACTGGCGCTGCTGGCGCTGGAAGCTCAAGCGGCTGGAAAAAAATGCCTAGCAGCGGTGGTTCTACTTCATCTACAGCAAATGCATCTGCAACTGGCAACACTACTGGCGGCAACGGTGGTGGCTCTGGCGCTACCGGTGGTGGGGCCACAGGCGGCAGCGCTGGCACCCTCACTAAGGGTTCGTCACAAACCGCAAACGGTAATTCTTTGGCAGTTGGTGGTGGTGCTAGCTCCAAAACTGGTATCGCAGATAGCTCGGTGAACGGTAACAGCAATACCGCTGGTTCTGCATACTCCTTAACAATTGGGGGAAGCGCAAAGAGCGGTCCAGCAATCGGCGGTGACGGCGGTAACGGTGGCGGCGCAACTGCAGCTGCAGCCTCGGGTAACCTCTAACTTTATAAAGTTTTTCGCGTAAAGGGAAGGGGAAGAGGGAAAGAGTACTTTCCCTCTCTCCTGGAACATACAGAAAAATAACGGAGAAGCCATGAAACACAAACTTCTAGGTATTCTGGTAGCCTCAATATTCACAGTACCAGTAGTCGCGGAAGCGAACAGTTCGACTCCAGTGTCGCCTACCTCCGCATCGACATCAACATCAACCGCGAGTGGTGGAGCAGGTGGAGCAGGTGGATCAGCCAATGGTGGTTCTGCCACTGGCGGAGCAGCTACCGGCGGCAGCGCTACCGGCGGAGCGGCATCAAATACCGTTTCAGGTACTACAGCCAACGGTAATACGTCGACCGTGAGCGTTTCGGTGACCTTGCCAAGCAGATCCTCCAGTGACTCCAGCTCTGGGTCGGGCTCCGGCACTGGGTCAGGCAGCGGAACCTCTGGTACAGGATCAGGTACAACCGGTACGACGGGGACCACAGCTGCCACAACAGCAGCGACTGATCCAAACACTACGACCGCAAAAGTCGAATATGGCGGTACTTATACAGTGAAAAGCGCACCTTCAATTACCGCACCATCACTGACCACAACGCTGTCCGATACTTGCATGGGCTCAGTATCATTTGGCTTATCACTGACTGGATTCGGCGCTACCGCCGCCTCGACCATGGTGGATCAAGCCTGCGTACGTCGCCTTGACTCAAGGGAATTCCGTGCAATGGGTCTCAACGATGTGGCGCTAGCACTCTTATGCCAAAGCGATGCCAATCGAAAAGCTGTAGAGGCAACCGGTCATGATTGTCCAGGTATGGCAAGACCAGCAGTCGCGGCAGCAAATACAGCACCAGCACTAGCACAGATATCTCGTAACGATGTAGCGGCTCCTGCTGCACCGACACCTGCTCCCGTGGCTGCCCCAGCTGCTGTTCCTAGTACAGTAACCGCTAGTAGCGTCAGTGATCCCGATAATACCGAATATCGCGATCCATTCGTACGCCGTCGCCTCGGCCTGGAACCACTACAAGATGAAACTACTACCAAATAGTCATAGTCTAACCATAGCTATGAGTGAATCAATAGAAGGCGAAGGACATGCAATGAAGCGCACGCCACTTTCCCGCGATCGGATTGCTGAGGCTCTTAAGCAGGAGGAGCTCGGTATGCCGGTAGCTGACGTAATTCGACAAGCCGGGATAACCGAGCGTACTTTTCAGAGCTGGAAAAAGCAATACGGTGGCTTACAGGATTACCCCCAGCGATTGAAATGCCTGGAGGAGGAGAACGTTAAGCTGAAACAAATTGTAGCTGAGCTAACCCTTGAAAACTCGCGCCTTGAGGATGCATTGGAAAACAAGCATCTCAGTCATTGATAACATGCTGATTCAAACGCGATCTCGACGCTATTTCGGTCTAGGCTAAATCGGTCAAAACCAACGTTAAAGTTGGCGTTGTAGACTGGGCTTAGGAACCATAACGCGAGGTTATGAGTTGTGAAGCGACGCAAAAACATTGGAAAGAAGTGTAGGTAATTAACCCTATCACGACTAACAAGACGCTCTTTCCTCATGCAAACAAACCATCAATTTGGTATGAAAGTTCCTGAAAAGAAACTAATTGATGTCAATAAAGCAGAAATAAATATTGTCTTTTTTACATCTAAATTTGACCATTTTTAAGTTTTTTTGATATAGGTCAAGGAAATTGTCTGCAATTATAGGAGTATTAAAGATGATTATTTGGCAACAATAAATTACTAAATAACAATACTAAAACTTGCCGTTAGGGGGAAGCTTCATGAATATTGGGGGCTTAAACACAGTCGGGGCGACGGACGATATTTCCGCCGTCAAGCATATTGGCATTATGGTTTTCGATGGCGTAATACTGGCCGATGTAGTGGGTGCGGCGGATGTATTCGGAATCGGAGACAAACTCATTTCAACCGCATTTCCCGGCACTACGCGCTATCAGGTATCGATTATGTCGATTTCTGGCGGCATGGTAACGTCCTCTGCCGCAGTGCAAATTCTGACAGCACCGATTACACAATTCGATAATCAGGATTTTGATACCCTTCTCATTGCCAGCGGCACGGGTAACTTTGACGCGTATCGCGATCCAGTGCTCATTACATGGCTACAAAAAAAGCGCAGCCAGGTTCGCCGCCTTGCCGCAATCTGCACCGGCGTATTTGTCATTGGGGCAGCAGGTTTTCTGAACAATCGCCGCGCCACCACACATTGGGCACTGGCAGACAAACTCGCGCGTGAATTTCCTAAAATCAACATTGATAGGGAAGCCCAGATCGTGGACGACAATAATATTTTCACATCATGCGATGTTGGCATGGCTACCGATCTCGCTTTACGTCTATTGGAAAACGATTTGGGACCCGCCGTTGCGCAACGTGTAGCGCAAAACCTTGTAGTGTGCCAACGACGCCGAGACACCTCACCTATCAATAACCCAGCGCGTCCCGTCGAATCGATGATTAATAGCAAAATCCACAAGGCTTCTCTCTGGTTCGTTGAACACCTTAGCGATCCTGTTTCAGTGATTGATGCCGCCAACTATGTCTACATGAGTGAGCGTAACTTCGTTCGCCAGTTCAAACGAGAAACTGGTCAAACGCCACACGACTTTCTCACAAACTTGCGACTGGAAGCGGTACGTCAGCAATTAACCGAGACCGATTTACCAGTCGATAAGATTGCCCGTCGTTGTGGACTGTTCAGTGGCGCGAATGTCGCAAAACTTTTCCGCAAGCAGATGTGGCCATCACCAACAGAATATCGTCGTGGCATTCGCCCGTCGGAAAGCAAGGCGCCGCAACTTCGGATTGCCGGACTACCGGATTGTTAAACGGTTGGTACCACGGAAGATTTTAAACGTCGACTATCTGCCTGGCGTAATTTATTTTTCAGCTAACATCAAAAGCGCCAGGTCAAGCCGACACCAAGCTGATGGCTGACTTCCGCGCTATTCAGACCAAATTTTATACCAGCATCAAGATCAACATCTTTATTAGGAGAGTAAATCAGCCCCGTGAGCATAAAGGCAGGATTGATCGTGCTCATGACATCGGAGTTACGGGTAATTCCGATATCTCCAACTACACTGCATTTTGGGGTAAGGCTGTAAGACACCGCAGCAGATGCGCGCCAAAGAGCGTCGCGATTGCTTTGTCGATCTGATGCTAACGCATAGCGATTAACATTAACCCCGATATTTCCGTGAAACATCCATGGAGACATATCGACGGTCCCAATCAAGGTCAGCGCTCCGCTGCTGCGACCGGTCCCCAAACTCCTGTTTTGATTACCGGTCGGCAGAACCAAAATGGGTTTGATAGCCAAACTGATCGGACCTTGCTCATAAAACCGCCATTTAATCCCAAGCGAGCCATCATTCACTCCGCGCGGTGACGATAATGTCGAGGGAACATCGCTAATAAGATCAACATTTGATAGCACGCCATAGGTAAAAGTAACGTCAGCAACATGGCTGAAATCACCTTGTTTTTTGTACCAGTCGGTATTCACTTCCAGTTGTCGGTTTCCGACATCCTGCGTGCTGGTGTCGTCAGTGACGAGCGGATGGGCCGCAAACGCTGATTGCAAAAACATCAATAGCGCAGGTGCACTTAATGCGTGCATTTTTTTAAATAACATCATTGACCTTCGCTGATTCCACCACCAAGCCTTGAAAGCTGCGGTCAGATTATTTTTTTATTACTCCACTATTTTACCTGCGGATAATTTCAAGAATATGACTTGTTACTTAGGAGTCTTGCGACGCTGTATGCAGGCCATCAATGTAGACTCGGATTATCACCGCACCGTCTTCGAAAGTGCGCTTCGAAGACGGTTATCCATTGCGGCCAAATGCAGGTGTATCACTCTATATAGAGCGTTAAACGTTTATTGAGAATTAGAAGGAATGGATGTGTACCAATTTTCCACCAAGTAGCATCTCACCCAACCCATTCCTACTGAACTCTTTATTCGTTGTGATAGCGGGTAACGCGCTCTACTTCCGTTTTAGATCCCAAAAACACCGGCACACGTTGATGTAGTTTGTGCGGGACGATATCCAGGATTGCCTGTTTTCCATCCGTCGCCACACCGCCCGCCTGCTCTACCAGCATTGCCATTGGATTGGCTTCATACATCAAGCGCAATTTTCCTGGCATATCAGGATCGCGTGAATCGGCTGGATACATAAAGATGCCACCACGGCTAAGAATACGGTGTACGTCTGCCACCATAGAGGCAACCCAGCGCATGTTGAAATCTTTCTTCAACGGTCCGGCGCTGCCTTCCAGCATCTCATTGACGTAACGCGTGACCGGTGGAAACCAATGCCGGGTGTTCGATGCATTGATGGCGAATTCCTTGGTTTCAGTTGGTATCTGAATATCACGTTGCGTCAGCACCCATGCGCCCATTTCCCGGTCCAGAGTAAAGCAATGCACACCATTTCCGGTAGTCAATACCAGCATCGTTTGTGGGCCGTAGACCGCATAACCGGCGGCGACTTGCTGGCGACCTGATTGCAAAAAATCTTGCTCGGTAGGCGCTTGCATGCCATCCGGCGCTTTGAGGACTGAAAAGATGGTACCGATCGAGACATTGACGTCAATATTACTGGAGCCATCAAGTGGATCGAACAACAATAGATATTCGCCCTGCGGATAGCGATTGGGAATCGGATGAATAGTTTCCATTTCCTCCGATGCCATCGCTGCCAGATGACCGCCCCACTCGTTCGCCTCAAGCAGAATTTCATTAGAAATGATATCCAGTTTCTTTTGCACTTCGCCCTGTACGTTTTCGCTTTCAGCGCTTCCCAGTACTTCGCCCAACGCACCCTTACCGACGGCATGGCTAATCGTTTTACAGGCGCGCCCGACGACCTCGATCAGCAAACGTAATTCGGAAGGAATACTATTGTGTAGACGCTGTTGTTCGATAAGATGTTGTGTGAGGCTTACACGTTTCATGTGAATTTTTCCTAAAATATTAATGAGCAAGTGCTTTGGAAATAACTTCCAGCACGTCTTTGGACAAATCCGGTGTTGCGGCGATGCGCTCTAAAGCGCCGCGCATTTTTTCTTGCACCGTCGGCGCATATTTTCTCCAGCGATCCAGCGTACGGGCCAGCCGAGCGGCAACTTGCGGATTTACGCTATTGAGAGCAATCACCTGGTCTGCCCAGAATGCATAACCGCTGCCATCAACAGCGTGAAAATTGGCTGGATTGCTATTACAGAAACTGAAAATCAAACTCCGCGCGCGATTTGGATTGCTGAAAGTAAAGGCCGGATGCTTAAGCAAATCCCTGACCGCATTTACGTCGCTGGTGCGTGCCATGGCTTGCAACGCGAACCACTTATCGATCACCAATGCCTCCTGCGCGAAATCGGTATAAAACTGCGATAACGCAGCAATTTTTCCTGGCGCACTGCTATTCGTCAGAGCCAGCAAAGCAGCAAAGCGATCAGTCATGTTAGTGGCATCGTTGTACTGTTGCTGTGCCAGTGCATGTATCTCATCGTCGTCGCCTTCCATCAAATACGACAGCGCTACATTTTTCAGCGCTCGTTTACCAGCAGAAAGTGCATCTGCGCTATAAGCGCCGGGAGTTTGATTGGCGTGGTATGCGGCCAACAAGTCAGTACGCAATGTCTGCGCAAGGCTGGAGCGCAAAAATTGGCGCGCTGCATGAATTGCCTGCGGATCGATCACCTCGGTTTGCTCAGCCAGTACTGATTCAGACGGCAAGGTAATCGCCAACTCCCGGAAAGCCTCATCCAGCGTTGCATCGTTCAAAATAATGCGCATAGCCTCGCCAAGCGCATCGCTATTCGCTCCCGCAGCGCTCAGCATAGCCTCCAATGACGCTTCGTTCGGGGTGGCGGACATTGCGGCTGCGGCAGCCGTCATTGTCAACGTAAGCAAGCTGCGGGTGGCCAACCGTTGACCCGCTTCCCAACGATTGAATGGATCGCTGTCATGTGCCAGCAAGAAGGCCAGTTCAGCATCTGTATACGTAACATCCAGTACAACCGGCGCTGAAAAATTGCGCAGGATGGATGGCACAGGCTGTTCCGCCACGTCAATGAAACGGAAGGTTTGCTGTGCTTTAGTCAGCTCAAGAACGCGGGTAATTTCAGTCGGTAAGTCTTTGTGATCAACTGCGCTTTCTCCTTTCAGGCGCAACGGCAAATCGCTACCATTTTTGCCAACCAAACCAATCGCCACAGGAATATGGAACGGTAATTTCTTCTTTTGACCCGGTGTAGGCAGACACGTTTGCGTCAGCGTCACGTCGAAGGTTTTTTTAATCGGATCGTAATGTGTTTTAGCATGCACACGCGGGGTTCCCGCCTGGCTGTACCAGCGTTCAAACTGCGTCAAGTCGCGACCGTTGGCATCCACCATGGCAGCGCGAAAATCATCGCAGGCTACGGCTTGACCATCATGACGCTTGAAGTACAGATCCATGCCCTTTCTGAATCCGTCGCGCCCAAGCAAAGTTTGATACATACGGACAACTTCGGCACCTTTTTCGTAAATGGTAACGGTGTAGAAATTGTTGATTTCAACATACGCGTCCGGACGCACTGAATGCGCCATCGGGCCCGCGTCTTCTGGAAACTGCGCCTGGCGTAATACGCGCACATCATCGATACGCTTCACCGCACGACCACTATCGGTACCGACCATGTCAGCAGAAAATTCCTGATCACGGAAAACAGTCAATCCTTCTTTAAGCGACAATTGAAACCAGTCACGGCAGGTGACACGGTTTCCGGTCCAGTTATGAAAATATTCATGACCGACTACCGCTTCGATATTGGCGTAATCGACATCGGTTGCCAGATGCGGATTGGCGAGGACAAATTTGGTATTGAATATATTCAAACCCTTATTTTCCATCGCGCCCATATTGAAATCACCGACCGCCACGATCATGAAGCGATCCAGATCCAACTCCAATCCAAAGCGCTCTTCGTCCCAACGAATACTATTTTTGAGCGAATCCATCGCATGTTGCGTTTTGTCGAGATTTCCTTTTTCGACCCATACTTGCAGCAATACTTTACGACCTGATTTCAGCGTATATTTTTCTTGCTGGCAAACCAGCTTGCCCGCAACCAGCGCGAATAAATACGAAGGCTTTTTGAACGGGTCTTCCCATTTTGCATAATGGCGACCATCACCCAAATCACCCTTTTCGATCAGATTGCCATTTGATAACAGCACTGGATATTTTTTCTTATTAGCGCGCAGCATGACGGTGTACTTCGCCATCACGTCCGGGCGATCCGGGAAATACGTAATCTTGCGGAAACCTTCCGCTTCACACTGTGTGAAAAAATTACCATTCGACACATACAAACCCATTAACGACGTATTTTTTTCTGGTTGGGTCAGCGTTTCAATTTCAAGAGTAACTTTGGCTGGCGCAAGCGGGATTCGCAACGTGCCGCCCTGCAACTGATACTGGCCTGACTTTAACTGCTTGCCGTTCAGACGCAAGCTGATCAGTTCCAGCTCCTCACCCACCAGTACGATTCCTTTGTCAAGGCTTGCCGGATTACGGCGCATCACAATGCGGGTAGCAACCCGAGTCGAAGCGGGATCAAGATCGAAACCCATATCTACCGTATCAACCCAGTAAGAAGGAGCGGTGTAATCTTTACGATAAATCGTAGATGGTGTTGCTGCCGTATCGTTACGCATAGGATCTAGTGATGAGAAATTCGTAGAAAACACGATTCTACCAAGCAACCGCCGAATGTTCATGCAATTTGGCTGTAACGCTTGGTCAGGGCATGAGATGTAAAGGCGTATTGTTATTACATTGTTTGAGCACAACCCCAGCCATTCAGACCACGAACAAGCGTCACTAGTCCATGACAAACAGAATCACAGACGGACGCGTACAATCCCCTATAAGAAGAAGTGCTCGCGATAACGACGGATCGCCGACGTTAGCGTTATTTCACGTCGAGTTATCAGGGATGAACTCTACGGCAATATTTCACTCCAAGAATACGGTCCACCCAACAGACGAGAATTTTTTTATTGCGCTCTACCGAGGAAAATTATGAAACGGTTTTTAGTTCTTTGTATGGCTGCGATGTGTTTGCTACTGGCTGGTTGCGCCTCTTTCATCCGTAGTGACGTCACGGCGTTCAACGAGTGGCCCGCTGATCTGACCAACAAGTCATTCACCTTTACCCACTCAACCGAGCAAGATAATGATCTTGAATACCGCAACTACGAGAACCTGGTGCGCCAGCAGCTTCAACGGCTTGGCTTTACCGAACCGGCAAACCGCGCGCAAGCCGCGCTAACTGTAGCGTTAACATACGGTGTCACCGCGCGCGACGTGCACGTTGTGGAACCAGTGGTGATTGATCCTGGTTTTTATGGGTCTCCGTTCTATGGTCCAGGATGGGGATACCGCGGATTCTACGGCCCATTCAATGATCCATTTTGGTACGGCACACCGGTAGTGACCCAGCGCGAGCTGAATTTTCAGGTATTCACACGCCGTGCAAATGTTGGCATTTCCCGCATCAGCGACGCCAAAAAATTGTATGACGTGACCGTTGTCAGCGAGGGACGAGTCAGCGCATTGCCAAAGGTAATGCCTTATTTAATCCGTAGCGCATTTAGCGACTTCCCTGGGCAAAGCGGTGTTCCACGGCAGGTAAAGCTAAAAGTTGAAGACAGCAAATAGTGACCCACCAAATCGGGTAGCTGCTATGCTCAAGGAATAGTTCGATGGAAACCTGCACCATGTCTTTACGACAGGCGCAGGTTTCATCGTTTGTGGCGGAATTTATTAGCCAATTGAGACTAATGTTGAAACAATCAGGTATAAAACCACTCGCTGGCAAACGTAATAAAGCCAATCAAGATCACCATTAATATCAGCACTATTAGCAAGCGACCAAATTTCGGCGTACCATCCGTACCGGTCGGCTGCTCTTCTGGATGGCCCATTGGATTATTTTCATGGACCGTTTCCTGGTGTTCGATTTTGTCGCTCATGGCTTACTTTATAATAAAAAAATTAAGGAATCAGAATCGTCGAGCCAGTTGTTTTACGCCCTTCCAGATCGATGTGCGCCTGCGCAGCATCTTTTAGAGCATAACGTTGATTGATATCGATCACGATTTTTTTACTACCGATCATTTGAAACAAATCAGCAGCGGCCGCATCAAGCTCGGCACGCGTCGAGATGTAGTGTGACAGCGATGGTCGTGTAATGGATAACGAACCGCGCGAAACCAGTTCATTCAAGCTAAACGGTGGCACCGGTCCGGAAGAACTACCAAAGCTGACCATCGTTCCGAGCGGCGAGAGACAATCCAATGAGTCGATGAAGGTATCCTTGCCAATCGAATCGAACACCACGGGCACGCCTTTGCCATTGGTGAACTCCTTCATCCGCTCAACGATATTTTCGGTCTTCGAATTGATCACATGGGTGCAACCTGCGGCCAGCGCCAACGCTTTTTTCTCGTCTGAGCTGACCGTGCCGATCATCTTCACACCGAGCGAACGCGCCCACTGCGCGGCAATCAGCCCTACCCCGCCAGCGGCCGCGTGAAATAGTATGGTGTCGCCCTCTTTTACGGGAAAGGTCCGTCTGAACAAATATTGAACCGTCAGCCCTTGTAACAGGGAAGCGGCTGCGACATCAAACGAAATCTCGTCTGGTAATTTAACCAGCATCGCCACAGGCATCAGGCGGACTTCGGAATAGGAGCCATTTGGCCGCCCTGCATAGGCGACGCGATCACCCCGTTTAAAACCAAGAACACCCAACCCGACAGCCTCGATTACGCCAGCGCCCTCTTGCCCCACACCACCGGGCAGCGGTTGCGGATACAAGCCGATTCGGAAATAGACATCGATAAAATTTACCCCGCATGCAACATTCCGAATTCTGACTTCGCCCGGCCCAGGCTCGCCAACTTCAACATCGACGTACTCCATCACCTCAGGACCACCTGTCTTGCGAATTACGATTGCTTTAACCATTATTTTCTCGATTCTAAATAAAAAAATGCTCTGTTATTTACAAGGCCAACCTAAACGATGAGTCTGACACAAATTTGTTCGGGTAACTCACTGCTTATTACCCTCTGACAAAACAGTACGAGGTGCCGAGAGTCGAGGCCGCCGAGACTGCAAGAAACATTCAACCAACAGGCAATTTTTAATTTATTTTTAAAAGGTGCCCGGATAAGCGCCGCCGTCGAGCAAAATATTTTGCCCCGTCAGGTAACCGGCATGTGCGCTACACATAAATGCACACATCGCACCAAATTCGGCGGCATTTCCAAATCGTTTTGCTGGTATTTGCCCAGCTCTTGCTTGCTGTACTTGCTCAATGGTCGTACCGTTAGCTGAAGCAGATGCGGCCTGCATCGAACGCAAACGATCAGTATCAAACGCACCCGGCAATAAATTATTGATCGTTACGTTGTGTGCGACTGTCTTGCGAGCAATACCTGCAACAAATCCGGTAAGACCAGAACGCGCACCGTTCGATAAACCGAGTACGTCAATCGGCGCTTTCACCGAGCTTGATGTGATATTCACGATACGACCAAAACCACGGGCGATCATGCCATCCACAGTGGCCTTAATCAGTTCAATCGGCGTCAACATATTGGCGTCAAGCGCCTTGATCCAGTCGTCCCGCTGCCAATCACGAAAATCACCCATCGGTGGACCGCCAGCATTAGTCACCAAAATATCCGGTTGCGGACAAGCAGCCAACACCAGCGCTCGCCCCTCCGCTGTGGTGATATCACAGACAACAGCAATTACCTCAACGCCGTAGGCATCGCGCAACTGCTGCGCCGTTTGCTCCAGCGTTTCCGCTGTCCGTGCTACCAATGTTAAATTGACGCCATCGCCCGCTAATGCTTCAGCACATCCGCGTCCTAATCCTTTGCTGGCACCGCAGACCAAGGCTTGCTTGCCACGAATTCCAAGATCCATTTTTAAACTTTCTTCTTTGAAATCAGATAAATACCCGTTAACACCAATCCGGTTCCTGCCAGCTGAATACCCGTAATCGGTTCATCCAATATGAGCGCGCCCAAAAACAAGGTTGAAACCGGCCCGACCATGCCGGCTTGCGCCGAAGTCGCGGCACCAATCCGTGCCACCGCAATCATCGTTAAAAATACCGGTAATACTGTACAAAAAACCGCATTAATCAAAGATAAGCCATACACAGCTGTCGGTTGCACGATCATGTAAGCCGGACGCAAAAGAAAAAATTGCACTACGCAAGCGACACAAGAAATACACATTGCATACGCCACCAATCGCAACGCACCGACACGGCTCACCAATTCACCCGACAATAAAAGATAGAACGAATACGTAATCGCTGCGCCTAGCACTAGTGCACTGCCCAATCCGATATCAGGCCCGCCCAGTCGCACGTCATGTATAAATACCAAAACGGTGCCCAAATAAGAAAGCCCTAAAGCTCCCCATTCAAGCAACGTAACGCGTCGCTGGTAAAAGAAAAACGACAGCAATAAAACAAACGACGGCGTCAAAAACAAAATCAACCGCTCCAACCCCGCTGATATATATTGCAGACCCATAAAATCGAGAAAACTCGACAAGTAATATCCCACTAGACCCAATATCACGATACGAATACGGTCAATATTTGCCAGCGGTGGCGCGGACCGGGTTTTCCATATTGCAACCACTGCAAACAAAGGAAACGCGAATAGCATACGAAACATAATTAACGTCACGGCGTCAACATCGTACCGATAAATCAACTTTGCCACGATTGCTTTGGCAGAAAAAAGAACAGCCCCGATAATGCCAATTGCCAAGCCACTAAGGTAAATCTTGCGGTCGACTGACTGCAACGGTAAAGATGTCATATTAGGATTGTAAATGGTATAAAAAAATTGCGTTTTGATAGCGTGATTTAAGCAGAGTCGTCTACACAAAGCAGGTATCGACGGAAGGTAAAGGCCCCATGTCAGGCCCGCATTCCTGTTCGATTGAAACGGAGCTATTGACGACGCAGATCAATAGCTACAACACAAATAACCACGCGATCAATGCTATCTTCGGCCCAAGCGACACAGAAGGAGCGTGGAGCGAATATTTAATTTATCGCCTGCGAGCAAAAACTGTCAATTTCTGCGAGGCAGTAGTCTCCGGCCAGCACAGAATGCGATCGATTACTTTCCTTTAAAAATCGATCCGAGAACGCCACGAATAATTTGCCGCCCTAACTGCGAACCCATTGTTCTAGCAGCCGATTTCACAACGGTTTCGACCAACGTATCCCGGCTACCAGAACCGGTTTTGCCACCCAACATACCGCCTAATGCGTCAGTCCACGAACCGCCAGTAGCGGGAATAGTTGAAGGCACAGTGACGTCAGCGCCACCCGTTGAAGTCGCTGCGGTACGACCTTTCAATTTTTCATATGCAGACTCCCGATCAACCGCGGTGTCGTACACACCAGCGACGATTGATCCGGCAATCAACTGCTGACGCTCCTCTTGCGAAATCGGCCCGATTTGCGATGCTGGCGGCAGAATATACGCACGCTCAACAATGGTCGGTCGGCCTTTTTCGTCCAGGAAAGAAACTAACGCCTCGCCAACACCAAGTTCACTAATGACCTGCGACGTATTTAAACTGGGGTTAGCGCGGAATGTGTCCGCTGCGGCTTGCACCGCTTTTTGATCCCGCGGCGTATAAGCGCGTAAGGCATGCTGTACACGATTACCTAATTGACCGAGCACCGTATCCGGTATATCCAGAGGATTTTGTGTCACAAAGTAGACACCCACTCCTTTTGAGCGAATCAAACGCACCACTTGTTCAATTTTCTGTAGCAATGGTTTAGGCGCTTCGGCAAACAGTAAATGTGCCTCATCAAAGAAAAACACCAACTTTGGCTTATCCAGATCGCCCACTTCAGGAAGTTGCTCGTACAATTCTGAAAGCAGCCACAACAAAAAAGTTGAATACAGACGCGGCGATTGCATGAGTTTATCAGCAGCTAAAATATTCACGATCCCTTTGCCATCGCCGTTAGTCTGCAACAAATCGTCGATATTCAGCATCGGTTCACCGAAGAAATTATCTCCGCCCTGCTCTTCAATACCAATCAATCCGCGCTGAATGGCACCGATACTGGCCGCCGAGATATTGCCGTATTCGGTTTTAAAATCAGGCGCGTTGTCACCGACATACCGCAACATCGCCCGCAAATCCTTCGTATCGAGCAATAACAGGCCATTGTCATCGGCAATCTTAAATACCAGTTGCAAGACACCTTGCTGAGTGTCGTTAAGATTGAGCATGCGGGCTAACAAAAGTGGCCCAAGATCGGAAATAGTGGCCCGGATCGGATGACCTTGCTCTCCGAAGACATCCCAAAACGTCACCGGGGCAGCGGCCCATTGCGGTTCATCCATGCCAAGTGCTGCCAAACGTTCCTTCAATTTTGCCGATTGCGTCCCTGCTTTGGCGATTCCAGACAAGTCACCTTTGACGTCAGCCATAAAAACCGGCACTCCGATATCCGATAGCGCCTGCGCGAACACCTTCAGCGTCACCGTCTTGCCCGTGCCGGTAGCGCCTGTGATGCAGCCATGGCGATTCACCAGAGCAGGTAACAAAGCAAGGTCGTGCTGGGTATTTTTAGCAATCAGAAGGGGATTGAGCATAATTTTGTTTGGTCTGAGCGACGGTAAAGTCGATTTTTGAGAGGGTGCACTATGATAAAATGCTGCTTTGATTATAGCTAACTACAGCAAGAAAGAACCATCATGGCGGGACACAGTAAATGGGCCAATATCAAGCATAAAAAGGCAGCCACCGATGCCAAACGCGGCAAAGTGTGGACCCGCTTGATCAAAGAGATCACCGTCGCAGCCCGGATGGGCGGTAGCGACCCAGACACCAATCCGCGATTACGCCTCGCAGTCGACAAAGCAGGCGACGCCAATATGCCCAAGGATAACGTAGTCCGCGCAACTCAGCGCGGTGCGGGTGAACTGGATGGTGTCAACTACGAAGAAGTCCGCTATGAAGGCTATGGCATTAATGGCGCCGCCATCATCGTAGAGTGCATGACTGACAACAAAATTCGCACCGTGGCTGAAGTCCGTCATGCGTTCTTGAAAAACGGTGGCAATATGGGCACTGAAGGCTCAGTCGCCTTTATGTTTAAACATTGCGGTCAATTCCTATTTGCGCCCGGTACCAACGAAGATGCGTTGATGGAGGCCGCTCTGGAAGCGGGCGCTGACGACGTTATTACCGATGAAGAAGGCGGAATCGAAGTATTGTGCGCACCGTTTGAGTTCTCGGTAGTGAAGTCGGCGCTTGAAAAAGCAGGCTTTAAAGCAGAAATGGCCGAAATCATCATGAAGCCAGCGACTGAAACAATGTTCGCGGGTGAAGATGCAGTCAAAATGCAAAAATTGCTGGATGCGCTGGAAAATCTGGACGACGTTCAGGAAGTTTTCAGCAACGCCATTATTGAAGATCATTGATAGCATGCTTAGGTGCTTAGGCTTATGTAATTAAATGGCATCAAGTTGATTTAAATTTAATGAAATTTAATGAAATTAAATTTATTTATTTATTTATTTATTTATTTATTTAAATCAACTTATTTTCATAAACCTTTCTGCCATCTCTTTTTGGCAACTATTGATAGCACTATTTGCAGGCATCTGACCGCGCTCTTATCGGCGGCATAGTCAGCAACAAATGCGTAAAACCGGACATCTTATGAAAATTCTCGTCGTTGGCTCTGGTGGCCGTGAACATGCACTAGCGTGGAAAATCGCCCAATCGCCCCGTATCCAAACCGTCTTTATTGCGCCCGGTAACGGGGGTACTGCACTCGATTCACGCCTGCAAAACGTCGACATTACCGATTATTCAGCACTGGCAGACTTTGTTGAAAAAGAGCGCATCGCCCTCACCGTCGTTGGCCCTGAAACACCGTTAGCTGGCGGAATCGTGAACGTATTCCGGGACCGTGGCCTCAAAATTTTTGGCCCGACCAAAGAAGCGGCGCAACTGGAAAGTTCCAAGGATTTTGCTAAAGCCTTCATGCAGCGCCACAAGATCCCCACAGCAGATTATCAAACGTTCACCGACGTCGAAGCCGCGCATCGCTATCTTGACCAAAAGGGTGCGCCAATTGTCATCAAGGCTGACGGACTTGCTGCAGGTAAAGGCGTGGTCGTTGCGATGACACCAGAGGAAGCGCATGCGGCAGTAGATATGATGCTGGCTGACAACAAATTCGGTACCGCCGGATCAAGCGTTGTCATCGAAGACTTTCTGACCGGCGAAGAAGCCAGTTTCATCGTCATGGTCGATGGCAGAAATATTCTTGCCCTTGCCACTAGCCAGGATCACAAACGCTTAAAAGATGACGATCAGGGACCGAACACCGGCGGCATGGGCGCTTATTCCCCTGCACCGATCGTCACCCCCGCGGTGCATGCGCGCGTCATGCGCGACATCATTACACCGACCATCCAAGGCATGGCGAAAGAAGGCAATCCTTTTACCGGCTTTCTATACGCTGGCTTGATGATTGACGACAAGGGCAACCCAAAGACCATCGAATTCAATTGCCGTATGGGCGATCCCGAGACGCAACCGATTATGGCGCGCCTGAAAACCGATTTGCTGATGGTGATGGAACACGCCGTCAACAACACGCTCGATACCATCGAACTGGAATGGGACCGCCGCACCGCGTTAGGTGTCGTTATGGCTGCCGCTGGTTATCCTGACGCGCCGCGCAACGACGATCTGATTTCTGGTATTCCCCCTGAGACTGCGGACGCCATCACTTTTCATGCTGGCACGACACTGAACGGGACGCGACTAACCACCTCCGGCGGACGCGTCCTATGCGTTGTTGGCCTAGGCGACAGCGTCAAAGTAGCGCAAAAGCACGCTTATAACATCGTCGACATCATTCATTTTAGCGGTGCGCAATTTCGTCGTGACATTGGCTGGCGTGCGATAAAACGGCCTGGATAAGTCGCCTTGGCTGCGTCAATTTGCGTTAAAAATCTTGCTATCAATAAACGATAACTAGATGCTTTTACAATGTTCCCCGCAATGAACGCCAAACCGAGGTATCAAAAGCAACTAAATGTTTCCTAGGTAATAATGATTCGTTGTACCTTAAAACGGCAAAGTGGCGATTTCGCCAGAATCAATACTGAGGGCTATTAATAATGTGTATTACTAACCCAAATCCACATTAATTAAAAGTTGGTAATCAACCGTCCTTTGCCATTCCGCTATCAAGGACCGCCTCGGCAAGGTACAATCCCTGCTATCCCGTGATTTATATGATCCGCGCACACTGATGCGCGATTTTTTTGCAATTTGTGCATTCTTTGTCCTTTAACGTAATGACATCAAATATCCCGTCCGCAACGGCGGTCAAATCCTACTTGCTGGATCTGCAGACGCGCATTGTGGCTGCCATGGAGCATATCGACGGACAACCCTTCGGTATCGATAGTTGGGATCGCCCGGAAGGCGGCGGCGGTATTTCACGCATTATCGAAGAAGGTAATGTGTTTGAGCGCGGCGGCGTCGGCTTTTCCCATGTGATGGGGAAAACCCTCCCACCATCTGCCTCTGCCAGTCGACCTGAACTTGCTGGACGTCAATGGGAAGCGATGGGCGTGTCACTAGTCATGCATCCGCGTAATCCCCATGCACCAACCGTGCATATGAATGTACGATTTTTTACCGCTACAGCAGAAGGCAAAGAGCCGATCTGGTGGTTTGGTGGCGGCCTGGACTTGACGCCGTATTATGGCTCGGAAGAGGACACCCGCCACTTTCATCGTACTTGCCGTGACGCATTGACGCCATTCGATACTGATGCAGATAAAAATACCGATCAGGCTTTATATCCCCGCTTCAAGAAATGGTGCGATGAGTATTTTTATTTGAAACATCGTCAGGAGCCGCGCGGCGTGGGCGGCATTTTCTTTGACGATTTCAATCAGCTTGGCTTCGACCAAAGCTTCGCCATGATGCAAAGTGTCGGCAATGCCTTCATCCCCGCGTATGGTGCGATTTTGAGTAATAACAAAGAAATACCATTTACCGAACAACAACGCGATTTTCAAGCATATCGTCGTGGACGGTATGTTGAATTCAATCTAGTGTATGATCGCGGCACTTTGTTCGGCTTGCAATCCGGTGGTCGTACCGAGTCGATCCTGATGTCGATGCCACCAGTGGTCAAATGGCGCTATAACTGGCAACCAACCGCAGGAAGCCCGGAAGCACGGCTATATTCGGATTTCCTGATTCATCGAGACTGGCTCTGACATGCGTGCTGATCAACATCCACGTTGTTGCGTCGCTGTTTTAGGCGGTAGTTTTGATCCGGTTCATGACGGTCACGTGGCTCTGGCCCGTTACTTTGTCACCTTGCTATCACCAGATCTCTTGCGCGTGATTCCAACAGGTAATCCCTGGCAAAAGCACGGTTTGGAAGCAAGTGCCGCGGATCGGGTAGAAATGGTACGACGCGCTTTTAGCGACCAGGCCGTCAAGGTCGTCATCGATCAGCAGGAAATCGAGCGCCAAACGGCGACTTTCACTATTGATACGCTGCAATCGTTACGGGCTGAACTGGGTCCGGAGGCGTCCATTATCTTTTTAATGGGTGCTGACCAGTTACAACATCTGAATACTTGGCAGGGTTGGGACAAACTGTTCAATTATGCGCATCTGGGAGTAGCGTCCCGGCCCGGCTTTGCGCTGGATGCATCACAGGTACCGCCCGAGGTCACGCGCGAATTTACGCGCCGCGCAGCGACCCCCGAGCAGATTCGCCAGAGTCCGCACGGGTTGACTTATCTGGCGGAAAACCTATTTGTAGACATATCAGCAACAAAAATTCGTGCTGCATTGCACTCTGGAAAAAGACCAGACTCGCTGATCCCGGCGGTAGTGCTAGACTATATTGAACAACACCATCTTTATAAGAATTAAATGGAAATCAAAAAACTGCAAGGCCTCGTCATTGACGCTCTAGAAGACGTCAAAGCGCAAGAAATCCGCGTATTTGATACATCCCATCTGACCAGCTTGTTTGATCGCATCGTGGTCGCGTCCGGCACCTCCAATCGTCAGACCAAAGCACTTGCTGCATCGGTCCGCGACAAGGTCAAAGAAAACGGCGGCAATATTTTAAGCGTCGAAGGCGAAGGTACCGGAGAATGGGTATTGGTCGATTTGGGTGATATGGTCGTGCATATCATGCAACCGGCGATTCGCGCTTATTATCGTCTGGAAGAAATCTGGGGCGAAAAAGAAGTCAAAATGGGCGCTGCCAAACGTGTTTCTCAACGCACGGCACCGGACGCTGAAGAAGGTGCTGCCGCGAAGAAAGTGTCGCGTCATCTGACCACGTCACAAGCGTTGGCACCAGAAGTCGATGCACCGAAAAAAGCACCTGCACGCAAAAAACCGGTAAAAAGCGATCCTAAACAAGCGGTCGGCAAAACCATCAAAGTAAAGTCATCGAAAAGCGTCACTACCAAAAATGCTGCGCATAAAGCCGCCACTGTGCCAAGGAAAGCGCCAGTAAGAAAAGCGCCGACGACAGCGCGTGCGCCAGCTAAACCAAAAGACGAAGCCTGAGTGTAGGTTAACGTGCAGCTCATCATCGCTGCGGTCGGCCACAAAATGCCGACCTGGATTGAGACCGGATTCGGCGAGTATGCAAAGCGCATGCCGCCGGATTGCCGGATCGTCCTCAAAGAAATCAAACCGGTTGATCGCTCCAGCAGCAAGACGGCGGAAACTGCCATAGCGCTTGAGCGTGGTCGCATAGAAGCTGTCTTGCCCAAAGGTGTTCGCATCGTCGCTCTGGATGAGCACGGCAAAGACCTGACCTCGGTGCAACTATCGCAGCATTTGATCCAATGGCAACAAGATGGCCGCGACGTCGCATTTATTATCGGCGGCGCCGACGGTCTTGATCCTGCTTTTAAAGCAAAGGCGGACACGCTGCTGCGTATCTCCAGTTTAACGCTACCGCATGGCATGGTACGGGTGCTTTTGGCGGAACAGCTTTATCGGGCCTGGTCAATTACCCAAAATCATCCTTATCACAGGATTTAGTGCGCCGGATATCACGGATATCAATCCGGCGAGTATGAGTTCGACCAAAAATGAGGTAAATTAGGTTACCTGAATTAACAGGTTATTTAGGAAGAATGCTACTGCCCAAATAATGAAAATCTGGAACCAAAAAATTTATCTTGCATCAAAAAGTCCCCGAAGACGTGAACTTTTACGTCAAATTGGTGTGGATTTTGAGCTACTCTTATTACGCGAAAACACCCCACGCGGACCAGATGTCAGTGAGGAAGTCCTTTCAAATGAGCAGCCAACCGCTTATGTAGAACGCGTTACCCTGGAAAAGGCCGCATTTGCTTTCCACACCATGCAGCAGCGTAAGTTGCCAATGAGGCCGCTCCTCGCCGCAGATACGACAGTCACCATTGATAATAAAATATTGGGCAAACCGGCCGATAACGCAGAAGCAGTAAATATGTTGCGACAATTGTCAGGCCGAACGCACCAGGTATTGACCAGCGTTGTTGTGGTGTATCAGCTGCAATCCTGGCAAATAACACAAACATCTGAAGTGGTTTTTCAAACCCTTAGCGATGAAATAATCCGAAGCTACTGCGCGACGGCAGAACCTTACGACAAAGCCGGGGCCTATGGTATCCAGGGATTTGCTGCCATGTTCATCAAACGTATCAATGGTAGTCATTCCGGCATTATGGGTTTACCCCTTTTTGAAACCGCTCAACTATTACAACAGGCAGGAATCGATATTTTATGAGCGAAGACATACTGGTTAACATTACCCCGCAAGAAACGCGTGTCGCGCTGATTTTTCAAGGCGCTGTGCAAGAATTACATATCGAACGCACCTTATCCCGCGGATTGGCCGGAAATGTCTATCTTGGCAAAGTCGTCCGCGTTTTACCCGGCATGCAATCCGCATTCATCGATATTGGATTGGAGCGAGCGGCCTTTTTGCATGTGGCCGATATATGGGAAGCCCGCGTGCGTGGAGTACCAGCAGCCGATGGACAGCCAACGATACCGATGCCGATTGAAAAGCTGTTATTCGACGGACAACCGTTGATGGTACAGGTTGTTAAAGACCCTATCGGGACCAAGGGCGCACGATTATCCACCCAAATTTCCATCGCTGGCCGCATGCTGGTGTATCTGCCGCAAGATAATCACATTGGTATTTCTCAGCGCATCGAAAACGAAGCAGAACGCGAATTGTTGCGTACTAAAGTACAACAGTTGCTTCCACCCGAGGAGAAAGGCGGCTTCATCATTCGCACCATGGCTGAAGATGCGTCCGACACCGATCTGCAAATGGATATTGAATACCTGCGTAAAACCTGGTCTTCGATCACACAGCTGGCAAAAAGCCGTCCGGCACCGACGCTACTGCATCAAGATTTAAGTCTGGCGCAACGCGTGCTGCGTGACTTTGTCGACGATAAAACGACCAGTATTCAGGTCGACTCGCGCGAGAATTTTATCAAGCTGCAAGAATTTGCCAGTACCTACACGCCGTCCGTCAATGCGCGCTTAATCCACTACACAGGCGAAAGACCATTATTTGACTTGTACGGTGTTGAAGAAGAGATTCTGAATGCATTGAGTCGTCGTGTGCCGCTTAAATCTGGTGGTTACCTGATCGTCGATCAGACCGAGGCAATGACCACGATTGATGTCAATACTGGCAGCTTCGTCAATGGTCGCAATTTTGACGACACCATTTTTAAAACCAATCTGGAAGCCGCCCACGCCATCGCCCGCCAGCTCAGGTTGCGTAACCTTGGTGGCATCATCATCCTCGACTTTATCGACATGGAAAATGTCGAGCATAAGATAGCAGTATTGTCCGAACTCAACAAAGCCTTATTGCGTGATCGGACCAAGAAATCGGTATCCGATTTTTCGGCGCTGGGCTTAGTCGAGATGACGCGCAAACGCACGCGTGAATCGTTGGCACATATTCTGTGCGAAACCTGCTCGGTATGTAATGGCAAAGGACAAGTCAAAACCGCCCGCACGCTGTGTTACGAAATTTTGCGAGAGGTGTTGCGCGAAGCAAAACAATTCAACCCGCGTGAATTTCGCATTCTGGCATCGCAAGCGGTAGTTGACATGTTCTTAGAGGAGGAGTCACAACATCTCGCCATGCTCGGCGATTTCATCTCTAAACCGATTTCATTGCAAGTCGAAACGGTTTATCCGCAAGAGCAGTACGACATTATTTTGATGTAGGCTTCCAGGACAGTCCAATGCATGCATCTTTAAACGCTATTTCTCAGTCATCTGAAAAAAATCCATCGCGCTCCTTTCATATTGCGTTCTGTGTCGACGACCATTATTGCCGCAGCATGGGCGCAACAATCACGTCGATCATTGATAATAATCCGGGCGTTGACTTCACGTTTCACGTTTTTGCATTTGCGATTTCCGAAGATAACCGGCAACGTTTCAATCAGCTAACGACCAAGTACGGAGTCGCGACGCACATTCATATTATTGATCCGGTGATCTTTAAACCGTTTGCACATATCTCGCAATTTTCATATTATTCTCCAACCATCTTTACACGTCTGCTGATCCCTTCCACGTTGCAAGGAATCACGGATAAAGTCCTTTATTTGGATGCGGATATTTTATGCCTGGGAAGTATCGCTGAACTGATTCAAATGGATTTCGGAGATAGCGCAGCGATCGTGGTTCCTGACGCGGATGAAACTACGCGCAGACGCTGTGCTGCTTTACAGCTTTCATCGCAGCGCTATTTTAACTCCGGCGTAATGTACATGAATGTCGATGTCTGGATGTCACAACAGATCACCGAGAAAACAATTCTTTCGATTTTAGAAAATGGAAAAAATTACCGCTTCCCGGATCAAGATGCGCTCAATGTTGTACTTGAAGGAAAAATTACGTTTATCGAAAGAAAATGGAATTTTCTATACGACTTGATTCACGACCTGGAAAAAGACAAAAGACAAATGCGTGACATTGGCGAGATCGGTTTCATTCATTTTGCCGGCGCAGTCAAACCCTGGAACGATTGGTGTTTGCATGCATCGACCGACCTGTTTATCAAGTACCACAAGCTATCACCCTGGGCCGATATAGCCCTTGATCCCGAGCCGCGAAATTATAAAGAGATGCGCATGTTTTCGCGTTTCCTAATGAAGCGCGGTGAGGTCTTTAATAGCTTCAAGTGGTATATGAAATATCTTTCAGCGCGTTGAAAAAAAGAGAAGAAAGAAACAAAACCAGAACATAAATGTGCCACTCAACTTGTACTTAAATAGTACATACCTGATCCAAGATAATAGGCAAATAATCAGACTCTGTAAAAGTCAGAATCGCGGGGTCGCTTCTGACTTTTATCGCTGATACTGATATCAGTTTCCACATGACGTTTTTAATCGATTACAAATGGCAATAACAAGCGCACACATTTTAATATGCCGCACCGACAACATCGGTGATGTCATGCTAACGCTACCCATTGCGGCGCGTCTGAAGCAACAACATCCTTCGATCAAAATAAGTTTCCTTTGTCGAGCTTATGCAGCCCCGGTCGTCAGGCATTGCCGCAGTGTTGACGAGGTAGTCGAACTGGAGGACTTCTTATCCGATCCATCCGGGTATTTTGCACGTGCTGGTATCGATACCGTCATCATTGCACAACCGGTCAAGCAATTAGCACAACTAGCATTCAAAGCAAGAATTAAAAATCGTATTGGCAATGCCCGTCAAAAGTTGTACCAACTGTTATATTGCAATCGTCGGGTGCGGTTCAAAAAAGGTAATTCAGAACATCATGAAGCGCAATTCAACTTTGAATTTCTGCGCCCGTTTGGTCTTAAGACCATTCCCGAAATTGCTGAGATTGCGGCACTTTATGACTTCGACATTCCCGAGAACGAAGAGGTTAACGGTCTATTGGCGCAGCATCCGTTCAACCTGATTATTCATACAAAATCTAACGGACATGGTCGTGAATGGCCAATCGCACATTATGTGACGCTTGCCAAGCAACTTAGCGCGTACAAAGATATCCAGTTATGGCTAACCGGCAGCGCCACAGAAGGACAGTGGCTCGCAGAAAATGCGGGAGAATTATTGAGATTACCCAATGTGAGTAATGTTTGCGGCAGGTTCACACTTGATGTCTTCACCTCTTTCATCAAAGCGGCAGATGGTTTGATTGCCAGCGGCACAGGCCCGCTGCATATCTCTGCAGCTATTGGGCAGCGCACTCTCGGTTTATTTCCACCGATCCGACCGATGCATCCAGGAAGATGGGCACCGGTAGGGACGCACGCCCAAAGTTTGTGCATCCCAACCAATTGTGCCGGATGTAAAGATATTGACGCGGCCGAATGTGCTTGTATGCTAAAAATCTCTCCTGGTGCCGTCGCAAAGATAGTCCTGGAATGGCACAAGGAAGCGATCCCGGTCACTGCCTGACAGTCAAATCAATCAGGTATTGGGCGGCAAAACAGCGATCACCTGATCAACGGTAATCGCTCTCACCCAATCCCTACGATTGGGTGCGTTGACGACGATGCTATTTGCCTTATCAACCGGCGCCCACTCAGGATTTTTTTGGCGCATCAGCGCAATCACCGGCACGTGCACTGCATTGGCCAAATGCATCACAGCGGTTTCGACCGAGATAATTAAATCGCACTCTTGTAATATTGCTGGTAACTGGAAGAAATTTTCCTGCGCACTAAAAAGCTGAAACCGCTCTAGTTTTTGCTGTGCAAAAAATGCTTTGGCAGCGCTCATTTCCTCGGGTACGACGTTCACCACAAGATCAGTGTTACGCCAGCTGTCCTGCGCTCTTATTGCCAGGGCCAGTTCAACTACGCGCTCTAAGGGCCAACAACGTTTCTTGGTCTTTGCATACGGATTGATGAATACCAGCTTCGGTTCGATTTCGGTCTGGCCGCTCTCACGCACAAATCCCCAGTCGCGTAATTGTTGCTTTGCGTAATCGGTCCAACGCTCTGGAATCTGAACAAAAGGCAATCGCGAGGACGCGGAGGTATCAATACCAAACAAGCGCTTGAACCAGCCCGCGTAAATATCGCTGATGTGCAATCCTGGTGCCGATGCCTCGTCTGGATTAAGGGCCGCATCCAATTTTCGATACGCCAAATGTTTATGTACAGCAAACAGACTCGCCGACTTTTTCATGCCCACGACAAAACCTTGTGGACTGATTTCACGGGCAAGTGACGCATACATCGGCGGCCGTAACGTTGAAAGCGACACGACTACCGGATAAGCTTCTTGCTGGGCTTCTTTTATGGACTGCTGAAACAACGGCGGACTATAAGTCTGGTTATAGAGCTTGGTCACAAACGGACATGCGGCGACCCAATCGTACAACGCATACTTTTTTAAAAACACCCAACTCTCAGGTCGATTAGTCCGGCGAACTTCATCAATCCATATATGAATCTTGATGTGCGGATAGGCTTCTGCAAAGGACTGAAAACAGTTTTGCAAGTAAGTGAAATCGCCCAAAGCAAGATGAGCAATGAACAAAATTTTATCCGCTTTTTTTAATACATCGCTTGGAATCAGCTGTGTAACCATAAAATTTTGAACTCAAGTAAAAGGATTCAAGTACGTTAGCGCGATCGATGATCGATCAAAACCAGGTCGCCTAACTGTCGGCATTTATACCTCGACATTCACCACTTCATTGGAGAACTGCAGGCGATACAGGTTAGCGTAAGCACCCTGCTTTTCCAGCAATTCGTCATGCGTGCCAACTTCAACAATCCGCCCCGAAGAAAGCACCACAATGCGGCTGGCACGCTCAATAGTGGAGAGACGATGGGCAATCACAAACGTGGTTCTGCCTTCCATCAATTTATCTAATGCAGCTTGTACAGCGCGCTCGGACTCACTATCCAGCGCCGACGTCGCCTCATCCAAAATCAGGATTGGCGCATCTTTATAGATTGCCCGCGCCATTGCCAGCCGCTGGCGTTGGCCGCCTGATAAGCGTGAACCGTTATCTCCAACCTGTGTTTCCAGTCCATCAGGCAGGCTCGCGATCATATCGGTCAAGTAAGCGGCCTTTGCTGCAGCCTCAATACGACCGCGATCCGGCGTACTGTCGCCATAGGCAATATTTGCGGCAATCGTGTCGTCGAACAAGATAACATTTTGGCTTACCATCGCGATTTGCTCGCGCAAACTCGTCAGCGCAATATCTTCGATCGGTTCGCCATCCAGCAAAATTTGGCCTCCGGTCAGCGCATAAAAGCCGGGTATTAAATTCACAAGGGTAGATTTGCCACCACCCGACATCCCAACAAATGCAATCGTTTCGCCCGGTTCAACACTCAGATTAATGCCATCCAAAGCCCGCGCCTCTTGGCCAGGATAGGAAAAACTCACATCGACCAGATCGATCCTGCCACGCGCACGCTGATCAAGTTGCTTGCCATCGGAGCGCTCCACCTGACTATCGATGAGCGTAAATACCGCTTCTGCAGCCGCCATCCCACGTTGCAACGGCCCATTCACTTCTGCCAGTTGTTTGAGCGGCGCTAACAATGCAATCATCGCGGTGAAAAATGAGATGAATCCACCCACCGTGATCTGGTTATGGCTGGATTGCACCAATGCCATCATGATCATGACGGACATCGCGCAAGCGGTCATGATTTGGGTAACCGGAACAGTCGCCGCAAAGGTCGTTGTCAGCCGCATACTGAATTGTCGAAGATGATCAGCACTCGCTTCGAAACGTTTTTTTTCATAATCCTGTCCGCCGAAAATCTTGATGACTTGTTGTGCTCGCGTCGTTTCTTCAATTACTTGGGTCAGTTGCGCGTTAACGTTCAGGGCATCTTTATTCAGTTTCTTGAGGCGCTTTCCAGTGGTTCGCACCACAACCATCATCAACGGCATCAACACCAGCGCGACAATCGTCAGACTCCAGCTGATATACAACATGTACGCCAGTAAGCCGATAACTGTCAAAATACAACGCACGATAGACGTAAATAGTTTGCTAATCATGTCAATGATCTGCTGTACTTCAAACATAATCGAATTGATCACGCGTCCCACGGTATACGTGGCATGAAAATCAATCGGTACATTGAGCAAACGACTGAACATTTGACGCCGTAACGTATTAAGCACGCGCGTAGACACCCAGTTAGTCATGTAGGTCGTTAAGAATGTGGAGGCTCCGCGTGCAACAAACGCACCGACCACCGCCACCGGCACCATCCACAACGGGAACGAAGGCTTTTCGACAAACCCATGATCGAGTAAAACCTTAAAGATATACGCCACCAGCGGCTCGGTCGCGGCGGTGACAACCATTCCGAGGAAGGCCAACGCCAACCGTTTTTTGTAAGGACGATGGAATGTTGCCAGTCGCTTGAAATACGTTGAATACGATGGTGCAGTCATGGTTGAGTCAATTCAAGTTCTTTTTTTCGTTTAATGATACAGGCAAGAAATGTCGCCACACTCATTGTGTAAAATCCACCGAGGACGGTCCAAAAGAACATCAGATCGGTAAGGCCGTATATAAAAAATCCGAGGCAAAGCGTCACTCCCAACGCTGCTGCAGTCTTTATATCTTCATCAGAATGACGGATTTCGCGCAAAAAATAGTAGGCAGGCACGCAATAAATCGAGATGCTCGCCAGCAATCCAAATACGCCCAGAATCGCCATATTAAACAAAATTTCATTGTGCGAGTGCGCAAAAGCCGCCGCCGCCGGGCTCACTATTTTACGGGATACCAACTCATTGACATTGCTACTGTAATTCTCACGTCCTGTGCCAACGATCGGATGCTCTTTAAATAAGATCCATGCTGCATTCCATAGTTGCAGGCGAATGCCTACGGAAGTGTCAGCGTTTTGGCCGTCCGTGTAAAGAGTGACATCCTCTTTCACATCTTCCAGTCTGTTTTGGACGCTACTACTAAACGTCACTATGCCAACTAATATGCCCAGTGCGATTACCGCAATCGCCAGTTTATTCCGCAGTTGAATGTTGTTAAAAAACATGAATGCGACCACTAGAAAAAAGGGTATCGCGATCCAGCTTCCCCTAGTTTGCGCTAACCAGGTCACATATAAGCCAAGACAACACGCCAATACTTTTAAGGCAAATATAACTTTGTCACGACGATCATTCCAGCCGAAGGAAATTAACGCCATACTTCCTAACAAGAGTGCGATGTTAGAAAATGCAATGGTTGATAAAAACCCAATATTTCCGAAGCGATTTACGCCGGCGTCAGTTAACATATACGCTTTTATCATCGCCGCTACCACACCGACAACAAAAGCCCACTGCACATTCTTGAGATAGCGAAGTGGCACACTCAGTATCACCCAGAAAATAGGAGCAAATACGGCGAGCCTGATCGCCCGGTCATACTGCTTAAACTGAAAACTTCCTGAGACGAGTTGATTGATAAGTACAGCACAGAACAGCGAAGCCATAGCAAGATGAAGCGGCCAGTATTGCTTTAGCAATTGACTGAAACTTGCCCCCATCGGCTTGAACCGGCAAATCAAAGCAACAATGCTGGACAAGAAAAGCAAATATAAACCGGCGTTACCTGCATTATGCAAAACAATCGAGAGCGCAGGAAAAAACGTAATAACGAGAATTACCGGCCATTTCAAATAAGACAAAGTTCTTCTCCGAATATTTTTTTGTTGCGTTACTTAACTTCCGAGTCGCACGCCCGAAGTCGGGCTAATTATTGATAAAATTAAAAAATTGATGACTATTATTAAATAGTCATCAATCATCGGTCATTAATCATTAATTGTAACTATTTAGTATTCGACCAATACCGATTCCCGTCCCAACTTCTCAGCCAGAGAGCTTTGCAAACCATCGCTAGGCGAGACCCGCCATCCATCCCCAAACAATATCTCGCAGCCGACCCCGCCGCCGGTATAGCGGACAGTCAACGGCAAGCCAGCTTCAGAGCGATGCGAGGACAACATTGTTTTCAGTTCGCTGACGTCGATCTGTTGTTTGGATGCCGTCAACGACAAAACAAACTGCCGACCATAATGAATCCGTGCATTCGCGATATCCATTACTTTTTCTGCGGATACGCGTAAGCCACCATTAAAGCGATCTTCCGAGACTTTACCTTGTACGACCAAAAACTCATCCTCCTTGAAGAAGGCTTTATTCGGTTCGAATTGCTCGTTGTAGATGGTTACATCGACCGATGCGCTGCCATCATCTAATGTCACGATAACCATTTTTCCGCGCTGAGTCATTTGTGTTCGTAAGCCGGAAATAATGCCAGCCAGCGTCCGTGGATCGCGTGACGGCTCCAGATTACCTAAAGGCGTGCGCGCAAAGCGGCGGGCTTCTGGCGCATAAATATCAAATAAATGACCTGATAAATAGAAGCCAAGTGCCAACTTTTCTTCAGTGAGTTTTTGCCTATCAGTCCAAGGCATCGCTTTGACATACTCTGGCGGTTGTTCAAGATCACTATCATCGCCACCGAATAAACTGACCTGGTTTGCCGCTGCAAGTTTTTGATCAGCCGCCTCCATCGCCAGCGGCACCGATGCCAACAAAATGCCACGATCCACTTTAAAGCAATCGAATGCGCCAGCACGAATCAGGGATTCTATCGTGCGTCGGTTAATCTGACGTTTATCGACCCGCACACAAAAATCGAACAAATCCACAAAAGGTTTGACGTTTCGCGCTGCGACAATCGCCTCAATCGCGTTTTGACCAGAACCTTTAACCGCACCTAAACCGTAACGAATAAACGCCGCTTTTTTACCTGCCTCAGCTTCGGGCGTAAAGCGATATTCCGATAAATTAATGTCCGGTGGCAGTAAAGTCAATTTGCAGATATCAAGCGCGTCCGCCACCAGAATTTTTACTTTTTCGGTGTCATCCATCGCCAGCGACAAGTTAGCCGCCATGAAAGCTGCCGGATGATGCGCTTTTAAATAAGCGGTGTGATAAGACAATAACGCGTACGCAGCGGCATGTGATTTGTTAAAACCATACCCCGCAAATTTTTCCATCAAATCGAAAATTTCGTCGGCTTTGGCTTCGCTCAAACCATCCTTGGCGGCACCGTCGCGGAAGATTTGACGATGCTCGGCCATTTCTTCTGCTTTTTTCTTACCCATTGCGCGCCGCAGCAAATCCGCACCGCCGAGCGAGTAACCGCCGACGACCTGCGCCATCTGCATAACCTGCTCCTGATACACCATGATGCCGTAGGTTTCCGACAAAATCCCTTCGGTGCGTGGATCAGGATAATCAAAACGTTCGCCATGCTTACGTTTGCAGAAATCAGGAATCAGATCCATTGGACCGGGACGATAGAGTGCCACCAGCGCAATAATGTCTTCGAATCGATCCGGTCGCGCATCTTTCAGCATCCCTTGCATACCGCGGCTTTCGAGCTGGAATACGGCGACGGTTTTGGCGGCCGTCAGCAACTGATAAGAAGCACGGTCATTCAGCGGCAATTTTTCCAGACTAAAGTCAGCCATCGCTGGATCAAGCTGTTTGATGTAGCGCACTGCACGATCAAGAATCGTCAGCGTGGTCAAACCCAAAAAGTCGAACTTAACCAGTCCGACCGCTTCCACGTCGTCCTTGTCGTATTGCGACACCACACCGGCATCGCCACCTTGCGTGTAGAGCGGGCAGAAATCGGTCAACTTGCCCGGCGCAATCAGTACGCCACCCGCATGCATGCCGATGTTGCGGGCAATGCCCTCAACCTGCTGCGCCAGACTCAATAGCTGCTTGACCTCTTCTTCATTTTCCAGACGCTCGGCCAGCATCGGCTCTTCTTTAATAGCGTCCGCAATCGTCACGTGCTTACCGGGCTTGAACGGGATCAGTTTGGAAATACCGTCGCAGAAGTTGTAGCCAAAATCGAGAACGCGACCAACGTCGCGAATCGCACCTTTTGCGGCCATCGTCCCGAAAGTCGCAATTTGCGACACTGCATCCTTACCGTATAAATCCTTAACATGCTGGATAACACGGTCGCGGCCTTCCTGGCAAAAGTCGATATCGAAATCGGGCATAGAAACCCGTTCCGGGTTCAGAAACCGTTCGAACAGCAAGTTATATCGCAACGGATCAAGATCGGTAATTTGAAGTGAGTACGCCACCAGTGAACCAGCGCCAGAACCCCGGCCCGGCCCAACCGGCACACCATTCTCTTTAGCCCAGCGAATGAATTCGGCAACGATCAGAAAATAGCCGGGAAATCCCATCTTGACGATGGTATCGATCTCAAACTTCAACCGATCTTCATAACGCTGACGATTCTCTTCACGCTTTTCAGGGTCTGGATACAGATGCACCATGCGCATCGCGAGCCCATCTTTTGACTGCTCATCAAGGAAGTCACCAATCGACATACCTTCGGGCGTCGGAAAATCCGGGAGTTGCGGCTTGCCCAGTTGCAGCGACAAGTTACAACGCTTGGCGATCTCTACTGAGTTTTGCAATGCGGCCGGCATGTCAGCAAATAACGCCGCCATTTCGGCCTGGGTTTTAAAGCATTGCTGATCATTGAAACGTCGCACGCGCCGCGCATTTGCCAGCATTTCGCCCTCAGAAATACAAGTGCGTGCCTCGTGCGCAATGAATTCTTCTTTATCAAGAAATTGAATCGGATGCGTTGCTACCACCGGCAGTTGCAGTTCGGATGCCAGCGCAACCGCGTGGCGCACGTTCGCCTCCATATTCGGCTGATCAGCACGCTGCACTTCGATATAAAAACTATCGGGAAAAATACCCATCCAGTGCTGGACACAACGTTTAGCCGCTGCCAGATTACCGTTATCAATGGCGATACCGACATCACCAAAATGCGCTCCGGAAAGTGCGATCAGGCCGTTGCCACCCGATTGGTGCTGAAGGTCTTCCAGCCACTCGGAGCGAATTTCGGCGCGGCCGCGGTGTAGATTTTCTATCCATGCCTTGGACAGCAATTCACATAACTGTAAATAACCGACACGACTCTTCACCAGCAACAGTAAACGTGATGGTTTATCGCGTGCCTCGTTGTTGGTGATCCAGACGTCGCAGCCAATGATCGGCTTAACGCCTTTGCTGCGCGCAGCCTTATAAAACTTGACCATGCCAAACAGGTTGGCGAGATCGGAGATTCCTAATGCGGCTTGCTGATCGTCTGCAGCGGCTTTAATTACGTCATCGATGCGGACTAAGCCATCGACGATTGAATATTCGGAATGCAGGCGGAGATGGGTAAATTGCGGTGTCGTCATAGCCCGTATTTTACCCCGCCACCCGCTCTGAAGCGGCTTTCGCACAGCAAATCACGTTGAAAAGTCGCGCCGCGTTTATAATACTGTTAAATCAATGACTTACAGAAACTTCAAAGAACCTCAGAGAATCAAGCTTATGTCGTCCACACCTACTTACGTCAACATTGCAGCGTACAAATTTATCACTTTCGATGATACCGCAGAGAAGCGCGCGGAATTTCTGGCAACCTGTACTCAACTTCAGCTAAGAGGGACCATTCTGCTGAGTCCTGAGGGCATCAATATGTTTTTGGCGGGCTTCCGCGAACAAATTGATCAGTTTTTAGTCTGGCTACGGTCAGACCCGCGCTTCGCTGATGTCGAAGTAAAAGAAAGTTATTCAGAAAATCAGCCATTTACACGCATGCTGGTGAAGTTAAAGGCGGAAATCATTACGATGAAACACCCTTTGATTAAACCGGAGTTAGGGCGTGCGCCCTCTGTTGCGCCGAAAACACTCAAGCGCTGGCTGGACCAAGGCCACGATGACAATGGTCGTCCTGTGGTCATGGTCGATACGCGTAACGGTTTCGAGGTGGATGTCGGCACTTTCGAAAACACGGTCGATTATCGCATTGACAAGTTTAGTGAATTTCCGGAAGTCATTTCTGCCCACAAAGAAGCATTGATCGACAAAACTGTTGTTACCTTTTGCACCGGTGGTATCCGCTGCGAAAAAGCCGCTATTCATATGCAGGAGATTGGCTTTGACAGCGTCTATCAACTAGATGGCGGCATTCTTAAGTATTTCGAGGAATGCGGCGGCGCGCACTATAACGGTGATTGCTTTGTGTTCGACTACCGAACAGCGCTCAATCCTCAGCTTCAAGAAACAGCGGCTTCGCAATGCTTCATCTGCCGCACTGTCGTGACCCCCCGCGAACAACTATCGCCGGAATACATCATCGGCGTCTCTTGCCCGCATTGCGCCACCAATCGAATGAAAAAAATGTCGGCACAAGACACAACAGTGCCAAAAATCACGTCGACTCCATAAACGACATAGCCACTACGCACGTTGACAGACATAAAAGCTCATCATTGATTCGGATGGGCTTTTTTCTAATCTGTATACAGATCACACATCACGCAGAACGGGGTGGAGATCGACGGCAGCAATAAATAAGAGTTAATTTAACCATCCTTTGATGGGCACCTCAAATTTTAGCTATATCATTCATTTATTCCATAATGCGGTAAATCGATAAACTTTACTATCACGGCGCTAAGCGAACCATGAATTTGACGCTCGAAGCATTGCAGATCATCGATACCATTGACCGCAAAGGAAGCTTTGGCGCCGCCGCCATAGCACTCAATCGGGTGCCGTCAGCGCTCACTTATAGTATCCGCAAGTTAGAAGAAGATCTGGATGTTTTATTGTTTGACCGAACCGGTCATCGCGCCAAACTCACAGTTGCCGGTCTCGAACTATTGACCGAAGGACGTCACTTACTCCAGGCAGCGCAAGAACTGGAGCGGCGCGTAAAACGTACCGCGACTGGCTGGGAGGTTGAACTGCGGATCGTATTGGATAGTATTGTGCCGTTCGAGACACTCATGCCAATGATCGCCGCTTTTGATCGTGAAAATGCAGGAACGCGCTTGCGCATTTTTCATGAGGCCCTTTCCGGTGTGTGGGAAGCCCTGATCAATGATCGCGCCGATCTGGCCATTGCCGCGCCACATGACGGACCCGACTACGTGCGTATGAGCGGAGATTTCCAGACACGCCAATTAGGCCTCACCGACTGGGCCTTCGCGGTTGCGCCGCACCATCCTTTGGCGTGTGCACCGGAACCCTTGACCGCTAATACGATCCAACAGTACAGGGCGGTTGCAGTCGGCGACACGGGACGCGTTTTACCCAGCATTACCTCCGGACTGTTAATCGGCCAAGATATCTTAACCGTACCGACGATGTCGACAAAATTGCAAGCACAACTGAACGGATTGGGATGCGGCCATTTGCCGCGTCGTCTGGCTGCTCCTTATTTTTTATCGGGCGCTTTGATTGAAAAAGAAACACTGGAGGCAAAACCGGGCGTCAAATCGCAAATCGCATGGCGAACGCCGGTCTTAGGAAAATCTCTTAAATGGTTTATTAATCAATTGAGCGATCCTGGAACCGTGCAGAATTTTATTGAGTGGCCTTAGTCAATGCCAAATACAGATCCTTATTTTTTTCTAATTACTTAACAATGCTCAACGCAAGCCCATACATTGGACGTTTCGCTCCCTCCCCGACCGGGCTATTGCATGATGGTTCGCTGGTTGCCGCTATGGCGAGTTATCTCGATGCCAAAGCGCATCAGGGTCAATGGCTGGTGCGGATGGAAAACGTTGATGAAGCACGCACTGCGTCCGGCGCAGCCGATGCGATTTTAAAAGCGTTATCGACACTACAGATGGCTTGGGATGGGCCGGTAGTATTTCAAAGCTGTCGCACAAATTTGTACCAGGCGGCATTTGACAAACTAGGACGACTAGCCTATCCATGCGGCTGTACGCGCCGTGAAATCGTCGACTCACAAATTGGTGTCGCGTCCGATGGTGCCGCAGTTTATCCTGGCACTTGCAGGGAAGGACTGCCAGTTGGCAAGCCGACCCGATCCTATCGATTGCTGGTACCCGATGCCGGTCACCCGGCTGAACTGATCAGGTTTGAGGACAGATGGCAAGGGTTAATGCAACAGCATCTTGCAATAGAGGTCGGCGATTTTGTGCTGAAACGTGCAGATGGATTTTGGACCTACCAACTTGCCGTGGTCGTCGACGATGCAGATCAGGGTGTGACACATGTTGTGCGTGGTGCGGATCTTCTTGATTCCACCGCCCGACAAATTTATTTGCAACGGCAACTGGGATTGACAACACCAAGCTATTTGCATGTGCCGGTTATCACCAACGCCAACGGTGAAAAATTATCCAAACAATACGACGCACAACCGCTGGATTTGAGCCAACCACTTCAAACGCTGGTCAAGGCCGCATGGTTTCTAGGATTGGAAATTGGCCACGTTGCCTCAGTTGAAACATTCTGGGCCGTTGCCATTGCAGCCTGGGCTAGTCAGCGCGTAGAGCGCCGTAACATCAACTAAAACGGTAGCAGATTCGAAGCAAAACGTTCTATGTCTCTCATACTGCGATGGCATTTTTTTAGGCGGTGGCACATAAAAGCCAGTAATTTGCCTGGGCATTTTACTGGCACACTTATTTCACCTTGTGGATAACCTGGCTTAGCGCTTAGGCATTCCGCCTAATAGCGCAGCAAGCTTTCCTTTAGGCTTGACCGGAAGACCTGACTGACTATTTTGCGCGCTCTCAACTGACGAAAGCGTAGGTTCGTACGGTTTCAAGAACCACGGATCAATTTTCTCTTTGCGCGGCAACGATGTATAGGCGCTACGCGTATGCTGGCTGCTACGATCCGAGGATCCTGAACGTGAGTCGGTTCTGCTGTCCGAGCGAGCGTCCGAACGTGAATCTGAACGTGAATCTGAGCGAGCATTGCCACGCGAATCACCGTCATCACGACGCGGCGAGCGCTCACGCTCAACCACGCGTGCCTTCGCCACAAAGCCCACCAACTCAGCACGAACAAACTTGTGCTTGATCATTTTTTCAATATCTACCAACAACCGCTCATCTTTATCAGTACACAGCGAAATGGCATCGCCCGACGCGCCAGCACGACCGGTACGGCCGATACGATGGACGTAATCTTCCGCGTTATAAGGCAAATCGAAGTTAATCACGCATGGTAGCTCAGCGATGTCGAGACCGCGAGCGGCAACATCGGTCGCGACCAACACTTCAATCGCACCTTGCTTGAAAGCTTCCAGCGCTGCCATCCGCTCGTTCTGGCTTTTATCACCATGGATCGCAGAAGCATTAACGCCTTCGCTTTCCAGATGCTTGGCCAGACGTGATGCGCCGATTTTCGTATTCGAAAACACGATGACCTGCTTAAGATTGCGTTCGCGGATAATAAAAGACACCGCGTCCAGCTTTGCCTGATCATCAATCCGATACATCGTTTGTGTGACATTGTCAGCCGTCGCATTACTGCGTGCGACTTCAATGGTGACCGGATTTTTGAGGAAGCTACCTGCGAGTTTTTTGATTTCAGCAGAAAACGTAGCTGAGAACATCAGACTCTGACGCTCTTTCGGGAGCAGATTAATAATCCGTTGCAAGTCGGGCAGAAAGCCCATATCAAGCATGCGGTCAGCCTCGTCCATCACCAAAATTTGCGTTTGCGACAAGCTGATGGTTTTTTGTTGAACGTGATCCAGCAAACGACCCGGCGTTGCAATCACAATTTCGATACCTGAACGCAGTGCCGCAGTTTGTGGGGCCATATCAATACCACCAAACACCACCGTTGCACGCAATGCCGTATGACGGCAATAGGCTTTAACATTTTCGGCAACCTGATCCGCCAGTTCACGGGTTGGCGTCAAAATCAAGGCGCGGACCGGATGCCGTGCTGGTGAGGCGCTGGTGTTGGCGTGCGCCAGCAACAACTGAATAATCGGGAGCGCAAATCCTGCCGTTTTACCGGTGCCGGTTTGGGCCGCGCCCATCACATCCCGACCTTGTAAAACGATCGGAATGGCTTGGGCCTGAATAGGCGTCGGGTTGACATATCCTTGATCGCTCAGCGCCCGCAAGATGTCTGGAGACAACCCAAAATCTGTAAATTTAATGGATGCCTCTAATGCTTCCGCATCGGACGCTATGATAATTTCTTGTTGCTTTTCAGACTGAGTGTCAGGCATAGTAATTGGCGGCCTTTCACGCTATATCATTCATGTATATAGACGTGGCATTAACGAATTTTCATTCGCCTAAAGGCACTATTGCTTTCAAAGAATTCGTGATTTCGTGTCAACTTTTACATCATGTCAAAGGCGCTAACAGCAACGTCCGACTAGTTTCAAGTTGAATCGATAGGGGTGTGTAACTGTCGTACGATCAGCACACTTTTGCATTACAGTCCAGCATTTAGTCCAGCATTATACGCCTAGCCGCCAATTTTCTTCATTTCTGTTCATATCCCTATCTGATCTAACGGCCAGCGCGGTCGCACATTAAATGCATAATCGCGCTGCGCAGCATCCGGACTGATTTGCAAACGCATTGCACCGGCAAAAGCAATCATTGCGCCATTATCGGTACAGAACTCAAGTTCAGGATAAAACACCTTGAAACGCCGCTTCACCGCAGCCGCATTTAACGCGTCGCGCAATTGCAGGTTAGCGCCGACGCCCCCGGCGATTACCAAGCGGTTAAGCCCTGTCTGTTTTAAGGCAGCAATGCATTTGACCACCAGAACTTCCACCAAAGCATCCACAAAAGCGCGCGCGATGTTAGCTTTATCCTGCTCGCAAATATTGATCGTTTGCTTCTTCACCAAGGTCAGTACCGCTGTTTTCAAGCCAGAAAAACTGAAATTCAGATTTTTTGAATGCAACATTGGTCTCGGCAATTGATACGCTGTTGGGTCTCCAAACTCTGCCAGACGCGATATTGCTGGTCCACCGGGATAACCAAGACCCAGCAATTTGGCCGATTTATCAAAAGCTTCGCCCGCAGCGTCATCTAACGTTTCACCAAGCAAAGTGTATTGCCCTACGCCATCCACACGCATCAATTGCGTATGTCCACCCGACACCAATAACGCCACAAACGGAAATTTCGGTGGATTACTCGCCAGCAACGGGGACAAAAGATGCCCTTCCAGATGATGCACGCCCAGCATTGGCTTATCTAAAGCCAGACCGAGACCGCAGGCAACTGACGCACCGACCAACAAAGCACCAGCTAATCCGGGCCCTTGTGTATAAGCGATGGCATCTATATCGTCAAGATGCGTGTTTCCCTCAGTCAATACTTGTTGTAATAACGGGATTGCGCGGCGGATATGATCCCGGGACGCCAATTCTGGTACAACGCCACCGTATTGTTCGTGCATCGCCACTTGTGAATAAAGTGCGTGAGAAAGCAAACCGCGCTGTGTGTCGTATAACGCAATACCGGTTTCATCACAGGATGATTCAACGCCGAGAACAATCATGGTAATAGGTAATTTTTACAATCTCGCATTGTAATGGAATGCGCACGCTGGCTAGATAACTCTCTGCATATGGGCTTAACTATGGAGAAATTTTGTGTTGCAGCAGCATCAAAACACCTTTTTAAACGCTGTGCGTCCTTAATCTTTCCCCAAGCGTTGCATTGCATCACGCAAGAAATGAATATGGCGGGAGAAACGGGTACACGCAGTACAAGTCCACAAATGCACCCTGACGCGAACGCGATGGATGGGTGAAAGCGTTCGATCCTGCGCTTCTGACAAAAGGCTTTGCGTTTCACGGCAAGTAGGAAATAGACGTTGACGGGGCATATTTTATTTATTGGAATAAAGGTCAGTAAAAAAACGCATCAAGTACACATGAAGACAAGAACGCATAAATTGTAGTCGTGGAAACGCCGCGAAAATTACATCTAATTGCAATATCTGTCGATTAAATACATGTACTAATAACAACAAATAACACGTCACACTACAACACCATACTTTATGGCACTACACTATTATCCGATCGCTACGCGGGATGAATACCAAACCAATTAATTTGCAGACATTCGCGCAAGCGCGTACGTGCCCGGTACAACAGCACCCACGCGTTGGCAGTAGTAATATCCAGTTCCTTGCAGATCGCGTCGGTGTCCAACTCCAACCATTCGCGCATCATAAAAATACGCCCTGTTTTGGCTGGCAACTTGTCTATACACAACTGCAAAATATCAAAAAATTCCTTGCGCTCCAGTGTCTGATCTGGATTTCCCCAATCGGGCATTGCTTCAGTTGCGTGATCTCGGCTGTTGAACAATGCATCCACCATATCTGCATCACTGCGATCATCATAAGGATCATCAGTAAGTTGGATCTCGCGCTTGCCACGTCGCAACTGATCAATCAATTTGTGTTTCAGAATACCGATAACATAGGTTTTGAGGGAAGATTGCTGCTGAAATCGATCAGGATGTTCCATCACCGCGACGATGGTTTCCGAGACAGCGTCTTCTGCCAAACTGGTGTTGCGTAACTGAAGTTGCGCAAATCTTAACAACGGTGAGCGCAGAGCCTCTAGATCGCGGGGGTCAATTGCCATGTTTGATCCAAAAAAAGAGTGACTGATAGCACACAGTCATGGCACAAAGACCATGCGAAGACATATAAACGACCTCACGAATGACGCTATGATGTCTACAAATAAGCATTTGTACACACAACGTATTCAAACGCTTGATCGACAACATCGACGAGATTGATCAATTAGAAGCCTGATTTTACCTGACTGTGATGCAACCGATAGCGCCTTGTCATCAAAATTAGTCGACAAATTCATTCGTTTTAATAGTTAATTACTTTGCAATACCGTCAGTCGCCTTACACATTATTTGGGCATTATTCAACCCTTCTTTACTGACATTGTCACATTGCCATATGCAAAACACAACATTACAAGAGCCATTCAAAGCAGCCCGCTTCATCAAGGAAATCGGACGTGGAAAAGACGGTGCGCGCAGCCTTTCTCGCTCGGATGCCTACGATCTCTATACTGCCATGTTGGATGGTCGTGTCTCTGATCTGGAAATGGGCGGTATTTTGCTGGCAATGCGCATCAAGGGCGAATCAGTAGATGAAATTGCCGGTTTTCTCGACGCCGCTGAAGCTTCCTTTCCGACGTTACCGACCGCTCCCGAAACTGAAGGTGTAACCGGATCATCAATTTACGCGCCGGTGGTCATTCCCAGTTACAACGGCGCCCGTCATATGGCCAATCTCACGCCCTTACTGGCGTTATTGCTAGCCCGCGAAGGTATTCCCGTCCTGGTGCATGGCGTACTCACCGACCCGGGAAGAATCACCACAGCAGAAATTTTTACCGCACTTGGACAAACGCACGCCACCAGCATCGATGAAGCAACGCAACGTTTTGCACGGCTTCAACCCGCTTTTATGCCAATCGCCGCCCTAGCACCAAAAATGTCGCGTTTGCTAGAAATGCGCCGTGTTTTGGGTGTACGCAACTCGACACACACGTTAGTAAAAATTATGCAACCATTCAGCGCGCCGGCCTTGCGCCTGACTTCTTACACGCACCCAGAATATCTGGCCATGCTGAGTACCTATTTTAAAACTACCGCAGCAGCAGAACGAGGCGATGTTTTTCTCATGCGTGGTACCGAGGGCGAAACGGTCGCCAATGCAAAAAGGGCACAGCAAATAGAATGGTTTCACCTTGGCACACAAAGCACGTTGGTAGAAAAACAAAACGTTGCTGAAGAAATCCCTGCCCTACCCGTAGAACGCGATGCAAGTGTGACAGCGCTCTGGATAAACGACGCGTTAGATGGTCGAATTGCAATACCAAAACCGATCCTGGAACAGGTCTCGCATTGCAAAGAGGTTTGCAAAATACTTAAACTCAGGCAAACTTCACTACCATTTTTGCCTTAAGTCGCACTACAAGCGTACCAAAATAGTGCAAATATGGAACCAACTCAGATAAAAACTGACAAATCGTTAATGATTTAACGCACGAATATCTTATTCACGAGGGTAAAGTCCAGAAATGTCCTTCCATGATTTCAGGAGCAAGCCAATGCGACGTACTTATTATAATAGATGTAATCAAAAAACCATCACCCCGCTGCTAAGACTTGGTTTTCCTCAGGTATTTCGCATAGTTCAGATTCTTTCAATCTAGATTAAATTCTGCGTTAATTCTGCAGCAATGCAGTTAATCGTTTGTTCTCCATAATCAGCTTCTTGCGCCACACTTTATCGCTAACTTTAAAGATTGCGATTGGCATAAGATCAGCAAAACTAACCTCCGGGAGTATCTATGGATTGGGCTCTTCCGTCCCTTGCCTTAGCAGACCCGATACAGTGGAATGCACTACTGCTATTTGGCAGCTTGCTGTTATTCGGATTGCTGGGCGGCTATATAGCAACAAAAACCCCTTGGGTTCCACGAATTACGGGCTATCTGGTCGTCGGATTTATTCTTGGCGTTGGTGGTCTTAATCTGCTTTCTGGCGATGTACTAAAATTAGCAAATATTTTTGCCGATATTGCAGTTGCACTGGTCGTCTATCAACTTGGCCGTTACGTAGACATTGGCTGGCTGCGGCGCGAAAAATGGCTAACTGCCACAGTCTTATTAAGTTCAGCACTCTGCTTTGGCTTCGTCAGCAGCGCGCTAATCTGGGTCGGCACGTCAAAAGTCGTCGCAATGCTGGGTGGCGTCCTCGCCATCGCCACCGCACCGGCCGTTATTATCGTCGTCTTAAGAGACCTTAAAGCAGAAGGTCAGGTGACACGGCGCCTGGCAGCAATGACCGCACTGAATAATTTTGTCGCCATTCTCGTTGCCTACGCCCTACTGCCAATCATCGCGCATGAAGGCACGCCCTTCTTAACCTTAGCAGCGCACACCGCTTATTCACTCGTTGGATCGTTGCTGCTGGCGTATGCCACCTACCGGCTGATGATTCCGCTGGCACGCTTACTAGGTCGCCAACCAAGTCGTCAGTTCGTACTCGTCATTGCCGTTATCTCGCTGGCGATCGGTGCCGCACATGCCTTACAACTACCTGTATTGCTGACGATGCTCGTCTTCGCGATTATGTCAAAAAACCTCGATCATCAATACGATTTGATGGAGTTGGAATTTGGCATCGCCAACGAGTTATTTATCGTCATGTTATTTGTCTCTATCGGCGCATCGATTCGCCTGACCGATCTATCGATGGTCGGCACATCGGTGATGGTATTAATTGGCGCCCGCTTCCTCGCAATGGCTTGCGGCGTATTCACTTTTGCGCATTTCGCCAGAATGAAATGGAAACAAGCAGGATTGATAACACTCGCAACGTTACCAATGACAGAGGCGGGCCTTGGCTTGATGCAAACTATTTCTTATCTTTATCCGCATACGACTGCGGACGTCCTTCCGCTGCTAGCAGGTTGCCTGATCGTGCTGGAACTATTTGGTCCCATAGCGACACAATTTGCCCTGATCAAATCTGGCGAAAGTGGACGCGAAGGTTAAACCTGAATTCGGCAATTGACCCTGCGTTTTATCTAAAAAATGCACACTCAGACCTATCCAACTACCCAATTCAGGTTACACAATTGTTGGCCGGTATAAGGCCAACGGAGAAAAAACATGGTTGAATCCGACGATCTAAACGCTCCGGCAAACCCGGAAATATTACCATTTACCTCCTCGACCCCATATACGATGGGAATCGAGCTGGAGTTGCAACTTGTCAATCGACGTAATTACAATCTCGCTAGCGACGCGGTAGATTTGCTGACCTGGATTGAGCCACGCGATTTGCAAAAGCAAATCAAACTGGAAGTAACCCAGGGCATGATCGAGCTCAATTCCGACATCCACACCAGCGTAGACTCTTTGATAGAAGAACTAAAAGTACTGCGCGCGGCCCTCAACAAAGGCGCACAGTACCTCAATATCGATGTCTCCGGCGGTGGCGCTCATCCATTTCAACACTGGAACGAACAACGTATTACGCCAAGTGAACGATTTAATCACTTGTATGAAAAATATGGTTATCTCGCCAAATCTTTCACTGTATTCGGTCAACATATTCACATCGGTGTACCGAATGGCGACGATGCCCTCTATTTAACCCATGCCTTCTCGCGATTTGTCCCCCATTTTATTGCCCTCTCTGCCGCCTCCCCATACTATCAAGGCGCAGACACGCAATTCGAATCGTCGCGTAGCAATGTAGTCCGTGCGTTTCCACTATCGGGTACCGCGCCAGTCATGCATCGGTGGACAGAATTTGAACGGTATTACAACGAGTTGCTCCAAATGGGCATCATCGGCAGTATGAAAGATTTTTACTGGGATATCCGACCAAAACCAGAATACGGCACGGTTGAAATTCGCGTTTGCGACACGCCACTCACCATCGAACATGCCGCCCATCTGGGTTGCTATGCACAACTACTAGCGCGCTGGATATTGACCGAGCGACCTTTTGTGATACGTAACGACTTTTATCTTCTCTATGAATTCAACCGCTTTGAAGCCAGTCGCTACGGGCTAAATGGTTCCTACGCGATCCATGGAGAGACATTAGCCACATCTACCAAACAATCTATTCACGCCCATTTGCTGACACATTTAAAAGATCTTGACCGTTACACTCAAAACGAAGCCGAGCGATCATCACTCAAACGTTTAGCCAATATGGCCAATGAGCGCCTTAGCGATGCTGGCTGGTTGCGCAAAACGTTTGCCCAACGCGGCTCATTAAATGACATGATGCGACTGTCCTCAGAATTATGGATGGGTCTAACGCCTCCACCGTACTTTCAATAATCAAAAAATATTGAAAATACGCAACATACACACAACAAAAATACCAAAAAGTAATGGCAAAACAATTCGATGTCGCCGTAATTGGCGCCGGTGCTGCAGGCATGATGTGTGCCGCTGTAGCAGGTCAGCGAGGGAAAAAAGTAGTCCTGATTGACCACGCTCCAAAGTTGGCGGAAAAAATCCGCATTTCTGGTGGTGGTCGCTGCAACTTCACCAACGCCGCTGCCGCACCACAGCATTACCTTTCACAAAATCCACACTTTTGCAAAAGTGCATTATCCCGATATAGCCCGCAGGATTTCATTAACCTGGTAAAACGCTATCGTATTGGCTATCACGAAAAGCATAAGGGACAACTATTTTGCGACGACTCGGCAGAGCAAATTATTGCCATGCTGAAAGCCGAATGTGAACTCGGCAACGTTAGTTGGCGCATGCCTTGCAGTGTTGCCAGTATTGGTAAAGAAGGTGATTTATTTCGGCTCGATACCGGTATCGGAGAAATACTCGCAGCGAATGTCGTCATCGCCACTGGAGGGTTATCAATTCCCAAGATTGGCGCGACTGATTTTGCATATCGTATCGCGCAACAGTTCGGCCTAAAAATGATTCCGCCGCGTCCCGGCCTTGTTCCACTGACATTTGATGCTGCTGGTTGGCAACCGTTTTTGCCACTCGCAGGAATAGCGTTGCCAGTTGAAGTCGAAGCCGGCGACAAAAAATCCCGTGGTTTCTTTAAAGAAGACCTGCTTTTCACGCATCGCGGCTTATCCGGGCCTGCCATTTTACAAATTTCAAGTTTTTGGCAACCGGGGCAACCACTCAACCTGAATTTGTTACCTGAAATTGATATTGCCGAGACCTTGATCGCTGGCAAAACGTCTATCAAGAAGAATTTTAGTAATTTATTTTCCCAATGGCTACCGAATCGTCTGGCCGTAGGGCTTTTAGAGGCCAATGGTATTGATCCGACAGCGCGGATTGCCGACACTCCAGACCGTATGCTGCGCACACTGAGCGACGCCATCAATCGCTGGGAGATCACTCCCAACGGCTCGGAGGGCTACCGTAAAGCTGAAGTCACGCTTGGCGGCGTAGACACGCGCGAATTGTCGCAACAAAGCATGATGGTCAATAAAGTACCCGGACTCCACTTTATTGGCGAGGCGGTAGACGTCACGGGCTGGCTCGGTGGTTATAACTTTCAATGGGCATGGGCTTCGGCAACGGCGGCAGGAATGTCTTTTTAATTTCGGACTGCCCTCCAATTTCAATGTCTATATGGCGAAAAAAATATAGAATAGCGAAAGTTAGTTCTGAATTGCCACTAATTGTGGCGCATTTGCACTTACCTTCGATTAGGGAATATCAGAGCGCTTCCCTTTATTGATTTCCCCTGCTATAATCGCCCTCTTCCCAATTTAACCATGGTTTGAATTTACATGACCACAATTCGTCTTAAAGAAAACGAGCCGTTCGAAGTCGCAATGCGTCGCTTCAAGCGCACCATCGAAAAAACAGGTCTATTGACCGAGTTGCGCGCGCGCGAGTTTTACGAGAAGCCGACAGCTGAACGTAAGCGTAAGCTAGCAGCTGCAGTGAAGCGTCATTACAAACGCATCCGCAGCCAGCAATTGCCGAAAAAGCTGTACTGATTCTTCACCGCGTTTATTGCGGTGGCAAGACAAGAATTACAAACCCGCTCCGGTGTTGTTCCGCAGCGGGTTTTCCCATTTATCAGACTTACTTATTTAGCCTAATTTAACTAGGCTTGTTTTAGACTTGTTAATTAGACTTCTTGCCGGACCGTAGAAAGCCTCGTGAAAACGATGCGCACGGAATCCTGCCTAACGATAGTTTAGTTGCCTGGGTACATGAGGATTGTCACCACTGCCAAGCGCAGCAGGTTCAGAAAAAGTCTATTGATTTCACCTTGGAGAATCACATGGGTCTTAAAGAACAAATTACCGAAGACATGAAGGGCGCAATGCGCGCCAAAGAAGCAGCGAAACTTAACACTATTCGCCTGATCACTGCCGCCATAAAGCAAAAAGAAGTCGATGAACGGATTACCGTTACCGACACACAAGTTCTCGCCATCATTGAAAAAATGATCAAGCAGCGCAAGGACTCGATAACCCAGTTTGAAGCAGGAAATCGTCAGGATTTAGCTGATATAGAAAAAGCGGAGCTCATTATCCTTGTCGCCTATATGCCAGCAGGATTATCCGACGCAGAAATTCACGCCGAAGTTGCCTCAGCCGTTAGCGCCAGCGGTGCTGCCGGACCGCAAGACATGGGTAAAGTGATGGCCATCTTAAAGCCAAAATTAGCCGGTCGCGCTGACCTTACCGCGGTGTCCGCGCTCGTGAAGGTCGCGTTATCTCCCAAAGCTTAATTTTGATCCACACTAGCACTCGACCAAAACTCGACCAACTCGGAAAAGATTAGCCGCAGTGATTCCACAATCCTTTATTCAGGATCTACTTACCCGCGTTGATATTGTCGACGTGGTGGGTCGCTATGTGCAGCTCAAGAAAGGTGGCGCAAACTTCATGGGTTTGTGTCCTTTTCACAACGAAAAATCCCCGAGCTTTACTGTTAGCCCTACCAAACAGTTTTATCACTGCTTTGGCTGTGGCGCACATGGCACGGCGATTGGGTTTCTGATCGAGTATTCCGGCCTTGGATTTGTCGAAGCAGTAAAGGATTTAGCCCAAAATGTCGGCATGGTCGTGCCAGAAAGCGACGACAAGATTCCACCGGCGCAACGTGCGGCTTATCAGGCCCAAAGTCTGGCCTTATCTGAAGCCATGACGATTGCCTGCGACTTCTATCGACAAAATTTGCGCACGGCTCCAAACGCCGTTGCCTATTTAAAAGGCCGTGGATTAACCGGCGAAATTGCTGCCAAGTTTGGATTGGGTTACTCAATAGACAACTGGGATAGCCTGCGCACCGTTTTCCCTGATTACGAAGTCACCGCCCTCGTCGAATCCGGATTGGTTATCGACCGAACCGACGAAGAAGGCAATAACCGCAAACGTTATGATCGCTTTCGTGATCGCATCATGTTTCCAATTCGCAACACCAAAGGTCAGGTCATCGGCTTTGGTGGTCGCGTCATGGGTAACGGAGAGCCGAAATACTTGAATTCGCCGGAAACACCCCTATTTCAGAAGGGTAATGAGTTATACGGCTTATTTGAGGCACGACAAGCCATTCGCGATGCTGGTTATGTATTAGTGACGGAAGGTTATATGGACGTAGTTGCGTTGGCGCAATTAGGTTTTCCGCAAGCAGTGGCCACCCTAGGAACTGCTTGCACGCCTACACATGTCCACAAGCTATTAAGGCAGACCGATCAGGTTATTTTCAGTTTTGATGGAGATGGTGCCGGACGCCGTGCCGCACGGCGGGCGCTCGACGCCTGCTTGCCGCACGCCAGCGACAACAAGATTATTAAGTTCTTATTTTTACCAAAAGAACATGATCCAGACAGCTACGTACGTGAATTAGGTGCTGAAGCGTTTGAGCGACAAATCCATGACGCCATGCCTTTGTCGCAATTCTTACTCAATGAAGTCACCGCTGAAGCGGACTTGACTACTTCTGAGGGGCGTGCGCGTGCGCAGTTTGATGCCAAGCCGCTGCTGCAAATTATGCCGCCCTCTTCCCTCAGATTGCAGATTGTTCGTGGGTTAGCACAGTTAACGCAGTCAACCGCAGCCGAAATCGAATCGTTATTCGAATTGGTAAAACCGATTGCCCGTGCGCGCCAGGCACCACCGCGCGGCAATCGCCCTGCACCGGTAGGAATTGAAAGACAGATAATTCGATTGATGGTGGCGCATCCGTCATTGACATCTGAGTTAGACGAATCGGCATTGGAAGCAGTGGCAAACTTTGCGCCAGACCGTGCAGAAATGTTAGCGCAACTGATTGAAGCCAGCCGCACAATGGGCGCACAAGCAAATTTTGCCTCGCTTGCCGAACATTTACGTGAAGGCGGTGCGGAATTCGAATCCCTGATTGCCGAAATAGCAGCTCAAGCGGAATCTGAAATTGAAACAGCCCGGATGGAATTAACCGACGCCATTCATCAGACCAAAATGAAGACTATTACAGAAGAACTTAATCAATTAGCAGCAACGTGGCAAGGAACAGATGACGAGCGGAAACGTTATCAAGAGTTAACTTTAAAGAAAGAGCATTTGCGTCGCAAAGCCGAAGCCGAACTGGCACAGCGTTAACATGCAGCTTTAAAAACAACATCCGCAAACAGGCGAATGGAACGTTAACCGCGATAAGTCATCAAATTATAGATCATATAGCGATGCTCTTGAATTGGAGAAGTGTCCCTCCATATGTTATAATAGAAGGCTTTGGATTCACTGTCTTAACGTGCAATACATCATGCAATAAGCGCAGACAAAGAATTATAGAGATGGAATGTTTTGAAGTGTTAATAATAAAGTTGAAGATTGGTGCGCAAATACGCAATAGTTAATAATTGGCGATTTATGTAAAGTCAATAATGCGTGTAAGTTAAAAGATTGACTAGGCCTAAGCAAAGTATCACAAAGCATCGCGCAAATTAGTGTAACCAGTTTGGTAAATGATTCCATGGCGAACGCAATGAAGAAACCCGCGAAAACCCAGACAATTTCAACCAAGATAGTGAAGCCGACGGCAAAAAAATCAGCCGCGCATTCTTCAATTGTAAAACCCACCGAAACGACCGCTATCAAGTCGCTTAGTAAAACGGCAGGAAAATCGCCGGGTCAGAAAGTTGCTGGCCCTGATACCAAAAAACTAGCGCCTAAAGTAGCCGTCAAAGCTGCTCCAAAGGCAGTTTCCAAGGCGGCTGCAACGCCCACGAAAAAAAGTGCATCAAGTACTGTTGCGAAGCCAGTATCTGTGAAATCGAAAGCCCCTGTGCCAAACAAGAAACCCTTACTCAAAGTCGTCAAGTCGCCTAAAAACATTGCTGCCGCTGAAGTAGTCGTAGTAGTTGTCCCGAAGGACATGAGCGTAATGATCGGATCGGGCGTCAGTCAGACTACCGATGCCGCGACTCTTGCCGCGATTGACACGTCCAGCTACATTTTACCTTCGGTTAAAGTGCCGGGTCGTCGTGGTCGCAAGCCGAAAGAATTTCAGCCAGAGAACGACGAAATCGCCGCGCTGAATGCGGTCGAGCGCGCCGAACTTAAAGCTGTCGACAAGGCCAAAGCGAAGGATCGGAAAGCCAAAGAAAAAGCGCTCCTGAAAGACGCTTTCTCCTCAGACACTGAAGCCTCTGAAGAAGAACTCGAAGCACGTCGTCAAAAGCTCAAGACGCTGATTAAAATGGGTAAGGAACGTGGCTTCCTGACTTATTCAGAAATCAACGATCATTTGCCTGAAAACATCATTGACCCGGAAGCGATTGAAGGCATCATTGGCACGTTCAGCGACATGGGTATTGCGGTTTCGGAGCACGCTCCAGACGCCGAAACCCTGCTTTTGTCCGATAACGTCGCAACCGTTACCAGCGATGATGAAGCAGAAGCAGCAGCAGAAGCCGCACTTTCAACCGTGGACTCAGACTTCGGTCGTACTACCGACCCGGTCCGCATGTACATGCGGGAAATGGGTTCGGTTGAATTGCTGACGCGCGAAGGCGAAATCGAAATCGCCAAACGTATCGAAGACGGCCTGAAAGATATGATTCAGGCAATTTCGGCGTGCCCAACCACGATCGCGGAAATCATTCTTGCTGCTGACAGAATTTCAAAAGACGAAATAAAGATCGATGAAATCGTTGACGGACTTGTTGACCTGAACGCAACAGACGAAGCGGTCACTACCGCCGCCGCCGTAACTGCTGACGACGAAAACGAAGAAGAAGACGAAGAAGAAGACGAAGAAGAAGCGGAAGAGGAAGAAGCCAACAGCAACTCCGGTGCTGCAGGATTCTCGGCAGAACAACTTGAGCAGTTAAAGCGCGATGCGCTGGCCAAGTTCGAAACCATCTCGACCCAATTCGACAAAATGCGTAAAGCCTTCGAAAAAGATGGCTACAACTCAAAACCATACACCAAAGCGCAAGAGATCATCTCGCACGAGCTTCTTGGGATTCGTTTTACGGCCAAAGTTGTAGAAAAACTGTGCGATACGTTGCGTGGTCAGGTGGATGAAGTTCGCAAGATTGAGCGTCAAATTCTGGACGTCGCAGTCAACAAATGCGACATGCCGCGCCTACACTTCATCAAAGTATTTCCAGGCAACGAAACCAATCTGGACTGGGTTGATGGTGAAGTCAACGGCAATCATCCATACAGCGTTGTATTGAGCCGCAACGTCCCAGCAGTCAAAGAATTACAACAACGCCTGATAGACCTGCAAGCGCGCGTCGTGTTGCCACTGCCGGATCTGCGCGGCATCAACAAAAAGATGGGCGCTGGCGAGAAAAAAGCGCGTATGGCTAAGCGCGAAATGACTGAGGCTAACTTGCGCCTCGTGATTTCGATTGCAAAGAAATATACCAACCGTGGTTTACAGTTTCTGGATCTGATCCAGGAAGGCAACATCGGACTGATGAAGGCCGTCGACAAATTTGAATACCGTCGCGGTTATAAATTCTCGACATATGCAACCTGGTGGATCCGTCAAGCGATCACTCGCTCGATCGCCGACCAGGCACGTACCATCCGAATTCCGGTTCACATGATCGAAACGATCAACAAAATGAACCGTATTTCTCGTCAAATTTTGCAGGAAACCGGCGCTGAGCCAGATCCGGCAACATTAGCGATCAAGATGGAAATGCCAGAGGACAAGATCCGCAAGATCATGAAGATCGCCAAAGAGCCGATTTCGATGGAAACACCGATCGGCGATGACGATGATTCACATCTGGGCGATTTCATCGAAGATAACAATACGCTGGCACCAGCCGACGCTGCATTGCATGCATCAATGCGCGGCGTGGTCAAAGACATTCTCGATTCACTGACACCACGCGAAGCCAAAGTGCTGCGCATGCGTTTCGGCATTGAAATGTCGACAGATCACACGCTAGAAGAAGTCGGCAAACAATTTGACGTTACACGTGAGCGTATCCGTCAAATAGAAGCCAAGGCATTACGCAAACTGCGTCATCCTTCGCGTTCCGACAAGCTGAAGAGCTTCCTCGAAGGCAACTAAAAACATTAAGCGGTTCTTGCATTGATATTCTTGCGTAGCAATCTTCAACAATAGTTGCTATCAAGAGCTAAATTCTTCTACAATGCTGATCCGCTTATAAAACAATAGTGCCAGCGAATACCGGCAGCAATAATAGTTTAAGTAGGAAATCGGCCCCCTAGCTCATGCTTGGTTAGAGCAGCGGACTCATAATCCGTTGGTGCGCAGTTCGACTCTGCGGGGGGCCACCAGAATTAGATAGTAAAATCAAAGGGTTACGAGCTTCGGCTGGTGACCCTTTTTCTTCCCTGCTTGCTTTATCGTTCCATGTAACCGCTGTGTAACCCGATTTAGGAAATGACCACACCTTCACAGATATAGAGCCGCTAACAACGCACAGCCTGGCTTGGCCTAGTCGTTGTTTGATTCATTATGAAATGCTTCATAAATTTCTTTAACTGTGCTTCCGTTGAATGTCCAATATGGGGACGGCTGAATTGGGTAATCTAAGGCTAAATTTAGTAATTTTCTTGTGGGCACTATTAATGAACATACAGCGCCCTCAAAGTTCACTTTCCGTTCACTGGCGACGGTTACTTGCATGGCACCATCCTTTGAAACCAGAACAGAGCCGTCTGGCATACCAAGCGCGTGGAAATTCATGAAGGGACGTTTCGTATTTTTTAGATTTTGCCCGGACTGCTTATCAACAGCGTCCAATTCTTTAGTCAACTGTTGTTCAAATTGAACAGTTATGTCATCGACCTTAAGTAGTTTCAAAACGGCTATCACCCTGTCTGGCTCTATTCTAAAAAACTCTCTGCTCGGATTGATGCGTGTTTTACCAAAAGCGTAATGCAATGCCTTCTCGACCTCGCTCGCGTCTTTAACTTGGCAGGCGAACGCGCACTCAAAAGGAACTGGCACCCAGGTCCCATAGAGCTGCTTCATCCGCTCTTCGACCTCAAACTGAGACGTTTTTCCGATTTTTACCAATCCAACCATTGCAGGATTTGTGAGTACATACACAATTTGATTGCTATTTTCTGCCATAATTTCCGTCTTTTGCCTGTCTCATGTTTTGCCTATAGATTAATCTGTTGCTGAACGCTAATTTAGCGCTATCGCACGTTTCCTTATCTCATCGAGAACAAGTACCATCTCCGTCATGCGAATTGGCAAGAACAATGCCTCGGGCCCTTGCAAGCTGATATCAGTAAACGGAGACTCATACAGCCGTGCCGCATCCATTACTCCGTTTTCCGTCAGATATTGCACAATGAGGTTAATGAACTCCAACTGACTGGCGGTGACAGTAGTACCCACCACGAACTGGCTGAATGCCTGCTTAGCAGTCTCACGGTCTAACCCAACGAGAGAACGAATAAAGATACCAAGCCCCTGGCTTTGTTCTGTTGCCTGTTGAATCAAATCGGCGGAACCACCGGCATCCTCCAGCATGCGTCCCAGCTCTTCAAGGTCGGAAGACGTCAGCGGTTGGTTGCGACGCAGGCGCTGCAAAGACAGGTGACTTTCATGCACCCTCAGAAACTGCCGGGCTTTTTCCTTGAACTTAGCGAAGTTCATACCTGTACTGATACCCGGCAACGTAATCGCTGTATCCTCACCAAATTCATCTCGAAAATCTGTGTATACGATGTTCTTTTTGCCCTTTTCAATCAATTTGACTAAGGTGCGCAATTTCTTACGGGCGTTCTCAAGCATGGCGATGGTGACGTGGAAATATCCCGTTTTTTCCGTTCATCACTCGTTAATTCATCTAACTGTGAATCGAGAACGACCGCTTTAAATGCTTGCTCCACTCTGGCGGCCAACACAGGAGTAAGTTCGTCAAAAGCCTTATGCAAATGTGCTTTAATGTCTGACGTTATGGGAATGCATATTGGAATAGCAAGTAAATTTTCACTCATGCTGCGCTCCTTCAAGCGCCTTCATTAAATGGGGCACCAGTCAGGCCGGTGAAGGTTTCCGGTTTGTCTCCCCGTCGGGATAGACTGGCGCTTTAAACTATTTGCCTAACGTCAGGCGGCGTCAGGCATGCTTATCGTCGGTGCAGGCTGAACATGCATCGGTACAGCCTTAAACCGCTGCTCGGCTTGCCACATGTCATAGGCGCTTTGTTCTGCCAGCCATATGCGGGCATCGCCGCCACGGTCCACTCCAAGCCATGCCTCAATACGCAAGGCCATCTCTGGCGAAATTGCAGCGCGCCCATTGAGCACGCGGGAGAGTGAGACGCGGTTTACGTCGAGTTGTTGCGCGGCCTCAGTCACCGACAAACCCAGCGCCGGTAATACGTCATCGCGTAAAGTTAATCCAGGATGTGGCGGGTTAAACATGCGTGCCATAGTAAATTCTCCTCAGTGATAGTCTTGATAATCGACCAGTACGGCGTCCGTGCCATCAAACTTGAATGTCATGCGCCAGTTTGCGTTGACCTTTACCGAAAAATGGCCCTTAAGGTCGCCTCGTAATGGGTGCAATCCCCAGCCCGGCAAATTCATACCTGACGCATCGGGCAATTCATTCAGACGGCGCAACATGGCGGCTAGTCGCGGGGCGTGCGTCGCTTGAATGCCAGCCATGCTCCCGGTTTCGAAAAAGGCCTTCAAGCCCTTGTGCTGGAATGTCTTAATCATACGCTATTGTAGTGCGTAACGTTACACGCATCAATATCAATCAACCTTTTATCATGCACAAACCTGATTGCTCGGGAACAAAGTCGATTCCAGCCTGCTTTAAAATTATTGCTTCGATAATGAAATGCCATTTACGTAAAAAATCCATTGGTCGAACGATGTAACTTTTCTCTCTGGCGCTCTGGGGTTTGTGGCCTTGAATCTGTGCAGCCACCCCCCGGGGGCTTCGGTCTGTTCAGCAAGGCTAGCAAACGAACGCCGCAAACCATGTAAGGTCAGGCCTTGTAGCCCGGCAGCATCGCACGCCAGCTTATGCGGTAAATGTGGTTTGGCGATGATAGCTACCTCTTTTAATGCGCTTGAGAAAACGTAATCGTTTCGCCTTGGCAATGCCGCTAACAGATGGGCGACAAAAGGAGTTAATGGTATGGTCCGCTCCCCGTCCATTTTGTCTCGGATAACGATAGACTCCCAGCGCCAGTTAATATCCTCCCACCTCATTTCCAGTACTTCACCGGGACGGGCACCGGACCGAAGCAAGGTTTGCAGATAGGCGCTGATGGTTGGGTTGCCCAGTTTTTGGACGGCATCGAACCACCCCTGAAGCTGTGCCGCTTCCAGGTCGTCTCGTTTTGCCTTGGCCTTCCCTAAAGCCTCACCGCTCTTCTTTGTCTTAGCGGGGTTCTGCGGTTGAATTAGGTCGCGGTAGGTCTTGCTTTCGTAGCACCACTGAAAAAATACTTTCAACATACGCCACGCAAGCCGTGCCGAAGTGGGACGGACCTTGCCTTCCAGCTTGGCCCATGCTTCCACTATTTCGGTATCAACATTATTTAATGGCATTGCAGAAAAGTAGTGCAACGGCCCAGCTATCGTTACGCCAAGACCACGGGTTCCCCGCAGCGAAGGCAAGCCACCAGCAGCAATCTTTTTAAGGTGGTCTAGTTAATGACGCTCGCCCCAATGAGGTTTTCGTTCTTGCAGGTAAATATTCCATACCTGTTTAAAAGTAGTTGAGTTTTTGGCTGCTAGTGTAGCGGCGGCTGTTTTTTTGGCTTCCTGAACATCACGGATTACTTGCGCTGCGACCAGCCCGTCAGTTTTCACTTGGCGCGGGTCTTGGCCGTTGTCAATAATGACCTTCAGACGGCGAGATTCGATTTTTGCGGCTTCTATGGTCCAGATGGAAGGCGAGCCGATTGTTATACGCATCGCTTGGCCATTCAACTTGGCTTAAAACATGAATGCTTTTGCACCATTCGCTGTTACTCGCAGGCCCAAACCCGGTGCAGACGTGTCCCAAAGGAAACATTGGCTTTTGCCAGAATCACATTCAAAATCAGCTACCCGACCAGCCGTAAAATTTACCTTTGCCATCCCTCAAACACTCCCATGTAAACCATGTAACCGCCATGTAACCCGATTTGGAGTATATCAAGCAATATCGATTAACAAAAATCAACACTGTAATTTTACTAAGTCATTGATTTATATAAATTGTATTTTTTAGGATTATCAATCAACACCGATAAACACCTTATTTCTCGGACTCATAATCCGTTGGTGCGCAGTTCGACTCTGCGGGGGGCCACCAGAATTAGGCAATGCAATCAGAGGGTTACGGGCTTCGGCTCGTAACCCTTTTTTCTTTCAGCTTTCTTCATCGCCCCATGGCTGGGCCAGTTGATCCAAATACATCCTCCATGCAGCCACCACAGGTTTTAAGCTGTAGAGCGCCAAAATGCCGAAGAAAAAAATCTTATATTAATCATGAAGAGAGATGGCTTTCATGGCGGCTCACACATCCGACTGTAAATTATTCGACAGTTCTTATGGCCTTCCATCGATAGAATCAAGGAATCGAGGATCGATTTTGAGCCGATTTGAAAAGGTTTGCGGTGTGGTTTGTGAATCGGACGGCTGGGCTGACTAAACGCCATGGTCCCGCGCTTTCGCCTGCGACAGACAAGTTGTATCAGACGATCGAAAAAACTGGCCGCGACGATTGCCATAATCGTGGAGGGCTCTTTTTATTGATGCGCTCTACGCATTAAAACTGAGCGAATTTACTTTATCAATCACGTTCGCGATAATGACTCGGCAAAACCCATTCGATATCTAAAAAAAGCAGGAGTCAAAGATTATGCGTATTAAACAAATCATGCCAAAGCTATTCATTCTCGGCACGCTCAGCCTGGCCTTGTGCTCTGGCGCGACCCAAGCCGATGAACTCAATGTCATGAATTCAGGTGGCTTTACCGCTGCTTATAAAGCACTCCAACCTAAATATGAAGCGGCTAGCGGCAACACGCTGACGACCGCGTGGGGGCCATCAATGGGCAAAGCGCCGGAGGCAATCCCCACCCGTCTGGCGCGTGGCGAACCGGCTGACGTCGTGATCATGGTAGGGTATGCATTGGGCGATCTGATCAAACAGGGTAAAGTGATGGCAGATAGCCGCGTTGATCTGGCCGACTCCCGCATTGGCATGGCGGTCAAAGCAGGCAGTGCCAAGCCGGACATTAGCACAGTGGAGAAGTTTAAGTCGGTGTTGATCCATGCAAAATCAATCGCGTATTCCGATAGCGCCAGTGGCGTCTACATTGAGGCCGAACTATTCAAGAAACTGGGTATTGAAAAACAGATCATTCCGAAAGCACACATGATTGAGAAAACCCCGGTCGGTTCATTAGTGGCCAGCGGTGAATACGAACTAGGCTTCCAGCAGGTGAGCGAGATTCTGCCGGTGCAGGGCATCGAATTTGTCGGCAAGATCCCGGAGCAGGTGCAAAGTATCACCACCTTCTCAGCCGGCATTCCAGTCGGTGCCAAACATCCGGAAGCCGCCCGCGCATTGATTCGTTACCTTGCCTCGCCAGAAGCGCGCGCCGATGTCATCAAGAGTGGACTCGATCCAAAGTAATAGCCTCCCACTAGTCTATTATCAGCTCAATGGGCCATAACTGGGTCTGATAATGGCTAGCATGTTGACAGTGGTGATGCACACCGTCTCGCTCCACCTGACAACAATTTATATCCCCACACTCGGCACTACCAAAGAGAGACAGCAGAGATCGAAAGCGATTGCAGAAACAATTCGTTACGACAAAAACAATTTGTATCGTCAGCCGAATAAAGAGCACCAACGTTAATGTCACGTAGCACCCATCAATATTAACGCCAAATACTGCACCTAAATTAGGGGACACATTATGTTTACGCGCAATCGCTCAGGTAAAGCCATCATACTCACTGCACTTGTCACGGTTTTTGCCAGCGCAGCCGGTAGTGTAATGGCTGAGACAACGTGGCAAAAAAATCATCCACGCCGGGAACAGGTCAATAATCGGCTGAACAATCAAAACAATCGTATCAAGACTGAAGTCAAAGATGGTCAGATAACCAAAGGTCAGGCCAGAACCTTGCACAAGGATGACCATGCGATTCGACAAGAAGAACGTGATATGTCCCGGCAAAATGGCGGTCACATCACCAAAGCCGAACAATCAGTGTTGAACCAGCAAGAGAATGGCGTCAGCCGACAAATTGGTAAGTAAATTGTCGTCGTAGTCGATGTCGTATAACAGAAGCAACTTTTGCAGGCAACGGGAATGATTCGGTCGCCTGCATTTGTGCGTCCTTCTCCGAAATTGCCTAGGTATTTACGTAAGTTAAATCTTGCTTTTTATTTAAAAGATTATGCTTATCGGAAATCTCCGCTATCGTTTATAGGTCCCCGAAAAAAGGGGAACGGGTTTGACAGCTCGAACGTACAAAACGCACAAACCGCGCATAGCGGTCTTTTTATGTGTGTAAACCGTTGTTGCACCTTTTATGGGCGGCAGTGGCAGGGAGGCTTCGGCCTGCCGAGGATCTTGTACGTCGGTCTGTCAACCCTGTTATTTGCCCCCCACCCGCCTGACAGCGGGAGCGGTTCAACCGGACAAAGAAAGCAACAATGCTCAACACCATTATTTCCCCGACTCTCCCTCAAATACAATTCATCAAGCGACTTGCCTGCCAAGCGACTTCTAGTCGTGAGGCGCGACCATAACAACATCGTCGCCACCTCCAGAACCCGAAGCATTCCATCACGCATTTTCATGGTTACCAGCGCATCCAAACTAATGAGTCGGCACAATTTTATGCTCTGACGATGGATGTCTGTCATGGCATTCAAACCTGTATTGACGTCACGCAGGTCAGCAACGCGGATCGTGGCACCGACACCATGCCGACACTCGATATAATTGCCACCGAGCGTTTGTTGCGCCTTGCTCTCACGTCATCGCAGATGCTGGCCGACACCGCTGCACGGCATATCAATAGACTTGATAGCCGCTTCAGACAGGGACTGAACTGTCCTCCCATATCTCCGCGACGCCACAATAAACGTGATTTAACTTTACGCAGAAGCGAATGATGAATGATGGCGACGACTCTTTTGGTAGTCGCCACCAACTTCAATTCACTGATTCAATTAACTGCTTCAATTGGTAATCGTTCCGCAGAGATGCATTGCTGGATTTGCCACGCACCGACCATAAAGCCTGGCATCGCATCATAAGGCGGGAATAAAAACTACTGATAGCTTCGTCGGCATCGCGTTTTTTCCTTAGGATGATTTTTACTCACGTTGAAAGCGGACATGCTTTCAAAAAATATTATTAAAAAAATCAAAAAATCAAAAAATCAAAAAACAAATAAAAAAATAGATAAAAAAATTGAATGAATTTCTTGGCTGGAACAAGAAAAAATCAAATAGAAAAGTCTGCGTGACGTGAAGTTGGCGCAAAAAACTAAACGATAATTTACCATCAATCCAACCAGCAAAAGCTTTTCGGTTGATAGCGCATTGTTGCTCAACTTATGCACATAAGTTTTCAATGTCGGGTCATACTAAAGCACATTAAAAAATCTCATAACAGATTTCGAGAATGCGAAAATAACACATTAAAAAAGAAACCCTGTAAGTACCTGCCCTAAAAAAATAATCGCGAAAAAGAAAGAGGTCATCACATGGATGGATAAATAAAAAAATGTCTGTAGCACGCAAACTAAAGCATAAAAATAAAATATAAAAAATAAGTCCCGGAGACCAACATGCATGTAATAAAAAAGATTACCAGTATCGCCCTGATAGCGGGCGCGGCTGGATTATCACCCGCCCTCTTTGCAGCCGAACCGATCAAGATTGGCGTTATCAATCCCTTTAGCGGTCCACTCGCTTTGTACGGCGTTGAGATGACACGCGGTTATGAACTAGCGGTGGATCAGGTTAATGCGAGTGGCGGATTGCTTGGCCGCAAAGTGGCATTGGTGCGTGGCGATGCCGCCAATCCGCAGCAAGGGATTGCCGCTGTCGAGCAGCTAGTGACCAACGATAACGTTGATATGTTTTCTGGCACTTACATTAGCGCGGTCTCCAACGCAGCAAGCGATGCGGCAAGTCGCTATAACAAGCTCTATTGGGATACCGGTGCGGTGGCGCAAAATCTGACAGAACGCGGCTTGCCGAACTTTATACGTTCCGGCACTTACGCACTCAGCTTCGCTGCTGGCACTGTCGATACGGTGAAGGATTTGATCGCGCCTGCATTGAAAAAAAATGTCAAAGATCTGAAGGTATGGATCGAACATGAGGATTCGATTTACGGAACGTCAATTGCAATCTCACAGAAGCGCATGCTGGAGGCGTTAGGCGCAAAAATTGTGGGCGTGGGCGCGCATGCGTCCCGTTCGATTGATATGAACGATACGATCCTGCGTGCCAAACAGGCCAATCCTGATGTGTTCATCGAAACTGGCTATGTCCCGGATGGCAATCTGCTACTACGCACGGCGCGTGATCAAGGATTCAAGCCCGCTGCGATGCTATACGTCGGAACGGGTGATACTGCCGAAACGCTGGCGTCTTTGGGCGGCACTTCATTGGAAGGCTTGTTGGTGGTTGGATGGCCGCGCAACGATGTCATTGAAAGCTTTGGCCCCGGTGCTAAAGCATTTCTCACCGCCTATCGCGCCAAGTTTAAAAGTGATCCCATCGCACCCCAAAGTATGGCAGGCTATGTTGGCCTTCAAATGTTGTTCGACACAATTAAAGCAGCGAACAGCATTGATCTCGAAAAAGTCCGTCTTGCCGCTGCAAATATGGATAAACCGCTAGGAAGCTATGCAACCGGCTTCGGCATCAAATTCGACAAAAATTTCCAAAATATGCGAGCCTCTCCCACCACCGGACAATGGCAGTCGGGCAAGATGGTGACAGTCTTCCCAGAAAAGGCTGTAGCGCCTGGCGTTGTTCTTCAGAATCTGGCAAGAAATTGATAATAGAATGATGAATCGGGGGGCCGTTGCACGATGCGAGCGGCACCTCGTATTGATTCGAACGCGTTTTACAACACGTGGGTATTTATTTTTCAATACGTTGGCGTTTACTTTATGTAACGCGCCATTCGTGGCATCAATTTTTAAAGTTGTATTGCCATAAAATGGTCATCAAAAAAGCGCCACACAGGCGCTTTAAAAATGCCACCTTCTTTATTTCATCGACTGTCCTGCCGCTGATGGCGGCCGTCCTAAAGTAAATCCACCATCTACCGTAATGAGCTGACCAGTGACAACTGAATCCGGCTCAAGCAACCAACAAATAGCGCTGGCAATTTGCTCTGGCGTGCTGACTTTTCCCAGTAAAGCGACGGCGGCAAATTCCCCTTTCACGCGCTCATAGGCCTCGTCACCCAGACCATCGCGCATCCATCGTCCCTCGATCAACCCGGGCAATACGGCATTGACGCGGATAGCCGGAGCGAGCGTGCGCGCCAGCGCAACGGTCAGCGTGTTTAATGCGGCCTTGGATAATACATAAGGGAAAGAACTACCGCTGCCAGTAACGCCAGCGACCGATGAGACGTTCACAATCGCACTGCCAGGTTGCATATACTTTTTGACCGCACGAGCCATCTGAAATGGTCCAATCGTGTTGACCGCATACACACGCTCAAAGTCGGCAGTGGTCACAGCGTCCAGATCCGCCATCGGGATAAACTGGGTCGTACCCGCGCTGCTGACCAGCGCGTCAATACGCCCCCAACGCGCCATCGCTTGTAACGCCAATGCGTTGCAGTCATTGTCATTGGACACATCGCCTTGCACTGCGACGGCATCCGCGCCCAGGGCCAGACAGTCTTCAACCACGCCAGCGGCGGCTTCGCTGCTGCGGCTATAGTTAATCATCACATTGTAATGTCGGCTGGCGAGTAACCTGGCGACCGCCGCGCCCACGCCAGTCGCGCCACCGGTAATAAGTGCGACTCTTCGATTCGTCAACATAGGGTTTCTCTCAACAATGCAGGACAACTAACGGATGGCATTTTGTGCCAATGTTGCAAGTGCTATGGAATGATGACGATTTTTCCGCTCACCTTGCGTTGCATCATCGCATTCAGCGCATCGCAGACACCTTCAAGTGGATAACGTGCCGATACCAATGGCTTGATTTTTTTCTGTCGATAAAGCGATACCAGTTCGGTTAAATCGGCCTCCAGATTTTCTGGTTCTCTGCGGATAAAATCACCCCAAAAAACGCCTAAAATCGAACAGCCTTTCAGCAACGGTAAATTGAGTGGAATTTTGGGTATTTCGCCATCTGCAAAACCGACCACCAAAAACCGTCCACGCCACGCCATGCTGCGGATTGCCTGTTCGCTGTATGCGCCACCGACCGGATCGCACACGACATCAATGCCACGCCCATCAGTCAGTACTTTGAGCCGCTCGCGCAGATTTTCCGTGAGGTAATTAATGCATTCATCCGCGCCGTGTGCTTTACAAACTGCCAGTTTTTCGGCAGACGATGCGGCGGCGATCACTCTAGCGCCCAGCGCTTTGGCAATCTCGATAGCCGCAATGCCAATGCCACCGGCAGCGCCAAAAATCAGCACCGTCTCACCTTTAGCAAGTTGGGCCCGATCTTTCAGCGCGTGATACGCCGTACCATAAGTCATCAAAAAAGTCCCTGCAATCTCGTGGGACATCTCGGCTGGCATCGGAATCAGGCTATCTTGACTTATCGCAATCTCTTCCGCAAACGCACCCCAACCAGAGAATGCGATCACCGACTGGCCCACCACGAATTTGGTGACGCCACTGCCAACCGATTTGATCACACCAGCCAACTCACCACCCGGCGAAAACGGTAGTGAGGTTTTGATTTGATATTTATTCTGAATAATCAGTGAATCCGGAAAATTCACACCAGCCGCCTTTACGCTGATAATCACCTGACCAGCATCGGGGATTAGCGATGGAATATCTTCGACCACCAACATTTCGGGCGGCCCATATTGATGACATCGTACTGCTCTCATTGTCACACTCTCCTGAATAAGTTCTCAAACTCGGCAATCTATCTTGCGCCAGCGCGCCTGCCAATTTGTGAAAGTGACGATTTATCACGCTGATGATTGTTCGAACATGGCGTTCAATGCCAAATTGGTGGTTAAGCACCAAATGTCGACAACGACGTCCACGCAATACCTTTTAGTTAATTTCAATCGACCGCATCAAGAATACGTAAAAAATCCACGTCCAGATTTGCGCCCTAGGTAGCCAGCCGCGACCATCTCTTTCAACAGTGGTGCGGGCCGATATTTGGAATCGTTAAATCCTTCATACAGCACTTCCATTACGGCTAACAACGTATCCAGACCAATCATGTCGGCTAATGCCAGCGGGCCGATTGGATGATGGCATCCAAGCTTCATACCGTTATCGATTGCTTCGGCAGTGGCCAATCCTTCAGCGAGAACAAAGATCGCCTCATTGATCATCGGACATAGAATCCGGTTAACTACGAAGCCGGGATTGTTCCGCACCGTGATGGGGCTTTTGTTCAATTGTTTGGCGAACGCTTCCACTTTTGCATGCGTGGCGTCACTGGTTTGAAGTCCGCGTATCAACTCGACCAAATCCATCAATGGGACCGGATTGAAGAAGTGCATGCCAATCACTCTATCCGAACGCTTGGTCGCCGCGGCCAGTTTTGTGATGGAAATCGATGAAGTATTACTGGCAAGAATCACCTCTTCACCGATGACAGCGTCCACTTCTTTCAAGAGTTTTATCTTGAGCGCCTGATTTTCAGTAGCGGCTTCAATTACCAGATCAACGGTCTTAAACGCATTGATATCAGTCGTACCCGTGATCAACGCTATCACAGCGTCTTTTTGCGCCAAGGTGAGTGTATTGTTTTTGATCAGTCGGTCCAGACTATTGCCTATTTTTACTAGGCCCTTTTGTACTGCTACCTCACTAATGTCTAACATGACAACCGGTATGCCCACCATAGCGCATGACTGCGCAATCCCGTTGCCCATGATCCCTGCACCGATAACGCCGACTGTGTTGATTTTGCGCATTGCTGCTTCCCTCAATTAAATTTAACTATTGTAGAGCAATCAGTTTCCGGTAAAGCGCGGCGGACGTTTGTCAAAAAATGCGCTGACGCCTTCAACAAAATCTGCTGATTTAGCGCACGCGATAAAGGATTCGCGCTCGGCCAGCATTTGGTCTTCCATTGTGCGCGCAAATGATGCGCGCATTAATTGTTTAGTCTTCGCAAAGGCGAATGCCGGTCCCGATGCAAGACGTTGCGCCAGCGCTTCTGTTTCGGCAGCCAGCGCCGCCGCTGGAACCACGCGACTAATCATGCCAAGACGCTGCGCTTCTGCTGCGTCAAAGGTCTCGGCCAACAGTGTCAGTTCAAGCGCCTTGTGCAAGCCGACCATGCGCGGTAACGACCACGAGGCCGATCCGTCCGGACTCGCACCGATCTTGGAATATGCCAGGTTAAACCGCGTGCCTTCTGCAGCAATTGACAGGTCACAAGCCAGCGCAAGACTGACGCCCGCGCCCGCCACTGCACCGTGCACACTGGCAATCACGAGTTGCGGCAGATTGGTTAAAATCGACAATGCTTCGTGCAACGGATCAATGACAGTTGGCGCTGCTTGTGCAGCGGCGGCCAGATCAGCTTTAAAATAATCCAGATCGCCGCCTGCCATAAACGCACGCCCTTCTCCGCTAATGACAACGACCCCAATATCTTGGCTAGCCTTGATACTCTTGCAAATCGTTAGCAAGCCTTCGGCCATAGTGCGATCAAGCGCATTCAGGGCCGATGGTCGATTGAAACGAATGTTGGCAATCTGATCTTCTACATGAAACAAAATGGTTGCGTCGCTATTGCTCATGGCTGTGTTCCTGATTTTTAGGTTTTGGTGAAATATTGGCGTACCACCGACTCAGCGATGCAGGCTGGTTTGGCGTCACCTTCGATCTCAATCGTTGCCGTCAAGACAATCTGGATGCCACCGGGGATATCCGCGACGCTGCTGAGCAAAAATCGACCGCGAACCCGACTGTCGACCCGCACCGGATTTGTAAAACGAACCTTGTTCAGACCATAGTTAATCCCCATCTCGCAGAACGGCAACTCAAAATTGTCCTGATAAAACTTGCCGAGCAACGATAGCGTCAGAAAACCATGCGCGATGGTACAGCCAAACGGCGACTCTTTTTTTGCTCGGGCAACATCGACATGAATCCACTGAAAATCGCCCGTCGCCTCCGCGAATTGATTGATGCGGCTTTGTGACATCAGCACCCAATCGGAGACAAAAATCTCACTTCCTATGTGCGTGCGGAGAAGTGCCAGCGTACCGATATCGGGTTGCAGAATGGTTGATTGTGGAATGATTGATTCCGGCATGGGGATTTCCTTGATGGTGACCGACGCTGTCATTATTGGTGCGCTTTGGGGGTTGGCAACAGCGCGCTGGCCTGATCGCGCAGCGCGCGTTTGAGTAGTTTTCCGTTGGCATTGCGCGGCAACGGTGATTCTGAGAGCGTAAAACTTTCTGGCACTTTGTAGTCGGACAAACGTTCCGCGCAGTATGTCGTGAGAGCTTGTAACAAACCATCGGCAAGCGTATCAGGTTGGCGCAACGTCACGAATGCGTGCACACGCTCGCCCAACACCGGGCAAGGCTTAGCAACTACCGCGCATTCCAGCACAGCGGGATGTTGGTAAAGGACGTTCTCAACTTCGATGGTATATATCTTATAGCCGCCGCGATTGATCATGTCTTTCATCCGGTCGGCTACCTTGATATAACCGTCCGAACCGATGGAGCCTATATCGCCAGAATGCCAGAATCCACCGGTAAAATTGTCAGCGGTGGCACTTGGATTGTTCCAATATCCTTTTACCACCATCGGCCCTTTGATCCATATTTCGCCCAACACACCCGGTTCGACCTCACACCCGGATTCATCGAAAATCGCCATTTCAACACACGCCAGAGCACGGCCAACGGTGTCGTTATGGGCGGCAGTTTCTCCCTGCGGCATTAACGTGGAAGGCGATGTGGTTTCCGTAGAGCCGTAGCAATTCATCAGGGTCAGGCTTGGTATTTTTTGGGCGAGGCTGGAGATGGTCGCCACCGGCATTGGCGCACCACCGTATCCGCCCACCCGCCACGAGGAAATATCATGGCGTTCAAAATCGGGTTGCAGTAAGCACAGGTTATACATCGCTGGAACCATCAGCGTGTAGGTCATGCGTTCACGCGCTGCCAGCGCGAGAAAATCAGTCGCTCTAAAACTCGGCATGATGACCAGTTTTCCAGCGCAGCGCACCATCGTCGCGACCAGTGCAATCAGGCCGGTGACGTGACTTAGCGGCACGGATGCCACGGCAGTGTCGTATATCGTCAATCCCATTGCGGTCTGAAGATGCATGCCAGAATGCACAACGCCAAGATGCGTCAGGGCGGCACCTTTCGGCTTACCGGTGGTACCGGAGGTATACAGGATTGCAACGACGTCTTCTTCGTTAACTTTGGCTGGCAGTTCTTTCGACGAAGCGGTCATCAAAGATGCGAATTCTTCAGATCCACTGCAATGGCCGATTGACACGCGAGTCTTCAGTGATGGCACGTCAGCGCTGACTGGCAGCCGTTCACCCAATTCGGCGTCATGCACGATGAGGCTTGCTGAGCAATCATTGAGCATATAAGCAAGCCCGGGAGTCTGCTCGCGGATACTGAGCGGAACCGCGATGGCGCCGAGACGGGCGATGGCAAATAAGCTGATGACGAATTCGTTACGGTTTCCAATCAGCATCGCCACGCGATCGCCGACACCAATACCACGACTTGCCAGACCTGTCGCTAAGCGCGCTGATGAATCGCGTAGACCCTTCCACGTAATGCGGTCTGCGCCGCACACCATGGCATCTCCGTTGGGATTGCGCTGCACAGCATCATCCAGCATCGCGTATACACTTTTTGGACGCTCAACAAAACAGCGCACCACGCGCCCGTCAAAATGTGTTTCCAGTCGCGTGGCAGGCCAGGTATCGTCCCATTGTTTCATTTCAAGTGATCCTTGTTTTGATCTGGTGTGATGCTATCGCTGCGCTGTGGCAAAGTAAAATAAGCTTTGGTGCTGCCCATATTTGCCTTTGCTTTGGCCAATTCATTCTTCGCTACTACACGCAAATGTACCTCATCCGGCCCATCGATGAAACGCATCGCTCGGCCCCATGTCCACAAGAATGCAAGCGGTGTGTCAGGCGTCATGCCCATTGCGCCAAAAACCTGAATCGCGCGGTCCAGAACCCGCGTCTGTAATCGTGCCGCGACGATTTTAATCGCTGACACATCGACGCGTCCCGCCTGATTGCCGAAGCGGTCAATAATCGATGCGGCGCGCAGAACCAGCAAACGGGCCTGATCGATTTCGAGCCGTGATTCGGCGATCCAATCCTGAATGTTGGCGTAATCGGCCAGGTGCTTGCCAAAAGTACGTCGTTCCAAGGCACGCTCACACATCATTTCCAATGCCAGTTCACATTGTCCGATAGTGCGCATGCAATGATGAATTCGACCGGGTCCCAGGCGCGCTTGCGCCAATGCAAAACCACCGCCCTCGTCACCCAGCAGCGCTGTCAGCGGAACCCGTGCGTCTTTAAATACAATTTCGCAATGACCTTCCGGTGCCAAATGATTCATGATGGCAACATTACGGAGAATCTGCATGCCGGGCGTATCAAGCGGCACCACCAACATGGAATGACGTCGATGCTTGGCTGCGTCCGGACTTTCATCGGACACGCCCATAACAATGGTCATTTTGCATAATGGATGCAAAGCACCGCTGGTGAACCATTTGCGCCCGTTGATAACGTAGTGATCACCGTCGCGACGAATAGTGGTTTGAATATTGGTGGCGTCAGAGGATGCAACTTCTGGCTCGGTCATCGAAAATGACGAGCGAATCTGTCCCTCCAGCATTGGCCGCAACCATTGTCGCGATTGCTCTGGTGTCGCGCATAGATGCAACATCTCCATGTTGCCGGTATCGGGCGCATTGCAGTTAAACACTTCAGCCGCCCACGGAATCCGGCCCATAGCTTCTGCCAGCGGTGCATATTCCAGATTGGTCAGACGTGTGCCCGGCTCATTCTCCCGCAGCCCCGGTAGAAAAAAATTCCACAAACCTTCAGTCTTCGCCAATACCTTGAGCCTTTCCATTAATTCGATAGGAAATATGCCTTGGTCAGCCTGATGATGCCAATCGGTATTTGCGGGAATAACGTGGCGCTCCATGAAGTCGCGCACGCGAATCTGTAGTGCGGTGACTTTCTCCGAATATTCAAAATTCATCATGCGGAATTTCCTTTAGGTGAAGGTTGCGATGTGCCGTTAATAAATTCCACTGCGCGATGGGCGAAAGCAACACTTAACTCTCCAACTTCAAGTGCGTTGTCAGCCTCGGCATTGCCACTAAGCGCGCGCGCCGCAATGCCTTCAAAAATTACCGCAAGACGAAATAATGCGAAAGCAAAATGGAACGCAGTGAGGCCATCGCGGCGCCCGCTGTGGAGATAATAATGTTGTAAATATTCAACTTCCGATGGAATCCCCATCGCGGCATGATCCAGCCCCAGAATGCCGCCATATTCGGACGGCACTGTACGGTAAGCAATGCAGTTGAAAGCCACATCGGCCAACGGATGGCCCAAGGTCGAGAGTTCCCAGTCAAGCACCCCGATCACACGTGGCTCGGTTGGATGAAACATCAGATTCCCAAGCCGAAAATCACCGTGGCTGATCCTTGTCTCTGTTTCATCAGGGATATTTTTTTGTAACCAGACGATCAACTGCTCAACGTCCGCATTTTCACGCGTCTTGGACATCTGCCATTGCTTGGTCCAACGCGCAATCTGGCGTGTGAAATAGCTGCCCTGACGTCCGTAATCGGTCAACCCAATCACTGCCCAGTCAACTTTGTGCAAGCGTGCCATGGCCTCGGCCATCGCCATATAGATGGCGTGCCGTTCAGAAGGCACCATCCCCGGCAGTGCATAGCCAGGAAAAATTCTGCCCTGCAATCGCTCCATGATGTAAAACGGCGTGCCAACTACGTCGCGCTCAGCATGGAACAACACCATTTTTGGGACTGGTACATCCGTGCCAAACAATGCCTGCATGATCCGATACTCACGGTCTACTGCATGCGCGGATGGCAACAAACTCGACGCCGGTTGCTTGCGCAGCACCAACGAGCGGTTGGAAAAATTGACAAAATAGGTCGGGTTGGACTGGCCGCCGCCGATGCGTTCCAGCGTCATATCACCTTCCAACGCAGGAATTGCATTCTTCAAAAATGCTTCCAGACGAGCTGGTTCAAAGTCCATATTATTTCCACCAGGGATAGAATGACGGCATCTCGGAGGATGCCGCCTTGAAATGAGGAGGTCGCTTTTCACGGAAGGCAGCGACACCTTCCTTACCATCCGCTTGACTAGTATAGAAAATACCCAGCGACTCGATCTTGTGCGCTTGCATCGGATGCGGTTCTGCTGAATTGCGATACATCATTTGCCGTATCAGTGCGACCGAGACCGGCGAACGATCGGTGCTGATTTTTTGTGCAATAACGTATGCCTCTTCCAGCAATTTTTCCTGCGGCACGACGGCTTTTATCAATCCACAGTTCAGCGCTTCCTGCGCGTCGATCATCTCCGCAGTGTAGGTCCACTCAAGCGCTTTGGCCAAACCGACAATCCGCGGGAGAAACCAGCTTGAACAGGCATCGGGTACAATCCCGAGCTTGCCAAATGGAAAGGCAAAACGTGCTTTATCTGAGGCGATGCGTATATCCATGGCTAGTGTCAACGTTGCACCAACTCCGACTGCCGCACCATTAATAGCTGCAATTATCGGCTTTTTGCAGTCAAAGATTGCCAACACCACACGGCCGCCGGTATCACGCACACCATTCACTACGAGAGGATCATCGAAGTTCTCCTCCAGACTTTGCAAGGTTGGATGCAGCGCTTCGTTGAGGCCGAAAACGTTATTTTTATTGCTATCAGCATCGTCATTACCAACATCAACGGATGCATCCAAATCCATACCGGCACAAAATGCACGCCCCGCTCCTGTGACTACAATTGCCCGCACAGCATCATCTTCACTGGCCCGATCAAGCGCATGGATCAGTTCGTCCGCCATCGTTACCGTGAACGCATTGAGGCGATCCGGGCGATTCAGAGTGAGCGTCAGGATCGCATTTTCCACCCGATAAGCGATAGTGCTGTATTGCATTGCGTCTCCGATCTCTTATCCTGGGGTTGACTCTATGTCGGTCATTTTTATCAAGCTATTTTTTATTATCACGCCATCATGCGGTTATTTTCTGTTCTTTTTTGCGGTCTGATGAAGGCTTAGACGGATTACTATTAGGATTATTATTCGCTAACATGTATATCCAAATCGAGCAGCAACCAGATCGCCGCTTTTTGCCAATGTAATCCTGGACGTAGCGAGGCATAAACGCCACCAGCGAGTGCCTCATCCGAGACATATTTAAGTGCGCGCAGTCCGGGAATTTCGTAACGCACCGTTGGTCCTGGAACGACACGGTTAAGCGCCGTGCCAACAAACTCTGCCGTCAGAACGCGCGTCAGGATGGCGTACGCCGCTTCATCGCGGGCAACGAGTGTCAGGTCCAGGACGTTCCCTTTGTCTCCGGCGCGGCCGGTCGCAATATCACCAACTCTCATGATTGACTCCATTCAATTTCTGGTCGCACCAGATCGTGAGCGATAAAACCATCCAACACTTCAATGCGCGGGCGGCGCTCGCTACGTACGCTACATCCTCCGGCAGGACCAGATAATGTTAACGCGTAGATTTCATCTTCGATGATTTGCGCGATTTCCAGATCGGCACAACGTGCGGAGACATGCACCCGCAATTCGGCCGGATCCGATAATGTCGCAAGTGACCCCGCCCGCAACACTGAGTTGACACCGACCAAATCAATCGCAATATCTGCATCCTTCCAATCCGATAAGCGTAGTCGTAAGGTTTCCGCAGCACGTTGCGCGCGCATCATCGCACCGGTCCCTGCAAATCCAATTTCAGCATCCGCAATGTAACCGGGCAACTCTAGAAAACCGGCGACCTTCAAGGTGGGCGGCGGTCCCAGTGAGCGAGCACCGGACATGTGTACGCGATTTTTGCCTATCTGCTCAAAACGAATACCGGTGAAATCGATGATCAGGTCGGGCGTGGCGTAACGTGCCGGATCATGGACTTCGTAAAATAATTGTAGCGTGCAGGTTTCCGCATCAAGTATGCCCGGCGCATTGTCCAGAATTGTGATGTCGGCGCTGCCGTCGGCGTATATATGCGCAAGCGGATAGCCAAGCTTTGCGTAATCCGCTGCGGAGAGCAGTTTTTGGCCGATCGGATCGTAGTTACCACCAGTCAGTTGACCACCACATTCCAGCAAATGACCAACAGCAATCGCACCGGCAAGTGCCGCAGGTCCCGGATTCAAATGCCGCAAAGCTGCTGCTGCAAATAGAGCAGAATCTGCCACCCGTCCACTCACCACGACATCAGCACCATTATCTAGCGCTTCGGCC